>NZ_JBSGRD010000040.1:0-1543 GCF_053606205.1 Streptomyces sp. NPDC055239 | reverse complement strand
CTCGGGCGCTGGGCGGGGCAGAGCGATGTGGTCCTTGGGACGCCGGTGGCGGGGCGGGGGCGCAGCGAACTCGACGATGTGGTCGGGTTCTTCGTCAACACCCTCGCCCTGCGGGTGGACACCGGCGGCGATCCCACCTTCGCCGGGCTGGTCGAGCAGGCCCGCACCGTCACCCTGAACGCGCTGGCCCATCAGGACATCCCCTTCGAGAAGGTCGCCCAGAGTGTCGGGGGCTCGGAGCGGGGCGGGCTGGTGCGGGTGCTGTTCGCCCTGGACAACACGCCCCGCGAGGCCATCCAGCTGCCCGGCGCCAGGGTCAGTGAGCTGGTCGCGGGCGGGGGCCGGGCGCAGTTCGAACTCGCCCTGCACCTGCGCGAACAGGCCGACGGCACGCTGGCCGGACGGATCGAGTACGCCGCCGACCTCTTCGACGCGGCCACCATCAGCCGCCTGCACGAGGCCTGGCAGCGCCTCCTGGACGCCGCCACCCGCCACCCGAACCAGCCGGTGCACGCCCACTCACTGCTCGGGACAGCCGAACGGGCGCAGATCACCGCCTTCGGCAACCCCCTGCCCGAACCCGCCGCCACCGGCCTCATGCACGAAGCCATCGCCGTCCAGGCCGCCCGCACCCCCGACGCGGTCGCGGTCACCGGCGAAGAGGGCCAGCTGACCTACCGGGAGTTGGACGAGGCCGCCAACCGCCTGGCCCACCACCTGATCGCGCGGGGCATCGGCGTGGAGGACGTGATGGGGATCTGCCTGCACCGCAGCCTGGACCTCATCGTCTCCCTGGTCGCCGTCCTCAAAACCGGGGCCGCCTACCTCCCCCTGGACCCCGACTACCCCCCGGCCCGCCTGACCCGCATGGCCACCACCTCCCGCACCCCCCTCATCCTCACCCACCAGCACACCCGCGACACGACCACGAGCCTCGACCTGCCCCCGGCCACCCAGCTCCTGGATCTCACCCGCGAAGAGCCGGACATCGCCGCCCGCCCCGTCACCGCGCCCGCCCCGGTCATGGATCCGGCGAATGCCGCCTACGTCCTCTACACCTCAGGCTCCACCGGCCAGCCCAAGGGCGCCGTCAACACCCACGCCGCCTTCACCAACCGCATCGCCTGGATGCAGAACACCTACCCCCTCACCCCCGCCGACCGGATCCTGTTCAAAACCCCCATCGGCTTCGACGTCAACGGCTGGGAATGGACCTGGCCCCTCACCACCGGCGCATCCATCCACCTCACCCCGCCCGGCGCCCACCGCGACCCCCACCAACTCGCCCACCTCATCCAAACCCACCACATCACCACCTGCCACTTCGTCCCCTCCATGCTCCGCTACTTCCTCGACAACCCCACCACCCAAAACTGCACCACCCTCAAACACCTCATCGTCTCCGGCGAAGAACTCACCCCCCACCTCACCCACACCCACCACACCACCCTCCCCCACACCCAACTCCACAACCTCTACGGCCCCACCGAAGCCGCCATCGACGTCACCGCCCACACCACCACCCCCACCACCCCTACCGACC
>NZ_JBSGRD010000038.1:0-1683 GCF_053606205.1 Streptomyces sp. NPDC055239 | reverse complement strand
TGTCCGGCCAGGGTGAGCAGGTAGGGCAGTTCGCCGATGGCCGGGAAGCGCACTCCGCCGATCAGCTCGACCGGGTGGCGGCCGTTGAAGGTCTGGAGATCGAGTTCGGTGGGCTGGGCGAAGCGGGAGAAGTTGTGGACGCAGAGCACGAGGTCGTCCTTGTACTCGCGCAGGAACGCGATCACGGCCGGGTTGGAGGAGGGGAGTTCGGTGTAGGAGCCGAGGCCGAAGGCGGGGTTCTGTTTGCGGATTTCGATCATCCTGCGGGTCCAGTGCAGGAGGGAGGAGGGGGAGGACATGGAGGCTTCGACGTTGGTGACCTGGTAGCCGTAGACGGGGTCCATGATCGTGGGGAGGTAGAGGCGTCCGGGGTCGCAGGAGGAGAAGCCGGCGTTGCGGTCGGGGGTCCATTGCATGGGGGTGCGCACGGCGTCGCGGTCGCCGAGCCAGATGTTGTCGCCCATGCCGATTTCGTCGCCGTAGTAGAGGATCGGGCTGCCGGGCAGGGAGAGGAGGAGGGCGGTGAAGAGTTCGATCTGGTTGCGGTCGTTGTCCAGGAGGGGGGCGAGGCGGCGGCGGATGCCGATGTTGGCGCGCATGCGGGGGTCTTTGGCGTATTCCGCGTACATGTAGTCGCGTTCTTCGTCGGTGACCATTTCGAGGGTGAGTTCGTCGTGGTTGCGCAGGAAGATGCCCCATTGGCAGCCGGCGGGGATGTGGGGGGTTTTGGCGAGGATTTCGGAGACGGGGTAGCGGGATTCGCGGCGGACGGCCATGAAGATGCGGGGCATGACGGGGAAGTGGAAGGCCATGTGGCATTCGTCGCCGCCGTCGGTGTAGTCGCCGAAGTAGTCGACGACGTCTTCGGGCCATTGGTTGGCTTCGGCGAGCAGGACGGTGTCGGGGTAGTGGGTGTCGATTTCGGCGCGGACGCGTTTGAGGAGGTTGTGGGAGCGGGGGAGGTTTTCGCAGTTGGTGCCCTCTTCGGCGAAGAGGTAGGGGACGGCGTCGAGGCGGAAGCCGTCGATGCCGAGGTCGAGCCAGAAGCGTAGGGCGGAGATGATTTCTTCCTGGACGGCGGGGTTTTCGTAGTTGAGGTCGGGTTGGTGGGAGAAGAAGCGGTGGAAGAAGTATTGCTGGCGGACGGGGTCGTAGGTCCAGTTGGAGGCTTCGGTGTCGATGAAGATGATGCGGGCGTCCTGGTATTGCTTGTCGTCGTCGGCCCAGACGTAGTAGTCGCCGTAGGGGCCGTGGGGGTCGGTGCGTGATTCCTGGAACCAGGGGTGTTGGTCGCTGGTGTGGTTCATGACGAAGTCGATGATGACGCGCATGCCGCGTTGGTGGGCGGAGTCGACGAATTCGACGAAGTCGGCGAGGTCGCCGAATTCGGGGAGGACGGCGGTGTAGTCGGCGACGTCGTAGCCGCCGTCGCGGAGGGGGGATTTGAAGAAGGGGGGCAGCCAGAGGCAGTCGACGCCGAGCCATTGCAGGTAGTCGAGTTTGGCGGTGATGCCTTTCAGGTCGCCGATGCCGTCGCCGTTGCTGTCCTGGAAGGAGCGGACCAGGACTTCGTAGAAGACGGCGCGTTTGAACCATTCGGGGTCGCGGTCCTTGGCGGGGGTGTCCTCGAAGGTGTCCTGGACGGGCTCATTGATGATCATGATGTGGGTGACCCTCCGATCA
>NZ_JBSGRD010000037.1:0-1799 GCF_053606205.1 Streptomyces sp. NPDC055239 | reverse complement strand
CGTGGTGGGGGTGTTGAGGTCCCCGCAGAGTGCGGAGGCGTTGGTGATGCCGGGTCCTGCTGGTGGTGGGGACGAGGTCGAGGGGGTGCGGCTTTCGGTGTTGGTGGAGGAGTCGCGGGCGGTGGGGGTCGATGTGGAACTTGACGAGGTCGGGGACGGGTCGGTGTGGTCGCCGGTGGTGGCGCGTACGGCGTACCGGGTGGTGCAGGAGGCGTTGACGAACGTACGCAAGCACGCACCAGGCAGCTCGGTACGCGTCGAAGTGCGCTATGACGCGGGGCGGGTGCGGATCGCGAACTCGGCGGCGACACAGGCGCTGGACACGGAACTGGCGTCGAGCGGGTCGGGGAGCGGCCTGGAGGGCTTGTGCAGGCGGGTCGAACTGGTCGGCGGGACCTTCGAGTTCGGGCCGACCGCCGACGACGGCTTTCACGTGGAGTCGGTTCTGCCGGTAGAACGCGCCACCACGGCCTCATGACCCTGATTGCGCGGACCTGATTGCCCGGACCGGGTCTGCCCCCGCACGCATTCACTCGCAGAGGATTGGCGGGACGAGTCTTAGGTAGACTGCATGACATGGCGCGCGAAACCGTAAAGGTGTTGGTCGTTGACGACGAGCCCATGGTCTGCGCGCATTTGAGGACGATTCTCGGGTCCGCGGATGATATCGACGTCGTCGATGAAGCCCATGACGGCGCGGCCGCCGTGGAGAGCGTCGTGCGCTACCGCCCCGATCTCGTTCTCATGGATCTGCGGATGCCGGGGGTCGACGGCCTCACGGCGATCGAAGGCATCATGAAACTCGACCAGCCGCCGAAAGTCGTGGCGCTCACCACATTCGACGCCGACCAATACGTGATGCGTGCCCTGCGCAGCGGGGCCAGCGGATTTCTGGTGAAGTCCACACCCCCCGAGCACCTCATCGGCCTGGTCCGCGTCGCCGCCGACGGGCACACGGTTCTCTCGCCCGACGCCATGCGCCGCATCATCGCCTCCTCCTCGGACGAGGACGCGGCACGCGAGCGCGCCAAGAAGCTCATCGGCAAGCTCACGGACCGCGAGACGGACGTGCTCACCTGCCTCGGCGAGGGCCTGTCGAACGCCCAGATCGCCACGAAGCTGTTCCTCAGCGAGGCCACGGTCAAGGGCTACGTCTCGCGCATGCTGGTCAAGCTGGAGTGCACGAACAGGACGCAGGCAGGGCTGCTCGCCTACGACGCGGGGCTCGTCACCCGCTGAGCGCGTTCGACGACGAAGAGGACGGCCCCGGCGGCCTTTTGGGGTGGACCCACGTCTCTGTCGTGGGTACGTACGCGGGCAGTACGGATTCGATGCGGAAGCCGCCGTCGGTGAGGGGCCCGCACTCAAGGGTGCCGCCGACCAGTTCGACCCGCTGACGCAGGCCCTTCAGGCCGCTCCCCGACCCGCTCGACACCAACTCGGGATCCAGCGCGCGCGTCGCCGTCGAGTTCACCACACGTAGCCGCACCGTTCCCGTCGCGTAGTGCCGCACTTCGACGCGTACCGAGCTGCCCGGTGCGTGCTTGCGTACGTTCGTCAATGCCTCCTGCACCACCCGGTACGCCGTACGCGCCACCACCGGCGACCACACCGACCCGTCCCCGACCTCATCAAGCTCCACATCGACCCCCACCGCCCGCGACTCCTCCACCAACACCGAAAGCCGCACCCCCTCAACCCCCACAGCCTCACCCCCACCGCCGCCGGCGTCCGGCGTCACCAACCCCACCGACTCCAACGCCTCCGCGCTCTGCGGGGACCTCAACACCCCCACCACA
>NZ_JBSGRD010000036.1:0-1952 GCF_053606205.1 Streptomyces sp. NPDC055239 | reverse complement strand
AGATATAGCAGGGATATACCAAAATATCTCTAGAGATACGGGTATCTATGCTATATCTCTCTACAAGATTCCTCCACACGCTTGACGGAAATGCTTCAGCATTTTAGCACTCACTCGACAGAGTGTATAAGTGCGCCATTCGGAATTTCAAAGCTTCAAATTTCACAGAGAGTGCCCATTTATACACACCCCCTAAATCGTGGTGTGACAATGGGTTCTCGCCGGCTCGAAATCGGTTTGTCATTCTGACAAATAACCCTTCGGGAAATAAAAAAAACGGCTCCATAAAGAGGAACCGTTTTGCTTCAAAAATCACGTTTTGTGTTATACTGGAGAAACGAAATTGTGTTTTCAAAATTGTCATTTTCGACATGATAACTTTTCTCGTAGTGTGGTTTTGCCGAACCCACTACTTTTTTTATGTCTCCGAACTTCATTTCTTCCCGTTCCGGCTTAACAATCCCTTTTGATTTTCGATACATATTCATTCCGGAAGGATACATGTGCAGCCGTCCGCCTTTTAAAAATTTCTTTTCCCGACCTTCTACGATCTTTGTTTGCACCTCACAGCCCTCTGAAGCCACTTTTAAGGCTGTTTCCCTGTCTTGGACATCTTCTAGGTCTATATCAGTCAAATAAGCGCTCAAATAGGCTCCTATGTTGTCTATATCCTTTAATGACTTGATTGTTACAAATCCTAAACCCCATAGACTCCTTAATTCAGCATTTTTAATATAAATCTTATCCAAATCATTAAAGCGCATTAAAACATGACAATGCCAGGCTCCACGTCCTTGTGGCTCTACCACCGATAAATAATCTATCGAACTTTCTTTCTTGTATTTATAACGCAACCTGTCGATAAAATTTTGAAAATCACTATAAAGTTTTTTCGTGTCCGTCATATTTTTCTTGTATGTCAAAGTTATATGTAATTCATTTGGCCGTCCTATAAAATTGTTATTTATCAAATAACGCAGCTTCTTAAAGGTTTGTCTCAAAGAATTATAATTTTCCTGCCGATTTTCCGAATGCTCGAACTCCCGGATCTCCCCAGTAGAGAGGTCTACAAACCTATCCTTGTCCAATTTTTTGATATTATTTTTCCGGTTCATCTTCTCCATATGCTGAACTTCAATGACGTGATTCATAGTGGTCACTTTTACAACATCATTTGGAGCTATGAAAACCGCGTCACCATTGCGTTTATCCATCCATTTCCCCTCAATTTTTCCTGTAATGTTTAATTAAAATCAAGTTAATAATAAAGAACCCCAAATCCGAAGTCAGTTTTTCAACAAAAATTAGCGTCCTTTTCCCAAATAGTCCCTATACAATTCCTTAATAGCAAACTCAATTACAGCATCTTTTGAAACTCTTCCAAATTCATTGTGTTTTGTAAAATGTTCGGCTAATAACTCTAGCTTTTTAAATGTTTCAACAGTAATTCGAGGTCCAATTTGTTTTTTCTCTTCCATCCAAACACACTCCTAACAAGTTGTTAACATAATTCTAACATTGGAAATAATAGAATTCAAGAACAGAAAAAAGAAGCACACTCGGAATGATATTTCGTTTCCTTTTGATTCCGAGCCTCCACCCCTTACAATCCCCAAAGGCAACCGACAAGGGAAAATTCGTCCCTTATCGGCACCTCCGGAAATTGTACAGCAAGGGGTCACTCCCAATAAAAAGACTACGACATATAAAACAGGTTTAGCTTCAGAGAAAAAGAGCATAAGGAAACTCGGTGCCACCCTAAAAAAAAGGGTGTCAAACAGGCTGTGCCTGTTGAGTTTCTATGCTCTTAGAACAGGTGCCGTTTTTGAAGCCAAAGATATAGCATAGATACCCCATAGATATAGCAGGGATATACCAAAATATCTCTAGAGATACGGGTATCTATGCTATATCTCTCTACAAGATTCCTCCACACGCTTGACGGAAATGCT
>NZ_JBSGRD010000035.1:0-1969 GCF_053606205.1 Streptomyces sp. NPDC055239 | reverse complement strand
TAAAAACAGCCTACTGATTTAGAGCCGCCATTTCTGGCGCATCACACTAGCGGGTCTCCACACGCCTACTTCTCCACCTACCTCGCTTCCGCGGCAATTGGCCGACGTCACCGCCCCGAGGAGGTCAGTAGGGTGGGTTCATGCCGAAGCACGAACCGTTCATCATCGACGGAGTCACTTACGAGCGCGATTCAGCTCTGGGAGAGGGCGGATCAGCCGTGGTGTGGAAGGCCCGCCGTAAGCCCGACGGTCAGGTGTTCGCAGTCAAACGGATTAAGAAGGACCGCGACGCTGACTCCGCTCGCAACAAGCGTTTCAAGCAGGAGATCGAGTACGGACAGACGTCGAGCCACCCGAACGTCGTGAGTATTCACGCGCGCTCAGAGGACACGAACTTCTTCTACTACGTCATGGACTTCTACCCGATGACGCTGCGACACGTGATCAACAAAGAAACCGATGCTGACGTGCTTCTCGACTACGCGCGCCAGCTCTGCGATGCGCTCGCGTACGTGCACGGCGACGGCGTAGTGCATCGCGACATCAAACCTGAGAATGTCCTCGTCGACCCTGATGCGCGCCAGCTCGTCCTGGCCGACTTCGGCATCGCGCATTTCAAGGACTCCTCGCTCACGAATCGCGGGGACCTCTTAGTGAACCGGAACTACCTCGCTCCCGAGCAGATGGTGAGGAACAACGCCCGCGGTATCGGCAAGCCGGCGGACATCTTTGCGCTCGGCCTCGTCATAACCGAGATGTTCACGAAGCAGAACGCCCGAGGGCGACGACACGCGCTTGTGCGCGACCGCTACCCCTTCCTGGCCGACCTCGACCTGATCATTGAACAGATGCTGCTCCAAGACGAGGCGCAGCGGCTCCGCATCGACGCCGTACGCGGCATGCTTCGGGTAACCCTTCAGCGGCTCGACTCGACAATCGAGGAGATCTCCGATGATCTGCGCCCCAACGAAGCGTCCGCCGACAGCTCGTCCGGGGAGGTCGAGCGGATACTCGGCCGTGCCGCGAGAGACGTGCTGTCGGCGAAGTATGTCTTCGAGCGGGTCGCCGACGGAGAGCTCGACCGATTCAACCTCAACTATCACTGCGAGGTTGCGTACCGGGTGAGCACGGAGCTGTTCAATACGTGTGCTCAAGCCGTTGTATATACCTCGTGCAAGGCGAGGTTCGACTATGAGGGCGCCGGGCGGTGGGACGAGAACGACGACGCTCTCGTGCTGTCGGCCGCCAAGCCGGGACTCCAACGCGAGCTGGAGACGATTCTGGCTGATTTCCCCCTCCCTCAGTCTTCGCGCTGGGACGGTCTGCCACGGCGGTCGGCTCACTTGTTCCGGTTCTGCAAGGACTACCACTGCGAAGAGCTGCTGACGAGCATCCGCGAATCTGTCTACGGTGAAGGCAATCGCTCGTTGCGGGCGAATCTGATCGACGCCCCGATCCTCTGGCTCGCCCGCTGGATGCGTACGAGTCTGGACACCGACTACCTGGAGTTCGACAAAGCAGTTCGCGAGGACATCAGCTTCGAGCGCCACCTCTCGGTGCTCTGGGACAAGACGCTTCCGTTGGATTCGGCCCGAGAAGCGGTGGGAGTGGATCTGTTGACCGAGCCGCTCAACGCCGACCGCGTCGCCGGCACGCTGCAGGCGCTTGAAGCGAAGTGGGATGTCTCCGTGGGAGAGCTCGTAGACGGTGAGTACTCGGTCATGTTCCGGTCACGCAACACGTACCGCTGCTTCCACGACGAAGCGCTCGACCTCGCAGAACCGGGCTCAGTATTCGAAGCCGACGTCCTCAATCTGCTCCGCCCTGAGGCGGAGTTCGACGACCTCGTCGCACTCACGTGGGATCGGGACTTCGACGTGGCCATCACGCTCGGGAAGGTCCTCGGCACCCGCACCCGCTAGTGTGATGCGCCAGAAATGGCGGCTCTAAATCAGTAGGCTGTTTTCAG
>NZ_JBSGRD010000034.1:0-2494 GCF_053606205.1 Streptomyces sp. NPDC055239 | reverse complement strand
AACACAGTGGACGCGAGCAACTGAGGACAAGCCCTCGGCCTATTAGTACCAGTCACCTCCACCCGTTGCCGGGCTTCCAGATCTGGCCTATCAACCCAGTCGTCTACTGGGAGCCTTAACCCCTCAAGGGGGTGGGAATACTCATCTCGAAGCAGGCTTCCCGCTTAGATGCTTTCAGCGGTTATCCTTTCCGAACGTAGCCAACCAGCCATGCCCTTGGCAGGACAACTGGCACACCAGAGGTTCGTCCGTCCCGGTCCTCTCGTACTAGGGACAGCCCTTCTCAATATTCCTACGCGCACAGCGGATAGGGACCGAACTGTCTCACGACGTTCTAAACCCAGCTCGCGTACCGCTTTAATGGGCGAACAGCCCAACCCTTGGGACCGACTCCAGCCCCAGGATGCGACGAGCCGACATCGAGGTGCCAAACCATCCCGTCGATATGGACTCTTGGGGAAGATCAGCCTGTTATCCCCGGGGTACCTTTTATCCGTTGAGCGACGGCGCTTCCACAAGCCACCGCCGGATCACTAGTCCCGACTTTCGTCCCTGCTCGACCCGTCGGTCTCACAGTCAAGCTCCCTTGTGCACTTACACTCAACACCTGATTACCAACCAGGCTGAGGGAACCTTTGGGCGCCTCCGTTACTCTTTAGGAGGCAACCGCCCCAGTTAAACTACCCATCAGACACTGTCCCTGATCCGGATCACGGACCCAGGTTAGACATCCAGCACGACCAGAGTGGTATTTCAACGTTGACTCCACGAACACTGGCGTGCCCGCTTCAAAGTCTCCCACCTATCCTACACAAGCCGAACCGAACACCAATATCAAACTGTAGTAAAGGTCCCGGGGTCTTTCCGTCCTGCTGCGCGAAACGAGCATCTTTACTCGTAGTGCAATTTCACCGGGCCTATGGTTGAGACAGTCGAGAAGTCGTTACGCCATTCGTGCAGGTCGGAACTTACCCGACAAGGAATTTCGCTACCTTAGGATGGTTATAGTTACCACCGCCGTTTACTGGCGCTTAAGTTCTCAGCTTCGCACACCCGAAAGTGCACTAACCGGTCCCCTTAACGTTCCAGCACCGGGCAGGCGTCAGTCCGTATACATCGCCTTACGGCTTCGCACGGACCTGTGTTTTTAGTAAACAGTCGCTTCTCGCTGGTCTCTGCGGCCACCCCCAGCTCACGGAGTAAATCCGATCACCAGTGATGGCCCCCCTTCTCCCGAAGTTACGGGGGCATTTTGCCGAGTTCCTTAACCATAGTTCACCCGAACGCCTCGGTATTCTCTACCTGACCACCTGAGTCGGTTTAGGGTACGGGCCGCCATGAAACTCGCTAGAGGCTTTTCTCGACAGCATAGGATCATCCACTTCACCACAATCGGCTCGGCATCAGGTCTCAGGCACAAGCTGTCCGGATTTACCTGGACAGCGCCCTACACCCTTACCCCGGGACTACCATCGCCCGGGCTGGACTACCTTCCTGCGTCACCCCATCACTCACCTACTACAAGTCTGGGCCGTCGGCTCCACCACTTCCCTTTGCCCGAAGGCTCCAGGACGGCTTCACGGACTTAGCATCGCCTGATTCAATGTTTGACGCTTCACAGCGGGTACCGGAATATCAACCGGTTATCCATCGACTACGCCTGTCGGCCTCGCCTTAGGTCCCGACTTACCCTGGGCAGATCAGCTTGACCCAGGAACCCTTAGTCAATCGGCGCACACGTTTCTCACGTATGTATCGCTACTCATGCCTGCATTCTCACTCGTGAACCGTCCACCACTAGCTTCCGCTGCAGCTTCACCCGGCACACGACGCTCCCCTACCCATCCCAGCAGGCGTTGGCCCTAATGCTGGAATGACACGACTTCGGCGGTACGCTTGAGCCCCGCTACATTGTCGGCGCGGAATCACTTGACCAGTGAGCTATTACGCACTCTTTCAAGGGTGGCTGCTTCTAAGCCAACCTCCTGGTTGTCTCTGCGACTCCACATCCTTTCCCACTTAGCGTACGCTTAGGGGCCTTAGTCGATGCTCTGGGCTGTTTCCCTCTCGACCATGGAGCTTATCCCCCACAGTCTCACTGCCACGCTCTCACTTACCGGCATTCGGAGTTTGGCTAAGGTCAGTAACCCGGTAGGGCCCATCGCCTATCCAGTGCTCTACCTCCGGCAAGAAACACGTGACGCTGCACCTAAATGCATTTCGGGGAGAACCAGCTATCACGGAGTTTGATTGGCCTTTCACCCCTAACCACAGGTCATCCCCCAGGTTTTCAACCCTGGTGGGTTCGGTCCTCCACGACCTCTTACAGCCGCTTCAACCTGCCCATGGCTAGATCACTCCGCTTCGGGTCTTGAGCGCGCTACTGAATCGCCCTATTCGGACTCGCTTTCGCTACGGCTTCCCCACACGGGTTAACCTCGCAACGCACCGCAAACTCGCAGGCTCATTCTTCAAAAGGCACGCAGTCACGACG
>NZ_JBSGRD010000033.1:0-4472 GCF_053606205.1 Streptomyces sp. NPDC055239 | reverse complement strand
GCCGCGCCCGCCGAGGAGCCGGCATCGGCCGACGAAGCCGAGCCGGTACGCGACGGCGTCGTGCCGTGGGTGCTGTCGGGGCGGACCGAGGCGGCACTGGCCGAGCAGACCACTCGTCTACTGGCCCGGATCAGTGAAGGGTCCGCGCTCGACCCGCGGGATGTGGGATTCACGCTGACCGGGGGACGTGCAGTCCTTGAGCACCGGGCGGTGGTTCTCGGTGGTGGTGGTTCGGAGTTTGCCTCTGGTCTGAGGGAGTTGGCCGTCGGCCGCCCGGCGACGGGTGTCGTCGCGGGCCGTGGCGCGTCCTCCAACGGTGTGGTGTTTGTGTTCCCGGGTCAGGGTTCGCAGTGGATCGGCATGGCTCGTGAACTGCTTGAGTTTTCGCCGGTGTTCGCGGCGCGGATGGCGGAGTGCGCCGCCGCTCTGGAGCCCTACGTTGAGGGCTGGTCGCTGCTGGATGTGGTGCGGGGCGGCGATGAGGAGGTGTTGCGGCGCGTTGATGTGGTGCAGCCGGTGCTGTTCGCGGTGATGGTGTCGCTGGCAGAGCTGTGGCAGTCGTTGGGTGTGCGTCCGGCCGCGGTGGTCGGGCATTCCCAGGGCGAGATCGCAGCCGCGTGCGTGGCCGGGGCGCTGACGCTGGAAGATGCGGCGCGCGTGGTGGCGCTGCGCAGCCGCGCGATCCTGCGACTGTCCGGACGCGGCGGCATGGTCTCGGTGCTGGCTCCCGAGGAGCAGGTGACCGGACGGCTGACGGATGGACTTCAGGTCGCGGTGGTCAACGGACCCGAGCAAGTCGTCGTGTCCGGCACTCCCGACGAACTGGACACATTGATCGCCGGGTGTGAGGCGGATGGAATTCAGGCGCGTCGTATCGCGGTGGATTACGCCTCCCACTCGCCGCAGGTCGAAGACCTCAAGGCCGAACTCCTGGACGTACTGGCCGACATCACACCTCGTAGCGGTCACATCCCGTTGTTCTCGACGGTGTACGGCGAGGCGATCGACACCGCCGTGATGGATGCGGAGTACTGGTTCACCAACCTGCGTCAGACCGTCCGCTTCGACGCCGCCCTGGAGGCACTGCTTGAGGCCGGGCACCGCGTCTTCGTCGAGAGCAGCCCCCACCCCGTCCTGACGGGCGCGGTGACCCAGGCCGCGGAGAGCAGCGGCGTGGCCGGTGTGATCGCGGTCGGCACGCTCCGCCGCAACGAGGGCGAGGAGTCCCGGCTGCTGCAGAGCCTGGCCGAGGTGTTCGTCGCGGGCGTCGACGTGGACTGGTCACCGTGGGTAGCGGGCGGACGCCTGGTCGAGCTGCCGACCTACGCCTTCCAGCGCCGCCGCCACTGGCTACCGACGGGCCGTTCGGTGGTGGACGCCGCCGGGCTCGGACTGCATCCCGCAGGGCATCCGCTGCTCGGCGCGGCCGTGCGCCTCGCGGGCGGCGACGACGTCGTACTCACCGGACGCGTATCCCGCGCCACCCACCCGTGGCTGGAAGACCACGCCGTGTTCGGCACAGTCATCCTGCCCGGCACCGCCTTCGTGGAAATCGCCCTCCGAGCAGCCGACGAAGTCGGCTGCGAGGTGCTGGAGGAGTTGACGCTGGAGCGTCCGCTGGTGCTGTCGGGGGATGCCTCGGTGGCGGTGCAGGTGTCGGTGGGGGCTGCGGACGATGCGGGGCGCCGGTCAATCGCCGTGCACTCCCGGGTCCAGGACGCGGGCGCGGATGTGGACGCTGACGCGGGGATGGAGTGGGTCCGGCACGCTGTGGGTGTGCTGGCCGCCGGCCCGGTGGTGGCGCAGGAGCGGCTGGAGGGCACGTGGCCGCCCGCAGGAGCCCAGCGCGTCGACATCGCCGACGCGTACGAGCGGCTGGCCGATGTGGGGTACGGATACGGGCCCGTGTTCCAGGGCCTGCACGCCCTGTGGCATGTGGGCGACGAGACGTTCGCCGAGGTCCAACTGGCCGTCGAACCCGACGCATTCGGCATTCATCCGGCGCTGCTGGACGCCGCACTGCACCCGCTGCCGTCGGGTGACATGAAGGTGCCGTTCTCGTGGAGTGGGGTGCGGCTGCATTCGGTGGGCGCGTCCGCCCTGCGGGTACGACTGACGCGGAACGCCGATGGTGCCGTGCGGCTTGCGGCGTTCGACGGTGCGGGTCTGCCGGTGGTGACGGTGGACGAGTTGCGGTTGCAGCCGATGTCGCAGGAACAACTGGGTGCGGCAGTGGCCGCTGATCCGCTGTTCGAGGTGCAGTGGACAGATGTTCCGGTTCCGAACGGCGCCGGGAGTGTGCCGGCGGAGGTCGTGGTCGAGTACGTCGAGCCCGGCGGCGACGTCCCTACGGTCGTGGCCGAGGTGCTGGAGGCCGTGCAGCGGTTCCTGGCGGTGTCGGCGGACGATGAGGGTGCCCGGCTGGCCGTGGTCACCCGTGGTGATGTGACGGGGACGCCGGATCCGGCGACGGCTGCGGTGTGGGGTCTGCTGCGCTCGGCGCAGGCCGAGCACCCGGGTCGGGTTCTGGCCGTCGACACGGCGGAGGGCGATGACCTGAAGGAATCTGTGGCGCTGGCTGTTGCCTGTGGTGAGCCGCAAGTTGCCGTGGCCGGGGGCCGGTTGTTCGTTCCGCGGTTGGTGCCGGTTGCCGTGGACGCGGGAGTGGTGCCGGAGTGGAAGCCGGACGGGACGGTGCTGATCACCGGTGCGGGCGGGGCGTTGGGCGGGTTGGTGGCCCGCCATGTGGTGGCCGAGCACGGGGTGCGGCATCTGTTGCTGGTCGGGCGTCGGGGTGCTGAGGGCTCGCAGGAGCTGGTCGATGAGCTGACGGCGGCCGGAGCGACGGTGTCGTTCGCGGCCTGTGACGTGGCCGACCGGGCCGGGCTGACGGCGGCACTGGCCGGCATTCCGGCCGGGCATCCGCTGACCGCGGTGATTCACGCAGCGGGAGTACTCGACGACGGCGTCGTGACCGCCCTGACACCAGAGCGCCTAGACACAGTCATGCGGCCCAAGGTCGAGGGTGCACGGCTGCTGGATGAACTGACGCGTGATGCGGACCTGGCGGGCTTCGTCCTGTTCTCGTCGGCCGCCGGTGTGATGGGCACCGCAGGACAGAGCAACTACGCGGCGGCAAACGCCTACCTGGACGCGCTGGCCCAGTCACGCCGGGCGGAAGGCCTCGCCGCGACATCGCTCGCCTGGGGCCTGTGGACCAGCGACAGCACGATGACCGCCCACCTCGACAACGCCGACCTCGCCCGACTGACCAGGGGCGGGCTCGCCCCGATGTCCCCGGCGCAGGGACTGGCCCTCTTCGACACGGCTCTCGCCGCCGACCGGGCCACCCTGTTCCCCGCCCGCCTGGACCTGCCGGCTCTGCGGAACCAGGCGGCACAGAACAATCTGCCCCCGGTCTTCAAGTCTCTCGTCCGTGCACCCGCGCGCCGTGCGGCAGCAGCCGTAGGCGCCGGCCAGTCCTCGTCGTGGAGCGCGGGCATGGCGGCTCTGGATGCCGCGGACCGTGCGGCCGCGCTGCTCGAACTGGTCGGTTCACAGGTCTCGTTGGTACTGGGGCATGGTTCGGCGTCCTCGGTGGACGCGGACCGGGCCTTCCGCGAGCTGGGCTTCGACTCACTGACCGGCCTGGAACTACGCCAGCGTCTGCAGACCGCGACCGGCCTGCGGCTGCCCTCCACACTGGTCTTCGACTACCCCACCCTGACCGCACTCGTCGGCTTCCTGGACCAACAGATCCAAGGCACCCACACCGGCCCGACCGCCCCGGTCGCCATCACCACACCCACGGACGACGACCCGATCGTCATCGTCGGCATGGCCTGCCGCTACCCCGGCGGTATCGACTCCCCCCAGGAACTGTGGCAGGCGACCCTGAACGGTGTCGACGCGATCACCGAGTTCCCCACCGACCGCGGCTGGGACATCGCGGACCTCTACGACCCGGACCCCGACCGCGCTGGCAAGACGTACACCCGCCGCGGCGGATTCCTGCACGACGCCGCGGTGTTCGAGCCCGAGTTCTTCGGGATCAGCCCGCGTGAGGCTGTAGCGATGGACCCGCAGCAGCGGCTGCTTCTGGAGACCGCCTGGGAGGCCCTGGAGCGGACCGGCGTCGACCCGACCTCACTGCGCGGCAGCAGAACCGGCGTGTTCGCCGGACTGATGCCCGGAGAGTACGGACCCCCGCTGCACGAACCCGTCGAGGGCATGGACGGCTTCCGCATGCTCGGCAACGCGTCGAGCGTGGCCTCGGGCCGTATCGCTTACCAACTGGGCCTGGAAGGACCCGCGATCACGATCGACACCGCCTGCTCGTCGTCGCTGGTGGCCCTGCACCTGGCAGCGCAGGCGCTCCGCAACGGCGAGTGCACCCTGGCACTGGCCGGCGGCGTGACCGTGATGTCCACACCGACGACATTCGTGGAATTCTCCCGACAACGGGCCATGTC
>NZ_JBSGRD010000032.1:0-5497 GCF_053606205.1 Streptomyces sp. NPDC055239 | reverse complement strand
CATAAAACGCCGTCACAAACGCCACCGGCACCGAAGCAGCCTCAACAAACGACCACCCCACCGGAACCCCCACCACCACCCGCTCATCCACCACGGTGAACGAGCCGAACCACTCGCCGCCCAGCCCCATGACGCGGTCACCGACGGCCACATTCGTCACACCGGAGCCGATCTCAGTAACCACGCCGGCGCCCTCGCTGCCCATCCGCGCGTTCTCCGCGTCCGGATACGTGCCCAATGAGATGAGCGCGTCACGGAAGTTGATGCCCGCTGCTCGGATCTCGATCCGTACGTCGCGTTCGCCGAGCGGCCGGGTCGCCGCCGTCGACGGCACCGGGGTGAGCCCGTCGAGGGCGGCTCCCGGGGTGGTCCGCAGCTGCCACGCTCCGTCGGGAAGCTCCAGATCATCCGGCACCGCGCCAAGCTGCGGGACGGAGATCTCGCCTCGCCGGAGGGCAAGTTGGGGTTCACCGGTGCCAAGGGCGGAGGGCAGGGCGGCGAGCGAGGCCGGGTCGTGGTCGAGGTCGGCCAGGACGAATCGGCCGGGGTGTTCCGCCTGCGCGGATCGCACCAGACCCCATACGGGCGTGGCGGCCAGGCCCGGCACGCCCTCGCCCGCCCCGGCGGCCACGGCTCCCCGAGTGACCAGCACCAGCTTGGCCCCGGTGCGGGCCAACGCCTCGTCGGCAAGCCAGGACTGCACGAGGGCCAGCGCGCGGCCGGCGGCGCCCAGGGCCTCCTGGGCCGTGTCCCCCTCGGCTTCGGAATGGACCGTCGGGTCGTCCTGGGCGATGCCCGTCAGCACGTACGCCGGCGTCGGACACCGGTTGTCGGCCAGTTGCTCGGCGAGGGTGGTCAGATCGTCGTGGCGTGACACGATCCCGTCGAGCCCGGGACCGAGGTCGTCCGGGCCGACGAGCGCGAGGACCGGGGCAGTTGCGGCGAGCTGCGCGTCAGCGGCCGGTACCGGTACGGGGGTCCAGTTCACGCGGTGCAGCGTGCCCCCACCGGCCTTACCGCCCAACCCATCGCCGGTCGTCGCGCCGGCGTCGTGCACAGGCCGGGTCACCAGGGCCTCGGCCGATGCCACCGGCCGACCGCTGTGGTCGGTCACGAGTAGCGACATTCCACCGCCGGTGATCGGCGTCAGGCGTACGCGCAGGCGCGAGGCGCCGGTGGCGTACAGGGACACGCCGGTCCACAGGAACGGCAGTCCGACGGAGGTGAGATCGTCCGTGCGGGCCGACCAGGCGTGCAGGGCTGCGTCCAGCAGCGCCGGGTGCAGACCGAAACCGTCGGCGGACTGACGCGCCTCGTCGGGCAGGGCGACCTCGGCGTAGGTCTCGTCGCCTTGGATCCAGACAGTTGTGAGGCCACGGAAGGCGGGCCCGTAGGTCAGTCCGGCGGTGGCGAGTCGCTCGTACAACTCACTCGTGTCGACCTGTCGGGCGCCGTCGGCGGGGGGCCAGGCGTCGAGTCCGGCGGGTTCGGGGTGGTCGCCGGCGGCTGCGAGGGTGGCGCGGGCGTGCCGTGCCCAGACGCCCTCGGTGTCGCAGACGTACACGCCGACGGCCCGGCGGCCGTCGGCGTCCTCGGGACCGCCCACCGTGATCTGGACGCTCAGGGGGCCACCGTCCGCGGGCAGCACGATCGGGGTTTCGATGCTGAGTTCTTCGAGCCGGTCACAGCCGACGGCATCGCCCGCACGCAGCACGGTCTCGACGAGGGCGGTGCCCGGGACGATCGCCCGGTCCGCGACCGTGTGGTCGGCGAGCCACGGGTGGGTGCGCAGTGACCAGCGGCCGGTGAACAGGTGACCGTCGCAGTCGGGCAGGGGCACGCCTGCGTCGAGCAGCGGATGCCCGACGGGTTCCATGCCGGTGCCGATGGCGTCGGCGGCGACGGGCGTGGCGGAGTCGAGCCAGTGGCGGCGCCGCTGGAAGGCGTACGTCGGCAGGTCGACGCGGTGCGCGCCGGTCGCGTCGAACACGCGGGCCCAGTCAACCGGTGTCCCGGCGACGTGGGCCTCGGCGAGGGACCTGAGCAGCCGGGGTTCGCCGGCGTCGTCGCGGCGCAGCGTCCCGACGACCGATACCTCGCTGCCGTGGTCCTCGGCGGTCCGCTCCACGCCGGGGGTGAGCACCGGGTGGGGGCTGATTTCGACGAAGTGACGGAATCCCGCTTCGAGCAGGACGCGCACGGTGTCCTCGAAGCGCACGAGGGAGCGGAGATTGCGGTACCAGTAGCCGGCGTCCAGCGTGGTCGTGTCGGCCTTCTCGGCGGTCACCGTGGAGTAGAACGGCACGTCGGAGGGGCGTGGGGACACGCCGGACGCGGCCTTCTCGACGCCGGCCCGGATCTCTTCCACGTGTGCCGAGTGGGAGGCGTAGTCGACCGGGATGCGGCGGGCCCGCACGCCGTCGGCGTCGTATGCGGCGACCAGTTCGTCCAGCGCGTCGGCGTCGCCGGAGACCACGATGTGCGCGGGTCCGTTGACCGCGGCGACGGACAGGGCGCCTCGGTGGGAGTCGACGACGCGGCGTACGTCGTCCGCCGGTGCCGTGACCGAGGCCATGCCGCCGCCGCGTCCGGCGAGCGCCGTCAGTGCCCGGCTGCGCAGGGCGACGACCCGCGCCCCGTCCTCCAGGGTCAGCGCGCCCGCCACCACGGCGGCGGCGATCTCGCCCTGCGAATGACCCACGATCGCGGCCGGACGGACGCCATAGGACTCCCACACCGCGGCCAGCGACACCATCACGGCCCACAGCGCGGGCTGGACGACCTCCACCCGCTCCAACGCCGCTTCGTCCCGCAGTGCTTGCAGCAGGGGAACGTCGAGATGGGGCGCGAGCGCTGCGGCGCACTCGTCCATCCGTTGGGCGAACACCGGTGAGTCGTCGAGCAGTTCCACCGCCATGCCGGTCCACTGCGAGCCCTGCCCCGGGAAGACGAAGACGGGGCCGATGCCGTCGTGGACTGTGCCGGAGACGAGTTCGACGGGTTCTTCGCCCGAGGCGTACTGCCTCAACAGGCGGGCGCCGTCGGCACGTTCCTGGGTGAGGAGCACGGCCCGGTGGTCGAAGGCGGTGCGGGCGGTGGCCAGAGTGAGGCCCATGTCGACGGGTGACTGGCCGGGGTGCAGTTCGGTGTGGGCGGCGAGCCGCCCGGCCTGGTTGCGCAGCGCTGCGGCGGACTTGGCCGAGAGGACCCAGGGCACCGACGGAAGTGTCCGGGCAGTCTCCACGACCGCCGCCTCGTCGGCTCGAGTCTCTTCATCGGCCTGTGTCTCTTCGACGGCCGGGGCTTCTTCGAGGATGACGTGGGCGTTGGTGCCACTGACGCCGAACGACGACACTCCGGCGCGGCGCGGCCGTTCGCCCCGGGGCCAGGGGACGGATCGAGTGAGGAGGCGCAGGGTACCGGCGGACCAGTCGACATGCGGTGACGGCTCGTCGGCGTGCAGGGTGCGCGGCAACTCCTGGTTGCGCAGGGCCAGTACGGTCTTCAGGATGCCCGCGGCGCCGGCGGCGGCCTGGGTGTGCCCGATGTTCGACTTCACCGACCCCAGCCACAACGGCCGCTCGGCATCACGACCCTGCCCGTACGTGGCCAGCAACGCCCCGGCCTCGATCGGGTCACCCAGCTGCGTACCCGTACCGTGCGCCTCCACCACGTCCACGTCCGACGCGTCCAGACCCGCGTCCGCCAACGCCGCCCGGATGACCTGTTGTTGCGCCGGCCCGTTGGGAGAGGAGAGCCCGCTGCTGGCGCCGTCCTGGTTGACGGCCGTGCCGCGGACGACGGCGAGGACGCGGTGTCCGTTGCGCCTGGCGTCGGAGAGCCGTTCGAGGCAGATCATGCCGGCGCCCTCCGCCGGGCCGAAACCGTCGGCGGCGGCGGAGAAGGGCTTGCACCGGCCGTCGGCGGCCAGGCCGCGCTGACGGCTGAACCCCATGAAAGTGCCCAGGGTGGGCATGACGGTGACGCCGCCGGTGAGGGCGAGGTCGCACTCGCCCTGGCGGAGCGAGCGCACGGCCAGGTGCAAGGCGACCAGCGAGGACGAACAGGCCGTGTCCACGGTGACGGCCGGCCCATGGAGCCCGAGCGTGTAGGCGATGCGGCCGGAGACGACGCTGGTGGTGGTGCCGGTCATCAGGTGACCTTCGAGGCCGCCGGCGACGTCCAGGCGCGGCCCGTAGTCGAGCGCGACGGCGCCGACGAACACGCCTGCGGTACGGCCCTTCAGGGAGGCGGGGGCGATGCCTGCCCGTTCGACGGCTTCCCACGACGCTTCGAGGAGCAGGCGCTGCTGGGGATCCATCGCGTCGGCCTCACGCGGCGAGATCCCGAAGAAGTCGGCGTCGAAGTCGCCCGCGTCGTGCAGGAACCCGCCCTCTCGGACGTAGGTGCGTCCGGGCACGTCCGGGTCGGCGTCATAGAGGGCCTCGGTGTCCCAGCCCCGGTCGCCGGGAAACGGGGTGATGGCGTCGGCGCCGTCCCGGACGAGATGCCAGAGCTCCTCGGGGGTAGTGACGCCGCCGGGGAAGCGGCAGGCCATGCCGACGACAGCGATCGGTTCGTGGGCCGCGGCCTCGATCTCGCGCATCCGTTCCCGGGTGTGGTGCAGATCGGCGGTCACCCGGCGCAGGTAGCCGAGCAGCTTTTCGTCTTCCGGCATCAGGGCCTCACATGCTCTTGCTGCGGTATCAGAGGGGCGTACGGCGCACGAACAGGCCGCCGGGGCGGGGACGTGTGCCGGTGGCGGTCAGTTCGAACCGAATTCCCGGTCGATGAAGTCGAAGAGCTCATCGGCGTCGGCCGACTCCAGGTGGCCGGACACCTCATCGGCTCCGGCCTCGGAGACGGTTGCCGCAGCGCGGGCGGCGTCCGTCCTTCGATCCGGTACGGCGTCCGCCGGTGCGTCGCCGCTCTGGTCCGGTGCCAGCGCTTCCGCGAGGTACCGAGCGAGACGAGTGGCGTCGGGATAGTCGAAGACCAGGGTGGCGGGCAGGGGCAGGCCGGTCTCGGTCCTGAGCCGGTTGCGCAGTTCGACGGCGGTGAGCGAGTCGAGGCCGAGGTCCAGGAATCCCCGTTCGGTGGGGATCGCGGTGGCCGATTCGTGCCCCAGCACGGTCGCCGCGTGCTCCCGCACCGTGCGCAGCACCAGCTGGTTCCGTTTCGCGTCGCCCAGTCCCTCGAGTCGCGCGGGCAGCGAAGGTCCGTCCGACTGCCGACGTTCCTCGACGGAGGCAACGGTGCGGCGACGCAGAGGGCCCGATGTGCGTGCGTGGTCCCGCAGCATGGGCTGGGCGGCACCGCCCTCGGCCAAGGTCTGCGGGTCGAGGCGGGCGGCCACGACCAGGCTGTCTGCCGACCGTTCGGCGGCGTCGAAGAGTCGTAGCCCGTCCTCGTTGGACATCGGCAGCACACCCATCCGACGCATCCGCGCCAGATCCGCCCGCTCCAAACCCCCCGTCATCACACTCCGCTCCTCCCA
>NZ_JBSGRD010000031.1:0-10066 GCF_053606205.1 Streptomyces sp. NPDC055239 | reverse complement strand
CTGACGTCGCCGAATGGATGGGCCACAAGAGCATCGACATCACATACAAGATCTACCGACACCTCCTGCCCGGCTCCATCAGCGCCGCCGCGAAGGTCTTGGGCATGGGGTTGATCGCATAGCCCAGTCGGTACCGACGCGACCTCCGCATCCCACGCTGCCGCAGGAAGTCGAAGAAGAGCCGGTAGTCGTACGTGTAGTTCCACTTCTATTTCCCACCCAGACGAGCGAACGACGAGCGGAACAGATAGATGAAGACGCTGCACCCGGTGGATCCGGCCCGCGCACCATGTGGTTGTGATCCCTCGCAGGTCGAGGACCCGGTGCGGAGGGGGGCTCCGTGACCGCGCATTCACGTAATGAGCCCTCGTCAGGTCGATGAGAACGCAACGCGTTACCGTCCCCGCATGGGCACAGAGGCGTTGTCACCCCTCGTCGGGTTGATGAGGACCGGGATCGTGCTCTCCCCGACCATGTGGGAGCAGGTGTTGTGACCCCTCGCAGAGGCGATGAGGACGTCAGATGCCCATGCTGCGACCGTCCTTCCAGGCCATGCTGCAAATCCTCGCAGGGCATTGATGAGGACCACCCACCTCGGCCACGCACGCTCGCAGCAGGCTAGTTGTGACCCCTTCAGGGGGCGATGAGGACAAGTGGGCGCGCTGCGCTCATGCAGATGCCGGTAGCGTTGCACCCTCTCGCAGGGGTAATCAGGGCGGATGCCTGGGGTCGACAACAGGTCACGCTGTGGACGTTGTGATTCCTCGCAGAGTCGATAAGGGCTGGCGAGAGCCGCTGGTACAGCGACCGCGTGCCATACAGGTTGTGATCCCTCACAGGGGCGATGAGGGCACGGCGTGTCGGATCCAGCGGTCCCCGGAGTGGGTCGTGTTGTGGCCCCTCGGAGGGTCGATGAGGACAGGGCACGGCCTACTTCGGCGGCTTCGGCCCATATAAGTTGTGACCCCCCGCAGAGCCGAGGAGGACCGCAGGACTTCTCATCCGCGTACTCCAGTGGGTGCTGTTGTCATCCCTTGCAGGGAAGATGGCGACGCACGCGCCCGGCACCAGGGAAGTCCAAGGCATCGCGGTGTGATCCCTCGCAGGGTCGATGAATGGCATGAAGGTTTCAAGATAGCGAGCGCTTCCAGGGCCTACCTGGAGCAGCTAGCGGCAGACCGTACCCCACCCCTTGGAATCGCACCCTTATGCGACCGCTACCGATCGCTTATGCCTGCACTTGGTCACCTCCACTGCCGTTGTCAGTGGCCGCTGATAGACCTTCAACTTCGGCTAACAACAGCAGAGTTGGTCGTGATAGGCATGCCAGCATCTCGATTTCCGTAGAGATACCTCTCATACCGAGATCAGCATTCCTTGGCGGACACACGCGTGCCCGTTGACCAGCAGAAAGGGGGGAATATGCGTCTGCGCGTCCACATCAGCACAAGAGCCCGGGAGATTCCGTGGGACCAGGTCATGGCACCTGGCCGTGCCATCGTTTACACCGCCCTCGCACGTCAGGCACCACAGCTCGGTGCCAAGGTCCACGACGGCGGATGGGGTCCACATCGCATGGCGCCCTTCGGTCACAGCACCCCGGGGTTCCCTGAAGCTTCTCGGATCAAGGGCACTTACGTCGCCGGAGGGAGCGGCATCATCGAGTTCGGAAGCCCTGTAGGCGAGATCATCGATGCACTTGCCAAGGACTTCACTATGATTCCCCTCCTGGACTGGGGCGGCGTGGCGCTGAACATCGACGCCATGACGCGCCTTGTTCCGCCGGCCTTCGCCTCCGGCCGGGCGAGGTTCCGCACCGTCAGCCCCATCGCCGTGAAGAGCGAGGTGACGCGGACGTCCGACGGCAGCCGGAGGGGAGGGACGTGGGTTCTTCCGGGCGATGCGGGATTTGACGTAGCGCTTAGTCACAGCCTTCGCCGGAAGGCGGAGACCTTCGACTGCGGCTCGGCGGATCTGGAGGCGATTACCTGGATCGGGCCTCAGCGGTCCTTCTCGGTCGTCGGCCACGGCACGACTACCTCAGGCCCGGTGCGCTGGGGGAAGAAGACCGGCGCGGCTGTGGAGATCGAGGTATCAGGGGCGCCCGCGGCGCTCCAGGCTCTGTGGTCCTGTGGCATCGGTGGAGCGACGTCAGCTGGTTTTGGCTGGGTGAGGTCCTGATGACGACCACCACCGCGCAGGACGAACTTCGACTCACCGCACATCCTCTGCAGCGTTCGGGCGCCTACGCCATCGCCGCCCTCGCCAGAACAGCGCACCCGGAGGCCGTCACGGGCGCCCAGTTCCACCAGGTTGTCCAGCGCATGATCGCTGATCTGATCGCGACCAGCACCGTCGCCAAGGGCAGCGCCGGCTGGTACCTCAAGGGCGCCTCGTACACGCTGTGGCCCAACTGCGCCCTGCACTACAAGAGCAAGTGCACAACCGAAGGGATCACCGCCTGGCGCACGCCACCTCCCGTCGAGGAGTGGCCCGGCGCACCGTGCTCGCTGTGCGGAAGGCCAGCGTGCGCCTGGTACGGGAACGTCGACATTCCCCTGGGTGCCAGCGTCGAGCACCGCAACACCACCGCCCCCGACCATCAGGGCAATCCGCTGTGCTTTCCCTGCGTCAGCAGCTTCCACGCTCTGCCCTACGCATTCACCGCGGGCGGCGGTCTCCTCCAAGGCGTCCACTCGTGGGATGAGAGGTTCATGGCTCGCGCCACTCGCAGCGCGGTACCCGTCAACTGCCGGAACATGGCCATCCGGGGCGACCTCAAACGAGACGGTGGAGCCTTCGCGGTCGAGCTCGCCGCCCTGCGGACGCTGCGCTGGTGGGACCGCCGTATCACCGCCGGGGTCCAGAGCATCCAGTTCAGCAACAGCACCAGGGACATGAAGTTCCAGGTCGAGGACATGAACCAGTCCCTCGCCGAATGGCTGCGGACAACCGCCTCAGACTCCCAGCGCCGCACCGGCTTCCGATACCTGGCTGCGAGCCAGGCCACGGCCAAGGTCCCAGGACTGCGCATGCTCGCCTGGCGAGCCTTCAACCGCCCGGAACAGATCCCCTACCGGGCCACCGCCTGGCTCCGCGACCAGATCACCGACACCGGCCGCATCCCAGCCTCGGTGCCGCATCTCACGCCCCTCATCCGCTCCTACCTCACGGAGGTCCTGCACGTGCTA
Organism: Streptomyces sp. NPDC055239; assembly: GCF_053606205.1. Taxonomy (NCBI): domain Bacteria; kingdom Bacillati; phylum Actinomycetota; class Actinomycetes; order Kitasatosporales; family Streptomycetaceae; genus Streptomyces; species Streptomyces sp. NPDC055239. Next base: position 6,875 of record NZ_JBSGRD010000031.1, on the reverse strand, counting down.
GAGAAAGAGGTCGGGCACGTCACCACCATCGCCCGCCGTATCGCCGACGTCGTCACCACCGACGACGACAAACGCCTCAAGAAGTTCGTCGTCGCCACCCGCAGGCCCAACGATCTCAAGAGCTGGCTGCGAAGCGAGATCGCCGACTGGGCCAAGAAGCGCCCCGCCGACGCTGCGAACTCTGCCTTCATCAGCGTCCCCCAGTGGCGAACGCTCTTCGACTCCGGCAACAGCTCCTGGAGCGCCCGCGAACTCCTCTTCGTCGCCGTCTTCGAGGAGCTCTGCACCCGCGGAGCCACGCTCGAGGCCACCGACGAAACGACCACCGACGACGACTTCAAGACCCTCGACACGAATGCCCCGGAAGAGAGCTGACCATGAGCGTGTACCTCACCGGCAAGGCCGTCCTCGACATCCAGGCCGGCGCCCCCAACAACGGGCGCGGCACAGCCGACCAGGGCAACGTCACCCCGGTCAAACAACACCGCACCGGTGGCAAGACCTACCCCTACGGATCCGCGCAGTGGTGGCGCCGCATGCTCAGGGACAGCTTCCCCGACACCGACATCCCTTCACCCATCATCGTCAACGGCAAGGACGCCAAGCAGCAGTCCTACACCTCTGGCCGACCCGACCGACACACCGACGATGACCTCTTCGGCTATATGGCCGCCACCAAGACTGCCCAGCACATGCGGGACACCGTTTTATCCACGGGCACCTTCGTCTCCGTCGCCCCAGAACGCCCCACCCGCGACTTCGGCACCATGAACAGGGGCCTGCCGACCGGCGCCAACCCCATCCTGCACGAGCACGAGTTCTACACCGCAGCGCTCCAAGGAGACCTGCGCCTTGACCTGTTGCGGGTCGGCTTCTTCGAACAAGAAGGCAGGGTCCGCAAGGCGGCCCTATCCGACGAGGCCGTCAAGGAAGCCCTCCAGGCCGGATGCGTCGAAGTCACCCGCCGAGGCAACACCGGCATCCTGCTGCCCATCGAAGAGCGCCGTCGACGCGTGGGCCTGCTGCTGCGCACGCTGGCCTCCATGCACGGCGGGGCAAGTCGTTCAGCGCACTACGGCGACCGGACACCAGCCCTGATCCTCCTGGCTCCGATCCAGGGAGGGAACCAGCCATTCACTCGGATCCTGGCGCCCGTCGACGGAGAGATCCGCTTCTTCCCCGACACCCTCCGCGAGGAGATCGCAGCCTGGGCCGATGTCCTCGACGGCAAGGTCCACCTGGGCTGGGCCCCGGGCTTCCTTGGCGACCAGCGCGAGAGCGCTCGCGCCGAACTGGACGACCTGATCACAGCCGGCCGCCTGGTCATAGACCACCCCCGCGTAGTCCTGACGAACCTCGCCCAGGCCATCGACGACGGCCATCACGACATTTGGTTCCAGGACTAAGTCCCACTTATCGCCCCATAGGGGCCCAAGTATCACTACCCGGCTCCCTCACCACAGCCCCGCACCAACAGGCCCCGCACCCGACCGGGAAGACCGGCTCACCACGAACAGCCAGGAGAACCCGTGGCACCTGCCGAAGCCCTCGAGATCACCGTCACCGCGCCCATCGCCAGCTTCCGCAATCCTCTCTATCAAGGCATGCAGGTCGGCCTTCCCTGTCCTCCGCCGAGCACCGTCGGCGGCATGCTCGCCGCCACCGTCGGTACCTGGGACAAGGTCCCCGAGAACACGCGGTTCGCGATGACCTTCACGGCAGAAGGCTCCGGCACAGACCTGGAGAGCTACCACCCTGCCTCCGCCAAACCCGCCTACCGCAACACCACCATCAAGGATCGCGATTTCCTCACCCACATCACCCTCACCACCTGGCTGACCGCCGAACTCGACATGTGGGAGGCGTCCATCCGAACCCCCGTCTGGCCACTGCACCTGGGACGCTCCCAGGACCTCGCCAGCGCACGCACCCGCCGCGTCCACCTCACGGAGCACCGCAGCGGAAGCCAGGGCCACGCCGTCATCCCCCACACCACCCCGCCGGATCCGCTCTCCACCGACAACGGTGAACAGATGCGGCTCCCCACCTCCGTCTCCTTCGACCGGGCCCGCACCAAGTGGGACATCTACCGCTACGCCTGCACCGGCACAGATGCCGCCATCGACGCCGACTACGTCACAGAAACCGGCCAGGCTCTAATCCTGCTCCCCCCAGCCCACCCCGTGCACGCCGAGCCCAAGGATGAACATGCATGACCGCCACTCCCTCCGCGCAAAGAGCCCCCGCGGCCACCGCGCCACGGGCGAGCTGCTCACGGATCACTCCCTGACAACGCTCCACCGCGCCAACACGGTCACCGATCGCATCGGACGCTTACCCATCGCACATCACCGCTTCGCCCTCTGGTTACGGGGCGCCGCCCTTCTACACGACACCGGCAAGGTCGCCTACGGCCTGCAGCGGCAAATCGGCAATGCACCTGAACCTGCCGAAATCTGGGGCGAGCGACACGAGGTCCTGTCCCTCGGCTTCCTCCCCACCATCCTCGCCGAGCTCCCTCGTGACGAGCTCCTGTGGATCGCCACCGGCATCGTCGCCCACCACCGGCCGCTGACCGGCGGCGAAGGTCGCAACCGCGCGCTCCTCGCCCTCTACCGGCGTGACAGTGCAGAAGACTTCGCGCGAAAGTTCGGTCGCATCGACACCGCCGCCGTTCAGGACCTCGCCAACTGGTTGCACACCACCGCCGTCACGGCAGGTCTGGGCTCCCCCGGCCCGCCACCAACGCTCACCACCGAGAGACTCCTGAAAGACGCCCACACTCTCTTCGGTGACCTCATGGACCGCTGGGAATGGCCGCTGGAATCCGATGAGGACGCCGACGGGCTGACCGCCGTACTCCTGCAAGGCGGAGTCACGATGGCCGACCGCATGGCCTCCGCCCGCACACCCGTGCACCAAGATCACCCACTCACCCCCGCATACCGACAACGCCTCGAAGAACGCCTCCGAACCCACGGCCACAGCCTGCGCCCGCACCAAACTGAGGCCGCGCACACTAGCGGTCACGTCTTCATCCGCGCATGGACCGGCTCCGGCAAGACCGAAGCCGCACTTCTGTGGGCGCTGCACAACCTTCAGGACATGGCCGCCGCAGGCCAGGGCACCCCCCGGGTCTTCTACCTGCTGCCCTACCTTGCAGCGATCAACGCGATGGTCCGCCGTCTCGAAGAAGGAGAACTACAAGCCACTGGTCAAGTGGGTGTCTCCCACTCCCACGCCGCCTCCTACTACCTCAGCCGCGCCCTGAACGATGACTGCGCCAGCGACGCCGAGTCCCTCGCCGCCGCACGCAAATCCCTCGCCCAAGAGAACGCCACCCGCCTCTTTCGCGAGCTGATCCGGGTCGGAACCCCCTACCAGCCCCTGCGCGGCGCTCTGGCCGGCCCCGCCCACTCCAGCGCCCTCCTGGACGCCGCGAACTCCCTGTTCATCCTCGACGAACTGCACGCCTACGACCCGCGACGCCTCGGCATGATCCTCGCCATGATGAGCTTCTGGGAGCACCTCGGAGGACGCATCGCCATCGTCTCCGCCACCCTGCCCGACGCACTCCAGGACGCCATCCAAACCGCTCTCGCCCAGCACGTACACCTCATCCAGCCGCCGAAGGACACCGTCTTCCCCCACCGGCACCGCCTGCTCACACACGACAACGTCCTTGGTTCGGATGCAGCCATCACCGAGATGACCGGCCGCATCGAGGCAGGAGAAGCGCTCCTCGTCGTCGCCAACAACCGGCCCAACGCCCGTGCCCTCTACCGCAAGCTCGGAGGCATCGCCCGGCGCGTCCACCGCGAACAGGATGCGGCGATCATGCTGCACTCCCGCTATCGCCGCGACCACCGGGCTGCCATCGAGGACCGCATCCGCGTCCGCTACCGCAACGGCCACCAGGACCGGAAGGGCGGCATCCTCGTCGCCACCCAAACCGTCGAAGTGTCACTCGACGTCGACTTCGACACCATCCACACCGCATGCGCCCCCATGGATGCCCTCTGCCAACGCTTCGGCCGCGTCAACCGCAGCGGCGCCAGACCACCGGCAGACGTCATCGTCCACACCCCCAAGTACCTGCCCCGTCAAGGCGATCCTGGTCTCTTCGCGGACGGGGTCTATCCCAAGGAACCGGTCGCCCTCGCCTGGCAGATTCTTCGGCAGCACAACGGCGTAGTCATCGACGAAGCCATCATCACTACGTGGCTCAACCAGATCTACGCAAACACCCCGGGACGCTGGGGCAACGCCTGGCGGGATGAACTGGACCAATCGAAGGAGCGATTCACCCACGCGTTCCTGACCTGGAGCGAGCCCTTCCGAGACCGCTCCACGCTCAAGAGCGACTTCGACGCGATGTTCGACGGAAAGGAGGCCATCCTCGCAACCGACCGACCTGAATACGAATACCGCCTCGCCATCGACGACGGCCGACGACCAGGACGCCTCCTAGCGGAAGACCTTCTTATCCCCATATCAGGCAACATCCGAACAGCTTGGGATGAACAACTCAAAGTTGACATCATCGAGGCCGAATACGACGAAGAGAATGGCCTCGGAACAATTCGAAAATGAGCGCAGCTCACGCCACGCCCTTGAGGCAAGCACCTTGAAAAATTCATAACCATCATCACCCCGATAAGGGGTCACAACGTACGTGAAATCTCTCGCTCGATCCCACTTCATCGCCCATCCGAGGCCACAAACCCCGCCCTCATCGCCCCAGCGAGGGGTCATAACAAGCGCCGCTAACCCATCAGTGGATCGCCTTCGAGTCTTCATTGACTCTGCGAGGGATCACAACATGCAGACCAGCTCGCCTGTCAGGACGTCCCGCCCGGTGCTCATCGACCCTACGAGCGGTTGCAACAGGCCTCCGAAGTTCTTGGGGCCCTCGACCTCGATGGTCCTCATCAGCCCTGCGAGGGATCACAACGCTTCGCGCTGCGGCGACAGGCGGTCAGTCATCTCAGGTCCTCATCGCCCCGTCGAGGAGTAACAACCCCTTGAGATCGCCCGCGATCAGCGTCCGTGCCCGGTCCTCATTGCCCCTGCGAGGGACCACAACAAGTCGTACGGGTCCTCGGCCTCGTTCATAATGCGGTCTTCATCGCCCTTGCGCGGGGTCGCAACTCGGCGTTGCAGACAAACTCGGCCTGCCAGTAGCCCGTCCTCACCGGACCTACGGGGTCACAACAGCGCCGTCTCCGTGCGAAGCTGCCGGTCTTTATGTCCTCGTCGACCCTGCGAGGGATCACAACAGGTACCACCGCCGCTGTACGAAGAAATCGCCCACCTGCTCTCATCCCCCTGCGGGGCTCGCTACTTCTTGATCGCCCGGGGTGTGCCTGCCGCGTCATCGAGTCCTCATCGCCCCTGGGAGGGATCGCAACCCCACCGGGCGCACCCACCAGGCGTGGTCTACGTCGTGTCCTCATCGACCCTGCTAGGGCTCACAACGCCAGCGAGTGGCACGGGCCGACTGTGCTGCTGGGGCCTCATTGGCCCTGCGAGAGATCACAACGCGTACTTCTTGATCTGGCCCATGTCGCCGCCGGTCCTCGCAGCCCCTGCGAGGGATCACAACTGCTTGGTCAGCGGGATGATCGCCGCGCCGCTTGGGGCCCTCATGGACCCGGCGAGGGATCCCAACGACACGAAGGCCTGCTCCCGATCCACGATGATCATCGTCTTCATCGACCCTGCTAGGGATCACAACTGGGTGGCGGCGACGACCAGCTTCATCAGCGAGGCAGTTCTATCGCCCTTGCGAGGGGTTACCACCGTACGACGATCCACGGACGCCCGCCCGACCGGTTGGGTATTCATCTGCCCTGCAGGGGGTCACAACGGCACCGTAGCCGCCCACAGGATGACTCCGACGTGCGTCCTCACCGATTCTGCGAGGGGTCACAACTGGATCGTCTCGGTGTACTTGTCGCCAGCGAGGCGGGCCCTCATCAATTCTGCGAGGGATCACAACCTGGTGTAGCCGAGCATCTGCGGCGGCGACTCGAACGTCCTCATCGACCCTACGGGGTCGCAACTCCAGTACCAGGCGGTCGCAACAGAACCCACGCCCAGTCCTCAACGGTCACAAGTAGCCGGGCAGCACCTTGGTCATGGCGAGGGCGGTTCCTCATCGACGCCGCGAGGGCTCGTAGCTCGGACAACAGCTATTCAGCCGGTCCTGGTCAGCTCGTCGTCATCAGCCCTGTAGGGCTGATAACGCATGCGCATAGGTCGACACCTGTAGTGCTATCTCAGGCCGTCGTCAGCCCGAGAGGAATCTCAACATGTCTGGCGTGCCTGCCGAAAGGTCCTGGATAGCCGCGCCTAATCCAACCCGCGAGAGTTCACAATGCGTTCGTGGAGCACTCGGCGCCGGCTGCGGCCACGGCCCGTATCGCCCCTTCGAGGGATCACAACACAAGGCAAGGGCCCGGTGCGATGCGCTCATCGCGGTCCTCTTCGGCCCTGCGAGGGACCACGGCTCGTCAACTCTGTTGGGCGGCGGGGCGAACACGCTAGACACAAGATGCGGTTGTGTCCGCCTCGGCGCGATCTTCCGATACGCGCGCGGGCAAGCGGCCCAAGGCCGGAACAGCCAGTGGCCCGCTGCTCTTGGGGCAGTTCCGACCCGTATCATGCGGTGTCGCTCGGTTTGGTGAATGGGGCCTGCAAGCCCTTCGGATAAGTTGTTCGAGTCCCCCTCTGCATGGCCCGCAGAGTTGCTCAGGCAGCGAGTCCCAGATCGAGCATCCCCGCGGCGGCGCTGATGGAGCCGGGCAGGAGGTGTCGGTAGATCTTGTATGTGATGTCGATGCTCTTGTGGCCCATCCATTCGGCGACGTCAA
>NZ_JBSGRD010000030.1:0-10660 GCF_053606205.1 Streptomyces sp. NPDC055239 | reverse complement strand
AAAGGTCTTGGACACCGGACTGATCACCTAGCTGTGCCGGTTCTTTACATCGGTTCTCTGCGAGTTGACTCCGCGCGCCGTTAAGAGCGCCATTTGCCCAAGCATCGTGAGGACTGCCTCCTCAGCGTGCTTGAGCGGCTCCGAGTTTTAGGCACCCACATCGATCGTTCTCCGCTACCCAAGTTCGAAGGCGAACCACTCCCTCGGGCAGGCGCCGCCAGCGGGACGAAAGCCACGCCCCTCGTTGGGCGGCTCAGATAGCTGGCGTGGTGATCAGCTCCGTGCGAGCGCGCTCGATGTAAGTCGGGCGAGCACCGTGAGAGGGGGGAGGCCTCGGTGACTGCCCAGCGTCCAGGAACCTCCTCAATTGCCCAGGTAACGCCGCGTTTTGAGGGCGAGAGGGTCAGCTGCACGGCGGGGCCTATCCGGCGGCTGATCGCGGGTATGCGGATGCCGTCCTCCCCCGCCCGGGCCGCGGCCTGCGCCGGTCTGCTGACCAGGATGCGGAGGCCGTAACGGCTGCACTCTCGCCGGACGTCGGGCACTTGGGTCATGCTGGAGTTCCCCAAGTCCGATACTGGCGTGTTGGATCGCAAGGGCGGCCCCGAATCTTTGGCGAGACGGAGGGGGAGTCCTCGCTTATGGCGGAGGCAGGGGGAGCCATGAATAGTGCGGTGATTGCCCTGGTTGTCGCGGTGTGCGGCGTGATCGGTACGCTCCTCGCTCCGGTCCTCACCCAGCGTTCTCAAGCGAAAGCGCTGGAAGCGGACTTCGAGAGGCACCAGCAAGTGGAGCGTGCCCAATGGCGTCGCGAGCAGGAGCGCGCGGCCTTAGAGCAAAGGCGCGCCTGCTACGTGAACACGAACGCTGCCTTCCGCAGGTATCGGGTTCAGCTGATGAACATCCTCTACTTCGTTCACCATGGCCAAGTAGACGAAGCAGCCAGCCAGGAACTAGAGGCAGCGCGGCAAGCGCACCATCTGGCCTTCGCCGAAGCCCAGATGGTTGCTTCCGGCTCGGTGCTGGGCCATCTGGATGAGCTGGCCATTGCCCTCGGGGCTGGCTACCGCAAGACGAAGAATCTGGAAGAGGGCCACCCAGAACCAGACGGATCTTTCGAAGAGGTCGAGGCCTACCTGAACTGGCTCTGGGAGCGCTGGGACGCCATGCGCGCTGATCTAGGTATCAGCGACGAACCTCGCACGCCTCCATCGGGTAACTCCCCGTGAGAGCGCGATGTCCCCGGAGGGCTCTTCATCGGTGGAAGTGGTTGCGTTTGATGACGGCCTTGCGGATGTTGACGACCGTCCCGCCGGCGCCGCGGGTGGAGCCGAAGACGATGGCGGCGACGTAGCCGCCGAAGATGACCCCAGCGAGAACCATGAGCTGGTGGACGAGCGAGCGCGGCGAGCACAACAGAGCAGCGCCGCACGGTGAACGCGAGATCTGGGTCAGGTCAGTCTTGCTCAGCTCGCCGACCAAGCCGGCATAGATCAGGACGGCGTGGTTTCGGTCCCCCGGTTCGCTCCCGCCAGTTGAAACAGGCGCAGCCCGAGCGCCCGCGAGCACCCAGCACTCCGTCCTGGGTCCCGATGGCTACGCCAGGCCTTTGTTGATGGCGGCGAACAGCTTCTGCCATGCCGCCTGTTCGTCGGCCGTCAAGTCGCTCCAGCCATGGTCGGTCAGCCAGCGCAGGAACTCCTTGGTGAGCTTCCACTTCGAGAAGTTTGAGATCTCGGCCTTGAAGATGTCGGCGACGTGGCGCTTGGGCTGGGCGGCCTCAGTCGCGCGGATGTCCCAGCCGAGTCGGTCGAGAGCGACTCGTACCAGGGTGGCGCGTAGAAGATCCTCGATCTCTGGGCCGGGAACGGAGCCGGTGTAGTAGTCCTTGGCGCGCAGGATCTGGTTGTTCTTCAGCAGGCGGACCAGGTCGTCCTGGGCGGCTGCCTTCTCGCCGGCCGCGTCGGAGTCGAGCAGAGCACTGACCTTCAGCTTCTGGCTGTGCAGCAGGGTGCAGTAGTAGATGACCTTGCTGGAGCTGCCCGCGGGCACAATGGCGATGGTGTCGCGCATCGTGGGCAGGCCGGCTTCACGCATGGCGCCGGCGAGGCCCTCGAGGAACCACATGTCTGTCAGGCCCTCGGTGACGAGGTTGCGGCGCTGGCTGAACATACTCTGCGCGAGGTCGTAACCGAGTGCGGTCTGAAGTGGGAAGACCGAGCGGGGATCGTCCGACACCAGCTGGGTGTGGATCTTCGTGCCCGTGGTCCGGTCGACCATCTCCACCAGGCGCACACGGTGGAGCTCTTCGGGGCCGACCATGAAGGGCGAGTGAGTGGTGTAGAGGATCTGGTTGTCCTCGGCCAGCATCTCCACGGTTCTGCGAAACTCCCGCTGCTTGAGCGGGTGCAGGTGCAGGCCGGGTTCGTCCAGGAGCAGGATGGCGTTGTTCAGCTGGTCCTTCGCCTGGGCGCGGAAGACCACGAAGAAGCTGACCAGCCAGCGGAAGCCTTCGCTGCGCTGGTCGAGTTCGACTTCGACTCCAAGGTCGTCGACGACGACCACCTTGAGGTACTGACCGTCCACGACCAGGCGGAGTTGCAGGTCTTCGTCGCCCCAGACGTTGCTGATCAGCTGGGTGATCAGGACGCTCGCCGCGTTCAGTTTGTACTGGCGGGCGTCGTGCTGGGCCTGCCACGCCTTCTCGGCTTCCTGGTAGGCCGCCATCTCGTTCCGATCCTGCCGGTTCGCCGGAAGGACGGGGGCCTGGTTGTCCATCTGTGAGAGTTCGGCGGCGGTGAATCCCAGCAGATCGAGCAGACACAGGTTCCCGAAATCGTATTCCTGGTCCACGTCGCCCGCAGCCTGTCGATGCGCGAGGTTCGCCAGATGGATGCGGGGGCGCACGGTGAAGTACTGGGAGTAGTACACGAACACCGGGATCCGTGATTCCAGGGCGCCCCGTGCCTGCTGGTAGATGGAGTGGCGACGGGCTGCGGCGCGGAGCCGGTCGAACTGGGCATCGGCCTGCTTGTTGTCCTCATCGATGTGAGGCAGGGCCCGTTCGAGCCAATGATCCAGCTCGTTGGCTCGCGTGCCGACCAGAAAGGTGGTGTCACTCATGGCCGCCAGTAGCTGATCGAATTCGTCGGCCGCCTGCTGGCCTTCCTCCCCCGCCCTTTGACATGGGCCTTGAGGCGCGCGGCGTCCTTGCTGACGTCTTTCCACTGTGCCGTCCGACTGACGCCGGGCAGTGACCAGTTGCGGCTGTTGTCGAGGTATCGGGTCAGCACGAGGGTCTTGGCGTCGGCGAAGACCTCGGCGTCAATCTCGTGGAGTACTGCGATGTCGTCGTCGTCCAGGGTGAACGTCGCCTGCGCAATCGGAACGTCGCCGACATCCCTGTCGCCCCGGTCGAGCTCGGTGTACCGCGACCTCGGATAGTCCCGCAGGGCGTCCAGACCAGCGTTCTGGCCGGGCGGCGGATTCACCTGCTGCAGCGACCGAAGCACCGCTGTCTTCCCTGCCTCATTGGCCCCGACCACGATGGTCTTATCCAGTTCTACCTCGAACTCCGTCGAATCGATCACTGAGCGGTAGTTCGTCACTTGCGCCGCGCTGAGCCTCATTCGTCCCCCTTCTCTGTGCTCACGGTACGCCGTGGTCACACGAGCCGCCCCGGACTTTCCAAGCGCGGTCCGGCACAACGGATGAGCCTGTCCAGCGGCTGAACAAGACATCATCGACTGGCTCGAACACGTGATCACCCACACCCGGAAGTGCATGAGGACCCCGGCCTCGGCTGGGGTCCTCACCTGGTGCGACACCTGGGCCGCCGTGGGGCCGGGCGGGTGATCGCCGAGCCTCTGGCGTGTAGACGTCCCCGACGGATACGGGCACGTGGGCTGCGCCACGGGGTCGGTGATCCGGTGTGGTTGGTGAGCTAGGAGCCGGGGTCGGCCTGGTGGAGGAGGCACGCTCCGCGGCGGGGTGCGGGGATGTGGCCGTTGGTGGTGGGTCCCAGGGGTAGTGACCAGGCCTTGCGGATGTCGTCGATGAGAGTGCGGGCGCTGTGGGGCGATATCCCAAGTTCGAGGCGCGCGTCGGCCAGGCGTTCGGGTTCTCCGGCCCGGCCTCTCTCTGTAGCCCGTCTAGTGCGGTGATCAAGCCTCTTGGCGCTGAAGATGTCGAGGAGGCTGAGGGAGAAGTAGGCGTAGGCGGCCGCTTCGTCGATGAGTTGGCGTGCCGCGGCGGCGAGTTCTCCGTCGGCAATGGGGCCCGGCCGGTCGCTGGCGGCGTAGAAGGCGAAGTGCTCCAGGGCGTGCCGCAGGGCTGCTTCGTTGCAGGAGCAGGGGGCGTGCAGGTAGCCGCAGAGAGTGCGGAAGGCGGTGAGGATCCCGCTGGTACTGCGGGTCCATTCGTGCTTGCTCAGCAGCGTCCTGAACCCGGCCAGGGTTTCGGAGAGCTCCTCCAGGATGAGCTCACGGGAAATGTCGCTGAGTTCGTGCGATCGGGTCTTGGCCTGCATCTCCTCGATCTGCAGGCCGTAGCGCAGCAAGTCGCGCAGTATGCCGCCGGACAGGGCATGGGCAAGTAGTGCGTAGGGGGCGGTGAGGGTTTCGGAGCGTTTGACGAGGATGGTGCGGGCTTCTTTGAGCGTGCTGGGGGGCACGTGGATGACGTCGTCCAGGGAGCTGTCGGTGACGTCCCGGTGCGGGAGGCCGCGGCGTACGAACGCGGCCCCGACATCTTCGGCCACGGAGATCAGGTAGTAGACGCGGCGGACGCCGAGGATCGCCTTGATCTCGCTGAGGAACGCCAGGGCCTGAGTGTCGGAGCCAAGACGGTCTACCTCGTCGATGGCGATGAGGACGACCTGGTTCTGGCGGGCCTTGTCGGCAGCGATCTGGGCGAGCAGGTCGCGGAAGTCTTGGACCAGTCCCGGGAAGTTCGGCGGGAGGGTGGAGACAGACGTGGCATGGGAGCCGCCCAGGTTCAAGGCGCTGTTGGAGAGCGTGTTGGTGGTCATCTGGACGGTCTGGAGCCGGTAGAGGTGGTTGCGGCAGCGGGTCACGAGTGCGGGCTCCGCCCGGCGTGGTCGCCAGTCGCCGGCCCGGGCCAGCATGAGGCCGGCGACCACGCCCGCGAGCCTCGGCGGGTTCTCGGGGTCCGCGAGGATCGCGTAGGTCTGCGGCATCTTGACCAGGGTGTACAGCAGGTACCCGCCCACGAAGGTGGCTGCAGGCCGGAAGATGTCCTCCGGGGAGATCTCCCACCCGCTGCCCAGGGGAAGCACAAAGCCGGGCTCCCCCGTTCTGCGGCACAGCCACCACAGGGCCGTCAGCACAATGATGTTGCCGGTGGTGTCGGGCGGGAGGTTTTCCACCTGCTCAAGGAGTCGGGCGTCGTACGCGATGCTGCCTACAGAGGCCGCAGCCACAACGAGACCCAGCGGCGCGCTACCCGCCGCCCAAATCCTCCCTAGGGCTTGCGGCAGCCACGGGTTGTAGCGCGCCTTCCACCAGGCAATTCCGATGAGGACGACGATGACGCTCGCAACGATCGCGTGCCCCTGCCAGATGTCCCGAACCCAGCGCTGCGCCTCATCCGCGTAGCTCTGGGCATGATCGGACGCCGAGGCGGCGTACTGCTCATACAGGGAGCGGACGGACGCCGACAGCCCCAGCACGATCAGGACGGCAGCCGGCGCCGCGAAGGCGCTCCAGCGGGCCAGTTGTCTGATCCGTGCACGGGTTCGGCGCAGGATCCGGTGGAACGGCGAGAGGCGGGTGAACTCCGGTACCTCGTAGCCCTCGTGGCGTACGTACTCCTCGCACAGGCGCACGGAGAGCGACAGCAGAAAGTCGTGCGGAGCGTAGGTGGCTGGGGCCTGGACGATCACCCCGAAGTCGGCTTCCTTCACGCACTCTTCCAAGAGCGTTGACTTGCCAGCCCCGCGCGGACCACAGACGGCGAGGGTGCCCTCCTCGATCTGTGCGAGCTTGCGCTTCAACCGCCACATGGCCTCATTGCTGACGACGTAGCCGGGTGCCCGCGGCGCTCGCAGACCTCTGGAACTGTGCGGGATGAAGACGGAGTCGGGATCGTCGCCCAGGAGGTGACGCACCATCTGCTCGACGGCTGGTTTCGTACCCTCTTCAAGCAGCACCTCGCCCCAGCCCACGGCAGTGATTCCATACCTGATCCGTGCGGCCGCCCAGGCGATGGCATAGACCGCTGCGATAAGACAGTGGCGCAGGTTGAACCACACGGCCGACCCACACCAGAAGAGAACGAACACCGTGAACGTGGTCAGCACGACTGCGATGGCCAGCGCCTTGAGCCCGCCCGCGATCAGAACCACCAGGCCGGTAGCCGCGATGAGGAGGCAGACAATCCACCAGTTCCATTCGGATTCATCCGCTGTGGTCTGGAATTTCTCCCCGACCTCTTCCAGGTCCGCGTGCGCCGCTTCATATTCCGCAGTGCTCAGCCCGTCACACATGTTGAAGGCTGCGTTGCGGCACCACGGCTGGCGCATCTGCTGATAGACCGCGTCGCGGGTCACCCCCGGCCGCTTCCCCAGCAGCCTCGCCGTCTTGGGACTGTCCACCGCGACCTTCAGGCAGCGGTCGTAGATGAGGTTCCTGCCTGGTTTCAGGAAATGCTCCGCCAGCCTCCACCAAGGCGCCGACGCCGGCCAGGCCCAACCCCGCAACGGCAGCATCGATCGCCCCTCCCCCGAGTGATAGAACCTGCGGATGCTACCCCTGTCCGACCAGGAAGCGAATGGCGTCCGCCGGAATCAGCCTCCCCTGCGGTACCAAGTCCGCACTGCCCAGCACCGCCGTCTGGATTTGCCGCCTGTCGTCCGGCAAGAAATCCCCACACCTCGACCCCAACTCATCCTGCCAGCAGTGCAATTGGCGCTCAGACCACAGCGCACGGCGCGAGCTGATCCACGAGCGCAGGGAACGCCACAGCGAGAAGTACCATCTCCGGGCGCGGCGGTTCCTCCGGCTCACGCGGTGCTGGCAAGGCAGCACGCCGACCCCGGACCCTAGCGGGCCCGCAGGTACACGGCGGCCTCCTCCGCGACGGCCACCGGCCTTTTCGGATTAGGGAATGTCCATCACTCGTCGTACCGGCATGGGAGTCCTAAAATGCTTGCGATCTTGCGTGGGTGGCCGACCCGCGCATGGGGCGGGGGTGGGGCGTGAACAGTGAGACTCTGCTCGGTCTGGTTGCGGCGGGATCCGCACTGATCGGTGCGTTCATTGGTGCAGCCGGCGCGGTGCTCGCTGCGCGCTATGGAATGCAGGGGGCGCGCTACCAAGCCGACGCTCAGGCGGCATACCAACATGAGCAGTGGCTTCGCCAGCTCCTTCAGAGCGACTGCGCCACGTACTTGACCGCAACGGAGGCGATCTTCAATCCCATCTTCGAGGCTCTTATCCACTGGCGCGAAGGAGACAGGGACGCCGCGTACGTGTGCTTCGGCCGTGTCGATGTCGAGGGTTCTCGAAAAGCCGCAAACGTACTCCAGGTGGAAGCACCAGAAGCGGTCTGGGAAGCCGCTCACGCACTGATCCAGCATGCCCATCGCCCCGTGAAGATGCTGGAGGACTCCATCGCGGGAACTCACGGCGACCCAACTGTTGAGCTACCGAGCCCTGAGGGGTACCAGGACGAGTACCAGAATCGCTGGAGCGTGTTCACCGGCGAATGCCGCAAGTCGCTTCACACCAAACCGTAACGCTCGGTCCTGAGGGAACGTTTCGCTCCCTAACTGTTCGTTTCGGAATGAGGTTCGTAGGCGGCGGAGACAGCTGAGGCTGCCGGCTGGTTCGAGCGGGGCCATCGACGCCTGGAGCCTAACGCAGCCCGGCGGCGACCAGTCCTTCGAGGGCCTCGCGCTGCACTTCGCCGCCGTTCACCAGTCGGTCGAAGACCAGTCCGTCGATGCAGGTCAGCAGAGTGTGAGTGCGGTTCTCGACGTCGGTCACACCGTGCTTGGCGAGGAACAGCCGGACGGCCTCGCGGCCGGCGTTCTCGCGGGGCACGAGGATCTCGCGCAGCTCATCGTCGCGCACACTCTCGATGGCGCAAGCATGGCGGGCGAGCGAGCGCCGGCGGCCCTCGCCCGTGAGTCGCTGCCGGGTGAGCGTCACCATGCCGTCCACCAGTTCCTCGACGGTACGCAGCGGTGGAAGCTCGTCGGCCGTCGCTTGAAGTTCCGCCTGGTCGAGTTGGACCAGGCGGGCGACCAGTCCGGTCAGCAGCGCGGCGCGGGTGCGGAAGTAGGCCGAGGTGGTGCCGGGCGGCATGGCTGCTCTGCGGTCGACCGCGCGGTGGGTCAGGCCGCGCATCCCTTCGTCGGCGAGGACGTCGAGAGCTGCGTCTGCAAGGAGGGTGCGCCGTTCCGAAACCATGCCCCCTTTCTACACCCGTAGAGACTCAGGTTAGAGTCGATTTCTACATGTGTAGAAGAAGGGGGCTCCGGCATGGGGAACACAGCAGTGGTGGTCGGAGGGGGCATAGGCGGGCTAGCCGCCGCAATCGGCCTGCACCGCATCGGATGGGACGTGACGGTCCTCGAGCGTTCGTCCATGATCGAGGACGCGGGGGCAGGAATTTCACTGGCCGCCAACGGCCTGCGGGCACTGGACGAACTCGGCGTCGGCGGGGCGGTTCGGGACGCGTCGCAAGGCCAGTACAGCGGCGGCACCCGGACGCCCCGGGGCGGCTGGCTGGCCCGGATGGACGGCTCGGCACTGGAGAAGGCGGTGGGCGCGCCGATCATGGGCATCCCCCGTTCCACCCTGCACCGACTGCTGCGCGAGGGCTTGCCCGCCGGGTCACTGGCGATCGGCTCCGAGGCGGCAACGGTCGAGCAGGTCGGCCCGGGGACAGTTCACGTCGGCTGCAGCGCCACGGCCCTGGAGGCCGATCTGGTAGTGGCGGCCGATGGTATCGGCAGCACAGTCCGCGGCCAGCTCTTCCCAGACCATCCCGGCCCGGTCCACAGCGGCTCGACGGTGCTGCGCGCGATCACCGAGCACGCGGTCGATCTGCGTACCGACTTCGAGCTGACCTGGGGCCGAGGCGCGGAGTTCGGACACATCGCTTTCCTGGACGGGAGGGCCGAGTGGCACGCCGTCCTCAGCCTCCCCGCCGGAACGCGGTTCGCCGACCCACTGACCGAACTGCGCCGACGGTTCCACACCTGGCACGGCCCGATCCCCGCTCTACTCGACGCGACCCGGCCCGAGGCCGTGTTGCATCACGAGGTGAACGAACTCCGCACGCCTCTGCCCTCATACGCGGTCGGGCGGATCGCGCTGCTTGGTGACGCGGCCCATGCGATGACCCCCAACCTCGGACAGGGCGCCTGCCAGGCACTGGAGGACGCGGTCACTCTGGCCGCTGCCCTCGGTGCCGAGTCCACCGTCGAGGCCGCGCTCGCCCGCTACGACGCTGAGCGCCGGCCGCGGAGCCAGGCCGTCGCAGGGGCCGCCCGGCAGGCCGGGAGAATGGGCCAGCAGCTGTCCCACCCGCTGGCCGTCGCCCTGCGGAACACGGCGATGCGACTGACACCGTCCCGCGTCGCGACACGTATGATCCTGCGTCACCATGCCTGGGTTCCGCCGTCGCTGAACTGAACTGATCTGGTTCGCGCCCGCCACCTCACTACCAGGCACTTTCTGGGCCAAGTCGAGTAGCCGGTCTTGCCGTTGGCGGTCACGGTGGGCAAGGTGTCCGGGTGCGTACTGATCTTGTTCCGGACGATCTGTGGGAACGTGTGGCCCCGCTGCTGCCACCCACTCCCGAACGACGCCGGCGCCACCCCGGGCGCCTGCGCGTTCCCGACCGAGCGGCACTCGCCGGCGTGGTGTACGTGCTGCGAACCGGTGTCGCCTGGCGCGACGTTCCGACGGAATCCGTGGGCTGCTCCGATGTGACAGCTTGGCGTCGGCTGCGGGACTGGACCGAGGCTGGTGTCTGGCCACGCCCGCACGCCGCGCTGCCGACCGAGCTTCGACGCGGGAGCCTGCTGGAGCTGGACGACTGTTCCGTGGACGGATCGCACATCCGGGCTCTCAAAGGGGGGATCTTGTCGGCCCCTCACCGGTCGACCGCGCCCGTCCCGGCTCCAAGCACCACTTGATCGTCGACCGCCAGGGAACCCCGCTCGCGGTTACGCTCACGGGCGGCAACCGACACGACGTCACCCAGCTCCTGCCGCTGTTGGACGCCATCCCAACGATTCGGGGGCTCCGGGGACGTCCCCGCCACAAACCCCGACGGTTGTATGCCGACCGGGGCTACGACTTCGACAAGTACCGCCTCTTGCTGTGGAAGCGCGGCATCAAGCCCATGATCGCCCGACGCAGCGTGGCCCACGGTTCTGGTTTGGGCAAAGTGCGCTGGGTGGTTGAGCGTGCCTTCGCCTGGTTACACCAGTTCAAACGACTACGCATCCGCTACGAACGACGCGCCGGCCTCCACCAGGGCCTGCTCGAACTGGCCTGCAGCCTCAAATGCCTCCGCCGCCTACGAACGTCATTCTGAAACGATCAGTTAGGCGCAGGCGAGTCGTTCGAGTTCCCCTACGCCTGGCCCGCGGAGTCAAGCAGCGAGTCCCAGATCGAGCATTCCC
>NZ_JBSGRD010000029.1:0-14199 GCF_053606205.1 Streptomyces sp. NPDC055239 | reverse complement strand
ACGAAGAACCCGACCACATCGTCGAGTTCGCTGCGCCCCCGCCCCGCCACCGGCGTCCCAAGGACCACATCGCTCTGCCCCGCCCAGCGCCCGAGGACGGCCGCAAAAGACGCCAGGACGGTCTGGAAGACGGTGGCCCGGCCCGCCTCCGCGACCGACCGCAGCCGCCCGGCCACACCCCCACCCACCACCACAGGAAGGGAGCCGGCCGGGTAGGAGGAGCTCTGCTCGCCGCGCGGGCGGTCCACCGGCAGGTCGAGCGGGGCGGCGCCGGACAGGGTCTGCTTCCAGTGCGCGAGTTCTTCGGTGAGCACCTCGTCGCGCAGTTCCTCGCGCTGCCAGACCGCGAAGTCGCCGTACTGGAGGTCGAGGTCGGGCAGCGGCGACACTTCCGCACCGCCCGCGAAAGCCGCGTACAACATGCCCAGTTCGCGCAGCACGATCCCCAGCGACCAGCCGTCCACCACCGCGTGGTGCACCACCAGCGCCAGCGCCCACTCACCGTCCCCCAACCGGCCCACCACCACCCGCACCAGCGGACCCGCCGCCAGATCGAACGGCTCCTCCACCACCGACGCCAACCACCCCTCCACATCCGCATCGGCGACATCCACCACCGAGACGGCGCACGGGAACGCAGGAACCACGACCTGCTGCAGACCCCCCTCCGCCCACACGAACCGCGTCCGCAGCGCCTCATGCCGGGCGATCACCTCACCCACCGCCCGCTCAAGCACCCCCACATCCAGCGCACCGGAAACCCGCAGACCCCCCGCCACGTGATACGCCGACCCCGCACCCAGACGATCAAGCAGCCACAACCGCTCCTGACCGAACGACGCGGGAAACAAGAAGGCCTCTTCGTCGTGCTCGGCCCCAGACGTGAACTCGGCCTCAGACATGGCGGTTTCAGCCCTCCGGATATGTGGCTTGCTGGGTTCTGGGTTGCGGGAACGGTTCGAGCCCCGCAACCGAGGCTCGCAGCGCGGCGCGGTGCGCGGCAGTCGGGAGGAACCCCTACGCGGCGCGGTCGACGGCTGTAGGGGATTCCCCCGACTGTCCTGCGGGGCCGCGGACGGTGACGCTCGTGGACGGGCCGGGAGACCACCGGCCGTACCGACACGAGGAGGAACGGGATGACCACCGCTACCGCGGTCAGTACCTGCCCGGAGTGCGAGAACGGCGTTGCCGTGCCGGACGGGGTGCGCCAGAGCGAGATCGTCGAGTGCGGCGACTGCCTGAGCGAACTTGAAGTGATCACCACTGAGCCGCTGCTGCTCGCCCTCGCGCCCGAGGTCGAGGAGGACTGGGGCGAGTAGGACGGCCGACGCCGGGTCCCCGGACATCCGTCCGGGGCGCCCCCCTCATTCCCCAGCCCCGTCACCACTGTTCGGACCTGGAGGTCCTCGTGATCCGTGCCGGCGTCTACGGCGCGTCAGGCTATATCGGTGGAGAGCTGCTCCGGCTGCTGCTCGGCCACCCCGAAGTGGACATCGTCAGTGCGGTGTCCGGCAGGCTGGCAGGCCGCAGGGTGGACACCGTCCATCCCAATCTGCGCGGCTCCACCGACCTGCTCTTCTGCGAGCCGTCGGACGTCGCCGACTGCGACGTGATCTTCACGGCCGTCTCGCCCTCCGTGGCGAGCGACCTGGTGCCCGAAGCGGGCACGAAGGCGCAGGTCGTCATCGACCTCAGCGGCGGATTCCGGCTGCGCGACCCCGAGTTGCACGCCCGCTACTACGGCGAGCACCCGCGGCCCGAGCTGCTCCAGGAGTTCGTCACCGGCTGGCCGGAGCGCTACCGCAAGGAGCTTGCCACCGCCGACCGGATCGCCATGCCGGGCTGCATGGCCAACGCGGCGACCCTCGCCCTGCACCCGCTGGCCGCCGAAGGCCTGATCCGCAGCGACGTCAGCATCGACGGCCGGGTCGGATCGAGCGGGTCGGGGGTGAGCGCCGACGCGATGAACCTGCACGCCGAACGCAGCGGCGCCATGCGGGTGTTCAAGCCGCAGCGCCACCGCCACGAGGCCGAGGTGGCCCAGGCCACCGGCCTCACCGCACGGATGAGCGCGACCGGCGTCGAGGCGGTGCGCGGCGTGCAGGTCCTCATCCGCGTAGCGGCCGCCGACGGCGTCATCCTCGGCGAGCGCGAACTGCGCAAGCTGTACCGCGCCTACTACGCCGACGAGCCGTTCATCCGGATCGTCACGCAGAAACGCGGCCTGTACAGGCTGCCCGAGCCGAAGATCCTCAACGGCTCCAACTACTGCGACATCGGCTTCTCCACCGACCCCGACGACGGAACCGCGGTGCTCATCGCGGCGCTCGACAACCTCGTCAAGGGCGGTGCGGGCAACGCCGTACAGACCATGAACATCCGCTTCGGCCGGCCGGAGACCCTCGGTCTCGGGTTCACCGGCCTGCACCCGGTGTAGCCATCGGCGAGAACCGGTGGGAGCCGGAGAGAAGGGGAGCAGGGCAGTGGCAGACGGACTGACCGTCGTGAAGTGCGGCGGGGCCGCAGGAGTGGACCCGGCCCGGGTGTGCGCCGACGTGGCCGCGCTGGTCAAGTCGGGGGAGCGGGTCGTGCTCGTGCACGGCGGCTCGGCCGAGCTGGAGCAGCTCGCCGCCCGGCTCGGCGTGGAGCAGCGCACCATCACCGCGCGCAGCGGAGTCACCTCGCGCTACACCGACGAGGCGACGCTGGAGGTGCTGACGCTTGCCCTGGCCGGGCAGGTCAAGCCCGCCCTGCTCGTCGAGCTGGCCGGGCACGGGATCGCGGCGGTGGGCATGACAGGACTGGACACCGGCCTGCTCAGGGCCCGCCGCAAGACCGCGATCCGGGCCCGCGTCGACGGCCGTACCGTACTGGTGCGCGACGACCACAGCGGGCGGATCGCCGAGGTGGAACCGGCGGCCCTGAAGGTGCTGCTCGACGCGGGGATCACCCCGGTCGTCTCGCCTCCCGCGCTCGCCGAGGACGGCCGGCCGGTGAACGTGAACGCGGACCGTGCCGCGTCCGCCGTCGCGGTGGCGCTCGGCGCGAGCCGCCTGGTGTTCCTGACCGCGGCGCCCGGCGTGCTCGCCGATCCCCGCGACGAGTCGAGCCGCCTGGCGCGCTGCGAGCTGCCCGCCGACGGCACCCCGCCGGGCGCCGAGGGCGGGATGGCCGTGAAGCTCATCGCCGCGCGCGAGGCACTGGTCGGCGGTGTGCCCGAGGTCCTTATCGCCGACGGCCGTGCCGAGGGGCCGGTGCGCCGCGCGCTCGCGGGTGAGTCCACGGCCGTCGCCCTGGCAGCAGAGGCAGACGTACAGGGAGTGGCCAACAGTGGGGGAGCGGAACGATGAGTGAGCTCAAGCGGGTGCCCCGCCGGGCGACCCGGGCACCCGGCGGGCGTCCCGGTGGGGCCCGCGAGGCGCTCCAGCGGCTCCAGGAGAGCCGCCGTACCGAGCAGCGCATCGAGCCCGCCGACCGCGACCGCAGTCTGCCCCTCGCCGCGGCCCAGCAGCGGCTGTGGTTCCTCGACCGGTGGAACCCCGGCTCCGCCGCCTACAACGCGCCGCTCGCGCTGCGCCTGACCGGCCCTGTCGACGTCGCCGTGCTCGGCCGCGCGCTCAGCGGTGTGGTGGCGCGGCACGAGATCCTGCGCACCCGCTACGAGAGCGTGGACGGGCTGCCCCACCAGATCGTCGAGGAGCCGGCGCCGGTGCCGCTCGACGTCACCGACCTGCGTGAACTGCCCGCCGACGAGCGGGAGAAGAAGGTCACCGAGCTCATCGCCGACGGCGCGGGCCTGCCCTTCGACCTGACGCGCGGCCCGGTGCTGCGGGCGAGCCTGTTCCGCCTCGCCGACGAGGAGCACGTACTGCTCCTCGCCATCCACCACATCGCCACCGACGGCTGGTCCACGGCGATCGTCACGCGCGAGGTGATGGCGTACTACGCCGCCGAGGCTGCCGGTGTGACCGATCCGCTGCCGCCGCTGCCCGTGCAGTTCGCCGACTACGCGGTGTGGCAGCGCCGCAAGCTCGCCGAGTCCTCCTTCGGCGACCGCCTCGCCTACTGGACCGAGCGGCTCGACAACCTGCCGGTCCTTGACTTCCCGACCGACCGTCCACGCCCCAAGGAGCCGACCGGCGCCGGATCGGTGCGCGAGAGCAGACTGCCCGCGAGCCTCCAGCGCGCCATGGTCGAGCTGGCACGCACCGAGCGCGTCACCGTGCTCACCGTGGCCCTCGCCGCGTTCCAGACACTGCTCGCCCGCTACACCGCCCAGGACGACATCGTGATCGGCTCGGTCGTCAACGGCCGTACACAGCCGGAGATCGAGCCCCTGGTCGGCTTCTTCGCCAACACCCTGGTCCTGCGCACCGACACCTCGGGCGACCCCACGTTCCGTGAGCTGCTCGCCCGTACGAACGAGACTGTCGTGGGCGGTCTGATGCACCAGGACGTGCCGTTCGGCAAGGTCGTCGACGCGCTGAAGACCGAGCGTGAGGCGGGGCGCAACCCGCTGTTCCAGATCTCCTTCACGCTGCAGAACGCGAGCGCGGACGGCGACGACCTGGGCGGTCTGCGCATCGAGCAAGTGCCGCTGATCGTCGGCACATCGCGCTTCGACCTGGCCTTCCAGCTCACCGAGGTGCCCGGCGACGGCTACCACGTGTGGATCGAGTACTCCACCGAACTCTTCGACGCCGACCGCATCGACCGGCTCATCGCCCACTACGGCCGCATCCTCGAGGCCGTCGTCGCCGACCCGTCGGCCCGCGTCGACCGCATAGAGCTGCTGTCCGCCGCCGAACACGCCGAGCTCGTCACCGCAGAGAACCGCACCGAGACGGCGTACGACACGGCGGGCCTCGCCCTGCACCAGCTGTTCGAGCGACAGGCGGACCTGCACCCCGAGCAGCCCGCGGTCCGCTTCCGCGGCAGTGGACTCACCTACGGTGAACTCGACTCGCGCGCCAATGAGTTGGCGCATCACCTGCGATCGCTCGGGATCGGTCCTGAGAGCCGAGTCGGCATCCTGATGGAGCGCGGCCCCGAGCTGCCCGTCACCCAGCTCGCCATCCTGAAGGCCGGTGGCGCCTATGTGCCGCTCGACCCGATACACCCCACCAACCGGCTCGGCTACATGCTGGACCGGGCGGGCTGCTCTCTGGTCGTCACGGAGGGCGCGCTCGCCGACGCCCTGCCCGACGGCCCGGACGGTCCGGATGGGCTGGTACGTCTCGACTGGCGGGACCCGGAGTTCCGCGCGGCTCTGGAGCGTGCCCCGAAGAGCCGTCCGGACGTCGCCGTGCATCCGCGCAATCTGGCGTACGTCATCTTCACCTCGGGTTCGACAGGGCGGCCCAAGGGCGTCCTCGTCGAGCACCGCAGTGCCGTCAACTTCACCAGCTCGTCGGTGGAGATGTTCCGCCTGGGCACCGACGACCGGGTGCTCCAGTTCGCGAACCCCGCCTTCGACGTCTCCGTCTTCGAGATCTACAGCGCCTTCGCCTCAGGGGCCACCCTGGTCATGGCGCCGCGCGGCACCCTCCTCGACCCGGCGTCCCTGACCGCGCTGCTGCGCGACGAGCGGATCACCACCGCGGACATCCCGCCGTCCCTGCTCGCCGTCCTCGACCCCGAGCAACTCCCTGAGTTCCGGAAGCTGTTCGTGGGTCTTGAGCCCTTCCCCGGCGACCTCGTCGACCGCTGGCGCGACGGCGGGCGCAGGGACTTCCACAACGGGTACGGCCCGACCGAGACCACGGTCGCCTCCGTGGACCACCTGTGCGGCCCCCAGCTCGGTTCCGCGAGCCCGCCCATCGGCCGCCCCCTCGCCAACCAGTACGCCTATGTGCTCGACGCGTTCGGACAGCCCGTCCCGCGCGGAGTGGCCGGCGAGCTGTGGATCGGCGGGCTCGGCCTGAGCCGGGGCTACGCGGGCTCGCCCGGCGCGACCGCCGAGCGCTTCCTGCCCGACCCGTTCGCCGCGCCCGGCAGCCGCATGTACCGCACCGGCGACCTGGCGCTGCGCCGCGGCGACGGTGACCTGGAGTTCTTCGGCCGCGCGGACACCCAGGTCAAGATCCGCGGACTGCGCATCGAACCCAGCGAGATCGAGCAGGTCCTCTCCCGGCACGCCGAGGTGCGGCAGGCCGCGGTCGTCGTGCTCGACGGCGACGGCGACGGCGGCCCGCGACTCGTCGCGTACGTGGTGGCCGAGGGCGCTGCCCGCCCGCAGCCCGCCGCGCTCCGCGCCCACCTCGCCGACGACCTGCCCCCGTACATGCTGCCCGCCGCGTTCGTGACCCTGGACGCGCTGCCGCTCACCCCGAACGGCAAGCTCGACCGGACCGCGCTGCCCGCCCCCGAGGAACGCGCCCGCAAGGACCGCGAGGCCCCGGCCACCGCCACCGAGCGTGCCGTCGCCGGAATCTGGGCCGGTCTTCTGCCCGGCAAGGACTTCGCCCGTGACGACAACTTCTTCATGGTGGGCGGCAATTCGCTCCAGGCCACCCAGCTCCTCGCCCGTATCGAGGAGACCCTGGGGGCCGAGGTCCAGCTGCGGCAGCTGTTCACCCACGCGACGGTCGAGCAACTGGCCTCCCTGATCGACACCGCACGCCCCGCGGTGGCGGCCGGTCCGGACACTGCTCCCGCTCCCGTGGTGCTCGCGCCCGGTGGCGCACGGCCCGTCTTCTACTGCGTCCACCCGAGCGGCGGCTCCGTCGCCCCGTACGTTCCGCTGGCCGCATCGCTCCACCCGGAGCAGCCGCTGCACGCGCTTGAGGCGCCCCGCTCCCTCGACGGGAGCGACCCGGTCGCCGCCCTCGCCGCAGCGCACGCCACCACGATCCGGGCCGCTCAGCCAGCAGGCCCGTACCACCTGGGCGGCTGGTCCACGGGCGGCGCCGTCGCCTTCGAGACCGCGCGCCGACTGCGCGCGGAAGGAGCCGAAGTCGCCGCGCTCGCCCTCATCGACACCGACGTGCCGCCCGAGCTCGCAGAACCGCCGAGCACCGCCCTCGCGATCGGTCTGTACGCCGTCGACCTCGCCGGGCTGCGCGGCCTTGGCCCCGAGGACATGCCCGCCCTGGACGACATCGAGGCTCTCGACTACGAGGAGCAGATCGCCGTGGCCGTACGCAGGATCACCGCATCCCCGCTCGCTCCCGACGCCGACGAGGCCCAACTCGCCGACCGTATGGCGACGTTCGTGGCGACCGTGCGCGGCGGAGCCGTCTGGCGGCCGGAGCCCGTCGACGTACCGCTGACGCTGCTCACCTCCGAGGCGCCCGAAGCGGGGGAGCGGGCCCGATACTGGGCGGCGCGCACCACCGGCGGCTTCACTCACCACGAGGCGCCCGGCGACCACTACGCCATGATGGTTCCGCCGCACGTGGGTACGGTCGCCGACCTGATCCAGGAAGTCCTCGACCGCGCGGGCAGCACCGCCCGCCGGGAGGTGCGCGCATGAACGCCACCCGCCCAGAGCCGACAGCTGCCCGCCCCGACCCGCTGGACACCTGGCTCACCCCCGAGCAGCTCGCCTTCCGCCGCGACGTGCGGGACTTCTTCGCCGATGAGCAGGTCCGCAAGTCCATCGACGCCCTCCAGGACCACGCCCCGCGCGAGGAGAGCGGACTGCTCGACGTCTACCGGCAGCTCGGCGAGCGCGGCTGGCTCGCTGCGGCCTGGCCCGAGCAGTACGGCGGACTCGGTCTCGGCCCCGTGGAGGCGGGGATCGTCCTTGAGGAGATGGTCCTGCACGGGGTGCCCGAGGACCAGCACGTCCTGAGCATCGACACCGTGGGCCAGTTCCTCCTGGAGGTCGGCACGCCCGAGCAGCGCGCCCGGCACCTGCCGCGTCTCGCCCGGGGCGAGGAGATCGCCACCGTCCTGTTCACCGAACCGCACTGCGGCTCCGACCTCGCGGCGCTGTGCACCGCCGCCGTGCCGGACGGCGACGGATGGCGTCTTTCCGGACGCAAGATCTTCAACCAGAAGTCGCAGTTCGCCGAGTGGGCGCTGTGCGCTGCCCGCACCGGGGACGGCCCCGTGAAGTACCACGGCATCACCCTGTTCCTGCTCCCTCTCCGCTCGCCCGGCGTGGTGATCAACCCGGTGTGGAGCATGGGCGACGAACGGTTCAACGAGATCGTCATCGAGGACGTACGGCTCACCGCGGAACACGTAGTGGGCCGGGTCGACGAGGGCTGGCAGCCCATCAACGACATGCTCCTTCTCGAACGTACCGGCATGGACTTCCAGGCCAAGCTGCGGCGCTGGCTCGACGCGGTCGTCGCGGACGCGCGCCGCTCAGGGCGGACCACCGAACCGGCCTACGCGCAGCGGCTCGCCGAGCTCGACGCCAAGCTCACGGCGGGCCGCGCGCTCGCCTGGAACATGGTGCGCGCCCGCCTCGCCGGCACGCCCGACCCGGTGGCATCGGCCGCCTCCAAGTGGTTCGTCACCCAGCAGTCCGACGCGGTGGTCAGGCTCGGCGCCGACGTCATGGGTCTGGACGGACTGCTGACCACCTGGGACGGCGAGGCACCCGACCTCGGCCGTCTGGAGGCGGTGTACCGGCAGAGCCCGGCGCACACCCTCGCCTCCGGCACCTCCGAGGTGATGCTCCAGATCATCGCCGCCCAGGGCCTCGAACTCCTTTCCTGACCGCGACTGACCGCAGCTGACCGCGACTGACTTCGACCTGAGAGGACCCCATACATGACGTCCGTAGCGGCCCTGCCCGCCGACCTGGCGGAGCTCCTCGGCGGTGAACTGGCCCCCACCGTACGGCGGATGGGGGAGCGCCCGATCGGCGGCGGACCGGTCGCCGACGAGCAGGCGCGGGCCCGCGCCGCCGTGTGGGAGACCCTCACCGAGACGGGCGTGTTCGACACGGCCGCCGACGGTACCGAGAGCCGCGAACACTTGCTCCAGCTCGGTGAGTTGATGGGCCGCTCGCTCTACCGGGGGCCCTACCAGGACACGGCGGCGACCGCCGAATTGATCCGCGCGCTCGGGTCGGAGTCGCAGGAGCACTCCGACCTCCTGGACGCGCTGGCCGACGGCGCCGCCGCCGTCGCGCTCGCGCCGCGCGCCGAAGGAACCGACGACCCGGTGGCGCCCGCCACGCTCACGCTCGGCGACGGCCCCGACGGGCCCTGGATCTCCGGGAGTCGGCGCTTCGTGCCCTTCGCGGACGCCGTGGACTTGCTGCTCGTCGTGGGCGCAGTCCCGCACGGTACGGCGCTCGCGCTCGTACGGGCCGACGACCCCGGTGTCACCCTGCGACGCCAGGACGACATCAGCCGCGGCGATCTGCACACCGTCACTCTGGAGCGCGTCCCGCTGTTCGGCGGCCGGCTCCTCGGCGAACCGTCCGAGGCCACGGCAGCCTGGGCGCGCACTCTGCGGACGCTGCGCGTGCGGCAGGCCGCCGCCCTCGTCGGCCAGGCGCAGGGTGCGCTCGCGCTCGGCGTGGAACGGGCCAAGAGCCGGGTGCAGTTCGACCAGCCGCTCGCCCGCCACCAGAGCCTCGCGTTCACGCTCTCCGCGCTCGCGGCCCGCGTCATCGCCGTACGCGCCCTCGTCGAGCAGGCGGCCCGCACCGACGACGAACTCACCGTCCTCCAGGCCCTCGCGCTCGCCGCTGAACTCGCCCGCGACGCCGCCGCCCAGTGCCTGCACATCCACGGCGCCCACGGCATGAGCGAGGACGCCGACATCCAGCTCTACTTCCGCCGCGCGGCGCTCGACGCACTGCTGTGGGGCAGCCCGGCCCAGCTCTGGGCGCGGGCAGCCACCCTCCTCTGAGCCCGCGCCCACCCCGTCCTCCTCTGAGTCCGCGCCAGCCCCGTACACCCCCCTCGAAAGGACCGGCCCATGTCCGCACGGACCGCCGCCGCCCCAGGCCCCGCCGTAGACCCGATCCCGATCCTGCGCGACCTGATCCGCTTCCGCAGCGTCAATCCGCCGGGCGACGAGCGCCGCTGCGTCGAGTACATCGCGGACCTGCTCGCCGACGCGGGCATCGAGTCGCTGATGCTCGGCCCCGACCCCGAGCGGCCCAACCTCGTCGCGCGCATCCCCGGCCGGGGCGAGGCGCCCCCGCTGCTGCTGCACGGGCACTCCGACGTGGTGCCCACCGACGGGCAGGAGTGGACGCACCCGCCGTTCGACGCGCTGCTCATCGACGGCGAGGTCTGGGGGCGCGGCGCCATCGACATGAAGGGCGGCCTCGCCATGATGCTGTCCGCCCTGCTCACCCTGCACGCCCGCGGCGAGGCGCCCGCCGGTGACGTGCTGCTCGCGGTCGTCTCCGACGAGGAGAACGGCAGCCGGGTCGGCGCGGGCTGGCTCGCCACCCACCACCCCGAGCTGTTCGAGGGCATCCCGTACTGCATCGGCGAGGACGGCGGCGCCGTGCTCACCGTCGATCCCGCCCGGCGCTTCCACCCCGTGGGCGTCGCCGAGAAGCGGGCCTGCTGGCTGCGGCTCACCCTGCGCGGGCGCGGCGGTCACGCCTCACGCCAGGGCTGGCCGAACCTGGCCGTGCACCAGCTCACCGAGGTACTGACCGCGCTGCGCGACGGCCGCCTGCCGGTGCACATCACGCCCGCGTTCGACCGGATGCTCCAGGACCTCGGCACGGTCGTGGGCGGTGAACTCGCCGCGGAGATGGTGGCGTTGCGCAAGGGCGAGCGCACCACAGTGCCGTACGAGCTGATGGACACGGCGGACGCCGTCTACCTGGACTCCACGATCCGGCACACCGTGAACCCGACGATCATCCGCACCCCCGAGAAGATCAACATGATCCCGGCGGAGATCACCGTCGACCTCGACGGCCGCATCCTGCCCGGCGACTTCACGGTCGAGGACTACATCGCGGAACTGCGCGCCCTGGTCAACGAGTACAGCGCGAGCGGCACCCTCGGCGACGAACTTGAGATCGAGCTGCTGCTCGAAGGATCGCGCAACCCGAAGAACGAGCCCGAACTCGGCGCCTTCTACGAGCGGTTGACGGACATCCTGCGCGCCGCCGACCCGGAGGGCCTGCCGATCCCGATGATCACCCCGGCCTCCACCGACGCCCGGCTCTTCGCCAACCTCGGCATGGACTGCTACGGCTGGCTCCCCATGCTCCTGCCCGCAGGATCCCGCTACCAGGAGAACATGCACGACGCCGACGAGCGGGTCCCCGCCGACGCCGTCCGCTTCGGGGCCGACTGCCTCTACGAGCTGCTGCTCGACCACCCCTGAGCACTCGCACCGCTTCAGCGCTGCCCGGCCCGCCCACCCGTCCGCACACCGGAGGAAACCCATGTCGTTCCGTCCCGCCGACCTCGTAGAGATGCTGCGTGCCCGTGCCGCCGCCACGCCCGAGGCCACCGCGTACATCCTGCTCGAGGAGGACGGCACGGAGCGCCGGCTGACCTACGGCGAGCTCGACGTCCGGGCCCGCGCCACCGCGGCCGCCATGCAGCAGTCGGGCGCCGCCGGAGGCCGGGCGCTGCTGCTCTACCCGCCGGGCGAGGAGTACATCGTCGGCTTCTTCGGCTGCCTGTACTCCGGCACCGCCGCCGTACCCGTCTACCCTCCGTCCGGCAAGCGCGGGCTCGACCGGCTCATGGACATCGTGACCGACGCCGAGGCCACCGTCGCGCTCACCGACGACTCCACCCTCCAGCTCGTCACCTCCATGGGTGACGCCCTCGGTGACCTCGGCAAGCTCGCCTGGACCGCCACCGACACCGTGGCCCGCGACGCAGCGCCGACGTGGTCCGAGGTCGCGCCGGGCGCCGACGCCCTCGCCTTCCTCCAGTACACATCCGGCTCCACGGGATCGCCCAAGGGCGTCATGCTGCGGCACGGCAACCTGATCGAGAACTCCCGCACCATCGCCCACGCCAACCGCTCGACGCCGGACAGCATCGGCGTCAGCTGGCTTCCGCCCTACCACGACATGGGCCTCATCGGCGGCATCCTCCAGCCCCTCTACAGCGGCTTCCCCTGTGTCCTGATGGCGCCCATGACGTTCCTGCGCCGCCCCTTCCGCTGGCTCGACGCGATCAGCAGGCACGGCGGCACGATGAGCGCGGCCCCCGACTTCGCGTACGCCGAGTGCGTGCGCCGCGTCACCGAGGAGGAGCTCGCCGGGCTCGACCTGAGCAGCTGGGAACACGCGATGGTCGGCGCCGAACCGGTACGCCGCCGCACCCTCGACGACTTCACCCGCGTCTTCGGCGCCGCCGGCTTCCGCCGCTCGTCCTTCCACCCCTGCTACGGACTCGCCGAAGCGACTCTGTTCGTCACCGGCGGCAAGCCGCGCACCGAACCTCTCGCAGTGACCCTCACGGACGAGGGCCCTCAACCGCTCGCCGATGACGGCCAGTCGGGCACCACCCTCATCGGGTGCGGCGACATCCAGGGAAAGGACAGCATCCTGGTCGTCGACACCGAGACGCTGCTCCCTGCCGCCGACGACGCCGTCGGAGAGGTCTGGGTAACCGGTGGTTCCGTGGCCCAGGGCTACTGGCGCCGCCCCGAACTCACCGAGTACACCTTCGCCGCCGAACTCGCCGAACCCGACGGCCGCAGCTACCTGCGCACCGGCGACCTCGCCTTCCGTCACCAGGGCGAACTGTTCATCACCGGCCGCATCAAGGACCTGATCGTGGTCCGTGGCCGCAACCACTACCCGCAGGACATCGAGTACACGGCCGAGCTCAGCCACGAACTCCTGGTCCCCAACCGGGCCGCCGCCTTCGGCCTCGACGACGGCACCGACGAGCGCGTCGTGCTGCTGCACGAGGTGAGCCGCGCGTTCCGCGACGAGGACGCCGACGCGGTGCTCGCCGCGATCCACGCCGCCGTCACCGTCGAGCACGGACTCGCCCTGCACGACATCGTGCTGGTGCGGATGGGCGCCCTGCCGCGCACCTCCAGCGGCAAGATCCGCCGCCACGAGAGCCGCGAGCGCTACAGCGCCGGTACGTTCGTCGCGCTGGCGAGCGGTGGCGGTGCCGTAGCTCCGGCCGCCGAGGACAGCGCAGCCGAACTGCTCGCCGCCGACCCGGCGGCCACCGCCGTACTGGCCCACGTCGGAGAGGTCCTTGACCTCACCCCCGACCGTGTCTCCGCCGCCCTGCCCCTGGTCGCCCAGGGCCTGGACTCGCTGCGGGCCGTCCGGCTCCGCGCACTCCTGGAGACGGGCCACGGCGCGGACGTACCGCTCGCGGTGCTGCTCGGTGACACGACGGTGGCCCAACTGGCGTCTGCGGTGGCGGAGTCGAAGGGCGGCGCGCAGCTTGCGCCCATTGCTCGCAGGGACGTCGGTGCTCCAGTTGCCGCGTCGTTCGGTCAGGAGCGGTTGTGGCTGCTTGATCGTCTGGGTGCGGGGTCGGCGTATCACGTGGCGGGGGGTCTGCGGGTTTCCGGTGCGCTGGATGTGGGGGTGCTTGAGCGGGCGGTGGGTGAGGTGATCGCCCGGCATGAGGCTTTGCGGACGCGGTTCGTGTGGGCGGACGGGGGGCTGCAGCAGATCGTGGTTCCTGCGTTCCCGTGCGCCGTCTCGGTGGCGGATGTCGCCGATGCGGATGTGGAGGGGTGGTTGGCGTCGGTGGTGGAGGAGCCGTTCGATCTGGCGGCGGGTCCCCTAGTGCGGGTGGTGGTGGGCCGGTTGGGGGCGGGTGAGTGGGCGCTGGCGCTGGTGGCGCATCACGCGGTGGTGGACGGCTGGTCGCTGGGGATCGTGCTGCGCGAACTGGGCACCTTGTACGCGGCTTTCGCGGGCGGTGCGGAAGTGTCGCCGCTGACTGAACTTCCGCTCCAGTACGGCGACTTCGCGGCGTGGCAGCGCGTGACGGTCGCGGGGGAGACCCTGGAGTCCGGCCTCGCTCACTGGGAGTCTGTCCTCGATGGCGCGAACCCCCTGGAGCTCCCGACCGGTTCGTCTCGGGGCGACAGTCAGGCTTCGTACGACCTCGGCGTGCTTCCTGTGGTGGTGGGTGGGGGTGTGGCCGGGCGGTTGCGGTCGGTCGCGGAGGCGGGCCGGGCCACCGTCTTCCAGACGGTCCTGGCGTCTTTTGCGGCCGTGCTCGGGCGCTGGGCGGGGCAGAGCGATGTGGTCCTTGGGACGCCGGTGGCGGGGCGGGGGCGCAGCGAACTCGACGATGTGGTCGGGTTCTTCGT
>NZ_JBSGRD010000028.1:0-19630 GCF_053606205.1 Streptomyces sp. NPDC055239 | reverse complement strand
CTTGATGACATCGTGTCACTAAGTGACGCGTCTGGCTACCCCCTCACGCTCGACAGGGTCGGACGCTTGCGCAATCTGTCACTTAGTGACAGTGTGCATGGTGTCACTTAGTGACAGAAGATCGCCACGGGAAAGGAACCACAGACATGACACAGCGGGAGAACATCTCCGTCGAAGAGTTCTTCGGGCCGCCGCCCCGCGCGACGGTCACGCTTTCGCCGGACGGTACGAAATTGGCGTACCTGGCCCTGTGGAAGAACCGCATGAACGTATGGGTCGAGAGCGTCGACGCTCCGGGGGACGCGCGGTGCGTGACCACCGAGGACCGCGGAGTGGTGAGCTACCACTGGGCCCGTGACCCGCGCTGGCTGCTCTACACCCGCGACCAGGGCGGCGACGAGAACGTGCACATCTACCGCGTGGACCTGCGGGACCCGGACGCCGCCGCGGTGGACCTCACTCCCTACCCCGGGGCGCGGGCCATGGGCGTTGACCTGCCCGCCGGGCGGCCCGGCAAGGTGATCACCCAGCTGAACGTGCGCGACCATGCCCGGTTCGACCTGGTCGAGCTGGACATCGCCACCGGCGAACTCACGCCCCTCGCCCAGAGCCCCGGCGGCACTGTCGAAGGGTGGCTGTACGGCGAGCGCGAGCCGTTCGCCGTGGTGACGACGGCCGAGGGCGACATCGAGCTGTCCCGGTGGGACGCGGCAACGGATGAGCTGGACCCCGTGGCGCGCTTCGACGGCGGTGACGCCCCGCTGGGGGTCTACCCCCTGGAAGTCACACCGGACGGCACCGGGATCTGGCTGGGCTCGCACCGGGGGAGCGACCGCCTCCGCCTGGCCCGGCTCGACCTGGCGACCGGCGAGGAGCAAGAGGTCGACTCCCACCCGCAGTACGACCTGGACACCCGCGCCCGGGTCTTTCCCGCCCTGCCGTCCCCGCTCATCCGCAGCCGGCGCACAGGTGAGCTGCTCGGGGTCCGTTATCTGGGGGAGCGGCAGGTGATCCACGCCCTGGACCCGCACTTCGCCGCCGTACTGGAGAACCTGGAGAAGCTGTCCGACGGTGATCTCGCCGGAGTGTCGTCTGACGAGAGCGGACAGCGCTGGGTGGTCAGCTTCACCCACGACCGTGACCCCGGGGTCACCTTCTTCTACGACCACACCACCGGCGAGAGCCGCCTGCTCCACCGGGCGAAGCCGCATCTCGACCCCGAGTCCCTCGCACCGATGACACCGGTGTCGATCCCCTCCCGCGACGGTCTGACGCTGCCCTCGCACCTGACGCTGCCGGTCGGCATCGAGCCGTCCCGGCTGCCGCTCGTGCTGTTCGTCCACGGCGGCCCCTGGAGCCGGGACAGCTGGGGATACCACCCGGCGGCGCAGCTCTTCGCCAACCGGGGATGTGCGGTCCTCCAGGTCAACTTCCGGGGCTCGACCGGTTACGGCAAGGCCTTCACCCGGGCGGGCATCGGGGAGTTCGCGGGCAAGATGCACGACGACCTCATCGACGGCGTGCGGTGGGCGGTCGACCAGGGGTACGCCGACCCGGAGCGGGTGGCGATCATGGGCGGTTCCTACGGCGGTTACGCGTCGCTGGTCGGCGTCACCTTCACCCCGGACGTCTTCGCCGCCGCCATCGACGTCGTCGGGATCTCGGACCTGGCCAACTTCATGCGCAACCAGCCCGACTTCGTCAAGCCGATGCTCGCCTACAACTGGTTCACGTACGTCGGGGACCCGGCCGACCCGGCGCAGGAGGCCGACATGCTGGCCCGCTCCCCGATCAGCCGCGTCGACCAGATCCGTACCCCGCTGATGGTGGTGCACGGCGCCAACGACGCCCGCGTCGTCCTCGCCGAGTCCGACCAGCTCGTCGAGGCTCTGCGCGCACGAGGCGTCCCCGTCGAGTACACCGTCATGGAGGACGAGGGCCACGCCATCGAGAACCCGGAGAACGTGATCGCCCTCTACACCGCGGCGGAACGCTTCCTGGCCGAACACCTGGGCTTCGAGGCACTCAGCGACCTCAGTGACCTCGGCGACCTCAGCGACCGAACTTCTCGATAGCGGCGGGCGTGACGGGCGTGAAGAAGTTGACGAGGTTGCCGTCGGGGTCGCGGAACAGGAGCGAGCGGTTGCCCCAGGGCAGCGTGGTGGGCTCGTTGACGAAGTCCTCCACGAAGCCGGTCAGGTTCTTGTGGACGCTGTCCACGTCGTCGACAAGGAACTCGAGGATGACGCTGTGGTTGTCGGCCGGGCGGGCGGAGCCGGGCGAGAACAGCGGGACCGTGCGGGTGCTGCCGATCGCGAGGGTGGCCGAGGCGACCCTCAGCTCGGCGAAGTCCTCGTTGGACCAGCTGGCGGTGACCCCGGTGGCGCGCTCGTAGAAGGAGACGAGGCGGGCGACGTCGCTCGTGATGATGCGAACGGAGACGAAATTCATGGGGGTCCACTCCTGGTCGTTCGGGCCGTTGAGGCCGTTCATTCGGTGCTTCTGACCAGAGGCTATGACCAATACCGGGCGGAACCCGCCCGGTATATACGGCAGACTTCTGAACATGCCCCGCCCCATCGCCCGCGTACTCACCCTGCTGGAGCTCCTGCAGTCGGGCGGCATCCGGACCGCGTCCGAGCTCGCCGACCGGCTCGGCGTCGACGAACGCACGGTGCGGCACTACGTCGGCCACCTCGTCGACCTCGACGTGCCCGTCGAATCGGTGCGCGGCCGCTACGGCGGCTACCGGCTCACCCGCGGTTTCCGTATGCCGCCGCTCATGCTGAGCGACGAGGAAGCGCTCGCCGTGCTCCTCGGTCTGGTCGCGGGTCAGCGAGAACGCCTGACGACCACGACCACGGGCACGACCACTGGCACGGCGAGCGAGACGGCGGCGGCCAAGATCCGGCGCGTACTGCCCGAGCGACTGCGCCTCAGACTCGACGCGGTGCTCGGTTCGCTGGCCTTCACGGCTCAGCCCGGCGGATCGGGCGCCCCGGACGTGGCCCCGGAAACCGGGGTCCTGCTCCCGGTCGCCGATGCGGTGAACCACCACCGTCCGATCTCGGTCCGCTACACCAACGCGAACGGCGACCGCAGCGAACGCACGCTGCACCCGCACGGGCTCGTCGCTCACTCGGGCAAGTGGTACGTCACGGCCGCTGATCTCACGACCGGCGAGGACCGTACGTTCCGCCTGGACCGCATCACGGACGTGCGGAACCTGCCGGGCTCGTTCGAACCACCCGCTGACTTCGACCCGGCGCAGCGCGTCCTGACGGGCCTCGCCACAGCCCCGTACCGCCACGAGGTGACCCTGCGCGTCCAGGCGACGCCCGAGCACATCCACACGCGACTACCCCGCAGCGTCGCGATCGTGGAAGAACTGCCGCAGACCGAGGGCTGGTCGAGCGTCGACCTACGAGTGAACGACCTCGACTGGCTCCCCGCAGTACTGGCCTCCCTGGACCGCCCGTTCGCCATCGAACGCCCGGACGAACTCCGAGACTTGGTCGAAGCCCTCGCCGACCGGCTGACGCACTCCGCCCGCCGGGAACCGCCACCTCCCGCATGACGGACAGCCCTCGACTTTCGTCGCCCCACTCCATGCTTTCGGACAACCGCTTCTAGCCACTCGGCAGACGCGCCGCCGGTCACACCGTCCGTAGCGTCGGTTGGCATGAGACACGCGATGCCCGCCGTGGGGCTGTTCTTCCTGTCGCCGGTGGTCGGCGAGCTGCTGCTCGGCGCGACGTCGATCGACATGCTGTGGCTGCTGCCGATGCAGGCGCTGCTGTACGGCGGCGGGTGCCTGCTGATCCGGGAGGTCGTCCGGCGCGCCGGGCGGGGATGGGGCTCGATCCTGCTCCTCGGCGCGGCGTACGCGCTGGTGGAGGAGGGGCTCCTCGACCAGATGCTGTTCAACGCGCACTACTCCGGGAACTACGACATGGTCTCGGTAACGCACGTGCCGTTCCTGGGCATCGGCGCCTACGGGCTGCTCTCGGTCCTGGCCGTGCACGCCGTGTGGAGCATCGCCGTGCCGATCGCGCTCATGGAGTCGCTGGTTCCGGACCGGGCGCGGGAACCGTGGCTAGGCCGCATCGGCCTGTCGGTCACCGCGGCGCTCTTCGCCCTCGGTGCCGTGATCACAGGCTGGGGCAGCTACGACGAGAGCCACTTCATGGCCCCTTGGCCGCGCCTGGCGGGCACGGCTGCGGTAGTGATCCTGCTGGTGGTCACCGCGTTCCGGATCCGGCCGCCGGTGCCGGTACCCGGCGGCCGAACCGCCCGCAGCGCACCCCGCCCCTTGCTCGCGGGCGCGGCGGCGTTCCTGCTGACCAGCGGATTCATGCTGGTCCTCCAGACGAACTGGTGGAGCGTGGCGGCATCTCTCGCCATCGCGGCCGTAGCGCTGGCCCTCGGCATCTCCTGGTCGCACAGGCCCGGTTGGGGATTGCCACAGGTGTACGCACTCGCCGCCGGCGCCACGCTGACGTACACATGGATCGGCTTCGGCCAGACCCCCGACACCGGCTCCGCGGGCACCGCCAACTTGATCGGCCACGTCATCCTCGCGGTCGGCGCGGTGGCGCTGCTTTTCGTCGCAGGGCGCCGGGTGCGGGTGTGAGCATCACGGGAGCCGGACCTGGTCAGCGCCTCTGCTTGTAGCGATCTACGAGTTCTCCGCCGACGACCACGAACCCTGCGAAGAGAGCACTCGCGTACCAGCTCGTCGGGCCGCCGATCACCTGGGCAAGCAACCAGAACATCACGGTGGCAACGATCCAGGCCAAGGCCCAGACCAAGGGTTCCGGCATGGCCGGGCGTGGGTCCTTCACAAGGCGAGGCTACGTCCCGAAGGCCCAGCACCCCACTGGTACGAACGACTTGGACTCCCTGAGCCGCGTCTGCTCGGCTTTGCCCGGGTCGATGGTGGACGTCGCCGAGGCCACAGCGGCAGAGACGGTCCCGGGCAACGAAAAGCCCCCTGTCAGCGGGCAATCCGCAGGCAGGGGGCTTAAAGCGTCGGGCTTACTTCTTCTTGCCCTGGTTCTTGACCGCCTCGATCGCCGCCTTCGCCGCATCCGGGTCCAGGTACGTCCCGCCCGGCTTCACGGGCTTGAACTCCGCGTCCAGCTCGTAGGCGAGCGGGATGCCCGTCGGGATGTTCAGGCCCGCGATGTCCTCGTCCGAGACGCCGTCCAGGTGCTTGACCAGGGCGCGGAGGGAGTTTCCGTGGGCCGCTACCAGGACCGTCTTGCCGGTCAGGAGGTCGGGGACGATGCCGTCGAACCAGTACGGGAGCATGCGGACGACGACGTCCTTGAGGCACTCCGTCTGCGGGCGCACCTCCGGCGGGAGCGTCGCGTAGCGGGGATCGGAGAACTGCGAGTACTCCGCGTCGCGGTCGAGCGCCGGCGGCGGGGTGTCGTACGAGCGGCGCCAGAGCATGAACTGCTCCTCGCCGAACTCGGCGAGCGTCTGCGCCTTGTCCTTGCCCTGCAGCGCGCCGTAGTGGCGCTCGTTCAGGCGCCAGCTGCGGTGGACCGGGATCCAGAGGCGGTCGGCGGACTCCAGGGAGAGCTGCGCGGTGCGGATCGCGCGCTTCTGGAGGGACGTGTGGACCACGTCGGGGAGCAGGCCGGCGTCCTTGAGCAGCTCGCCGCCGCGCGTCGCCTCCTTCTCGCCCTTCGCGGTGAGGTTGACGTCCACCCAGCCGGTGAACAGGTTCTTCTCGTTCCACTCGCTCTCGCCGTGGCGGAGGAGGATCAGCTTGTACGGTGCGTCGGCCATGCCCCTGAGCGTAATCGAACCGCCCTGTGCCCCGCGCGTCCGCCCGCAGCCCGGACAGCGCGGACGCGGGCACGGGGTCAGTTGACGGGTTCTGTTAATCCACTGGCTCTTACCGGCCCACTGGTCGTAATTTTCGCTCGTCGCTAGAGACGCTTACATTTCTGCTTGATCCTGTGGGGGAAACCAATGCCGCTCGCCGCCCTGAGACGCGCCGCCAAAGAGTCCGTCTCCGGTCTTCCCCGCGAGTTCTGGTGGCTGTGGACCAGCACCCTCGTCAACCGGCTCGGTGCCTTCGTCGCCACCTTCATGGCGCTCTATCTGACCCTCGACCGCGGCTACTCCGCGACGTACGCCGGTCTCGTCGCCGCCCTGCACGGCCTCGGCGGCGTCGTCTCCTCGATCGGGGCGGGCGTCATGACCGACCGGCTCGGGCGGCGGCCCACTCTCCTCATCGCCCAGTCGTCCACCGCCCTCTCCGTCGCCCTCCTCGGCTTCATGAAGGACCCCCTGGCCATCGCGGCCGTCGCCTTCCTCGTCGGCATGGCGAGCAACGCGTCCCGGCCCGCCGTCCAGGCGATGATGGCCGACATCGTCCGCCCCGAGGACCGGGTGCGGGCCTTCTCGCTCAACTACTGGGCGATCAACCTCGGGTTCGCGATCTCGTCCGCGGGCGCGGGCTTCATCGCCGAGTTCAGCTACCTCGCCGGGTTCCTCATCGAAGCCGTGATGACCATGGTCTGCGCCGTCGTCGTCTTCGCGAAGCTGCCCGAGTCGCGGCCCGTGCGGACCGCCCTGGAGAAGGCATCGGAACCTGACGTCGGTCTCGGGACCGTCCTGCGCGACGGGCGCTTCATGGGCGTCGTCGGCCTTTCGTTCCTCATCGCGGTGATCTTCCAGCAGGGCGCCGTGGGCCTGCCCGTCGCCATGGGCGAGGCCGGGTTCACGCCCGTCGACTATGGAGTGGCCATCGCCGTCAACGGCGTACTCATCGTCGCTCTTCAGATCCCCGTCACGCGCTTCATCGAACACCGCGACCCGCAACGGCTGTTGATCATCTCCGCGCTGCTCGCCGGCTACGGCTTCGGGCTCACCGCGTTCGCCGGGTCCATCGGCGTCTTCGCCCTCACCGTGTGCGTCTGGACCCTCGCCGAGATCATCAACGCCCCTACGCAGACCGGCCTCGTCGTGCGGCTCTCGCCGACCCACGGCAGGGGGCGCTACCAAGGCATGTACACCCTGTCGTGGGCCGTCGCCGCGCTCGTCGCCCCGCTGATGTCCGGCTTCGTCATCGACCACTTCGGCGCCCAGTGGCTCTGGGCCACCTGCGCGGTCGTCGGGACCGTCGCCGCGCTCGGGTACTGGTCGCTCATGCGGGGGCTTCCGGCCGAGGAGACGGAGACGGAGACGGAGGTGGTGGTCGGCCCTGTGGGACCTGCCCCCGCCTCCGTCCAGGAGACCGGCGTGCCTACCGGGTGAAGTTCAGGTACTTCCACGCCCCGTGCGTCGTCGAGTTCACGTTGTCGCCCGACGTCCCGTTGATGTACGACGAGCGCACCCGCCCACGGATACCCGACTGGCCGGGTCCCTCCAGACGGACGGAGCAAGTGCCGTCCGGGTTCAGCTTGAAGTACTCGGCGCCGCCCCCGGACCGCCACGCGCCGTTCGCGTACACCTGGAGCTCGAAGCGCTGCTTGCGGCCCTTGTAGTAGCTCATGGTCGTCGTCAGGACCGGGTCGGCGTTCTTGTGGAACCAGTAGTACTTCGTGGACCCGATCTTGCCCGTCTTGTAGTGCTTGGAGACGGCCGTGGAGACCTTGACCTTGGCGTACGCCGTGGACTTGGCCTTCTTCGAGCCGTAACGCGCGTCGCCCGCGAAGACGGCGGTGACGGTCGTGTCGCGCTTCATGTCCACCGTGGCGGAGATGTTGCCGCTGGAGTTGACCTTCCCGGTCCTGACCAGCTTGTTGGGCTTGTCGCCGCCGTAGGGATTCGCCCAGATCTCGACCGTGCGGTTCTTGTACGTCGAGCCGAGGTGCGCGGTGAAGGAGACGTCGGCGCCGTAGCCGTAGACCTTGCCGTTCTTGTTCAGGGTCAGCTTGGCCGCGGTCCGTGAGACGTCCACCGTGTCCGTCGCGGAGGCCGCGGAGTGCGTGGCGTCGCCCGCGTACGCGACCTTGTACTTCACCTTGCCGCCCGCGGGCGGGGTATTGGTGAACGAGAAGGTGCCGTCCGCCTTGGTCTTCACCGCGGGCAGCTTCTTGCCGTCGGGGGACTCGACGTCCGTGCGCGTGACGGCCAGTTCGGTCCCGGCGGGCAGCGCCGCTGCCGTGGCGGTGAGCTTGCCGGTGACGGTGAGGGACTTGGCCCGGGTCGCCTTCGTCGGGGCGTTCACCGTCAGGGTGGGCACGGTCTTGGCCGGATCGGTCAGGACCCGCAGCGAGAAGGCGCCCTGGCCGTTGTCGGAGACCGCGAAGAGCCTGCTGCCGTCCGGCGCCCAGGCGAGCCCGCCCTCGGCCAGCGTGTCGCCGCCGCTGCTGCCGCTGGTGTTCGGGAACTCGTACTCCCGGACCTTGGTCCACTTGCCCTGCCGGTAGATGTGCACGTCGGGCCCGTACCAGGAGAAGGTGCCCGCCGCCACGGTGCCGTCCGGGGCGATGTCCACGGCGGAGCCGTAGTCCCCGGAGTTGTAACGGCCCAGCGGTGACAGGTCCTTCGTGGAGTACACCGGGTGGTAGTACGGGGCGCCGCTCGCGGTGACGATCTGGGTCCCGTCGGGGGAGACCGCGATGTCGTCGAAGAAGCCGCCCTCCACCGACTTGCTGACCTTCAGCTCCGGCTTCGGCCCCGAGACGTCGTACACGGTCAGGGTGTCGTTGCTCGTCACCTTCTCGCCGGCGACCAGGATCCCCGAGTCGGGGTCGGAACCGAGCTCGGGCGCGGCGTAGAAACTCGCGTCGCCGTCCTGGGCGAGCGCGACGACCGGCTCGCCGCCGTCGCCGGAGAAGTCGAGCGAGCCGATGCCGCCCTCGGCGTCGGGCCCGTAGCCGAACCACAGCTTGCCGCTCGCCAGCGCGAGCGTGCGCGGCTTCTCGGCGCCGTCGAGCGCGTAGCTCGCACTCTGCGTGTACGAGGACGTCTCCACGGAGACGATCCGGTTGAGCCCCGCCACAGCCGCGTAGACCTGGCCGGAGTCGGGCGAGAGCGCGAGGCCCTCGACGTCCGGAAGACCGTCCAGGGTGGCCTTGACGGTGCCCGCGTAGTCCGTGACGACGATCTTGCCGCCCCTCGGGTCGGAGACGTAGACGCGCTGGTGCTCGCCGTCCACGAGAACGTCACCCGACGACTGCACGTTCAGAAGCTTCGATGAGTCCGCCACCGCCTGGCCGGACGCCGTCGCGACCAGGGCCGCGGAACTGAAGAGGACCGCGAGCGCTGTCGCGGTCGAGATGGTGCGCGTACGCACGGTATGTGACCCCCCACATAAGAAGAACCCAGGTCAGAGACCTGGGACTTGATACCCCTGCACAGCGGACTCACAGTAAGGCATTTCTGTGAAGGTTGTGTAGGAAGTTTCGTGGGTGGTGATCCGGAACGCCGGGTGCGCCGCACGCGCGTGTGCGCCGTTGGTGCGCCCCTCTTCAGTGGGCATGCAACGGGCAACAGGCAGTGCGCCATCGCCGTACGCCTTCGCAGTACGCCTTCGCAGTACGCCTTTGCAGTACGCCTTCGAGGAGGAGACCCATGGCTGAGTCCCCGATGACCGAACCCGTCCCCGAGCAGCCCGCCGATACGCCGGGCCTGCCCGCGCTCGTACTCCTCGGCGCCTGCGGCTGCGGCTCGGGCTGCGGCTGCGGCTGTCAGTCGGGCGGACCGTGCCAGTGCGGCGGCTGCGGCTGAAGCTGAGGCACTCGGAGCAGAGCCAGAGCAAAGGGGTGTGCCCCGCACGATCGGTGCGGGGCACACCCCTTTGCGCGCGCGTCGGCCGGTGTAGGGCTCAGGCGCCTTCCACGGGCGTGCCCGTGGGCTGGATCTCGTCCGCGTGCTCGCCCGTGACCAGGTAGACGACCCTCTTGGCCACCGACACCGCGTGATCCGCGAAGCGCTCGTAGTAGCGGCCGAGGAGCGTCACGTCCACGGCCGTCTCGATGCCGTGCTTCCAGCGGTCGTCCATCAGGTGCTGGAAGAGCGTGCGGTGCAGCAGGTCCATCTCGTCGTCGTCCTGCTCCAGCTGCATCGCCAGGTCGACGTCCTTCGTGATGATGACCTCCGCCGCCTTGGCCATGAGCCGCTGCGCGAGCTGCCCCATCTCCAGGATCGTCGCGTGCAGGTCGTGCGGAACGGCCGACGCCGGGAAGCGCAGCCGGGCCAGCTTGCCGACGTGCTGGGCGAGGTCGCCCGAGCGCTCGAGGTCGGCGCTCATCCGCAGCGAGGTGACGACGATGCGCAGGTCCGTGGCGACCGGCTGCTGCCGAGCCAGAAGGGCTATCGCGCGCGCCTCCAGCTCGTGCTGGAGATCGTCGACCTTCTGGTCGGCGGCGATCACGCTCTCCGCCAGCTTCAGATCGGCGTCGAGCATGGCCGTCGTGGCGCGCCCGATCGCGGACCCGACCAGACGGGCCATCTCGACCAGCCCCTCGCCGATCGAGTCAAGTTCCTCGTGGTACGCGTCGCGCATGTGGATGTCCCTCTCTAGTACGACCCGGGGGCTGACCCCCACGCTCCCACGGTGCGGGTCGGACGCGTCCGTTTCCGACATCCCGAATGAACCGTCCCTGTCACCCAGGTGAACTGTGGGCGACGCGTGGCGCGCTCCCCGGAGTCGCCCCGGCGCGGCCCGGCGTAACCCGTTCGGCCGAAGTGAACCAACACCGTCCCCTCGGTGAACTCTGGGCGACGAGTGTTCGAGGCGGCACCCGGATGGCTGGGGCTGGTGCTCATTCGGCGCATAACCTGGAGGCATGGACGTGAACGCGGCGGTCGCCGCAGCGGCAGCGATCGCCGGAGTGTGCACCGGTGTCATCGCCATGCTGGCGTTCCGCTGGAGCGAGCGCGACCTGAAACGCCCCACCCGGACCTCCCTGCACACAGACCCCGTACTGCCGCCGGGCGTCGACACGGTTCTCTCCGTGCTCCGCTCGTCCGCCGTCGTCCTCGACGAAGCGGACAGCGTGGTGAAGGCCAGCTCGGCGGCGTACGCCCTCGGCCTGGTCCGCGGCGGCAAGCTCGCCGTGGAGCCCATGCTCCAGATGGCGCGCGACACCCGCCGCGACGGCGAGATACGCCAGGTCGAGCTGGACCTGCCACGCCGCGGCACCGGCCGGGGCGAGGCCCTCGCCGTCTCCGCACGCGTGGCCCCCCTCGGCTCCCGCCTGGTCCTTCTCCTCGTGGAGGACCTCACGGAGGCCCGCCGCATCGAAGCCGTACGACGCGACTTCGTGGCGAACGTGAGCCATGAGCTCAAGACCCCGGTGGGCGCACTCTCGCTCCTGTCCGAGGCCGTCATGGACGCGTCGGACGACCCCGAGGCCGTCGAGCGCTTCGCGGGCCGCATGCAGATCGAGGCGACCCGCCTGACCAGCCTCGTCCAGGAGCTCATCGACCTCTCCCGGGTCCAGAACGACGACCCCTTGGAGGACGCCGAACCCGTCCGTGTGGATGAGCTGGTGGCGGAAGCGATCGACCGCAGCCGTCACCAGGCCACCCACAAGCAGATCACCATGGCCGCGGGCGGCACCGCCGACCTGCGGATATGGGGCAACCGCGGCCAGCTCGCCGCAGCACTCGGCAATCTCGTCGAGAACGCCGTCAACTACTCGCCCGCTCGCACCCGCGTCGGCATCGCAGCCCGCCGGGTCAACGCACCGGGCGGAGACCTTATCGAGGTGGCCGTCACCGACCAGGGAATCGGCATCTCCGACAAGGACAAGGAGCGCATATTCGAGCGCTTCTACCGAGTCGACCCGGCTCGCTCCCGGGCCACCGGCGGCACCGGCCTCGGCCTCGCCATCGTCAAACACGTGGCCGCCTCGCACGGCGGGGAGGTCACCGTGTGGAGCTCCGAGGGACAGGGCTCCACCTTCACCCTGCGGCTGCCCGAAGCAGCCGCAGCCCGCGACCGCGGATCCGGTCACGGCGGAGACGGCAGCGAAGCCGACACCGCACGGCCCGACGAGACCACTGC
Source organism: Streptomyces sp. NPDC055239 (assembly GCF_053606205.1). Taxonomy (NCBI): domain Bacteria; kingdom Bacillati; phylum Actinomycetota; class Actinomycetes; order Kitasatosporales; family Streptomycetaceae; genus Streptomyces; species Streptomyces sp. NPDC055239. The sequence continues at coordinate 7,650 of NZ_JBSGRD010000028.1, read as the reverse complement.
GTACGAACCCATCCCTGCCCCGGAGGTCCTTCCGTGACCCGAGTGCTCGTCGTCGAGGACGAGGAATCCTTCAGCGACGCCCTGTCCTACATGCTCCGCAAAGAGGGCTTCGAGGTCGCCATCGCGGCCACCGGCCCGGACGGACTAGACGAGTTCGAGCGCAACGGCGCCGACCTCGTCCTGCTCGACCTGATGCTGCCGGGCCTGCCCGGCACGGAGGTCTGCCGCCAGCTGCGCAGCCACTCCAACGTCCCGGTGATCATGGTCACCGCCAAGGACAGCGAGATCGACAAGGTGGTCGGCCTGGAAATAGGAGCCGACGACTACGTCACCAAGCCCTTCTCGTCGCGCGAACTGGTGGCTCGCATCCGCGCGGTCCTGCGCCGCCGCGGCGAGCCCGAGGAGGTCGCCCCGCAGGCCCTGGAGGCGGGCCCGGTCCGCATGGACGTGGACCGTCACGTGGTCACCGTCTCCGGCTCCAAGGTCGACCTGCCCCTCAAGGAGTTCGACCTCCTGGAGATGCTCCTGCGCAACGCGGGCCGCGTCCTGACCCGCATGCAGCTGATCGACCGCGTCTGGGGCGCGGACTACGTGGGCGACACCAAGACCCTCGACGTCCACGTCAAGCGCCTGCGCGCCAAGATCGAGCCCGACCCGGGGGCGCCGCGCTACCTGGTGACGGTGCGGGGCCTGGGCTACAAGTTCGAGCCGTAAACAGCAGCCCCCACCCCCAGCAGACAGACGGAAGGGCGGGAACCCACTGGGTTCCCGCCCTTCCGTCTGTGCGTCTGTGCGTCTATGCGTCTGTGCGTCGTGTCAGTGCTGGGCGCCCGTGCCCGCAGTCGTGCCCGCGTCCTGCGACCCGGCTTCGGACTGCTCCGTGCCCTTGTCGGAGGCGTTGCCCGACGGCTTGTTCGAGGAGTTGGCGGCGCCACCCTCGGTTGCGCCCTCGGTCGAGCCCTCGGTCGTGCCCTCCGTGGCACCCGCGGTCGTGCCGTCGGACGCGCCGTCGTTGGGCTCACCGCTCGCCACGCCGGTCGGCTTCGAGTCCGGCGCCTCGGGAACCTCGGACGGGCCCCACTTCTTGAAGTAGCTCTCGGCCGGCACGACGAAGGTCTGCATCTTCACGTCGCCGGTCTCGCTGAAGGCGAAGACGACCGGCTGTGCGTTGCCGTCCTTGACGGCCTCGCGGCTGCTGGGCAGGACGGCGGAGGCGTTGTCCTTGCCGCCGATGACGACGGAGCCGCCGGCGGGGATGGTCAGCGGACCGCCGCGCTTGGAGACCTTGTCGTCCTTGGCCGGCGTGATCTTGGCCTTCTTGCCGGTACCGGTGACCGTGATCTCGTCCAGGGTCTGGTCGGTACGGCCGTTGTTGAAGACCGTGGCGGCGATCACCGCGGGACCCGTCGACTTCAGGTCGGGCTGGGTGATCACCATGGCGTTCTGGATCTTGATGTCGCCGACGGCGGTCGCGGCGTTGTCCGGCCTGATCTCGTGCGTCTGGGCGTTGTTACCGGCGCCGCACGCGGCGAGCGACGCGAGCGAGAACGCGATGGCGGTGGCGGCGATGGCGCCACGTCGAAGGCTGCGGCTCACGGCGGCGGCAACTCCTTGAACGAGGACGGGAGGAGGACGGCCGTAAAGCCGCCCTAAGTATGTGTCAGCGGCCTTAGGTTACCGAGCCGTTCCCGCGCCACCGCACCCGACCCGCCCCTACGGCCCTTGAGCCTCTCCCGGGCCCCTCCCGTTCCGCCGCGATCTTGCCTCGATCCTGCCGCGATCTTGCTGTGTACGCGCCATGTCCGGCCACACCTGCCACTGCCGTCACTCTCACGCCATTGGCCTCTCGGCCACCATTCACATAAGCGCCGTCAAGAGTCAGTCGGAGCCCGTCCTGGGGATTTCCGGTAAGGAATGCATGGCGGTCCGGGGAAGTCCGGGAAATTGATCACTCGGGGATCTTGATCAATTCCGGATTTACGTCGAAGGCGGAGTCGCACGCCTCTCCAGTCGCCGAACGGAGTAGCGAAAGTTCACTGCCTGGAACCTGGCAAACCGGGACGTTCAGCCTCCTGGAGCGCTCTCTGGGGGCGTGTGACGGGCGTGTTTCTGCTTCCCCGGAGAGCTGCTCTCACCTGCGAATACCTCGCTCCGGAAGCCCTTCGCAGCACGTTCCTGTTGCAGTTGTCAAGCCCCGAGATGCGCCCTGACCTGCGAAAACGCCATTCAGAAGAGGCGGTTCTCGTGTTAGGATGGATAGCCACGGAAGGGGTACCTGTCACATGACGTTCAAGGTTGGCGACACCGTGGTCTATCCCCATCACGGGGCCGCGCTGATCGAGGCCATTGAGACTCGCCAGATCAAAGGCGTGGACAAGACCTACTTGGTGCTGAAGGTCGCTCAGGGCGACTTGACGGTACGTGTGCCTGCGGACAATGCGGAGTTCGTCGGCGTACGTGATGTGGTCGGTCAGGACGGGCTCGACCGGGTCTTCGAAGTACTGCGCGCGCCGTACGCCGAAGAGCCGACGAACTGGTCCCGTCGCTACAAGGCAAATCTCGAGAAACTCGCTTCGGGCGATGTCATCAAGGTCGCGGAAGTCGTGCGTGACCTGTGGCGTCGTGAGCGTGAGCGCGGACTGTCCGCGGGTGAGAAGCGCATGCTCGCCAAGGCTCGCCAGATCCTGGTGAGCGAGCTCGCCCTCGCGGAGAACACGAACGAGGACAAGGCCGAGGCCCTGCTTGACGAGGTTCTCGCGTCCTGATCGCGTCCTGACATACGCGTACGCATATGTCCTGGCGCCATGAATGCCGCGGTGCCCGCTGACCCTCAATGGTGTCGCCGGGCGCTGCGGCATGTTCGTACCCAGACGCAATCTCTCAGACGCAGTACCTCTGAGATGCACTCTCTGAATTTTTGAATCTTCGCCGTCGTGCTCGCGCCGTACTCGGTGTTCCTGGTGCCTTGTTCCCTGTGCCTCTGTTCCTGCTGGTGCTGCTTGGCGTGCGCGCCGGGCTCGGGCAGCTGTCGACCAGATGTCACGGAAGGGTCCGGTCAAGGGCTCGTGCCCGGCGTCGCTGTGGCCATACCCACCTCCCCCGAGCACACAAACCTGAACGGAAGCGATGTCTGAGGAATCCCGCACCGCGGTCGTGATCCCCGCCGCCGGACGCGGCGTACGGCTCGGCCCGGGCGCCCCCAAGGCGCTCCGCGCGCTGAACGGCACACCCATGCTCATCCACGCCGTACGGGCCATGGCCGCATCCCGCGCCGTCTCGCTCGTCGTCGTCGTGGCCCCGCCGGAGGGCGCCGCCGAGGTCAAGTCCCTCATCGCCGATCACGCGCTGCCCGAGCGCACCGACTTCCTGGTGGTCCCCGGCGGCGAAACCCGCCAGGAATCCGTGAAGCTCGGCCTCGACGCCCTGCCGGACGGCATCGACATCGTCCTGGTGCACGACGCGGCCCGCCCCCTCGTACCGGTCGACACCGTCGACGGCGTCATCGAGGCCGTACGCGACGGCGCACCCGCCGTCGTCCCCGCGCTGCCCCTGACCGACACCGTCAAGCAGGTCGAGCCGGGCGACCCCAAGGAGCCGGGCGCGCCCGAGCCCGTGGTGGCCACGCCCGAGCGGGCCCGCCTGCGCGCGGTGCAGACCCCGCAGGGCTTCGACCGCGACACCCTCGTCCGCGCCCACGCGACCGTCACCGACAACGTCACGGACGACGCCAGCATGGTCGAGCAGCTCGGCCTCCGGGTCGTCGTCGTGCCCGGCCACGAAGAGGCCTTCAAGGTGACGCGGCCCCTCGACCTCGTACTCGCCGAGGCCGTACTCGCCCGCAGGAGGGCCAACGATGGCTTCTGAGAACAAGACCCAGCAGAACCAGCCGGTCCGCATCCCGCTCCCGCAGGTCGGCATCGGCACCGACGTGCACGCCTTCGAGGAAGGGCGCGAGCTGTGGTGCGCCGGGCTCCTCTGGGAGGGCGAGAGCGCGGGCCTCGCCGGGCACTCGGACGGCGACGTCGCCGCGCACGCCGCCTGCGACGCCCTGTTCTCCGCGGCCGGCATCGGCGACCTCGGCGCGCACTTCGGCACCAGCAGGCCCGAGTGGTCAGGCGCCTCCGGTGTGACGCTGCTCGCCGAGGCGGCCAGAATCGTGCGCGCCGAGGGCTTCGAGATCGGCAACATCGCCGTCCAGGTCATCGGCGTACGGCCCAAGGTCGGCAAGCGGCGCGACGAGGCGCAGAAGACGCTCGGCGCCGCCGCGGGCGCCCCCGTCGCCGTGTCCGGCACGACGACGGACGGGCTCGGCCTCACCGGCCGCGCCGAGGGCCTCGCGGCGATCGCCACGGCACTGGTCGTACGGACCGGCTGACCGGAGACGGGTGAAATGCCGCCGCGGCAGGGTGTGTTGGAGCAGTATCGGGAACGCACCCCCGGGCGACCCGTCCACCGACGTACGAGAGATACGAGCGTCGTACGAGAGATACGAGAGATACGAGAGATACGAGAGAGAGGCACCCGCAATGGCCGCCGAACTGTCCGACAAGATCAAGGCTCTTCTCGACACCCCCGTCTTCGTCAACGTGGCCACCGTCCAGCCCGACGGCAGCCCCCAGGTCTCACCGGTCTGGGTGAAGCGTGACGGCGACGACCTGCTCTTCTCCACCACGCTCGGCCGCCGCAAGGAGAAGAACCTGCGCCGCGACCCGCGCGTGACGGTGCTCCTGCAGCCCTTCGACTCGCCCTACACGTACGCCGAGATCCGCGGCGAGGCGACGGTCACCACCGAAGGCGGGCAGGACCTCATCGACGAGCTGGCACTGAAGTACACCGGCCTGAAGTACGCGGAGTTCAACCAGTCCTCCGCCGACGACGCCGCCCGCGTCGTCGTCCGCATCACCCCGCGCAAGGTCGTCGGCCGCCTCTGAGACCCTTCCGGGCCCTTCCGCACCCCTCCCACAGCCCCGCATGTCACAGTTCCGTGCCCTGTTGCCCCCAGAGGTCGCAGGGCACTGCCCTGCGACCACTACCCTGGAGTGGTGACGATTCGCCTGTACGACACCAGCGCCCGGCAGATCCGAGACTTCAGCCCCCTCATCGACGGCTGTGTCTCGATCTACCTGTGCGGCGCGACGGTGCAGGCGGCCCCGCACATCGGGCACATCCGCTCGGGTCTGAACTTCGACATCATGCGCCGCTGGTTCGCCCACCGCGGCTACGACGTCACCTTCATCCGCAACGTCACGGACATCGACGACAAGATCATCCGGAAGTCGGCCGAGCAGGGCCGCCCGTGGTGGTCGATCGGGTACGAGAACGAGCGGGCCTTCAACGACGGCTACGACGTCCTCGGCTGCCTGCCGCCCACCTACGAACCGCGCGCCACCGGCCACATCACCGAGATGGTCGAGATGATGCGCGGCCTGATCGAGCGCGGCCACGCCTACGAGTCCGACGGCAACGTCTACTTCGACGTGAAGTCCTTCCCCGGCTACCTGGAGCTGTCCAACCAGGAACTGGACAACCTGCTCCAGCCCTCCGGCGAGGGCGAGACCGGCAAGCGCGACCCGCGTGACTTCGCCATGTGGAAGACGGCCAAGGAGGGGGAGCCCAGCTGGGAGACCCCCTGGGGCCGCGGCCGTCCCGGCTGGCACCTGGAGTGCTCGGCGATGGCCCACAAGTACCTGGGCCGCGAGTTCGACATCCACGGCGGCGGCATCGACCTGATCTTCCCGCACCACGAGAACGAGATCGCGCAGGCCAAGGCCTTCGGCGACGCGTTCGCGCGGTACTGGGTGCACAACGGCTGGGTCACCATGAGCGGCGAGAAGATGTCCAAGTCGCTCGGCAACTCGGTCCTCGTCTCCGAGATGGTCAAGAAGTGGCGCCCGATCGTCCTGCGCTACTACCTGGGCACCCCGCACTACCGCTCGATGATCGAGTACAGCGAGGAGGCCCTGCGCGAGGCGGAGTCCGCGTTCGCGCGGATCGAGGGCTTCGTGCAGCGCGTGGTGGAGAAGGCCGGGGGCGTCGTCGAGCCCGCAGCCGAGGTGCCGCCCGCCTTCGCCGACGCGATGGACGACGACCTGGGCGTCCCGCAGGCGCTCGCCATCGTCCACACGACCGTACGGCAGGGCAATTCCGCCCTGGCCGCCGACGACAAGGAAGCCGCGGTGGAGCGGCTCGCCGAGGTGCGGGCCATGCTGGCCGTGCTCGGCCTCGACCCGCTCGACCCGCAGTGGGCCGGTGAGGGCGACCGCGGCGACGATCTCCACGGGGTCGTCGACACCCTCGTACGTCTCGTGCTCCAGCAGCGTGAGGCGGCGCGGGGCCGCAAGGACTGGGCCACGGCCGACACCATCCGCGACCAGCTCAACCAGTCCGGCCTCGTCATCGAGGACAGCCCGACAGGCCCCCGGTGGACTCTCGGCCCGCGCTGAGCGTCTGACCTGGCGATGTGCCGCCCGGCGACCCGGGCGGCACACTTCATATACGTACGTAATTCACGCAGTGCGCGGTCACGCCGTACGAAGGCAACCGCACGCATCACAGAGACAGGTAGGTCATGGCCGCTAACAACCGCCGCATGTCCGGCAAGAAGGGCGCGCAGGTCGGCAGCGGTGGGAATCGGCGCCGCGGCCTTGAGGGCAAGGGTCCGACGCCGCCCGCCGAGGCGCGCAAGGGACACAAGAAGAACCGCATCACCAACGCCATGGCCAAGAAGGCCACCGGCGCCGGTGGCGGTGGCAGCCGCCGTCCCGGTTCCGTGAAGGGCCGCGGCAAGGGCACGTCCGAGATGGTCGTCGGACGCAACTCGGTCGTCGAGGCGCTGCGCGAGGGCGTTCCCGCCTCCATGCTCTACGTCCAGCAGTTCATCGACAACGACGAGCGCGTGCGCGAGGCGCTGCAGCTCGCCGGTGAGCGCGGCGGCATCCACCTCATGGAGGCACCGCGCCCCGAGCTCGACCGCATGACCAACGGGCTCAACCACCAGGGCCTCGTGCTCCAGGTGCCGCCCTACGAGTACGCGCACCCCGAGGAGCTCGCGGCCGCCGCGTACGACCAGGGCGAGGACCCGCTGATCGTCGCCCTCGACGGCGTGACCGACCCGCGGAACCTGGGCGCCGTGGTGCGTTCCGCGTCCGCCTTCGGCGGGCACGGCGTCGTCGTCCCCGAGCGGCGTGCCGCAGGCATGACCGCCGGAGCCTGGAAGACGGCCGCCGGTGCCGCGGCCCGTACGCCCGTGGCGCGGGCCACGAACCTGACCCGCGTCCTGGAGTCCTACAAGAAGGCCGGGCTCGCGATCGTCGGCCTCGCTGCGGACGGCGACCACGAGGTCGGCGACCTCGCGGCACTGTCCGGCCCCGTGGTCATCGTCATCGGCAGCGAGGGCAAGGGCCTCTCGCGCCTGGTCGGCGAGACCTGCGACTACCGCGTGCGGATCCCCATGCCGGGCGGCACGGAGTCCCTGAACGCCGGTGTGGCCGCGGGAGTCGTGCTCTACGAGGCGTCCCGGCGCCGGAGTTAGTCGCTTGGCAGGGCGTCGGGGGCCCGCCCCCCACCCCCCGCGGGCCCCCCCCCCCCCCCGCTAGGCCCGGGCACAACAGAAGCCCCGGCAGACACACCACCAACCCAAAAAAGAACCCC
>NZ_JBSGRD010000027.1:0-54617 GCF_053606205.1 Streptomyces sp. NPDC055239 | reverse complement strand
CCCCGATCTTCGAGCTGGTCGACTACGGCGTCGTCGGCGACCTCTTCGACGTCGTCCCCGCCCTCACCGAAGAGGTCAACACCCGCAAGGGCTGAGCACAGTCCGTCCGCCTTCCGACGACCGCTCACCGAGAGCGGCGGAGGGCGGCGGCAAGGTCGTCCAGGTGCCGTGCGACCGGACCCAGCGTGAGCAGGCCACTGCCCGCCCCCGCCAACTCCCCTGCGGCGGGGGCCAGTTCCGTACGGGCGCGCTCCATCGTCTCCCGGTCGTCGACGGCGATCGCCGCCCGCCCCGCCAGGCACCACAGGGCTTCGAGCAGGAGGTCGCGGGGCGGTTCCGGGAGGCGGCGCAGTGCCTGCGCCGCCTCGTCGCGGCGGTCCTGGGACAGGAGCGCCAGGGGGCGGGTCCAGGGTTCGTAGGGCCCCCAGTCCGTACTGTCGTCAAGTCCCTGGCCGATCCGTACGTCGGCCGAGGCGGGGGAATCGTTCTGTAGGCGCAGGCACAGCAGGGCGAGCGGGAGCAGTCCGCGTTCCAGGCCGGGCATGCCCGCGCCGTCCAGTCCCGAGGCCGCCTCCTGGTAAGCGGCCTCGGCTGCCGGTGCCGCCTGCCCTGTCGCTGCGAGCCGCAGCGCCGCGTACCACTGGGTGAACACGCCCACCAGGGGCAGCTCATGACGCTCCGCCAGGAGGTTCGCGGCTGCCGCGTGGCCGTCGGCTCCCGGGAAGTCCGCGAGCGCGGCGCGGGCCTGGAGGCGGATGAGGTGGCCGAGGACCTCGTAGGTGGCCAGGCCGTGGCGGGCTGAGAGGGCGACAAGCTCGGCGCCGATCGCGTCCCTGTCTGTGGCAAGGCCCGCGCGGTGGAAGGTCTGCATGTACAGCCCGTTGAGGGCGAACGCGAGGAGCGCCGGGTCGTCGAGGCGGCGGGCGATCTCCTCGGCCTGCCGGGCGGCCTGCGGTCCGCGCGCCGATCTCGTGCCGCGCGACTCCAGGGCGATCGTGGTCAGCAGGCGGGCCCGTGCCGCCGGGTGCGCGTCGGGGCGGAGCGCGGCCAGCGTGCGTTCGGCCGCCGCCACGACCTGTGCGGCCTGCCGTGGGTCGTCGACGCGGGTCCAGTTCGCCGGGACGTCGTACGCGCCGATCACGCGGGCGGTGAGTTCCGCGTCGACGAGTTCCTCCGCCGCCTCGATGGCCGCCACCCGGTGCTCGCGGGCCGCTTCGAGGCCGCCGCCTCCGGTCACCGCGAGGTTGCGCAGCAGGCTCACCGTGGAGTCGAGGCGGGCACGGGCTCCGGATGCCACGGTCCGTTCGTAGGCGGTGGTGGCCTGCGCCCACACCCGTTCCGCCGCGCCACCGGCCGGGGGCGCCGGAAGGTCGAGGTGGTGGGCCTGGCCGAGGATGTCCGTCTCCAGGCGGCGAAGGCCCGGTCCTGGATCCACGCCGAGCTGCTCGACCAGGAGCGTTCGGGCCCGGCGCAGGACCGCGAGCGCGTCGCCCTGACGGCCGGTGCGGTAGAGCGCGAGGGCAAGGAGCCGCCACGCGTCCTCGCGCCAGGGGTGTTCGGCCACGTGCGCGTCCAGGTCCGGTACCGCGTCGGCGGCGCGTCCCAGGCCGAGCCGTGCCTCGGCCCGGCGCTCGACGGCGTGCAGGCGCAGTTCGCCCAGGCGGGAGCGCTCGGTGCGCGCCCAGGTCTCCTCGGTGAAGTCGGCGTAGGCGGGGCCGCGCCACCAGCCGAGAGCCTCCTCCAGGCGGTCGAGTGCGTCCTGCGGCGGCAGGGTCGCGGCGTCGGTGACCGCCTGCTCGAAGCGCCAGGCGTCCACCGTGCCGGGCTCGGCGCGCAGGGCGTACCCCGGGCCTTCGGTGACGAGCAGCCGGGCCGGGGTGCGGGGCGGGCGCTCCGGTTCGAGGGCTCGGCGCAGTGCGGCCACGAAGGTGCGTACCGCCCCGGTCGCGTCCTGGGGCGGGTCCGCCCACAGGTCGTCGACCAGACGGGTCACGGGGACGACGCGGCGGCGGGCGACGATGAGCCGGGCGAGCACCGCGCGGTGCCGCGGGCCCTTCAGCGCGACGGCGGCCCCGGCGCCGTCCCGGGCCACCACAGGACCGAGGACCCCGAACGTGACCTGCACGCCTGACCAGCCTTTCCATGGGCATCCGTGGGCATCAATGGGTATCGACGCTGGTCACGGTAGCGCGCTCATCGGATGCTCATTGGCGCCCGGCAGGCTCGGAGGCACCTGTTCCGCCACCGAGAAGGACGCGACGATGCCCCCAGCCATGACCCCTGCCATCGAGGACTTCACCTACCGGCGCGTGCCCGTCGCGGACGGCGTGAGCCTGAGCGTGGCCGTCGGCGGCTCCGGCCCGCCCGTCGTGCTGCTGCACGGCTTCCCGCAGACCCATCTCATGTGGCGGCATGTTGCGGCCGACCTCGCCGCGGACCACACGGTGATCTGCCCCGACCTGCGCGGCTACGGGGCGAGCGACAAGCCCGCGGAGACCGACGGCAGCACGTACTCCAAGCGCACCATGGCCGCCGACGTCGTCGAAGCGGCGCGTGCGCTCGGGCACGAACGCTTCGCCCTTGCCGGACACGATCGCGGCGCCCTGGTCGCGTTCCGTGCCGGGCTCGACCACCCCGACACGATCACGCACCTGGCCTGCCTCGACGTGCTGCCCACGCCGGACATGTGGGACGTGATGCACGGCGTCACCGCCGCAGTCGGCTTCCACCTCTACCTGATGGCTCAACCGCCTGGCCTGCCGGAGGAGTTGATCGCCGCCGCCCCTGACGCGTTCTTCGGCTACTTCCTCGACATCTGGACGAACGACCCGCAGGCGATCCCCGCCGACGTGCGCGCCGCCTATCTGGACGCCTGTCGCTCCGCGGTGCCCTCGATCGTGGCCGACTACCGCGCATCCGCCGGTATCGACGTCGACCACGACCGCGCCGACCTGGACACCGGCAACCGGCTGAAGATGCCGGTCGCCGTGCTCCAGCAGGACTGGGGCTCCGCGCTCGGCTTCGACGCGGCGGCCCTGTGGAGCGCCTGGGCGCCGGACCTGCGGCACACGCCCGTCACCTGCGGCCACTTCATGGCCGAGGAGGCCCCCGCCGCGATCGCCGGAGCGCTGCGGGACCTGCTCGCCCGCTGAGAGGCACTCCGTGGCCCCCTTCCGCGTAAATGCGTTGGAGCCGGCCGCTCCTGCCGCATAGCGTTCCCCGGTCGAACACGGCAGAGCCGATCACGGGCAAGGGGAGAGAACGCGATGGAGTACAGCGGATGGGCCGACGAGCGGTACGGGGCGGTCGCGGACGTCTTCTCGCGGAACTTCGCCGAGTTCGGTGAACTCGGCGCTTCCGTCGCGGTGTTCGCCGAGGGACGCAAGGTCGTCGACCTGTGGGGCGGGGTCGCGGACGAGCGGACCGGGCGTCCGTGGGACGAGCACACGGTCGTCCCGGTCTTCTCGTGCGCCAAGGGCGTCGTCAGCGTCTGCGTCCATCTGCTCGCCCAGGAAGGGCGCCTGGACCTCGACGCGCCGGTGGCCCGGTACTGGCCGGAGTTCGCGCGCGGCGGCAAGGAGACGATCACCCCGCGCACGGTGCTCGCGCACCGCGCCGGGCTCCCCGCCCTTGACCGTTCCCTGAGCTTCGACGAGATCACCGGATGGACGCCGGTGGTCCGCGCGATCGAGGAGCAGGAGCCGCTCTGGGAGCCGGGCACCGCCCACGAGTACCACGGGCACACCTTCGGCTTCGTCCTCGGCGAGCTGATCCGCCGCGTCACCGGGCTCACCCCTGGCGCGTACTTCCGTGAGGCCGTCGGCGACGCGCTCGGCCTGCGGACCTGGATCGGCCTGCCCGAGGAGGAGGTCGCCCAACTGGCCCGGCTCGTCGAGGCGGAGGGGCGGCCGGGCAACCCCGACCCCCAGTCCCTGGTCATGCGGATCGTGACGATGAACGGGGCGTTCGCCTTCCCCGGCCTCGACGAGCCGCACGGCTGGAACGACCCGGACCTGCTGCGCGCCGAGATTCCCGGCGCGGGGGCGGTGTCGTCGGCGCGTTCGCTGGCGACGCTGTACGCGGCTGCGGCGACCGGAGTCGACGGCTCGGCGCGGCTGCTCACGCGGGACACCGTCACCGACGCGCTGCGCGAACTCACCGCGGGCCCTTCCTGGTCGGGCTTTCCCGACCTGGGCGCCCGCTGGGGTTCGGGCTTCCTGCTCGACGCCCCGCGGTTCCGCCCGATGCTGGGCGCGCGCAGCTTCGGCAACGACGGCGCGGGCGGTCACTTCGCCTTCGGGGACGACGAGTTCGGCGTGGGGTTCGCCTACACCGCGAACCGGATGATCGGCCATGGCGACGCGCGGTCCGCGCGTCTCGTCGGGGCGGTCGAGTCGTGCCTGTCGCGGGCGTGAGGTCCAGTGGCCTCACCGATCGTGCGGAACCGTTCGATGTCCGGTAAGCCGTATATATGGATTTACGCATTCCTGGATCGCTTGCGCCGATGACCAGGTGCGTATGCTCGCCGCAGATTTCTGTTCGCGGATTTCTGTTATCTCCGTGCGCTCACGCGATCTCCCAGGTGTAAGGCCACACGTGCCGACGAAGAAAGCGAGTGAGGCAGTCCATGATCGGTGAACACGATCCTCTGGTGACGGCGGCGCAGACCGGGGACCAGCAGGCGCAGGACGACCTGGTGGCCGGATACCTGCCGCTGGTCTACAACATCGTCGGGCGGGCGCTCGACGGCCACGCCGACGTCGACGACGTGGTGCAGGAGACCATGCTGCGGGCGCTCGCGGGCCTGTCGTCGCTCCGCGACCCGGCGAGCTTCCGGTCCTGGCTCGTGGCCATCGCCATGAACGAGATCCGCAGGCACTGGCAGCAGCGCGCGTCCGGGCAGAAGAGCCCGAGCCCGCTCCACGAGGCGTACGACGTCGTGGACCCCGGCGCGGACTTCGTCGACCTGACCATCATCCGGCTCGGTCTTGTGGGGCAGCGCCGGGAGGTGGCTGAGGCCACTCGCTGGCTGGACACCGACGACCGCGCGCTTCTCTCGCTGTGGTGGCTCGAGGTCTCCGGCGAGCTCACCCGTGCGGAGGTCGCCTCCGCCATGGAGCTGCCGACGCAGCACGCCACTGTCCGGGTGCAGCGGATGAAGACCCAGCTGGAGACGGCGCGGATCGTGGTCCGCGCGCTGGCCGCCTCGCCCCGGTGCCCGTACCTGAGCGACGTGGTGGCCCCGTGGGACGGCACTCCTTCCTCCCTCTGGCGCAAGCGCCTGGCCCGGCACGTCCGCGACTGCGCGGTGTGCTCGGGTCACGGCGCGGGCCTGGTGCTCGCCGAGCGTCTCCTTGTGGGCGTGGCCCTGGTGCCGCCGACCGCCGCGCTGGCCGCCCCCGGTGCGATACGCGCGGTGAGCGCGGGCGACGCGCACCACCTGGCGTACGACGCGCCGCACACGGCGGCCGACGCGCACACCACGGCGCCGAACACGTACGAGATATCCGGCACCCGGAGTGCCCCGGCGAGACACGCCGCACAGCGCCACCGCGGGCTCCCGCGCAAGGGACGTACGGTCGCCGCGGGAGTCGCCGTGCTCGTCGTCGCGACCGGGGTCATCTACTCGGCCACCCGCCCCGCGGACGACGAACAGACGGAAGCGCAGACACTCACCGCGTCGCAGCCGCCCTCGTCGGCGGCTCCGACCACCACGGCCCCCAAGCACAGCAAGTCCCCCTCCGCCTCCCCCAGCCGGACGCGGAAGCCGTCCCCCAAGCCCAAGCCTTCGAAGACGAAGACGCAGGCACCCAAGCCCAAGCCGACACCGAAGCCCACCCGCACGAGCAGCGCGCCCCAGGCTCCGGAGGCCCCGGCGGGCAACTCGTACAGCGCCGAGGTCACCCGGCTCGTCAACGCCGAGCGCGCCAAGAGCGGCTGCGGCCCGGTGACCCTCAACAGCAAGCTGGGCAAGGCGGCGCAGGGCCACTCCGACGACATGGCGGAGCGCGACTTCTTCGACCACACCAACCCCGACGGCAAGGATCCCGGCGACCGGGTCACGGCAGCGGGCTACAAGTGGACCACCTACGGCGAGAACATCGCCGCGGGCCAGCGCACCCCGGCCGCCGTGATGGACTCCTGGATGAACAGCTCCGGCCACAAGGCCAACATCCTCAACTGTTCCTTCAAGGAGATCGGCATCGGTTACCGGCAGGGCAGCGGCGGCCCCTGGTGGACGCAGAACTTCGGCGCGCGGTGACCACGGCGGTCGCATGGTGCGGCGGCTCATCGCGTCCTCTCAGAAACGTGGGCGCGTGATGCGCGCCCGGTCTCCGAGTGCCCCGGTCAGCGGCCGTTCATTCCCGACGCCCCAGCGCCCCGCCGGACCTGGATCCCGGTGGCGACGCGGTGATGTGACGGCACCCCCCGGCTCCCGGCACGAAGTCCATGCCCGTCTCCTCCGCCATCGCGGCGAAGAACTTCCGGCCGCCCGCGGACTGCCTGGATGTACTCCACGCATACGCTGACCAGGGGTCCGTGGCGCGGTGGAGTGCCTCGCGCCCGAGGCCCATGCCCTGCCAGGGGCCGGCGATGGCGATGGTGTTGACGTGCGCGGCGCCGCACAGATGGCACACCTGGTAGTCGAGGTGCCCGATGTCGTGGCCCTTGCCGTCCAGGAGCGTGATGACCTGGCAGCCCGCCGCCACCGTCGCCGGGGCCCACCGGTAGATGACCGCCTGCGGGCAGGGAGGAGGCGGTCTGCGGAACTTCATCGCGGCGCCGCGCTCGCGCGGGATGCTGTGTGACGGTGCGTGACTGCGTCGGCACGGGACATTGCGAGCACAGTAGCTACCGGACACGACGCGCGTACATCCCCGTTCCGCGTGTCTTTTCGGCACGGCATTCCATGCCCGGAGGGGCGGAATCGGATGGCCATCAGGCCGCCTGCCGCGGTTCCATGAGGCGGGCGAGGAGGTCGTCCAGGCTGACCAGGCCGGTGAGACGGCCCGATTCGTCGCAGAGCACGGCGAGCGAGGCACGGCGGCGGCGCAGTTCCTCGACGGCGTGGGCGATGGTGTCGTCGGCGGCGAGTTCCGGGACGGGGCGGGCCAACTCGCGGGCGGTCAGGGCTCGGCCGCGGGCGCGGGCCACCAGGGCGTCACGTGCGTGCACCGAGCCGAGTACGGCGGCGCCGTCCCTGACGAGCAGCCGGGTGCGGTCGCTCGCCGCGGCCACCTCAAGGACCTCGTCGATGCTCGCGTCGGCCGGGACGGACGTGATCTGCGCGGCCGCGGTCTGGAGGTCGCCGACCGCGGTCAGCGGTGCGGTGAGCGAGGTGGTGATGAGACCGGAGTCGGCCTCGCTGATCAGTCCGAGCCGCCACGACTCCTGGACCAGGTGCGTGAGTTGCTCGCGGTTGTGCACCGAGGTGAGCTCGTCGCGCGGGGTGACCTTGCACAGGCGGACGAGCGCGTTGCTGATCTTGTTGAGGACGGTGAGCAGCGGGCGCACGACCTTGACCACGGCCCGGAAGGGCGGGGTGAGCAGCATCGCGGAGCGCTCGGGGTGGGCGATGGCCCAGGACTTGGGTGCCATTTCACCGAGGACCATGTGCAGGAACACCACGACGACCATGGCGAGCGCGAACGCGATGCCGTAGCTGAGCCCGGCGGGCAGGCCCAGCTTCGCGAGGAGCGGGTCGAGTTCGTGGGAGATGGCGGGCTTGGAGACCGAGCCGAGGCCCAAGGTGCAGACGGTGATGCCGAGTTGGGCCCCCGCGAGCATCAAGGACAGCTCCCGCATGCCCGCGAGCGCGGACTTGGCGCCGCGCTGTCCTGCGGCGACCGCGCGCTCCATGCGGTGCCGTTTGGCGGCGACGAGGGCGAACTCGGCGGCGACGAAGAAGCCGCTCGCGATCAGCAGCAGGACGGTGACGAAGAGGGCCAGCGGGAAGCTCATGCGGTGGTCTCCTCTGTGGTCTCATCGGCGGTCGGCACATGCGCACCCGGCAGGCGCTCGATCCGTACGCGCTCCGGTACGTGGCGGTCGAGGCCGAGTACGGCGACGGCGACGCGGCTGCCGTCGGACAGGTCCACGGTCAGACGGTCGCCGATGGCCGGGAAGCGGCCGAGCCGGTCCACGATGAGCCCGGCCACGGTGTCGTAGTCGTCCTCCTCGGGCAGGTCGATGCCGGTCGCGTCGGCCACCTCGTCAAGGCGGCGGCCCGCGTCGACGAACCAGCCGCGGCCGTCGGCGACCGCGAGCGCGACGACGGTGTCGGTCTCGTCGGCGATGTCCCCGACGAGTTCCTCGGCGATGTCCTCGTACGTCACGATGCCCGCCACGCCCCCGTGCTCGTCGAGGACGACCGCGAACTCGTCGTCCCGCTCGCGCATCTGCGCCACCGCGCCCGGCAGCGGCAGGGTGTCGGGAAGGAGCAGGGGGCGGCGGGCCTGTTCGCCCGCCGTGGTGCGGTCGAACCGCCCTGTGGGCAGGCGCATCAGTTCGCGGACCCCGATGACGCCCGCGACGTCGTCCGGGTGGTCACCCATGACGGGGTAGTTCGAGTGTCCGTGCCCGGCGATGAGCCGCACAGCCTCGTCCGCCGAGGCGTCCTTGCGCACGAAGGTGACATCCGCCCGCGGCACCATCACCTCGGCCAGTGTGCGCTCGGAGAACTCCAGGGCATGGTCGAGGAGCTCGGCGCTCTCGCGCGGCAACTGACCGTGCTCGTGGGACTCGCCGATGAGGTGGCTGAGCTCTTCGAGCGTGGCGCCGTGGTGGAGCTCCTCGACGGGCTCGATGCCGATGCGGCGCAGCAGCCGGTTGGCGGCGCTGTCGAAGACACGGACGATCGGTCCGACGACCTTCAGGTACGCCAGCGTCGAGGCGGCGAGGGACTTCGCGAGCCGCTCGGGGACGGCGAGCGCGAGATTCTTGGGGGCGAGCTCGCCGAGGACCATCTGGAGCACGGTGGCGACGACGAAGCCGAGGACCACGGAGAGGGCGGAGACGACGCCGTCCGAGAGGCCGGTGCCGTCAAGGGCGGGCTTCACGAGCCCGGACACGGACGGCTCGGCGAGGAAGCCGACGACCAGACCGGTGACGGTGATGCCCAGCTGGGCGCCCGACAGCATGAACGAGAGCCGTTCGAGGACCTGCACGGCGCGGGCCGCCCGCCGGTCGCCCGCCTGCGCCTCGCGGGCGAGCGCGAGGCGGTCCGCGGCCACGTACGCGAACTCCTGCGCGACGAAGTAGCCGGTGCCCGCGGTCAGGACGAGAACGGCGAGCAGACCGAGTACGGCGGACAGCAACAGTGGCTCCATTCCGATGAAGGGGCGTGCCGGTCATTCTCGACGCGGCCGGGGCATCCCGCCACGCCGGAGGTGGCGCCCCGGCCGTACAGCGACAGTGGGTGGAGAAGTATGGCTAACTTCTACACCCACTGTAAAAGAATCGCAAAATACCTCTCCTGAGTCGCTACGCGGACGGGGTCCGGCCGGGGTGTCACCGGATGCCACGGGATGTCATACGTCGCGTCGGCGCAGGCGCCACGCGGCCACGCCGAGGAGCAGCAGGGTGTAGGCGGCGACCGGACCGAGCGAGGGCCAGGCGCCGAGGCTGCCGACCGTCTCCGGGCCCGCGTCGGAGGTCTGCGTGAGCTTCTCCAGCGCGGCCGTCGGCGTCGCCCCGGCGACCCAGCGCTGCAGATCGCCGAGCAGCGGACCGAACAGGGACGGCAGCAGCAGGACGCCGACCACCGTGACGACGGCTCCCGCCGAGTGCTTCAGGAGGGTGCCGACCGCAAGGCCGAGAAGCCCGACGAGCGCGAAGAGCCCGGCGATGCCGAACAGCGCGGGCAGCGGCTCTCCCTGGGCGTACTTGCCGTCCTCCAGGAGGGCGCCGCCGAGGAGATACGCGGCCGTGCAGGAGACGAGCCCGGTGACGTAGAGCAGACCGGCAAGCAGCGTCGCCTTCGCGGCGAGCACCCGGCCGCGGCGCGGTACGGCGCTCAGGGTGGTGACGATCGTGCCGCTCGCGTACTCGCCGCACACGGTAAGGGCGCCCACCGCGCCCGCGACCATCAGCGAGACGACGCTGAGGGTGAGGCTGCCGCCGAGCACCGTGTCGTCGGGCTGCAGGCTGCCGCTCAGGGCGACGAACAGTGCGCCGACGACGGTCAGTGCGCCGGTCGTCAGGAGGGTCGAGCGCGTGGAGCGCAGGCCTGCGAACTTGGTCCACTCGAAGGCCAGGGCTTCGCGGAAGCCGGGGGCGGCGGGGCTCGCCGTATCTGTCGTGGTCATCGCCATCCCTGTCGCCGTCCTCATCGCCGTCCTCATCGGACCGTTTCCTTCGCCTCGGCTTCGTACGTCGTCCGCGCCGTGCCCCGGTACTCCACCGAAGTCCGCGTCATGTCGGTGTAGACCTCCTCCAACGAGGAGTGGACGGAGGTGAGTTCGTGGATCGCCAGGCCTTGGGTGCGGGCCAGTTCGCCGATCTCGACGGGCGTCAGACCGCCGACCCGCCAGCCGCCGCGCGCGTCCAGGCCCACAGACGCCCCCGCCGTCTCAAGGAGCGCCCGCATCCGCTGTGCCTCGGCGTCGGGTGTGCGCAGGAGGGTGACGCCCTGGGAGTTGGTCTCGATGAAGTCCCGCATGTCCGTGTCCGCGAGGAGCCGTCCCCGGCCGATCACGATCAGGTGATCGGCGGTCAGTTCCATCTCGCTCATGAGGTGGCTGGAGAGGAACACCGTCCTGCCGTCGGCTGCGAGGGACTTGAGCAGGTCGCGGATCCAGCGGATGCCTTCGGTGTCCAGGCCGTTGACCGGTTCGTCGAGGATGAGCACGCCGGGGTCGCCGAGCAGCGCCGCCGCGATGCCCAGGCGCTGGCCCATGCCCAGGGAGAGCCCTTTGGCCCGCCGCCCGGCGACGCCCGTGAGACCCACCGCGTCGAGGACCTCGTCGACACGGCGTCCGCCGATTCCATTGCTGCGGGCCAGGCCGAGGAGGTGCTGTCGTGCGGTGCGCCCGCCGTGCACCGATGTGGCGTCCAGGAGCGAGCCGACCTCGCGCAGGGGTGCGGCGAGTCGGTCGTAGAGCCGTCCGTTGACCGTGACCGCGCCTCCGCTGGGTGCGTCGAGGCCGAGGATCATGCGCATGGTGGTCGACTTTCCGGCGCCGTTCGGGCCCAGGAAGCCGGTCACGCGGCCGGGGTGGATGGTGAAGGTGAGCCGGTCGACGGCCGCCTTGCCGCCGTATCGTTTGGTGAGTTCCCGTGCTTCGATCATGCCGTCGACGCTACGGAGGGGCCGACGCCCCGGACATCTGCCGACGGGAGTCGGCCGCTACTCCCCCGGGAGTAGCCGACCACGGGTCAGCTCTCGCCCGCGCGCACCAGGCCTGTCTCGTATGCGAGCACCACCAACTGCGCCCTGTCCCGCGCCCCGAGCTTCGTCATCGCCCGGCTGACGTGCGTCTTCGCGGTCAGCGGCGACATGAGCAGACGTGCGCCGATCTCGTCGTTCGCCAGGCCGCGGCCGACCAGCGCGAGCACCTCGCGCTCCCGGTCGGTCAGCGGATCGAGGACCCGCAGCGCCTCGGCCTCGGGCGCCTTGAGCCGGGCGAATTCCTCGATGACCCGGCGGGTGACCCCGGGCGACAGGAGGCTCTGCCCTGCGGCGACGGTACGGATCGCGGTGCGCAGGTCGTCCGGTTCGATGTCCTTGAGCAGGAAGCCCGCGGCCCCCGAGCGCAGCGCCTCGAAGACGTACTCGTCGGCCTCGAAGGTGGTCAGGACCAGCACGCGTACGGCGTCGAGGACACGGTCGGCGACGATACGGCGGGTGGCTTCGAGGCCGTCGGCCCGCGGCATGCGGATGTCCATGAGGACGACGTCGGGGCGGGTGGTGCGGGCCAACTCCACCGCGGCGAGGCCGTCCGCCGCCTCGCCGACCACCGTCAGGTCGTCGGTGAGGTCGAGCAGGGCACGAAAGCCCGCGCGAACGACGGTCTGGTCGTCGGCGAGCAACACTCTGATCCGGCCGCTCATGCCGCCCTCCTCCTTCCGTCCGCTCACGCCGCCCCCTCCCCCACAGGAACCACCGCACGCACCCGCCACCCACCGCCCGCCACCGGCCCCGCTTCGAGAGCGCCGCCCACCGCGACGGCCCGTTCCCGCATGCCGATCAAGCCGTATCCCTCCCCCGTGGCCGCGCGGCTCACAGGGGTCGTCGGCCCGTCGTCGGTGACCTCCACTGCGAGCAGGTCGCCCGTCGTGGCCACCGACACCGCAGCGTGGCGGGCGTCCGCATGCTTGATCACGTTGGTCAGCGCCTCCTGGACGATGCGGTACGCCGCCAACTCCACCAGCTGCGGCAGCTGACGGCCACCTGTGTCGGTGTGCAGGGTCACCCGAAGGCCGGTCCCGCGCACGCCCTCCACCAGTTCGCCGAGCTGCGCGAGGCGCGGCGCAGGGTCGACGGAGGCCACCCGATGCCCCGCCCGCAACACGCCCACCGTGGCCCGTAGTTCGCGCACGGCCTCCTTGCCGGACGTCCGCACCTGCCGCATCGCCGTCCGTGCCACATCCGGCCTGCTGTCGAGCGCGTCCAGGGCGAGGCCAGCCTGCACGGTCATCGCCGACACCGTGTGGGCGACCACGTCGTGCAGTTCGCGCGCGATACGCACCCGCTCCTGGTCGACCTTGTGCCGCGCCTCCCGCTCCCGGTCGGCCTCGGCGCGCTCGGCCCGGTCTGCGTACTCCCTCATCAACTCCTGCCGCCCGCGCACCACTTCACCGAGCAGCAGGGGTACGAGCGGCCAGAGCATCTCCAGGAGCGGGGCACCCTGGGGCTGCGCCACGTCCTTGCCCGCGATGACCGACACCACCCCCGAGACGAAGGCAGCGACCACGGCGGTACGCAGCGTGCGGCGCCGGTCGCCCCGCACCGCGACGGCGTACAGCGCGACCATCACCGGAAGGTTGAGCAGCTCCCCGATGTGACCGTAGAGCGCCCAGCCCGCGCAGGCCGCCCCGGTGACGACGGTGACGGCGACCGGCCATCGGCTGCGCACCAGGAGAGCCGCGACGGACACGGCGAACAGGAGCCAGGTCAGCCAGTCGGCCTGCCGGTGATCAGGGTCGTTGACCGACGCGTCAAGACCCGTGGGCAGCGCGACGACCGCGGCCACGGCCAGGTCCATGAGCTGCGGGGGCAAGGGCGGCGCGAGGTGCAGCCGCCAGGGGCGGGAGCTGAGGGTCACGGAACTCACGATAGGAGCAGCGCGCACAGGGCGCGTACGACAGCGGGAGTACCCCTGAGGGTTTCGCGACCGAATCCCCTATCTAACTTTGAGATGTGTCAGGAATCTTTGAGTGGATCCGGCTGCCACGCCGCCGCACGTCCCACACCCCGAGGACCGTACGCTCCACCGCGAGCAGCAAGGCGAGCACGATGGCGGCGATGAGGCCCCACCCCACGTCGGGCATCCACAGCAGCGCCATCGACAGCCTGCCGCCGAGGGTCGAGGGCAGCCACCACAGGAGCGCCGCGACGCCGACGGCCACGGTGACCGACGCGATGGTGGTGACGACGATCCGGCGCCGGGAGCGGGCCCGGACCGCGGCGCGCCGTCCGGGCAGACGGCGCAGGGCCGGGGCGGCCACGCTCAGCAGCAGTGCTCCGGCAAGGCCTGAGGTGATCCAGGGCAGGGCGACGGCGAACCCGTCGACGGGCGTGGTGCGGGGGTCCTCGCCGGAGAGCAGTTGCGCCGTCCCGATCGCGGCGTCGCCGAACTCCTTGGCCCGCAGCTGGTGGTAGGCGTTCTGCAGGACGATCACGGCCCGGTCGCGATCGGGCAGCATGACCATCATGGCCTGGAAGCCGGGCAACGCCCCGTCGTGCCAGACCATACGTTCACCTGTGCCCTCGAGCGTGCCGACCGACCAGCCGAGGCCGTAGCGATCGGCGCTGCTGTCGACATGGCCGCGCTGGGTGTCGGCGATCCCTTTCGCCGACAGGACCCGTCGGCCGTCCAGCTGCCCTCCGCCCAGTTCGGCCACGGCGAATCGGGCCAAGTCCCGCACGCTGCCGCCCACATGGCCGTACGGGACGCCCGAGGTGTCGTACGGAGCGTCGAACGGGACAGGGGTACCGAAGACGGAACGGTGGCCGGGTGCCACCCGCTCACGCATGAAGTCCCGCTCGGTGGCGACGGCGTGCTCCATGCCGAGCGGGTCGAGGATCTTCTCGTGCAGGTAGGTGCCGAACGGCCGCCCGGACACCTTTTCGACCAGCGCTCCGAGTACGGCGTAACCGGCGCTGGAGTAGGCGTAGGAGCCGCCCGGTCGGTCGGTGGGCTCGATCCGCGCCAGGTCGCGGGCCGCACCGGCGAGGGCCCCGGGCGCGTTGTCGTAGCGGTCCCCGATCTCGCCGGACGCGGAGGTGGGGATGCCGCTGGTGTGGGTGAGCAGGTGCCGGACGGTGATGCGGTCGGACACCTCCGGGTCGGCGAGGCGGAACCACGGGAGATAGGTGCGCACTGGAGCGTCGAGGTTCACACGGCCGGCCTCCACCTGCTGCAGCACGGCGAGGCCGGTGACCGGCTTGGACAGCGAGCCCCACAGGAACGGGGTGTCGGGCGTGACCGCCCGCCCCCTGGCGTCCTCACCGAAGCCCCGCTGGTGCACGACGCGCCCGCCCTCGATCACGGCGAGCGCGGCACCGGGTGTGCCCGTCGCGTCCAGTCGCCCGCGGACGAAGGCGTCCACCTCCGACCAGTCCCTCGTGCCGGCGGCGGCCTCGGGCGCCGCGAGGACCGCCAGCGCCCCCGCCACGAGCAGAACACGCGTCAACTGCCCTAATCGCGCGCCCCATTGGCGCCTTCGGTCCTTCATTACCACTGTCACTGCCGCTGCCACTGCCATGTCCGCAGCCACCCCCTGGTCGACGTCCCAACGTTTTTACCATATGAGCATATGGTAAAAACATTCCGCAAGGACCCGGGCGGATACCCTGACGGCATGCCGAAGGTCGTCGATCACCAAGCCAGGCGTATCCAGGTCGCCGACGCCGTACAGAAGCTGGTCACCGAAGAGGGGCTCGACCGGGTCACCGTGGCGCGGACCGCCGCGACGGCGGGCTTCTCCGTCGGCCATGTACAGCACTACTTCCCGACCAAGGACGAGATGCTGCTGTTCACCCACGAACGCGTCATCCAGAAGATCCGCGACCGGGTCGCCACGCTGGGGGAGCGCGCCACGCGACAGGAACTGCCGATCCGTGACGTGGTCGTCGAAGGTCTCGCCGAATGGCTTCCGGTGGACCCGCGCCGCCGCTCCGCGCACCGGGTGGTGCTCGCCTTCCTCGGCCGCACCGTCGACAACCCCCGTCTGGCCGGGGCCCACGCCGAGTCGGGCCGGCTCATCCGCTCGACGCTCGCCACGGCCGTCCACAACGGAAAGGAGTGCGGCGAGGTCCCGGCCGACACCGACCCGGACCTCGCCGCACTCGAACTCCACTGCCTGACCGAAGGTTTGGCCCTTCAGCTGGGGTCCGACCCCGACGCCACCGAATCGCGGGCCGCCCTCGGTCTCGTCACGGCACGCGTCCAGGCCGTCTTCCCCGGCCGCTGTCGCCAGTACGGCTGAGCCGCGGCGAGGTCGGTGGTGCGGCCAGTCGGCGAAGTCAGTCGGTGAGGGTGACGCAGGGAAGGCCCACGCTTTCGCCGCCCCGGAAGCCCTCCGCGCAGAGCCGGGTGCCCGCGGGGAAGTGGCGCTGCGGGTAGGCCTGGTCCCGGTAGGTCCTGAACGCGTCGACGTCCTCCACCTTGGTGTTGGCGCTCCAGCCGTCGGTGGTCCAGACGCGGGCGCTGATGCGGTGCGGCTGGTTGGTGTTGATGACCGACACCTCGACCCTGCCCAGATAGGTGCCGCTGTCGTAGGTCTCGATGCAGACCGCGTTGTTGCACCACTTGCCGTCGGCCGCAGCCGGCGGCCCGGCGGCGATGACACAGCCGAGCGCCGCGGCGACGGCTCCGATCCCCGCGGCGATCTTCCTGGTGATGTCGTGCATGATGAGTGACCCTCAAGCCTTCGTCATGGCCCGGCCGGACATGCCGGGCCCCGGCAGACCAACGCCGGGCATGATCATCGGTTACGCGGCTTCCGGGGGAATCAGGCGTTCCCCCGTCGAGCGCCCGTCGCAAGCCGGTCCCGGCCAATCCATCACGCCGCCGCCGACGAATCACAAGTGTCCGACGGGGTGGTGAGGGACCCCGCTCGGACGCACGGAGGTGGCGACGGGTGCGGGTGATCCCGGTGGAGTGCGAGGCATCAGCCTCCTCCGCCCGGACGCCACCGTCGCCATCTCCGCCCTTACCTCCACCCTTACCTCGGCGCTCGCCCTCGCCCCTCGGGGACAGCCCCTGGCGCCCGTACCTGCGGTGACGCGACGCCTGTGACCATCGCACGATTCACTCGTTTGAATCGGGTCAGGACGCAATGTCGTCAGCCTTTGGAAGGCTTCTTGATCGATGAGCACATCGCAACGGCGCCCGGCGAAGAAGACGGGGCGGGTGGCCCTTGACCAGGTCGAAGCCGTCATCGTCGACCAGTACACCCGGCTCGTACGCCTCGCCTACCTCACACTTCCCCACACTCTCAGCAGACACAGGCGAGTCCTCGTCGCCCACGCTCTGGTACAGCGCGCTCTGCCCGGTTTCCGTGTCGGGCGGTCAATATCCCGTGTGCCTGAGCAGCGGAGGGGCACGCAAAAGGCCGACCCCGCGTTGGCGACCACGCGAGCGCGCGTCCTGCGCTCGGCGCTCGCCCATGACCACCGTCCGCGCGGCTGGCCCGCCTTCCTCCCGCCGCCCCGCACACTTCGCCCCATGCTCCCGGTGGTCTGGGGACTG
Source organism: Streptomyces sp. NPDC055239 (assembly GCF_053606205.1). Classification (NCBI taxonomy): domain Bacteria; kingdom Bacillati; phylum Actinomycetota; class Actinomycetes; order Kitasatosporales; family Streptomycetaceae; genus Streptomyces; species Streptomyces sp. NPDC055239. The sequence goes on along the minus strand of NZ_JBSGRD010000027.1, from coordinate 37,701 downwards.
CGCCTGTTCCCTCGCGCGGGCGGCGGCGAGGAGATCGCGCTGGGACAGGCACTCTCCGAAGTACCCGCAGCCGCGCGTGCGGCGTTCGTGCTGCTCAAGCTGGAGGGCCTGTCCCCCTCCGAGGTCGTCGAGCAGCTCACCATCGCCGGTGTGCCTCAGCCGAGGCAGATGCTGCGCGGCGCCCGCGGCGTGGAGGCGACCGCGGGCGGGGCGGCGGAAGCGCTCCTGCGTTCGCGGGAGTTCGACGCCTGTTCCGTACAGACCCGCCCGACCGATCTGCTGCGCCGCAGGCGCCGGTTCCAGCTCGCCTGGTTCACCGCGGGCATCGTCGCCCTCTGTTGTGCGGTACTGATGGTCACCGTCGGGAGCACGCCATCGGCCGAGCCCTCCCGGACCGTCGACGCCCGCCCCCCGATCAGACCGGCCCAGTTGGTCCACACCCCGCCTGACGTCTGGGCCGACACCTCCCGCGTGGACTTCACCGCGTGGCCGGCCCGAGGCACACGCGTCAAAGACGACGCGCTGATCAATCGCGCGCTCGCCACATGGACCGATCCGCCACCCGGCACCCATGTCAGCGTCGCCAAGGCCACCACTGCCGAACCACCGCCCGACAACACACAGTTGCTGTACGCGGGTGACGTCGGCAAGGAGTCGGTCGTGCTGTTCTACGACGGTCGACGCGTCGTGCGCTACGGCGAACCGCCCTCCGCTTCGAGCCCCGCGTCCCTGGACATCGCCCGTTCCGACGAGGCCGACGTGACCACGGCGGCCGCCCTCGTCGTCAGCCGCAAGGCGGGCAAGGTCCGCTACCTGACCGCACCCTGGATCGCCGAGGCGCAGACGCGCGACCTGCTGGCCCCCAACTCCCCCGGCCGTCCGCTCGACGTGTCGGACGAGGGCGTCACCGATGCCGTCCCCGCGCTCCCGGCCAAGGGATCGTGCGACAGCCTGCCGGTGCTGCAACTGCGCTCGTCGAGCAAGATCGTGGAGAAGCACGCCTTCCTCGTCACCGACCTGGGAGGCATCACTCCCGTACATCTCAGCTACACCCCCCTGCCCGGCACCGGAGCCCCGCCCCGGCAGCCTCGCGAGGCCACCAGCAGTACGGCGCTGCAGAGTTGGGCCCGCACCGCATGCCAACTCCCCGAGATGCGGTGGAGCGGCGTGCGGTCCGTCAATCAATGGGACTTCGCCGAGCAGGACCTGCCCGAGCGAGGCGGCAAAGCGGTGTGGTCCTGCACCCGGGCCTCCACCTGGCGCGGCCCCGGCGACGTCCTCGTGCAGTTCCGCACGTCCACGGCGTCCGCGACCGCACCGGCGAAGGTCGTCGGACAGGCACGCTCGACCGCTTCCTGCAGCCGGTTCGGCCAGCACATCGTGGCAAGTACCCCCTGGACTGCGGGCTCCGGGCGTCACTATCTCCTCGCCGCGGGCAGCCGCGAGGTCACCGGCATCGATGTGACCGGCGACGTCGACGTGAAGGAGCGGGGCCGCACCCTGGCCGTCAAGGCTTCCAAGAACCCCGGCGTCACCGTGCGGGCGGATCTGAAGGACGGTGAGACCCTGGACGAGGTCGGCTCGCGCCCCGGGCACTAGGCCCCGGGGCACTGGGCGGCCTCGGACGGAGCCGACGAGCGGCCACTGCGGAGACAAGGCAGAGGCGATCACGTCGTACGACCCATCCGACACCGGCGCGGCTCCGAATAAGTCGTGTCCGGTGCGTACGACCGGTCACCGACATGTCGAGGAGTCTCTGTGCCCTTCCGCGATGGCCATCGCTCGGCGCTGGAGCTGGGAGGTCCCGTCCAGGAGCCACGTGCCGTCGTGCTCATGCTGCACGGCGGCCGGGAGCACGGCACCGCCGCGCCCCCGCCGTGGAATCTGCCGGGCGCGCGGCTGCGTCTCTTCGAGGGCGCGATCCGCCGGGCCACCTCGGGAGGCGGTGTGCTGATCGGTCGGGTGCGCTACCGCCACCGCGGCTGGAACGGCGAGCGGCAGGACGCCGCCGAGGACGCCCGCCGGGCCCTGCGGGAGCTGGAGCTGCTCGCCGGTGAGGTGCCGACCGTCCTGGTGGGGCACTCGATGGGGGGCCGCGCCGCGCTGCGGGCCGGCGGGGATCCGCTGGTGCGCGGGGTGGTCGGCCTCGCCCCCTGGTGTCCCGCCGGGGAGCCGGTGGCGCATCTGCGCGGGCGTCGCGTGGTGCTGCTGCACGGCGACAGGGATCGTACGACCGATCCAAGGGCCTCCCTGGACTTCGCGGCCCGGGCCCGTGCCGCGGGCGCCGAGGCGGCCAGCGTGCTGATGGACGGCAGCGACCACGCCATGCTGAGACGTGCCCCCGCATGGCATGCGTTGACCGGACGGACGGTGGCCGGACTTCTGGGCCTCGCCGAGCTGCCTCCCGTGATCGCCGATCAGCTTCCCTCCACCAGTACGTCGTGGTGACGGACAGTACGTCATAGCTACTTTCAGTGAGGCGTGGTGACGCAGAGATCGTTCCGCTCCTGACCAAGCCACGGCGCGTCCCGCTCCGAATCATCTTCAGAGCACGTCCGGCGGATCCGGACGAGGAGATGGGACGGCATGAGAGAACAGCGACGGCGTACCGCGGTGGTGGGATCCGGGGTGGCGGGGCTCACCGCCGCGTACATCCTGCGATCCGCACATGATGTGACCCTCTACGAGGCGGACGACCGGCTCGGGGGCCACGCGCACACCCACGACCTCTCGGGGTCGGACGGCCGCACACGCAGCGTGGACTCCGGTTTCATCGTGCACAACGACCGCACCTATCCGAACCTGCTCCGCCTGTTCCGGGAACTGGCCGTCACCTCGCTGCCGACGGAGATGAGCATGTCCGTGCGGTGCGAGGGCTGCGGTCTCGAATACGCGGGCGCGCGCGGCCCCCGCGGCCTTTTCGCGCAGCCGCGCAATCTGATGCGCGGCCCGTATCTGCGGATGCTCTCCGAGATACCGCGCTTCCACCGCAGGGCCTCGGAGTCACTGGCCGAGCACGGGGGTGACGCGGACGACACGGGCCCCGACGAGACGTTCGGCGCGTTCCTCACCCGTCACCGCTTCTCACGCTACTTCGTGCGGCACTTCGCGGTGCCCCTCGTGTCGGCGGTGTGGTCCTGCCCGCCGGGTACGGCGCTGCGGTATCCGGCTCGCTATCTGTTCCGGTTCCTGGACCACCACGGGATGCTCACGGTGACCGGCTCTCCCGCCTGGCGCACCGTGGCCGGCGGTTCGCGGGAGTACGTGGAGCGGATCGGCAAGCAGCTCCAGACCGTGCACACATCGACGCCGGTGCGGTCCGTGCGCCGGGGCGACGGCGGCGTGAGCGTCACCACCGAGGACGGCACGACCGATTTCTACGACTCCGTGGTCGTCGCCGTCCATCCGGACCAGGCGCTGCGTCTGCTCGCGGACGCGTCCACGGCGGAACGCGAGATCCTGGGAGCCTTCAGCTACTCCCCCAATCCCGCCCTTCTGCACACCGACACCACGGTTCTTCCGCGCAGCCGCGCCGCCCGCGCCTCGTGGAACTATCTGCTCCCCTCGTGCGGCGCCACGACCGAGAACGTGCGGGTCAGCTACGACATGAGCCGTCTCCAGCGGCTGGACGCCCCCGAGACGTACGTGGTGACCCTGGGCGGCGCGAGCATGGTCGACCCTGACCGCGTCCTTGCCGAGATGGCGTACGAACACCCCGTCTACACCCCGGAGTCGCTCGCCGCGCAACGCCGGCTGCCTTCGCTGAACGGTCCCGTCACCGCGTTCGCGGGCGCCTATCACGGCTGGGGTTTCCACGAGGACGGCTGCCGCTCGGGGGTCGAGGCGGCCCTGGCGATGGGGGTGCGCTGGTGAACGCCTCCCCCGGTCAGGTGCCCGCGCTGTATCCGAGCGTCATCACCCACGTCCGTACGAGCCCGCGTCACTACAAGCTCACCCACCGCACGTACCTGTGGCTGATCGACCTGGACGATCCTCCCCGGCTGCCCCGCGCGCTGCGCCCGTTGGCCCGGTTCGACGGAGGCGACCACTTCGGCGGCCGGACCACGGACATCAAGGCGGGGCTCCAGGAGTTTCTCGCCACCCACGGGATCACGCTGGACGGCGGTCGCGTGCTGATGCTCGCCCACGCCCGCGTCCTCGGATACGTCTTCAACCCGCTGTCCCTGTACTGGTGCCACGGCCCCGACGGGGAGCTGCGCTGTGTCGTGGCCGAGGTGCACAACACCTACGGCGAGCGGCACTGCTACCTCCTGAGCCCCGATGCCGCCGGGAGCGCGGACGTGCCCAAGGAGTTCTACGTCTCGCCCTTCTTCCCGGTCGAGGGCGAGTACCGGATGCGGCTCCCCGTGCCGGACGAGCGCCTCGGCGTCACCCTGCACTTCGAGCACGGAGGCAGGCGCAGGTTCACGGCGACCGTGCGCGGCGAGCGCCGCCCCGCCACCACCGGCGTGCTGCTGCGGGCGGCCGTCCGCCACCCCTGGTCCACGCTGGCCGTCTCGGTGGCCATCCGGCGGCACGGCATCGCGTTGTGGCTGCGCGGCCTGCCCGTGCAGAAACGACCCCGACATCGTCCCCAGGAGGGCATGAAGTGAGTACGTCCGTTTCCGGTGTGTCCGGTGTAGCCGGAGTGCCCCATCCACGGGGCACGATCGACGCCGAGCGGTGGCCAGATGTCGTGGCCGTTCCGCGCTGCTCCGCCGCGCGGAAGGCGGTGGGCAGGACCGTCGTGCGCCACGCCTTGAACAACTTGCCGCTCCGGGTGGCGATGGGCGGCGGTGAACTCTGGGGCCAGGGCGGCCCGTTGCTTGAGGTGCACGACCCCGACAGCTTCCTGCGGCGCATCTCGACGAACGGGCTCATCGGCTTCGGTGAGTCGTACATGGCGCACGAGTGGGACGCGGAGGACCTGGTCGCGGTGCTCACCGTGCTCGCCGAGCACGCGGCCACGCTGGTGCCCGATTCGCTGCAGCGCCTGCGCGCGCTCTGGGCGCCCAGGCACCCTGCCGCGCAGCGCAACACCCCCAGTGGCGCGCAGGCCAACATCCAGCACCACTACGACCTGTCGAACGACCTGTTCGCGCTCTTCCTCGACGAGTCCCTGAGCTACTCCTCGGCGCTGTTCGACCACCTGCCCGCGACCTGGCCCGATCTGGAGGAGGGCCAGCACCGCAAGATCGACAGGTTGCTCGACCTGTGCGGCGTGGGGCCCGGTACGCGGCTCCTCGAGATCGGCACGGGCTGGGGCGCTCTGGCCATTCGTGCGGCGGAGCGGGGTGCGAGCGTCCATTCCGTCACCCTCTCCGCCGAACAGCGTGACCTCGCCCTGGAGCGGGTGCGGGCCGCGGGGCACGAGGACCGCGTCCGCATCGAGCTGTGCGACTACCGCCAGGTGCGCGGGAAGTACGACGCGATCGCGAGCGTGGAGATGATCGAGGCGGTCGGCGCGGAGTACTGGCCGACCTTCTTCCGCACTCTGGACGCCCTCCTCGTGCCGGGCGGCTCGGTGGCGCTCCAGGCGATCACCATGCCGCACGACCGCATGCTCGCGGGGCGGAACACCTACACCTGGGTGCAGAAGTACATCTTCCCCGGCGGGCAACTGCCCTCCGTGGACGCCATAGAGGAGACCGCGCGCGCCCACACCGGGCTGCGGGTCACCGCGTGTGAGGGATTCGGCGCGCACTACGCGCAGACGCTGAAGCTGTGGCGCGAGCGCTTCGCCCAACAGGGCAACGAGGTGGGCGACCTGGGCTTCGACGCCACCTTCCGGCGCATGTGGGACTTCTATCTCGCCTACTCCGAGGCCGGATTCCGCTCCGGTTACCTCGACGTACATCAGATCCGGCTGACCGGAGAGACGACCGAGCAGCCGACCGGACAGGGAGCAGGACAGTGACCTCGATCGCCGAGCGCCTCAACGGACTTCTCGCAGATGTCCTTGGCGGTCCCGTGCCGCTTCGGCTGCGTGCCTGGGACGGCAGTGAGTACGGACCGCCGCAGGCCCCCGTCGTGATCGTCCGCTCCCGCCGGGCGCTCCGTCGCCTGCTGTGGCAGCCGGGCGAACTCGGTCTTGCCGAGGCGTACATCACCGGCGACCTCGACATCGAGGGCGACCTCGGCGACGGTCTTCGGACCATGTGGGCCGGGGCCCGCGAGCAGCGGCTCGCCCCGGTCAGGCCCGGCGTGGGGCAGCTGGCGTCCACCGTGGCGGCGGCGGCCAGGCTCGGCGTCATCGGCCCGCCGCCGAAGGCACCCGCCGGTCGCGCCCGGTTGCGGGGTGCACGGCACAGCACCGCCAGGGACCGCGCGGCCATCAGCCACCACTACGACGTCTCCCACCGCTTCTACGAACTGCTGCTCGACCCCTCGATGGCGTACTCCTGCGGGTACTGGGAGAGCGAGGATCCGGGGTACGGCCTCGCGGACGCCCAGAACGCCAAGCTCGAACTGGTCTGCCGGAAGCTGGGGCTGGTCCCCGGAACCCGGCTGCTCGACGTCGGCTGCGGCTGGGGAGCGCTTTCCCTCTATGCGGCAGAGCACTACAAGGCGCAGGTCACAGCGGTGACTCTCTCCCGTGAGCAGCGGGACTTCGTCCGGGCGCGGGTGAGCGAGCGCGGCCTGGACGACCAGGTCGACGTACAGCTTCGGCATTACCGCGACATCGAGAGCGGACAGTACGAGGCCATCAGCGTGATCGAGATGGGAGAGCACGTCGGGGACGCGGAGTACCCGGGGTTCGCGGCCCAACTGCACGGCTTGCTGCGGCCGCAGGGCCGGATCCTCGTCCAGCAGATGTCCCGGGGCGCCAAGGCCCCGGGCGGTGGCGCGTTCATCGAGTCGTACATCGCGCCGGACATGCACATGCGTCCCCTGGGCGAGACCGTCGGCCTGTGGGAGGGAGCGGGCTTCGAGGTGCGTTCGGCCGAGGCGCTGCGCGAGCACTACGTCCGCACCGTCGACGCGTGGCGCGCCACGCTGGAGGAGCGCTGGGAGGAGTTCGTCTCGCTGGTCGGGGCAGAGGCGGCAAGGACCTGGCGGCTGTATCTGGTGGGCGGATCGCTCGCGTTCGAGGAGAGGCGCATGGGCGTCGACCAGATCCTCGCCGTACGCACCAGTGATCTGGGCCGGTCGGGGATGCCCGCCACGACGGCCGACTGGTACAGAGGGGATCTGTACCGCGGGGACCGGTACCGCGAGGGCGGTGCGTCGTGAACGGTTTCGACTGGGGTGCGTTCGGCGTCAATCTCGGCTTCGCCGCGCTCACCGCCCTGGCCGTTCTCCTGGCCACCTTCGCGCTCGCACTGAAACGCGGGATGCACCGCGTCGTGGACATCGCCTGGGGTGTCGCCTTCGCGGCCGTCGCCCTCGTGACGTACGTCGTCTCGGCGGGCCACGGTGACGAGGGGCGGCGGCTGCTCGTGACGGCTCTGACGGTGGTGTGGGGCCTGCGGCTCGCGGGGCACATCGCCTGGCGCGGGCGGGGGCACGGCGAGGACCCGCGCTACGAGCGCCTGCTGTCCAAGGCTCCGGGCAGCCGGGCCGCGTACGCCCTGCGCATGGTCTACCTGCTGCAAGGCGGCCTGGTCTGGCTGGTGTCCCTGCCCGTGCAGGCCGCCGCCTACATCGAGGGACCGGTGGGCGTGCTCGCTGTCGTAGGAGGGCTCCTGTGGCTGGTCGGTCTGGCCTTCGAGACGGTCGGGGACCACCAGCTCGCCCGGTTCAAGGCGGACCCGGCCAACAAGGGCCGCCTCATGGACCGCGGCCTCTGGTCCTGGACGCGCCATCCCAACTACTTCGGTGACTTCTGCGTCTGGTGGGGCCTGTTCCTCATCACGTGCGAGGCGCCCGTGGCGGCCGCCGCCACCGTAGTCGCTCCCCTGGTGATGACGTATCTGCTGACGCGGGGCAGCGGCAAGGCGCTGCTCGAACGCCACATGGCAGACCGGCCGGGTTACGCCGCCTACCAGCGGCGCACCAGCGGATTCTTCCCGAGGCCACCGCGGACGGCGGAAAAGCCGCGCTGAGAAGAGAAAGTTGACAGGAATTCAATCCTGATTTCAACAGAACAAAAAAGGGCGATTAATTACGGTCTTTGCCGCCTCTCGACCACATCCGATCGGCGTGTGTCTGATGTCAGACGACCGATCGCGCTAATGTGGAGAATATTCTGCGGATTCCCTCAACTGAAGCATGCGCACAGTTCTGTTGGTTGCTGATACGGGGTGTGGAAGGGAGTGGCGGCATGACCGCCATGTCCGAGAGGCGGCGCGAGGAACGACTGGCGTCCGCGTTCGTGGATCTCACCGCACCACTGGTGCGGGATGTGAGCGTGACCGATGTCCTGCTTACCCTGACCGAACACTGTGTGGAGCTGCTCGACGTATCGGCGGCCGGGGTCCTGCTCGACGTTCCGCACGGCCAGGGCGTGGAGGTGGTCGCCTCCGACGAGTACACCCACGCCCTTGAGCTGTTCGGCCTCGAATGCGACGAGGGTCCGTGCCGGGACTGCGCCCGCTCCGAGGCGCACGTCTCCGAGACCCGCCTGGACATCGATGACGCCTGTCCACGATGGCCCCGGTTCACACCGCGCGCCCTGCTCCTCGGCTTCACCTCGGTCGCGACGGTTCCGCTGCGCAGCCAGGACGCGGTGGTCGGCGCCCTGAGTCTCCTCCATGACCGGACGAGACCCCTGGACGACACCCAGCTGCGGCTGGCCCAAGCGCTGGCGGACATCGCCACTGCCTGCGTGATGCAGCGGCAAGTGGTGCACGAGCAGATGACGCAGATCGCGGGGCTGCAGAACTCCCTCGACTCCCGGATCGTCATCGAGCAGGCCAAGGGCTATCTCTCCAACTCCCGTGGATGCAGCGCGGATCAGGCATTCATCCGCATGCGGACGTATGCCCGCAACCGGCAGCTCAAGCTCTCCGACGTGGCCCGCCAGGTCCTGAACGGCGCGGTCGCGGACACTCTCCTCGACCCCGAACGCTGAGCCCTTGCTTGCTTGTCCGAACCCTCTTTCCTCAGCGGCGCCTGAGGGTGCGCGTGAGCAAGGTGCCGAGTGCGATCAGGATGATCGCGGTGATCCCGATACCGAGCAGCGCCCTTGACCGTTGCCCGCTCTCGGCCAGCTCGTCGGGGGGCGAGGTGGGAGGTTGCGAGCTGGACGGCGCGGGTGAGGGCTCTTGCGTCGGGCTCGGCGTGGGGGTGGGCTCCTCCGTGGGCGTGGGCGTCGGCGTGGGGGTCGGCTCGTCCGTCGGGGTCGGTGAGGAGGTGTGCGGATCCTCTGTCGGAGTCGGAGTCGGAGTCGGTGTGGGTGTGGGTGTGACGGGCGGGATCACTTCCGTGGTGGCGCAGGAGCGGTTGTTCTCGGTGTTGTTCTCCCGGGAGCCGGTGTAGACCTGGGCGCAGTTCGTGATGGTCTGGCCGTCCACGCCGGGGTTGGCGTGCATGGTGACGGTGAAGGTACGCGTCTCGTCCGGGCCGAGGGTATGGAGCGGGCAGCTGAGCGTGAGGCCGGTGTCCGGGCACTCGTCAGGCCGCTCCTCGATGGTGGAGAGCTGTCCGTCGGTGGGGTCCTGGACGGTGACGTCGACGGCGTTGGAAGGGCCGTGATTGGTCACTGTCACGGTGAAGGTGTAGGTGCCGTCGGCCTCGACTTCCGGGGTGGCCGTCTTCGTGATCTCCACGTCCGTCAGGGTGGTCGCCTGCGAGATCAAGGTGGTGGAGTCGGCGGGCTGCTGCGAACCGTCCTCGTAGACCGCGGCCTCGTTCCTGATGTTGGTTCCGTCGGAGAGGCCGGGGTCGACGGAGACCGGGATCCGGAACTCTTGTGTGCCTCCCGCCGGAACGGTGACGCCCGCGCCGCCGCAGGTGATCTGTCGGCCCTGCGCGGCGCAGGAGTCCGGGAGTTCGCCGGGGGTGAGCCCCTCCCCCAGCTGATCGGTCACGGTGACGCCCGTAGCGTCCTCGTCGCCGCTGTTCGTCACGGTCAGGGTGTAGACGGCGTCACCGCCCACGACGATGGGATCGGGCGTCACCGACTTCGTGATCTGCAGGTTGGCCGCCGCCCGCTGGTAGGCCGACGCCTCCATGCCGGTGCGGTCGAGACCTGCGCCGACGGGGACGGCCTGCCCGGTGGAGGCCACCGCGGACATCACCACTGCGGCGGAAACGGTCGCTCCGCGGGTCAGTTTCGCAAGCCTCACGTGTGCCTCTCGCTCGGTGGTCGCTCTCGCTCTCGGCAGCCCGGTACGCGAGAGTTCTACCGAACTACATATAGAGGGAGAAATGGTTATGTACCCAGCGACACTCCAAGGGACCGGCTGAAAGGCGCTCTCCCCGGTCAACGGGACCAGAACCAGGCCCCGCCCTGGCAGATCTCCCCGGCAGCTCCACGAACACACAGGTCAGAGGCAGTACGTGTGGTGCGCCGAGTGGCGCAATACTCCGGCAACACCACCGCCCCGGCCACGTCGGTATGGTCCCTCGCATGCCAGCCGAACGTATCCGCGAGCACACTGTGCCGGTCGCCGCCGCACGACGGCGTCGGCTGCGCGCGGACCAGGCGCGGCAGCTGGCCGACCTGTTGCGCCACCAGGTGCGCACCGGGGGATTTCCCAGCGGTGTACTGCCGTTGGAGGGCGCGATCGGCAGCGATTACCACGTCTCCCGGAACACCGTCCGGCAGGCGCTCGATCTGCTCCGTACGGAAGGACTGCTCGAACGGCAGCCCGGTGTCGGCACCCTCGTGGTGTCCGAGAAGTACCCGCACGGCCTCGACCGGCTGCAGGGTCTCGCCGAGACCCTGCACGAACACGGCGACGTCACCAACGAAGTCCGTACGGTCGGTCCCGTCCCCGCGCCCGCACCCGTGGCCCGGCGGCTCGGCCTCGTGGAGCACACCGACGTGCTCTACATCGAACGCCTTCGCCGGCTGAACGGCCTGCCGCTCTCTCTCGACCTCACCTACATCCCGATGGACATCGGCGCCGGTCTCATCGGCTGCGACCTGGAGAACACGGATGTGTTCCGGCTCCTCGAGACCCTGACCGGGCAGCCGCTCGGCACGGCCGAGATCACCCTGGAGGCCGTCAACGCCGACGTGCACTCCGCCGCCGTCCTGGAGGCCCCGCGCGGTGTCGCGGTGCTGATGCTCGAACGGCTCACCTCGCTGTCCGACGGGCGCCCCGTGGACCTGGAGTTCATCCGTTTCCGCGGTGACCGCATCAGCATGAGCGGGCTGCTCCACCGCGCCCTCTGACCCCGCAGGTCCCCAGTTTTTCCACCAGCCACCTCTTTCCGGGAGACAGCCATGCCTCTGGCCCCCCAGCGCGCCGACGTGCCCGTGACCATCGACGAGTCGAAGTGCATCGACGGCTGCACCCTCTGTGTCGACATGTGCCCGCTCGACTCGCTCGCGATCAATCCGGAGAGCGGCAAGGCCTTCATGCACGTCGACGAGTGCTGGTACTGCGGCCCGTGCGCGGCCCGCTGCCCCACGGACGCGGTCACGGTCAACATGCCCTATCTGCTCCGGTGAAGGCGACGAAGATGAAACGCACGGCACACCACACCACCCTGGCTGCCCTGGCCGCCCTCGTGACCCTCCCCCTGGCGGGCTGTGGCGGGGCGAGCGCGGAGGACTCCGGAACCGTCACCGTCACCATCGGCTACCAGTCCAAGACCATCAATACCGTCACCGCAGGCACGCTGCTGCGCTCGCTCGGCTACTTCGAGCGCGAACTCGCGGCGCGGGGCAAGCGTGAGGGCGTCACCTACAAGGTGAAGTGGCAGGACTACGCCACCGGCGCGCCGATCACCGCGCAGATGACCGCCGGGAAGATCGACATCGGTTCGATGGGCGACTTCCCCCTTCTGATCAACGCAGCCCGCGGCTCCCAGCTGAACCGTCCGACGAAGCTCGTCTCCGTCACCGGCTACAACCTCCGCGGCGGGCTCAACACCATTGTCACGAGCCCCGGTTCAAAGCTGGCCTCGCTGAAGGACCTGCGCGGCAAGAAGGTCTCGACGAGCGTCGGCTCCGCCGCCGACGGCACTCTGGTAAGGGCCCTGCGGCAGGCGGACATCGACCCGGATGAGGACATCCGCAAGCTCAACCAGCAGCCCGCGGTGGGCGCTTCGGCGCTCCAGGCGGGCAGCGCGGACGCGCTCTCGCAGTTCGTGGCGTGGCCGGGTCTTCTCGCCTTCCAGGACCGGGCCCGAGCGCTGTACGACGGCGCGGAACTGAACCTGCCGACCTTCCACGGGGTCACCGCACGGGAGGACTTCGCGAAGAAGCGGCCCGGGGTCCTGGAGGACTTCCTGCGCGCCCAGGGCAAGGCGACCGACTATCTCAACAAGCGCCCGGTCGCGGCCGCCGAGTCGGTGGCCGCGGCCACGGGTCTGCCGCCCGAGGTCGTCTACCTCTACAACGGCGCGCACGGCATCGCCACGTTCGACCCCTCACTCAAACCCGCGCTGGTGAACGCCTTGAAGAAGGACGTGCCCGTGCTGAAGTCGGCGAAGCTGGTGGGCGATGTGGACGTGGACGGCTTCGTCGACGATCGGTACGTGAAGAAGGCGTACGGCGACGGGTACGCCACCGCGCTGACCGCCACCCCGAAGCCGCCGCGCAGTGAGCTGTGGCTCAAGGGCGAGAACAAGACCCGGTCGTTCGCCACCCCTGCCGAGATGCTGCGCCAGGCAGCCGCGCGGCAGGGCAAGGTGCGCGCCGCGTACGTCCCCGACACCACCACCGGGACGCCCTGGTTCGCCGACAAGGCCGTGTGGGTGACTGACGGCACGAAGCTGCTGCCCTTCGTCACTACCTCCGCCGCGGGCGCCTACACCAAGACTCATCCGGGCGCTCGTGACGTCTCGTACAACCAAGCGCTGAAACAAGCCTCATGATGGGGCGTCATCTCCTGCGCGTCCTGTCGCTCGCCGCAGCGCTGGGCCTGTGGCAGCTCCTGACCACGTTCGACGTCAATCTGTGGCTGCGCTTCGAGCAGTTCCCGACGGTCGTCGATGTCACGCGGGAGTTCGGGGAGCGCGTCGGCGGCGCGACGTACTGGCAGGACCTCACCGACAGTCTCAGCCGCATCGTCACCGGCTTCGCGCTCGCGGCGGTCGCCGGGGTGGCCGTCGGCACGGCGATCGCCCGCTCGCGCCTGGTCGCCGACCTGCTCGGTCCTGTCCTCGAAGTGCTGCGGCCCATACCGGCGATCGCCCTGGTGCCGGTGGCGATCCTGCTCTTCCCCAGCAACGAGCAGGGCATCGTCTTCATCACCTTCACCGCGGCGTTCTTCCCCGTCATGGTCTCCACCCGGCACGCGGTGCGCGCCCTGACGCCGGTCTGGGAGGAGGCGGTCCTCACGATGGGCGGCGGCCGGTGGCGCGTCCTGGGCTCAGTGGTCCTGCCGGGGGCGCTGCCCGGCATCCTCGGCGGGCTCTCCGTGGGCATCGGTGTCTCGTGGATCTGTGTGATCTCGGCGGAGATGATCTCCGGGGAGTACGGCGTGGGCTACCGCACCTGGCAGGACTACACGGTGGTCGACTACCCCGGCGTCCTCGTCGGCATGGTGACGATCGGTGCGCTCGGGTGGATGACGTCGACGGCGGTGGAAGTACTGGGCCGTCGTGTGACGCGGTGGCTCCCGCGGACGGAGTCCCGTAGCGAGGCGTCCGTGCCGCGCCGGTCCTCCCTGCCGAAGCGCCCCGGACCGCGTCCGCCGCGTACACCGCGTCCGCCGCATTCACCGCATTCACCGCATTCACCGCATTCACCGCATTCACCGCGTCCGCAAGAAGAGGTGACCCCATGACCACACCCCCCGAAACCGCTCCCGCCCCCGTCGTCGCGCCGCCCCGCGGTACCCGGCTCACCCTGCGCGACGCGTCGATCGGGCGCCAGGGGACCGTCGTACTCGACGGGCTCGAACTGGACATCGCACCCGGCGAGATCGTCACCGTCGTAGGACCCTCCGGATGCGGCAAATCCACCCTCCTCCGCACCCTCGCGGGGCTGCTTCCACCACTCGGCGGGGATGTCACCCAGGACGGGAGGCCCATCACCGCGCCCCACGCCGAGCGGGCCCTGATCTTCCAGGACGACGCACTGCTGCCATGGCGTACTCTCCGCGCCAACGTCGAACTTCCCCTGGCGATCAAGGGGTTGAAGCGGACCGAGCGCCGCGCCCAGGCCGAGAGCTGGCTGAAACGTGTCGGCCTGGGCGACGGGCACGGCGCCAGACTGCCGCACCGCGTATCGGGTGGACAGCGCCAGCGTGTCCAGCTCGCCCGCGCCCTCGCGGGCGAACCCCGGGCAGTCCTGATGGACGAGCCGTTCGGCGCCCTTGACGCACAGACCAGGGCGGGGATGCAGCAACTGCTGGCCGAGGTGTTGCGCGGCACGGGCGCGACCGTCGTCTTCGTCACCCATGACGTGGACGAGGCGCTCTTCCTCGGCGACCGCGTCGCCCTACTCGGCTCCGGCACCGGACACGTCCTTCACGTACTCGACGTGCCGCACCCCCGCGACCGTACGGCTCACGGCGACCCCGCCACCGTCGAGCTGCGCCGCACCGTTCTGACGTCCCTCGGCACCTGAGAGCACTGAAAGCACCTGAGAGCACCTGAGAGGCCCCCTCCCATGCAGATTCCCGCAGTCACCGACGCTCAGGAGCTCTCCTGCGACGTCCTCGTCATCGGCGGCGGAACGGCCGGCACGATGGCGGCGCTCACCGCGGCCGAGCAGGGCCGGGACGTGCTCCTCCTGGAGAAGGCGCACGTCCGCCACTCCGGTGCCCTCGCCATGGGCATGGACGGCGTCAACAACGCCGTGATCCCAGGCCGCGCGGAACCCGACGACTACGTAGCCGAGATCACCCGTGCCAATGACGGCATCGTCGACCAGTCCACCGTGCGCCAGACAGCGACCCGCGGCTTCTCGATGGTGCAGCGCCTGGAGTCGTACGGCGTGAAGTTCGAGAAGGACGAGCACGGCGAGTACGCGGTGCGCCAGGTGCACCGCTCCGGCTCGTACGTGCTGCCCATGCCCGAGGGCAAGGACGTCAAGAAGGTGCTCTACCGGCAACTGCGCCGCCGCGAGATGCGTGAGCGCATCCGCATCGAGAACCGCGTGATGCCGGTCCGGGTGCTCACGGCGGACGGCAGGGCCGTCGGCGCGGCCGGATTCAACACGCGTACGGGCGAGTTCGTGACCGTACGCGCCGGTGCCGTGATCCTCGCGACAGGGCCGTGCGGACGGCTCGGACTGCCCGCGAGCGGCTACCTCTACGGCACCTACGAGAACCCCACCAACGCCGGGGACGGCTACGCCATGGCCTACCACGCGGGCGCCGAGCTCACCGGCATCGAGTGCTTCCAGATCAACCCGCTGATGAAGGACTACAACGGCCCGGCCTGCGCCTATGTCGCCAACCCCTTCGGCGGTTACCAGGTCAACCGGCACGGCGAGCGCTTCGTCGACTCCGACTACTGGTCGGGGCAGATGATGTCGGAGTTCGCGGCCGAACTCGCCTCCGACCGCGGCCCTGTGTATCTCAAGCTCAGCCATCTCCCGGAAGAGTCCATCAGCGCGCTCGAGGGCATCCTGCACTCCACCGAGCGCCCCACACGGGGTACTTTCCACGCGAACCGCGGCCACGACTACCGCACCCACGACGTCGAGATGCACATCTCGGAGATCGGCCTGTGCGGCGGCCACTCGGCGTCGGGCGTCCGCGTGGACGACCACGCGCGCACCACCGTGCCCGGTCTGTACGCCGCCGGAGACCTGGCCAGCGTCCCGCACAACTACATGATCGGCGCCTTCGTCTTCGGTGACCTGGCGGGCGCGGACGCTTCCCGATTTACCGCGTACGAGGGCGAGTTGCCCAACGGCCAGATCAGGGACGCCCACGAGCTGATCTACCGTCCGCTGCGCCATCCGGACGGACCGCCGCAACCGCAGGTCGAGTACAAACTGCGCCGCTTCGTGAACGACTACGTCGCCCCGCCCAAGTCGGGTGCCCGGCTCTCCCTGGCCGTGGACCACTTCGAGCGGATGCGCGGTGAGATCGACGAGATGGGCGCGCAGAGCCCGCACGAGCTGATGCGCTGCGCCGAGGTGCACTTCATCCGGGACTGCGCCGAGATGGCGGCCCGGTCGTCCCTTGCCCGCACGGAGTCCCGCTGGGGGCTCTACCACGAGCGCACCGACCATCCGAAACGCGACGACGACGGCTGGCTGCACCATCTGGACCTGCGCAAGTCCCCATCCGGAGCGATGGAGTTCACGGCGCGCCCGGTGGATCCGTACCTGGTCCCTGTCGATGAGTTCACGCCGAGCGGCGGAGCCTCACGCCACCTGGGCGAGGTGCACCCGGAGCACGTGGCCACCGCCGGGCAGCGTGACCTCGCCCCTGTCGGCTCCGGCATCCGCACGGACACCGACTCCAGCACCGCCGCCTCGGGGGACACGGCCGCCGTCTCCCGCTCCCCCCGCATCCTGGAACTGCTCGCCCTCGCCGAGGACGAGCCCGAACTCCCCGTGCTGCGGCCCTTCTTGAGCGACCCGGACCCGGCCGTGCGCCGCGCGGCCGTGGCCGCCCTCACCGAGACGGTTCCCTCGGGTACGGGCCCGGCGCTCGCCGAGACGCTGAAGGACCCGGACGCGGCAGTGCGCGGCGCCGCTGCCGCGTCCCTGCGTGAACTGGTCGAAGTCCTGCCCCCTGAGCCTGACTTGGCGCGTGGGCTGCACGACGCCCTCGGCCAGAGGGACCCCCTGGTCCGGGCTACCTCGCTCGACGTCCTGCGCGCCCTGCGCATCGGCGAAACCACCGCCTACGCCCTCGCGCTCACCGACCCGGACATCGAGGTCCGCATCGCGTCGGTCCGTGCCCTGGTCTCCGTCGGCGCCCTGGACGCCGTCGCCCGCGCACGCGTCGACCCGGCCCGTGAGGTCCGTGTCACGGTGGCACGCGGCCTCGACACCCCGGCGACCCTTGCTCCCCTGCTCCACGACACGGACATCCTGGTCCGTGCGGCGGCACTCACCGCCCTGGCGTCCGCGGGCTGCCCCGCCCCGTACGACATCACGGCGGTGGAAGCACTGGCCGCCCCGTCCTGGCAGGTCCGCACGGGTGCGGCCACCGCCCTCGGCGCGGCGGAACCCCGGCTCGCCGTACCCGCCCTGACCACGGTGCTCGGCGATCCCAACGCGGATGTCCGCAAGGCAGCCGTCCTGGCCCTCCTGAAACACTCCGGGAACTCCGGGAACCCCGGGAACCCAGACGCCCGCGCGGCGCTCGCCACCGCGGTCCTCGACCCGGACGCCGACGTCCGCGCCTACGCGGCTCGGGCGACTGCCCCTGCCTGAGATCCGGAGGGGGTGCCTCCAGGCCCTGCGGAAAACCCCACTATGCTCGAAGGCAACCCACATACCGCCGCTGATCCGCGGTTTCTAGCGTTGCTGGTGCATCCCGGCGCCTGTGCTGCAGCCGCCGTTCCACCAGCTTGGAGAAACCGCATGGATCTCGTGACCCTCGCTCTCCCCCAGGAACCCGCGGGCGGCATAGCGGGCTGGGCGGCCGACCTCGTGGACGCGATGGGCGGCCCCGGAGCCGGTCTCGCCATCGCCCTCGAGAACCTCTTCCCGCCGCTGCCCAGCGAAGTGATCCTGCCGCTGACCGGTTTCGCCGCCGGGCAGGGCGTGATCAGCCTGACGTCCGCGCTGTTCTGGACCACGCTCGGTTCGGTGGTCGGCGCCGCCGTCCTGTACTGGATCGGCGTGCTGTTCGGCCGTGAGCGCATGCACGCCATCTGGGCCAAGCTGCCGCTGGTCAAGGGCTCCGACCTGGAACGCACCGAGCAGTGGTTCGCCAAGCACGGCACGAAGGCCGTCCTGCTCGGCCGCATGGTGCCGATCTTCCGCAGCCTCATCTCGATCCCGGCAGGCGTGGAGCGTATGCCGCTGCCGGTCTTCCTGTCCCTGACCGCCCTCGGCAGCCTGGTCTGGAACTCGGTGCTCGTGATGGCGGGTTACTGGCTCGGCGACCAGTGGGACGCTGTGGAGACCTACGTCGGCTTCCTCTCCAAGGCCGTCCTCGTCCTGGCCCTCGTCGCCATCGCCGCCTACGTGGTCAGGCGCGTCCGGTCCAGGAAGCGGCCTCAGCCGCAGCCCCAGCACCGCCGCACGTCCTGACCCGCGGCGATGACCGGCGACGCGACCACCGCCCGTCCCCTGCCCGCCCAAGCCGAGCGATCTTGTCCCGACGATGCGGCAGCACTAATGTCAGCGGGCGTGGAAGGGGATGTGGAGGAGGATGTGGAGGGGGACCCGGCAGGCACGGACGGCACCGACCGTCTTCCTTCGACGCTCCTCCTCAGGGGCACCGGTGTCCTGGTCAGCTGCTTCACCGCCCTGCTCGGCCTGTTGTACTTCGTCCTTGCCGGTGCCGTGCTCGGCGCCTTCCTGCTGTGGCCGCGCACCCGCCGCCGGGCCCACGCCCTGCTCACCGCGGGGGCCCGCAGACTCACCGCCCTTGAACGCAGGCGCCGCTCGGTCTTCTTCCACGACTCGTTCCCCGAGCACCACGCCTCCGACCAGCAGGTGCTGCGCTACCTCGCGGCCCGTACGTACGCCGGACTGCTGTGCGGCGTCGTGGTCGGGCTGCTCGTCTTCGGTGTCATCCTGGCCGGGCTGCTCGCCGCGGGCGTCGCCCGGTCCACGCTGACCTGGCAGGAGCTCCTGGGCCAGGTGGTGCTCGGCGGCGCCCTGCTCTTCCTCGACGTACAGGGCCTCTTGTCGCTCGCCGCCCTGGACACCCGCCTGGCCCGCGAGTGCTTCGGGCCGTCCGAGCGCGAGCTCCTGGAGCGGCGCATCGACGAACTGGCCGCCAGCCGCGCCGCGGTGGTGCAGGCCGTGGACGCCGAGCGGCGCCGCGTCGAGCGCGATCTGCACGACGGCGTCCAGCAGCGCCTCGTGGCGCTCGCCATGCTGCTCGGCAGGGCCCGCCGCAGCAAGGCTCCCGAGCAGGCGGACGCCCTCCTGGAGCAGGCGCACAAGGAGTCCCAGGAAGTCCTCACCGAACTGCGCGAAGTGGCCTGGCGGGTCTATCCGTCGGCGCTCGACAGCCTCGGTCTCCAGGAGGCGCTCGGCGGGGTGTCCGAGCGGTGCGGCATCCCGTTGAGGATCGAGTACGACGTTGCCGGGCCGCTGCCGCCGCCCGTCGAGACGGCCGCCTACTTCGTCGTGTCGGAGGCCGTGACCAAC
This sequence comes from Streptomyces sp. NPDC055239, assembly GCF_053606205.1. NCBI lineage: Bacteria > Bacillati > Actinomycetota > Actinomycetes > Kitasatosporales > Streptomycetaceae > Streptomyces > Streptomyces sp. NPDC055239. The sequence continues at coordinate 18,401 of NZ_JBSGRD010000027.1, read as the reverse complement.
GCGGCCAAGCACTCATCGGCCGAGGACATCTTCGTCAGCGTCAGGGCGTACGACACGTACCTCGGCATCCTGATACGCGACAGCGGCGTCGGCGGTGCCGACCCGGAGGGCAGCGGTCTGACCGGACTGCGCAGCCGGGTGGCCGCGCTCGACGGCAGGCTGAACGTTCACAGCCCCTCCGGGGGCCCCACCACCATCACCGCGGAGCTGCCGTGCGCGTAATGCTCGCCGAGGACTCGACCCTGCTGCGAGAGGGGCTGATCCGACTGCTCGTCGAGGAGGGGCACGAGGTTCTCGCCGGGGTGGGTGACGCGGTCTCGCTGCTGCGGGAGGTGGAGGCGCAGCAGCCGGACGTGGTGGTCACCGACATCCGGATGCCGCCGACCCACACCGACGAGGGGCTGCGCGCCGCGGTGGAGATCCGCGAGCGCTGGCCCGGGGTCGGCGTGCTCGTGCTCTCCCAGTACGTGCAGCGCAACTACGCGGCACAGCTGTTCACTTCGAACGTCGAGCGGGTCGGCTATCTCCTCAAGGACCGTGTCGCGCAGGTCGACGAGTTCCTCGACTCGCTGGAGCGGATCCACGCGGGCGGCGCCGCCATCGACCCCGAAGTCGTACGGCAGTTGGTCGTCCGCACCACGCACAGCGACCCCCTCTCGCGCCTCACGCCCCGCGAGCGGACCGTCATCGAGGCGCTTGCGCAGGGCCATACGAACGCGGCCATCGCGCAGAAGCTGCACATCTCACTGAGCGCGGTCGAGAAGAACCTCAACATGATCTTCGACAAGCTCGACCTTTCGCACACCACCGGCTACAGCCGTCGGGTGCTCGCGGTGCTGCGCTACCTGGAGTCCTGACACGGCTGCGTCAGATCCGGTCCAGGGCGTGTGCCACGAGCTCGCGCGCGTACGCGGCGTCGAGGCGGCCCGGGCGGAACAGGATGCGGTACATGATCGGCGCCACGACGTCGTCGATCATCAGTTCCGTGTCGGGCACCGGCTCGCCGCGCCGGGCCGCCCGGTCGAGCACGACGTCGATCTGCTCGGCCGCATAGGCGGAGCACTGTCCCGCGTTGGTGCCTTCCGGGTCTCCGAGGAGCGCGTCCCTGATGTAGGCGCGCCCGGACGGAGACGCCATCTCGTCGAGGAACTGCTCCGCCCATGCGTCGAGATCGGCCCGAAGGCTGCCGAGATCGGCGGGATCCGTCTCCGGGCGCAGCCGCTCGACCGCGACGTCGGAGAGGAGTTCCTGCAGATCGCCCCAGCGACGGTAGACGGTGGACGGGGTCACACCCGCGCGGGCCGCCACCATGGGGACGGTCAGCGCATCGCGTCCCGCTTCGGCGACGAGCTCGCGGACAGCGGCATGGACGGACTCCTGCACGCGTGCGCTGCGTCCGCCGGGGCGGGTCATGGGCTTGGGGCTCATGCCGACCACCTTAATGCGAATCCGTTGCTTCTAGGCTTCTCGCGCGAGCCTCTCAGGCCACTGTCGCCATCGGTGCCAGTTGCCCCGTGTCGGCCGCCGCCTCCTCGTAGGCCCGGCCCACACGCAGCACCGTCGCGTCCCGGAAGGGCCGCCCCATCAGCTGCATGCCGATCGGCAGTCCGTCGCGGCCGCGGCCGACCGGAAGGGTGAGGGCGGGTACGCCGGTGATGTTGGCCGGTGCGGAGAGGCGGACGTAGCTGTCGGACACGGCCTCGACGGTTCCATCGGCCCATTCGACCGTGTCCTGGCCCGACGCGGCAGCCGTCATGGGCACCGTCGGCGCGGCGAGGACATCGATCCCCTCGAACATGCGGGCCCAGGCGTCGCGCATCATGGTGCGGGCACGCTGGGCGCGGAGGTAGTCGCCCGCCGAGGTGAGCTCGCCCGCCTCCAGAAGGATGCGGACGTCCGGCGCGTACAGGTCGGCCGTGGTCCGCAATGTCCGCTCGTGGTAGGCGGTGGCCTCCGGGACCATCAGACCCCACTGTGTGGCCTGGATGTAGCGCGCCATCGGGATGTCGACGTCGACGAGCTCCGCCCCGAGCTCCGCCAGGCGCCCGATCGCGCTCCGTACGGCTTCCTCCACCTCGGGCGTGACCCGGTCGAAGTAGTGATTGCGGGGCACCCCGACCTTCAGGCCCCTCAAGTCACCCGTTTCGAGGTAGTCCGTCGTGGGTCCGGGCACGCTCGCCGGATCGCGAGGGTCGTGGCCGGCTGTCGCGGCGAGGACGAGAGCCGCGTCCCGCACGGTGCGGGTGAGGGGGCCCACGTGGTCCAGGGACCAGGAGAGCGAGGTCACGCCGGAGCGGGAGACGAGGCCGTAGGTCGGTTTGAGGCCCACGACTCCGTTCAGGGCGGCGGGCACCCGGATGGAACCGCCGGTGTCCGTACCCAGGGCGTACGTCGCCCCACCGGCGGCGACCGCCACCGCCGAGCCGCCGCTCGACCCTCCGGCGACACGGCTGTGGTCCCATGCGTTGTTCGTCTGCGGAGTGGTCAGTCCGTAGGCGAATTCGTGGGTGTGCGTCTTGCCCAGGAGGACGGCCCCCGCGGCGTCGAGGCGTGCGGCCACGTGGCTGTCACGGTCCGCGACGTGCCCGGACCGGACGTCCGAACTCGCCGTGGTGGGCATTCCCTCGGCATCGATCAGGTCCTTCAGGCCCATGGGGATGCCGTGCAGCGGTCCGCGCGGCCCGCCCTCCGTGATCTCCCTCTCCGCCCGGGCTGCCGCCGCCAGGGCCGTGTCCGCGGCGACGGTGACGTAGGCGCCGAGTCGTCCGTCGACCGCGGAGATGCGGTCGAGTACGGATGCGGTGAGTTCGACGGGAGACAGCTCCCTCGCGCGCACGGCGCGGGAGGCCTCGGTGAGCGAGAGCTCAAACGGTTGCATCGGTGTTCTCCCCTCCGGCTCGGTAGGAGGCCGCGGGAGGCGTGTCGCCGAAGTCGAGCTCGCGCAGCGTGGTGATGACGGAGTGGATGTGGTTGGCCGTCGCGGCCACCCCTTCATGCCGGTCGCCCGCGAGGGGCAGCCCCGCCCGCAGCGCCGACACGGCTGCCTCTTGGGGAGTGAGCTCGCTGGTCATTGCGTCCTTCCGGGTCTGTGTGGCGCACAGGCGTATGAGGCCCGGAGCACCTAAAGCGAATGGTTTGCTTTAACCGACCCTACGACCTACGTTGACTTTAACGCAAACGGATTGCTTTTAGCTTGGGAAGGATCAACCATGTCCACTTCCGCACTCCCCGCCTGGACCGTCGGCGACCACGTCGTCCGGCGTATCGACGAAATAGCCCTGCCCGCCCAAACCGGCCCCTGGCTCCTGCCCGGAGCGACAGCCGACATCGTGAACCGAACGCCCTGGCTGCGCCCCGACTTCGCCGACGACCACGGCGTCATCCGCCTGGCGAGCCACAGCTTCGCCGTCGAGGCCGACGGCATGCGCGTCCTGGTCGACACCGGCATCGGCAACGGAAAGCAGCGCGCCAATCCCGCGTGGCACGACCTGAACAGCGACTACGTGACGCGCCTTCGGTCGGCGGGATTCGCGCCGGAGAGCGTGGACCTCGTCGTCATGACCCACCTCCACACCGATCACGTGGGGTGGAACACCCGCGCTGAGGGCGACGACTGGGTGCCCACCTTCCCCAACGCGCGCTACCTCACCGCACGCACCGAATGGGACTACTGGGCCGGTGTCGACATGGAGGAAGCGCGTCGGCAGATGTTCCGTGACTCGGTCCACCCCGTCCGCGACGCGGGCCTGCTTGATCTGGTCGACGTCGCGGACGACGGCACGGACATCGCGCCGGGCATCCGCCTGCTGCCCACCCCCGGCCACACCCCGGGTCAGGTGGCGGTCGAGTTGAACAGCGGGGGCGAGCGGGCGCTGGTCACCGGCGACAGCATCCACCACCCGGTCCAGCTGTCGCATACCGCGCTCTGCAGCTGCGTGGACATCGACGCGGAACTCGCCGTCAAGACCCGCGATCGGGTTCTCGACTCGCTCGCCGGCACGTCGACGCTCCTGCTCGGCAGCCACTTTCCGCCGCCGACCGCCGGACACGTACGGCGTGAGGGGAACGCGTACCGACTGGCGCCGGCCGAACCGTCCTGAACAGCTAACCGAGGAGGGCGGCGATGGTGATCAGTACCGGTACGGAGGCGAGTGTGGACAGCAGTATGGATTCGCGGGCGAGTTGTTCGGCCACGCGGTACTGCGAGGCGTACGTGTAGAGGTTCTGGGCGGCAGGCAGGGCCGCGGTCACGACGACGGCGAGCAGTTCCGTGCCGTGCAGGTGGAAGAGTCCCGCGCCGAGCCCCCAGGCGACGAGGGGCTGGGCGACCGTCTTGAGGACGGTGGAGAGCACGATCGCGGGCCGGTTGTTTCCACGGGCGGGCAGTCCGCTGCCCCGCAGGGAGATCCCGAAGGCCAGCAGAACCGCGGGGACGGACATGTTGCCGATGAGGACGAGAGGTTCGAGGGCCGGCTGCGGGATGGTCCAGCCCGTGCAGGCCACGGCGACGCCCGTCAGGGAACCGACCGCCGTCGGGTTGCGGAGTGGTGTGGTCAGGCGCCGCCAGAGGGGCGTCGGCTCGCCGGGCCTGTTCAGGTCGAGGACGGTGAGGGCCAGCGGGGTGACGATGATCTGCTGGAAGAGCAGGATCGGGGCGACGAGCGAGGCATCTCCCAGCACGTACACGGCGATCGGGATACCGAGGTTGCCCGCGTTGACGTAGCTGGAGCACAGGGCGCCGATGGTGATCTGCCCCGTGCCCCAGCCTCGTAGGGCCCCGATGGTGATGAAGACGGCGGCTACGGCGGCGGTGCTTGCCGCAGTCACGAGGAGGCGCTCGGAGAGGATGACCGACAGGTCGGCGCCTGCCAGGGTGGTGAAGAGCAGGGCGGGTGTGGCCACGTTGAAGGCGAGCGAGGTCAGGACCGTCCGGCCGTCTTTGCCCAAGTGCCCGCGGAGCCCGAGGAAGTAGCCGACCGCGATGACGACGGCGATCACCGCGAATCCGGTGAGCACTCCCTGCATGACTTACTCCGAGCTCCGGGCTGAAGATCATATCCCGGCGTCGACGGCCTGGATTTCCGGTCGGTCCGGCCTCTTCGCGGGACGGAGCACGGAGCGGGCCGTCCGCGCGCAGGAGTCGGCGCACGGCAGTCGCTCCGATTCCGCCCTGGCCAAGCCGACCACCGCGCGGTACATCACCAACATGACCCCGCACAACGGCTACCGGCGGACCAAGGAAACTCAGGGACCGAAGGGGCGCCTTGACGGCAAGGTGGCCTTCGTGACCGGTGCGGCGGGAGGGCTCGGGCGCGCCCACGTTCATCGGATGGCGGAGGAGGGCGCCGACTTGGTCGTCGTGGACATATGCCGGTCGGTCGACACCGTGCCCTACCCGCTGTCGACACCGGAGGACCTGTCCGAGGCGGTCGAGGAAGTGCGGGCGCTCGGGCGCCGCGTCGTGGCGCGGCAGGCGGACGTACGCGATCGGGACTCCCTCCAGGAGGCGTACGACGCCGGGCTCGCGGAGTTCGGGCAGATCCACGTCGTCGTCGCCAACGCCGGGATCGCGCCGCTCCTTGTGGAGGACAGGGTGCAGGCGTGGCACGACGCCATCGATATCAACCTCAGCGGTACCTTCCACACCATCGAGGTGGCCATCCCGTCGATGGTCGCCGCCGAGCAGGGCGGCTCGATCGTGATCGTCAGCTCCACCGCCGGCCTTGTCGGTATCGGCGGGGGCAGCAACGGCGGCCTCGGCTACGCCGCCTCCAAACACGGTGTGGTCGGGCTGATGCGTACGTACGCCAACAACCTCGCCCCGCACAGCATCAGGGTGAACTCGGTGCACCCCACCGGCGTGGCCACCCCCATGGTGACCGACCCCGCCATCGCCGAGTTCGTCGCCCAGGACGCGATTCTGTCCGAGACGGCGCCCAACGCCCTTCCGGTGGACACGATCGAAGCGGTCGACGTGTCGAATGCCGTCCTGTGGCTGGCATCGGACGAGGCCCGCTACGTCACCGGTGTCACGCTGCCCGTCGACGCCGGATTCATCAACCGCCGCTGAGTCACCTGGGTCACCTGGGTCACCGAGTTAGAGCCGAGCTGAAGCCGAGCTGGAGGTGGAGCGCCATGACCGATCAGTACGCGGACACGATTCTGGTGGGTGGGCACGTCAGGACATCGTCGGGCTGGGCCGAGGGACTCACCGTACGCGCCGGTGTCATCGAAACGGTCGGCGGCGACAAGGACGTACAGCGACGGCGCGGACCGCACACGCGGGTGGTCGACCTGGCAGGCGACACCGTCCTGCCGGGCCTGCACGACCTGCACGTGCACCCGATCTACGCCGGGATCCGCGAACGCCGCTGCAAAGTCCCGCAGGGTTCGAGCCTGGCCGACACCCTGCGCATCGTGGCCGAGCACGTCTCTCGGGCCTCCCCCGGCACCTGGGTCCTCGGCGGGCAGTGGGACACGTCCGCGCTCGGCACCATCCCGGACCGGACCGTGCTCGACGTTGTCTCCCCCGCCCATCCGGTCATCCTGGAGGACACCAGCGGACACAGTTCATGGGCGAACAGCGCGGCACTCAGGGCCGCCGGAATCGGACCCGGCACACCTGACCCGCCGGGCGGCATCTTCGAGCGGGACGCCGCGGGCAATCCGAGCGGCATACAGCGCGAGACCGCCGCCGATCTGCTCGCCGCCTCGGCCCCCAAACCGGCCGACGAGGAAGTGGAGGCGGCTCTGGAGTGGTCGCTCAAGGAGATGCTCTCCTACGGGATCACGTCGTTCACCGAAGCCGCGGTCGGGTTCACCGCCGGGCCGGGAGCCGAACTGCGTGCCTACACCCGTCTCGCCGCGCGCGGAGCCGTCGGGCAGCGGGTGCGTCTCAGTCTGGTGTGGACCCCCGACGACCCCCTGTGTGAAGACGTGATCGCTGCGCGGAACTTCTACGCGAGCGCCCATATCGCGCCCGACTGCGTGAAGATCTTCCTCGACGGGGTACCGACCGACAGCCGCACGGCGGCGATGATCGAGCCCTACGCGGACACGGTGGCGGGGCGGGATGCCGAGGCAGGCCGGCACGGGCTGCTGGCGATCGCGCCGGCGGTCCTCGACCAGGCGGTGACCCGATTCGACCGGATGGGCATCACGGTCAAGTTCCACGCGGCCGGCGATGCCGCGGTCAGGGCAGCGCTTGACGCCATCGAGGCCGCCCGCACGGCAAACGGCCACGGCCCCTGCATGCACAACGTAGGACACTGCACGTTCGTGGCGAAGTCCGACATCGAGCGCGCGTCGCAGATCGGCGCGACGTTCGAAGTCTCTCCCTACTTGTGGCAGCCCTCCCCCATCTGCTCGGACATCGCCGCCGCCGTCGGTCCATCAGCAATCGAACGCGTCTGGCCGGTGCGCGAGATGCTCGAGGCCCGCGCACTGGTCGTGGCGGGGTCCGACTGGTGCGTCGTGCCGTCGGTGAACCCGTGGTCCGCCATCGAAACGCTCGTCACCCGGCAGGCGCCGGGGGGCAGCGCCGACTCCTTCGGCGCGTCCCAGGCCATCACGCTGGAACAGGCCTTCGACCTGTTCACGGTCAACTCCGCACGCCAGGAAGGCATGGCGAACCGCCTGGGCCGCATCGAGCCGGGCATGCTCGCCGACGTCATCGTCGTCGGCCAGAACCCCTTCGAAGTGAAGATCACTCAAGTGCACACCACCGAAGTCAAGATGACGTTCATTGAAGGTGAACTGGTCTTCGATCGCGCACGTGTGTGACAGGTCCGTGGTCGTTGGGGACAGCGACACGACTGGAAACAGCTACGAAGATGTGCGTTCCTGGCCGAATCGATGCCATGACGGACCGGCCTGGTGAAGTGCCCCAGGTCCGGGCGGCGTCGTCTCTAACGTGGGCGGACATGGGCACGGGCACGGGTGGCGGATTGCGGGCCGGCGTCGGGATCGGCGTTGGGGGTGGTGTTGGCGTCCAGTGGGATCAGCCGTCTCGGACTGTCCGGGTCGGCGTCGCCAGAGCGGACGACCAGGTCACCATCCACGTGGCCGGTGAACTGGATGTCGACTCCGTGCCGGTCCTGGCCCGCGAGTTGCACCGCGCCATCGAGCGACCCACCGCCCGCATCCTGCTGGACCTGAGCCGGGTGACGTTCTGCGGGACGGCCGGTGTGTCCCTGCTCCTGGACGCCCACACGCGGGCCGCCGCCGCGGGCAGCAGCCTGGTGGTGGAGCGGGCCCATAGCGCGGTACTGCGCCCACTGCGAGTGTGCGGGGACGTGGCGGGCCTGCGGATGGTCCAGGAACTGGCGACGGCACCGCTGTCGGCGAACGAGCGGCGCCTGCGGCTGTCCGTGCTCTCGGCTGCGCTGTCGGCGGCGTTCGAGATCACCGGGGCGCCGATGGGCAATGCCCAGCTGTACGAGCCCGAGGGCGGCGTACTGCGGATCGTGGCCCAACAGGGCTTCCACCAACCGTTCTTGAGCTACTTCGAGACCGTGGCCGACCAGGAGACCGCATGCGGTCTGGCAGCGCAGGAGCGCACACCGGTCCTCGTCGAGGAAGTGGCCTCCTGCCCGTTCTTCATCGGCACCCCGGCGCTGGATGTACTGGAGGAGGCCGGGGTGGGCGCGTGCGCCTCAGTACCGGTCCTCTCCGGGGACGGCGCACTGATCGGCGTGGTGTCCACGCACCACCAGCAGGCAAAGCGGTGGACGGACGAGCAGCGCCACGCCCTGGGAAGACTCGCCCGCGCCGCCCACCCTCTCTGCTGACAGCAGCCTGTGCGAGCATCGCACCCGAACGGGGGCTCAAGCCCGCTCCCGGATGCGAGCTGTACGTCGTCAACACCGCACCCGGCGAGGACGACGTGGTGTGGGTCACCGAGATCTGGAGCAGCGAGGCGTACCACACGGCCTCGCTGTTCGCGAGCGGTGCCAAGGAACTGATCGGCCAAACCCTGCCACTCCTTGCAGGGCCGCCCGAGCGGATCGAGGTCACCCCCGTCGGCGGAGCCGGCCTGCGTGGATGAACTGCCCCGGCGGCCTAAGAGCCGCTCGGCTGACTGATGGCCCGGGCGACTTCTTCCGCGTGCGTCAGCTGGGGATGGTGGCCCGCGTCGGCAAGCACCGTCACGGTGGCGTGCGGCAGGGTGTCAAGGAGGGCCCGCCCCTCGGCGGTGAGCGGATCGTCGGAGCCCACGACGACATGGACACGCCCTGGGTAGCGCCGCAGCTTGGCCCTGAGGTCAGCGCGTCGCCGTGGGTTCGCGGCGAGGGCGAGGAGCCGGGCGACGGTGGCCGCGACGGAGCCACGGCGAAGGTCCGCGACAGCCGGTCGGAGCGCGGCCGCGTGGCCCGTGGTGCCGGTCAGTCGTTCGGCGAGCGCTTCGGGCGTCGTCCGGCTCAGGTACTGGCGTGTCAGGGGCGTCCACTTGAGCATGCGCGCCGGGGACTGCTGCAGGAAGAACGGTGCTACGAGGGTGAGTTGGTCGACCACGCCGGGATGGGAGATTGCGGCCTCGACGGCGGCCGCGGCGCCGATGGAGTGGCCCACCAGATGACGGGCACCGGTCTCCGTCACCAGTGCGCTCAGCCAGTCCGGCCAGTCCTCGTGGCGTCCCGTACTCATCCCCAGGCCCGGCAGGTCGACGGCGCGGGCGTGTCCGAGCGCCGCGACGGCCGGTGCCCAGGTGTCGGCGTTGACCGGAAGACCGGGCAGCACCACCGTGGGGGCGCTCGCGTCACCGAGCTCGAACGTGCGTATTCCGCCCGGTGCGGTGAACCGCCTGTCACCTGCGGGGACGTCGCCGAAGCGGTGAGCCGCCAGATGGTCGGCCCAGCGGCGGATCGTCGTGACGGTGTCCGGCACGGTCAGCCCGTGCCGGGCGGCGAAGGCATGGGCGGGATCGGTCGGGTAGCGGTCGGTCGACAGGAACGTCAGGGTCTCCGGATCGGCCTTGGTGAGGCGGCGGGGCAGCCGCTTGAGCAGGGGCACCGGGATACGTGTCCGGGGCGCCTTGACGCCGTAGTGCTCCGCGATGAGCGTGAGCAGGTTGGGCAGTGCGGGCGTGTCGTCGGCCAGCGGCCAGTACGCGGTCTGTCGGGTGGCCTCGTCCATCGGGAGCAGGGTCATGAACCGGGCGAGGTGGTCGGCGGCGACCACGGGGACAAAGGTCCGGCCGTTTCCCGGCAGCGCCGCGAGTGAGCCCTGCCAGAGGTCTTTCAGGTTGGCGGCAAGTCCCAGGTACTGGTCGGACTCCCCGGTGACACTGTCTCCGATCACGCTGGGCGGGTTCACGATGGTCCAGGGAACGCCCGCCTGTGCCGCCTCGACCTGGAACACGACGTCCGCCTCGACCCGGGATGCCTCGTAGGCACCCAACTCCCGGTACTTCGAACGTCGTTGCTCGTCGCTCCACAAGACGGAGGCCTGACCGCCCACGCGGTAACCGGAGACCTGGACCAAGCGCCGCAGGCTCGGTTGCCGCGCCGCGAACGCGACGACCGCGCGGACACTGTCGACGTTGGCGCGACGGGCCTCGTCCACCGCCATCCCGAACCGGTACGCCCCGGCGCAGTTGTAGATCTCGGTGATGTCGTCGAACTCGCCCTGGATCAGCGGCGCCTTGGTGAAATCGACCCTGAGGTCGGCCGGGGCCTGGTCGTGCCCGTGCCGGGCCAGCCACCGGACCAACCGCCGGTAGGACTCCTCACTCCGACCGGCCGCGCTCACCCGGACGCCGGTCCGGCCGAGCGCGAGTACGACATGGCGTCCGATGAATCCGCTCGCGCCAAGGACCAGTGCGTGTCTGGCCCCCTCGGCTTCCTTGGCTCCCTCAGTTTCCTTCACGAGTGAAGACTAGACCGGTCTATATATTTTGCAAGACGCCAAGACGCCAAGACGCCAACGGGTCAGGTCCAGGTCGTGGTCAGATGTAGCGCGCGAACGGGGCCGGTTCGACCGGACAGCGGGACTCGGTCGAGGGGCAGGAGGGAGGAGGGGTCGGGCGTCTCAGAGCATGATGAGCAGACGCGTCTTCGGCTTGAGCTTCCTGTTCACCGAGCGGCTCTGCACATAGACCTCCAACTTGGGATTGTTGCCCGCCTTCACCGAGACGGTTCCCTGAATACCCGAACCGAACAGAAGGCTGCGCGCCGCGTCTCCCGTATAGGCGCGATCGGTGTCCTTCTCGACGACGATGACTTCCTTGTTCGGCTGGACCTGAGCGCGGGCGCCCAATTGGTAGTAGCAAGCACCGCGTTCGTACGCCACACCCGGATGTGAATCGACGAAGGGGCGGATCTCGATCTCCTTGTCGACCTTGAGGAGCCGGTACATGTCGGCCGGAATCGGTTCGAGATTCGCCCGCACTTCGTCAATCGATATGTCCTGACCGACGGCGAACAGATTCTTCGTTCCGCGCACACCCTGCTCGCGGGCCCGGAGGAAGCTGGTGGCGGCCGCACGTACGGTACCTATCGCCTCCTCGACGCCCTCCTGGGAATCCGCGTCCCAGATGGCTATGTTTCCGGCCGGGAAGCCGTAGTTCTGGGCGGTCCGCTTGGCCAGGGAATTCGGAACGAGGATCGCCGAGGTCCAGTGGCCAGGGAGCCCGCCCATCTTCGCCGCGATCTTGTCCAGCCAGGGTCCGAGGATGGTCATGTCGCCGTCGTGCCGCCTGTTGCCGCCGGAGGCGTTCTCCTCGCCGTCCGTCACCACTATCTGGAGGAAGCTGTGCTCGCCGTATTCCTCCCATATGTGTTCCAGGTCGGCCAGGGACTTCAGCGAAGCCTCAATGAGCGCCGTAGCACCATTGTTGACCTGGTACAGACCCCGCATGGACGGCAGGTGTTTCACGTCCATGTCCCACACCAGGTTCTCCACCCGGTGGTCGAAGGAGTAAAGGCTGATTCGGGTCTCGTGGCCGAGGCTGTCCGATTCAGCTTTCAGCCCCGCCACGAACTCGTCCACGACGCGGATGAGCTGATTCTGGTGCGGACGCATGGAACCCGAACAGTCCACTACCAGCGCCACGTGATTCACCTTGTGCTGGATCATGTTGGCGGACATGTTTCTGCTCCTTCTTCGAGGGCTTCCCGACTGATTTCACTCTATGGGTAGGCACTGACAACGGCCTTTGACGCACGATCACCTGCCGTCGTCCGGCGCCGCGTTCGGCACCCCGGAAGACGACCGGAGCCGACCGGGAGCCCCGCCAACCGGGCCAGGCTTCCGCGCCGGTCCGGTATGGCTTCGGGCCGACGGCACGACGCGCCTGGATACTGACGGCCGGACCAGGCGGGAGCACCATGGACGATCACAGCAGTCGAGGCGCCAGAAGGTCGGCGGCGTCCACAGGGCCGGCGGGCCCTGACTCTTCCGCCCAGCCGGGGGTCATCGGCATCGCGCTCGCCGCCGTGCTGACGGCCATGCTCGCGCAGGGTTCCTGGCAGTGGTTCGCCACGTACGTCGGGGCGACGCTCCTCGCGGTGATCTTCTCCTTCTACCGCCTGCCGATGTGGACGCCCGGCCTCCGATCCTCGTACGCACGGAACCTGACGGCGTATTCGCTGGTGGTCGGCCTGTGTGTGGCGATCACTCTGGCCCCCATGCTGCAGCGCTGGGCATGGCTGTTTCCGATGCCGGGCACTCGCGACAGCTGCGATGCGCTGGGCACGTACGAGAGCATCCGGACGGAGGCGGCTCTCGCGAACCTGACCGGCCGCGACGGAGCCGCCCTGGCTCAGGCACAGGATGTCCGGAGCCATGAGGCGATCGCCGACTGCTTGTCGGCCACGACGACCCTGTGGCTGCCCGTCTACGCGGCCGGAGCGGCCGTGGTGGTCGGCCTGGGTGCATGGTCCATCGATCGGGTTCGTGCAAGGAGCCGGGCGGGAGTGACAGGCCGTTGATCCTCGCGCCGAGTGCTCGTGCGAGCATCCCGGCATGAAGCGCTTCGAGACCGTCACGCACATCGCCGCGTCTCCGGCGACCGTATTCGACCTGTCGTTGGACGTGGACCTGCACACCGCGTCCATGGCCGACTCCGGGGAGCGGATCGTCGGCGGAGTCCGCGCCGGACGTATGACGCTCGGCGACACGGTGACCTGGCAGGCCCGGCACTTCGGTGTGCGGTGGCGGATGACCTCACGCATCAGCGCGTACGAGCGGCCCGAAGGATTCGTGGACGAGCAGGTGGCCGGGCCGTTCAAGCGGTGGCACCACACGCACCACTTCGCACCGGACGGGCGCGGGGGCACGGTGATGCGCGACGTGATCGAATTCGCGGCGCCGTTCGGCCTGCTGGGAGCGGGTGTGGAGGCGGTGGCGCTCGGCCGGTACATGCACAGGCTCATCGATGCGCGCAATGTGTACGTGAAGGAGCGCGCGGAGGCGTCCACGTAGGGCGAACCGGTCCGCTTCAGGAGAGAGCACCCTCATTGTTCCAGTCGGTGCAGGCAGTCGTTCCAGCGTCGGCGCCGTTCGGTCAGGGTCTGTTCCCACCAGGCTGTGCCGCGCTCCCCCAGTCCTGTCTTCGCGAGCTGCACGCGGGCTCGGGCCGCTTTCCGTGCGTCTTCGTCGTCGCCCGCGGCGGCCACGGCCCGACGGGCTGACATCAGGTGGTGGGTCAGGCGCTCTTCCACTCCGTGGGGCAGGCGGGGGTCGGTGGCCCGCCAGCGTCGCCCCTTGATGATGACGAAATGGCCGTCTTCGGTGCACTGCACGTCCTCTGTCGCCACGAAGCCATCATGACCCGCCGCCGGCGAGGATGCGCCCCCTGCGGTTCCCGCGCGTGTGACAGGTACACATAAGATCGTCCCGCGCCCTCGGGCTTGAACACAGGTACAAGCATGGGCACATCAGAACTGGAGCACCCTTTTGAAGAAGCGTCTCATCGTTCCTGCGGTCGTCACGGCTCTGTCGCTGGCCGGATTCATACCGGCGGCCTCCGCCACGACGACCGCACAGAGCGGCACCGCGGCCACCACGACCGCCGCGAAGTGCAAGAGCCTCAAGTCGCTCAGCACCCTCAACATCCGCAAGTCGGCCACCACCAAGGCCACCATCCTCGGCACGTGGCCCAAGGGTGCCAAGGGCTGCGACATCTCGGGCACCACCGGCGGCTCGTACAAGAACGTGTGTGGAATCGACAAGTACAACGGCTGGCGCAAGGCCAACTACCGCGGCACCGTGGGTTACGTTCCCAACGTCTGCGTCGTCTACTCGTAGTCGACACATCGCGGGATTCGCTGTCCCGTACGTCCGCTGACGACGCTGTGCGCCGTCACCCCGGGCACACGCCGCACTGGTCAGAAGTCATCGGCCAGTGCGGCGACGCGTTTCACGCAGCCCGGCGAGCGCCGAGGCCGGCTCGCCCTACTGTGCTCATACGCTTTCCTGCCCTGCCGTCAGCCCCGCTCCGCCGACACTCTGCCAATGGGCGAATATGTCCGGCCTCAAGGCCTTGGCGCTGTATTGATTCATGTCCTCAACCAAATTTTCGTAGTGGAGTGACATGCGAACCCGTACCTTCCCGCTGGCTCTCAGCCTTGCCGCCCTCTCCCTGGTCGGCAGCGCCGGTGGCGCGGCCGCCATCGGCGACGACGACGGCACCACCAGCGCCAGTGGCAACAACGCCGAGGAGGCCTTCGGCAACAGCGCCACCCACGGCGACCAGAGCCTCCAGGGTGCCGCGATCCAGGGCTCGTTGAACAAGCTCTGCGCCGGTGTGCCCGTCAAGGCGAACGTGGGCTCCCTGGTCGGCATTCTCGTACCGGTCGCCGCGCAGGACATTCCGGTCCTTTCGGCGCCTCAGAACCAGCAGTGCGCCGAGAACTCCACGCAGTCCAAGGGCGACGAGCCGCTGTCGCACCTCGTCAACGACGTTCCGGCGCTCTCCGGAAACGGCACAGCCAACGGATGAACTGACGTGGCGGCGAGACGGCGGTGACCGCGTGCCTCCCGCTCGTCGCTGCCCCGGTTGCCAGGAGGTACTCCCCTCCGGCAACCGGGGTTCGCTGTTCCACCAGGCCCGCTGTTGACGGAACTTCGAGTTCCGTCTCCCCTCACCCCAAGAGGCCCCATGTCATCGCGTAAGGCCACCATGGTCTTCACCGCTTCACTGTTGCTGTGCACCGCACCCGCCGCCGATGCGTTCGCCGACCCGTACGAGACGGTGACCGTCGCCCCCACAGGCCGCATCGCCCCGGACGGCACCGTCACCCTCTCCGGCACCTACCGGTGCACCGGCGGCACTGGCCCCGTCTTCGTGTCCTCCTCCCTGACCCAGGGCAATGGCACCGTCCGGTACGGCATCGGCGGCACCCGTGCGATCTGCGACGGCGAGCAGCACGCCTGGACCAACACGGGACGCCCTTCGCCCGCCGCCCTCAAGCCGGGCGTCAGCCACGTCGAGGCCTCCGTGATGGAACTGGACTCGGGCGGCGGTCTCCCACTGCCCCGCTTCCACGCCGCGAAGCGGCAGGACGTCGTGCTCACCCAGAGCTGACGGTGGCCTCGCCGGCGACTGCCGGCCGCCGACCGTCGACCGTCGACCCGAGAAGCCGACCGGGCGCCCCGTGATCCCTTCAGGTTGCCGACCCCCATCGCGTGAGCGAGCTTGGTGGAAGCAGACAGGGCCCTGTCTTGAGGGTGCGCCCGATCCCAGCCGTTCGATTCTCAGGAGGCATCATGTCCAACCCCGAGCAGGATCCGAACCAGCAGGAAGGCCCGGCGGACGGCGGAGCGGCGGGCACCCCCGGCGTCCATGACGGCGGCGCGGACGGCGGAGCCGAAGGCCCCGCGGACGGCGGAGCGGCAGGCCAGCCCGGCGTACACGACGGCGGCGCGGACGGCGGAGCCGAAGGCCCGGCGGACGGCGGGGCAGCAGGCAAGCCCGGCGTACACGACGGCGGCGCCGACGGCGGAGCCGACGAGTCCGGCAGCGGCGTTTGAGTGCTCCCCCGACCGAGCTTCAGGACGTCGGCGCCACAGCGGGCGTCGGCGTTCTGGAGACACGTCTGACCGGCCTGAGCCGGGAGGAGTTCGCCCGCGACGTCTGGGCGCGCACAGCGCTGCTCACGCGCCGCGCGAGCGACTTCTCCGACCTGTTCTCCGCCGACGCCGTGGACGAACTCGTCTCGCGTCGCGGGTTGCGTACGCCTTTCCTCCGCGTCGCCAAGAACGGCTCCACGCTCCCCGATTCGTCGTTCACCGCGCCCGGCGGTGTCGGCGCCACCATCGCCGACCAGGTCGACGACACCGCTCTGTGGCGCGAGTTCGCCGACGGCGCCACGCTCGTCCTGCAAGCTCTGCAGCGCACGTGGGGGCCTGTCGCGGACTTCAGTGCCCTGCTGAGCACGGAGCTGGGGCATCCGGTGCAGGCCAATGCCTACGTCACTCCGCCGCAGAACCGCGGGTTCGACGGCCACTACGACGTACACGACGTCTTCGTACTGCAGATCGACGGCACAAAGCGCTGGCTCATCCATGAGCCGGTCCATCCCGACCCGCTGCGCGACCAGCCCTGGACCGATCGCCGCGACGCAGTCGCCGATGCCGCGAAGGGCGAGGCCTGCATCGACACCGTTCTCGAGCCCGGTGACGTTCTCTACCTCCCGCGGGGCTGGCTGCATGCCGCGCGGGCGCAGGGCGAGGTCTCGATCCATCTGACGCTCGGGATCCACGGCTGGACGCGCTACGGCCTTGCCGAACAGCTCGTCAAGGCCGCACTCGCGACGTTGCGCGACGATCCCCGGATGCGCGGCACACTGCCCCTGGGCGTGGACGGGCCGGAGGGTGAGATCGACATCGTCCGCGAACACCTCGTCGCCGCCCTCACCAAGGCCGATTCCGCGCCGTTGTTCCACCGCGCCAGGCGAGGCCAGGGGCGCCCCGCGCCGCTGGGGCTGCTGTCCCAGCTCGCGGCCGTCGACAGCCTGGGTCCTCATTCACCGGTGCGGCTCCGTGAGGCGCTTGAAGCGCGGCTTGAGGGCCGGCGCCTGGCCACGCGCGTGGGCTGGCTCGACTTCCCGGAGGCTGACCTGCCGTCGGTCAGCCGTGTGCTCGACGGCGAGGTCCACATGTCCGGTGATCTCGGCGTCGACCTCGTCGAGAGGCTGTTGCGCGCGGGTGTGCTGGTGCCCGCCGGACAGTGACGTGGCCGCGGTGACGGCGGCGGAGCGCTTCTTCTGCGCCGAGGCCGCCCGGACACGCGGCGACTCGCTCGCGGGCACAGCGCCGTACGGCTCTGTCTGGATCCTCATCGAGTACCGGGGCGGCTGGCCGCCCAACGGTTTCGACGGCCTCGCTCTCGATCCTGCGACCAAAGACCTGGTGTTCTCCGCCGCCCAGGCGGTGCGGGCACGGATGCTTCTGATCAGGCGGCACGGACGCCACAGTCCCGAGGGCCCCAGGCGCTGGGCCGTACTGCGCTACGACAGCTCCGGCGCCCACCGCCAGCAATGGGGCACGTGGAGCCGCGACGAGGACTTGGCGCAGATCGTCGATGCCCTCGGCGCCCCCGGAGAGCTCGACCGTCCGCCCGTCGTTCTCGTCTGCGCCCACGGTCAGCACGACACCTGTTGCGCCGTGCGCGGCCGTCCTGTGGGGCGCGCCCTGAGCGAGCGCTGGCCGAACCTGGTGTGGGAATGCACCCACGTGGGCGGCGACAGGTTCGCCGCCAACGTCGTTGTCGCGCCCGACGGTGTCTACTACGGCAATCTCGATGCCGGATCGTCCGTGGCAGCGGTCGAAGGGCACCTGACCGGCCGTATCCACGCGGAGCATCTGCGCGGATACACGGATCTCTTCCCGCCGCAGCAGGCCGCGGTCGCAGCCGTGATCGGGCGCTTCGGCCCGGCCGGCCGGCATGACTACGCGATCGTCGAGACGTCCCGCGAGGACGACCGCTGGCGAATCCGCATCGCCGGCCGCCCGCCTGGTCCGGCGGCTCTCGACGTAGAGGTCCGTTCCCATCGCACACCACCGAGTCAGCTGACCTGCCGCGGGTTGTCGATGAGTTCGGCCGTCCACTACGAGGTCACCTCGATCCGCGTCGACTGAGGCTGCGGGATTTCCGCCGCGTCAGGGGCGACCACGTCACCGACCACGTCGCCGACCGCTCCTCCGGTGGCGTCGCGCACGGCCCGCGCCACGCGTCGGATCACGTCGCCTTCGAAGTCCTCGGGAATGTCACCGCACAGCGCGGCGGCGCCGATGTGCTCGCTGAGTACGCGGACGGCGGCGGAGGCCGCTGCCGCGTGCAGGCGCACCTGGAGGTCGTCGGCCGGGAGACCGAGCCGCTTCGCGATAATCCCGGCCATCTCGCGCTCCACCTGGTCGCAGGCCATCAACCAGGCCGTACGCAGGGGCGGTTCGGTGTC
>NZ_JBSGRD010000026.1:31114-73573 GCF_053606205.1 Streptomyces sp. NPDC055239 | reverse complement strand
GTCATTTGTGTATAAGAGACACCCTTCGGGCTGCGCCCGAAGAAGCGAGCCGGGGTGCTGCGCACCCCGGCCGCTCCCGCTCCGCGTGAGCGGATGCGGTTCGCTTCGCTCACCGCCAGGTGGCACGCGCTGCGCGCGCACCACCAACCGAGGGCAAGGTGCCTCGCGTTGCGAGGCACAGCCGGCCTCCGGCCGACCCGGTGGCCTCCGCTGCGCTACAGCCACCCCGTGCGCTTCGCGCACCAGGCGTGCCACGCTCCGCGCGGCCCACCCACGGGCCTAGCGGCCCGAGTGGCAGCAAAAGAGGGGCGGTGGCAGGCGGTCAGGGCTGAGGTGCTGGGCAGTTGATGCCCAGTCAGCGGTAGACCGGAGGTGGACCCGGAGGCACAGGAGGTGCCACTGGAGGTGCTGGGGGCCAGAAGGGGTCATTGAAATGAGGATCGTAAGGCTGGGTTGAACTTGCGGGATCAGGCTCAGGGAGATCGATGTTTCCTACAACCCAGATGATGCCCAATGCGGCCGCTGCAGCCATCACGATGGCACCTGCGTAGAGAAGGACCCTCATCACACCGCGGCCTAGATTAGAACGGACTCAGCTTCTCCGACATTCGAACGGAACCTTGAGACACCCGACAGCTAGTCAGCCATTTCCCCTCCTCCCGTCCAGCCGAAACAACCGCCCTGCCCCTCAGTTGAGGGGCAGGGCGTGCCAGCCCGGCCGTAGGCACGGGCCCGAGGTGGAGAGGTCAGGATGCGGGGCGCTCTACCGGCTGCCAGTCTTCTGCCGGCTTGGTCCTGAACATGCCTCGGTACACAAGCCGGGTGAGCACTACTGCGCCCTCGCCGTACTCCTCCAGCTCCTCGAACGCTTCATCCGCCGAGTCGTACGCGAACTTCTTCCCCTTCGCATTCTTGATGATCCACTCACGGTCGGCCGCAACACCGATGCCACCTGTCTGCATGTACGTTCCCCACCCCATCAGTAATCCGAGAGCTCTACTTGCTTCAAAATGGTATACGGATAGACTCTGGACTGAGAGAGCTCCAGCACTGAGCCCCTGAACCCTCCACCATGGCACGCGATCGTTGCCGATTTTGATCTCAATCCAGATTCGTGCGAAGCCTCAAGTTAGCCCACCAGGGGGCCTATCAGTCCGCCGGGAGATCCAGCAGAAGGGCAGATGTACATGCCGACCGAGCGTGCTGATCAGCGCGAGGCTGCCCAGCGAGAAGCCATTGACGCGGTGCTCCGTGCCCTCGAATTTCCTGCAAGATCACGTGTGCCCGAGCGAGGGCTCCGCACGCAGGTGATCATGGCGACCGGGTCCGGGAAGACCCGGGTCGCGGTCCGTAGCGCGGAGGAGCTCCACGCGGGCCGTGTGCTGGTGCTCGTGCCTTCACTGGACCTGCTCGCGCAGACCGAGGCCGCATGGCGCGAGGGAGACCGCCGGGGGCCGATGATCGGGGTCTCCTCGCTGCGCAGCGAGGAGGTGCCCTTCCCCAACACCACTGACGTGGAGGAACTGGTCGACTGGGTGCGGCCGTTCGACAAGGTCACCGTGTTCGCCACGTACGCCTCCCTCGGGCTGGGTACGCTGGAGGGCGCGCACAAGGCAGGCCTTCCGGGCTGGGACCTGATCGTGGTCGATGAGGCGCACCGGACATCCGGCAGGATCGGAAAGCCGTGGGCGGTCGTCCACGACAACCAGAAGATCCCCTCCCTGCGCCGCCTCTACATGACCGCCACGCCCCGCCTGTGGCAGCTCGAGGACGAGAACCAGGCCGGCGCACCCGGCGAGCTCGTCGCCAGCATGGAAGACGACCCCAACGGGCCCTTCGGCAGCCGGGCGTTCACCCTGACGCTCTCGGAGGCCATCGACCGGGGAATCTGCGCCCCCTACCAGGTCGTATGCGTGGACGTGACCGATACGCAGTTCCAGGCCGTACGGCTCCTGGGCGCGGAGGGCCGCTCGGCTGAAGTTCGCGGGGCGCGGCTCGCCGCTCTGCAGACCGCTCTGGTGAAGGCGTCCTCGGAGGAGAACTTCCGCAGGACGCTGGTCTTCCACCACATGGTGAAGGAGGCCGAGGCATTCGCGGCCGGCCTTCCCGACGTCGCCGCGCAGTTGCACGCCGCTGACCCGGAGCTGTACCCGGCCACGGTCTGGGCGGACTGGCTGTGCGGAGAGCACAAGCCGCTCCACCGCCGTCGGCTGCTCGGGGAGTTCGCCGACGGAATCGCAAGCGACGGCACCGTGGTGGAAAAGGGCTACCTGAGCTCCGTAAAGGTCCTGGGGGAAGGCGTGGATACATTCCGGTGTGACTCCGTGTACTGGGCGGACGTGCGCGGCTCTATGCCGGACCTGGTCCAGGCCGTGGGCCGAGCTCTGCGGATGCAGCCCGGCGAGGGCAAGATGGCCTCGCTCGTGGTGCCGGTGTTGCTCGGGCCGGGCGAGACGGCGGACAGCATGCTCACGTCCCGGGCGTTCGGCGGGTTGGCCAAGCTGTTGGAGGCGCTGCGGGCGCACGACGCCAGGATCGTGGAGACCCTCGCGGAGCAACAGGTCCCCAGCCGCTACCAGCCCGTAGCCAAGGACGACAGCGGGAAGAACGACATGGGGAGCGGCGAGGGCTCCGGAGGTGTCAGCGCCCCCGCCAAGGCCCTGTTGAAGTTCTCCACGCCACGTGACCCGGCCGCCCTCGCGGCGTTCATCAACCTGCGCGTCCTCCACCCCGAACACGAGCACTGGCGGCGCGGCGTGGAGGCCGCCGTCATCTACCACCGGCTGCACGGCGACCTGCGTGTCCCGTTCACCTACCGGGTGCCCGGCGGGGAGGACCAGGCGGTGGAGGCCGAGGGGTGGCCGGCCTCGCTCGCCGCGTTCCCTCTCGGACAGTGGACCGCCGACAACCGGCGGTTCTATGCCCGAGGGCACATGGACGCCGAGCGCATCGCTCAGCTGGAGAAGCTGGGCATGGTCTGGTCGCACTTCGACGTCGCCTGGGAGGAGGGCCTTTCCGCCGCAGGCGGATGGGCCACCGAACACGGCCACCTCCTGGCCCCACTCGATGCCACCTTCCAGGGAGCGAAGGTGGGGATCTTTCTGAAGAACGCGCGGGCCGCCGCACGCAAGGCCGCCGAGATCGAGCAGCGGTGTACCCAGGGCCTGCCGGTGGAGTCGTCGGCGGGGGCACTGTCGGATACGCGGCGCGAGCAGCTGGAGGACATCGACCCCTCCTGGTGCCCGGCATGGCCGGTCACCTGGCAACGCTGCTTCCACCTCGTCCGGCTCCACCTGGAGGCCGGCCGGCCGCTGCCCACGTCGCCGGGCGACGTCATGCACCAGAGCGAGGACCTCGGACGCTGGGTTCACAGCCAGCGCTTGGGCTGGGACAAGCTCACCAGCGTGCAGCAGTGGATGCTGGAACACGTCCTCGGGGTCGAACCCGCACCCGAGGACGAGAAGCCGCCCGCGCGCCGCACGCAAGCCGACAAATGGGCGCTCAACTATGCGGCCGCCAAGCAGTTCTACGAACGCAAAGGCCACCTGAAGGTCCCCCGCAAGCACATCGAGACGATCATGGTCGACAGCGATGGTGAGGAGAGTCAGGAGGAGCGGGAGATCAGGCTGGGGGCTTGGATCGGCAACCAGCGCAGCAGGGCCGCGGCCCTCTCCTCCGAGCGCGTGGAACAGCTCGCCAAGATCGGCATGCGATGGGCATAGGCGGACATCATCGTCACCACGGCCGCCACGCTCACGCTGCTCTCACGAAATGTGTGCCAGAACCCGAGGCCGTCCATGATCTTGGTGCGTGTCCGGGCGGCCTGCTGTGTGTTGTCGTCAGTCATAGCCGGATGTGCAACTGGCAGCGGCCCGTACTGCTTCACGGGGCGTGACCGCAGGCATGATGTCGGCCATGACTCACAGCGCCCGCCGCATGTTCGAGCTCCTGGAGCCGATCTGCCTGGTCACCTATCTCGCCGACGAGTCCAACGAGGAGCTGGCCGCGCTCGGCCATCGCACCTACTGGGACGGCTACTTCGCCAGCCGCGCCGCGCCGCTGGGGCAGGTGCCGGCGCAGGTCGTGCACGCGGCTTTCTACAACTTCGCCGATGGGGAGGCCGCGCGGCACATTCCGAGCGCGTGGGAGACGATTCCGCCCGAGGCGTCCGTCGCTGCGCGTGAGCGGGGCAGCGTGGCCTCCCTGCGGCGGATCCTCGGCGAGGAGCTGGCCGGCTCTCCGGGCCTGGTGCGCGCCGCCGACCTGACCACCAAAGCCGCGACGAGCGCGCCCACGGAGGGCCGGGTGATGTACGCCGGGATGCGCACCCTTGCGGTGCCAAGCGACCCGGTCGCCCGGCTGTGGCATTCGGCGACCATGCTGCGTGAGCACCGCGGTGACGGGCACATCGCCGCTCTCGTCGGCGCGCGCATCGGCGGCACAGAGGCCCATGTGCTCTCAGCGCTGGATATGGGCATCCACCCGCCGGAGTCCTTCGGGCGCATCCATCACCTGCCCAAGGAGCGGCTGGCGGCGGTCATGGACGGCTTGTGCGAGCGCGGGCTCGTCGACACCGACGGCCGGTTCACCGACGTTGGCCTCGAGACCAAGCAACGCATCGAGACCCTTACCGACGAGCTCGCCGCCCCGCCGTACGGCGCGCTGTCTCCCGCCGAGCTCGACGAGCTGGTCGCCGAGCTCGAACCCATCACCGCAATGCTGGTGGCCGCAGGGTCCCAGTGACGGGCAGCGACTGACAGGACGAGGAGTCCGCCGTCCGGTACGGCGAGTTCTCGGCTGTGGTACCCCGGGGTGGACGGGTCTCCGGCAACCTGACCCGGTTGCCCGCCACCGGATCCGGGTGATCAAAGTTCGATGTTGAGCTGCTCCATGTCGGTGAACTCCACTCCGAGGCCGTGGGCCCGGGAGTTGTTGGCGCGGAAGTACATCTGGGCGAGGCCGTCGGCCGTGATCTGCTGGAGCTGTTGTTCGCCTGCGCCCTGTTCGTGGGCGGTGAACAGGCGGTCGGCCCACTCGGGGGTCAGGGCTTGGGTGATGTCGCGGATCCGGGCGTCGTCGGTTGTGCCCGCGGCGGCGGTGAATCCGAAGCGGGCGCGGGTGGAGAGGACCAGGCCGTCCGTGGACGCGGCCTTCTTCCTCGCCTTGGCGCGGATCTGCGGCTGCCAGCGCTTCTTGACCTCGCGCTCCAGGCGGCCGCGGAGGTCCTTGCGGGGCCGTTTGAGCTTGCCCGCCACGTACCGCTCCACCGTGCGCTGGGAGATCCCGAGCACCTGGGCGGCGGCCTTGGTGCCCTTGAGCTGCTTGACCAGGTACTTCATCTGCGCCTGCGCGGACTGCGGGATGCGGCGGGTGAACGCCCCCTCCAGCGCGCGGTCCAGGCCCTCCCCGAGTGAGTCGGCCATGGTCTGCTACTCCCCTTCTCCGGCGCTCTGGTCGCTCTTGATGAGGTTGGCGATGTTGAACACGCCGCCGCGCTCCTCGAACTGTTCTTCCGCCCACAGGACGGTCTGGGTGCCCTGGTGCTTGACCATTCCGGGCGAGATGCCGAGCCGGAACGTGCCCGGGACGGGCTTGCCTTCGGGCGTGTGCGGCAGGACGTCCAGCGGGGACGGGCCGGGCGAGGGGTAGACGATGGCGTCGGTGCCGATGGAGACCGGGTACAGGTCGGCGGCGGCCGCCGTCTTCAGCAGCTTGCGGTGCAGGCCGATGCGCTGGTTGGCGAGCACGGCGGCCCGGATGTCGGGGCGCCACGTCTCCCGGTTGAGTGCCGGGTAGGGCTCGTAGTAGGGGACTTGGCCGCGGCTGCGCTGGCGCAGCTTGCCGATGCCGCCCTTGGCCGTCGCCTTGATCGCGGTCGCCAGCAGCGCCATCGTCGGGTCACTCTGCCCGGAGCGGGCCATCGCGTCGAGGAAGTCCTGGCCGCCGAGGTCGGTGGTGATGCCGAGGTCGGCCATCGTGGCGACGTACGCGTCGCGCAGCCGCTTGTACCAGCCGTCCAGGTAGCGGCCCTTCTGGGTGCGCACGTGTGCCTCGGTCGGGGCGACGTCGAAGCCGAGCTCCATCGCGTAGGCGACGGTCGGGGTGGCGTACCAGGCCGGGCCCTGGGGCCGGTCGCCCTTCGGCGTGAACGGGCTGGGCAGCCGGTCGCCGTCGACGGTGCGGTCGTTGATCGATACGCGGGACAGGTCGACGTGGGACAGGTCGACCAGCCACGAGCCGGGCAGCGTCGCGTCGAATGTGGGGTTGTCCCTCAGGTGGGTCGGGCCGTTCAGGCCGACGGTGAGTCCGTTGGCGGCCGCGGCGAACGACATGTTGATGTCGACCGTGACCAGGAACTGGTTCATGCACTCGTCATCGGTCAGCGGCCGGCACCAGTCGTAGGGCTCCTCCATCAGCATTTCGGCCGGGGTGCGCAGGTGGTGGCGGGCGAACTTCCCCTTGAGGACGGGGTGTTCGTCGGGAACCTCGCACTCCACCACCGGATACAGCGCGGTGAGCGCGTCGTCGTTGAAGGCCCGCGTGAACTCGCCGCTCGCCTCGTCCTTCTGCGCGCGGGTGGGCGGGCGCAGCGCGACCATCAGTTCCAGGCCGGTCGTCGCGGTGGTGCCGCGCGGCGTCATCACCCGCGCCGCGTACAGGCCCAGGTAGCGGGCGAGGTCGGCCGGGTGCATCGTCGGCAGCTGCGGGTCGTCCCTGCGGTCCCATTCCCTGGTATCCAGTGCGTTCCAGGGCAGGATGCACAGTTGGACGCAGCGGCGTCTGGAGCCCTCGGGTTCGCGGTAGACGCGGGCCCACGGTCCGAGGCCGCGCTGGGTGAGCTGGAGGCCTGCCTTGGCGATCTGCTTGACCACCTTGTGGCTGTCCGCGAGCCGTCCGTGGCGCTGCTCCTGATCGGAGAGGGCGGCGGGCAGGCCGTAGCGCTCGAGCGCGGACGGGGTCAGGACGAGGATCGGGTCGGCGTCGCGGCCGTTGCGGTGCAGCCGGGCCTGGCCGAGGCGGGCTTCGGTCAGTGTCCAGTCGACCAGTGCCGGGACCGACTTGGCGGGCACGTCCAGGACCAGGCCGCCGACGCAGTACGCCGACACCTGGCCGTCCTGGTCGGCGTCGATGACCGCGAGCGGGCCGTTCGCAAAGCGCGCATCGACGGCGGCCGGGTCAGCGGCGGGCTTGGCCGCGGCTCTCTTCGCGCCCGGGCGACGCGACGTCGGGGCGGGCCTGGCGGTATGTGCCGGCGCGGCGGTCGGGGCGGATCCTGTCGTGGTGGTGGCGCTCTGGGTGTCCTGGACGGCTTCGGTGTCCGGCACATCCTGCGTGCAGGCAGATTGCGTTTCCGGCGCGGGCACGCGGGTGATCGCCTCAGACGGTGCCGCGTCCGGGTCGGGTCCGGCCGTGCCGGCGGGGGTGGGGTAGAGCTTCGTGAGCTGCTCCAGCAGGCGTGCGTAAGCCTCGCGTTCCGGCCCGCGTGGCTCCGTCCGGGTTTTGCTGGACTCCCAGCCGCTGACGGTCGCGCGGCGCACCTGCAGGGCGGCGGCAACCTGCTCCAGCGTCAGACCGTGAGCCTGCCGCAGCCGCTTGCGCTCCTGGGGCGGCGGCAGCGGAGCGCGGGATGCGACCAGAGCATCGATCCGGTCGAACAACTCGGACATAGAGCACCTCCTGACCCGCACCCTATCCAGCATCCGTACAAATAGCGTGCATTGACCGTAAAGCTAGCGTACGGATGCCGTCCCGGGTCGCTGGGGTGCATGCATCCGGGAGCGAGAAGGTCCTCGGTGTCACTGTGCCTGTGCCGGCCACCGGCCGCCCGGCCGCCCGGCCACAACACGACCAGGTAGTGGTCGCCGTAGGCGGTGTCAAGGATCTCGTTCCGGTCGCCGCTCAGACTCCAGCCTCGCTCAAGGATCCCCGGAGCGGGGCTGTGCAGTCTGTGCGGGGGCCAGGTCTTTGTCGATCCATCGCATCGTTGTCGTGGAGCGGGCCGGGCAGGTGGCTCCCGGAGTTTCAGGGCGGCCAGGCGTGGA
Source organism: Streptomyces sp. NPDC055239 (assembly GCF_053606205.1). Lineage (NCBI taxonomy): Bacteria > Bacillati > Actinomycetota > Actinomycetes > Kitasatosporales > Streptomycetaceae > Streptomyces > Streptomyces sp. NPDC055239. The sequence continues at coordinate 65,531 of NZ_JBSGRD010000026.1, read as the reverse complement.
GCTGGTGGGCCTTCGGGGGACGGATGAGGCGCCGCCGTCTCGGCTACTTCTGAGGGGATCGCGCATGAAACCGGTCGAACGCCGTCTGGTGCGGGAACTGCCGGTGCTGCGGCGCCACTTGACGCGCTCCGCGGCCATGGCCTTCCTCGCCGCGGGGCTCGTCGTGGCCCAGGCGGCCCTGCTGGCGACCGTCCTCGCGGACGGCTTCGCCGGGGACCCGGTCGCCTTGTGGCTGCCCGTCGCGCTGGGCGCCGTCGTGGCCGGGCGCGCCCTGCTCGCCTGGGCACGCGGTGTGCTCGCGCACCGCGCCGCGGCCGGCGCCAAGCGCGAGCTGCGCTACCGGCTCACGGACCGGCTCAGCCGCACCGCACCGCTGCGCCTGGCGGCGCGCAGCCATGGCGCGACGGCCACCCTGCTGCTGCGCGGACTCGATGCCCTCGATCCCTACGTCGTCGGCTCCCTGCCCGCGATGACGGCCGCCGCCGTGGTGCCCGTGACGGTCCTCGGCTGGCTGTTCGTGACCGACTGGCCATCGGCGCTGATCATCGTCGTGACCCTGCCGCTGATCCCCGTCTTCGGCGCGCTCGTCGGCATGCACACGGCCCGGCGCACCGCCCGGCAGTGGCGCCTGCTCGCCCGGCTCGGCGGTCATTTCCTGGACGTCGTGGCCGGGCTGCCGACGCTGCGCGCGTTCGGCCGCGAGGAGTACCAGGCCCAGCGGATCGGCGAGATGGCCCAGGCCCACCGGCGAGCCACGATGCGCACCCTGCGGCTCGCGTTCCTCTCCTCGCTCGTCCTGGAGACGGTCGCGACGCTCTCCGTGGCGCTGGTGGCCGTGCCCATCGGCCTTCGGCTGCTGCACGGCACGGTGGACCTGCGGACCGCCCTGATCGTGCTGTTCCTCGCCCCCGAGGCCTACCTGCCGCTGCGGGCGATGGGCGCCGCCTTCCACGAGAGCGCAGAGGGCATCACGGTGGCCGAGCAGGTCTTCGCGACCCTCGACGAGCACGAGCACGAGCACGGACATGAGCACGGACACGGGGCGGATGCCGAGCACACGGCCGGCCGCCGTGCCCCGACGCCCGACGCCTGTACCGCCCTCGTGCACTTCGACGACGTCACCGTCCGCTTTCCGGGCCGCGACGCCCCCGCCCTCGACCACGTCTCGCTCCATGTCTCCCCCGGTGAACACATCGCCCTGGTCGGCCCCAGCGGCGCGGGCAAGTCCACGCTGCTCGCCCTGCTCCTCGGCTTCGTGACGCCGTCGGCGGGCCGCATCACGGTCGGCGGCACCGATCTGACGTGCCTGGACCCCGACGACTGGCGCACCCGCCTGGCGTGGGTGCCCCAGCGTCCGCACCTGTTCGCGGCGTCCGTCGCGGACAACATCCGCCTCGGGCGCCCCGACGCGAGCGAGGCCGAGGTGCGCCAGGCGGCCAGGGACGCGTACGCCGACCACTTCGTCGAGGCGCTGCCCCGGGGCTTCGACACGCCGCTCGGCGAGCACGGCGCGGGCCTGTCCGCAGGTCAGCGCCAACGCATCGCGCTCGCCCGCGCCTTCCTCAAGGACTCCCCCGTGCTGCTGCTCGACGAGCCCACCGCGCACCTCGACCGCGAGAGCGAGGCCGCCGTCACCCGCGCCACCGCGCGCCTGATGCGCGGCCGTACCGCGATCGTGGTGGCCCACCGCACGAGTCTGCTGCCCTACGCCGACCGGATCGTCACGGTGCGGGCCGGTCGCCTCCAGACTCCCCAACTGGTGCCCACGGAAGGGCCGGTGTCCTCATGACCCTGCACGTGGCGGCCCAGAGCCGCACAAGCTCCCGCCCGGCGGCCGCCTCCCCCGGCCGGCCGTCGGGCGGGCCCCGCCCGACCCTGCGCCTCGCGCGCCACCTCGTGCCCTACTGGCGCAGGCTGCTGCCCGCCGCCCTCGCCGCGGCCGGCAGCGAGCTGGCCGCGGCCGCGCTCATGGCCACCGCGTCATGGCTGATCTCGCGGGCCGCGCAGCATCCGCCGATCGCCTCGGTGAGCCTGGCGATCGTCGCCGTACGCGCCCTGGCGCTGGGGCGCGGAGCCCTGCGCTACAGCGACCGGCTCCTGGGCCACGACGGTGTCCTGCGGGCCGTCGCGGGCTTCCGCAGCCGGGTGTACGGGGCCCTGGTGCCGCTCGCTCCCGCGGGCACGCCCGCCTTTCGCAGCGGCGACCTGCTGACCCGTCTCGTCGACGACGTCGATGCCGCCCAGGACCTGCTGCTGCGCATCATGCTGCCGGTCACGGCCGTCGGCACGGTCTGTGCCGCCGCCACCACGACGGCCACGGTGCTGCTGCCCCAGGCCGGCCTCCTGCTCGCGCTGCATCTCGCCGTGGCCGCCCTGCTCGTCCCCGCGGTGGTGCTCATCGTGTCCCACCGCACCGGGCGGGCACAGGCGGCGATACGGGCCGAACTCGCCGCGAACGTAGTGGACTTGACGCAGGGTGCGGCGGACCTGGCCGCGTACGGCGCCCAGGACCGCGCTGCCGGGCGCGCCCGCCGCAGCGCCTCCCGGATCGCCCGCCTCGAGCGGCGCCGGGCCCGGACCACCTCGCTGGCCTCCGCCGTGCTGCTTCTGCTCCAGGGCACGGCCCTGCTCGCCGTCACCTGGAGCGCGCTGCGCGCCCACGCGGACGGGCGTCTGCCCGTCGTGTACCTCACGGTTCTCGCGGTCCTCGTCCTGGTCTCCTTCGAGGCCCTCGAGCCGCTGCCCGCCGCCGCGTTCCGCCTCGCCGAGGTGCGCGCCCGCGCGCGCCGTCTTGCCGACCTCTTCGACACCCCGGCCCCGGTCACCGAGCCGGACGTCCCCGCCGTGCTGACCGTCGACGGGCCGCTCGGCGTGCACATCGAAGACCTCACGGTACGTCACCACCCGGAAGGGCCACCGGCCCTGGACCGGCTGAGCCTGCACCTGCCGCCCGGACAGCGCACCGTGCTGCTCGGTGCCAGCGGCTCGGGCAAGTCGACCCTGATTGCGGCGCTCATGCGGTTCGTCTCCTACCAGGCCGGGAGCATCCGCGTCGCCGGACGCGAGCTGCGCGACTGTGCAGGACGCGACGCGCGGCGCGCGATCACCGGCATGACGCAGGACGCCCACCTCTTCCACGCCACGATCCGAGCCAACCTGCTCCTGGCCCGGCCGGGCGCCACCGCCGCCGAACTGCACGACGCGGCCCGCAGGGCCCGGATCCTGGACTGGATCCAGTCGCTGCCCGACGGCTTCGACACACTCATCGGCCAGGACGGCGCCGAGGCGTCGGGCGGCCAGCGCAGCCGGTTGCTGCTGGCCCGCGCGCTGCTCGCCGATCCGCCGGTCCTCGTCCTGGACGAGCCCACCGAGGGACTCGACCCCGACACGGCGGCGGCCGTGCTCGCCGACATCCTCGACGCCACTCGTGGCCGCACCACTCTCCTGGTCACTCATGAACGAGAGGGCCTCACCGGCGCCGACCAGATCGTCACGCTCGACCGGGGCCGGATCCGCGTCTGAGTGATCGAGGACCGAACTCAGCGGCTGACGTGTCCCACACGTCCTCAGGCCCGGGCCGCCGCCTCGATCGTCCGGGCGAGATCACGTACGCCCCCCTCGCCCGCGTTCTGGCAGGCGTCGTCGCAGCTTCCGCCGAGGACCACCAGTGGGGGTCTCACGCCGCCCGCCGCGATCTGCCGGGCGATCTCGTACGCGATGGCTCCCGCGCCCGAGAAGCCGCCGAGCACCAGCGGATCGCCCGTGTCGAGCAGCGAGCGCAGCACCTTGGCGTACTCCTCGGTGTTGTCCGCCGTGGGCCTGATCGAGGCCAGCGCCTGCGGTCCGCCGTACAGCCCGGCGAGCCCCGTGTGACACAGTCCCGGCGCCCCGGGCGGGGTGACGAGACAGACCGTGCCCGCGCCCGGCACCATGGCCGCGCGGAGCTGAACGAGAGGGCTCGACGCAGCACCCAAGTGCTCTGGCAGGCCGTGGATCCGGGGCACGTCCGCTCCGCTGAGGGTGGAGAGGACCTCTGCCACGGTGGTCCTCTCGCCCGCCGTGTGCGGGAGCTCGCGCAGCAGGCGGGCGCTCTGTGCGAGCATCGCCGCCGCCTTGTCGTCCTCGATGCGGACCCGGTCGTGCACCGAGGTGAGCACCAGGCCGCCGTCGCCGGCGTGGTGGGCGACGACCCCGACCGAGAACGCGCTCCGCCCGGCCAGCGGACAGGGGTCCTCGACGTGAATGCCCTGCGCGGCGAGCGCGGGAGCGAGGCCGTCGGCGTGGCGCAGTCTGTGCTCGAACACCAGCAGGGTTGGGGCGAGTTCGGCGCCCGCCGCCCTGCCGAGCCACTGGTGGATCTGGCCGGCCGAGACCCACTCGTACGACGCCATGTCCAGTGCGCGGTCGCGCAACGACCGCAGCAGCCGTGGCACGGTGGACGCCGGGTCGACACCGACGACCATCGGCAGCGCGTTGGCGAAGGGGCCCGGGATGCGCTCGCTGCCTTCCAGAGGGATGCCGCGCCCGGACACGCTCACGCCGAAGCCGACCGGGGCGGGGCCGGGCAAGGTGGCGGACGCCCGGTACAGCAGCATCGCCCACACCGCCTGCAGGGCGCTGCTCTCGGTGGTGCCCCAGCGTGCCGCCCACTCGACGAGCCTGGTCGTCTCTTCACAGGTCAGCCGAGCGCGGCTGCGGCCCGTGCCGGCCTTTCCCGTCGTCTCTCCGGGCCGTGCGCGCGGCAGTCCGGCGAGGGAGCGCCGCGGACCCGCCGACCAGAAGTGCCGGGCGCTCGAGGGGTCCTGGCCGTTCAGCCAGCTCGTGTAGTCCCTCAGGTCGGGGCGGCGCTCGCCGCCGGAGAGCGCGCCTCCCGCGAGGTAGGCGCGGTAGAACTCCTGGAGCAGGACGCGCACGCTCCAGTTGTCGAGCAGCGCCCGATGGTAGGTGAGCACCACATCGGTGGGCGGGGTGTAGCCGGTGTCCTGGGGCTCGCCCGCCAGGAGGTCGGCACGCAGCAGTGCGGGGCGGCGCAGGTCGAAGCCGCGGTCGCGTTCGCGGTCCATGAGCCGGGTGAGCTCGGTGTGGTGGGCATCGTCGGCTCCTGTGGGCACGGATCCGTAGGGGTGGCGTACGACATCGGGGGCCGATCGGTCGAAGAGCACGGCCCGGGGGTGCGGGTCCCAGGCGAAGGCGGTGCGCAGCACCGTCTCGTGGTCGAAGACGGATTGCCAGGCAGCGGTGAACCGGCGGGTGTCCAGGGGGCCGTGCCAGCGCCAGGACAACTGCTCGATGTGGTGGGCCGGGTGAGCCACGGCGTCGGCGAGCAGTTCGCGCTGGAGCGGGGTCAGCGCGAGGGTGCGCGTCAGCGGCCCGTGGGCCGGTGCGGTCTCGCCGCCGAGCCGGTGCGCTGCGGCCGGATCGTCCTGTGCCGGAGCCGGGGGCGTGCCGGTGAGCAGGTCGGCGAGGAACCCTGCCGGATACGAGGGCGACTTGCCGGTCTCCCGGGGGATCCTGAGGGTGTGGTGGGAGGCATCGACGGCTCGCAGTACGGGCCGCTCGGGCTGTGGCCCGGGGCATCGGGCGGCGATGCGGTCGAGTGCGGCCTCCAGGACGGTGGTCTCGAGCGGCCCGAAGAGTTCCAGTGCGGGGCTCTGCGGGTCGAGGATCACCGTCAGGGATGTGGCCGAGGGGTGCTCGGTTGTCATCGGCTCTCCCCCTCCTCTGCGAGCGTGGAGACCCGAGTACCGATGGCGGGTCCTCACCTCGCGTCCCTGCATCGCCGTCGTGTTCCACGCTACTGGCGCCGGGCAGGGAGTGCCGGTTTCCTCAAGTCGCCCTGGACGGCTTCGCGAACAGCAAACCCGAAGCGGTGGGTGGCCTCCACCCGGGCGGCGACGGCGAAGGAGGCCACCGGGCCGGACTCCCGGCACAGCACTTGTGACGCCCCCGCGTACACAGCGGGGTTGAGGTGAGTGTCGCCGTAGTCCGGGAGGCGGTTGAGGATCACGGACTCGGGGCCGAGCCGGTGTGCGAGGGCGGCCTTGCGGGCGTGGGCGACGAGGCTGCGGTGGGTGAGCCGCACGCCCTCGGGCCGCCCGGTCCGCCCCGCACGAAACCGCACGCAGGTCACCGCGTCGAGGTCGCTGCCGACCACCACGGGGTCGTCCGCGATGCCCTCCAGGGCGAACGGCAGCGTGATCGTCCCCGCGGGGACGGCCCGGTGGCCTGTGTCGATGACGACGACGGTGTGGAGCCGCGGCAGCCGGCCGCGCAGTGCGCTCAGCAGCGCGGCGGTGGCGGCGGGAACGAACGCGATCTCGATCTCGGCGGCCGTGAAGATCTGCTGCAGGGGTGCTTCCCCGAGCCGCGGGCTGATCAGTGCGAAGGTGTGCCCGCTGCGGCTCGCACCGTAGTAGGCGGCGGCGAAGGCCGGGGCGGGGGCGCCGACGACCCCGACAACAGACCCTGTACCGGCGACCGTTCGCCGAACGTAGCGGGCGACGCGGTCGGTCTGCTGGTCCAGTTCCGCGAAGGTGCAGGTGCCGGACTCGGTGGTGATGGCGGCACCACCGGGATCTCGGACAGCCGCCCAGCGCGGCAGGCCGTCGAGCGGGATCTGCGGGTACGCGGGCCTTTGCACCGTGTGGCCTCCTGTCGCCGGGCGGTACGGTCCGTGGGGCATCACCGTGTGCGGCCGCGCTGGAGGAACTTTCGAAGACCGCTCGAACCCGGGCGGCTCGCGCCTGCCCCTGCGACCTTGCCGAGCCGCCGCATGCGGAACGCCGGACCGCTCACCGCACCCGCACCGCCGACTCCGCGTGCTTCTTGGCCAGGGCCAGGACGCGGGCGCCGGCGCCTTTGAGGGTCTCGCGCACATGGCGGCGGGCCCCTGCCGTGCCGGCGCCCTCTCCCCGCACCTGTTCGATGGTTTGCGGGCACAGCAGGACTTCCTGGCGGGCGCTGACGGTCACACCCCTCTCGTCGGGGACGAGCGACCACTCCCCCGTGTGGGCGCTCAGCAGCCCGGAGGCCGTCAGCTGCTTGTGGACGATGAGTCCGGCGTGCGGGAAGCAGATCCGTACCGACCGAGTGGTCTGCACGGAGCCGTCAGGTTCCATGGTGTCCATGGTCACGGCCTGCACCCCCGGCTCGTCCTCCACCACATCGGCCCGGATCACGCCGGGCACACGGCCCGGCCAGTCCTGGACGCGGTAGAGGAAGTCGTAGACCGGCTCGGCCGGGCCCTCGATCCGCACCGCATCGTCGAAGGACAGCGCCAGCTCGTCCAGCCTGGGCCAGAGTTCGGCGGTCCTGCGCAGGCTCTCCAGCACGGCGGCCGGGTCGCCGGCCGAGGTGGTGAAGTGGTACCGCAGCGTCAGCCGTGAGCGCTGCGCGGCGAGCGGTACGACGCTCCAGACGCCGCTCAAAGGGTGCTCGGGAGCCGTCGGTTGCTCCTGTCGGAACTCCACCTGGAGCAGCTCGGGCGCGAGCGTGCGCAGCGAAGTCCAGGAATCCACCCGCCCGCCGGCGGTGGACCACACCCTCGTGCGCTCACGCCTGCCGTCGAATTCCAGCCGCTCGACATGGGCGGTGGTCCTGAGATGGAGGGGCCAGCGCGGGGAGTCGGTGAGCAGAGCGTAGACCACGCCCGCCGGGGCCTCGATGGTTACTTCGTGCGCCGTGCTGTGCACCCTCTCGACACTCATCGGCCTCGGCACCCTTCTCTCCGTGCGGCTCTGGTGCGCGCGCTGAGGAACACCGGTCGGGCGATGCTCCTCCTCAATCTGCCCTGGCCCACTCGAGAACCGCTCGAGACGATCGGGGGCACGGTCCAGGCCGCTCGAGGGATACTCGAGCGGGAGTAGCGACACTTGCGCTATGTGGATCATCGCCGGACTCACCGGGACGCTAGCCATCGTTCTCCTCCCGGCCTTCCTGGGACGCCGCCTCCTGGGCATCAAGGCCGGGCCGCTGCGGCTCCTGGTGGCAGGCGTCGTCGGGGTCTCCGTCTCGGGAACCCTGCTCGGGCCCCAGCTGCAGAATTCGGATCGTCGGCACGTACTGCTGTCGCTGATGATCGGGATAGGGCTGCTGACGGCCATGGTCACGCTCGTCTCACTGCGGGCGCTGCTGCCTCCGGGGAGCGGACCGCTGGACCTGATACGCGGGGTCAGGGGGCGGATCGCACGGGGGCGCCGCTATACGCACATCGCCCGGATCGCCGGGCGGCACGGTCTTGGACCGTACTTGCGGGGGCGCAGAGCCGTCGAGAACGCGGCGCCCCACCAACTCCTTGCGCAGGAGTTGCGGCAGGCCCTGCAGGCCGGCGGGGTCACCTTCGTGAAGCTCGGCCAGCTGATGTCGACCCGGCGGGATCTGCTGCCGCAGCCGTATGTGGAAGAGCTGAGCCGGCTGCAGGACCAGGTCGCGCCCGCTCCCTGGCCACAGGTCCAGGAGACGCTGATCGCCGAGCTGGGGGCGGACCCGGGGCAGGTCTTCGCGGAGTTCGACCGGCTGCCGCTCGCCGCAGCCTCCATCGCGCAGGTGCACGCCGCTGTCCTCCACGACGGGACCCGGGTCGTCGTCAAGATCCAGCGGCCCGGCATCCAGGAGCTCGTCGAGCGGGATCTGGACATCGTGAACAGGCTGGCGGCCACGCTGCAGAGCCGTACCAACTGGGGCCGGAGCCTGGGCCTGACCGACCTGGCCCGGGGGTTCGCGGTCGCGCTGTGCGAAGAGCTCGACTTCCGCATCGAGGCACGGAACATGACAGCCGTGCGGATGGCGGCCGAGGCGCGCGGCGACTGGAGCGTCACCGTGCCGCAGGTGTTCGAACAGCTGGGCACCGCACGGGTGCTGGTGATGAGCCGTATCGACGGTGTGCCCCTGGGCCGGGTGGCGCCCGGCACCGCGGAGCTCGGGGAGAAACTGGCCAGCACGCTGCTCACGGCGCTGCTCAACCAGATCATGCAGGACGGGGTGTTCCACGCCGACCCCCACCCCGGAAACATCATGGTGCTGCCCGACGGCACCCCTGCGATGCTGGATTTCGGTTCGGTGGGCCGCATCGACACGGGGTTGAGGGCCTCCATGGCCGGGTTGTTCCTGGCGGTCGACCGGGGGGATCCCACCGCGCTGTGCGATGCACTGCTCGAGGTGACCAACCGGCCGGAGCAGGTCGACGAGCAGCGGCTGCGGCGGGCGCTGGGGCACTTCAGCGCCCGCTACCTCGTCCATGGCGGTGCCCAGGACGCGGTGATGTTCACCGAACTGTTCCGGCTGATGACGGACTTCAGGCTGGCCGTCCCACCGGAGATCGCGGCCGTGTTCCGGGCACTGGCCACGATGGAGGGCACCCTGACCCGCCTTTCGGACGGCTTCGACATCGTGGAGGCGTCCCGTGCGTACGCCGCAACGCAGTTCGCCCGGCAGCTGAGCCCCGGGACGGCGGGCGAGACGGCGCGCGACGAGCTGGTCGCGCTGCTGCCGGTGCTGCGCCGGCTGCCGCGGCGTCTGGACCGGATCAGCGGGGCGCTGGAGGAGGGCCGGCTGGGAGTCAACGTCCGGCTGCTCGCCGACCCGCGGGACCAGCGCGTGATAGGCGAGCTGCTCAGCCGGGTGCTGCTGGCGTTCCTCGCGGTCTTCTTCGGCATCGCCGGGGTGCTGCTGCTCCTCGGCTCGAAGGGCGGGCCCGAGGTCGCCACCGGTCTTGGGCTGTACGCCTTGATCGGCTACCACCTGCTGCTGCTCTCCGGGGTTCTGGTGCTGCGCACGGTCTACACGCTGGCCCGGCCGCTGGCCTGAGGCCAGCGCACGAGCTGAGCTCGCGTACGAGTGATCCTCGATCCGGTGCCACAAGAATCGGCCGCTCGCCTGATTACAGGAAGGGACCGATCCGATGAGCCAGGTACGGCATATCGATGTGCATCACCACTTCATCCCCGAGTTCTACCGCGACCTCGCCGAGCGGGCAGGTCATGTGCTCTCCGGCGGCGCGCCGATACCGCCGTGGACGCCCGGGGAGAGCCTGGCGATGCTCGACGGCGCCGGGATCGAGCGCGCGCTGCTCTCGATCGCCCCGCCGGGGGTGTACTTCGGGGATCGGGCGGCGGCGGCCGATCTTGCCACCCGGTGCAACGACCACCTGGCCCAGCTGATCAAGGAACACCCCGGCCGCTTCGGCGGGTTCGGGGTGCTGCCCCTGCCCGACGTCGACGCCGCTCTCGCCGAGATCGACCGGATCTTCGACGTGCACCGCCTGGACGGTGTGGGGCTCTACACCAATGTGGCCGGCCGGTACCTCGGCGATCCCGCTTTCGAGCCGGTGTTCGCCGAGCTGGACCGGCGCCGGGCGGTCGCCTATCTGCATCCGGCCGAGCCGCCGGTGAACCCTGCCCCCGGGCTGGGGCTGCCGGGCTGGTACGGCGAGTTCGTGTTCGACACAGCCAGGGCGCTGTCACAGATGATCGTGCAGGGCACGCTCAGCCGCCATCGCGATGTCTCGCTGATCGTGGCCCACGCGGGCGGCACCGCGCCGGCCATCGTCCAGCGGATCGAGAACGTGCGCCGGACGACGCCGGGCGCCGCGCAGGAGACTTCCGTCGACTTCCTGAAGCGGATCTACTTCGACACGGCCAGCTGCGGTGCGGGCCACGGGCTGCGCCTTGTCCGCGACCTGGTGGGCACGGAGCGCATCCTGGTCGGCTCCGACTACCCGTTCGTGCCGCCGCACTCGGTGGGGGCGCTGACGAAGAACCTCGCCGATCCGCGTTTTCTGGGCGTCGGGCCCGCCACCTTGCGGGAGAACACGGTCCGCCTCTTCCCCCACCTGGGCTGATGGGTCAGACGCCCAGGCGCCGGGTGAGCGGCCGCCGGGCCAGGAGCAGGCCCGCGCCGACGGCGAGCACCACGAGGCCGAGCGTGAGGAAGTAGCCGGGGCCGGGGACGTCGTCGCCGGAGATCTTCAGTGCGTTGCCGCCAAGACCTCCGCCCAGTGCGCCGGACAGCCAGAACAGGGACACCATCTGGCTGACGAACGTCGCGGGGGCGATGGCCGTGGTGGCGCTCATGCCGACCGGCGCGAAGGACACCTCGCCCGCCGCAAGGAGCAGGTAGGCCACGATCAGCCAGAGTGGGGAGACCCGTTCGCCGCCCGAGGCGGACAGGGCCGCCAGGGACATCACCAGGTAGGCGGTGCCGGTGCAGGACATGCCGATGGCGTACTTCACGGCGGTGGCGACGCGGGATCCGGCATGCGTCCACAGCCAGGCGAAGAAGGGGGCGGTGATCAGGACGAAGAGCGGGATCGCGGCATGGAACCAGCTGGCGGGGATGGTGGTGCCGAACACCTCGCGGTCGGTGGACTCCTTGGCGAACAGAGTGAACACGGAGCCGCCCTGCAGGAACATCGCCCAGAAGACCGCCGAGGCGGCGAAGAGCCAGATGTACGTCTTGACCCGGGTCCGCTCGTCGGCGCTCAGCAGCGGGTTGCGGAGGAGACGGGTGAAGCAGTAGACGGGCAGGACGACGCACAACAGGCCTATGAGCGCCATGACATGGCCGATCCGGAACGAGCCCAGGGCCGCGTCCGTGCCGTACACGAGCACGAGCAGCGCGCCGCCGGTCAGGGACGCGCGCCGCACCCGGTCGCGCTGCAGGGGGGTGGCCGCCCGCTCGGGCACCCGGCCGACGTCGCCGAAGTGGCGGGAGCCGCGGACGTACTGCAGCAGGCCGGCGGCCATTCCGGCCGCCGCGAGGCCAAAGCCCAGGTGCCAGTTGACGCGTTCACCGACGACTCCCACCACGATCGGTGCGAGGAGTGCGCTGACCTGGACGCTCATGTAGAAGATCGAGAAGCCCGCGTCCCTGCCCGCGCGGTCGTCGGGGCGGTAGAACGCGCTGAGGAGGCTGGCCATGTTGGGCTTGAGGAGCCCGGTGCCCGCCGCGATCAGCAGCAGACCGGGGTAGAAGAACCCGGGGTGGGGAACGGCGAGGCAGAGGTGGCCGAGCCCGATGGTCACCCCGCCGTGGAGCACCGCCCGGTAGGAGCCGAGGATGCGGTCGCCCAGCCAGCCGCCGGGCACGGAGGTGATGAACACCGAGGCCATGTAGAGACCGAAGAGGAGCGTGGCGTCGGCCTTGCTCATGCCCAGGCCGCCGCCGGACTTGTCCTGCGTGGCGTACAGGACCAGGATCGCCGTCATCCCGTAGAAGCTGAACCGCTCCCACACGTCGGTGCCGAACAGGGTGTTGAACCAGCGCGGCCGTCCCAGCAGCCCGGTCTCTGCGGACTGCTGGGCGGCCTCGGGCCGGACCGGGGCGATCGTCATGGTTCCTCCGTACGTCTCCGGGGCAGGGAGCGAGGTTCGTACGGGTGCACCGAGGACGGCTCAAGGCCGCCTCAAGACCGCCTCGGGGCTCAGAAGTACACCGGGGACCGCTCGTCGGTCCGGGTGCGAAACGCCCACCACTGCATGGCCTGGAAGGCGAGCAGCACCGGCAGCACCAGCAGCATCACGGGGCCGACCAGGCTCAGGGTGTCGGGGTGTGCGGCGGCCTGTGCGAGCGAGAGGTTCTCTCCCTGGTACGTGCTCACCACCGTCTGGGGAAAGCGGCCGAGGCCGATCGCCAGGACGGGAAGGCACGCGGCCAGGCCGCTGAACAGCGGGGCGCCCGCGCTGTTGGACGCCACGAGGCGTGCCGCCAGCAGCGCGGCGGCCATCGCGGCCACGGCGACCAGCACGGCAGGCAGCGCGTTGGGCACTCCGTCCCGGGTCCTGGCGTCGAGGGCGGCAGTCAAGAGCGTGAGCAGTCCGAGCCCCGCCGCCGCGGTGCCCAGCCAGGAGGTCAGCTTCGCGGCCCGTTCGGCGACCGGGCCCGTCGTCCTGCGGGCCAGGAACACGGCGCCGTGCAGTGCCAGGACGGCGACGGCGGTCAGCGCGGAGGCCACCGGTACGGGGCGCAGCAACAGGTCGAGGGAAGGGCTCAGGTGCCCGTCCTTGACGGGGAGCGCGCCGAGCACCGCGCCGCCCAGGGCGCCCCACATGAGGGCCAGCGCCACGCAGGCGGTCTGCACCACGGCGTCCCAGCGCCGCCGCCAGCCGGGGGACGGCACGCGGCGGCGGAACTGGATCGCGGCGTGCCGCAGCAGCAGCGCGGCGACAGCCACGACGACCAGCGGGGCCATGCCGCTCACGACGGTGGACTCCAGGCCGGGGAATCCGCCGAGCGTGATGCCCGCGGCGGCCACCAGCCAGACCTCGTTGCCGAGGAAGAACGGCCCGGTGGCCGCGTCGAGGGTGCGGCGCTCGGCGTCGGTGCGGGCGACGAGGCGGCCCACGATCCCGCTGCCGATGGTGATGCCGTCGAGCACGAGATAGCCCGTCACCAGCAGTGCCAGCAGGGCGTACCAGATGTTGTCCCACATGGTGTGCGCCTTTCAGTAGGTCAACGTGGCTTCGTCTGCGGGCTTTTCGGCCGGGCTGGGGGCCCTCCCGAGGTGTGCCGCGTCCGGTCCCCGCCGGGCGAAACGCAGCAGCAGGGCCCAGTCGATGAGCGTGAGGGCCGCGACGAGTACGCCGAAGACGAGGAGTGAGGCGAGCGCGCCGCCGACGGTCAGTCCGGGGGTGATCGCTTCCTCGGTCTTGAGCACTCCGTAGATGGCCCAGGGCTGGCGCCCGGACTCACGGAAGATCCATCCGGCGGTGCTGGCGAGGTAGGGCAGGACCACGGAAGCGCTGAGCAGCCACAGCAGGATGCGGCGGCGGATCAGGTTCCGTTTGATCAGGAACAGCAGGGCGATGAGGGTGACGCCCATCATCACGCCCCAGCTGGAGATCATGAAGCTCTCCGCGGACTTGACGTAGTCGGGACCGTAGTAGTTGTCGGGCCCGAACTTCTCGGTGAACTCCTTGGCCTGGGCCACCGCGCCCTTGTCCCCCGCACCGAATTTGGTCGGGGCCTGGTCGGCCACCACCTGGAACAGGCTGGCGCCCATGACGCCGGTGATCATGGCCATGGCCGCGGCGACGGGGAGGGCCAGCTTCATCGACGACCAGAAGAACTCCGTGTGTGCGGTGCGCCGTCGCAGGTGCCAGGCGCTGACCGCGACGACGAAGAAGGCTCCGGTGGTCAGCGCGCCGGTCAGGACGTGCGCCATCGCGGAGCTCGCGTTGGAGTTCTGGAAGAGGGTGGCGGCATTGACCGGCACCATTTCGCCGTCGACCGTCCGCGTGCCCGCGGGGTACTGGAGAAATCCGTTGGCGGCCATGACGAAGAAGACCGAGGCGTACGCGGTGAGGGCCACCAGCCAGATCAGTACGGTGTGCGCGGTGCGGCCCAACCGGTCCCAGCCGAAGATCCACAGGCCGAGCAGCGTGGACTCGGCGAAGAACGCCACCAGAGTCTCGACCGCGAGGGGTGCGCCGAAGACGTTGCCCGCGGCATGGGTGAGGCCGCTCCAGTTCAGCCCGAACTGGAACTCCATCACGATGCCGGTGCCGATTCCCAGGGCGTAGTTGATCAGATAGAGCTGCCCCCAGAACCTGGTCTGGGCGCGGTGCTTCTCCTTGCCGGTGATCGCCCAGCGCGTCTGCATGACGACGAGGAAGGTGACCAGACCGAGGGTGAGCGAGACGAACAGGTAGTGCGCGATGGCGGTGAGGGCGAATTGGAGCCGTGCGAGGGTGAGCACGTCGTCCACGAGGGTCTCTCCTTGTGCAGCCGAGCGTATGGATGGGCCGGTGCGAGGGCCGCAGGACGGAGTCCGGACGCCGTCAGGGGCGCCCGGACTCCCGTTTCGGGGGTCAGTGCTTCTCGAGGTTCAGCTTCGGCAGCATCCGGTCCAGGCCTGCCGGGATCCACCAGGCCCCCCGCCCCATCAGCTGCAGCGCGGCGGGGACGATCATCAGGCGGATGATGACGGCGTCGACGAAGACGGCGACGGCCATCCCGAAGCCGAACTGCTGCAGCATGCGGTCGCCGTTGAGCATGAAGGCCCCGAAGACCGCGACCATGATGGCGCCGGCGGCGATGATGACTCCGCCGGTGTGCGCCAGTCCTTCGCGGATGGCGGTGCCGTGCTCGTTCGTACGGTCCCACTCCTCGCGGATCCGGGTGACGAGGAAGATCTCGTAGTCCATGGACAGGCCGAAGACGATCGCGAAGACCATGATCGGCAGGAAGGCTTCGATCGGTCCTGACTCGATGCCGAACATGCCCTTCTGGAAGACGAGCGTCATCGCACCGAGTGCGGCTCCGATGCTCAGCAGGTTCAGCAGCGCGGCCTTGAGCGGAACAAGCACCGAGCGGAACACCATGACCAGGAGGATCAGCGAGAGTCCCACCACGATCGCGATGAACAGCGGCATCCGCTTGGCGACGGTGTCGGAGTAGTCCACGACGGCCGAGGTCGATCCGCCGACCAGGTACTCGGCGCCGGTCCGCTCGCCGAGCGCCGGAAGGACGTCGTCGCGCAGCACGTGCACCAGGTCGGAGGTCTCGCCGTCCTGCGGAGCAAAGTCGGGGAACGCGATCACGGTGAACGCGCCCTTGTCCTTTGCGGGGATGGGGCCGGTGGCGGCCGCGATGCCCTTGGTGTCGTTGAGCTTCACGGTCAGTGCCTGGGCAGCCTCGTCCTTGCCTTCGGCCACCACGACCAGCGGGCCGTTGAAGCCGGGGCCGAAGCCCTCGGCCAGCAGGTCGTAGGCGCTTCGGCTGGTGGACTTCGCCGGGTCGTTGCCCGCGTCGGCGAAGCCGAGCCGCATGTCCAGGGCGGGGGCGGCAAGGGCGCCGAGCGCGGCGACGGCCAGCACCAGGACGGCCAGCGGCCGGCGCTGGACGAACCCGGCCCAGCGGCGCCAGCCGGTGCCCGGGGCGGGCTTGCCCTTGTCGGTCCGCTTCTGGGCCTTGGCCGTGAACTGGCGGGCGAAGCGCTTGCCGAAGATCGCAAGGAGGGAGGGCAGCAGGGTGAGCGAGGCCAGCATGGTGACCAGCACGGTGAGCGCGAGCGCCACGGCGGTGCCCTGCAGGGAACCGAGCCCCAGGGCCACCAGGCCCAGCAGGGCGACGATGACGGTGCACCCCGCGAAGAAGACGGTGCGTCCGGCCAGGTCGAGCGCGCGCCGCGAGGCATCCTCCGGTGAGGCGCCCTTGACCAGTTCGGCCCGGTAGCGGGCGAAGATCAGCAGTGCGTAGTCGATGCCGACGCCCAAGCCCACCAGGATCATGATGTACGGGGTGTAGCTGGCGATGGTGAAGGTGTGCGAGAGGACGATGATGGCGCCGAGGGTGCTGCCGACCGCGAACACCGCGGTGATGACCGGCAGTCCGGCCGCGATGACCGTGCCGAACATGATGCCGAGGATCACCAGTGCGGCGAGCATGCCGGCGCCCTCCGCCGCGCCGCTCTCCTGCTCGGCCAGCTTCCTGGCCGCGTCGCCGCCGAGTTCGACCTGCAGACCGTCCGACTGCGCCGTGCGGGCGGTGTCCAGGATGCGCTGGGTGTCGGCCTTCTCCATGTCCTCGGCCTTGCCGTCCAGGACGACCGTGGCGTAACCGATCGTGCCGTCCTTGGAGAGGGCGGACTGGTCCTGGTAAAGGCTGCGCACCTGGGCGACCCTGGGCAGGTCGGCCACCTCGGCCAGCATGCCGGTCACCCGCTGCTTCACGGTCGCCGCGGTGAGACCGTCCTTGTCGTGCAGCACGATGTCCACGGAGTCGCCCGCGTCGGCGGACCCGTGTTCCTTCATGACGTCCAGCGCCTGCTGGCTCTCGGTGCCCGGCAGTGAGAAGTCGTCACGGTAGCGGTCACCGGCTGCCGACGCGCCCGCCCAGACACCGACGAGGATCACCAGCCACAGCACCAGCGCCGTCCACCGGTGGCGCTGGGCGAAGCCGGCGGTGCGCTCAAGGACGCTTCTGCGGGGTGGAGGCGGCGGCGCCGGGCGATTCTCCTGCGTGTGGGCGGGCGTATAGGTCACCGTGCGCTCCTTGTCTGGGTCACTCACCCAGGGATCCACAGCGTTCTCGAGCATCGCCTGAGGCGTGCTCGAGCGCGAGCAGAGCTGACTGGGCGTCAGTTCGTAGGGGTGGGGGGCAGGGACAGGTGCAGCACACGCAGCACCCGGGCCCCGCTCTTGGGCTCGGGGGCGTCCTGTCCCGCGCGCAGCAGAGTGCGCCGGGTGACCGTCATGGTCACCGGGTCGAGCTCAGTGATGTGCGAGTGGACCGCCGGGTCCCGCAGGGCGGCGCGGTGCCGTTCCTGCTCGAGTTCGGCCACCGCGCGCAGATCCGTCACGGGCCCCAGTTCCTCGGACTCGGCCACCAGGTGTGCGACGGGTCCCGTACCGATGCTCAGCTGGATCACGGCGCCCGTCCGCACGGGCACCGGGCCGAACGCGGAGCACAGTCCGGCGTACTCGGCTCCGGTGAGGAAGGAGCTGAACTCGGCGGTGTCGGCCCACACGTAGAACGGCGCGTAGCTGTTGTGTCCGTCACCGCTTTCGGCCTCGGTGACGCAGAAGGCCTTCAGCAGCAGTCCTGCCCTGGTGTCCCAGGGCGCGGCCTTGGCCGCCACCCGGTCGCGTATCCGGGTCATGTCGTAGTCGGCGGGAAGAGGGATGGAGTAATGAGCGGACAGCATGGTCCCGGTCACCTCGTTCGCTGGGAACGGCAGAGGAACTGCCGGTCGCCGAGGGTGCCGTTTCCTGCTTGAGTCCGGGTCGGGCGGTGGAGGGGCGCGGCGGCTACTTGGCCTGAAGCCGCTGGGTCTCGGTGTGGAAGATCTCGTTGCTCCGGTCGGTGATCTCCACGAGCAGCTCGAGCTGCTCCTCGGTGAGCCCGAGCAGGAGCTCGCCGAACGCCGCCCGGTAGTCGGTAAGCAGGACGTCGACCTGTGAGGCGAAGGCCTCGGGCACGGCCTCGACGATGACGCGCCTGCGGTCCACCGGGTCGGGCCTGCGCCGGACGAATCCGGCCTTCTGGAGCCGGTCGATCACCGTGGTGATGGCGCCGCCGCGGCTGAGACCGACCTGTTCGGCAAGGTGTCCCGGGGTCGTGGGCCCTTCCAGGTCCAGCAGGCTCAGACAGTTGAAGTCGGTGGCGTTGAGCCCCACGGCCTGGGCCACCGCCGACTGGAACAGGACGGTCCTGGCGGCCTGGACCCGCAGCGCCGTCGCCAGCGCCAGCAGCCCGGGTCCGGGGCCGTCCGCACTGTCCGCCGCACCGTCAAGACGCATGTCGGAGCTGCCCTTCCTGTCAGGTGACCGAGAACAGCAGCGTACTGCCCTGCCGGGGCCGCTCCGTCGTGCGGCGGTCGCTCTCAGGCGGCCCGCCGCGTTCTGTCGACACGCATCCTGACGGCCTTGGCACCCACCGAGAACAGCGGCCCGCTGGTCGGGAACGGCTTGATGCGGCCGTTGTGGAAGGTCTCCACGAGCCAGTGGCCGTCCTTCCTGACCAGCGTGAGCGTCTGCCGCGAGAGCCGCTTGGGCACGACCCTGGGCTGCCAGGGGTAGAGCGCGGCCCCGGTGGCGACCACCACCACGACGTCGTCGCGGAGCACGTGGACGCTCTCGATCTCGTGGGTGACCAGCCTCGTCCCGTACAGCATGGTGCGGAACATCAGGCTGTGCAGGTCCGCGATCTCCTGGCGGCCCCTGAGCAGCGTCCCGTTGAACTGGACGTAGGTGGCGTCGGGGGCGAAGAGCGCTCCGTAACCCTCGCCGTCCGCGTGGTCCCAGCGGTCGCTGAGCTCCTGCATCAGGGTGCGGACGTCGAGTTCTGCCGGGTTGACCGTGGTGGCGCACATGACTGTCCCTTCTCGAGCAAATTCTCTCTATCTTCGCGCTTCTCTAATTTAGAGAGACTTTTTCGGCCCGTCAAGCCCGCAACGTCAAAGCACCCCGGGCGGCCGCTTCAGCGGCCGCCCGGGGTGCTTTGACGCGCACTCAGAACGCGATCGGGAAGAGCCCGTCGTACGCCCCCGCCCGGACGGCGAGCAGCACCGCGAGCGTGCGCAGCGGGGTGTGGTCGGCCGACTTCAGCCGGTCCCCGCTCTCCGCGCAGCGGTCCCCCGCACAGAGCCCCGCCCGCCGCCAGGCCGCCTCGACGTCCGTGCCCGGGCGCGTGATCCACACCCCGGCCACCGAGGACTCGAAGGAGGCGCCCTTGCCGCTGGAGTACACGCCCTCACCGACCCGGGACGCCCCCGACTCCCGTACCGCCCGCTGCCGCAGCCGCGCGTCGTCGCACGCGCCGGCGACGGCCGCCAGGCGCGCGGCACGGGTCAGCGAACCTCCACCGGCCGAACCCCCCTTGCCCGAACCGCCTTTGCCCGAACGGGACTTGACGGTACGCAGCGCCGAACTCGGCGCACACAGCCGGTCCCGGCCCCGGGCTGACGCCCCCAGGTCGAGGGCGCTCAGCAGCAGCCGGGCCTCGTCGGCGGCGGGGACAGAGGCCGCCGTCGGCGCGGGCAGCCCGGCGTCGACCGTGCGGACGAGGGGGGCGCCCAGCGTCCGGGCGAGCTGGCGCAGGTTCACCCGGACCGCCAACTGCGCGGTGTCGTAGGGGGCCTTGTGGCGGGAGGCCGCCGGCAGCCAGACCTCGCGCACCTGGCGGGCCAGCCCCGCCGCGAACGGCTCGGTGTACCCGGTGCGCCCGGCGACCGCCATCGCGGCGGCCGAGGAGCCGAGCGCGGTCTCCCGCGCCTCCTTCCCGGGCCAGCCCATGCGGGAGTGCGCTCCGGGCGCGGGCGCCTTGGCACCCGCACAGCCCAGGCGCAGGGCCAGATAGGTGGCCTGCGGATCGCCGGCCGTGCCGCCGGGCAGTGCCACACCGCCGTCGGGCCGTACCGCCGCCGCGCAGGACGCCGGGTCGAACGCCGGCAGCGGAGCGCCGAGTTGGCCCGCCGCCGTGCGCAGCGCGTCCTCCGAGGCGAGCCTGACGGCGTCCATGCCGCGCTGGGCCAGGGCCCGGTGGGCGGCCGCGGCGAGCGCCGCCGTCCGCGGGGGCGGGGTGAGGCGCAAGGCGCCCGCGGTCTGCAGGACCGAGATCGCGGCACCCGGGTCCCGGGTGACACCGGCCGGGGTCAGGGAGGCCAGCAGGCCCGCCGCCCGGGTCCGCACCTGCGCGGGCACGGGCAGTTTGAGCCGGGCCAGCACCCGCACGGCCACCGCGGTGCTGCCCTGGTCGGCCGCCTTGGCCGACCTCGCCGTGCGGTAGCCATCGCCGCTGCGCAGCCCTTCCAGGGAGCGGGCGACGCGTGCCCGGTCGGGGCTGCCGCCCGCGGCGAGCTGGGCCTGGACGGCGAACTCGATCTGGGCGATCGCGGGAAGGCCCGAGGACTCCAGGAGGCCCTGCTCCGCCGCGGAGGCCCACGGCCGCATCCGGTCCGGTTCGACGTGCACGCCGCGGGAGCCCGCGAGCTTGGCTGTGCGCAGCCGCCAGGTCGTCTCGTACAGCGAGAAGGGCGAACCCGCCGTGGACTGGGCGCCGTCCACGAAGTAGCCGCGCTTCCCCTCGCTCACCCAGGAGTCAAGCAGCAGTTGCCGCGCGTCGACGCGCGGCGCACCCGCACCGGCGTCCCGCACCCCGGAGGGTCCACCGGAACCGCAGCCCGTGACGGCCACCAGCAGGGCGACGCAGCAGGCCCGCACCGCTGCCTTCCGGAAGCGGTGCGGGCCAGGAGAATCCGTCCCCATCAGCTGTAGGCCCTGTCCTGGCTCGTCACGGTGAAGAAGGACGAGCCGAACTGGAAGGTCCCGGACACCGAGTGGCTGATGCGGAACACATTGGAGTAGTCGGCCTCGTTGGGCGGGTAGAACGCGACCTGGTCATAGGAGTGCTGGCTGTACCAGTTCCGCTCCACGTCGGTGCTCCAGCTCGCCTCCGCCGAGCTGCCGGTGCTCTTGACCGCGGCGCCCTCCGGGGCCCCGACCACGAAGAACGGAGCGCCGACCGAGCCGATGCGCCACGTGTCGGTGTGCTTGATGCTGTCCGCGTTGAACGGGCGGCCACCGAGCCAGGCCACATCGGACTTGGTGTCGGTGAAGATGGCGTAGTACTCCATGAACGGGACCTTGACGAAGCTGGACCCGGCCGCGGAGATCTCCCCGGGGGCCCCGCCCGCGGGCGAGACTCGGCCCGACTTGGAGGAGTCAAGCCACTGGTCACGGGTCGGGAAGCCGGACTGGTCGCCGTGGCCGCCGCTGTCGCCGCCCCCGCCGCTGTCGCCGCCCGTGCCGCCACCGGCCGTACCACCCGTCGTCTCGCCCGTGCCGCCGCCCGTCGTGCCGGCTGCCGTACCGGCTGCGGTCTCCTGGGAGGCGGCGGCCTTCTGACGCTCCTTGCGCTCCTTCTTGGCCGCATCGACGAGTTGGCGTTTGTCGCGTACGGACGGGTCCGCGACCCGGACCTCGCCGTGCGCGTCCTGCTTGTGCACGACGGTTCCCGGTGTGGCGCTCTCGGCGGCCTGGGAGTCCGAAGCGCCTTGGGTCACTCCGACGGCGACTCCGGCCAGGAGCAGCGCGGCCACGCCGGCGAACGAGGCCGAGCGCCTGCTGCGGAGGGCGATCCCCATGGTGGGTCCTTTCTGTGTCGACGGTGTACGGGGGCGGGTTGGGGTCACGACTGCGGGCGCCGGACGAAGATGTCGGGCTGCTTGTTGGTGTCACCGGCGACCAGATTGGTCGCGTAGGAGGTGAAGACGACGGAGCGCGCGGTGAAGTCGGAGTCCGGGAAGTAGCTGGCCTCGTCGGCCTCCTGGCCCTCGTTGCCCACGCTGATACGGCGCAGACCGCCCTCGGGCAGGTCGGCGACGAAGATGTCACGCACCTTGTTGGTGTCACCGGGGACCAGGTTGGGGCCCGCGGACGACATCGGTGCGTGCTTGGAGTCGCCGCTGATACTGGCCCAGAACGTGCCGCCGGGCGCGGGGACGCCGTCGGCCCCCTTGTCCAGGAGAGTCAGCGTGCCCTCCTCAAGGTCCTGCAGGTACGCGTGGTTCTGCCCGGTGGACGGGCTCTCCGCGGTCAGGTTGGTGGCGTGCGAGTTGAGCACCACGTAGCGGTTGTCGTCGCTGATGGTGCCGCCGATGGTGATCTGGTCGGACTCGACGCCCGCGGCGTTGACGCTCAGCCGGGTGGTGCGGCCGGTGCGGACGTCGTGCAGGAACTCGTCGACCTTGCCGTTGGTGTCCCCTTCCACCAGATTGGTGGCGTTGGAGAAGAGGGTGATGAAGCGGCCGTCGGCGCTGATCTGGGTACCGTCGGTGGCTGCGTTGCCCGGGGTGCCCTCGGAGCTCCTGCTCGTGCGCACCACGGTTCCGGTCCGCATGTCGCGCACCACGCTGTCCCAGGTGTCAGGCGTGTCGCCGCCCAGGATGTTGGTGGCCGCGGTGGTGAAGGCGACGTAGCGGCCGTCCTCGCTGACGGTCGGCCGCATGCTGTCGTTGTCGCCCTCCTTGCCGTCCTTGTCCCGGGAGACCAGGACGGTCTTCCCGGTCCGCAGGTCGGCCCGGAAGATCTGGGACTTGCCGCCACGGGCGCCGGGGGCCAGGTTGGTCGAGTCGGCCGCGTAGACGACGTAACGCCCGTCGTTGGAGATGATCGGGTCGATGCTGGTGCAGCCGTTGGACTCGTCGCCGTGCATCCCGGTGTTGACACGGGTCGTCCTGGCCGCGTCGAGATCGCGCAGGAAGATGTCGCTGCAGTCGTTGCGGTCCCCGCTCACCAGGTTGCTGGCGTGCGACGCGAAGACGGCGAGGCGGCCGTCACCACTGATCGAGGCCCGCTCGCTGGGGCCGTTGGCCGGTGCACCGCCCCGGCCCACACTGACCAGCAGGGTCTCCTCGGCCGACGCGGCGGCCTTTCCGGTTTTCTCCGCGGCGGGCGCGGGCGCGGCGGTGGCCGCGACGAGCGCCAGCGCGGAACCCAGCAGCGCTCCGCGCGTGGCCCGTACGCGCCCCGCTCGTTCCTTGGTCATTCAAGCCTCCTCGTGCCGCAGCCACTCGGCCGTCGGTTGCGGCAGAGATTCACACCGGAGGCTCGGGAGGCGCTCGAGAGGACCTTGACACCGCGCCGGAGCAGCGCTGCGCGCAGCAGGCGAACAGGGCACAGCCACCCGGGTCCGCGGGGGAATGAAGACCCGGATGGCTGTGGTTTCAGGAGGCGGCGCGGACGCCGCCGGCGGACGGGCCGCGAAGGCGGCCGGGAGCACGGCGCAGCCGATGCCGCTCGCGAGCGTGGCCAGGACGGCGTCGACGGCGTCGACGGTCCGCCTGGCCCGCCTGGCCCGCCTGGCCCGCAGCGGGCAACGGCCGACCGCTTGCCGAGATCACCGGTATGGGCACCTCGGCGGCCGGCGCCGGGTCATCGTCTCTCCACCGGCCTCAGGGAGCAGGAGCCGGCCCAGGCGTTCGCGCCGACGAGGGAGGTCATGCGCACCGCGCCGGAGGCATACGACGACGAACAGCTCGCCCTCGTCGCCGGATTCACCGGCCGGGTCGACGACATCCTGCGGGAGACGACCCGGCAGCTGCTGGCCCGGCCGCCGGCGCGGGCGGGCGGGTCCGCCCTCACCAGGCGACGGGAAGCGAGCTGACGCCCCTGATCATTCCCCTGCCCCAGACCACCTCGCCCTCGGCGACGGCGAGCCTCAGCGCGGGAAAGCGCCGCAGCAGCACGGTGAGCGCCACCTGGAGCTCGGCCCGGGCCAGGGGCGCCCCCAGGCAGTGGTGGATACCGGGGCCGAACGCGATGTGCCGATTGGCCGTGCGGCCCAGATCGAGCCGGTCCGGCTCGGGGAACACGGCGGCGTCCCGGTTGGCCGAGGCCGTGGACGGGATGACGCCGTCCCCCGGACGCACGACCGTGGAACCGATCTTGAACTCCTCGGTCGCGATCCGAATGGTGCCGCCGCTGACCGGTCCCGGCGTCCAGCGCAGCAGCTCGTCCACGGCCGCGGCCGGAAACAGCTCGCCGCCGCGCAGCGGTTCCAGCTGTTCGGGGTGGCGCAGCAGCGCAAGCACCGAGTTGGCCAGGGAGTGCGCCACTGTGTGATACCCGGCGGTGATCAACGTCCCGGCGACGGTGACCAGTTCGGCGGCGCTCAGCCGGTCGTCGTCCCGGGCCGAGATGAGCGCGCAGAGCAGATCGGCGGAGTCCGGGTCCTTCGGCGGCCGCCGCGCCTTCTCGGCGACCAGGTCCCGCAGATAGTCCGCGAGCCGCTCCCTGGCCTGGGCCACCGCCTCGCCCGCCCCGGGCTCCAGCGTGAGGGCCGCGTCCGTCCAGGCACGGAAGGAGTCCTGGTCGGCCGGGGGCACGCCCAGCAGTTCACAGATCGTGATGATGGGCAGCGGCATGGACAGGTGGGTGACGAGGTCCGCGGGCGAACCCGTCTCCTCCATCGCGTCCAGCAGCGCCTCGGTCGTCCGGGCGATCCTCGGCTTGAGCCGCTCGATGCGGCGGCTGGAGAAGGCGGGCACCAGCAGCCGGCGCAGCCGGGTGTGGTCGGGCGGGTCCATCGCCATGAGCGAGTCGGGCTCGGGCCTGGCCGGGCCCAGACGCACGGAGCCCTCCCGTGTGGTGGCCGCCCGGCTCAGGCGCTGGTCGGAGAGGACGGTGCGCACGTCCTCGTACCGGGTGACCAGCCAGGCCTCGTACCCGGTCGGCAGCTGCACGCGGGCCACCGGAGCGGTCTCCCGCAGCGTGGCGAACTCCTGTGGCGGGTCGAAGAGCTGGTCGGGCTGGAAGGGGAAGCGCAGTTCACCACCGGTGTCGTCCGCCATGTCAGTTCTCCACTTCCATCTGCCCCATCATGCCCATGGTCAGGTGGCCCATCAGGTGACAGTGGTACATGAACCTGCCGGTGTAGTCGGTGAATTTGATCTTCACTCGGGCCTTCTTGCCCGGCATCACCGTGATGGTGTCCTTCAGCCCGGCCTCGCCCGGCGCGGGTGCCCGGCCGTCCCGGTCCACCACCAGGAAGTGCTCGAGGTGCGTGTGGAGGGAGTGTGGGATGCCGAACCGGGTGTCCGTGTTCTCGATCGTCCAGATCTCCGTGTCACCGATCTTGGGCCTCAGGTCCACCCGGTTGACGTCGAAGTGCTTGTTGTTGATGAGGTGGTGGCCCGTGGCCGGGTCGAAGGACATGACGAAGTTGCGCTCCACGGTGGCCTTGCCCAGGTCAGGGGCGGGGCGCAGCACATCGGGAACCCGGCTCGGGTCGTCCGCGGTCCGCACCACGTCGAACCGCATGATCTCGGGGGCCTCGCCGGGAAAGGCGATCAGGTTGCGCAGCACGACCTTCGAGCCGACCGGGAAGCGCGAGAAGTCGATCACGACCTCCTGCCGCTCGGCCGGCCAGATCTCCACCGTCTTGGACGCTACCGGGGCGGGCAGCAGACCGCCGTCGGAGGCGATGTGCGTCATCTCGTGGCTCTCCCCCAGCTGGAGCACGAAGGCGCGCTCGTTGGAGGTGTTGGTCAGCCGGAACCGGTACTTGCGCGCCGCCACCTCGAAGAACGGGCGCGGGGCGCCGTTCACCAGGACGGTCGGCCGGTCCTCGAAGCCTTCCATGTCGTAGACGAGTGTTCCGTCGGCCTCGAACTTGGCGTCCCGCAGATACAGCGGGACGTCGTACTTGCCCTTGGGAAGCGGGAGCCGCTCCTCGAACTCGTCGGTCAGCACATAGCCTGCGGCGACACCCCGGTAGATGTTCTCGGCGTGCGCCTCGTGCGAGTGGTCGTGGATCCACATCGTCGACGCCCGCTGCGTATTGGGGTAGATGAACGCCCGGTTCATGCCCGGCGCGTTCTCGTTGTCGGGGTGGCCGTCGTACCGGGCCGGCACGTGTCCGCCGTGCAGGTGCATGGAGAACGGCACGTCCAGCTCGTTGATCTGCTCGATGACCACCGGGCGCCCCCGGGTGGCCCGGATGAGGGGGGTCAGCTCCCCGTTGAAGGTGCGCATCCTGGTGGTGGTACCGGGCAGGATGGTCGTCTCCACCTCGCGCGTCGCCAGCCGGTAGTAGTCGTAATTCTTGAACCCGGCGATGGGACGGCCCGTGGTGCGGGCCGGACGCAGCGCGCGCGGCACCCGCAGCGGCACACGGAACACCTGCTCAGCCGCGACCGCCTTGGACCCCGTCCCCGTCGTACCGAGAGCGAGCGCGGCGCCGGATCCGACCGCCAGAAGTCCCGTGGCGGCTCCCGCCTTGAATATCTGTCTGCGCGTCAGCACCGTGTCTCCTCCGCCCGGCCGCCGAAGCCGCCGCCTGTCTCCCCATGCCTGTCTGTACGCCGCATTCACCCGGAGTGCGCTCGGTGATCGCTAGAGCGACGGTGCAGCCGGTGACGGGGTCCGGTGAATCTTGTGCTGCGCCGCCTGGGCCCTGGGCCGTACCACCAGCAGATCGACGTTGACGTGCGCGGGGCGGGTCACGGCCCAGGCCACCGTGTCGGCGATGTCGGCCGCGGTGAGCGGATCGGCCACGCCCTCGTACACCTGGGCCGCCTTGCGCCCGTCGCCGCGGAAGCGGTTGAGCGCGAACTCCTCGGTCCGCACCAGGCCCGGCGCGATCTCGACCACGCGCACCGGCTGCCCGCACAGCTCCAGGCGCAGGGTGGCGGCGAGCGCGTGCGCACCGTGCTTGGCCGCCGCGTAGCCGCCTCCGCCCTCGTACGCCGTGTGCCCCGCGGTGGAGGAGAGCACGACGACCGTGCCGTCGCCCGAGGCCCTCAGCGCGGGCAACAGCGCCTGGGTGACGTTCAGGACGCCGAGCACGTTCACCTCGAACATGGCCGCCCAGTCGGCGGGGTCGGCCTCGGCGACGGTCTCCGTGCCGATCGCCCCGCCCGCGTTGTTGACCAGCACGTCGACCGCGCCGACCGCGGCCGCGAAGGCCTCGGCCTGGGCCCGGTCCGTGACGTCGAGGGGGTGGGCCAGCGCCTCGTGCCCCTGCCCGGTCAGCTCTTCGGCGAGCGCGTCCAGGCGGTCCTTGCGGCGCCCGGTGAGCACCACGCGGTACCCCTGCGCGGCGAGCCTGCGCGCGGTGGCGGCTCCGATCCCGCTGCTCGAGCCGGTGATGACAGCGGTACGGGTGGTCATGGGAAGGCCTCCTGCTCGGGCATGGGGCCGGAGACTCACCGGCCCTGAGCAGCGTGCCCACCACCACTCGAGTGCCCCTGCATTCCCTGTCGCACCGCGGCCCCGCCCGCCGGGCAGCCCCGCCGTCACCCGCGGTTGCCCGCGCCTTCGATACACACTGCAGCCATTCTTGAGTCGCCCTGCGGAGCATGCCGAGCCTCGGATCAATCCAATTCGCACCGCCCGCGGTGCGGTGCACCGTCCCGGCCTTCGCTTCCGGGACCGAGGAGGAACCCGTCATGCACGCGACCCCAAGCCACCCGGACTCGTCGGCCGTTGGGAACGGCCGTCTCGCGCGCCGCGGGATGCTGGCCGGACTGACGGCAGCGGCCGTTCTCGTCCCCACGGCCACGGCATCGGCGACACCCCGGCAGCAGCGCTTGCCCGCCGGACCGACCATCCAGGCCGTCGCCTCCGCGACGGGCATCGAACTGAGCACGCAGACGGTGCCGGCGGGTCCTGTCACCCTCTCGGCCTCCACCACCGAGCCCAAGCAACAGCCGCTCGGCCTCATCCGGCTGCGCCCCGACACCGACCTGGACACCTTCCTGGTCCACTACAAGACGGCGGCGACCGCCACGGACCCGGCGACACGCCGGGCCGCGCTCGCGCAGATCGACTCCGAGGCCCACTACTTCGGCGGGGTGGCGGTCACCTCCGCCAGCGGCACCGTCTCCGTGTCATGGATCCTGGCCCCCGGCACCTACCACCTCATCAACTACACGACGGTCGATCCCGCAAGCCCCGAGATCGGGACGCGCACACTGCGGGTCGGCCCGCCCGAGCGCCGGCCCCTCCAGCCGTGGTCCCCGACGCAGGTCATCGCCCCCTACGACGACGGTCCCGACGGCCGCTTCCTGACCGCGTCGGTCCTGACCGCCAAGGGCACCTTCCAGGTCGTCAACCACTCCGCGCAGCTGAACGAAGTGATGCTCTACAAGGCGACCGCCGAAGCCACCACCGAGACCGTCACGGCCTGCATGGAGGCGCTGCGCCAGGGCAAGGAGCCGCCCCTCTTCCCCTTCACCGGCATGCCCACCGGACTCACCCCGATCTCCCCCGGCGCCTCCGCGGTCCTCTCGCTCTCCCTGAAGCCCGGCCGCTACCTGATGACCAGCTTCATCAGCAACCGCACCACCTTGACCAAGCGCGCGTTCGAGGGCATGTGGCAACTGGTCACCCTGCGCTGACCCTTCCCCATGCCGCCCTGGTCCTTACGAGAGAGAGATGAACACGGTATGAGGACAGTGGCTCAACGAGACGGACGGCGGCGCATCCTGCTGTCGACGGTCTCCTCGGACGCCCACACCTGGAATCTGGTCTTTCTGCAGCTTCTCCTGGAGGAATCGGGCCACGAAGTCGTCAACCTCGGGCCCTGCGTACCGGACCAGCTGCTGATCGACTCGGCGCGCAGGGTCCGTCCCGACGCGGTCGTCATCAGCACCGTGAACGGACACGGAGAGCTCGACGGCGCCCGTGCGATCCGTAAGCTGCGCGCCGACCCCGTGGCCCGGGACATCCCCGTGATCATCGGGGGCAAGCTGGGGACCATCGGCGAGACCAGCGACTCCACGTCCGAGTCGCTCATCGAGGCGGGATTCGACGCGGTCTTCTCCGACACCGCCGACACCGCCGTCTTCGGCCGCCTGATCGCCGCTCTGCCCGCAGCCCGCACGGCGGCCCTCTCCGCCGCACCCGAGCAGTCGTCCGACGCGCTCCCCCGAGCGCACCGGACCACAGAGGGCCGGCAGGCATGACCGAGCCGAATCTGCCGGCGTCGCTCTCCGCCGATCTCGGCACCTACGTGCGCCGGGCCGCTGCCGCGAACGAACTGGTGGTCCAGCCCCGGATGGGGATGGCCGAACCGGACACGATGGCGGCGGGGCTGCGCGCCGTGGGCGCCGTCCCGCACCGCACGGTCGGCACCATCACGCTGGACGCCTACACCCGGGTCGGCGAACACGACCACGCACGCGCCGCGCTGGCCTCGGGCAGCAAGCTGAACGGATTCCCGATCGTGGTGCACGGCCCGGACATCGCCGCCGAGGTCGCCTCGGCCGCCGCCGGGCGGCCCGTCCAGGTCCGGCACGGATCCGCCGTCCCCCTGGCCATCTTCCGCACGATGGCAGAGGCGGGGCTCACCGCGAGCGAGGGCGGCCCGGTCTCGTACTGCCTGCCCTACGGCAGGACACCGCTGGCCGAGTCGGTCGCCAACTGGCGCGAGAGCAGCGCCGAATTCGCCGCACTCACCCGCAGCCGCAAGCTCCGGGCTCACCTGGAGACCTTCGGCGGCTGCCTGATGGGGCAGCTGTGCCCGCCGTCCATGCTCATCGCGGTGAGCCTGCTCGAGGGGCTGTTCTTCGCCCAACAGGGCGTTCAGAGCGTGTCGTTCAGCTATGCGCAGCAGACGGACGCCCGGCAGGACGTCGAGGCGCTCGCCGCGCTGCGCTTGCTCGCCGACGAGTGGCTGCCCGCCGGAATCGACCACCACATCGTGCTCTACGCCTACATGGGGGTCTTCCCCGGCAGCCCCCAGGGCGCGCAGCTCCTGATGGACCGGAGCGCGGAGCTCGCCGTCAGGGGCGGCGCCCAGCGGCTGATCGTGAAGACACCGGTCGAGGCCATCAGGCTGCCCACGGTCGCCGAGAACGTCGCCGCCCTGCGTTCCGCCGCGCGCGTCGCGGCGCAGGCCCGCGGCGAGAGCCAGGTGCCCTGGGCCCGGGAGGTCGACCCCGGCGAGGTGCTCAGCGAGGCACGTGCGCTGATCGAGGCGACCCTCGACCATCACGACGACGTGGGCACCGCGCTGATCAGGGCGTTCCGTTCGGGCGTGCTCGACGTGCCGTTCTGCCTGCACGAGGACAACCGGGGGCTGACCCAGGCCGGCGTCGACGGCGAGGGACGGCTCTGCTGGACCAAGACGGGCCGCCTGCCGCTTCCCCCGTCCAGCCGCCTGGCGGTGGGAGGCAAGGTCACGTCCGGGCGGCTGCTCCAGATGCTCCGCTACACCGCGGACCGGCACGACCTGCTGGCGCTCGACGCCGCACCGGCGTCCGACTGGGAGGAGCAGCCGCACGAGCCGCCCCAGGAACTGCCCCCGGCGCCCTACCGGATCGCCCTGGTGGGCACCGGGCCGCGCGGCACCTCCGTGCTGGAACGGCTGGTGGCGCGGCTCGCCGAGCGGCCCGCGGACCGTCCCGTCGAGGTGTACGCGGTGGACGCGGCCCAGGTGGGTCCCGGGCGGATCTGGCGCACGGACCAGCCCCGGTGGTCGCTGATGAACACCGTGGCGGGCGAGGTCACCATCTTCTCCGGACCGCCCGACGGCGGCCGGGACCGGGCGGGTGCGGGCCCCTCCCTGTACGAGTGGTGGCGGACCGTCGACCCGGTGGCCGCGGACCCCGGCGTCTGTGCGCCGCGCGCCCTCTACGGGCAGTACCTGAGCCATGCCCTCGACCGGATCGAGGAGACCCTGCCCCCCGAGGTGCTGCGCCTGCACCGCTTCGCGGGCATCCGCGTCGAGACGCTCGCCAAGGAGGCCGACGGCCGGTTCCTGCTCTCCCTGAACGACGGCCGCCATCTGCGGGCCGACCGGGTGGTCCTGACGACCGGTCACCCGCTGCCCGGCCTGCGGCCCGACCAGCAGGCACTGGCCGACTTCGCGCAGCGGCGCCCGCGTCTGCGCTACATACGGGGCGACTCGGCGATCGACATGCCGCTGGAGAGCATCCCGGCGGGCGCGGACGTCGGCGTCCTGGGGCTCGGCCTCTCCTTCTACGACGTGACCGCCGCCCTCACGGTGGGACGCGGCGGAAGATTCACCGAAGGCCCCGCGGGCGAACTGCGCTATCTGCCCAGCGGGCGGGAACCGGTGATCACCGCGGGTTCCCGCAGCGGTGCCCCGCTGTTCGCCCGGGGCCTCAACCAGAAGGCCCCCCGGCACTCCTACCGGCCACGGCTGTTCACCCACGAGCGGATGCGCGAGGCCCGGCGCAAGGGCAGGCTGGACTTCCGCCGCGATGTGCTGCCCTGGCTGCTTGCCGAGGTGGAACTGGTGCGCTGCGCCGCCGAGTTGCGCCGCGCCTACGGTCCCGACATCGCCGCGCGGTTCCTGGGCCGGGCCACGGAAGCGGCACGCCAGGCGACAGCGGCGGGTGCCGCGCCCCAGCAGGCCGTGGCCCGGGTGGCGGCCCGGTGCGGTCTGGAGAACCTGGAGCCGCTCGACCTGGAGGCGTGGGCCCTGCCGTTCCGGGGGCGGTCCTTCGCCGACGCCGGGGAGTTCCGGCAGGCGCTGACCGCGTTCCTCCACCAGGACCTGCGGCTCGCGGCCGAAGGCAACGAGGACGGACCGGTCAAGGCGTGCCTGGACACCATCCGCGACGTGCGCGGGGTGATGCGTACCGCCGTGGACTTCTCCGGGCTCACCCCCGACTCCCACCGGGATGACTTCTTGCGGGACTTCGTCCCCCTCGCGTCCCGGCTGACCACCGGGCCGCCCGCGGTCCGGGTGCGCCAGGTAATCGCCCTGGTGGAGGCGGGCGTGCTGCACATCATCGGCCCCGGTGCCCGGTTCGGCGCGGCCCCCGACGCCGGCCGGTTCTTCGTGGAGTCCCCGCACGTCGCCGGCAGCCGCAGGCTCATCGACTCGGTGATCGACGCCCGGATACCCGAGCCGGACCTGCGGCGCTCGCACACCGGTCTGTCCGCCAGGCTGCGTGACGCCGGACTGCTCACGGCGTACGTCAACCGGGGCCCCGACGGCACCGAGTTCGCCACCGGCGGGGTCGACGTCACGGCGTCGCCGTACCACCCGGTGGGCGCCGACGGCCAGGCCGAGACCGGCTTGTACGTCCTTGGCATCCCCAGCGAGTTCACTCGCTGGTTCACCCAGGTGGGCAGCGGACGGCCCGGGGTGCGGGGCGAGTTCGTCGCCGACGCCGACGCGATCGCCGAGGACGCCCTGGCCGGGGCCGAGCGGGGCGTGCGGCTCGGCGGCCTCGTGCTCGGTGAGCGGTGGCGCACCCTGCTGGACGCCGAGCGGGGAGGCGAGCACTGATGACCGGTGCGCTGACGAGCGACGCACACGGCGCGGCCCGGCACACCGCCGCGTCCGACGCCTTCCGGGCCGCGCGCGACCTGCTGCTGCGCCACCGGGGCGACCCCGGGGCGGCCGTGGCCACGTTCCGCTGGCCGCGCCCGGCCCATTTCAACTGGGCGCTGGAGTGGTTCGACGTGGTGGCGGCCAGGAACACCGCGCCCGCGCTGCGGCTGCTCGACCGGGCGGGCGGCGCGCAGAACATCAGCTACGAGGAGCTGTCGCTGCGCTCCGACGCGGTCGCGGTGTGGCTGACCCGCCTTGGCGTGGCGCGTGGGGACCGGCTGATGGTGGTGCTGGGCACGCAGCGGGAACTGTGGGAGGTGCTGCTCGCCGCGCTGAAGATCGGCGCCGTGGTGGTGCCCTGCCACCCGGAACTGACGGCGGCGGAGGCCGCTGACCGGGTGCGGCGCGGGCGCATCCGGCACCTGGTGTGCCGGGCGGACGCGGTGCAGGCGTTCGCGGGCACGGACGTGCCGGGGGCACGGATCGCTGTCCCCGGCGACGTGCCCGGCTGGATCGACTACCGCGACAGCGACCGGGAGACGGCCCGGTTCGTCCCCGACCGGCCCACCCCCGCCGACGACGTGGCGTTCTGCTACTTCACCTCGGGCACCACCTCGGCGCCCAAGCTCGTGGCGCACACCCACACCAGTTACCCGGTCGGGCATCTGTCCGGCCTCTACTGGAACGGGCTGCTCCCCGGGGACCTGCACGTCAACGTCTCCTCGCCGGGGTGGGCCAAGCACTCCTGGTCCAGCCTCTTCGTCCCGTGGAACGCCGAGGCCACCGTCGTCGCGCTGCCCCAAGGGCCGCTCGACGCGGCCGCGGTCCCCCGGATCCTGCGGGACCAGGGCGCGACCAGCTTCTGCGCACCGCCCAGTGTGTGGCAGCAGCTGCGGCCCCATCTCGACTCGGCCCGGCCGGCGTTGAGGGAGGCGACGAGCGCCGGTGAGCCGCTGGCCGCGGGGCTGGCCCAGGAGGTGCTGCACAGCTGGGGCGTGCGCGTGCGGGACGGCTACGGGCAGACCGAGACGACCGCGCTGATCGGCACCGCACCGGGGACCGAGCCCAGGCCCGGGCTGCTCGGCACCCCGCTGCCCGGCTACCGGATCAGCCTGCGCGACCCGCGCACCGGGGAGCCGGGTGACAGCGGGGAGATCTGCGTGGAGCTCGACGGCGAGCGGCCCGTGGGAGTGATGGCGGGGTACCTGGACGATCCCGAGCGCACCGAACAGGCCCTGGGGCGCGGCTGGTACGCGACCGGGGACCTTGCGGAGCGCTCCCCCGACGGCTGGATCAAGGTACTTGGCCGCCGCGACGACGTGTTCAAGTCCTACGGCCACCGGGTCTCCCCGTACGAGGCGGAGGCGGCTCTGCGCAGCCATCCGGCCGTCGCCGACCTGGCCGTCGTCCCGGTGCCGGACGCGACCGCGGGCCTGCTGCCGCTCGCCGTGGTGGTCCCGGCCCCCGGCCGCACAGCGGGCCCCGAGCTGGCCGCCGAGCTGCTGGCCCACTGCGCCAGGACGCTGTCGCCCGTGGGCCGTCCGGCCGGGGTCGAGTTCACCGCCGAACTGCCCCGGACGACCTCGGGAAAGGTGCGCCGCCAAGAGGTGCGCGACCGGATACGCAGCACATCGCCTGACACGGACGAGGAGTTGACGGCATGACGAGCAAGCCGACCCAGAGCACGGCCTCCCTGGTGATCGAGGGGCTCGACCGGCCGCGGGAGCTGGAGCGCAGGCTCAAGTTCACGCCGCTGACCGCCGACGGGCGGGTCGGTGTGGAGGTGTTCCCGCTCTACACCACCGAGCAGACCGGCCCCGGCGGCCCGGCGGCCTCGCTCGTCCGCTACCACCCGGGGGCCGCCGCCGCCCCGCACCGGCACACCGGCTACGAGATCATCCAGGTCCTCGAGGGCGAGCTGATCACCGAGGACGGCGTCCACCCGGCGCACTCGATGCTGGTCCTGCCACCGGGCAGTGTGCACGCCCCGCGCACCGAGAAGGGCGCGCTGATGCTGGTGGTCTGGGAAGCCCCGGTGGAGCCCGCCGAACCGGTGCAGTGAGCCGCCGGACGCCACGGGAAGCGCCGCCGGACCCGGGTCCGGCGGCGGGTAGCGGTGGCCCCCGGGGGGGGGGGGGCGCTCAGTGACCCGAGCAGGTTCGCGTCAAGG
>NZ_JBSGRD010000026.1:0-31104 GCF_053606205.1 Streptomyces sp. NPDC055239 | reverse complement strand
GGTGTTGGTGCCCCCCGGGGGGCCCCCCCCCCAGCGGGTGCCTGGCGCCGCGGACCCCACGGCGCCCCCCGCCCGGCCGGGGTCCGGGCGCCGCTTCCCGTGGCCCCCTGGGCGGGGGCGGGCTCTCAGTGCCCGGACGTGATGCCGTACACGGCGTAGTGCCGGCCCCTGGACCGGTCCTGGTAGTCCCGCAGCGCCGAGGGGTTGCCCGCGTGGTCGGGGCCGAACTGCCAGGTGCGGTAGGCCTCCAGGCTCTCCCACTCGC
This sequence comes from Streptomyces sp. NPDC055239, assembly GCF_053606205.1. NCBI lineage: Bacteria > Bacillati > Actinomycetota > Actinomycetes > Kitasatosporales > Streptomycetaceae > Streptomyces > Streptomyces sp. NPDC055239. Next base: position 30,839 of record NZ_JBSGRD010000026.1, on the reverse strand, counting down.
CATGCAGTACGTACTCCCCCGCACGGTCCACGTCCCTCAGCAGCTCGCTGCGGATCAGCCCCTCGATGGCGGATCCCTGTGCGTCGCCGCGTACCCAGCTGATCTCGCGGTAGGCCTTCTCCAGCTGCTCCGAACCCCCGTCGGGAGCACGGAGGTAGATGACCACACGGATGCGCTCGCTGCTCATGATGCCGGTCCCTTCCCGTTGTCAGTCGTAGTAGGCGGGGGCCACGCGCAGGTCGGCCCACTGCTTGCCGTCGTGCCCGTGGACGATGAGGGCGCCCTCGGCGGCGGCCAGTGCGACCAGCTTGCGGGTGCTCTCGCGCACGTCCTTCTCGTCGAGGTCGAACGGGAAGACCGGCCGCTCGTCGGGATCGAGGGCGGCGGCCATCGGGATGGCGTCGACCGCCAGCAGCACCGGGCCGGAGTTCACCAGCCGTACCAGCACGGACTGGTGCCCGCCGATGTGCCCGCTGGACTCCACCAGCTCGACGCCGGGCAGCAGTTCGCTGTCGCCGTCGACCACCCGGTAGGTGAGCCCGGGGACGTCCCACAGCTTCCTGGCCGCTTCGAGCCGGGGCACCGTGCCCGCGAGCGCCAGCTCGTAGTGGGCGCGCTGGATCACGAACTCGGCTCCGGGGAAGGCCGCGTGGTACCCGCTGTGGTCGGGATCGAGGTGGGAGCAGACCACCGTGCCGATCTCCTGCGGGCGTACCCCGAGCGCCGCGAGCTGCGCCAGAACGTCCTGTCCCTCGTCCACCCGGATCCGCGCCTCGGGCGACGGGTCGGCGGCAGCACCCGTGTCGATCAGGACGTTGCGGCCGTCGTCCGTACGGATCAGATAGCCGGGCACCGGTGCCTCGAGCCCGGCTATGGTGCCGAGCCGCAGAAGATACAGCCTCATCCCTCATGCTCCCCTCCGGGCGGCGGCCCGTGCCGTCACCGCGGCGGCCATCATCGGCGCCGCCGCTCAAGTCCCGATCGAGGACATCACCGCGGGTGCGGGCGGCCGGGTGATCAACCGGCGCTCGAGCGGAACCCGATCGGGCGCGGACACGATCCCGGCCAGAAGCGGATCTGTGCGCGCCCGGCTGAGAGCCGCCGAAGACCGCCATCCGTGCCACAAGGGAGATCCCGTGACGCAGGCAGCAGACAGGACACCGGCCACGGAGGAGGAGGCGCGGGAGCCCGATCCTCGCCGGTGGCGGGCGGCCGCCGTGATCCTGGTGGCCATCGCTCTCGACCTGATCGACACCACGATCGTGAACGTGGCCCTGCCGGTCATGCAGAGCGAGCTCGAGGCCAGCAAGGCGGCCCTGCAGTGGGTGGCCGCCTCGTACACGCTCACCTTCGCGCTCAGTCTGGTCACCGTGGGCCGGGTCGGCGACATGCTGGGCCGGAAGCGGATGATCACGCTGGGCATCGGCTTCTTCGTCCTCGCCTCGCTCCTGTGCGGCGTGGCACAGAGCATCGAGATGCTCATCGCCTCCCGTGTGCTGCAGGGTCTGGGCGGCGCGGTGGTCATGACCCAGGGCCTGTCCCTCCTCCAGGTCACCTTCCCGCCCAAGGAACGGGCCGCCGTCTTCGGCATGTTCGGGGCGCTCTCCGGGGTGGCGGCGATGCTCGGCCCGGTGCTGGGCGGCATCCTGGTCGACGCGGACCTCTTCGGCTGGTCGTGGCGTCCGATCTTCCTGGTGAACGTTCCGGTCGGGGTCGTCGCGCTGATCGGTGTCGCCGCATACGTACGCGAGTCCAGGTCGCCCCGCGTCCAGCGCCTCGACCTGGTGGGCGTCGCGCTGATCACCCTGGCGCTGCTGGCGCTGCTCTACCCGCTGGTGCAAGGCCCGGAGTCCGGCTGGCCGGCCTGGACGTTCATCGCGATGGCCTGCTCGGTGCCGCTCTTCGTCGTCTTCGCTCTGTACGAGAGGAAGAAGGCGGCCCGGGACGGTTCGGCGCTCGTGGAGCCCAGCCTCTTCAAGGAGCGGTCCTTCGTGGCCGGGCTCCTGGTGATGCTGAGCTTCTTCGCGATCATCTCGGGGCTGTTCTTCCCCTTCACCCTCTATCTGCAGGTCGGCCTGGGTTTCTCGCCGCTCGCGGCGGGCCTGGCCACCATTCCGTTCTCCTTCGGCGCCATGATCACGTCCTCGTTCTCCGCGGTGCTCGCCCTCAAGATGGGGCGCAAGGTGCTGAGCCTGGGCATGGTGGTCATGGGGGTCGGCATGACCGGTCTGATCTGGACCGTGGACCACTACGGCGGCGACCTCGCCGGCTGGGACCTCGCGCCCGCGCTGACCGTGCTCGGCCTCGGCCTCGGCTTCGTCATCTCGCCGGTGGTCGACATCGTCCTGGGCGGCGTCCCGGTCGAACACGCCGGTTCCGGCTCCGGCCTGCTGAGCACCGCCGACCAGCTGGGCGCCGCAGCCGGCGTCGCGGTGATCGGGGTGCTGTTCTTCAACCTGCTCGCCGGGCAGGCGGGACCCGCGACGGACGACGCCCTGCCAGCGCTCCGCTCGGAGCTCGCGAAGGTCGGCGTCGCCTCGCCCGGGCGGGAACAGATCGTGACGAACTTCAGCGCCTGTGCCAGGGAAAGCGGCCAGAACACCGACGAGCGGGAAGCGCCCGCCCGCTGCCGGGCGATCGTCCCTGCCGGCACTGTCTCACCGGCGCAGAGCGGGCCGGTCGGCAAGGCACTGGCCGACGCTGGCGACGCCTCGCGCAAGAACGGCTTCTCCGATGCCACCGCGAAGGTCCTCTGGTACGAGGTCGGGATCATCGTCCTCGGCTTCTTCCTGACCTTCGCCCTGCCCAAGAAGGCCCGGGCGCCCGAGCGGGGCGAGGCCGGCGACGCGGGCCAGGAGGAGAAGAGCGGCACCGCCGCGCAGGAAGCCCCCACGGGCTGAGCGGCCCGCAACCGTCGTTCCCAAAGCGCCGTCGCGCGGACCCGCCGTCCGCGCGACGGCGCTTCGCGTGGCGGCGCTTCGCGTGGCGGCCGGTTCCGCTGGACGCGTTGTCGAGCAGGACGCAAGCCGCCCGGCCCACTGTGACCCCGATCACCTTCTCGTCGGCCGCGAACTGTTGCTGCGGGACTCAGCCGGGATCTGATCCCTCACCAGATACGGGAGTAGACATGCGCATTGCAGTGACGGGCTCCATCGCCACCGACCAGCTGACGGCCTGTGGCCGCACCTTCGCCGAGCAGTTCATCGCGGAGTGCCTGGACAAGCTCTCCCTCTCCCTGAGCACCGACGAGCCCAGGATCCACTCCGGCGGGCGCGCGGCCAACATCGCCTTTGGGCTCGGCTCCCTGGGCTTGGCGCCCCTGCTGATCGGGGCGGCCGGGACGGAGGTCGCCGACCAGCAGGCCGGCGACCTCCGGCAGGTGCGGGAGCAGACCGGCCCCCTCGACCTGGTCGTGGTGTCCTCGGACGCCCCCGAGGCGATGGTCCGCCGCACCCGTCAGTGCGTGGAGCTCGAGATCCCCTTCGTCGCGGCCCCCGCGGGGCAGCTGGACCGCCTCGAGCGGGATCAGGTGCGGGCCCTGCTCAAGGGGCCGCGGGTCCTGTTCACCAACGCGTACGAATCCGTGCTCATCCAGGAGCGCAGCGGCTGGACCGAGCAGCAGGTCCTTGGCCGGGTGGGCACGTGGGTCACCACGCACGGCGCCCGGGGCTCGCGCGTCGTCCGCGCAGGCCGGCTGCCCCTCGACGTGGCGGCCGTGCCCCCGCGCGAGACGGCGGAGCCCGCCGGTGCCGGGGACGCCTTCCGGGCCGGGTTCCTGGGCGCCCTGGCCTGGGGCCTGAGCCCGGTGGACGCGGCCAGGCTGGGCAGCGCGGTCGCCTCCGTCGCCCTGGAGACCGCAGGCACCCAGGAGTACGCGCTGCACGGGGACGACCTGGCCGGCCGTCTGCGCTCCGCCTACGGGGCCGGTGCGGTCAGGCAGATCCTCCCCTCCCTTGAGCACCTTGCGCACACGGCCCGCGCGTCCGGCGCGAGCGCCGCGCGGGCTTCCAGCCTGCCTCGATCGAGCTACGACCCGCGGCCCTCACGCTGAGCAGCAAGCTACGTGCAGAGAGAGGATTGGTGTGTCCAGCAAACAACAGCACACGCCCGTGTTGGTGGTGGGTGCCGGACTGGCCGGCCTGTCGGCCGCCCTGTTCCTGGCGCAGCACGACGTGCCCAGCCTCGTCGTGGAGCGCCACCGCGGCATGTCGCCCCACCCCCGGGCACGGGGCATCAACCCCCGCGCGATGGAGCTGATGCGCTCGGCCGGAATCGAATCCCGGGTCCGGGCCACCGAGTCGGCACGGGCCCTGGCCGAGAACAGCGGTGTGTACGCCGGCCAGTCCCTGGCCGGACACCAGATGGGCGCGCTTCACGAGGCGTACTTCATGGACGTCAAGACCGACCTGAGCGCGCTGTCGCCGACCGGTTGGTGCCTGTGCCACCAGGACGAGTTCGAACCGGTCATCCGCGAGCGCGCGGAGGAACTCGGAGCCGACTTCCGCTACGGCACCGAGCTCATCTCCTTCCAGCAGGAGGACGAGGAGCGCGGGATCACCGCCGTGCTCCGGGACCGCGACTCGGGCCAGACCCGGACCGTGCAGGCCGACTACCTCATCGCCGCCGACGGGCCCTCGAGTCCGCTGCGCACGCAGCTGGGCATCGGCTTCGACGGTCCGGGAACCACCGGCAACTTCCTCAACGTGCACTTCGAGGCCGATCTCGCCGAGGAGCTGGGCGAGCGCCGTTTCATCATGATGTACACGTTCAACGACACCGTGCGCGGTGCGCTGATGCCCCTGGACAACGCACGGCGCTGGCTGCTGCACGCCACGTTCGACCCGACGGTCGAGGACCCCGCCTCGTTCACCGACGAGCGCTGCCAGGAGCTGGTGCGGGCGGCGGCCGGGGTTCCGGAGCTCGCGGTGAAGGTGCTCGGCGCCATGCCCTGGGAAGCGGCGGGGCGTTCGGCGTCGGCGTACCGCTCCGGCCGGGTGTTCCTGATCGGCGACGCCGCCCATGTCATGCCGCCCAGCGGGGCGTTCGGCTCCAACACCGGGGTCCAGGACGCGCACAACCTGGCCTGGAAGCTGGCCTCGGTCCTGCGCGGCGAGGCGGGCCGCGGGCTGCTCGACAGCTACGACGCCGAGCGCAGGCCCCTCGGCGCCTCCATCGTGGAACAGGCCGTGCTCCGCTCGAAGGACCGGCCGCGACTTGCCGACAAGGAACCGGCTCCGGCCAACCCCGACATCGTCGAGGACACCGCGATCTGGTTCGGCGGGCAGTACCGCTCCGGCGCCGTGCTCGCGGGAGCCGAGGAGCACCCGCTGCCGGGCGGGGTGTGGAATCCGGCCCCCGGCGGCGCCCCCGGCACCCGCGCACCGCACGTGGCTCTGGAGCACGGCGGGCAGCCGCTGTCGACCCTCGACCTGTTCCACCGCTCCATGGTGCTGCTCACCGGCCCCGGGGCCCAGGACTGGGCCACGGCGGGCAAGGCCGCCGCCCAGCGCTTGGGGATCACCCTCGACGTCCAGCGGATCGGCTCGCCCCAGGGGCCCTCGGACCCGTCCGGGCAGTGGCCGGACACCTTCGGTGTGACCGCACGGGGTGCGGTTCTGGTCCGGCCCGACGGAGTGGTGGCCTGGCGTGCGCCCGCCGGGCACGAGACCCCCGACGCCGTGCTCGCTCACGCCCTGGCCACCGTGCTGGCCCGGTAGTTCACCACGCCTGCTCACCCCCCGTAACGATGGAGAGAAGATGTCTGGAATAACCGGCTGGGTGGACTTCGACCGGGACCTCACCCGGGAGCGCAGCACCGTCCTGGCCATGACGGCTGCCATGGCCCAGCGCGGACCCGACGGGGAAGGGATCTGGGTGAGCCAGCGGGCCGCCCTGGGCCACCGCCGGCTGGCGGTCTTCGACCTCGCCGACGGACATCAGCCGGTGACCCTGGAGCACGACGGCCGCACTGTCGCGGTGGCCGCGCACAGCGGCTCGATCCTCAACCACCAGGAGCTGCGGGCCGAACTCGCCTCCCGCGGCCACCGGTTCAGGTCGGGCGGCGACACCGAGATCCTGCTCTTCGCCTATCTGGAGTGGGGCGCCGAGGCCGTGCACCGGCTGGAGGGGACCTTCGCCGGCGTCGTCTGGGATGCCAGGAAGCAGGAGCTCTTCCTGGTCCGCGACCGTCTTGGCGTGGAGCCGCTCTTCTACTACCCGACCGCCACCGGGCTGGTGTTCGGCTCCGAGGCGAAGGCGATCCTGGCGCATCCGCAGGTCGAGCCCGAGGTGGACGCCGAGGGGCTGCAGGAGATCTTCACGTACTCCGGTACGCCGCACGTGGCGCCGTTTCGCGGCATGCACCGGCTGCGCGCGGGACACCACCTGCTGGTGAAGGCGGGACACACGGTCAAGACCCGCTGGTGGTCGGTGGAGGCGGCCGAGCACACGGACGACCTCGACACGACCGTCGCCACGATCCGCGGGCTGCTCGAGGAGAGCATCGGCCGCAACCTGCGTACCGAGGCGCCGCTCGGCTCGCTGCTCTCCGGCGGCCTGGACTCCAGCGGTGTGGTGGGCCTGGCCGACCGTGAACTGCGCAAGGCCGGCGAGCGGGTGCGGACCTTCACCGTCGACTTCGCCCAGCACGCGCAGAACTTCAAGGCGACCGACACCCGCAACTCACCCGATGCCCCCTTCGCGGCCGACGTGGTGCGGCACCTGGACACCGACCACACCACGGTGGTCCTTGACCCGGCCGACCTGAGCGACCCGATCGCCCGGCTCGCCGTGCTGCGCGCCAAGGACTACCCCACCCCGCTGGGTGACATGAACACCTCGCTGTACCTCCTCGCGCGGGCCGTCAGCGAGCACGCCAAGGTCGTCCTCACCGGTGAGGCCGCCGACTCGCTCTTCCACGGGGTCGCCTGGAACCGCGACCCCGTGGAGTCGACCATGGAGACCTTCCCGTGGGTCGCCCGCGGTGTGGTCCGCGACGACGCCGCGGGGCTGGGCTGCGGGCTCTTCGCCCCGGGGCTGCTGAAGGACCTGGCCCCGCTGGAGTACGCGGCGCGGCGGTATCGCGAGTCGGTGTCCGAGGCCCCGCACCTGCCCGGCATGTCCGAGCACGAGAAGCACATGCGGGAGCTCTGCTGGGTTCACCTGACCAACTTCATGGAGAACCAGAACGGGCACACCGAGCGGCTGTTCAAGGCCGTCGGCCTGGAGGTGCGGATGCCCTACTGCGACCACCGGCTGGTCAAGTACGCCTACAACCTGCCCTGGGACATGCAGAACTTCGACGGCCAGGAGAAGAGCCTGCTGCGCGCCGCGGTGCGCGACCTGCTGCCCCAGAGCGTGATCGAGCGCCGCAAGACGCCGTACCCGGTCACCCTCGATCCCGGGTACGAGGCGGCGCTGCGCACCGAGATGCACGCGCTGCTCGACGACCCGCAGGCGCCGGTCCTGCCGCTGCTCGACGTGCCGGCCGCACGGGCCGCGCTGAAGGACCCCGAGGGCCTGAACCGGTGGGCCCGGCGGGCCAATGTCGAGCTGCCGATCCAGCTGAACACCTGGCTGCGGAGGTACGGGGTGCGGCTCGCCCTCTGAGCCGCTGGACGCGGCGCGCGCCGGGCCCGGGGAGCAAGATCCCCGGGCCCGGCGCGCGTTGCGTTCAGCAGGCAGCGGTCCGGCTCAGTGGCCCATGCCGCTGTGCGAGGATCCCTCGATGGTCCTGGGGGCCCGGTCCACCTGGTCCGGCGCGACGACGAGGAACTGGCCCATCATCCCCTCGTCCTCGTGGCGCAGCACATGGCAGTGGTACATGTACGGCACCCGGTCGTCGGTCAGGGTGTCGAACCGGACCGCCAGCCTGACCTTGCCGGACTCGGGCAGATAGACGGTGTCCTTGGGGCCGCGCGCTTCCTCGCGCGGTTCGTCGCCGTCCACGTCCAGGACGTTGAAGGTCGCGCCGTGCACATGGAACGAGTGCAGCGTCCCGTCGCCCCGGTCGATCTCCCAGATCTCGGTGGTCCCCGCGGGCACGACCTCGTCGACCCGGTTGATGTCCATCGACTTGCCGTTGATCTGTGTCCCCACGAAGTGGAACTTCCGCACCTTCGCCTCTTGCGGCACCTTGATCGGGGCGGGGGCACCGGCGAAGCGGGTGGGCAGCGCCGGGGAGGGCCGCAGGGTGTTGGCGGCGCGCAGCGCGACGATGTCGAAGGTGTCGTCGCCGCCGTGGAAGCGGTCGGTCGGGAAGCCGATGCCGAGGCCGGGCGGGAAGCTGCGCAGCACGGCCTCCTCCCCCGGCTTGAACTCCACGACGATCTCGGCGCGTTCGCCGGGGCCGAGCTGCAGCCGGGTCAGGGGCCGGGGCCGCTGCAGCAGCCCGTTCTCGGCGGCGACGAGGTGGAAGGTGCGGTCGTCGGGGAAACCCAGCTGGTAGACGCGGGCGTTGGAGCCGTTGAGTAACCGGAGGCGGACGCGGGTGGTGGTGACGCGGAAGTACGGGTCATGGGTGCCGTTGACGATGATGGTGTCCCCGAGGATGCCGAGGCTGTCCATTCCGGCGATGGTGTCGCGAAAGGAGCTCTCGCTGAAGTCGAGGGATCCGTCGTCGTGGAAGTTCTTGTCCTGGATGACCAGCGGGACGTCGTCGACGCCGTACTCGGAGGGCAGTGGCGCCCCCGTGGAGTGCTCGTCGTCCAGGATGATCATTCCGGCGATGCCCCGGTAGACGTGGCTGGCGGTCGAGCCGTGCGGATGCGGGTGGTACCAGAGGGTGCAGGCCGGCTGGTGCACGGTCCACTGCGGCTTCCAGGTGCCGTCGCGCTCGATCATCTGGTGCGGGCCGCCGTCCATGGCCGCCGGGAGGTGCATGCCGTGCCAATGGATGGTGGTGGCGTCCGGGAGGCCGTTGTGCACGGCCATCGAGACCTTGTCGCCGCGGCGGGCCCGGATGGTCGGCGCCAGGTAGCTGCCGTTGGCGCCCCAGGTCTTGGTCTTCTTTCCCGACAGCAGTTCGCTCGTGCCCTGCGCGAGCTTGAGCGTGTACTGCTTGCGGCCGTCCTCGGAGGGCCTGGGGTCCAGCAGCTCCGGGACGCGCAGCCGGTTGCGGAACTTGAGACTGCCCACGTTGCTCATCTGGTGGTCGGAGTAGACCGAGAGGAAGTTGGCCCCCCAGCCGCCTCCCGCCACTACCACCGTGACACCCGCGATCTTGAGGAATCGGCGGCGGCCTGGACGGGCTGGTGTCATGGTTCGGTTCCTCCGGACAGGCCCCGCGGCAGGGCAAAGTATCGGTCAAGACATCTTTGCCCAGCATGTGCCGGTGCTCCTTGAGGATCGCTTGAACCCACACGCGCGAACGCCGGGCGCCGCCTCGCCCCGGAAGGGGGATCCGTGCGAGGGACACCCGACGTTCGGTTCGGGGGCGGCGCTCAGGACGTGGCGGGTACCCGGTCGAGCCGGTGGACCACTTCGGTGACGTCCATGGTGCCGCTGCGGCGGAACGGCTTGAGCCGCTGGCGGTTCAGCGTGTGGCGGTGGCTGAGTTCGAAGTCGCGGAACTCCTGCTCGTTGCTCCAGTCGGTGAAGACGAAGTAGATGCCTTCCTCCTCCGTCGATCTGACCAGGACCTGCCCGCGGTTGGCGGGCTCATGGGCGATGCTCTCGCCGATGGACAGCCAGACCTTCTCGAAGTCGGCGGTCATCTCGGGAAAGACCTCCATGCGCAGGATGACCCGGAAGGGCCCGCCCGGCGCCAGGCCGCTCTCGCTCTCCATTACCTTTCCTCCCTCGCAGCCGGCTGGTCGAGCCGGAGTATCCGCTTCGTCAGTGCGCGCAATGTGTTGGTGGTGAAGATCGGTGCGTCGGCGCAGCGCCAGGCGACGATGCCGTCGGGGCGCACCAGGACGGCGCCCTGTGCCGTGACCCCGTACAGCTCGGGCCAGCGGTCGTCGAGATCGGTCAGCTCGGTGCCCACCGCGTACACCGAGTAGGGCATGCCCAGGTCGGCGGCGACGGCCCGCGCCGCCTTCTTCCAGGGCTCGCTGTCGGGTCCGGTGAGCAGCACCATCGAGTGCCCGAACAGATCGTGCACGGACACCTCGGAGCCGCCGTGCCGCAGCCGCAGATGGGGCGCCCGGTTGCCGGGGCGGCCGTCGTTCTCCGCCGCCCACAGCCCGTCCCCGGGATAGATTCCCGCGTCCCTGGGGGTCAGCGCGGAGGACCGGTAGCGGGGGTTGAACCAGACCAGCGGGTCCTCCACCAGGTCGGAGCTGACCGGCCCGGAGTCCGCGCCGAGCAGCCGCGGCCGGTCCTTGGCCCGCAGCACGGCCTGCTCCACCGTGGCCGCGCAGACGGGACGGCGCTCCTCGTCGTAGCTTTCGAGCAGCTCGTTGCCGGCCCAGCCATTGAGCACGGCCGAGATCTTCCACGCCAGGTTGTGGGCGTCGATGATGCCGGTACCGGCGTCGAACCCTCCGCTGGGCGGCATCACATGGGCCGCGTCGCCGACCAGGAAGACCCGCTCGTCCCGGAACCGCCCGGCGACCCTGGCCTCCCCCTCCCAGGCGCTGACCTCGGCGATCCTCGGCTGCAGATCCCGTACTCCTGTCGCCAGCCGCACCAGTTCCTCGCACCGCTCCTCGGTGAACGAGTCGAGGGGCTCGCGAGCGGGGTCGTAGGAGACGTGGAGCAGCCACTCACAGGCGTTGTCCAGCGGCATGAGCGCCCCGCGCAGGGCGGGGTTGACGGTGTAGCACATCAGGAATCTGCGGTCCCCGAGCTCGGCCCGCAGGTCGGCGGTGAACCGCACCGTGACGTACTGGCCCAGGACTTCCCCCTCGAAGGGGATGGAGAGGGCGTCGCGCACCACCCCGGCTGTGCCGTCGGCCTCGACGAGGTAGCAGGCCTTGATGATCCGCTCGGCGCCGCTCGCCGAGTCGCGCACCACCGCGGTCACTTCGTCGCCCTGGCCGTCCGCCTGGTCGAACGAGACAAGGGTGCTGCTGCCGCGCAGGACGACGCCGAGCTGCTGTGCCTTGGCGCTCAGCAGCTCCTCCAGTTCGCCCTCGTCGCACAGGCACCAGCTGGTGGGGGAGAGCAGACCGAGCGGAGTGCGCACGTCCATCACGTACTTCTCGCTCAGTTCGCCCTGCTCGAGGCCCGCCAGTGAATCGGCGACCACGATCCCCGAATTGTGGGCGAGCGCCCGGGTCGTGGGCAGTTCGCGGATCTCTTCCTCCAGGCCGAGGGAGCGCAGCAGCTCCATGGCCCTTGGGTGGATGCCGAGGATGCGCGGGAGCTTGGGCCGCTCGCGCGCGCCCTCGATCAGCAGGCACTCGACTCCTTGCCCGGCAAGGAACAGAGCGGTCGTCAACCCCGCGAGTCCCCCGCCGGCCACCAGCACGTCCGTGTTGTGGAGCGTACTCAGGCTCATATCCTGCACAGCCTCACATCCCTTCGTCCCCAGTGGTCCTAGGCGTGGTGCTCGGCGATCACTGATGCGTCCTTGTCGCCGTCGCCGGCGGCGATGACCGCGGCGAACTGCTCCCGGACGACGCCGAGTACGGGCATCGCGATGCCGTGGGCCTCGGCGGCCTCCATCGAGATCCGGATGTCCTTCTCCATCAGCTCGGAGCGGAAGAAGGCGGGCTCGTACCGGCGTGAGCGCATCAGCTCGGCCCTGAAGCGCATCACCATCGAGCTGAACCCGCTGGAGGCGACCGAGCCGAGCAGCTGATCGCGGTCGAGTCCGGCGGCGGTGCCGTACGCGACGGCTTCGGCCAGCGAGGCGACCTGGGCGCCCAGCAGCAGATTGAGGATGAGTTTCATGCTGGCGGCGGTGCCGGGGGCACCGAGGTGGACGACGTCGTTGCCGATCGTCTCGAGGATCGGGCGCACCGCCTCCAGGTCCGCCGTCTCACCGGCGACGTACACCCGCAGTTCGCCCGTGCGGGCCTGCAGCGGGTTGCCGACGACGCAGGCCTCGACCCGGCGCAGGCCCTTGTCGGCCAGCCGCCGCGCGGCCTGCTGCGCGTAGCCGGGCGACACGGTGGACGTGTCGATGATGACGGTGCCGGGGGCCAGCACCGGCACCACCTTGCCGAAGAGAACGTCCTCGACGACCTTCTCGTCACTGAGGCTCAGCATCACCACGGAGTGGTCCGCGGCGGCCTTGTCGGGGGCCTCGGCGAGCGTGGCACCCGCCTGTGCCAGGGCGGCCGCCTTGCTCGCGGTCCTGTTGTAGACGGTGAGTTCGTATCCGCTGTCGAGCAACCGGCCGGCCATGCCGCCGCCCATGTTGCCCAGACCGAGGAACGCGACCTGTCGGTTGTCCATGGAAAAGATCTCTTCTCTCTCGGGTCTCTCGGGCGGAACCGCTCAGTACGCGGCGTCAACCTCATAGATGGCGAACCCGGCGGCCGTTCGCGTGTCCCTGAAGGGCCGCAGCGGCGCGGTGTCCTGACGGTGGTCCGCGCCCGATTCCCACTTCTGGAAGGCGGCCAGGGACTCCCAGCGGCTCATCACGACGAGCACGCTGGCGTCCATGGGGCTGCGCAGCAGCTCGTTGCCGACCATGCCGGGCACCTGGGCCAGGCGCTCGCTCACCTGGTGGTATGCCGCCCTGACCTGGGCCAGCTGCTTCTCGTCGTGGGCCGCCTGGAAGACAAGGACCCGGACCTCACCGGGCATCGGCGGCGGCCTTCCCCTCGATGTGGGTGAGGATCTCCATCACGTGGAAGGAACCGCCCTTGCGGAACGGGTGGAGGGTGGCCCGGTGTTCGAGGTGCGTGGGGCTCTCCTCGAACTCGCGGAACTGCGGCTCGTCCACCCAGTCGCTGATGATGATGTAGGTGCTCTCCTGGCCGGCCTCGCGGGAGAGCGACTGGCCGAGGTTGGCCGGGTGTCCGGTCACCGCGTCGGTGCCCTGGTGCCAGGCCTTCTCGAACTCGTTCTCCTTGCCCGGCACCACTTCCAGGCGGAGCATCACGCGAAAGGCCATCAGGAGATGCCTCCGTCGACGCCGATGGTGTTGCCCGTGACGTAGCGGGACAGGTCGCTGGCGAGCCAGAGGATCGCACCGGCTACCTCGTCGGGCCGGCCGAGCCGGCCGAGCGCCGTCTTGGCGCTGTAGCGCTCGGTCATCAGGGTGCGCTGGTCCTCGGGCAGGGCGTGGAAGTTCTCGGTCTCGATGACACCGAGCGCGACCACGTTGAAACGGATGCCCTTGGGGCCGAACTCCTTGGCCAGCGAACGGCTGAGGCCGACCAGCGCCGCCTTGGTCGCGGTGTAGTGCGAGCGCAGCGGGATTCCGGCCTCGACGGCCTTGGAACCGATGCTGACCACGGAGGAGCCCTCGCCCAGCAGCGGCAGCGCGTGCTGGATGACCAGGTGGGCGCCCGTGACGTTGGTCGTCAGGATCCGCGTCCACTCTTCGAGGGACAGGTCCGCGTACGGGATGTGGCTGATCGCGCCCGCGTTGTTGACGAGGAGGTCGATCTTCCCGTGGATCTCCTTCACCCGCTCGAGGAGGGTGACTATCTCCTGCGGCTGGGAGAGGTCGGCGCGCAGCACATGGTGGTCGCCGCCGATCTCCTTGAGCTCCCGCTCCAGGCTGGTGACGTAGTCGCTCTCGCGCTGGTAGCAGGTGACGACGTCGACGCCGGCGTGCGCCAGAGCGAGCACGATGCCCCGGCCGACACCGCGTGTGCCGCCGGTGACCAGGGCCTTCTTACCTCGGAGTTCGAGGTCCATGGAATTCCTCCGTGTGTGTGTCAGAGCGAGTCAGAGTGGGACAGGACACGTCAGAGCAGGGTGCCGAGCGCCAGGCAGTTGGCGACGAGCGCGATGATGGTGAGCACACTGCGCCGGCTGTTCCAGGCCCCCCAGGTCTTGCGCGGGTCCTGGAAGTCCGCGGGCAGGTCGTCCGGGTCGAGGGTGCGCATCCACCGGTTGACCGGCACGTTCTTGACGACGGAGATCACGGCCGTGGTCACCGCGAGCACCGCTGCCACGGCGAACAGCACCTGGGTCACGGCGTCGGGCGCCGTGATGGCCAGCACCGTGTCCAGGACGAACGTGCCGACCAGACAGATGGGCATCGCCGGGTCGTAGCGCTGCCCGAAGAACGCGTGGGCGTGCACATAGCGGTCGGTGGGCAGCGAGGCGAGGTAGGGCTGGCCGCCGAGCTGGGTGCCGAAGAGCACTCCGGCGGCCAGCCCGTTGAGCAGCAGCAGCAGCGGAGTCAGATAGACGAGCACCGATCGCTCCTCAGTGGGTCGTCAGACGCGCCGCGGACTCGACCTTCTCCTTGATGAGCGCCATCTGCACCAGGGTGTTGCGGTTCAGGTGGCCGGTCATGCCCTCATCGGTGGCCGGGGCCTGGGGCTTCATGTGGAAGTCCTGGACCCAGCGCATGCGGACAGCGCCGCCGGGCTCCTCGGTGTACTCCCAGTAGATCTTCATGAAGTCGAAGGGACCGGTCTCCACCCGCTCGGCGTGCACCGTGCGGGTCGTGGCGTCGCTGGTCCGCCTGGAGACCCAGCTCCAGACGTTGCCGTCCTCGTCCGGGTGCATGGTGAGCCGGAAGAGGACCGTGTCGCCGTCCTGCTCAAGGACCTCGGCGGAGGCGTACTCGCTGAACAGGTCGGGCCAGTTCGGTACGTCGTTGGTCATCTCCCACACCACGTCCAGCGGTGCGTCGATGATGATGGCGTTGTCGGTGTGTCCAGCCATGGTTGATGCTCCTGTCGTCGTCAGCGGCCCAGCACGAGGGCCGAAGTGAATCCGCCGTGGCCGCGGGCAAGGACCAGGGCGTGGCGCAGCGGCAGTTCCCGGGGCGCGTCGGTGACCAGGTCGATCTCGATGCCGGGCGCGGGCTGCCGGGTCCCGACGGTGTGCGGGACGACTCCGTCGCGCAGCGAGAGCAGCGCGGTGGCCACGTCGAGCGGGGCGCCACCGCCGTACAGACGCCCGGTGAGCGTCTTCGGCGCGGTGACCGGGACGGCGCGGGGACCGAAGATCCCGGCGATGGCCCGTGCCTCGTCGAGGTCGTCCTGCGGGATCCCGGAGGCGTCGGCGAACACCACGTCGATGTCCTGCGGAGCAAGCCCGGCGTCCCGCAGGGCCGTTTGTGCGGTGCGGCGCAGTGCGCGCGGCCGGTCGGATCCCGGAGCCGGGTCGAAGCCCGCGGCGTAGCCGAGCACCTTCCCGTACCCGTCACCCGCCCCGCGCTCCTGGGCGGACTGCGCGCTCTCCAGGACGAGGATCGCGCCGCCCTCGCCGGGCAGGTACCCGGACGCCTCGGCGTCGAAGGGCACGTAGGCACGGTTCGCGTCCTGGACGGTGGAGAGCTTGCCGGTGGACAGCTGCGCGGTGAAGCCGTAGGGGCACAGCGAGGCGTCGGTGCCTCCGGTGACGACCAGCCGGGAGCCCTTGCGGGTCAGCCGACGGGCCTGTCCGATGGCGTCGAGGCCGCCGGCCTGCTCGCAGGCGAGCACCCCGCACGGGCCGCGCATCTTGTGCCGGATCGACAGCTGACCGGTGGTGGCGGCGTAGAACCAGGCGATGGACTGGTACGCGCCGACCCACGAGGGGTCATGGGTGTAGAGCGCCGTCATCTCCTGCTGGCCGAACTCCGTGCCCCCCGAGGAAGAGGAGGTCACCACCGCCATCTCGTACTCGGGCAGCTCGGCCGGGTCGACCGCGGCGTCGGCCAGGGCGGCTTCCCCCGCGGCCAGGCCCAGGTGCGTCCAGTGGTCGGTCTGCGAGATCAGCCTGCTGGGTACGGTGCCCTTGGCCTCGAACCCGGGGACCTGCCCCGCCAGGCGTACCGGGTAGCCCGCCGGGTCGAACCGGTCGATCGGCCCGATGCCGGACTTGCCCGCGAGGACCGCGGACCAGTGGGCCTCGACGCCGATGCCGGTCGGTGCGGTGATGCCCAGGCCCGTGATCACCGGAGGCCGGCTGGATGCCGCCGTCATCATGCGCCCCTTCCTGCCGCGGCCGCGGCCGAACCCGGCCGGGCGAGCAGCATCGCGGTCTGGAAGCCACCGAACCCGCTGCCCACACTGAGCACGACGTCCATGGCGTGATCCCGGGCGGTGACCGGGACGTAGTCCAGGTCGCAGAGCGGGTCCTTGGTCTTCAGGTTCGCCGTCGGGGGCACCACCTGACGGTCCAGCGCCAGTGCGCAGGCGGCCACTTCGATGGAGCCGATCGCGCCGAGCGAGTGCCCGATCATGGACTTGATGGAGCTGACCGGGATGTCGTAGGCGTGCTCGCCCAGGCTCCGCTTGAACGCGGCCGTCTCGTGACGGTCGTTCTGCTTGGTGCCTGAGCCGTGGGCGTTGATGTAGCCCACCGCGGTCGGGTCGAGGCGCGCCTGGTCCAGGGCGACCCTGATGGCCTCGGCCATCTCCCGGCCTTCCGGCCTGAGCCCGGTCATGTGGTAGGCGTTGCTGCGCCCGGCGAAGCCGACGATCTCGGCGTAGATCCGCGCGCCGCGGGCCAGGGCGGCCTCGCGCTCCTCGACGACCATGACCGAAGAGCCTTCGGCCAGGACGAAGCCGTCCCGCTCGCCGTCGAACGGCCGCGAGGCGTGCTCCGGGTCGGCGTTGTTCGCCGTGGTCGCCCTGATGGCGTCGAAGCAAGCCAGGGTGATCGGGGAGATGGGGGCGTCGGTGGCACCGGCCAGCGCGACGTCCGCCGTTCCCTCCTCGATCAGCTGGACGGCGTGGCCGATGGCGTCCAGGCCCGATGTGCAGCCCGTGGAGACCAGCGCCACCGGTCCTTCGGCCCCGACCTCCCAGGCGACCTCGGCCGCCAAGGTGCTCGGCACCATGTACCCGTACAGGTGGGGAACGCCGTACTCGTGGTCGACGAGCCACTTCTTGCCGCTGTCGCTGAGGACGACGTACTCCTCCTCGAGGCCCATCGTGCAGCCGACCGCGCTGCCGATGCTGACGGCGAGCCGCTCGGGGGCGAGCGAGGAGAAGTCCAGGCCGCTGTCCTGGGCGGCTTCACGGGCGGAGACGACCGCGAACTGGGCGGCGCGGTCCATCCGCCGGATCTGACGCTCGGTCAGGCCCTGGGCGGCCGGGTCGAAGTCCGCCTCCGCGGCCACCCGGGAGCGGAACTTGCTCGCGTCGAAGAGCGAGACGCTCCTGGTGGCCGTGCGGCCGGCCGACAGGAGGTCCCAGAACGCCTCCCTGCCCACACCGCCCGGTGCGACCGTTCCTATGCCGGTGATGACGGCCCGTCTGGTCACCGTGCCCCGCCGACGTCAGGGTTGGACTCGTGCGGCCGCTGGGCCACCTCGGTGTCCACGTGGCCGAGCTCGGGGCGCGGCGCGAGCGGGGAGAGGTGGAAGGCGCACGTGGCCGTGGTGTCACCGGTGTTGACGAGCCGGTGGCGCACTCCGATCGGCACGAGCAGCGATTCGCCGGCGCCCAGCTCGATGGCCTTGCCCTCCAGCGTCATCTCCAGCGTTCCGCTGATGACGTGGAGGAACTCCTCGGAGAACGGGTGGTAGTGCTCGGTGATGAAGTCGGCCGGGTCCAGGGTCATGACCCCGCCGAAACCCGAGGTGCAGCCGACTGTCTTGGGGCTCAGGGTGACGCGGATGTCGCCGCCACGCTTGGTGTTGGCCTCGACTTCCTCTGTGGTGACTTTCACCGTGCGAGTGATGGCGGTGGTCACTGGATCCGCCCTCCGTCCTTGGTCCAGATGTAGAAGGGGTTGGCCATCGCGTCTTTCGGCTCTTTCCAGTTGGGGTCGTAGGGCTCCACGCACTGCGTCAGACGGGTGTTGATGTCGTCGTAGAGCGGGTGGCTGCGCGCCCGGTAGAGGTTGGGCGTGATGTCCTCGTCGGCCTCGACCAGGTGGAAGTAGAGCCCGTGGAACTGAAAGAGGGTCCGGCGGCTGACGCCGATCATGTGCGGCAGATCCGTCGAGTCGGAGTCGTGGAAGATCTGCCCGATGTCATCGGTCTTGTTCGGCTTCAGCCGGGCGACTATCAGGGTGCGATGCACGGTGTACCTACCTCCAGGTGGCCCGGTGACTGCGTTCGACGGGAACGTCTCACCGCGAACTGGAGACCGACTCGAATCAGCCTCCAACGCCCGGGCCCAGAGCGATTCGAGCCCGTCACGAGGCGCGTCGGCTGTGCTGCCCTGACACTGACCGGCCCGAGCCCAAGAGGGAGCAGGTATGGCCTTCGCCGCCATCACTTACGACATCAAGCCTGGCTACGAGAAGGAACTCACCGAGATCTTCGGCGACTTCAAGCGCGTCAAGGGCAGCCAGGTGAAGGATCAGGCCGGCGCGTCGGCGGGCACGATTCTCGCCACCGCGGTCTTCCTGCGCGAGGACACGCTGATGCGCGTCATCGAATACACCGGCGACCTGGAGGCCGTCGCCCGGCACATGGCCTCGCAGCCCGGCGTGCGCGAGGTGGAGAAGAAGCTGAAGCCCTACCTCAGCAAGCCGCGCGACACGGACACCGTCGAGGGCTTCGTCGCGACGTTCCGGCGGAGCCTGCTGAACACCGTCGCGCAGATCTCCGCACGGGACATTCCCGCCCCAGCCTGACCCGGCGCCGTACGCGGCACGAAATGCCCTGAGCGGCGGTCTCCCCCCGGGGGGAGACCGCCGCTCAGGGCATGTTTCAGAGCGCGGTGACGCCCGCGGCCGTCACCGCCAGGGCCAGTACGGCCAGGGCCGTGCGCAGGAGGTGCCAACGGCGCCACAAGGGCCGTGGATCCTCCCAGTCCGCGGGGAGGCGCCCCGGGTCGTCGACGGACTTGACCCGTCGGTTGATGGGAACGTTGCACAGGTGGGAGACGGCCGACACCCCCAGCAGGAGCAGCGCCCCCACCACGAACAGGGCCCTGGTCGAGCCCTCGCTCACCACCGCGAGCACCGCATCGACGAGCGTGCTGCTCAGCACGATGACCGGCATGGTGGGATCCCAGTTCCGGCCGAGCAGTTTGTGCGCGTACACGTAAGTGCCGGTCTCCATCGCGAAGAGCGCGGGCAGGACGCTCAGCGCGACCGCGAACAGCACGCCTGCGGTGACACCGCTGCCCACGAGGGCCGCGATGCCCAGCACCTCATTCATGCCGCGCTGTTCCCCGCCGGGTGGGTGTCCACGGTCAGCTGCGCGATCGAGCGCATCGTGGCGTTGCGGAAGTATGCGGCGAACGCCTCGGGAGAGCTGGTGTCGCGCTCCTGCGCGAGGTACGGGGCGAGCTTCTCCTCGAGGATGTGCACGCCCTTCTGCGCGGCCATGTGCTTGCCGACGGCCGCGAAGTCGCCCTCGTAGTGGATGACCCGGATCAGTGTCTCGTCCTTGACGAAGACCCCGGTGCCCAGCAGCCGGCCCGCCGCCTCACCGGTGTCCCCGGTGAAGTCGGGCCGGTCGACCCGCTGGAAACCCTCGAAGATCGCGGCGATCTCGTCCTCGTGACCGGGCTTGATCCGATAGGTGATGGCTGCGTAGGGCATCAGATTCCTCCGTCGACTTCAATGGTGGTGCCGGAGACGTAGGCGGACGACTCCCCGGCGAGATAGAGCACCGCGCCCGCGACGTCCTCGCACGTGCCGAGCCTGCCCAGTGCCGTCATGGCCGTGAGCCGCTCGACGAGGTGCGGCGGCAGACCGCCGCCCGGCTCGGTCTCGGTCACTCCCGGGGCGACCGTGTTGACCCGGATGCCGCGGGTGCCCAGCTCCTTGGCGAGCGCCCGGGTGAACCCGATGAGCGCCGCCTTGGACGCGCTGTAGTGGACTCCCAGCGGACGGCCGCGCAGCGCGACCGAGGCACCGATGTTCACCACGGACGCCCTCTGCGCCAGGAGCCCGACCAGGGACTTGGTGACCAGGTAGGCGGACGTGGTGTTGTGGTTCAGCACCCGGTGCCACTCGTCCTCCGCCAGCCGCTCGAACGGGACGTGCCCGTCGACGCCGACGTTGTTCACCAGCACGTCCAGGCCCTCGAACCGCTCACGTACGGCGGCCGCGACCGCCTCGGCGCCCTCGCCGGTGGTGACGTCGGCCTGGACGAGGACGAACTCCGCTGCGGCCTCGGCGAGTTCGGCCTCCAGCGCCTTGGACGCCTCGCCCTGCGTGCGGTGGACCACGACGAGCCGGGCACCGGCACGGGCGAAGGCCAGCGCCGTCGCCCGTCCGATGCCGCGGGTTCCGCCGGTGACCAGCACCCGCTTGCCCGCCAGGCCTGCGCCCGGCGCCTGGGGCACAGCGGTCATCGGACCGCGCCGGCCCGCGGGGCGGCGGCGATCAGCTGCAGGAGCATGCGCGGCGTCTCGGCCTCGGCGACGGCGTCGTCGTCAAGGACGATCCCGTGCCTGCGGTCGACGACGCCGGTGACCTGGAGCAGGGCGAGGGAGTCGTAACCGAACTCCAGGAAGGGGGTGTCAAGGGCGCTGTCCCCCTCGAAGGTCATTCCCTCCTCCGGAGCACCGACGCATTCGAGCAGCAGCTCACCGAGTTCGGCCAGGGATATGTCACTCACAGTGGTTCCTTTCGGTCTTCCTACTGAGGGTTCGATGGAGACGGGCGAGATCAGTTGGCCCTCGCCAGCAGCGATGGGCCGGCGGCACCGGCCACCACCAGGGGGTCGAGATCGAGTTGGGGCGAGGAGTCCAGCAAGGCGCCGTAGAGGTTGTCGATGCCGGGAGAGGGGTCGAGCCCCAGGGTCCGGCTGAGGGCCGCGCGCAACTGGTGGTAGATCCCCAGCGCGTCGCTGCGGCGCCCGGCGCGGTACAGCGCAAGCATCAGCTGCTCATGAAGACCCTCGTGCAGCCGGTAGCGGGCTGCGAGTCCGGAGAGCTCACCGACCAGCTCATAGTGGCGTCCGAGCCTCAAGTCGGCCTCGATTCGCCGGTGAAGAACGCTCATCCGGGACTCTTCGAGCCGGGTGGCCTCCACCTCCAGGAGCACCCCGCGCTGGACGTCGGCCAGTGCGCGGCCGTTCCACAGGGCGAGCGCACGGCCCAGGTAGTCGGAGGCGGCGGCCCAGTCGCCCTGCTCCAGGGTGCGGTGACCGGCCGAGGCCAGCGCTTCGAACTCCCTGACGTCGACGACGCCGCCGTGGGTGTCGAGGCGGTAGCCGCCGGACTCGGTGACGAGCACGCTCTTGGCGCCGCTCGCCAGCCCGGTGTACTGCTCGCCGAGTGCGGAAGCGATCAGGTGGCGTATCTGGAGAATGTAGGTCTGGAGGGTGGTCTGCACACTGCGCGGCGGGTTCTCCCCCCACACCTCCTCGACGAGCGTGGCCACCGAGACGGCCTCGTCGGCGTGGACGGCGAGCAGCGCGAACACCTTGCGCGGCTTCACAGCGGTGAGGTGCATGTGCACCCCTGCATGGGCGGCTCTGAACGGGCCGAGAAGACTGATGTCCATCCGAGGAACTCCTTGGGGAACGAAGTGAGGTCAGCCGGCGGCGGGCGACAACGGGGACCCGGTGTGCGGCGCCGTCTCGCGCAGTGCCTCTCCGACGGCACTCGGCGCGTCGTAGCCACGGACGAAGAAGTGGGCGCCGGGAACGCTCTGCAGTGCGAAGCCCGCAGTGGTGCAGTGCTCCCAGGCCTGCATGTCGGCTGCGGAGACCATCCGGTCCTTAAGGCCCGCGAAGGCCTTCACGGCACAGGGCAGCGCGGTGATGGGCGCGGACCGCAGGCTGCGTGCCAGCCGGAGGTCCGCCCGGAGCGTGTCCAGGGTCATGCTCAGCCACTCGGGACGGCTCAGCAGAGCCTGGGGCACGCTCTCTTCGTCATTGAGGGAATCGATCAGCTGCTGGTCCGACAGGCCGGGCCCCCGGGTGGCGTCCAGCAGCGCGGACGGCAGCTGTGGCGCGGCGCACGCGCCCACCAGCAGCAGGTGCGGCAGCCTGCGCCCCAGACCGGCCCGGTGCAGCGCGAACCGGTAGGCGACCAGTGCCCCCAGGCTGTGCCCGTAGAAGGCGTACGGACGCTCGAGCAGCGGCCCGAGATCGTGCTCCAACTCCTCGACCAGCCGCGCCGCATCGGTGATGCGTCCCTCCCTCAGCCTGGATTCCCGGCCGGGCAGCCGCACGGGCAGCACTTTCACCTCCGGCCCGACGCGCCGCTGCCACCCGGCGAAGGTCATGGCACCCGCGCCCGCGTGGTGGAAACACAGCAGGTTCAGCTGCTGCGTTTCCCCGGCGGGTGGTTCTGCGGCCGGCGGCCGTACCGCAAGATATCGATGCACCGGTCAGCCCCCCTTCCGTTCGACACCGCTCCGTGGAGTGGGGTACGAGCCTGGCTCGCGGTTCTGGAAGGACGCTCAATGACTCCTTGAGCTTTGGACGGGGGCGCTCAGCGCCGGCAGCAGTCCCGCGAGGGGCCCGGCCGTGCGGGCGCCCGAGAAGCCGGGGTCGTGCACGGCCGCGCTGACCGTGTACCTGTCGGCGACGGTCCAGCTGTGGAACGCCCATTCCCAGCCCGTTCCCGGTGATCCGTCGGGCCGCTGCAGCTGCACCTGTTCGTCGGGCGCGGTGAAGCCGAACTCGCAGAACCTGAAGCGCAGCCCTTGGCCGATGGCTTTGCTGTACGCCTCCTTGAGCGTCCACAGCCGCACCAGTTCCCGGTTCCGGTGCTCCTCCTCGATCGCCGCCAGCGCTTCCAGCTCATAGGGCGTGCACACCTGGCGTTCCGTGCCCAGGGCGAGCATCCGCCGGTCCTTGAACTCGGTGTCGACACCGATCCGCCGGTGCCGGGTGAGGCCCACGACCAGCAGCTCCTCGGTGTGGCTCAGGCTGATGTCCAGCTGGTCGATGCCCCGCAGATAGGGCCGGCCGCCGGGCTTGTACGCGAGTTCGAGGTCCTCGGGACTGACCCCGAGGACCGCGCCCGCGGCGGATTTCAGGAACAGCCGGGAGGCGACGAACCGCTCCCTCATCTGCGGCAGGCCCATCTGGTCCACCCGCCGGTGGTCGGGGCCGAGGGCCGCGACGACGCCCGGGGCGGCCACGTCGGAGGGCAGCCAGTCCTCCACCGGCGACCAGACCACCGCCGTGCCGCGGGACGCGACGTCCTCGCGCACCCGCTCCCAGGAGCCCGCAGGGCCGTGATTCCGCTGCGGCTGCATCACGTCACCGGCTGCCCGCTGAGGACGACCAGGCGTTCCCTGAGATCGCTGATGGTGGACACAGCGTCGAACAGGTCGGCCAGGGACACGTCTGCCAGCTCCGGGACGCGCTCCTCCAGGGCGCACTTGAGCTCGATCATCATGACCGAGTCGAGGACGAGATCGTCCTGGAAGCGGTGGGTCCCGGCGCGCGCGACGGCTGGTTCGCCCAGGATGCGGGCCGTGGCGTCCAGTAGGTCCTGGTTCACGGGATTCTCCTCAACTCACCATGGAGGGACTTGACGTGGGATGGCACAGGGACGTGCTCAACGACCGATCGAGGTGGCGTAGAGGTCGTAGCTGCGGGCGTCCTCGAAGCGGGCGAGCAGCTCGTCGACGAAGCGGTCGGCGGCGGCCGCGGGCGCGGACCCGACCGTGCTGTCCAGCCGCCGCAGGATGCGGGCGAGCGCCATGAGCGCCCAGAGGGGTTCGCCGAGGAACCCGCCGGTCCCCGCCTGCTGCCGCCAGATCCCCAGGCAGGCAGCGCCCGCCGCGATCAGCGCATAGCGGTCGGCCAGCGCGTAGGCCCGCGGGCTCACGGCCCGGTCGCCCACGCGCGTGCCCAGCGCCCCACAGGCTGCGCGCAGTGCGGACAGCTCGGCGCCGAGCCTGGCTGCGGACTCTGCCAGGTGTGCACCGAACTCCCCCTGTGCCGCGGCCGCACGGGCCATCGAGGACTCCAGTGACCCCAGCAGACAGTCACCGTCCGGGGGAAGCAGCAGCTCCTCGTGGCGCACGGGTGGCAGCCCGTCGCCGAACGGCTGGAACAGGCCGGCGGGCGCCTGGCCCCCGCCGGGTGCCACCAGGTCCGGCACCTGGAGCAGGTGGTCGATGAGGACCCCCCGGCTGGCGGCGCCGCCCGCGCTGCCCAGACCGATCATGGGCAGATCGCGCACCGCCTTCTGGAAGATGCCGTAACTCCCGCTCCTGGCGTACGACTCGGAGCCCAGCACGATCGACAGGTCGTACACCGCCTCGGTCAGGACGGTCGGCAGCAGGTACTTGACGGCGGCGCTGAACGTGTTGCTCTGGCGGGGCAGCAGATGGACGGCTCGCGTGGCCACCAGCCCCAGGGCGTCGCACAGCAGCAGGTCGGCGAAGGCGTCGGCCAGTGCGGTCCGGGTGCGGGGGCTCTGCAGCGAGGCGCGGCTGCGCAGCCTGCGCGAGCGGGCGAACGCCACCGTGGTGCGCATCGCCGTGTCGGCGCAGCCCAGCGCCATGGAGGGGCCGATGGCGCGGGTGACGGGGAAGGCCCGGCGGGCCAGCGCCCCGGCGGCGCCCGCCCGGCCGACCAGCTGCTCCGTGGTGACGGGGTGTCCGGAGAACTGCAGGCCGTGCACCAGGGAGCCGCGGATGCCGGTGGTCTCGTACCGGCCGAGCAGCGCGGCCGTGGCGCTGTCCGCCCCCGGCCCGTCGATGAGGAAGGCGCTGCGGTCGCCCTGCCCGGTGTCCGGGCCGTCGGCGAAGATCAGCAGTGACTGAGCGCGGGCCGCGTTGTTCAGGGCCTCTTTGCGGCCGTTCAGCCGGTAGCCCGCCCCCTGCGCGACGGCCGAGAACCGGTTGCGCAGAAAGTCGTTGCCGGTCGGCGGCTCCGGATAGGCGCAGGCGATGCGGCCGCCGCCCAGCAGCAGGTCGGCGACGGCACGCTGCTGGGCGGCCGTCCCGTCCGCCCACACGATGACCCCGGCCAGGTAGGACGTGACCCCGTACCCCAGGCCCAGGGACGCGTCCCTGCGGAAGACGGCGCGCAGCACCCGGGCGAGCACGTCGAGACGCGCCAGCCTGCCCCCCAGCCGTCCGGGCACGAACTCGGCGTTCAGGCCGAACTCGTCGAGCACCCGCTCGGCGGCGGCCAGCGGCCGGCCGGCCGCGTCGGCCGCCAGCAGCTGCTCGGCGCCGAGCGGGTTTCCGGGATCGTCCAGATCGCCCAGTCTGTGCTCGAGCCGGGCGATGCGCTCCTGTGCGGCAGCCTCCGAGGTGTCCGCCCTGTTCGCCACCGTCGTCATGTCGCCTCTCCGTCCCTGTGCGCAGCCTGCGTCGCCCCTGAGTGGTCGTCAGGGCTCAAGAGGACCTCAAGTGCCGGCCACGAAGGTTCTCGTCGGGACCGGGACCGGCCGCGTAGTGGAGCGCGTCGCCGTAGAACTGGCTGCCGCCGGGCAGCCAGAAACCGCCGTAGGCCACCAGGGCGTACCACACGGGCCGCATCAGGCGATCGATGACGATCCGAGCGAACAGGCCATGGGGCGCTGCGGGCACGGGTGCCGGCACGGGTACGGCGGACGGCTCGGCGGCAGATGTCTGGGTCGTGTGCGTCATGCCTTCATCCCCTCCTCTTCTCCTGGAACGGGAAGGGGAATGTGGCCCGCGGCGCTCGGCGGATGCTCAAGCGGAGCTCAAGCACCCCGCCCGCCACGCGGTCGGGTGGCCGTTCCGTGGGCCCGGCGCCTGGGTCAGACCGGCTCCTCCTCGACGAGCGGGCCCGCGCTCAAGGCGGACAGCACGCCCGCCAGATGGACCGCGTTGCTCTGCGGGCCACGGCAGACGGGCAGCACCTTGGGCCCCTTGGCCCCGCCGATCCTGCGCAGGAACGGGGAGAGGACCGCCTTGGGCCCGATCTCCACCACATGGGTCGGGGCGTGCTCGGCGAACAGCAGCCGGGTGGCATCGGCGAACCGCACCGGCGACGTGATCTGCGTCGTCCAGTACGCGGCGTCGAGCGGCCCGTCGTACCGGCGGCCGTACACCGTGGAGTAGAACGGCAGCTGGGGCTTTCCCCCGGTCAGCCGCTGGGCCACCGTCTGGAACGCCGGTGCCGAGGGCTCCATCAGGGGCGAGTGAAAGGCATGGGTCACCTTGAGGAACGTGCTGGAGATGCCGCTGGCGTCCAGCCGCTCCTGGGCCCGGTCCAGCCCGGCGAGGTCTCCGGAGAGGATCGTGGCCCGCGCCGCGTTGAGCGCGGCGATGGACACGCGGGGTTCGGCGGCCGTCACCTCGGCCGCCTCGAAGGGATCCGCACAGGTCGCCATCATGCCGCCGCCCGGCGGCAGTTCCTGCATGATCGCGCCCCGGTGGGACACCAGCTCGGCGGCGTCCTCGAGGGTGAGCGCACCGGCGACGGCGGCCGCCGCGAACTCCCCTATGCCGTGGCCCAGAACGGCCTGCGGCCGCACGTCCTCCTCCAGCAGGGTCATGGCCAGGGCGTACTCGACCGCCAGGAGCGCCGGCTGAGTCACCGCGGTCTCATGGATCCGAGGGTCTTCGGAGAGCACCAGCTCGGTGACGGACAGCCCGAAATGGGGCAGCACCGCGGCCGCGGCCTTCGTCAGATGGCGGCGGAAGCTCGTGGAGTTGCGGTACAGGCCCACGGTCATGCCCAGGTGCTGGCTGCCCTGCCCGGTGAACACGAACGCGGTGCGAATGCGTGAGGACGCCCCGGGCCGGCCCGCGCTGAGCGCCGCCAGGTACCAGGCCAGCTCCCGCACGGTCGGCTGGTCCCACATGTCGGTCGGATCCAGTACGAGCCCGAAGGTGTCCTCGATCTCCCCGAACAGGCTGAGCATGGCGACCGAGTCCAGGCCCCGTTTCAGCAAGGGCGTGTCCAGCGACACCTCTCCCTGCACATACCGGCCGGCGTGCTCCCGCAGCCAGGCGGCGAACACCTCTTCCCGGGGCCCTCCTGGTACCACTGCACTCATGTCCTGTTCCTTCTTTGAGGAGTGAGCCTGGCGAGCTCCGACAGTGCCGCCAGTTCGTCGTCCAGGTGCTCGCACAGGGGACGCAGACGCCCGTTGAGGAACAGCTCGCGCATCGCGCCGCGTTCCACCTTCCCGCTGGTCGTGCGGCGCACCGTGCCCGGACGGACCAGGAGCACCCCGCCGACGGGCACTTCGAACTCCTCGGTGATGCACCGCCCGACATCGGCGGCCAGCGCACCGAAGTCGAGGTCGTACCAGCGCTGGGTGCGCACCTCCTGCACGATCACGATCCGTTCGCGTTCCCCGGTCACCCCGAAGGCGGTGCCCGCCCCGAACAGGGCGCTGATCTGCTGTACGGCGTACTCCAGGTCGTGCGGGTACAGATTCCGCCCGGCCACCACGATCATGTCCTTGATCCGGCCGGTGACATAGAGGCGGCCCTCCTCCAGGGTGCCCAGATCCCCGGTCCGCAGGAAGGGCGAGCGTCCGTCCGCCGTGACGGCGTTGAAGGTCCGCGCGGTCTCGGACCGGTTCTGCCAGTATCCGGCCGCGACACTCCCCCCGCGTACCCAGATCTCGCCGATCTCGCCGTCCGGCAGCACGGCCCGGGTCTCGGGCTGGACGATGTGTATCTCACCGCCGACCGGCCGCCCGCTGGAGAGCAGGGTCCGCACGGGCTGCCCCTCGCGCGGCCCCCGGATCAGGTTCTTCTCCAACCCCGCCGCGTCCACCTCGAGTTCGCCGCCCTGCTCGCCCGCGCAGGTGGCGGCGACCAGGAGGGTGGACTCGGCGAGGCCGTATCCCGCGGTCATCGCCTGCGGCCGAAATCCGGCCGGGGCGAAGCGCCGGGTGAAGGCCCGCCGCGTGCCGGCGCGCAGCGGCTCGCCGCCGCTGACCGCCGTACGCCAGCCCGACAGGTCGAGTCCGGCGAGCTGCTCGTCGCTCACCCGCCGCACACAGAGGTCGTAGGCGAAGTCCGGTGCGCCGCTCACGGCGATCTGGTAGTCCCCGATGGCCTGGAGCCAGCGCACCGGATGCCGCACGAACGCCTCGGGCGAGAGCAGCACGGAAGTGCCGCCGAGCCACAGCGGGTGGAGCAACTGGCCGACCAGGCCCATGTCGTGGTGGAACGGAAGCCAGCCGCCGATGGACTCCCCCGGCGAGGTGCCCAGCGCTTCCACGAGCGCCCGCTGATTGGCCATCAGGTTCTCGTGGGTGACCGCGACCCCGCGCGGGGCGCCGGTGGCCCCGGAGGTGTACTGCAGATAGGCCACCGCGTCCGGCGCCTGGTCCGGCATCCGCCAGGGCGCGGAGCCGGGCACCGCGTCGGCGGCCAGGCACATGATGCTGCCCGAGGCGGACCGGACGAGCAGCCGCGACACGTCGGGGGCCTGCGCCGCGTCGGTGAGCACCACGGCGGGAGCCGCGTCCTTGACTATCCCCGAGACCCGGGCCTCGTTGTGGCCGCGCCGGTGGCTGGAGGGCACCGGCACGGCGATGACCCCGGCGTACAGGCAGGCGAGGAAGCTCACGGCGAACTGGTGGCGCGACTCGTGCATGAGCAGCGCCCGCTCACCCTGCACGCCCCGGTCCTGGAGCCACCCTGCGAGAACGCGTGCGGAGGCGTCGAGGCTGCGGTAGGAGACCGTGTTCGGCCGTCCGCGCGCACCGTCGTCGGGCAGCAGGACCATCGCTTCGCGCTGTGGCGACTGCTCGACCCGGGTACGCAAGAGTTCGATGAAGTTGCGGTGACCTTCCAATGCTTCCCCCTGGCAAGTGCGGGCGCAGGCTCCCGCTCATGCCGGTGCCCGCAACGACCCGGACCAGGAACATATGTGCGGACAGTGGAGACTGGCTCGATCACGGCTCGGCGTACGGTGCCAAGAGGCGCGGTCCGGGCCCCGCCCGTACCCGGCCCCGAGAGCTCCCCGAGCGGCGTCGGCTACACGGCGGCCCCTGCCAGGTGCCGGCCGCCCCTGGGGGCAGGGTCCGCGCGCAGGGCGTGCAGGAATTCCGTCGCGGTGTCCGTCTCCCGCAAGGTCTGCCGCAGCAGCTGCCAGGCCGCGTCCCGGTCGGCCCAGCCGGTCCCGGACCCGGCGGCGAGCTCGGCGCGCGCGGCGTCGCACCAGGCGTGCCCGGCGAGCCGGTGGCGCGTCGAGTCGATCCGGGTCTGCCGCAGCAGCAGCACTTCCGGGGCCTGTTCAAGGCCGGTACGCGCGGCGAGGGCGCCCGCGGCATCCAGGGCATCGGCGACACCGCGGCACTGCGCGAGCTCGGCGTCCAGGGCCAGGTCGGCGGCCATCAGCCCCCGGCTGAACCGCTCCTCCTCGGCGAGGAACCCGGCGACGGCGTGCGCGGTGTGCTCGTCCAGGCCGGTCCTGGCCAACGCCGCGGGAGCCTGGACCAGTTGCCCGATGAGCAGGGCCCACCCCTCGGAACGCAGCCCGCACAGCGACCAGCGCTGGGCGAGGCAGAGCCGGGAGGGGCGTGCGGCGTACTCGCAGAGGTGTCCGATGGCGTGCTGGAGTTGGCCGTACGACAGCGGGGTGACGGCGGTGTCCACGCTGAGCAACGAGAGACCGGGCAGGCGCACCGGTGTCACCTCGGCGCGGGCTCCCGGCCGGCTGATCAGCCTGACCTTGTGGGCGGGCGGCAGCAGCCCCCGCTCGCGGATCTGTCCGACCAGGCCGAGGAGCACCTCGCCGAAGCGGGGCAGCGGAAGTCCGCCGTCCGCGGACGGCACGCCCGCCCTCAGGCCCCTGCCTGTCCGCAGCAGGCGCCAGTTGTGTTCGCGGGTGCCGTCGCCGAGCCTCGCCGCCCGCGCCCACGACTGTGCGAGGGGGGCCAGGTCCACGACGGGCGCGGTGACGTCGATGTGCTGCGGGGGTGTGCCCGGCAGCGGGGGCAGCACCGGGCCCGCGCACCGCCAACGCTCGTCCCGGCCGGGGCCGTTGCCGCGCCGGCGGCGGCGCTGTGCCAGCCACTGCCAGGTTTCGCCCACCCGTTGCTTCGCCTCGGCGCGCCGCCTCTCGCACGCCGCGCGGCGGCCGTCCTCGTCGGCGTCCAGGTCCAGCGTGGTGCGCAGGGCGGGCGCCAAAGGCCCCTGGTTCCCGGCGAGTTCAGCCACCAGCCGGGACAGCCCGAGAAAGGCGATCTCGTCGCTGAGGCGTACCGCGCGCTGCGGGGCGGGCTCCGGGTCGCGCCCGGCCAGCCCCCGTCGCCCCAGCTGGAGATCGGCGACCAGTTCCTCGACGTCCTCGACCTCGCCACCCGCTGCGCGGCTGCGCTCCCGCCCGGCGGGAAGCGGCGGGGCGGCCTGCGCGGGCCAGGAGCCCGGGGCGCTCGCCGGGCGGGCACCTGCCACTTCGAACCCGTCGATGGCCAGGTTCGTACGCTCGTCACGGATCATCGGTGGCCCTTCGCTCGCTGGGAGAACCGTTGCCGGAAGCGTCGGCAGGCGTCTCCAGGACAGGTCGAGGTCCACTGGAACGGGACGGTCTCCGGCATTCCTTGAGCCCTTCCTGACCGCCGCAAGACACCATGCCACGGCACGGGCCCAGCTCCGCAGGACAACCGAAGTGGTGGCAGATGTGAAAGCAACCCTGTTGCTGCGGCGCGCTCTGAACGCGGTGTGGCAGAGCCTGGTGGCCTTCGGCCTGATCTACGCGGTCGGCGAGATCAAGAGACTGGAGGCCTTGCCGCAAGACGCGGCACAGCCGCTCGACGCTCCCCCTCCGGGCCACCCCGAAAGGCTGTGCCCCGACGTTCCGTTGACGCCGGCGGAACACGCGCTCGCGCTGGAGCTGGGGCTGGGGAGCGGCTGAGGAAGGACCACCGACCGCTACGGGCGGGCGGGCGCCATGTGCCCGGTGGCCTGGGACCGCGGGGTCATCGGGCCGGTTGGGGCGGTCTTCTCGAAGAAAGCGCAGGGAGGCGGAATTCGTCGCCCACGAGGTCCGAGGACTCGTGGGC
>NZ_JBSGRD010000025.1:0-95270 GCF_053606205.1 Streptomyces sp. NPDC055239 | reverse complement strand
CAGGTGCAGTTCGTCCCACACGCCGACCTCGTTCCACGCGGCAAGGCGCCGCCTGCATGTCATCCCCGAGCCGAAGCCCAGCTCCTGGGGCAGGTACTCCCACTGAATGCCGGATTCACAAGGGCACAAGTTTTCAACACGCGCACGCGCTCCGACCGGATGAGGGGCTTCCTGCTGATGCGATTCGAGTGTTCGCTGGGAATCATGAAACCCAACGCCTCCACTTCAGCAGCGCCACCACTGCATCGACGCGCCACCGACGCGTTGCACCAGGCCGTCGAGCTGGCATGCAACACTCAGCAAACTGACGGGAGTTGGAGCAGTCTGGCAGATGCTCGAATCTTTGATCATGCCACGGTGATGCTGCTCCTGGCTCACAGCAGCGCACCGGTCCCTACAGGTCATCTGCAGCGCGGCCGAGAGGCCCTGGGGCGACTGCGGTGCCAAGGACACGACCCGTGGATCGCAGGCACCGAGTGGTGGCTGATGCAACTGGCGACCCAGCCCTTTTCCCCCACACCTCAACCTTTCGTGCCGGGTCTGTCCGTACCGCCGGGTCGAGCCCTACTGATGCATCTGCTCGCCGTCATCGCAGGGGTACCGCAGGCGCATCCGCACACACTCGCAACGCAGGTCCGATGTGCCTGGGCGGCCGCTTCGGGAAAGCCGCTCAAGCAGTGGCAGCGTGTTCTGTTGTCCGCTGCCGAAATTGTGGCGGCTGTCCGAGCTGGTCAAGATCCTGCCCCAGAACCCGTGCAGGTGCTCACGCGAGAACAGTGGCAGGACGGATCCTTCACCCCCATGCCTGTCATCACCGCCGTCGCACATCTGGCGCTGTCCATGACGCCTCAAGGGCAGGACCAGGCCCGGCGGGCCCTGTCCCACCTGCTGGACGTACAGGAGCCTGACGGGACATGGCGATTCCCCCGCTTGGAAATCTGGGCCACTTCCCTCATGGTGCGATCTCTGCGTGGCCACCGGCTCTTCGACCAGAGCGCTCTCCCTCAAGCTCTGCGGTTCCTGGAAGCCAGCCAGGCAGCGGACGGTGGCTGGGGAGTAGTTCGAGAGATGGAGTCCGATGCCGACACCACCAGCGCCGTCCTTGCGGCCCTCGCCGGCTCCTCCGGCCTTACCCCTGCGCTGAAGAGGGCCGAAGCTTGGTCGGTACGCGCCCGTCGCAAGGACGGGCTGTGGACCACTTGGCAGTCAAGTGACGACCACACGCTCGCGCAAGATGTCAACGCGCACATGATCAGCGGTCTGCGGGACCAAGGAGCTGCGGTCGACACCGGGCCGACTCGGGACTGGCTTGCTCAACGCTCGCGCGACGACGGTGGCTGGTCGGCCTCGTGGTACGTAACCAAGAGCTACGCCGTCAACGAGATCGGTGCTGCCCTGGGAGCCGCTCACTCTGCGACGAGGACCGAAACAGCTTCACTCGTCGAACAGCAACACGACGACGGTGGATGGCCCGCACTGCCGGGCGGTTCCAGCAGCGCGGCCGCTACCGGGCTTGCCATCAGCGCCCTGACGCGTATGGGTACCCCGGCACACGAACGTGCCGCTCTGCAGGGCCTCGCGTATCTGGTGCAAACCCAGCGGTCCGACGGAACCTGGGAAGGAACACCGTTCATGACCGGACCTCGCCCGTTCCTGGCGCACTACCCCACCGACACCCTCGCCCTCGCCGCTCAAGGTCTGCGAGATGCCCTCGTCGCCCACCGGTCATTCCCCTGGGATGGCTGAGACGACGGCCCGCTCGATCGACCCTGTAGTCATTCGGGCCGCTTCCGCCACGATCAATATGAATGAGGGCCTCTACAGACTTCCCCCGTATACGGCCACATCATTCCACTCAGCCCCACACGGACGGTGGTGACCTGGAACCATGAACGAACCTGCCCAGACAACGCCTGCATCGTCGACTCAAGGCGGCTCCTCACGCGGCCAAGGACACCACTCGACGTGCGAAGTACCCTCCATCCCCCCGCTGTGGTGCCCCATCCCAGGCCGCGCCCACCCCGCCGGAAAGGAGGCCGACCAGCACACCGTGGAATGGTCCGCCCGGTTCGAGATCCCGAGGAATCCAGAACGCCGAGAAAAGATCGCCGGCTGGCGGATGGGCCAGGCAGTGGCCTGTTGCGCACCCCAAGTCACCAATGAAGGTCTGTTCCTGCTGTCCGACACAGCGCTGTGGCTTACCTGCCTCGGGGACGAAATCGACGACGACCGCGACACGGACCCTGCGCACCTGCCGGCTCTCATGTACCGGATCTACCAGGCCCTTTCCCCTTTCCCCCGTATCACGGACGACGAGGCCCCCTACCTTGCCGCACTGGTTGATCTTCGGGCGCGGATGGAGGAGAGCGCACCCCATGTGGTCAGGCTCTGGGAACAGACCGTTGGGGCTTCGCTGTTCGCGTGGATGGCAGAGGCGCTGCACCAAGCCCAGCGCACCCAACCCGGCCTGGCCGACTACATCAGCCTTCGCACCGCCACGGGGGCACTGGCACCCATGATGGCGGCCACGGCGGCTGTCTGCAGAGTGCCCACCGCAGAGCTGGACCGGCCTGCTGTCATCGCCCTCACCGACATGGCCTCGACCATCACCAGTTGGGACAACGACCTGTATTCCTACGGCAAGGAGCACATCGGACCCACCTATGGAGGGTTCAACCTTCTCGATGTCCTCGCCCAGGAGGGAGGGCATGCTCCTGCGGACGTCGTGGGCGAGGCCATCGCTTTGCGAGATCGTTGCTTGGCTCGGTTCCTCAGCCTGCGTGACTACATCGCTCAAACCGCCAGCCCCGCACTGGACTGCTATCTCACCAACCTGTCCAGCATGATCCGAGGCCAGTTCGACTGGATGCTGACCAGCGGACGCAATGCCCTGTCCGGCAATGAACCAGACGACGTCTTCGCTGCCACTCCATGTTGCGATGACCTTCGCCCGGTTCGAGTGCCGACACTGGCGTGGTGGTGGCACGACCTGAACTAGTACTCCAGCAGGATTTCGCTGTCTGACCTTTGGGTTTGGCCGGAGGAAGACCGCCCCGGATACGCCGACCGGCGCGGTCACCGTCGAGATCAGCAGTCCGGCCGCGAACCCGGCCCAGAACGCAGGCACCCCCGCCGCCGGTCATGGCAAGAAGCAAGGTCGGGAGACCAACGGTGCCTAATTCCCATCCCGTCGATCCGGTCCGCGGCCATCGCCCAGGCCATCGAGGACGAGATCGCCTGTATGCAGCTGACGAGTGACGAGACCGTCAAAGCACGCCTGTGGGGCCTACGCAGGGCACTGGACATCGCCCTCAACGCAGACGTCGATGACGATTCGACCAGACCGAGCAGCAGCTGAGGACCACCTGTGGGCCGCGCTGATGGGTTCTGATCTCGGAGTCGACTTTGGAAGCCACGGCGTGATCAGTGGTGAGTTCTCTGTCGTGGTCACTACGGGTGAGAAGGCCTTCGTGGCTTCCGGAGACTGCTGTCCCGACGCAGCGGGTGGTCGCCAAGTCGTCGACGGCTCAGGCGACGAGGCGGGCGCTGAGGCCGTCCAGGTGGGGAGCTCGGCTCGTCAAGGAGGATGATGTCGCTGTCCGTTAGTGGGTGTCTGAGAAGCCTCGTTCAGGGCTGGGTTCTTGCCGCTGTGCGGTGCAGTAGCAGCATGACCGTTGCCAGGTAGATCGCGTTCTCCTGGCTGCTCGCCAGGTACTCGTAGTCCTTGGAGAGCCGGCGGTAGCGGCCCAGCCAGGCGAAACTCCGCTCGATTACCCACCGGCGCGGGACCACTGCGAACATCGGTACCACGCGCGGCGGTGCGTCGGTCTTGGCCCAGGTGTGCCGCAACCCGCCGTCCTTGCGTTGCACGATCTGGAGGGTGATCCCGGTTTCCTCGCGGACCCAGTCCAGAAAGTCCCGGCCGCGATACCCCTGATCTGCCCACACGTGCCGGAGCCGCGGGAACTTGCCTGCGCGCCGGGCCGGCAGTACGGCGGCACCGGCGCGGTCGCTGACGTCCGCGGGGCTGACGCAGACTGCCATAACCAGGCCGAGCGTGTCGACGAGGAGGTGGCGCTTGATGCCCAGCACCTTCTTGCCGCCGTCGTATCCGTGCCGGCCGCCGCGTTCGGTGGCCTTGACGCTCTGGCTGTCCACCACGCCGGCGCTCGGGGCGGGTTCACGGTCCTGGCCAGTACGTTCCCTGGCTCGCAGTGCGGTAAGGATCTCTTGCCAGCGGCTCTCGATCCGCCACTGCCGCCAGTAGTGGTAGACGGTGTGGTACGCCGGGAAGTCGTGCGGCAGCAGTCGCCACGCACAGCAGGCCCGTATCCAGTAGGCCAGGGCGTCGATGATCTCGTGGCGGGGGTGCTTCGCTGGTCTCCCGCCCGGTTTGGGCTGCGGCACAAGCGGTGCCAGCACCGCCCACTCCACGCCGGACAGGTCGGTCGGATACACGCGCTGTTCCGTGGCCATCTCGGCCTCCATCAGCGCAGGGACTACCAACTCGCCTGCCCTGAACGGGGCTTCTCAGGCACCCTCTAGAAGGCGAGACCGGACTCCGTGAGCCCGAGATGCAGGGGGGTGTCGCAGCGTTCCGCGAGAAGCGGATAGGCGCCGATCATGGTGAGCGGATCGTGGTGCTGAACGGCGGCCCTGAGATTGGTGAACCGAGCTCCTTGAAGGGAGCATTCCTACAGAGCCGATTCAGCGGTGGCCTTGGGCGGGGCCTTGTCGTACTTGGTCAGCAGCCGAGCGTTGAGCGATCGGGCGTTGACCCCTAGGCGGAGAGGAATTCCGTCAGGTTCTGCGCGTACGGAGGGAGAGACACTGTGTGCCGAGAACGCCGCCAGTTCTCCGTCGGATACTCCACCTGACTCATCGACGAGGATCGCTCTGTGCGCTGCAAGTTCTCCGACGACATGGGTGCTGTGGACGATCTGGTTGTGGGCATACACGGGACGGCCGGTTGGGCGCACCGATTCAGCAGCGACTCGACGGCCTCGATGGCTCGCTCCACTCCCGCGCGGAATGATCGCGGTGCGGCAAGCACCACGCGACGCAGGCGGTGGGGCCGCCCCCAGGCAGCGACTTCGGCCCTGGCGGGAACACTCTGGTCCGTGAAACATAGGAGACGACCCCTCAATGGTCGCGTTGGGTGAGGACATGGGCCAGCGCTGTCAGGTCGCGCCGTCCCTCTGGGGTGGAGGTGACCCTGGTCAACGCCGCGAAAGCCAGGCCTAGTTCACGCCTTACCGTTCGGCGGGCTGCCTGTACGCCGTCCGCCTCGGTCACCAGTCCGGCGGCGTGTCGCAGCTCGGCCACGGTCAGGTGGGTATCGTTTGCATAGACCCGAGCCAGTGCGCGAGCCTGGGGCGTGGAGGAGGCCAGGGCAGCCAGGACGGGCAGGGTCTTCTTCCGCGCGGCGATGTCGCTGCCCACCGGCTTGCCCGTGGCGCCGGCGTCGCCCAGGATGCCGAGCAGGTCGTCGACGATCTGGAAGGCCACTCCCAGATGCCGGCCGAAAGTCTGCAGCAGCTCCGCCTGTTCATCGTCCGCGCCACCGGCCAGCGCGCCCAGTGCGCATGCACATCCCATCAGCGCGCCAGTTTTGGCCGCGGCCATGGCCGTGTACTCGGCCACGGTGACATCGGTGCGCTGTTCGAAGGAAACATCCATGGCCTCGCCCTCGACCAGCTCGAGCACCGCCTCGGAGAGCACCGACACCGCGCGGCCGGGCGGATCGCCTGAGGGTTTGGCGAGCACTTGGAGTGCAAGGGCCAGCAGGGCATCGCCGCCCAGGAGGGCCGAAGGAAGGCCGAAGACCGTCCATAGGGCACGCCGATGGCGGCGTAGCTCGTCGCGGTCGATGACGTCGTCGTGCACCAAGGAGAAGTTGTGTACCAACTCCACTGCCACCGCCGGCCCCAGCCCGTTGGAGGTGGAGCCGCCCGCCGCCTTGGTACAGGCGAGCGCCAGGGCAGGCCGTGCTGCTTTGCCCATGGAGCCTTGCGCCGGGCCGCCCTCTTCGTCCAGCCACCCGAGGTGGTAGCCAACCAGGCTGGCCATCCGGGACGGCATGCGCTCGCACTGGGCCCGCATCTCCGGCCCGGTCACCGCCTGTGCGCTTTCGAGCAGGTGCAGGCCGAGGCTTTCTCCGGAAGGGGGGAGGGATACGGGTGCGTCGGGCGTGGGCATGGTCGATCCTCACAGCAGGTGACAGGATTCGGGTGTTCCGCCGTTTGGCCACGCCAGCTGCTGGGAGTCGGCGCTTCCTTCACGGGCTCCTGTTCATCGAATGCCCCGTAATCGGTCCCTAGGAAGCTCGCCGCCGTATGCGTGGTGTGAACGCGTTGAACGCTCGTGTCTTTGTGAAATCCCGGACCCGGCCCACCGGGGTGGGCTATGGCAGACAGCCTGCCGAGACCCTTGGACGCGGTCCGGACGCCGGGCGCGCGGGACCAGATGGCGGAAGCTGAATCCCTTTTGCGGGTGCAAGGAAGCTGCCAATGCTGCGCCCCGCAATGCGGGCGGTATAGGTAGCGGTTATGGACGATCCCTTTGCCTTTGAGCCGCTGGACGTAAATGCCGTCGAGGGGAACGGTGCTGCTGAGGAGTTGTGCCGCGCGACCGCTGAGGAGGGCGAGCTCGAGGATGTGACGGCCGATCGCTGCGGCACATCGGCGCGATCTGAGGCGGGCGAAGGGTTCGCAGGTCAGAGGTAGTCGGGCGTAGCCGCCGGTTTCTGTCCCCGGGGTCAGCCGCCGGGCCGGGCCTGGCGGTCCAGAGTGCCGGCCCGGTGAAGCAGGCTGACGGCCCTCGCTTGTCGGGGGAAAGCCCCGGCGTTCTGGCGCAGTCGTGTCAGGGCCTGGTCGACCTGGGCGGAGCGCAGGGAGGGGTAGTGGTCGAGGAAGGTGTGCCAGTGGTCGCAGGCAGCTTCGAGTTGCCCCAGGTTCACCCGTGCCTCGGCGAGGCGGGCATGGGTGAGGGCCCATGCTTTGCCCTGGGCCGGGGTGCGATGGCGTGCGGACTGGGACAGAGAGGTCAGGGCGTGGCCGGGCTCGCCGAGTGCGTTGAAGGTGCGGGCGGTGTGGTATTCGAGCCCGGCCCGGGGGTAGGAGGTGAAGGGTCCGGGGGGACTTGAGGCCCGCTCGTGCTGTTGGTCGGCGGCTCGCAGGTCCTCACGGGCGCGGCGCGGCTGACGCACCGCGGCGTAGGTGAGGGCACGCTGGGCCAGAAGGAAGGATCGGATTGCCCCGGCAGTGGTGGGGCCGGCGGTGTCCAGGGCGGTCTGGGCCAGTGTGTGTGCCTGAGGCGGGTGTCCCAGGCGTAGAGCCTGCAGGCTCATGGCCCGCAGGGTGACGGCGTAGGTGGCGCGGTCATCGGCCTGATGGGCCAAGTCCAGGGCCGTGCGGTAGTAGCGCTGGGCGAGGCCCGCGTACCCTGCGTCCTCGGTCATCGCCCCCAGTAGGTGGGTCAACTGTGCTGCTGCTGTGCACAGTTGGCGGTGCACCGCTGAGGTGGCCGGGGCGACCAGCATGCGCTCGGCATCATCCGTGAGGTATGCGGCCAGCGCGGAACGGGCATGCCCCCCGCCGTGGGCCGAGCCAAGAGAGGCGAACACCTCGGTCATCTCCTGCAGGATGCGCACATCCGACGGCGAGCAGGAGGCCGCACGCTGCCCTGAGTCCGGGGTGGTGGATTTCGTCCGGTGAGTCCAGTCGGGCAGAGCGAGAGCTGCCAGCGTGTAGGTGCTGGCGGTCACTGGGGACCGGCGGGCGGGGTCGGTGTCCTGTCGGCACAGTGCGGTGAGCCGACGTATCGGGTCGCTCTCCTCGAGCGGATCGGGCCTGCGAGCCGAGTGGCCGGGCGGTGGCTGGGACAGGCCGGTGTCCTCGGGAGCGACTACGCGCCCGCTGCGGCGGCTCAGTGCCCTGGCGGCGAGGTCGGGAATAGGAGCTCGTGGGCGCGACCCGGAGAGCCAATGTGCCACCGATGTACGGTCGTAGCTCAACGTCAACCCGGCAGCTGATCCTAGGAAGTTGATCGCTCTGGCCAGATCCCCGGCGCTCCAGTCGACCTCAGCGAGCAAGGTGGACAATTGGCGGTTGGGTGCACGGCGTGACACTGGAAGTCTCCTGTCATTCGTATGATCTCGCTTCCTTGGAGATCGTGTGTGAAGGGCGAAAGTGGTGCTGCTCCGCGCACATCACCGACCGTGCCGCTCGTGTTTTCGGGCGACGGTGCGTATGGATTCCAGTACCCGCGCCTCGGACCGCTATGGGGGCGGACTGGCGTACGTGAGATTTCCTGTGCGCCCCCTGGATGCTGGTGCGCGCCGTGGAAGGGGGTGCCGGCCATCCGATCGGAGTCTCCTGGGGGAACTACGGAGGCGGAAATGCAGAGCCAACGCTGGACGTCCCGGGCCCCCAATCCCCCCTGCCGAGGTCCAACTCAAGGGAGAATTGCTGCCCTTCGGGCCGGACCGTGAGATCGCCGTCAATGTCCTCGCGCTCACGAGGTCAGGGTCTTTCTGACTGAT
The DNA here is from genome assembly GCF_053606205.1 of Streptomyces sp. NPDC055239. NCBI lineage: Bacteria > Bacillati > Actinomycetota > Actinomycetes > Kitasatosporales > Streptomycetaceae > Streptomyces > Streptomyces sp. NPDC055239. The sequence continues at coordinate 86,728 of NZ_JBSGRD010000025.1, read as the reverse complement.
TGGGACGACGACCCCCGTAGCCGTCATCACGGTTGAGATGCTGTACCAGTGCTTACGTCAGTTCATTGATTACTCAACTCCCTATGCGGAGGAGTGCGGTGCGTGAATTATGAGGGGATGATGCAACGTGTACATGCGAGGCATAATCGCCCCGCCCCCCCCGGGAGAGCGCAGCACCGATTTCCCGTCGCTGCTGCCTCATGCTCGGGCAGCGCAGCCCAACCACACACGAGACCCTCTTCACAACAACTTTGACACCAGTCGCATCGCCCGTGTCCAGAACTCGAGCGCAGGTCCCCGTCCAGGGGCTTCACCAAACTCAGAACAGCTCAGACCCGGAGTGGTTCCTTCCATGACCATCTCTGTGTGGGTGCGCGCGTGCGGCGCCTGTCACGGGTGTCCATACCTGAGTACTCAGAATCAGGCATTGGCCAGCTCTGCTGCGATGAGGAATGGGCCTGGCGTGCGGTATCCGTCCGCTACGGCTTCGCTGAGCTGGCCGCTTGTGGTGACGCGTCGGCCGTGTACACCCATGGACTCGGCCAGGGCGACGAAGTCGACCGCCGGCTGGGCCAGATCCATTCCGATGAATTTCTCGGGGTTGGGTTCGCTGAGGCGCCAGTTGTCCTTCAGGATGCTGTATTCGCGGTTGTCCGCTACCACAAATCCGATGGGCAGGTTCAGGCGCGCCGCGGTCCACAGCGCCTGGGGGGAGTACATGGCCGCGCCATCGCCCACCGTGCACATGACCTGCCCGCGGTCGCTCGCGAGGCTGACACCGATAGCCGCGGGCATGGCCCAGCCGAGCCCGCCGGACACCCATTGGTACTGGTTGGCCTTGCGCAGTTGGAGCGCCGCTCGGATGTGACGGGACGCCTGCGGAGCCTCGTCCACGACAAGAGTTCCTGCTGGGAGCGCCGTGGCAAGACCGGCACCCAGTGACGGCAGGTCGAGCGGCCCGGCGTGCGCGGGGAGTGCGGGAATCCGCGGGTTCCACGTCGTGCGGTCTGCTGACGGCAGGCACTCCAACAGCCTTTGCAGCGTCGGCTGCAACTGGCCGTGCAGTGCCTGGGCGACAGGAGTGTCCCGGCCGGGTTCACCGGGGTCTGCGGTGATCTGAATGATGTGGGCGTCCTGGTTGAGCAGGGGCCCGGGTGCGTAGGGGAAGTAGCGTGGAAGGGCGTGTGCTCCGGCGATCAGGATCAGTCGGTAGGAGGCAAGCGAGTCCCGGATGCCCAGAGCGTGCGGGGGCAGGTAGCCCTGCCACAGCGGGTGCGCCGTGGGAAAGGGGTTCGTCGCCGGCCAGCCCGATCCCCAGACCGGTGCGCCCAGGGCCTCGGCGAGGGCGACCCCCTCGTCGGGTGCTTCGCGGGCGAGTTCGTCACAGAAGATCAGGGCGATGTCTTCGGCGGGGGCATCGTTGAGCCTTTTGGCTACGTTGTCGATCGGCGCGGCCGCGGCGAACTGCACTTGGGTGGGCCGAGGCGGCGGAGGCCCTGTCTCCTCCAGCAGGTTCATCGGCAGGGAGAGGAAGACCGGGCCGGTCGGCGGCGCCTGGGCCAGTCGAAAGGCCCGCAGAAGGGCCTCGCCGAGCTCCTCGCGGGTGGCGACCTCGTGGGCCCATTTCACGGTGGGCGCGCTCAGGCCGGCGAGGTCACCTGCGAGGACCGGGTCGTGGATGAGATGACGCTGGTCCTGCTGGCCTGCTGTGACCACCAAGGGCACCCCTGCGGCTGCGGCGTTGGTCAGTGCGCCGACTCCGTTGCCCAGACCGGCCGCGGCATGGAGGTTGACGAAAGCGGGGCGTCCGGTGACACGGGCGTGTCCGTCCGCCATGGCCACAGCGGAGGCTTCCTGGAGGGCGAGCACATACTCGATGTCGTGATGCTCGGCCAATTGCCGCATGAGGGGCAGCTCCGTGGTGCCGGGATTACCAAAGACATGCCGGACACCCTCGTTGTGAAGGACGCGCAGCACTACTTCGGCGCCCGTGAGCTGCTGTGCTTGAGAAGTAGGAGGTGTCATAACGGGCTCCGAATCCGCGCTCCAAGGGGGGCGCATAGAGGCCAGAGGCTTGCGGTGACGGCAAGGTCTGCCGGGGTGCCGTGCCGTGATGACGTGTCAGGTCACGCGCCGGCCAGTGAGGTCCCGGGGCCGGGTGCCGGGCATGTGCCCGTCATGTGCAGCCGGTCGCAGCGCTCGCGCAACACGCTCCAGAGGTGGACCATCTGCGGATCGGTTGCATGGCCGCGACAGTCCACCCACAGAAGCAGGGAAGCTTCGCCGGTGGGCAGCGTGTGCAGGCCGAGAAGCTCGGCGTGTGCCTCAGCCAGACACTCCAGCACGTCCCTCAAGGACGTGCTCGGCATCGTCAGAGCCAGACTGGTCACATCGTTGCCGGAGGGAGGAGGAAGCGCCTCGACGCGTCGTACCAACGCGAAACGCGTCACCGGTACGCGGGCGGCGTCGGGGGATGCGAGGACATCGAGCCGGTAGTGCCGTGCGGCGCGCCGCGTACAGACGACCGCCTCGTACCCGGGATCCGGCTGCAAGAGCCTTTCCGCGGAGGCGGACGTGGAAGTGGTGGGCACGGTGGCGGTACGGGGCAGCAGTGACGATAGCCACCGCTGGGTCTGGGCGAGCGCGTGGGGATGGCTGGCCACCGTCTCCACCGTCGCCAGGGGCATACCGGGGGCTGCCGCGAGCACCCAGTCGATGGGCACGTACGCGTGCGCGACTGTGGCCAACTCGTCGGCGTCCGCCAGAGCCAAGAGTGTGTCGTGGACAGGCCCCGACACACTGTTCTCGAGCGGAACCACCGCTTCGTCCGCGCTTCCGTCGAGCAGCCCACTCATCGCCTCATCGAGTGTGTCCAGGGCGATCAGCTCGATGTCGTCCGGTCCGGGCATGAGCTCGGCCGCATGGTGAGACACCGAAGCCGTCGGACCCAGAAAGAGTCGACGGACCCGTTCCGGGCCGTGGGCGGCCGACAGCGAGGACTCCTTGCCGCGGCACAGCTGCAGCAGGCTCATTGCGATGTCGCGCCCCACCGGACCCAGGCTGTCGTGATACCTCCGGATGATGACGCCCTCGCGCTGATGGTCGGTGCGGCAGCCGCCCTCCGCGATACGGGCCGACTGAACCAGCCCCGAGAAGGACGATCGCTCTTTGAGGGATTTGATGATCTGTTGGTCGAGCTGATCGAGGCGCTTCCTGGCTTCGCTGATTTCGCCACTGTGGGAACCCGCGGTGTAGGGCATTACCTGCTCCCTTTTGTTCTTGACCGAATGCGTGCGGCAGTCGTGCCCCGATCGATGCCCTGACTCGCCCGGTGCAGCCGGTGGGTGGAGACCGTTCGAGGCGAACATTGGCGGACACCGCGAGACCGTCTGCACTGAAGGCGAGGTGAGTTGAAGCGCGAGTGCCTCAGCCACAGGCTGCTTTTGGGGTGCCACCGCGATCGGAGACTCGCGGAACGCACAGCAGTGGTCATCAAGGCTCCCAGGGCACAGAGCAGAGTGTGAGTCGTCGGTCGACCGTTTTCACCGGCACCGGGAAGAGGTGTCAGCGAAGGGGGTGAACTTCTTACGTACCCGACGCCCGTCGCCGAAAGCGATGCACCGAGGGACGGTGCGTGAACGTGTTGAATGCTTGCGCCTTTGTGAAGGGTGGAGAGGGTGTCGACTGCAGATGTGCAGGGAGCGCCCGCAGGGCTCATCGTCATCTCGCCGGAACAGCGCAGCTGTGGTGAACCATCTGTCACGCAGCAGGAGATCGTCCGCCTGGTTGGACACCACCGATACCGGGGTTACCCCGGCGCGACGGTGCAGACGGCCGACCGGAGCGAAGGGCGCAGGCAGGGATCTCTTCCGTACGGCACATGCTCATGCCGCGACCGGTGGGGGGGGGTCCGCATGCCCCTGATGCACCCAATGCGCCTCCGGGGCAGGCTGGTCAGCGTTGTTGCCGGGCCCGTGTGCTGGTTCCGCCGAATGACTGTCACTTGCAGCTACGTACAAGGTCACAAGCGTTCAACGCGTTCACGCCCCGCTTGGTCCCAGCCGGTTCCCAACTTCGGTAGGCCCTGGCCAGCTGAAGGGGCTCACCTGGTTCGTGAGGCGCCCGACTCGGTGAAGGCCTCGCGCTCATCAACTTCACGGTCGTGCGCCGACCGGTCGGTCACGGTCTCCTCGACCGGGCTCTGTGTCACGTCAGAGAGAAGAGGATTGCTCGACATGGACTTCCTGCCCGGAACCTCCAACTGGAGCCCTCTCGAGGAGATCGGGCGGCGTGTCCATGCGCCTCATTTACCGGCTGGGCCCTCAGCGGAAATCGGTTTCAATGAATCTGTGACCGATGTGCTGCACTCGCGGAAGGCCATCCAGGGTTCACCCTTCGCCGAACACATCACGTACCTCAGAAACCAGTTCTATGGCCTTACCTCCATGGCTTCCGGCGTGCCGGCATGGAACTACTCTCCCGCGACGATCCTGAAAATCTTCCGAGAAAATCCCGAGTCGTTCGGTGAGGACTTCAAGGAACGGACCAGGGAAGTCAGTGAAACCATCGAGGTTGGTTGCCGCCTCTTGAGGGACATCCAGAAGATCCGGGCTTGTAGTGCGACTAGGGAGAGTGGGGGCGGCCAATCTGTCTGGCCGGTGGAAATCACGGGAGAAGACGGCCTTGTTCGCGCGGTAATTGCCCAGGCGCGGTCAGGGGCGAATCGAAACCGGAGTACAAAATCGAACCTGGTTACATGCCCTCACCCTTCGTGGCAGGAGCTGACTTCCGAGTTTGGTCTTCGAGGGCCGGCATCGTATCCGGCATTCGGTACTGGGGCCTGGTCTGGCGGCTTACTCACCGGAGAGTATGCAGACTGGCGACAGGATTACATGACCGTGCTGATCTACGGCTTCTACTTCGAGTACAACATCGATGCTGTGGGTGGATCGGCGCGTAGCAATCTGATGCGCGACTTCTGTTGCATGCTGGACATGCCCGATCTTCCTGCTGATCTCCAGGCACGTAGGGCGCACATGATGGGCGACATGGCGTTCTTCGAACTCAAGCGCTCACACGAGGCAGACCTCCGAAGCGTGCCTACTACCGGAATGACGGCCTGGGTTTTTGCCGACCGTGATAGTTGGAGAGATTTCAAGGCGTGTGACTCAGGGATCTTCGGTTACTACCTGAGCGTGGTTCCCGGCGATGTCGGCCGCACCGACCTGATGGTAAGCGGGCTGGTCAACGACTGGGTCGACCTAGGTCCTGACCTTCGCAACGGCGAGTGTGCGCAGAGTGTTCTCACTATGACGCGTGGCTCTATCTCGACTGAATCCCTGCTCGAGTGCTACGAGCGCTCATTATGGATGATCAACCACATGCTGACTCCGGAGGGTGGAATCAAGCCCGAACGCTTCTCGATGCTGTCGATGTGCATGGCCGTCTGCATCTGGAATTCCGGCGATCACCGACACGACGTGTGGCGTTACTACGCTCTCGCCGCGGAATCTTGCACTCTGGTGCAGAAGCGGGACGTCTACCGAGCTTGCCGCATCCAGGACTGCTACTCAACTACCCTGGTGCCGATCACTCCTCAAAATACGGACCGCATAACTGTGCCGCGCCGACCACTGCGTTACTCCGTGAGGATATCCGGGAAAAAGCACGAGGGGGAAATCGAGATCCACGCCGCAGTGGTTCAGGGTATCGAGGCCGGCCTTCTCCCCAAGGAGACGGTAGAATACCAGTACATCATTCCACGGCTCCTAGCTGTCGGCGCCATCACCTCCGTGGAATTCCTGGAGTACATGGATCACCACTACTGCGAAAACGCCGCAAAAGTGATCCGCGCCGCACATGAATCAAACTTCAGCACGCAGTTCGCCAACGCACTCAGCTCGCTCGTACTCGAACAATGGTGGTCCGGCATCATGTGCGCAATGGGGATCGGCAGCCTCATCGAAGCACAGCCCGGAAACCTCGCCCACGACCGCATACACCATGTGGATGGGTTGAGTATGGAAGAGCACGGTGCTCGACCGACCGGACCTGCCTCTTGTTGATCTTTAGCAGGTGATTGCCCGGCAGGCTACCCATTCGCCGGAATCGTGTACTGCAGTTGGATCCCGCTCCTACGGTCCGCGGGGGAAAGGACAACGCGCGGATCAGGAGGGGCGATCGTGGCCGAGATGCTGACGTGGGTGATGCAGCGTCGCATGGCGCTCGAGGCGCGGGCCGAACAGCTCAGCCAGGAACTGGTGGACATCGAAGCGGAGGCGGCCGAGGCGGTGATCGCCCAGTTCATCGAGGCCAACCTCGCCGGAGCGGAGGACGATCCCGCGTTGGGTGCGGAGTTGGAGCATGTGACCACGGCGCCCGGCGCGGGTGGGATGCTGCTGGTGCCGCAACTACTTGTTTGGTCGGTGCGGGCAAGCCCCCGGTGCGCACCGGGGCCGACCTTGGCCAGGAGTACCGCGGTCAGCACGACGCCCAGCCGGAAGAGTGAGTCCGGCCAGGGCTGATAGCTATTCCTCAAGGTAATCCCCGTCAGCCGCCCCATATCCGCTCACTGCGACCGGCCGCCGCCCGAGCCAACTGGTCGCGACACTGTGCCATCAACCCCACAAAGGCGCTCATCAACGGTTCACCAGGGCCTCTAGGTCAGGTGACACCACCCGGATTTATGGATAGCAGGGGGAGCCATGCCGGGATTGGAGCCCAGGAGCCGCGTTGCGGGGTCGACAAAGGTAGTGGGCCCCACCTGGCCAGCACTGCCTTCCTGAGTGGGGCACGAGGGTGCCCCACTGTGTGCCAAGGAGGCCTCGGCGTCGGTTCCTGGCTGGCACATCGGTGGTGTGGTGGGACAGAGGCGTGTGGCACCTGACCAGCGATTTATCCCACGCAGTGGGCCAGGACTTCGGGCGTTCAACGCGCTCACGCCTGGATCACGGTGCTGGCGGGATACGGCTGAACGTGGGGGTACTTGATGAATACATACCTTCTGGCGGATTGGCTGGCCAGGTGTGGCGTATCGACGTATCCCCGCTCCCTCTCGTGATTTCGGCTAGAGGTTTCCGTGGTGTCGGCAGCGCTGTTCACGATGGACATCTCCGGTCGGGGGCACCTGCGTTGGGGCAGATACCCGGGCGGTCATATGGCGCCGAACGCGCAGACGCCGCTCCTCCGGGGCGCTGATGACTACGGCGGCCAGCCTGACGCCATCGCGCCTCGCATGCCGTGGGTGCCTCATGTCGCAATGTATCGGAGTGCCAAGTGGACGAGAAGCGAGTGATTCAAGGGACAGCGGTCGCGGCTTCGGGCCGGTCACCGAGCGCCGGCTCCCGGATCGGCGGACTCGGCGCGTACCGGCCCGTGACCGTGGTGCCCAACGAGGAGTCAGCCACGGCGGCGGGTGTCAGCGCCGAGTGGATCTCGAAACGGGTTGGGGTTGAGGAACGACGCCGTGCCACGGTGACGGAGACGGTCGTGACGATGGCTGTCGCAGCGGGCAAGGAGGCGCTGGCTGACAGCGGGGCCACCGCCGATGACGTCGACGTCGTACTCCTTGCTACCTGCTCCATGCCGTCTCCCATGCCCAACGGGGCTGCGTCAGTCGCTACCGCTATCGGCTGCACCGCATCGGCCGGGTTCGATCTCAATGCCGCGTGTTCGGGGTTTTGCCATGGATTGGCGGTCGCTGATGCTCTTGTGCGGGCCGGAACCGCCCGGAGCGTGCTGGTGATCGGCTCGGAGCGGATGACGGACTGGGTGGCGGCCGAGGACCGTAATACCGGTCCGATCTTTGGAGACGGGGCAGCCGCGGCTTATGTGGTGCCGTCAGCTGAGCCCGCCATCTTTCCTGTCGCGTGGGGGAGCGACGGTACGCAGTCGGACCTGATCAAGATCCCTGCCGAGACGGGCCGGATGGAGATGGCGGGTCGCAAGGTCTTTCGCTGGACCACTTCTCAGCTGACCGCTGTCATGCAAGTCGCCTGCGAGCGAGCGGGCATGGAACCTGCCGACCTGCGGGCGTTCGTACCGCATCAGGCGAATCTGCGCATTATCGAAGCGTTGAGTCAGGGCGTTGACGCGCCTGATCTGGTGACCGCCACTGACGTGATCCATACGGGCAACACCTCGGCCGCGTCCGTCCCGCTCGCGCTGCACGCGCTGCGCCAGAGCGGCGAGGTCAGTCGCGGCGAGCCCGTGCTCCTCTTCGGGTTCGGTGCGGGGCTGTCCTACGCGGCGCAAGTCGTTCTGTGCCCGTGAGCACCGAGTTCATTCCAACCATCCGACCTTCCTAACCAAGGAGTAAACCGTGTCCGTCGATCAAGACACTCTGGTGCAGGTTCAGAACATCGTTGCCTTCCTCAGCGATCGACCGGTCGACGAAGTCGGTCCGGGCCACAGGCTCTTGGAGGATCTCGATCTGGACTCCCTGAAGATTACGGAGCTGGCGCAGAAGCTCGAAAACGCGTTGGGCAAGCCTGTTGACGACGACTTGCTCAACGTGGACGGCACCACCGTCGCCCACTGCGCCGAGATCACCCACAACGCCTGAGGGGCCGCCGCAGGAGGGCGATTGCCCCAGCCGACCCCCGCGTTGCCGGAGCGACAGACGGAGCCTGGTCAGGGCACCGGGCTCACAACAGAAAGGCCGATGAGTATGAGCGCAACACCAACCACCCGGGCACAAGTCAGCGGTATCGAAAGCATTCCTACCTGCTCCGAGATCGCTCTGAAGATTCTCTTGGCCACCAGGCCCATTCGCCGTCGTGATGCAGTACTGACACAGCAGGTGCTGCCCAGCGTGCCGATGCCCGCGAGGGAGGCAGCGAGCAGCCATGGCGCGGAACGTGAGTGACGCCGAGCAGAAGAGGGATTCGCCGGCACCGTCCCGTGCCGACCGGGACGCCGAACTGTCCTGCACGGGCACCGGGGTAGCACACGGGAAGGTCATCCTGCTGGGTGAGCATGCCGCGGTCTACGGGGCCCCCACCGTGGCGCTGCCGGTACCGGGGGTGGGCTGCCGTGCCCGCGTCGTGCGCTGTGACCGGGGCAGGGGCGGGCTGTCGGTGTTCCGGCTGGTTCAGACGCCACCTGGCGTGCCATACGGCCCCATGCCGGCACCGTCCCGTGCTCCGGAGAGTCTCGTGCCGGAAGGGTTGAGGAAACTCACCGAGGCCATGTTGCGTCACGCGGACTGGCAGGGGTCCCCGGGTGTGGACGTACTGGTGGAGAGCGGGGTGCCGCCTGCACGTGGCCTTGGCGCCAGTGCGGCATGTGCTCGCGCTGTGGCTCAGGCATTGAACAGCCTTCTTGGGCTGTGTCTGAGCTCCGGAGCCGTCTTTCGCTATGTGCAGGTGTCTGAGAACGCGGCACATGGCAGTGCCAGCGGCATCGACGCCCTGGCCACTGGCAGCCGTAGGCCGGTGCTGCTGGCCGGTGGACGGATCAGTAACCCACCGGTGGGTACCGACGCTTGGATCGTGGTGGCGGACAGCGGTAGCAGCGCCTCCACGAAAGAGGCCGTCACGATGCTGCGGGAGGGCTTCGCCAAGCACCCCGGCAGCCGTGAGGCGTTCCTCAACCGCTCGGTGGCACTGACCCGCACCGGGCTGCGCGACCTGGAACGGGGCCATCTGGTGGCGCTGGGGCGCCGGCTCACGGACTGCCACGACCTGCTCGCCGGACTCAAGCTGACCACAGACCTTACCGACGGCCTGGTGGAAGCCGCGCTCCAGGCCGGCGCGCTGGGCGCGAAGATGAGTGGCGGGGGACTAGGCGGCTGTGTGATCGCCCTGTCAGCCACCGAGCGCACGGCCGACGCACTGGCTTCTGTGCTCGCGCGGGAGCCCGGTGTGCGCTGTTGGACGGCTCCGCTGACGAGGGGAGAGCGCCATGCCGGGATCTGACGGATCCGTCGCGGTGGCCCATCCCAACATCGCGCTGGTCAAGTACTGGGGAAAGCGCGATGAGAACCTCGTCCTGCCTTGCGCCGACAGCCTGTCGATGACGCTGGATGTCTTTCCCACCACTACGCAGGTCCGACTCGACGACTGCTCTGCGCACGATGTGGTGATCGTGGACGGTGTCGTGGACCGGGGCGAGACGGCCAGGCGCATCACTGGATTTCTGGATCTCGTCCGTGAGCGGGCCGGAAGCACCGAACGCGCCGTGGTGGCAACCCGTAACACCGTGCCGGTTGGTGCCGGTCTGGCCTCGTCGGCCAGCGGGTTCGCGGCCCTCGCACTCGCAGCAGCCTCCGCCTACGGCCTGTCGGTTGAACCGGTGGAGTTGTCCAGGCTGGCCCGCCGCGGGTCCGGGTCCGCCGCACGGTCCATCTTCGGCGGCTTTGCAATTTGGCACGCCGGCGAGCCTAACGCTCCCGATCCCGACCTTGCCTCCTACGCCGAGCCGCTCGCGAGCGCACCTCTGGACCTCGCCCTGGTCGTAGTCCTGCTGGAGACCGGTCCCAAGCCGGTCTCCAGCAGTGAGGCCATGCGGCGCACAGTGAAGAGCTCGCCACTCTTCCCCGACTGGCTCGCTACGGCCCGTGACGACCTGGCGGTCATGCGCGAAGCACTGGCCCGGGGCGATATTGCCACCGTGGGCGAGGTTGCCGAGCGCAACGCCCTCGGCATGCACCAGGCCATGGAGAGTGCGATTCCGCCCGTGCACTACCGAACTCCCGCTTCACATGCGGTACTTGAAGAAGTGCGCCGCATGCGCGCACGCGGCTTGCAGGTCTGGGCGACGATGGATGCCGGGCCCAACGTCAAAGTGTTGTGCGCCGGCGATGACGCGGAGCGTGTTGCCGCCGCACTGCGGCAGCAGTCCGGCGGCGTGGCGGTGGTGGCCCGCAGCGGACCCGGCGCGACACTCGCCAGGACGGTGCGCTGATGCCGTCGACAGTCACGCACAGCGCGCCGGGCAAGCTCCTTGTCGCCGGAGAGTACGCGGTCCTTGAGCCCGGGGAACCGTCGATTGTCGTGGCCGTGGACCGGTTCGTCACCGTCGAGGCCTCGCCGACTCACAGCGGCGAGGTGGTGCTTGCCACCGATCTGCTGCCGCACGAGGTGAGGATGTTCCGTACACGGGCAGGGGTGCGGCCCACCGACCCGGCGGAAGCCCCTCACCTCGGCGGGGCCCTCGCATATTTGGTCTCCGTCGTCGAGGTCGTCGACCAGCTGCGATCCGAGCTAGGACTGAGGCCTGTGCCGGTGCGACTGTCGGTCCGCAGCGCACTGCACGAGCATGGCACCAAAATGGGATTGGGGTCGAGCGGGGCGGTAACAGTCTCGGCTGTCGCCGCCCTGACGGACTTCTGCGGTATGCCGATGTCACCGGAACTGCGCTTCCGGCTGGCCCTGCTGGCGAGCATCCGCGTGGATCCCGGCCCTTCCGGCGCGGATCTGGCCGCCAGCACATGGGGCGGCTGGATCCACTACCGCGCACCGGACCGCGCCAGTCTGCTGCAACTCCTGAGGCGGGACGGCGTTACAGAGGCGCTGCAGGCCACGTGGCCCGGGATGACAGCACGCATTCTGCCGCCACCGGCCACACTGCACCTGTACGTCGGCTGGAGCGGCAGCCCGGCCTCCACCGCCACCCATGTGAGCCATCTGTCCCACACCTCGTGGTGGCACAGCACCGGCCACAGCCGGTTCCTGGCGCGCAGCGCGAACTGTGTGACGGCAGCGGTGCACGCGCTCGAACAGCAGGATTCAGCGAAGTTCCTCGCCGCCATCCGCAACGCACGCTGCCTCCTGGCCGGCCTCGACCATGAGACGGCACTCGGCATCTTCACGCCGAAGCTGACTGAGCTGTGCGCCATCGCCGAGGGCTGCGGCGGGGCCGGCAAGCCATCCGGTGCCGGCGGTGGCGACTGCGGCATCGCACTGCAACCTGAGACTGCCGACGCCCTCGCCCTACGAACGCGCTGGGCAGCAGCGGGGATCACTGCGCTGCCGTTGCGGGTCACTGACGTTATGGCCGCCGACGGCGGCGGATCCCAGGCGATGGGCCCGGACGTCACACAGGGGCCCGTCCTGCACCCTCCCTTCATCTTCGACTGAGGACCATCTCCATGAGCGGATCACGCAAGGACGACCATGTGCGGCTCGCAGTCGCCCAGCACGAAATGGCCGGCGAGACCCCAACCGATCCAACGGCACACCCACCCAGCCAGTTCGACGAAGTGCACTTCGTCCACCACGCTCTGGCCGGAACCGACCGAGACCGCATCTCATTGCGCACCCGGTTCGGCGGACTGGATTGGCCAGTCCCCCTTTACATCAACGCCATGACCGGCGGCAGCACGAAAACCGGGGAGATCAACCGTGACTTGGCAATCGCTGCCCACGAGACCGGGGTGCCCATCGCCACCGGCTCCATGAGCCCCTATCTCAAGGATGCTTCTACAGCCAGCACCTTCACCCCGTTGCGCGAACTCAACCCGCAAGGCTTCGTGATGGCAAACGTCAACGCCACTACCACTCCGGAACAGGCGTGCCGAGCCGTCGCCCTGCTGGACGCCGACGCCCTGCAGATCCACCTCAACACCGTCCAGGAAACCGTCATGCCCGAAGGAGACCGCTCCTTCGGCCACTGGCCCGCGGGCATCGAGAACATCACCGCAGCCGTCGAGGTTCCGGTCATCGTCAAGGAGGTCGGCTTCGGAGTCAGCGGTCGGACTGTCTCCGAACTGGCCGGCCTGGGCGTCCGCATCGCCGACGTGGCCGGACGTGGCGGCACCAACTTCGCCCGGATAGAGAACGGGCGCCGCCCTGACGCCGACTACACCTACTTGGAGGCCTGGGGACTGAGCACGCCCGCGGCCCTGCTCGACGCACGCGGCCATGGCCTGCCCCTGCTCGCATCGGGCGGCATTCGCCACCCGCTCGACGTCGCTCGCGCACTGGCCCTGGGAGCCCACGGGGTGGGCGCCTCCGGAGGCTTCCTCACCACCCTCCGCTCCGGTGGGGTCAGCGCCCTCATCCAGCAGATCACCGACTGGCTGGAACAGCTCACGGCCCTCATGACCCTACTGGGAGCCCATAGCCCAGCCGCTCTCACCGACTGCGACGTATTCGTGACGGGTTCTCTGCGCCAGTTCTGCGACCAACGCGATATCGACAGCTCCAGCCATCGAGGAGACCGCCGATGAGTATCCACCCGACCCGGTCCACACCTCCCGCCCCTAACAAGCCGACCGCAGCGCACATTCCCACGCGCTGGGTAGGTCCACTGCGCGTGTCTGGAAACGTGGCCACCACCGAAACCGAGGTGCCCCTGGCCACCTACGAGTCGCCGCTGTGGCCGTCCGTCGGCCGCGGCGCACAGATTTCCAGGGCGGTCGAGAGCGGCATCACCGCCACCCTCGTGGACGAGCGCATGACCCGCTCCGTCCTCGTCGAAGCGGACACCGCAGAGACCGCTCACGCCGCTGCCAGTGCCGTACACAGCCGCCTCGATGAACTCCGCGACATCACACGCACCACCAGCCGGTACGCCGAACTGCTGACCGTGCGCGACGAGATTGCCGGCTCCCTGCTCTATCTGCGCTTCGAGTTCAGCACGGGAGATGCCTCCGGTCACAACATGACCACCCTCGCCGCAGACGCCCTGCTTGGCCACCTCCTCGAGCATGTGCCCGGCATCCGTTACGGATCGATCTCCGCCAACTACTGCACCGACAAGAAGGCCACCGCCATCAACGGCATTCTGGGCCGCGGCAAAAACGTGATCACGGAAATACTCGTCCCTGAACGGATCGTGACAGACCGTCTGCACACCACGGCTGCCCAGATCGCCAAACTCAATACCAACAAGAACCTGGTGGGCACGCTACTGGCCGGCGGTATCCGCTCCGCCAACGCCCACTACGCGAACATGCTTCTCGCCTTCTATCTCGCCACTGGCCAAGACGCCGCCAACATCGTGGAAGGCTCCCAGGGCGTCACCCTCGCCGAAGACCGCGGCGGCGACCTCTACTTCTCCTGCACCCTGCCCAACCTGATCGTCGGAACCGTCGGCAACGGAAAAGGGCTCGACTTCATCGAGGAAACACTCACTGCCCTCGGCTGCCGCGAGGAGCGCCCCGCAGGCGACAATGCGCGCCGCCTCGCCGTCCTGGCCGCGGCCACGGTGCTCTGCGGTGAACTGTCGCTGCTCGCCGCCCAGACCAACCCGGGCGAGCTCATGAAGGCCCATACCCGTCTCGAACGCTTCAACGGAGGCCACCGTGTCCACTGACCGCGCCGTAGGCATCCACGACCTCTCCTTCCGCACGGGCAGCCTCGTCCTCACCCACGCCGAACTCAGCAAGCACACAGGTGCCAGCGTGGCCAAGTACCACAAGGGCATCGGGCAGCAGGCGATGAGCCTGCCCGCAGCCGACGAAGACATCGTCACCATGGCTGCCGACGCAGCGGCGCCGATCATCGAACGCCACGGCGCCGACCGCATCCGCACGCTTCTCTTCGCCACCGAGACGTCTGTCGACCAGTCCAAAGCGGCCGGCGTGTACGTTCACTCGCTACTCAACCTCCCCTCGAACATCCGGGTCGTTGAGCTCAAGCAAGCTTGTTACGGAGCAACGGCGGCCCTTCAGTTCGCGGCCGCGCTGGTCCAACGCGAGCCCGAGCAGCAGGTCCTGGTCGTCGCAAGTGATGTCGCCCGATACGACCTCGACAGCCCGGGAGAGGCCACCCAAGGGGCCGCTGCCGCAGCCATGCTGGTCTCAGCCGACCCTTCCCTCGTCGAGATCAACACCCCGTCCGGCCTGTACACACACGAGGTCATGGACTTCTGGCGTCCCAACTACCGGGCCACCGCTCTCGTCGACGGGAAGAAGTCCCTGGCCGCCTACCTGGCAGCAGTCGATGGCGCATGGCGCGACTACCAGACACGCAAGGGCCTTCCGATCGAGAGGATCCACACCGTCTGCTACCACCAGCCCTTCACCCGCATGGCGTTCAAGGCCCACCGGCACCTTCTCGACGGAGCCGGCGTCGAAGTCGACGACACAGCAATCGAACATGCCATCGCGCCCACTACCCACTACAACGAAACCATCGGCAACAGCTACACCGCATCCCTCTACCTCGCCCTCGCAGCCTTGTTGGACGAAGACGACGAACTCGACGCGGCAACACTCGGCTTCTTCAGCTACGGCTCCGGAAGCGTCGCCGAATTTTTCACCGGACGAGTCGTCCCCGACTACCGGGCCCAGCTCCGCACCAGTGCACACCTCGAAGCGATCTCGCGACGCCGCCCCATCGACTACAACACTTACCGCTCCATGCGCACACATCACCTGCCCGACGACGGAGCCCAGCATCGTCTGCCTCATCAGACCCAGGGACCATTCCGTCTGTCCGGAATCGAAGACCACCAGCGCATCTACGAGACAGTCCACGCATCCGCCGATATCGCGTAGCTCAACGGTATGCGGCTACCTGGCATCCACCGCCCAACAACAACCCGCGGCCCCCTCCCGGAAGCCAGCCAGGCTGCGCGGGACAGCATCACAATAACCTTACGTGTCAACGCAGAAAACCGGCCAAGAGAAAACCACCGAAGCCAGCGCAACCGAATCCACCCGTCCGGGTTGCGCCCACAGACGAGGAGGACCTGCCATGCACTCAAGCCAAGCGGCCCCAGCAGCTGAAACGAACCCACTGTCCGATGGGGGTCCCACCAAGACCGGCATGACATCACAACATCCCAATGCCACCACCCTGCGCGCCGTCTACACAGATCTGCGAACCATCGGACACTACTGTGCCCCGACCATCGCCCTCCATCCGGCACATCACACCCGATGCGACACAGGAACCCTCCTGGGGCTCGATGCCGTGACCGCACACGAGCAAGCCCTGTTCAACCTGACCCATGGCACCGTGGTGATGGAACTGGATTATGTCGCCGCCAACGACTACTTCGGCGTGGCAATCGGTCTGATGCACGCGGAAGAACCCACCCCCGTCCAGGTGCCGTTCTGCGGCGTGTGGCAGTTCGACGACCAAGGGCGACTGGTCGAGCACTGGGAGCACGACACCGACCCCACCGCATTCGCGGGCCTCACACCCGATATCTGACCATGGCGCCGTGTCCGTCGCACCTGTCCGTCTCAACTGTCCCGGTGCCGCACCGGACTGGGGATAGGTTCATAATTCCGGCCAGTCGGCCGTCCACAACCTCGACCGGCTCGGCGCTCCAACATCACCACGCTGCCGAAAACGGTCTCCTGTCTGATCCGCTGCTGGTCCTCCAGATCGATGCAACCTCAAAGCTTGTAAACCCCAAGTCCTCTCGAGACTGCCTGACTTCAGCAATGGCCGTACTCATCAGCAAGGAATGGGATCGCCAACGACCACTGCGCTTGCCGAGAAGCGCTACGTCGGGCGCGCTGGACCGGCTTCACACCTGTCCTGGTCGTCTATCGGCCGCATCCGCCGTTGGTAACCGCATCCTCCGCTTTCTGACCAGCGCACTCTCACAGGCGACATCGCGCAGCCTGACGCCGCGGCACCCGCTTTGCCGCCCACCCTGAGGTGAACACCCAAATGAACGACACCACCACCGCCTCCGCCCAGGCAATCACGCTCCCCGGACCGCACGTCTACCAAGGTCCGCTCCAGAGCTGGCCCTTCGACCTGCCCTTCGTTCCCCGGAGCACACCCGCCCGCGAACGTGCCCGAGTAACGGCCCACAGCCGAGCCTGGGCGCAGCGCATGGGCCTGACCCCCCAGCCGGCCCACCACGCCAAGATCGCCCGCTACGACATGCCGCTGTACGTCTGCCTGAACTACCCGGACGCCACCGGATCCGACCTGGACCTTGTCAGCGACTGGGTCACTTGGTGGGCTCTATGGAACGATCTCACCGACGAACCAGCATTCTTGGCCACCCCCGGCCGCGCGGCACGCCTCTTCCAATCGCTGGTCGCCGTCGTCACCCCACATCACACCATCAGCACACCCCCCGCCCCCTCAGACATCCCGTTCGTCAACGCCTTCACTGATCTGTGGGCCCGTTGGCAGCAGGACATGTCCACCACCTTCATTACTCGCACAGCCAACAACTGGACGGGCTGGTTCAAGGCCTACATCACCGAATGCGCCAACCGACGCACCCGTACCGCACCGGATACCGGCTCCTACCTGCGCCACCGCGACCTGACCGGAGCCGTGCCCCTGATCATGGACGCCGTTGAACGAACCGGACACTACGAAGTCCGTGCCTACATCCTCAACAGCACCCCCCTCCAGGCCATGCGTCACAGCACCACCCGCGTCATCAACATCACTCAGGACGTCCAGTCCCTGTCCAAGGAAGAATCCGTTGGCGACCCACATAACCTCGTCCTCGTCCTCGAACGTCAACAGGGGCTCTCCCGCCACCAGGCTCTGGCTCACATCCACGCCATGACCCGCAGTTACACCGACGCCTTCCTCGACCATGAAGCCTCCATCCCTCACCTTCTGGACACCCTCGACATCCCCGTCGAAGATCGGCCTCTGGTCTACCGGCACACCGCTGACCTGTGCACGCTCATGAAGGGGAGCGCGGACTTCTGCACTCGCTCCGGGCGGTACAGCACTCCTCCGGGGGATCTGGTCGGAGAATGAGAGCCCAGCTCACGTCAATGAGGTGGCCGTTGGCAACACACCCTGGTCAACCACTGGGTGAGAACCGCCTGCTGGGCGACGAACCAGGTGCTGCCGAGAGCACCACGGTATTCGTGCGTGGACCGAAGCACACCACGCTCGGCTACCCGTCCACCCTCACTGGTTCGGGTGAGTTGTTCGGTGTGGAGCGTTGCCGGATAAGCGTTCAGCAGGGCGCAGCC
This sequence comes from Streptomyces sp. NPDC055239, assembly GCF_053606205.1. NCBI lineage: Bacteria > Bacillati > Actinomycetota > Actinomycetes > Kitasatosporales > Streptomycetaceae > Streptomyces > Streptomyces sp. NPDC055239. Next base: position 68,868 of record NZ_JBSGRD010000025.1, on the reverse strand, counting down.
CGATGCATGTGCGGCGATGGCGCCCCTCTCGACGATGTCCGGGGCCGGGGCGAGCGGCTCATGGCACCGCAGATCGACCGCACCGAGCGTCAACTCGTCGCAGACGTAAGGGGCGTAGATCGCACCGGCATCGGAAGCTGTTCTTGGGCGCATGTGCCGAACAGCGGCCAGTTCGTCAGGTCCTGGTTCAGATCGTTGACGATCGCCTCTGCTCATCTCACTCGCGAGTCAACCAGGTGTCCTACCATCCACCGAACACCCGGACGCCTTTCTCATCAACGCAGCTGCCCCACCCCACCGGAACCAATTGATCGATTACTCGGGAACGCGTATGGAGTGCACGGACGGGCCCATGAGCTGCTACCGACGTTGGGCGACGCCTTCGCGTATGAGTCGCTGGCCCGCCCCGCACGAGCATGATCGGCACGTCGGCGTGGCGTCACGAAGGCGGTCCGCTAGGCCAGACGGATCCATCCGGCCGTCGAAAGTGTCCAGCAGCCGAGGGCTCAGCGCTAGAACAGCAGTTGAGCCGTGCTTGATGTCGTGGTCCCCGCCAGGTCTGCGTGGGGTGTCGGCGGTTAGCGGCCTGTGGTGGCGACCCGCCGGGTCATGACGTCCAGGCCGTTGAGGTAACGGGCGGCGCGTTCTTGTGCTTGCTGGCCTTCGGGGCCCAGGCCGGTGCGTTCCAGGACTGCGAGGTGTCGTAGGAAGGGGGCGACGACGGCGTCGTGATGGATGCGGGCGGTGTAAATGCCGGCGCTCACCACGTCTTTGGTCATCGCTGCGAAGGCGTCCATAGCGTGTCCGGGGAGGCGGAAGCCGGCCAGATTGTCGGCGATTGCGGTCATGGTGGCGTCGGGGTAGCGGTCGAGCGCGGCTTCGAGCAGGTTGCGGTAGAAGATCATGTGCAGGTTTTCGTCGAGGGCGACGCGGGCCATCAGCTGCTCGCAGACCGGATCACCGCTGGCGGTGCCCGCATTGCGGTGTCCGACGCGGGTCGACCATTCTTGCAAGGTGGTGTAGACGATGGTGTGCAGGACGCTGTCGTTGTCGAACTGGTAGCCCGTGGCGAGGTGGTCCATGCGGGCGTGTTCGAGGGTCACGGGGTCCACGGCGCGAGTGGTGTGAAGGTAGTCGCGCATCACGATGGCGTGGCGGCCTTCCTCTGCGGTCCAGCGGTGAATCCATTCCCCCCAGGGCCCGGTGTCGCCCAGTCGTTCGCAGAGCTGGCGGAAGTAGCTGGGCAGGTTGTCTTCGGTCAGCAGGCCCAGAACCAGCGCCGAGCGCGTCGGCCGGGACAGCTGGGACTGTTCAGGTGCCCACGCTTCGCCTCCCAGGGGGCCGTCGAAGTCACGGCCCTGGTTCCAGGGGACGTACTGGTGGGGCATCCAGTCAGTTGCCGTTCCCAGGTGGCGGTTGAGGTTGGTTTCGACGACGGGTGCGAGGTCGGCAAGGATGGCCAGGTCGTTCTTGGATACCTGTGGGATCGTCATGGTTTCAGGGCCTTCTCGATGATCAGGCAGCTGGCGGTGAATCCAGCGCCGGTGGTGATGAGCAGGGCAAGGTCACCACTGGCGAGAGAGTCGGTGGTGAGGACCTCCGAGAGGTTGGCGAGCATGTCGCCTGGTCCGAGGTGGCCGGTGCTGTCCCCCCAGATCACACCCTTGTCCTGCAAGGCGGCCGGTAGCGCCGGGCGCACGCACTGCCGATAGACGAGACGCCCCAGCCGGGTCGGGTAGATGGCACTGATGCGCGGGTCGTCGGCGTGGATTGAGGCATCGGCCAAGGCCTGGTCGACGGCCGTGCGCACTGCGTGGCGGATGGCGTGGGCATTGGCGGCGAACCCGGCGTCACTGTCTTCGGCGTCGGGTTGGGTGCGAAAGGGATGGTTGCGGGGGAATGTGGCCTCAAGTTCCGTGTTGCCGCACGTCGCCAGGGAGTGCATCCGCAGCGGGCCAGGAGTCCCGGCGAGCAGTACGGCAGTGGCGCCGTCGCCGTAGACCAGGCCGGGGGCCGAGGCCCACCGGTCGCTGGGCAGCGCGGTGAAGTCGGCAGATGCCACAGCCAGGGCATATCGCGTGTGAGGTTCCAGCAACAAGGTGGCCGCCGTGTGCTGGAGAGCCGCAGCGCCACCGTTGGACATCTGGAAGAGCGCCAGGCAGACGGCCCGGTCGGCGCCCAGGAGCCGGGCCAGACGGTGGCCCGGGGACCATGGTTCTTCCTCTGCGATGGAGATCCCCGCGTAGGTGATCAAGCCGATGTCGTGCGGGGCGATATCGAGGCTCCTCACCACGTGCTTGGCCGCGGTCAGGCCCATCTCCCAGGCAGTTTTGTCGGCAAGGTGGACTGAGGTGGCCGGGCACAGAGGCAGATCCGAAGCGGGCAGGAGGCCCGCTTCGACGGCACGGGCGGCGGTGGAGGTGGCGGGTGGGAGGTACTGCGTGGCGGATTGCAGCCAGATGCTGTCGATATTCACCGCGTGCCTTCCTCGTCCAAGTGGACCGGCATGGTCAGAGGGTGTTGTTCGATCACACTCATCTGCCACCCGACTTCTTCCAGAGGCACGATCAGCGACAGCCGGGGGAACCGGGCAAAGAGAGCCGGCAGCATGATCTCGGCCTCCAGGCGAGCCAGCGGGGCACCGGTGCAATAGTGCGGTCCGTGGCCGAACGTCAGATGAGGCGGTCGTGCCTCGCGTGCAGGGCAGAGCTCGGCCGCTTGCGGATAGACGTCCGGATCCCGGTTGGCGGCGCTGATGGAGACCAAGACGATGGAGCCCTGAGGAATGGTGACCTCGCCCAGGACGAGTTCCTCCAGGGCGAAGCGCCAGGTGGCGTTCCCGGCAGGGGGCTGGTAACGCAGTGCTTCCTCGACCAGTCGTTGCGTGGCATCGACTGTGGTGAGGCTTTTGCGCAGCCTCTGATTGCCCGCTGCGGCGCCGGTTGCCGTGGCCACCAGCGTGGGCGCGGTGGTGCTGCCCGCCACCAATGTGCTGAAGGCGACGCCCACAACTTCTCGCAGACTCCATTCGCCTGCGGCCTGCCGGGCCAGCATCGCGTTGAGCAAGTCGTCCTGCGGGCTGGCGCGATGTTCACGGATGGACTGCGAGATCATTTGCTCCATCTCCTGGACCACCGCAGCGGTGACGGCGGGGGGCTGAGCGCTGACCCACTGACGCGTGCACCGGGCCACTGCCGAGGCCTGCTCATCGGGCAACCCGAGGATGTGGGTGATTACACGGGCGGGTACCGGGCGGGCGAACTCCTCCAAGAGATCCGGTGCCTTCGCAGTCGCCAGGAGGTTCAGCTGTTCGGTGGTGATCTCCTCGATGAGAGCGCGCCACCGCCCCACCGCGCGGGCCCCGAGGAAGGGACCGTACACGCTCTGAAAGCGCTGATGATCGACCCCGTCGGAGTTGACGGCATGGCGGCCCACCACTGCCCACACATCATCCGGGCAGCGGCGCCCGCCAAAGCCCTGCCGCTGCGGGTCAGAAAGCCGCCGCGGATCCTTGGCCAGACGCGGATCGGCCAGCGCTCGACGCGCCTCCTCATACCGGGTCACCAGCCAGACCATCGGACCAGCGGGAAGCTGGAACCGCTGCACGGGAGCCTGCTTACGCAGCCGCGCCAACTCGGCATGGGACCGAGCAGGGTTGGGCCACGGCAGGGCCTGACCCGTCACGACCGGGCCGCCTGCACGGCCTGGGCCAGGTCATCCACGGTATGGACTTCGATCAGGGATTCCTCGTCGAGTTTGAGGCCCAGTGCGTCTTCCAGGCGCACCACTGTCTCCACCAGACGTAGCGAGTCCGCATGAGGGAGTCCCAGCAGCAGAGCATCCTCCTCGATCCGGCCGGGGGCGATGCCGAGCACCTGCGCCAGTGTCTGGCGTACAACCGCCAGCGCGCTCTGATGGCTCACGTTCTCACTCATGGTTCATCTCCTTCAGGCGTTGCCGTACTTCGGGACGGCGCCATTTGCCGCTTGTGGTGCGTGGCAGCCAGCCACGCCGTACGGGATGCACGGTCAGGCGGCTCAGACCCAGCTGAGCACTTACCGTCATGCGAGCCCGCTCGGCGACGGCCTGCAGGTCGGCCTCGGTGGTTTCCACGACAACCGTCAGCCGCTCGGCCTGGACATCGGCCACCGCCACGCAGTGCTGCCGGAAGACGCCGGGTACCTTCGCCGCCAGTGCCTCCACGTCCTCGGCGTGTAAGTTGCGGCCCTCTGCGATGATCATGTCTTTGGTGCGGCCGGCCACATACAGTTCGCCGTCCCACATGAAGCCGGTGTCGCCGGTTCGTAGCCAGTCGTCATGGAAGGCCTCATCGGTGGCCTCGCGGTGATGGAGGTAGCCGGTCATCAGCCCCGGTCCGCGCGTTTCAATCTCCCCGAAACGGCCCTCCTCGAGCACGTTGTCCGCGCCGTCGGTGATGCGGAGTTCGGCCCTGCCCAGGGGTACTCCGCACGACACCAACCTGCGGCGGCCCGCACCGTGCTCGGCCAGTCGCACCTGCTGCCCATCGGTGAGGGAGTCGCGCTCCACCGACAGGACGCGGGGGCTGCACTGAGAGGGCACTCCCGTGACCGCCAGTGAGGTCTCGGCCATCCCGTAGGCCGGATGCAGCACCGTTTCCTCGACCCCCAGGGGGCCGAAGGTCTCGGCGAACCGGGTCAGTGTGTCGGGTCGGATGACCTCGCCTCCGTTCCAGGCCATTCGCCATCGGCTCAGATCCAGCCCGTGGCCATCGGTATCACCAGCAGCCAGGATGAGCCGGTCGTAGGCAAAGTTCGGGGCGGCGAAGATGGTGAGTTCGTTCTCGGACAGATTGCTCAGCAGTCCAGCCGGGTCCCGAATGAAGGACAGTGGACTGAACAGATGGATGTCCGCATCCGCTGTCATCGCATACAAGAGCTCAAAGAGTCCGAAGTCGTGGAACAGCGGCAGCCAAAGCGCGAACCGGTCCTGTGACGTGATCTCGCAGAACTCCAGCACATCCTGCACCGCCGCCATCACTGCCCCGTGGGAGAGCACAGCCCCTTTGGGGTGAGCCGCACTGCCCGACGTGAACTGCACCACTGCAGCTGCCGTCGCCGAGACGGCCCCCGCCGCAGGAGGCGTTGTCGCCGGGGCGCATCCCTCAACCGGTACCACCTGCACGCCTGTACTTGCAGCCAGGGCCCGGGCGCAGTCACCAAAGGGCTCGGCGACCACGAGGTGCCGCATCTGCGCCGAACGCACCAACGGCTCCAGCTTCTGGGGCAAGTCCGTGCCCACCGTGGGAGTGGGCAGCACGCTGGCCGCTCCTCCCGCCGCCAGGATTCCCAAGAATCCCGTGAGGAATTCTGGAGTGGTGGGCGCAAGTACCCCCACTACATCCCCCGGTTGCACCCCGTGCTGTGCCAGCGTGTCAGCCACGCCGAAGGCGGCTTCCGGTAAATTCTTGTAGGGCACCACCACGCTTTGTTCTGCAAATACCGCTTGGCCCTGGTACTCCGGAAGTCTCCCCAGTAACGCGCACACCGTGGGAATCTCTTCCGCCTGAAGCGGGTGCATATTTCACTGCCCTCCAAAGCGCTGGCAAACGTTGCCGATAAGGCGCCGATCCGGTGGCCCATACGAACCCACCGGATCGGCGCCTTCATCCGGAGTAGCCCGTCGCGACTCGCACAAGCCCCCCAGGCGACGGCGCATTTCGCGCAAAGGAAGCACTACACATGTCCATGGCAAGATCCGCACTCCGGCACGCGCGGTGTACGCCCCCTGCCAGTGCAGAGGGTCCAGGCCGACGTCCCGCGTTGAGGGCGCAAATTCCTCGCCCGCACCGAGCCAGCCAAACTGCACGCGGCCGGCCTGCTGGACTGGCCACGGGTGATCTGTGACGGCCGCGGCGCCCCGCTCAAGGTCATCACGACGGCCGCGAACGTCAATGTGGTTGCTGTGCGCAGGGGAGGGGGAGTGGGGGTGCAATCTCGATCAGGACGAGTCCCAGCGTTTGTCTCGCTCAGCAGATGTCGGGCATCTACTCTCTAATCACCTGCGGGGAGAGCTGCCAGGACGTTCGGGGGACGCATGCGCTTGGTGATCAGCGTTCATGAAGGTTCGGTCGAGGATGAATTGCGGTCTCTCTACGACTGGTTGATGACCGATAGGACGGTGCGGCGGGGCGCACTGGCGGAACTCGCGTCGTCGAATCCACCAATAGCCGCCAGCAATCGTCGGCCGTCGATATTCTGTCGCTCGTACTCAGCAGTGGCTTCAGCACGGCTTCTCTTGGCGTCAGCCTCGCCCAACTGGCGCGCTACGCGACCGCAGCACCCCACCGTGACGGTTGAACGCCCTGACGGCACCAAGGTGAGCATTTCCGGCGCGACGCCTGAAGCGGCGCAACACCTGATGCACCAGCTGCTCAATCCTGAGCCTTGAGATCACAGCGATGACGGCGGACAGACTGCCCCGCTCGGCGGATTCCCGTGCCGTATTGTTCGGTGCGAGCACCTTCGAGATGCTGGAGGATCTCCCGGCTGTCGAAGGCAATGAGCGTTTTCCATCCTGATGCGGTCGCGGCTCCGGACGGCGGGTTCACTCCAGGCGCAGGAAGAAGCTGATGCCCTTGTCGATACCGGCCTCCAGGCCCATTCGATGGGCCGTCGCGTACGGTGCGGCGCCGAGGGTCTCGCGGAGCTGTTGTTCGCAGGCGTTGCGGGTCGCTAGGAACTCCGGCACTCCGGCGCGGTCCCGTCCGATGGAGTGCCAGAGGCTGTCGGCGGTGCCGAGCAGCCGGGCAGCGCGTTCGGGGGCCGACGCGACGAGGGACGTTGCCATGGTGTCGAGATCGACTGCGGCGCCGAAGGTGTCGTTCAGTTGCCACTTGAGGGCCAGTGAGTTGCGGGCGTGGCGGTGGGCCGTCGTTGGATCGCCGTCGGCCAGTGCGGCCATGGCCAGGAAGTAGAGGGCGTAGGCGCGCAGCCACAGGTCGCCGTGGCGCTCGCTGTGTTCGCGCATGAGGTCGGCAGCCGCCACGGCCTGGGCGATCTCGCCCGACAGGAGATGCGCGTACGAGGTAATGCCTTGGGTCAGGAGCCAGATGGCGAGGGCGCTGCCGCGGGCCGGGGGGCGGTCCGGCGAGGCGCGGCAGACGTCGAGGGCCTGGTCCGGGCGGGCGGTCATCACCAGGCGGGTGCCCCGGACGTAGCGCATGGCGGCGGTCGCCGCCGGGTCCGCGAATCGGTCCGCCAGGGGCCAGGAGGTGTTCTCCAGCGCGGCCGAGCGCGCGAAGTCGCCCTGCATGTTGGCCACATGGCCGCAGGACCACAGGGCCCGGAGCAGCTGAGGGCCCTCGGGCGCCTTGCGCTCCTCGGCGACGGCCCGCTCCAGGTAGACGCGCCCCTCGCGCAGGAAGCCGCACCCGGTCCAGAAGAACCACAGATCACTCGCCATCTCCAGTGCGGGCAGCGGATCCGGGTCGGCCAGGCAGGATTCGAGGGCCGCCCGCAGGTTGGCGTGCTCGGCGGTGAGCCGCTCGTACCAGTCGACCTGTTCCGGACCGGCCCACAGGTGGTCACCGGCCTGGGCGAGTCGGCGGTAGTAGTCCCGGTGGCGCTCGCGCAGCGGCTGTTCCTCCTCGAGCCGGGCCAGCCAGTCCTGGCCGTACTCGCGGATCGTGTCCAGCATCGAATAGCGGGGCCCGCAGACGGTGTCGGCGCGCTGGAGGATGGACTGGTCGACGAGGCGGTCGAGCAGGCCGGGTACCTGTCGGCCGGTGAGCGGGCCTCCCGTACAAACCCACTGCGCGGCCTCCGGCTCGAAGCCTCCGACAAAGACCGAGAGCCGCGCCCACGCCAGCCGCTCCAACGGGGAGCACAGCTCATGGCTCCAGCCGATCGTGGTCCGCAGCGCCCAGTGCCGCGGGTCTGCCTCGCCAGATCTGCCGTACGCGCTGTCGCTCTGCCTGGCCAGGAACTCGAAGCGGGTGTGCAGGGCCCAGCCGAGTTCGTTCAGGGACGTTTCGGTGAGCCGGGCGGCGGCCAGCTCGACGGCCAGCGGGATGCCCTCCAGGCGCGCGCAGATCTCGGCGACCGCGGCGCTGTCCTGCTCCGCGAGGACCACCGGGGGAGACGCTTCCGCGGCGCGCTGCGTGAACAACAACTCCGCGTCGGCCGGGGCTCCGTCGGAGCATCCTGCCCCTGTGGTGACCGGCAGCGGAAGAACGGGCACCACCCGCTCGCCCCGAGTCTGCAAGGCACTCCGGCTGGTGGCCAGGACATGCACCCCGGGGGCCGCCGCCAGCAGCACCCGGACAAGGTCCGCGCAGCCGGCGGTGAGGTGCTCGCAGCAGTCCAGGATCAGCAGCAGCTGCTTGTCCGCCAGCCATTCGGCCACCACGTCGAGTGCGGGCCGCGTGGTCTGATCGGACAGCCGCAACGCCTCATAGACGCCGAGCGCGATCATCTCCGCATCCCTGACGGGGTAGAGCTCGACCAGCCACACCCCGTCGGGAAAGGCGGCCCGCACTTCGGTTCCGGCGCGCCGGGACAGACGGCTCTTGCCCACCCCGCCCGGCCCGGTCAGCGTCACCAGCCGATGGGAGGTCACCAAGCCTGCTGTGGCGCTCAGTTCACTCCCACGCCCGACGAAACTCGTCGTCTCGGGCGGCAGGTTCCCCTTCTCCCCGACCTGCCGGAAGCCTTCCATGGCGCCCCTCTCCCGTCCGGTGGCCGTGCCGCTGTCCGCCGACCGCACCCGAGTCTGCTCCGCCGGTCCCGCCCGGAATCCGAATGCCATGAGCTGCCCGGTTCCTGCGCCAAGGCGTACACATGGCCCTACCACCCGGGCACTCCCGGCCAACTACCACCACAGCCCGATCAACGAGTCCGGGGCATGGACGTGGCGGGGGCAGGGATGTCATGCGCTGGCCCGCAGGTGAGGCCTCTCACGATGGAGGCGCCGCGACAACACAGAGGGTTTCTCATCCTGACGCGACAGCGAGGTGAAGGGCGAGGACGGCCTGCACGATTGCGGTGATGCGGTTGGTGCTGCAGCGCAGCTTGCGCAGGAGGCGCCAGCCCTTGAGCGTGGCCATGGCCTGTTCGCCGACGCAGCGGATTCATGCGTGGGTGGTGTGGTGGCGTCGTTGCCAGCGCTTGAGGCGGCGCCCCTTGAACGGGACCCGGACGTTTCGGGCCGTGCCCTGATGCGCCTTATCGGCGTAAGCCTTGAGGCCGACGTCGGCGAGGGCGTCGCTGATGCCGTGCTCGCGGGCCGCCGTCAGGTCGTGTGTCGCGCCGGGCAGCGCGGGCGAGGCCCACCGCAGCCGGCCGAACGGATCGGTCAGCACCTGAACGTTCATACCATGGTGCCGCTTCTTGCCGGAGTAATAGGGCCGGTCGGCGGCGATCCGGTCGATCGGCAGCACAGTGCCGTCCAGGATCACGTACGCCTTCGAACGAGCTGTCATCATCACCTCGTCGAGCGTCGGCGCGAGCACGGCCAGGACCTCGATCGCCTCGCGGACGTAGCGGTACACAGTGGCGATCCCGATACCGAACGAGGCCGCGAGCTGCGCATATGTGTCGCCGCACCGCAGATGAGCCAGGGCGAGCAGGGCTTGACGACCTACGGTCAGCCGCCGCCACCGACTGCCTATCTCCCGGCGTCGCGCCGTCAACTCCCGACTGAGGTGACGCAGGTGCGCGGTGGACAGATCGATCGCTGATGGGTAGACAAGCACACGGAGCTCCTGGAACGACGGTTGATCTTGGTCGATAACTCGTCTACTAGGAGCTTCGTCGTTCTGCATAGCCGTCCGACTCGCAGTTGCACTCGACAGGTTGGAAGAGCCCCACTGTCCTGATCGTGGACCGCACTTTGGTATTACACGCGACCACTCGGTGGCTGAGCACTCGAAGAACTACCGGTACTCAACCAACCGCCAGGTTGTCATCGACGCGGACGCACGGCTCATCGCTGTAGTCGGCCGGCCCTTGGCGGGTATCCGCAACGATTGCAAGGCGTGGTCTGAATCTGGGGCGAGGGATGTCGTGGGCGCCACGATGACGATCGCTGACGGTGGCTATCCGGGCACCAGTCCGGTTATTACCGCACCGCCACCGAAAGGGCGGAACTGCCCGCCTGGAAACGGGAACACAACAAGCCCCACAAGCAGGTCCGAGCACGGGTCGAGCATGTCTTCGCCCGTATGAAGTGTTGGAAGATCCTGTGGTACTGCCGGCTCAAGGGGGACGGTGTTCACCAGGCCATGCTCGGCATCGCTCGACTGCACAACCTTTCGCTTACCGAGTAATGCCATCTCTGCACCGGACACGACGTCAGAGCGGCTAGTACCGCGACGTTCTCTCGCACCAGTGGTGCCAGCCGGCAACCAGAGCCGCCACGTCGTCCGCGTAGCGCCTCACCAACGAGCTGTCTGCACAGGACAACTGCTCATGCATTCTGAGGAACTGGTCCATGACCTTCCGGTGGAGAGCAACTGTCATCTCAAGCCCTCGGGCAAGGGGGCACTGGTAGTGCTGGGCCAGTACGACGGGATAGTTCACCGCGGTAGTTGACGCGGCATGCTCTCTCTCATACGACCAGATGTCGTTAGAGATACCCAGCAGCTGCTGGGCAAGTTGATTGATGCGGGAGATGGCCGGAGAGTGCCAGAGATCCTCGGGCAATACGTATCCCGCCGTAATCCCGATCCACACCAACGGCCAATCGGCAATCGTGTGGGCACGCAGTACGGAATACTCCTCGGGAGACGGCAAAGTGGAGGCCGACATGAAGGCAGCCTCAGCCGCCGCACCGAGAGCGTAGGTGCGCCAGGCAAGTCGGAGGCGGGCTTGGTGTTCGCACCCACTCACCCCGGCAATCTGCTGCCACAACCCCAGCAGCGCCTGGGAAGCGGTGTCCCGGAGCGGGGCCGCCTCCTCACGGTGCGGGGCCAGCACCGCCTCCCAGCGAAGTAGCTGTCCCACAGCCGCACTGGCATCACCCGCTCCGGCCGGCACTTCCACCAGGTCGCCGTCCAGTTCGAAGAGATACATCAGCACACAACCGGCCAGGACAGCTTCCTCCACTCCGCTATGGGGATAGAGACAGGCGGCCAGCCGTCCGTATCCCGCGGCCCGGGCCGACTCGGCATGGTGAAAGAGTGCCTGTGTTCCCGACCAGGACCGAACCCCTTGTTCAACTTGCTCAGCGCGGGGATGCTCTATGGCCGGCAAGGGGCATAGCCCTGCCGCGGCGTCCAGTTGAGTGGCATGCATCTGTCCACAACACCCCGGCTTCTCCTGTTAGGGAAGAGGGAAATCTCCAGCAGGGCGTGAACGCGTTGAATGCTTGCGCGGAAATGAAAGCTACGCTCACCCCACGCCCCAACCAGCGCACCAGTTACAGGACAACCCTTAAAGGGTGTTGCACAAGGCCGTTTTCCGGCAGGTCAGGGCCTGTGAGCGCGGTTCTCTGGTCCGGGCGCGGACCGTGCGGTGGGCGGCGTTGTCGTCCTCTTCGCCTGGCAGCAGGGCGCGGCGGGGGCGTTTGCGGTGCGAGGTGACCATTCCGCAGTTGAGGTCGGCGCCGTCCCCCAGGGGGGCACACCCTGGCAGTGCGCAGCCAGGGCCAGGTGCGTTCGCCATCGGACAGCGCGGCAAGGCGGGAGCGTTCCACGGCCAGGGTGGTCTCGCTGTCTTTGGCGTAGCGCCGGACGAGGTCGGCGCTTTCGTGCCGGGCGCTCGACTTCGTTTCGGCGCCGGTAGTGCTCCTGGTCGAACCTGGCGGGCCTGCCGCCCGCGCTGCCTCTGCGCCGACGGTTGGCCCGCTGGTCCCTCGGCTCCGGGCTCGTGTGCTTGACCCGGCGTCTTCGCAGGTAACTGCGGTTGAGGCGGGAACTGTATGCCTTGTCGCCCCTGGCATGAGCCGGTCGGCTTCGGGGGCGCCCGCCGATGGACGGGGCACCCGGATCCGGTCCAGAACCTCGGTCATCTACGGTGCGTCACCCCACTGGCCGGGCGTAAGAAGGAAGACCAAAGGACGGCAGCCGCCCTCGCCGCAAGGTGGATCTTGCGGGTTAGCCCGCCCCGGGACCGCCCGAGTCCCTCGTCGGGGCGGTGGTGCCAGGGCGTCGTCCTTTCTTCGGGATCCGGGGCCGGGCCTTTAGGGCACCGCCCGCGTGCTGATGGGCCGGGCAGGATGTCGAGTCGACTCCGACCATCGACCAGTCGACGCGACCGACGAGGTCGACGTCCGCCTGGACCGTCTGCAGGATCCGTAGCGTTCCGGCAGATCACGCCAGGGAACTCCGGTCCGGACTCGGAACAGGATGCCGTTCGCCACTGTGCGGTGGTCACTCCACCGGCCTCCCCGATCACCCGACGGCGGCAGGTGCGGCTCCAGAAGCGACCACTCGCGATTCGTCAGATCCCCCTGACGCGTGATCGAACCAACGAGCGAGCAATCGGAAGGTCACATAATCCGCCGAACAGGACCTAGCCCCCCTGCCCTGCGAGCGTGTCCAGGACGTCCGCAACCGGGGTGGGATCCAGAGGACCGACGTGTGACGCCCCGGGGAAATCGTGCACGCGGAAGCTGTTGCCGGGGGTGAACGCGTCGGCTTCCGCGATCATTCTGTCCTAGAGCGCGGTGGCGATCGTACGGTCCCTGCCGAAACGCAGATACGTGCGGGGAATGCGTCCCCAGTTGCCGGCCCGGCCGACCGCTCGGCCCGCATAGGCGGCGACGGGCTCGTCACTCTGCATACCGGACAGTATGCGGCGGAAGTCGGCGTCGGGGTAGTCCGCGCAGATCATCTCCTTCAGGAGGGCCAACTCACCGCTGACACCTGTACGGAAGTTCAGCCGCAATACCCCGAGCCGGTCCGGGTCCCCCACCGTCAGCTCCACCGGGCTGACGGCGTTCGCGTTCTCGGGTGCCGCCGTGCAGGCGTCCGCCGTGGGCAGGACGCGGCTGGGACAGAAGGCCGCCATGTAGCAGATGTGGTGAAGCAGGTGCGGGACGGCGTCGCCGACACGGCTGACCGACACGCCGCCCAGGCTGTGCCCGACCAGCACCACCGGGCCGTTCCGTGCGGCCCGCCGCACGATGCCCGTGACGCGCGCCTCGTAGTCGTCAAGGCCGAGGCCCTTCAGCGGGGAGGGCTCTACCGACATGGCTGTGAGGTCCTGCCGCTGGTACGACTCCGCCACGAAAGCCTCCGCGCCGTGCCGCGGCTGGTCCACCATGACGACGCGGTGGCCGCGCAGCACCAGTTCCCGCGCAATCGGCATCCAGAACGCGCCGGCGCTGTGGGTACCGTGCACCAGCACGTAGGTTCTGAGCCCGCGACGCGGGGCCGCCGCGGCGGGCGAGGGTCCGGGCCCGGTGGCCAGCGTCATGCCCCCCACTGTGAGTCCCAGCCCACGTACCGCTGTCCGCCGGGTGGCGCCTTTTCGTTCTTCGTTCGTGTCATCCGTCATGAACACAACGCTATGAACGGCCCGTTCGGCCCACCAGCGATCCGCAGGGTCCGATCCGCGCGCCGTGAGCGACCGGACCCCCCCGCGCGTTCCCGCCGCAACCGCAGTTACCTGCGAAGACGCCGGATCAAGCACACGATCCCGGAACCGAGGGACCAGCGGGCCAACCGCCAGCACTGAGGCAGCACGGGCGGCAGGCCCGCCAGGTTCGACCAGGAGCACTACCGGCGCCGAAACGAAGTCGAGCGGACCATCCACCGGCTCAAGAACTTGCGGGCGGTCGCCACCCGTTACGACAAGAGAGCCCATGGCTTCCACGGAGCAGTCGCCGCAGCCGCGATCCGACTATGGCTCCGATGCGGGAGGTGCTGGCCGCGATCGTGTTCGTAGCGATTTCCGGATGTACGTAGCAGCAGCTTCCCGCCGCGTCGTTCGGACCTTCCAGTGCGACGGCCCACCGCCGGTTCGCCGAGTGGTCGAAGGCCAGCGCCCTCCCCCTGACGGCCGCGAGGGACGCGGGTTGCAAGGTCGCCTACCTGCCGGGCCCGGCGATGCGGCGGCGTGGAGCTTGGCCCACACCCCCATCGAGGTGAGCGTCCGCAACTGCTCTCACTCGAATAGCTGACTCTGAACGCGGCGCCCAGCGGGTATCCCCATATGGACTGTGGCAGCCGTCATTTCCGACGCTGCCGCCACGCGCCTCCGGCGCGCCTGAGAAGGAGCCTCTATGCGCATGCATCGATACACCGCAGTAGCACTGAGCGCCGCTGTCCTCGCCACGGGACTGCTCAGCACAGGCACCGCCACCGCTCAAACCCAACACCTCACGCACCTGTCCTCCCCCGCAGACGCCCCCTCCTGTCACGATGTGACCATCGACACTCCACAGCCGGGCTCCGTTTATCAGGGTGGAGGCCGCGTCCGTATCGACATCCACAACGACCCCGGGTCTATCGACACCCTGACTGCAATCGACCTGCTTCAGATCCAGCCCAACGGACAACCACCCACGCACGTAGAGAAAGTCTGGGAGGGAGAGGAAAAGTTCTCCGGCAGGTTCTCTTTGAAAGATTCCTTGCCCAACACCGGTCTGGCTGGCGACTTCTTCTACCGGGCGGAAGTCAACACCGCCGGAGATGGAGCCTGCCGGGTCGACAGCAGCCCGTTCACCATCGCGCACTGACCTATGAGTCACGCCTCAGCACAAACAAAAAAGGAGGCCGCACCCTTGCGGGGCGGCCCCTTCTATTGCGCCTGCGGAATGGCCGCTCAGTCGTCGTCCTGGTCGTCGTTCGGCGTGGTGCTGTAGGTCTGGGTACCGAACGTGGACGAGGTGACGGTCACGCTCTGGCCGCCGGACAGGGTGACGGTCTCTGCGGTCTCCTCGGCGGGGCCGCGAAGGCGTCGCCGGATTTCTGGGCTCTGCGGGTCTTCCGCACCAGGCACCTACCGCACTAGGGAGGAAGGCGCCAAAACCACGAAGCGACCAAAAAGCAGCACGGAACGAAACCAACTCGGACCTTAACCAACGGCGCTGCCGACAGGAGACGTGAGCGGCGACACCGCGGAGGCTGGGGCCTCAAAAGTGGAAAATGGGTTAAGAAAGGCAAAATTCGAGCCCCCGGCCCCGCCGTTCTGCGGGATATCCACGGGAAGTTGGTTGAGGTTCCCCAGCACTCCGCTGCCCTGTTCCGTGCGCGCCACGGCAGTGACCTGCTTGTTTGCGTTGATCATCGTGTTGTTGAAGGCAGCATTGCCGATACCGATGACGTTTTCACTGGCGGCCGCTGGTGCAGCCGACAGCGCCACCGCTCCCAGCGCCGTTACCGCCAGAACTGTCCGCCCACGTCCCAGCCGCAATCGCGTCGCCACGGTCTTCCCCTCGTCCAGGCCGACACCGTCACCGGTGCAGACACCCATCGATGCGTCTTGTCACAGGATCAACGACAGACCTCAACCGGCGACACGGCCGGATACGCTGCAATGACCGCAGCCATAAGGCAACGCCGTATGTTCGCGGCGGCTGACCACACTGCGTGACGATCAGTCGAGGAAACGGGACGGCTTCTAAAGGGTGTTGCACAAGGCAGTGAACTGGGCATCTCCGGTGTATGGCTGGGGTGCTGAGGGCTGATCGTGTGTGGGTGGAGACGTTCACCGGGCTGTCGGTGGAGCAGTTCGGGCGGCTGCTGAAGACGGTCCGGGACCGGGGTGGCAACGGGACGTTGCGGGGCCGGCCGTGGGGCCTTCGGCTGGCCGAACGGGTGCTGGTGGTGGCCGTGTACTACCGCACGAACCTGACCATGCGACAGTTGGCGCTGTTCGGGATCTCCTCCTCGACCATGTGCCGGGTGATCCAGCGGCTGGGTCCGCTGCTGGCCCTCGAGCCCCTATCCCGGCCTGTCGACGCGGCAGGCCGGCTGTGGATCGTGGACGGCACCCTGCTGCCGGTCCGCGACCGGCGCATCGGATCGTCCTCACGCAACTACCGGTTCTCGGCGAACGCGCAGGTCATCGTGGATGCCGACACCCGCCTGGTGATCGCCGCTGCCCGGCCGGTGCCGGGCACCACCGCCGATGCGCACGCCTGGCGCGCCTCCGGCCTGGCCGCGCACTGCCGGGGCGTGACCGTCCTGGCCAACGGCGCCTACCTCAACTGCGGGATGGTCGTGCCGCACCGCAAACGCCCCCGACGCGCCCTGCTGCCGGGCGAAGAGGACGACAACGCCGCCCACCGCACGGTCCGCGCCCGGGTGGAGCACGTGATCGGCCGAATGAAGAACCACAAGATCCTCCGCGACTGCCGGCAGCACGGCGACGGACTCCACCACGCGGTCCAGGCCGTCGCCCAGATGCACAACCTCGCCCTCGCATCATGACCAGAGAACCGTGCTCACGGGCCCTGACCTGCCCGAACACTGCCTTGTGCAACACCCTTTAAGCGGATGCGCGGTGCCCGGCATGCCAGTACTAGTGCCGACACTGACTTCTACGGCCGGCCAGGCGGTGGTGATGGAGTGCTCGCCGTCGTCGGGTAGGCGCCACAGCGACGCGGTAGACACCGCCCGATACCAGCACCCAGTAAGAGTCCGGGGTCTACGCCAGGACCCGCCTTCGCCGGGAAGCGATCCTTAACGCTGCACCGCCGCCGCACTGGACGTGCCACAGCGGCCGCGCGTGGATCAACTCGGCGGCTCCGACAGGTCGCGCGAGGGAACCCGTGCCGCCAGTTTCGACAGCAGCACGGAAGCCAGCTCGGCATCCGGCGCCACCTCGTTCGCTCCGAAGCCATGATCCACCTCGCCATGACCGACCTCATGGCCCGCCGCCTCACCGGCGAGGGCACCATCTCCTGGCGCACCCCGACAACAACGGACCAACTCCGCAAAACGGGATAAAACAACAGGAAGAAAACGACCTCTGAGGCGGGCGGGCCGCTCGCGACGGCCTCTCGCTCAGCGGGTACGTCGATGCTGCCGTGGTCGAGCGGCCCTTCGTACCTGCTCAGGTAGCAGCTGCCAGAATTGCTTCCGCAATACTTCTGCTGTGCTGCGACATGATGGAGAAGTGGTCTGTCGCGATATTGATGACGTGCTCGAATCCGCTGTCGGCCAGAGCGGGTGTTGTCGGCCACCAAGAAGGCTGGCGGGTGGCGCGAAGGAGGGTCTTTGGGATCCTCGTCGTACCCCAGTGGTGACCGTAGGGAAATTCAAGATACCTGCCCAAGGCTGTCACCGTGGCGTAGTCGAATCCGTCCGTCTGGTTAGCCTGATCTGCAAATCGACGAAGCAGAGACGTTAGTGCCGCGTCGTCCCGAACTACCGCATCGGTGCCGGGCGGGTCGATCATCACGACAGAGTGCGGATATTTTCCGCCCTTCTCCAGGATGGCTGAAGTGGCCTCGGCGAAATAGGCTCCTGACGAGTGACCTACGAGAACGAAGGGGGTGTTCTGGGCAAGCTCGGCTACGGTGGCTGCGAGCACTTGAGCTACTGCTTCCGAACTGTTGGGGAGCGGTTCTTCCTCGCGATAACCCGGAAGACCCAGGGCGTAGGCTTTCAGGTGCCGCCTTAGGTGTCCTGTCACCTGTGTGTAGGAAAATCCATTCCCTACCGGCGCGATGGAATCAATGCAGATCACGAGGGTTTCACCGTCGCCGTCACATAGCTTGACGGGCTTCCGTAAATCCTTGTGACCTGCCGGATCCGAGAATGACGATCGTGTCCGTGCTGCTCCGGTCGCAATGTGAGAAGCCCGACGTCCTTCTCCTCGGTTAATCGCTGCGGTGAACACCTCGACGACGTCAGCCGCGTCTGGCGGTACTGCGTTGCTCTGGGCTGGTGGGCTTTTGCTCGGGGGGTTGCTCTTGCCTTCAGGCTCAGTTTTGGCCCTTGTCTGCAGAAGAGACGTGAGGTGTTCGGCCAGGGCCTGAGGTGTGGGGTAAACGAACACTGCGGTGGCGGGGAGACGGACATCAGCCGCGATGTTCAAGCGGTTGCGCAGCTCGACCGCCATGAGCGAGTCCACACCCATGTCAGCGAAGTTGCGTTGGAAATCGTCCGCCCGTGGATGCTTGTAGCCGAATACGGTGGCTGTGGTGGCGAGAACCAGTTCATCGACTGCTTCAGGAAATGCTGCGTCGTCCAGACCTACCAGGGACTTGCGCGGGCCAGTATCTTGCGATCGGAGTGACCTGGGGGTTTTGGGGCGGTTACGGGTGCCCACAAGTCCTGCCAGCAGGGCGGGTGCCGCATGTGACTCGACGGCTGCGGACAGCGCCTCGCTGTCAATCGGAGTGGCGATCAGCGCGGGTGAGGATGTCCGAATGGCCTGGTCGAAGAGATTGAGTCCTTCGCGCTCGGTCATCGGCCTCATACCTGTGCGGCTGATTCGTTGCAGATCGCCGCTCGTGAGGTGAGCGGTCATTCCGGTCGCGGTATTCCACAGTCCCCAGGCAATAGAGGTGGCGGGTAGCCCTTTGGCTCGGCGATGCTGGGCCAGGCCGTCGAGGAAGGCGTTGGCGGCGGCGTAATTGCCCTGTCCGGGGCTTCCGAAGACACCGGAAACGGAGGAGAAAACAATGAACCTGGCCAGTCCGATCTCTTGGGTGAGGTCGTGGAGGTGGGCGGCCGCTTCGACTTTTGGACGCATGACTTTGCGTACCTGATCTGCCGTAAGCCGGGTGAGGATGGCGTCGTCGAGTACGCCGGCCATATGCACCACGGCGGTGAGCGGATGCTGGGGCGGTATGCCGCCGACTAGCTGTGACAGATCGTCGCGATCGGCAACATCACACTGGACGATGGTGACCTCAGCGCCGAGTTCCGCAAGTTCGGTGCTCAGGTTGTCAGCGCCGACGGCTGCCGATCCCGTCCGTGAGGCGAGTACCAAGCGGGTGACTCCGTGTTCGCTCACGAGACGGCGGGCGATGAGTTTGCCGATGCCACCGGTGGCACCGGTGACAAGGACAGTTCCGTCGGGGTCCAGCGGTGCGGGGGCGACCGCGGAGGGCGGCCTGCGACGCACGAGCCCTGGACTGCTCACCACGCCGCGCCGCACGGCGACTTCAGCGTAGGAGGGTGCTGCCGCGGCAGCCTTCGCCCACGCGTTGGATGAGCTGTCGAGATCGAACAGAACGAAGCGGTCCGGGTGCTCGATAGCGGCGGTTCGGGCGAGCCCCCACAGCGCACTCTGCTCAGGGCGGACGTCGTCGCCGTCGTCGACCGCCACTGCATGAGATGTGGCAATGGCCAACGTGGTGGTGGCGAGCCGTTCGTCAGCGGTCCATTGGGCCAGCGCCCGGAGCGTGTACTCAGTCAGCAGGATCGCTGACTTTGCGGTGTCCGGTTCCGCGGGAAGCTGGCCGTGCGGGGAGAGCACGGGAACTGTGTTGCCTCCATCGAGCAGGCACCTTTCGACACTTTCGATGTCGTGGCAGATCGTCAGACGTGGATCGTTGCCTGCGGTGAGCATGCCGGTAGCGTCGAGGATGCACAGATCCTCGGGTGTAGATTCCTGGAACGATGCGGTCGGTGTCCACTGGAGTTGGAGGAGCGACTCGGACTCCGTCGGCTGGATTGCCTGCTTCAGCCGGGCTTGCGAGATCGGACGCGTGGACAGACCCGCGATTCGGGCCACGTGGCGGCCGGATTCATCGAACAGATCCATGCCGACAGACTGACCGGAGCGCTGGGTGAGGTGAGCCCTGAGGGTATCGGATCCCGGATGGATGAGTTGGGCACCTTCGGCGGAGAACAGGAGAGGAACCTGACACTCCGAGATCTCGTCGGCTGAATTGAGGCTCTTGAGTTGCCAATGAGCTGCGGCGTCCAGGAGTAGGGGGTGTATCCCGAAAACGCTCGCTTCCGAGCGATATCGCGGCGGTATTTTTACCTCGACGAAGACTTCTCCGTACCGCTGCCAGATTGCGTGAACATTCTGGAAATCCTCTCCGAAATTGTAGCCGCGCCTGGCCAGGGTGGGGTAGAGATCCGTAGTGTCTACCGGCTCTGCGCCGGCGGGCGGCCAGGTCGTCATATCCGCCCAAGGCCGCTCCTGGACGTCACCGCCGGGGTTCCTCAGGTACCCGGATGCGTTACAGGTCCAGGTGTCGTCCTCTTCTCGGCCTGTGGTCCTCGGTGCCTGCGAGTTGATGGTGATGCGGCGCCGGCCTGCGCCCTCGTCGCTGCCGATCCTGACCTGCAGTCGGACCGCGTCCTGGCCGGGAAGATGCAGCGGGCTGAGGAACGTCAGCTCTTCCACCTCGGGGCAGCCGACCCGCAGCCCAGCCTGCAGTGCCATGTCCAGCATCGCCACCCCCGGCATCACCACGGTTGTCAGCACCGCGTGGTCGGCCAGCCAGGGATGGGATTGCAGCGACACGCTGCTGATGGCGATCCACTCGTCGGTTCCCGCAAGTCCCGTGACCGGGCCGAGCAGTGACTGGTCGGCCGATCCCTCGCCGGAGTGCTCCTCCTCGCGCGCCCGACTCGGCCCGTCGGAACCGACCCAGTAGTGCTCGTGCTGGAAGGCGTAGGTGGGGAGCACTGCATTCGTGTTGCCCCTGTGGTGGTCGGGGAAGAAGTCGACGTTGTATCCGGCCACGTACAACTGGCCAAGGGCAGTGAGGAGTTCCTCGGTTTCCGGCTGGTCGCGGCGCATCACGCCGATGATGTGCGGTTCGTCTCGTGTGGCTGCCTCGGCGCTGAAGGCTTCCAGGGACTCGGCGATGGCCGGGGTGAGGACTGGATGTGGCGAAAGCTCCAGAAATTGTGTGTGGCCCTGTTCGAGAAGGGAATGCGTTGTGTCCAGCAGGTCGACACGGTTTCTGAGGTTCTGATACCAGTATTCGGCGCCCAACTGGCGCCCGTCGATCGGGGAGCGGTGTGACTGGCTATCTACGGTGCTGTACATGGGGATACGGGTGGCACCGGGCCGGATATCGGCGAATTGCTCCAGCAGCTGGTTTCGTACGGTCTCGACCTGGGGGCCGTGGGATGCGTAGTCAACGCCGATCCTGCGGGCGCGGACTCCGTCGGTCTGGCACCGGTCGAGGAATTCGCTGACGGCTTCGGTCTCTCCGCTGACGGTCCAATGGGTCGGGCTGTTGGCAGCTGCGACGCCGATGTGCCCAGCCCACGGTTCGAGGAGCTCATCCAGCCGTTCGGGAGCAGCCCAGACCGAGGCCATCGCGCCGTGGCCGGACAGTGCTGCCAGCGCCTGACTGCGAAGCGCGACGACTTTCGCGGCGTCCTCCAGGGTCAAAGCCCCGGCGACGCAGGCTGCGCTGATTTCCCCTTGGGAGTGGCCGACGACCGCGTCCGGGACGATGCCGTGGTGCTGGAGGGTCGCCGCCAGTGAGGTCATGACGGCGAAGAGCGCGGGTTGGATGACGCTGTCCGCCTCCAGGCTGGGTGCCCCTGGCGCTTGGCGCAGCACGTCCAGAACCGACCAGTGGGTGAACGGGCGCAGGGCTTGGTCAGCCGCGTCCAATGATGCCCGGAATGTCGTTGAGCCTTGATAAAGGCGCAGCCCCATGCGGGGCCACTGGGAGCCTTGGCCTCCGAAGACGAATACGGTCTTGCCTCGTGGTCCGGTGGTGCCGGTGACGACACCCGTTTCCGGCCGGCCTTCGGCAAGCGCGTCGATGCGAGCCGCGGTGGCGGTTGCGTCACCGGCAAGGACGACTGCCGAGTGCGTGAAGCGCGTGCGTGTGGTTGCGAGGCTGCGGGCGATGTCCTGATAAGAGAGCTCTGTGTGGTGGTGGATGTGCTGGCGAAGCCGCGCTGCCTGTGCTTTCAAGGCGGTCTTTGATTTTCCCGACAGGACCCAGGGGACGAGTTCTGCTTCGGGACTGCTCTGAGGGACCGGGCCGGCAGAGTCTTCGGCGGTTGGGCCAGGCGCGGATGCGTCCCCATTTTGGGCGGAGCCAGGGGTGGCAAGCGTCGGCACGGGACCGGTGGCGTCGGGACTCTGCTCGAGAATGAGGTGGGCGTTGGTTCCGCTGATACCGAATGAGGAGATGCCTGCCCGGCGCGGCCGTCCTGAGTTCGGCCACTGCTGTGACTGGGCGAGGAGACTGACGGTGCGGGAGGACCAGTCCACCTGGGGTGTGGGCTCATCCACGTGAAGGGTCTGGGGAAGCACGCCGTGGTGCATGGCCATCGCCATCTTGATGACGCCGCCGACGCCGGCGGCGGCAAGGGTGTGGCCTATGTTGGACTTCAAAGAGCCCAGGTACAGGGGTACCGGCGCTCCGTCGCCGTTGGTTGGGCGGCTTCGTCCGTAGGTGGCCGTCAGGGTTTCGGCCTCGATCGGGTCGCCGAGCACGGTGCCGGTGCCGTGCGCCTCGACGGCGTCCACGTCCGCGGCTGAGAGGCGGGCAGCGATCAGGGCGTCACGGATGACCTGCTGCTGGGCGATTCCGTTGGGGGCTGAGAGTCCATTGCTGGCCCCGTCCTGGTTGACGGCGCTGGCGCGGATGGTTGCCCATACCCGATGGCCATGCCGTTTGGCCTCCGAGAGCCTTTCCAAGGCAAGTACCCCGGCTCCCTCGCCCCAGCCGGTGCCGTCGGCGGCCGCCGCGAATGACTTGCACCGCCCGTCGGGCGACAGGCCCTTCTGCCGAGCGAACTCGGTGAAGGCCATGGGGGTTGCCATGATGCTGACGCCGCCCGCCAGGGCGAGGGTGCACTCGCCGCGTCGCAGGGCCTGACAGGCCAGGTGCACGGCGACCAGCGATGACGAACAGGCGGTGTCGACGGTGACGGCGGCGCCTTGCAGACCAAGGGTGTAGGCGATGCGGCCGGATACGACGGCGTGGGACACACTGGTCGGCCGATAGCCTTCGGTCCCATCGGATTGCTGCCAGCCGTCCGAGTAGTCGAGACTGGCGACCCCGGCGTAGACGGCGGTGTTGGATCCGCGCAGCCCGGTCGGATGGATGCCGGCGTGCTCGAGTGCCTCCCAGGCGGTCTCGAGCATGACGCGCTGCTGCGGATCGAGTGTGGCGGCCTCGCGAGGAGTTATCCCGAAGAATTCGGCGTCGAACATTGCGGCGTCGTAGAGGAACCCGCCGCGGTGTGCGTAGGTGGTTCCGGGCGCATCCTTGTCTTCGGAGAAGAGGCGATCGAGATTCCAGCCGCGGTCGGTCGGGAAGGGGCCGATGGCGTCACCGGCGCTTGCGACAAGGCTCCACAGGCTGTCCGGTCCGGCTACTCCGCCGGGGTAATGGCAGCCCATTCCCACAATGGCTATGGGCTCATTTTTGGTGTCTTCCATCTCCTTGAGCTGCTGCCGGCAACTGCTCAGTTTGGAGGTTGCGCGCTTGAGATAGTCAAGGAGTTGCTGCTCGTTGTCTGTCATGCTCTTCGGCCCCTCTTCGCTTCTAGTCGTGATGGTCGGCGCGGTGGTCGCTCTGTTGGGTGCCGTTGTCGATGAAGGCGAACAGTTCGTCGGCGGTGGCAGCCTCAAGGTCGGCCCCGGAATGCGTCCCCTGTGGGGCCTGCGTGACTCCTGCGATCCTCGCTAGAAGGGCTTTGAGTCTGGCTTCGATGGTGCCGCGTTCGGTCTGGCTTCCGGAGAATTCAGCCAGCGCGGATTGGAGTTTGTCGAGTTCGGTGTCCCACGATGGTGAGTCGGACGTCGGGACCGCCATCTCCGTGCGCAGGTACTCGGCTATTCCGGCTGCAGTGGGGAAGTTGAAGGTCAGTGTGTTCGACAGCTCCAGCCCGGTCACGGAACGCAGGCGCTTGGTAAGGGAGATGGCGCCCAGCGAGTCCATGCCGAGGTCTTTGAGGGGTTGTTCGGTGGGGACGTCGTCGGGGGTTGCGTAGCGGAGCACGGCCGCTGACTCACCTCGTACCAGGTTGGTCAGGTAGTCCCGCTGCTCGTTCAAGGAAAGACCGGCGAGTGATTCCCGCACCGTAAGGGCGTCGTCCGGCGATGCGGGATCCTGGACCGTGGACAGGGTTGTGCGGTCGCGCGGCGAGTCGGTCGGGGATGCAGCCGTGGCACCCGCATGCCAGGAGGCAAGGGCCGGGATCAGTTCGGCGAGGGTGTTGTCGGAGGTCAGGCCGGCGCCGATGGCGGCGCCCAGCGCGGCGATGTCGTGGTTCTCCACCGCCGACCAGAACTGCCCCGTGAACTCCTGAGGGATCGTTGCGGGCGGCGGGGAACCGGCTGTGGCCTCAAGCCAGTACCGCTGATGCTCGAAGGGGTAGGTGGGTACGTCGGGCTGAACGGCGCACTGTGGGGGGAGCAGCGCGTTCCAGTTCACCTTCGTCATGCCGGTGACGTGGGCCTCGGCCACCGCCGTTGCGAGGGTGCCGGTCTGCGGTTGTCCTCGTCGTTGGGTGGCGATGGTCAGGGGTGCTGCGGGTTGCCCGGCGAGGGCTTCCTGGGCCATGGCCGACAGGACGGCGTCGGGGCCGACTTCCAGATACTGGTTGACACCCTCGGTGTGCAGGTAGCGGATGCCGTTGTAGAACTGGACCGGCTTGCCGATGTGAGCGGCCCAGTAGTCCGGCGACGATGCTTCGTCTGCGGTGAGAACACGGCCCGTGACGTTGGAAATGATGGGGATGCGGGGCGCAGCGAAGCTGAGGGGCGCGGCGATCGCATGGAATTCCTCGGCGACGGCTGCCATATGGTGGGAATGGAAGGCCCGGCTCACCTTCAGGCGGTGCGTTGCGTAGCCGCGGGACTTCAGTGTCCCGGCAAGGTGCAGCACAGGTTCTACGTCGCCGGACAGGACGACGGATGCAGGTCCGTTGACGGCGGCCAGGGCAACGCTGCCACCGCGGTCCTGGACCAGCGGCGCGATCTCCTCCTCCGGTGCGGCAACCGCGACCATGGCACCGCCTGGGCACAGGGTTTGCATCAGCCGGCCTCGCGCCGCCACCAGGATGGCTGCGTCCTCCAGGGTCAGGACCCCTGCGACGTGTGCGGCCACGAGTTCGCCGAGCGAGTGCCCCATAAGGTAGTCGGGCTTCACTCCCCAGGACTCGAGGAGTCGGAAAAGAGCCACCTCGAAAGCGAAGAGCGCAATCTGGGTGTAGTGGGTTTCATTCAGCAGCCGGGCGTTCTCTGTCCCGCGCGGTGCGAACATGACCTCGCGCAGTGGACGCTTCAGTACCGGGTCGACGGTGGTACACACCGC
This sequence comes from Streptomyces sp. NPDC055239, assembly GCF_053606205.1. Taxonomy (NCBI): domain Bacteria; kingdom Bacillati; phylum Actinomycetota; class Actinomycetes; order Kitasatosporales; family Streptomycetaceae; genus Streptomyces; species Streptomyces sp. NPDC055239. Next base: position 43,731 of record NZ_JBSGRD010000025.1, on the reverse strand, counting down.
GTCGATGACCTGAGCGAAGACAGGGAAGACTCGGTGCAGCTCGTGGCCCATGCCTGCCTGCTGGCCGCCCTGACCGGTGAACAGACACGCGTACTTAGTACTGTCACCGCTGATTCCTTGGACGACCGCCGCTGTTGGCCTGCCCTCGGCAAGCGCTTCGAGCCCATGACGCACCTGTGCGATATCGGATCCGAGCACAACAGCCCGGTGATCGAACACGTGGCGGGCCGTCGCGAGCGTGAACGCCAGGTCCGCCGGCCGGTCATTCGCCGCAGGGTTGCCGAGGTGTTCATGAAGCCGCCTGGCGAAGCCCTTGAGTGCGGCACCGCTTCGGGCCGACAAGGGAAGCGCCAGCACATCACCGGGCAGACTTGATCGCTGCCGGCTGTCCTCGGGCGGTTCACCCGAGGCTGGGGATGTGACCTCGTCGGGGGCCTCAAGGATCACGTGGGCGTTGGTGCCGCTGATGCCGAAGGACGACACGCCGCACCGCCGTGGCCGTCCCGTTGCCGGCCACGGCACGGATTCGGTCAGCAGTTCCGCGGTACCGGGGGCCCAGTCCACGTGCGGGGAGGGGGCGTCGACGTGGAGGGTCTTCGGAGCGGTTCCGTGGCGCATCGCCATGGCCATCTTGATGACTCCGGCGACACCGGCGGCGGCCTGTGTGTGGCCGATGTTCGACTTCAGCGATCCCAGGTAGAGCGGGAGCACTCCGCCTTCCGCGCGTGCCAGCCGCTCCTGCCCGTACGTGGCCAGGAGCGCTGTGGCCTCAATGGGGTCCCCGAGCGTGGTGCCGGTGCCGTGTGCTTCGACCACATCCACGTCCGCGGCGGTCAGTTGGGCATCGGCCAGAGCGGCCCCGATGACCTTCTGCTGGGCCGGGCCGTTGGGAGCGGTCAACCCGTTGCTGGACCCGTCCTGGTTCACGGCTGTTCCGCGGATGACCGCCCACACGCGGTGCCCCCGTCGCCGGGCGTCCGACAGCCGCTCCAAAACGAGCAGCCCCGCACCTTCACCAAAGCCGGTTCCGTCCGCTGCCGCGGCGAAGGCCTTGCACCGGCCGTCCGCCGACAGGCCCTGCTGCCTGGAGAACTCAACAAGCGTCCGCGGCGTGGACATCACCGTCACCCCGCCCGCCAAGGCCATGGAACATTCACCTGTGCGCAGGGATCCCACAGCCAGGTGCATCGCCACCAACGATGAGGAGCAGGCGGTGTCCACCGTCAGTGCGGGCCCTGACAGACCGAACTGGTACGAGACACGACCGGACAGCACGCTTCCAGCGGTTCCGGTCATCGAGCTGCCCTCGAGATCGGCCGGCAGGTCGCCCAGGGCGGGCCCGTAGTCATTGCGCATGGCGCCGATGAACACCCCGGTCGCGGTGTCGCGCAGGGATTCGACATCGATACCCGCGTGCTCGAACGCCTCCCATGCGACCTCAAGCGAGAGCCGCTGCTGAGGCTCCATCGTCAGAGCCTCGCGCGGTGATATCCCGAAGAACGCCGCATCGAACCCGCCCACGTCCGTCAGGAAGCTGCCGTACTTGGTCCGTACGGTGCCGGTCTGGTCCGGATCGCTGTCGTGGAGCGCATCGAGATCCCATCCCCGGTCGACGGGGAACGGTGCCAGGGCGTCTTGGCCGCGGGCCACGAGATCCCACAGGCCGCTGGGCGTGTTCGCGCCGCCGGGCAGCCTGCACGCCATGCCCACGATCGCGATCGGATCCTGCGGTGCGGACTCTTCCTCGGGCAGTGCGTTGGCAGCTGTCGGCTCCGCTGTGTTTCCGGTGAGCTGGGTCACCAGGTACTCGGCCATGGTCCGCGGCGTCGGGTGGTCGAACACGATCGTCACCGGGAAGCGATGCCCGGTTTCGGCGACGAGCCGGTTGCGGAACTGCACCGACGTCAATGAGTCGAAACCGAGCGCCTTGAATGCCCGACCGGCGTCAACCGTGGACGCCGACGAGTGCCCGAGTACGGATGCCGCGGTGGCGCGGACGAGATCCAACACCAGCTCCGTCCGCTGCTCCTGGGGCAGCGGGGCCAGCCTCGACTCCCAGGAGCGATCGGCCTGTGCAGTGCTTGCGGCTCGCCGGGCCGGTAGCCGCACGAGACCGCGCAGCAGCGCGGGGAGGCTGCCTGCGGCAGCCAGCGCGCGTAGCGCAGGCAGGTCAAGCAGGGCGGGAACCACGTGGGGTTGACCGGTCCGCAGGGCGGCGTCGAACAGGCGCAGCCCCAGTTCGGTCGGCATCGCCGCGATGCCGCCGCGCGACATCCGACCCCGGTCGGCCTCGTCGAGATGTGCGGTCATCCCGCTCTCGTGCGCCCATAGGCCCCAGGACAGGCTTGTCGCTGCCTGGCCCTGGGACCGGCGCAGGGCGGCAAGGCCATCGAGGTAGCCGTTGGCGCAGGTGTAGTTGCCTTGTCCGGCACTGCCCAGGGTCGCTGTGACCGACGAGAAGAGCACGAACGCCGCGAGGTCGATCTCAGCGGTGAGCTCGTGCAAGATCCGCGCCCCGTCGGCCTTGGGCCAGTACACGCCATCGAGCCGGGACGGTGTCAGTGAACCGAACACAGTGTCGTCCAGCACCCCGGCCGTGTGGATGACGGCCTGCAAGGGCCGGTCATCCGGTATGGACGCGAGGACGCCGGCCATCTGGTCACGGTCGCCGACATCGCAGGCCACGACGGTCAAATGCGCCCCGATCTCCTCGGCCAGGCTGTCAGCCCCGGGGGCGTTGGCGCCCCGGCGGCTGAGCAGGAGCAGGTTCCTCACTCCGTACGCCGTCGCCAGGTGTCGGGCGATCAGGCGGCCCAGACCACCGGTGCCACCGGTGATCAGGACTGTCTTGTCGGGGTCAAGAGCGAGCTGTTCGCCCGTGGTTGGCAGGGTCCGCAGCCGGGCTGTGTGAACGGTCTGACCGCGGACCGCTAGCTGTGGCTCGTTCAGTGCCACGGCCGCCGCGATGAGCGCAGCGACCGACAGGTCGGGCGAGGGCGCATAGGTCGTGCTCTTTCCGTCACCGGTGTCGACCACGGTGGTGAAGGGCTCGGGAAGAGGGGCGCTGCTGGACGGTGCCCGTACAGGTGTGGCCTTGGGCCCGGAGTCGTCGTGAACCGTCGATACCGGCCCCGGTATCTGGTCCAGGGGGAGATCGACCAGCGTGAGCAGGCCAGGGTTCTCGGCTTGAGCGGTGCGTATGAGGCCCCAGATCGCGGCGGCCTCTGGCGAGACCGCTTCTCCCGGGGAGACGGCCACTGCCCCGTGTGTGACGATGGCGAGGTGCCGCCCCTGTGGGCCCTCGGACGCCAGCCACGACTGAACCTGGGCCAGCACGGCGTGAAGAGATGCCGCTGGTTGCGTGGAATCGGCGTCGGCCACCGCCGGCCGGGTGTTATCACCGGGTCGCCCGACTGACGGGCTCTTGAGTCCCTCGTTGTCCAGGGGCGCGCCGTTGTCCAGGGGCGAGCCGTTGACTGTGGGGCTCGATTCTTCCGCGGCTGCGTTGTCCGCGGCGCCCGTGACAGAGATCGGCGTCACCTCGTTCGGGCGGGTGCCGGCTCGCCCGCGCTTCTTGCCGGAGGCGGTGAGCCCTGGGGTTGAGCTGGGGTGGACGCAGGTCAGGACGGTGAGATCGGGCAGGGCCGGGGCAGTGGGGAGGGTGGTGGGGGTCCAGGCGACGGCGTAGAGCGGATCGGTGGTCGCGGCCGCGGTGAGGTCGCTGGGAGCTGGGCGCAGAGCCAAGGACTCCACCGTGGCGACGAGCCCGCCGGCCGGGTCAGTCATGGTGAGGGCGACACCGGCCGAAGTACTGGTGATATGGGCGCGCAAGGATGTCGCGCCGACGGCGTGCAGGCGCACGCCGGTCCAGGCGAACGGCAGTCGGGGGCCCCCGGCCGGAGTGGGGCCGGTCAGGGCCACGATGGGGTGCAGGACCGCGTCGAGCAGGGCCGGGTGGATGCCGAAGGAGTCTGCTTCGCCTTCGGGCAGGCGCACTTCAGCGAAGATGTCATCGCCGCGGCGCCAGGCCGCGTGCAGGCCCTGAAAGGCGGGTCCATAAGCGTATCCGGCGGCCAGCAGGTGGGGGTACACGCTGGTGACGTCGACGGGCACGGCGTCGGCAGGCGGCCACGGCTCGCTCGGGGCGGAGGCCGGAGCCGTTGCAGGGGACAGACTGCCGAAGGCATGCCGGGTCCAGGTCGCGTCCGGCACGGCGGACGGTCGGGAGTAGATGCTCAGGGTGCAACTGCCCTGCGAATCGGGAGCGCTCACGGCCGCCTGCACGTCCACGGCCGCACGCTCACCCAGCACCAGCGGGGCCTCAAGCGTCAATTCGTCGAGCGAGCCGGCGCCCAACCGGGCACCGGCGTGGAGGGCGATCTCGACGAACGCGGTGCCGGGCAGCAGCACCGTGTCCAGCACGCAGTGGTCCGCCAGCCAGGGGTGGGTGCGCAGGTCCAGCCGTCCCGTCAGGAGGAGCCCGTCTCCGTCCGCCCGCTCCAGGGCTGCCCCGAGCAGGGGGTGCTCGGCCTCGGACAACCCGGCCGGTCCAAGGCTCCCGGGGGCGGTCTTCGGGGTCAGCCAGTAGGACTCGCGTTGGAACGGATAGGTAGTCAGGGCGGCCGGTTCGGCGTCGGGTGTATGCCACTCGACGTAGCCGCCGTGCGCCCAGACCTCGCCGAGCGCCGTCAGGAACTGCTCCAGGCCGCCGTGGTCGCGTCGCAGTGTCCCGATGACGATGCCGTCCTCCACGGTGTCCTGAACGGCTCCGGTGAGAATCGGGTGCGGGCTGACCTCGACGAACGTTGTGTACTCCGATAGCCCGGCGATGGTGGGTGCGAAGTGGACGGTCTGGCGAAGGTTGCGGTACCAGTAGTCCGCGTCGAAGGTGACCTGCCCACCGACTGTCGAGTGGAACTCGATCGCCGGGGTTCGCGGGCTCAGACCGTCCAGGTCGTGCAGCAGGGTTGCGTGGATCTCCTCGACGTAGTGCGAGTGTGAGGCGTAGTCCACCGGGATGCGCCGGGCTCGTTCATAGGTGGCGTGGAACTCGTCGAGCGCTGCCACCTCGCCGGAGATGACCGTCGCCTGGGGGCCGTTGATCGTGGCGATCGAGATCCGGCCGGCCCATGGTTCGATGAGCCGCGCCGTCTCGTCGGCTGAGGCAGGAACGGCCGTCATCCCACCGTGTCCGGCCAGCGTCGTGATGGCTTTGCTGCGCAGCGCCACTACCTTGGCGGCATCGTCGAGAGACAGGGCGCCGGCGACGTAGGCGGCGGCAATTTCGCCCTGGGAGTGGCCGACCACCCCGTCGGGCACCACGCCGTGGTGCCGCCACAGGGCGGTGAGCGAGACCATCATGGCGAACAGTGCCGGTTGGACCACGTCGACTCGCTCCAGGCCGGTGCCGTGGCGCAAGGTGTCGTGCAGGTCCCAGCCGATGTACGGCGCCAGGGCGGTCGCGCACTCCTCGACGGCGTCGGCGAATACGGGGGAGGTGTCCAGGAGGGAGGCGGCCATGGCGACCCACTGAGCACCCTGGCCCGGGTAGACGAATACGGTCTTGCCCGGCGGACGGGTCTCCGTGCAGGCCGGCGCGGCCAGGCCGGCGAGCAGTCCCTCCTGGTCGGCGGCGACCACTACGGACCGGTGTTCAAATGCGGTGCGGCGCGTCAGCGTCTGCGCTATCGAGGCGACCGAGGTAAACGGTGCCTTTGCCACCCAGCTCGCCAGGTTGCGCAACGCGTCAGGCGATCGTGCCGCCAGAGGCACCGCCACGGCCGCGGAGGGGGTGGGCGCCGCGGGTTGTGCAGCGGGGGAGACACCCGGGTAGGACTCGATGATCATGTGGGCGTTGGTGCCGGATATCCCGAAGGAGGAGACCGCGGCGCGGCGCGGCCGGTCGAGCATCGGCCAAGGGCGGGCCTTGGTCAACAGGGCCATCTGCCCCGAGGACCAGTCAATGTGTGGGGAGGGTGCGGCGGCGTGCAGCGTTGGCGGGAGGGTGCCGTGCCGCAGGGCGGACACCATCTTGATGACCCCGCCAACCCCGGCGGCCGCCTGGGTGTGGCCGATGTTGGACTTGAGCGATCCGATCCACAGGGGATTGTCCGCGGAGTGTGCCTGGCCGTAGGTGTTGAGCAGCGCCTGAGCCTCGATCGGGTCGCCCAATACGGTGCCGGTCCCGTGGGCCTCCACGACATCCACATCAGCGGGACGCAGCCCACCCTGCGCCAGAGCCTGCCGAATCACCCGCTCCTGGGAGGGGCCGTTGGGTGCGGTGAGGCCATTGGAGGCGCCGTCCTGGTTGACGGCTGATCCGCGGACCACGGCCAGCACCGGATGTCCGTGGGTGACGGCGTCCGAGAGCCGTTCGAGTAGGACCAGACCCGAGCCCTCGGCCCAACCGGTGCCGTCCGCGTCCGCTCCGAACGCCTTGCAGCGGCCATCGCGGGAAAGCCCGCGCTGGCGGCTGAACTCGACGAACATGCCCGGGCTGGACATCACAGCAACACCGCCGGCAAGCGCCATCGTGCATTCGCCCTGCCGCAGAGCCTGCACGGCAAGGTGCATCGCCACCAAGGACGACGAGCAGGCGGTGTCGATGGTGAGGGCCGGTCCCTCCAGTCCCAGCGTGTAGGCGATCCGCCCGGAGGCCACGCTGGTGGTCGATCCGGTAAGCAGGTACCCATCGAAGCCGTCGGCCGCCTCGTGCAGTTGCGGCCCGTAGTCCTGTGCCATGGCGCCCGCGAAGACGCCAATCCGTTTGCCGCGCAACGACCGCGGATCGATCCCGGCTCGCTCCAACGCCTCCCAGGAGTTCTCCAGCAGCAGTCGCTGCTGGGGGTCCATGGCGGTGGCCTCCCGGGGGCTGATTCCGAAGAACGACGCATCGAACGTGTTCGCGTCGTGCAGGAAGCCGCCCTTGGTCGTGTAGGTGTGCCCGGCCCGGTCCTGATCGGCGTCGAACAGGGCGTCGATATCCCAGCCGCGGTTGACGGGGAAGTCGCTGATCGCATCGACGCCCTTGGAGACGATGCTCCACAACTTCTCCGGGGTGTCCGCCTCACCGGGGTAACGGCAGCTCATCGCCACAATGGCCACCGGCTCTGCGGGCGCAGCCGGCGTCACGTCCTCCTCGGAGGCGGCCTCGCTGCCTCCGGCCAGGTACCGGGCGAGCATCGCCGGGGTGGGGTAGTCGAAGATCAGTGTCGGGCTCAGCCGCATCTCTGTCGACGCTTGCAGCTTGCCGCGTAGTTGCACGGCACTGATGCTGTCGAAACCCAGGTCGCGGAAGGGTGTCTCGGGGTCGATCGCGTCGGCGCCCGTGTGCCCCAGGACGATCGCGGCCGTGGTGCGCACGAGTTCGAGCATGGACCGATCGGAGCGGACAGGTATCGCCGTAGCGGGCTGGGCGGCCGGCAGCTCGGCCGGCACGAATGCGGCCGCGGCGTCAAACCAGTGACGTTCGCGGTCGAAGGCATACGTAGGGAGGTCCACGGTCTGCGCCGATGGCGGAGCGAAGACCGAGCGCCAGTCGGCCGCACCGCCGGTCACCCACAGCTGGGCGAGTGCCGACCGCACCGACTGGTCCTCCGCACGCTGGGCCTGCAGTACCGACACCACCTCGGCCGGCCCATCCACCAGGGCGGCGGTGACCATGGGCCCCAGGGCCGGGTCGGGCCCCAGTTCGAGGAAGCGCACGGCTCCCGCTGCCCGCAGAGTCTGCACGCCAGCGGCGAACCTGACCGTGCCGCGCATGTGCCGCACCCAGTAGTCGGCTGTGCAGAGTTCATCCCCATCCAGCTCACCGGACACATTGGACACGATCGGAAGGCTCGGTGGACGGTAGGTCAGCGCCTCGGCCACTGCACGGAACTCATCCAGGATCGGGTTGAGGTGAGAGGAGTGGAAAGCATGTGAGACGCGTAACTGCCGGATGCGGCGGCCGCGCTTCTTCCAGCGCGCACCCATCGACATCACAGAGTCATGATCTCCCGAGACGACGATCGCGTTCGGAGCGTTGACGGCGGCCAGGTCGACGCCGTCCGTGAGCGTCGGGCCCACCTCTTCCTCGGTGGCCTCGATGGCCATCATCGCGCCACCCGCATACGCGCTCTCCATCAGGCGGCCCCGCGCCACGACCAGGGTGCAGGCGTCGGCCAAAGACAGCACGCCGGCTACGTGGGCGGCGGCGATCTCTCCGATCGAGTGACCGATGAGCAGGTCCACCTGGACACCATGGGACCGCATCAACCGGTAGAGGGCCACCTCCAGCGCGAACAGAGCGGGCTGGGTGAAAGCAGTGCGGTCAAGCCGCTGCGCGTCAGCGTCGCCTTCACCGAACATCACGTCCAACAACGGGAAGTCGATATGCGAGGCAATCTCGTCGAGCGCGGCCTTGAACACGGGTTCGGTGCGGTAAAGCTCGCGCCCAGCGCCCAAACGCTGACTTCCCTGTCCGGTGAACATGACGGCCGTGCGGCCCTGCGCCACGGTCCCGGTGACCACGTTGCCGCTCGGCTCGCCCTCTGCCAAGGCTGTCAGCGCCTCGATGCCGGCGCCGAGCACGACTGCCCGGTGCTCGAAGTGGGTCCGCGTGGTGATCAGTGACAGCGCCAGATTGGCCGGGTCGTTGGACTCCACCACACGGGCCAGGCGAGCAGCCTGGCCCCGTAACGCCTGAAGGCTGCGGGCGCTCAGCGCGTACGCCGCCGCCTCCCCACCGGGCCGGGTACCGCCCTCATGCGACGGCCGACTGGTCGAACTGCGGCGAATTCGGCCTCCGGCGCTCCGAGCAGGGGCATTGCGCGCACTCGCGGGCGTGACCTGGTCCATGGTGTGCGGTCCAGTGAGGACCATGTGGCAGTTGGTGCCGCCCATGCCGAAGGAGCTCACGCCCGCGACAAGGCGGTCGGAGGGCCAGTCGGTCAGCTCGCGCTGTACTCGCAGGCCGAGTTCATCAAGGGGAATCGCTGGATTAGGGGTTGTGAAGTTGAGACTCGGCGGCAACTGGCGATGCTTGATGGCGAGGGCAGTTTTGAGCAGGCCCACCGTGCCTGCCGCACCTTCCAGGTGACCGATGTTGGTCTTCACCGAGCCCACCCACAACGGAGTGCCTCCAGCGCGGCCGGCTCCGAGTGCCTCACCCAGAGCTGCGGCCTCGACCGGGTCGCCCACGCGCGTACCCGTCCCGTGCAGTTCCACATAGTGGACGCTCGCGGGAGCGATTTTGGCCGCCGCATAGGCCTCACGCAGCAGTTGAGCCTGAGCCTCGGCACTCGGCACGGTCAGCCCCGGGGTGGCACCGTCGCTGTTGGCGGCGCTACCCCGGATCACGCAGTAGATCGGGTCACCGTCTGTCAACGCCTCATCGAGGGGTTTGAGCACCACAGCTGCGGCCCCCTCGCCGCGCACGTAGCCGTTGGCCCGTGCGTCGAAGGTGTAACAGCGCCCGTCGGGAGACAGTCCGCCGAACCGCTGCGCGGTCGCGGTACTCTCCGCGAGGATGTTCAGGTTCACCCCGCCCGCGACGGCCAGCGAGGACTCCCCCCGAACCAGACTCTGCACCGCCATGTGAACCGCTACCAGCCCCGACGACTGCGCCGAGTCGACGCTGAGAGAGGGACCGCTGAGATTCAGGGCGTAGGAGATTCGGTTGGCGGCAATGCTGCGATGCAGCCCCGTGATCGTGTGCGGCGTGAGTGCCGCGGTGCCATGCCTGTACACCAGGGTTGCGTAGTCGTCCCACATCGCGCCGACAAAGACGCCCGTCTTGGACCCGGCAAGGGTGCCGGGAACGATTCGCGCATCCTCCAGGGCCTCCCACGCGATCTCCAGCATCAGCCGTTGCTGGGGGTCGGTAGCGGCAGCCTCGTTGGGTGAGATGCGGAAGAAGGCGGCGTCGAAGCGATCGATGTCGTCGATGAATCCGCCCAGCCGGACACTTGGATCGGCTGAGTCCCATCGCCCAGCGGGTGCCTCGGTGACATGACTTTCCCCGGCGGACAGCACCCTCCAGAAGGCCCGTGGATCAGGCGCTCCTGGCAACCGGCATGCAATCCCGATCACGGCAATGGTGTTCATCGATTCAGTTACTCCATGTGGGGGGGGCTGGAATATCTGCATCCCTCGGCAAGCGCTCTGACGAGGACTGATCACCCTGTTGCATGCACACCTCATCACCAGGGGCACTCCAGTGGTGGGACCGGAGGGCCGACATCATTCCTTGTCAGAAGACCAATCACGCGCTGTGCGGGCAAGGCTTCACAGCATGCGGGTGCGTGAACGCGTTGAAAGCTTGTGACGTTGTGAACTCATCGCCGGGTCGCGGCAACCACTGGCACGCGTCACAGATGGCGTGCCAGTGCCGGGCAGGAGTGAATCCGCTTGCGAGAACGTGTCGGAAAACATGTCCATCGAGATCGGTCGATGGTTGCCTGTGTACCGGGGGCCTGCCACTGGACTCCAGAGTCCTGTATGCGCGCGAATGTCATGTGTGTTCAACGCTTTCAACATCCTTCACGGCGTGGGTTCGGCGACTACGAGGCCAGCCTCGACTGCGTTTCACTGGCTGTACCGCTTAGAGGTGCTAACAGAGGCGTTGGACGTGGCGGTAGGTGATCAGGCAGGCGGCGAGGCTGAGGAATGCTTCGTGGATGTCGTCGCGTCGTTCCCAGCGGATGCGTAGGCGGCGGAAGCCGTGCAGCCAGGAGTTCGTCCGTTCCACGACCCAGCGGAAGGTGCCCAGGCCGGTGCCGTGTGGCTGGCCGCGTTCGGCGATCGCTGGGCGGATGCCGCGGGCCCGCAGCAGACGCCGGTACTTGTCGTGGTCGTAGCCGTGGTCGGCGAAGAGCATGTCCGGCCGGCGCCGTGGTCGACCGACAAGACCGGCGACGGCCGGGATCTTGTCGAGCAGGGGCAGGAGTTGGGTGACGTCGTTGCGGTTGCCGCCGGTCAGTGACACTGCGAGCGGGATCCCCCGGCCGTTGGTGAAGACGTGGTGCTTGCTGCCCGGCCGGGCGCGGTCGACCGGGCTGGGCCCGCTTTTGGGCCTCGCCGAGCGGCCCGCACGTGCGAGGAATCGATCACCGCCCGCGACCAGTCCAACTGGTCCGCCGACCGCAGCTTCTTCAGCAGCGCGACGTGTAGTTGGTCCCAGACGCCGGCCTCGTTCCAGGCGGCCAGGCGCCGCCAGCACGTCATGCCCGAGCCGAAGCCCAACTCCTGCGGCAGGTACTCCTATTGGACGCCGGTGTAGAGCACGAACAAGATCCCGCACAACGCCTGCCGGTCCGGCACCTGCGGTCTGCCCTCGACCTTCTTCGGACCCGGCTGCGGCAGCAACGGAGCGATGAGCGACCACAGTTCGTCTGACACGACCCACGGCCGCGACGGACGGTTTCCCATAACCAAACCTACGAGACGGCAAGCCGACAGTCTCATGATCAGCAGCTTTTGTCAGAGCCAGTTAGAGGGCGATATGTGAAGTGATGCCACTTTCGTTGTCGCTGGAATGTGTGGCACAGGTGTATCGGGACTGATCGGGGAGCCCTATCGTGGTGGAGTGGTCCTCGTGAGCGACCGCCAGCCCTACAAGAGCGACTTATCCGATGAGCGGTGGGCCCTGATCGAGCCCGCCATCGTCTCCTGGACGGCTTAGCATGCCTCCGTCAGCGGCCACCAGGGTGCCTACGAGATGCGGGAGATCGTCAACGCCCTGCTCTACCAGTCCCGTACCGGCTGCCAGTGGGACTACCTCTCCCACGACCCGCCTCCGGTCGGGGCGGTGAAGAAGTGGCGTGACGACGGCACCGACCAGACCGGGCTGCCGAACGACGCATGGCGGACATCCCGTGCGGAAGCAGGTCCCACTGGCAGCCTGTGCGGCCCTGTTAAAGGAGCGCGTTGACGATCTCCCGCATCTCGTACCGGCCCTGGTGACCGCTGACCGAGCGGTGCGCGGCCTTCCACGTGGCGATCACCGGCTCGACCAGCGCCCACTGCGCATCGGACAGGTCGGTCTTGTAGGGCTTGCGTTCGTTCACAGTGCTTAGCCCAGCACGCCCGAGCCCGCCGACCGGCCGGGATACCGTGCTGCCACACGTTCAGGTCCCGGCAAATCACCTATGCACTTACATACCGCCCTCTTAGGTCAGTTCACGCAGTACCGCCTTCCTAGCTCTCGCCAGACGGGCGCTTCTCCTTCTGGTGTGATTCGCTGGCTCAGCTGCGCATGCACCTGTCCTACCGCAACGTACTGGCGTGAGCAGAGAGAAGACCCCAGGCCAGCGGGAGCGGACGGCCGCCTCCGCATCCAGGGTCCGCAGTACCGCCTCCCGATGGCCACCGGGCTGACGAAGGAGTGGCGCACCTGGCCTTGTGCGTCAGGTGAGCCTCCTGACGGCAGAGTCGGCAAGGCGGCGCAATGTGTCAGCGATCTCCGGCTCCAGCGGCGCCCGCTCCAGATGGCCGAGGGCCTGCTTGTGCCGCTCGGCGATCATGTCTTCAACGACGCGGTCGGCGCCGGTGGCAACGACAATGCGCCGGGCCGTTCCGGCCTGGTCATCAGTGAGGGTAGGACAGCCCAGAAGCTGCCGTAGCTGGTCGGCTTGGGTGCGGGAGGCACGCTGAAGAGTGAGGGCGATCAGGACGGTGGCCTTGCCTTCGCGTAGGTCGTCCAGGGCAGACTTCCCGGTGGCCTTGGGATCGCCAAAGACACCAAGATGGTCCTCCCGGAGCTGGAAGGCCTCGCTGAGTGGCAATGCGAAGGCGGACAGCGTCTGGCTCAGGTCGTTGTCGGCGCCGGCAAGGGCTGCCCCTAGAGACAAGGGGCGCTCAATGGTGTACTTAGCGGTCTTGTAGCGGGTCACAGCCAGGGCTGCATCGACAGCGCTCTGCTGGTGGACTGCGGCGATGAGGTCAAGGTACTGGCCCTGGATCACCTCGGTGCGCATTCGTTCCAGCAGCGGAAGGATGCGCGCCAGTTGTGCTGTGCTGGGGTTGCCCCGGTGGAGGAGCTCGTGGGACCAGATGAGGGCGAGGTCACCGATGAAGATGGCTGCTCCCTCTCCGAACCGGCCAGCCGCAGCGGATTTGTTGTGTTGCGCTGCCTGGGAACGGTGGATAGCTGGCCGGCCGCGGCGGGTATCGGACTGGTCTATGACGTCGTCATGAATGAGCGCGAAGGCGTGGAAGAGTTCCAGGGAAGCTGCCAGATGGTACGCGGTGCGCGGATCGTTGTGCGTGCCTGTGGCGTGCCAGCCCACCATGGCAAGGAGCGGCCGGATGCGTTTGCCGCCCGCGGCCAGGAAGTCCTTCAACGGAGCAGCAAGATCCGGAAGGTGAGCTTCATCGGCGGCCTCCTCGGACTTGGAAGTCAGGAAGTCCAATAGGACTTGGTCAACCGTTTCCTTGAGCCGGTCGAAGTCCAATGCGCGGACAGGGGGCTGGAGCGTCATGACGCGAACGTGGGCTGGAGCAACACACATGCATACTTGGGGAGGCCAGGGCCGGAGTTGTCGTTGCTCGACGGCGGACAAGCCGAGGAAGGCATGGAGATCACCTGCAGAATGAGTTGGTGAGTTATGTGGCTTTCCATGTGCCAAAGGACTGGCGGTGGCCGGGTTCTGGCAATGGGTGTACATCTATCAAGTACTCATTCGGGCGGAGGCGGAACCCGACCATACCGCTGAGAGCGTGAACGCGTTGAGCGCTTGCGGACCCACCCCGTGCCCAGCAGCCGCGGAGGAAGATGGTCGAACGGACATGAGACGACATCACGAGGCCAACTCACAGCAATCGCCTGACACAGAGTGAACCGCTCCGGGATTGGTGGAGTCTCTATGCGTTGACTCCGGCCGCTAGGCCGGGCTGGTGTTGAGCGTAGTAGTTAATCTCGTACTCGTGGGCGGGGTGTCGCCGGTCGCACAGTGGAGCCGTTGGTGATTGAACCAGTCGACCCATTCCGCGGTGGCGAGTTCGATGTCGGCGAGGCCACGCCAGGGCTTGCGGGGTTTGATCAGCTCCGTTTTGTAGAGGCCGATCTGGGATTTCATGAGTGCGTTGTCGAGGGCATCGAGCACGAGCTTGGTCCGCTTGCTCGTGGCCGAGAACCAACCGAGTGCGCCTGCCGAAAACCCCATCCGTGCAGTTGAAGCGGCATGTTGGTACTCGTGCAGAACTCCGCTGAGGCGATCTCTTCGGTGTACGTAGAGGTGGGTGATCTGTATGCGGGTGAATGGTTGCAGGGGTGCTGCCTGGTCTATCGCTTGGTGGGGCTGGTGGAGGTTGTAGTGCCGTTCGAACTGGCGTAGTGCAGATGGCGTTCGTTCCAGATGAGGGTGCGGTCCAGTAGTTCGTGGCGGCAGGTCTGGACCCAGCGTTCCATGATGGCGTTCATGCGCGGGATTCGTATGCCGGTGCGTACGACTTGGATGCCGATCTCGCTCAGGATGTCGTCGAAGAGGGCGGGGTACTTCGCGTCCCGGTCCCGGATCAGGTACGCGTCGGTGGCATTCGCATCCGTCAGGTCCATGGCCAGGTTGCGGGCGGCTTGACTGACCCAGGCCGCGCTGGGGTGGGCAGCGGTGCCGAGGATCCGGACGCGGCGGGTGGCGTGCTCAATGACGGCGAGGATGTACTGACGCCTGCCGGTCAGGGTGATGGCCTCGATGAAGTCGCAGGCCAGGAGGGCATCGGCTTGGGAGCGTAGGAAGTCGGCCCAGGTGGTGTCGGCCCGATCGGGCGCCGGGTCGATGCCTTCGGAGGTGAGGACTTCCCAGACGGTGGAGGCGGCGACTGGACGCTGAGGGTGGCGAGTTCGCCGTGCACCCTGGGGTAGCCCCACGAAGGGTTTTCCGGACCAGGCGCAGGACCAGTGCACGGATGGAGCGGACGGTGGATGGTTGGCCCGGCCTCGTCGGCCACAGGTGCGGGCATGGCGCCATTTGATCAGGTCGCGGTGCCAGCGCAGCGCGGTGTCGGGTTGGACCAGTAGCCGGAGCCGGCGCAGGACCTGACGGGGCAGGGGCACCAGCAGAGCGGTGAGGAACGCTCGGTCGCCAGAAGCGAGCTTCACGCGTTCCGTACCGAGCTGCCGATCCAGGACGGTGATCTGGTGGCGCAGGGCGAGGATTTCCGCGTCCTTGTCGCGGTCGCTCATTGGTAGCAGCCGCAATGCGGCTAACAGGTTGGTGACGGCCGGGTATGCGAGACGAAGCAGCACGAGTGCTCATCCTGCCGCACCACCCCGACCAGGCTTCTGAGCTTCATGGACGACATTTTCAGCAGGTGCAGGCTTTCCCTGCCGGTGAAGCCGCTCCAGATCTGGTCAAGCTTCATGCGTTCCCTTGCCCGCTCCTGGGTGGATGTGCTGGGCGGGGTGGATGGGGCCGTTTCCTCGCCATAGTGGGTTCGTTGCCTCAGGTATGGAACGAGGCGAGAAGGGTGACGGCGTCTTGGGCCCTGTCGTTCCGGCCGCGCTGTCAGATGTGTACTGGCTGATGGTTAACTCTCCCTCTCGGCCGCTTTGCGAGCGGTGTCGGCCGGAGCAGGCAAAGGACATCGTGCCGTGCGCCCGAAGGCGCCTCTCCAGCAGCGAAGAATGCGACGGTCCGGCCCGATGGCCCGTGTCGGGCGGGTACGGGGTGGCACGAACCGCGATACTGACGCTCGCGGCGGTCTCCATCGTCGCCGCGGTGTGGGCGACGGCTGTGACCGGAGGCTGAGCTCCCATCCGCCTCGGGTGCCTATCGTGGGTACCTTGCAGGACGGCTTCCCCTCAGCTGCGGACGATGTTCTTTGCCTGGGCCCTTCTGGCCTGCGTGATGCCGAAGACGGCCTTCACGCTCGCGACGAGTTCGCGGTAGCCACGAGCTACACCCCACCACAATCGTGCCTGCAGTTCGCTGTGTTCCGTCGCGGGGTGAACAACCAGGCCGCAGCGTTTTCCAGGCCGACCGCAGGGCTCAGACAGATTCGCCCAGACTCGATACGTCGACTCAGACGCCGTCCTCGCATCTGAGACCATCCAGGTAGTACTCACTCCCGTGCGGGCCCCGCGGGCGAACGCGTACATCGAGCGCTGGATCGGCGGATGCCGCCGCGACCTCCTCGACCGCACACTGATCACCAACGAACGGCACCTACGCACCGTACTGACCGCATACGAAAAGCACTGCAATACCCACCGCCCACACCGCGCCCTACGCCAAACAGCACGCCAAGGCCAGGGGGCGACGATCGAGCTGAGCGAAGCGGACCTTCTCGCGCAGCCAGTTCGCGACATCGCCTTCCTGTTCAAGTAGGAGTACGAGTTCCCGCAGCTCACCGAGAACGAAAACTCGCTGGCTCAGGGCCCGCTCGCTTTCCTTGATGGCCGGCCCAGTAAAACCGGATCGCGAGATGAACAGCGCGCGGACTTCCGAACGTCCGTAGACCCGAACCAGGTGGCGACTGCGACTCATCGCGTTGATCTCAACAGGCTCATCCCACCACTTGATCTCCACCACGTACTGAGACCCGTCCATTTCCAGCGCACCGTCAATCTGCTCGGCCGGATGCCCCCTCGCTGCGCAGTACAAAGGACTCCCTGATCAGGATCCCTTCGGTCTTGAACGCATCGTTCAGCACGCCTTCCAGGGCAGCGCCTATCCTCCGTGGGTCGACTTCGTGGAAGAGTTCGGCGAGTCGACCTCGAAGCGCTCGAAACTTCGCGCGCCGACGAGCCAGGCGCTCCAACTCTTCGGTGCGTGCCGCGAAACGAGCTGCTCGCTCCACGATGCGTTCCTGGCTCATCCGCGTGCAGGAATCTTTGGCGTTCACCAGGCTTCGCACGTTCGCCTGAAGCCCTTGAACTGGCAGCCGATCGTCCGGCCATAATGTGGAGAAGTCTTCGAACTCGACCGCCCGCTTGAGTACCTCTCTGCGAACCTCCAAGCCGACGTCGCCCTGCTCTTTGATCTGACTGAGTACGGTGCGAACGATCTTGTATTTGCTGATCGTTTATCTGTCCGCGGCGAGCTGTTGTCGGTGCGCCGCGAGCAATCCCTCACTGACGCCCGATCCGCGCAGGAATCCCAAAACTCCGTCCTCGCTTCGGCTTAGCCGTGGTACCAGCTCGATCAACAGCTCCAGCAGTTCGGAGGGCTAGTGATAGGCATCATCATGGGCCATTCGACATCTGCACCTTCCACGTCGAAGCCGCTTCGCAGGGGGCCGTCCGGCCCGAGCCGGATCCGAACAGCATGTCCTTCTATCCTGATTGTGCAGCGCGCGTCTCAACTCGACACGGGTTTCGCGCTATGGGCAGTGACCGACTCACGACACTGCTGGATTCCAGCAGTGCAGACGTTTCAGCACCCCACCAGCGAGATCTAGGAAGGCGGTATGGGAGGAGAGTAGGCGCTCGCCCCCCCCAGGCGGCTGGCGGAGTCTTCACGGATTCCATCGAGGACAAGTACTTGCAGCCCGCAGCAGCGCGATGGTAGCTAGTGCACATCGCCAAGACCGCTTTGATCACTCGACGCGGCCCGGAGTTCGGCCAGGCTTTCAGTGACGGCTGCGAGGAGACGCGTCAAACCGTCATGCTGAGGCGATAGTTGGTCGTACTCGTCGATCTCTGTCGGTGTCTAGGACGTGCCAGTGTCTTCCAACTCCGACAGACGCAGCTTGGCCATGGCTGTGCTGACGACAGCTCGGGACGTATTGAGGAGGCGGCCCGCGGATTCACTGGAGGCGTGCGCGACGAGGGTATCGAGTTCGTCGCCGGGGGCGGGGAGCGCCAGGATGCTGAGACTAATCCAATAGTCTCCCCAGAGACGGCGGCGCCGAGCCTCTGAGACGACGTCGTTCACCACATCGATGGAGACGGTCCGGGACCGGGGAACGGGACCTTGCGGGGCCGGCCGTGGGGCCTTCGGCTGGCCGAACGGGTGCTGGTGGTGGCCGCGTACTACCGCACGAACCTGACCATGCGGCAGTTGGCGCCGCTGTTCGGGATCTCCTCCTCGACCGTGTGCCGGGTGATTCAGCGGCTGGGCCGCTGCTGGCACTCGAGCCTGTGCCCCGGCCTGTCGACGCGGCGGATCGACGAGATGTCCGTTCTCAGATCCTCAGGATCCAGTGTCTCGTGTGTCCAGCAGCAAGGGTCAAGGCCCGCTGTCGAAGGCGAGGGGCCTGCCGCCTCGGGTGCCGCGGTTCTTGCGGTGCTTTTACTGGCCGAGGCGTTCGGGGATGGTGCGCTGGATGCCGCGTCGTCACAGGTAGCGGCGATTGACATGGGATGTGTAGGCCTTGTCGGCCAGGACGCGATGGGGGCGGATGCGTGGCCGGCCCACGCCGAAGCGGGGGACGCAAACTTTCTCCAGCACGGCCTCGAACTGCGGTGAGTCGCCACGCTGCCCGGCCGTCACCGCGATCGCTAGTGGATTTTGTCCCTGCTCGACAGCCAAGTGCAGCTTGGTGATGAACCCGCCGCGCGAGCGTCCCAGTCCGTGATCACGGGGCTCGGTGAAGACACCGCCGGGTGGTTCCTTTTGCAGTAGCCCCGTTTCCGGGTTCCGGCTGCATGCTGATGAGCGCGGCACACCGTGGAGTCGATGCTCAGGTCCTACACGAGCGCACCCTTCGCATCGGCCAGGGGTTGGAGCCGGGTGAGGAGCCGGTGCCAGGTGCCGTCCCGCTGTCAGCGGCGGAACGAGTCGTAGACCCGGGCCCACGGTCCGTACTCGACGGGCACGTCCCGCCACGGAACACCGGTCCTGACCCGAAACCGTATGCCGTCGATCAGCTGCCGCCGCGGCCAGAGGGGCGGCCGCCCCGCCTTCGTCCCCGTCGGCAACAACGGCGCCAGCACAGTCCACTGCGCATCCGTGAGATCTCCCCGCCCCATGAACCACGATCATTCACATGGACGACGCGTTGACGTAGGAGCTTGATGCCCGCACGGCGACTGATGGCGGACGGGGCAGTGGCGCAATGGGTCAACGGCAAGCAGCGGGCGCAGCTGGAAGCAGGAGCCCCCTACCTGGAAAACCCGAAAGGCTGCGCCGTGCTCACCGCTCACGCGCACCGCGCCGGCCCCGCTTCGCCCTGCCCCTCGCTGATCAGACGCACCACCGTGCCGCCCACCGCTCTCGCGGCTTGACAGACCGCATTAGAAATCAGTGGAAGGTGAGGCATGACGGATCATCATGCCCGCTCGGCGTAGGCCGCCGTCCATACCGCGAGGGCCCACAGAGGAAAGTAGTGACGGTAGTTGTCGTAGCGCAGGGCAAGCGTGCGGAAGGTGATCCCGGTGTAACCGCCTTGGGGATAGCTGCCGTCGGGAAGCTGGGCCTGCACGAGGAATCGGACCGCCGCCCGCGCGGCGACGCTCGTGGCCTGCCCCGCACCGCACAAGCCCAGAAGTGCCCAGGCAGTTTGGACGGGTTCGCCTTCGGGCGCGGGTGTGTAGCGGCGGGTGAGGCTCGTGTCGGGCGTCTCCGACCATGAACCGTCGGGCAGTTGAGTGTCGCGCAGGAACTGGGCGGCTCCTACGAGGGACGGGTGGTCCATGTCCAGTCCGGTCGCACGCAGTCCCTCGATGCCGAACCAAGTGCCGTACGTGAAGCAGATGCCCCAGGATCCTTCAAAGCTGCCGTCGGGACGTTGCGCATCGAGGAGGAAGGTGCGACCGGCCGCCGTGGCCTTGTCAATCCGGGGGCGCAGCATCGGCGGAAGGCCGTCCTTCAGGGTGTTGAGTGCCTTGAGGACGCTGGCCGTGCACTCTGTGTAGGACCGTTCGGTGACGCAGTCGTCGAAGACACGCATGGGATTGAGCCGGGCGAGCCAGCGCGGTCCGCGGACCGGTTCGTAACTCGACCACCCCCCGTCCCGATTCTGCCAGGTCAGCAACAGGTCCGCCGTGGCGTCGGCCGACACCGCCAAGTGTTGCGCGGCCGTCGCGGACGTGCTCGTATGCAGGGCTTCGAGGGCTTCGCCCGTGCAGTCACTAACCGCCCAGCCGTGCGCCCGAGTGGAGAAGGGCCAGCTGCCGGCGCGTCGGTCGCGGTGGAAGGTTCTTGCCTGGGGCAGATCGTCGGTCAGCTGGTTGGAGCACAGATACGCCTGAGCCTTGACCAGCGCGAGATCGACAGCATGCGGTCGAGTCCGTCCGGCCGCGGCGAGTGCCTGGGCGGCAAAGGCCGTGTCCCAAACTTGGGTGGAATCGCAGCCCTGTACGCCGATGCCGTGCCGGCCATGCCAGAGGTAGACCCGCATCCGGTCGAGGATCTCCTCGGCGTCAGCCGCGGACGGGTCTCGAAAGTGGTGCACGACAGCGGCGAGCGCAGCCACGCACATGTTCATGTAGAGGCCGTTGGTGTGCTGCCCGTCGTACTCCAGATGGGCCAGCACACGATCGACGGCCCGGCGACGCAGGAATCGCGGCACGCGGGGTTCGACGAGGCGCGCGACCGTGCCGCCGAGTCTTATGAGCATGGAGGCAGGTGCCAGATTGTCGCAGGAGGCGATCGTGGCACGGTGCTTGTGCCAGGGAATATACGCGTAGTCGCGTTCGTAGAGCTCGACGCGCAAGGCTTTGATCACGTCATCGGCCGGGACCGTGGCGCGGTGGGCGTAGAGCCAGGTCATGGGCAGCAGCTGCTGTCTGGCATGGCACAGGAGTTTGCTGGGGTGCAGGGGAAGACCACGGGGCAGAAGCCAGAGCTCGGGCAGCAGTGGGTCTAGACCACCGTAGTCGTACAGGCCCGTCAGGCAGAGCCAGAACTTGGTACAGGGAGCCGCGCGCAACGGACCGCCCTGACGGTGAATCCACCGGCGCATCGCCGTCATCCCCGGGTCGTCAGGGGACTCGCCGAGCAGGCGCAGGGCGGTGTACGTCAGCACGGTGCAGAACAAGGTGCCCGGGCCTTGCTCATACAGGCCGACGCTGCCGTCCGGGTTGCGGCGGTGACGCATGCCTTCGGCCAATCCGCGGACCTGGTCGCCGTCGAGCGGCGTCCGTGTGATCGAGTGGGCCAGGACGTACATCGGCGCCTGGCAGGTCATCCCGCTGAACTCGCCGCGCCAGCTCCCGTCTGCTTCCTGTCGGCCTGCCAGGGAAGCCGCAGCGGCCTGAAGCGCGTGCTGTGCGCTGCTGCGCAGTGCAGCCTGGTCATCCGCGCTCTGTGGCAAGGCACCCATCCCACCGCTCCCATCCGCGATGACTGCTGCGGTCGCGCGGCAGCCATAGATCCACCATTCTTCAAGGTAGGAAGGGCTGCAAGAGGAGCTTGCGATGCGCGTGGTCGTTGTTGGAGCAGGGCCGGCAGGCTGTGCCGCGGCCATCGCTAGCGCCCGCGCAGGGGCCGAGGTATGCGTGCTGGACAGCGGGGAACGCGGCCATGCACAGATGGCTGGCGAGTGGCTACACCCGGCCGGGGCCGACGCGCTCGCCAGGCTGGGCATCGGTCCGCCGAGCAGTGCCGTACGCAACAAAGGCCTTCTCGTCCACGTGGGCCCGCACGCTGAGCCGTTGGAGCTGCGCTACGCCCGCGGTCCCGCAGTGAGCATGCCGCACGCCAACCTCGTCAAGCATCTGCGGACGGCCGCAGCTCACCATGCCCACCTGGCCATTGGCCCTGAGTACCGGGTGCTGGCCGCAGACAGGAACGGCACCTTGACCACCGCCGCAGGCACCACCCGTACGGATCTCGTCGTCGGCGCCGACGGACGTGCCTCGGCGGTCCGCAGGGCCCTTGGCGACAACCGCCCGCCGACCGTGTCGCTGTCCCGCTTCGCCGGTTTCGTGGTGCGTGGAGCCGTGCTGCCCCGGGAGGGCTTCGGGCACGTATTCATGGGCGGGCCCGGCCCCGCACTGGCCTACCGCCTCGATGCGGACAGCATCCGGGTCTTCCTCGACGTCCCGCTCGGACAGCCCTCCGCTCCAGCCGTCTACGCCTTCCTGCGCCGGTACGTGCCCCAACTGCCGCACCCGCTCAGGGATCACTTGTCCGCCGAGATTGAGGCCCACCGTGTGCACTGGGCTGCCAACCGATTCCAGCGCCGGACCCGATACCGGCAAGGGCGGTGCATCTTCGTAGGCGACGCGGTCGGATACAGCCATCCGCTGGCTGCCCATGGCATGTCCGCAGCACTCCTGGACGGCGAGGCGCTGGGGCAGTGCCCCTCTCCCGCCGACTACGCCCGTCACCGCGCCGCCACATCATGGGTGAGCGAACAAGTCAGCGTTCTGGTCCACCGGGCCTTCTGCCGCAGGGACTCGGCGTCGATCGCCCTGCGCGACACCCTGTTCCGTACGTGGCGCTCCAGCCCTGCCGCCAGCGCACGGGCCATGGCCCTGCTCGGGATGCAGTCGACCACCCTGCACGCCTTCGGTACCGAATTCGCCCGGCTGACGGCCATGGGCCTGCGCACCGGTCACCCTCTCAGTACGCTGTCTTGGCTGGACGGGATGGTCCGGCCCCAACCGGCGCTCGCCCTCGCTTGAGAAGCAGGCGGCTGTTACAGTCCGACTTCCCAAGCTGGCGGTGCTGACCGCGAGTTGGGTAGTCCTGCGCAACGCCGAAGCTCCTGGCAGACGGATTCTCGACCAAGATTACCCGCGTCCGCCAGGAGCTTCGCGTGCTTGTCTACCCGTCCTCGATTGATCTGTCCAACCGCACCCTGCGGTTCCGGACCAGGCGACTGGCTGCCAGGTGGCAGGAGATCGGGACAGGCTGGCGGCGCCTTCCCGCAGCACGCCAAGCCTGCTTGCTCTGGCCCACCTGCGACGCGGTGATACCTACGCCCAACTCGCAGCCGGGTTCGGCATCGGGATCGCGACCTTTTACCGCTACATACGTGAAGCCGTCGAGGCCCTGGCCGCCCTCGCCCCGTCCCCGGCCGAGGCTATGAGGACGATCCGGGCGAAGGTCGGCGACTACAAGAACGTCGGGCACCAGTGGCGGCCGACCTGTGAGCCGGTACTGGTCAAAACGCACGATTTCCTGGACCGGCAGGGACCAGGCAAAGCGATCCCGAACGGCATCTACGACATCGCCGCCACCACCGGCCGGGTCAGTGTCGGCGCCGATCACGACACTGCCGCGTTCGCTGTCGCCTCCATCCGCCGCTGGCGGCAGGCCCGAGGCCGGCACGGCTATCCGGCCGCCACCCGCCTTCTGATCACTGCGGGCGTGGGCGGCTCCAACGGCTACCGCACCTGATCCTGGAAGACCGGACTTGCTGCCCTGGCCGCCGAGACGGGCCTGGACATCACTCGGCGGTGGACGTCGACGACTTCTAACGGTGCAAGATCCCTCTCCCATCGACCGCCACCACCGCACTCGTCATACGGGTCGACGGCAAGGGCATCGTGATGCGGCCCGAGGCCCTGCGACCCGCGACACTCAAAGCTCACCTGAACGGCCAGCACGCTCTGCGGACCTGACTCGCCCCGGGCGAAAAGCCCCATCGCAAGCGGATGGCGACCCTGGCCTGCGTCTTCGATACTGACCCCGCACCTCGCCGGTCGCACGATGTGATCGCCCCGTCCGAAGGACGCAGTCTCACCACCCGGACACCCCGCTCCGGCCCGAGAGCACACCGCAAGTGGCTCACCGCCTCCCTCGTCCAGCCGCCCGAGGCGGTGATAGCCGCCGCATTCGACCAGGCCACCGCCCGCGACCATGACCACTTGCGCGACTGGGTCGTCCTGGTCGACGGCGCCCGTCATCAACTCGGCCTGATCCAGGCCGAAGCCGACCGGCGGAGCATTACGGTGCACGTCCTGCTCGACTTCGTGCACGTGAGTGAGTACGTCTGGGACGCAGCCCATTGCTTTCACAAGCCCGGCACTGCGGCGGCCGAAGCCTGGGGTGCCGGTCACCTCACCACGATCCTCCACGGCCAGGCTGACCGCGTCGCCGCCGAGATCAATACCCAGGCCGACCGGACCAGATTGCACGGCACCCGGCGCGAGGGAGCCGACGCCTGCGGCCGCTACCTCACCGGCCACCTCGGCCAACTCCGCTACGACATCGCCCTGGCGGCCGGCTGGCCGATCGCCACTGGTGCGATCGAAGGCGCCTGATCACATCGTGGGCGACCGCCTCGATATCACCGGCAGCCGCTCCTGGCTGCTGCGCCGGCGAGGTCCTGTGCGTCGGCGACGCCTTCGGCCTCATGGTCGTCGTCCGGCGCCTTCGGGCCTCAGAGGCACAGCATGGTGAACACTTGAGTATGAGTTGCCGACGTAGACGCATGAGACTCTGTGTGAACTGCGTGATCGGGGTGGGGGCTGTGCTGGTCGTCAGAGGACTTCGATGCACTTTGCCTCACACGTCACATCTCCTGCGGCGCAATGCTCCAAGCAGTCGATCGGGTCCGCCTTGGGTGCTGTCACTGATGTGGTGGCGGACGATTGCGGTGTCGCGGAGGCTGTCACTGGTACGGCCAGTGCCAGTGCCAGAGCCGCTCCGGCCGAGGCAACAGCGGTGGTGAGGCGGCGCATGGTGGTTCTCCTCATCGTGGTGTCATACAGGTGGCATTTCCATTGGCGCACTGGACGACGATGATCGCATTTCGGGCAGTCGCATCGTTTGCGGTGCACGGGCACCACAGTGATCATCAGCCTTCCCGTCAAAGCGATCATTACCGACGGCTTACTGGCTGTTCTCTATCCGCCCGCGTGCTCGTCCGGCCTTGAACAGGGCGCTGGATCGGTTGAGTCTGCAGGTGCGGATGCATGGAAGAAGAGCCTGGACTGCCCAACTGTTCTGCAACCATTTGCCTGGTGATGTGGGTTTAACCGCGGGCAAGGTATGCCGCACGTCATCCCGTGTGTTCTCACCGGCCGAGGGGCAGTCATTCGCTGCTGCAAGCCCGGCTGTTAGCCTCCTGGGGCTTGTGCTGATTGTTGGCTTTCGGGGGTTTGTGCGTGACGCTCATAATGGCGGCCGCAGCGATATACGGGGTTCTGCAATTGGCGTTGTTGGCCTCGCCGGTGCGGCCGGACGTCGTGTCTCGCTCTAGGTGTTCGTGGCGGCGGTGGAGGGTGCCCGTTGCGGATGCCGGTCACGGCCCCCTACTTGTGTCTACTTCGCGAGCGACCACCGGAGTGTCGGTTCGTCGTCGGTCGTGTACAGCGCCTGGTCGGGGTGTTGCTTGCCGGGTACGGAATACACGATCTTGCCGTGCGAGCAGTCACCTGCGGATATGGGTGCGTCCGTGACGTACTCGGGCTTGGGGAAGTCGTCGTATGTGGTGCCGCTGGGCCCGGAGGCCCCGCACGTGGCGCAGTCGTGGCGTTCTACCGCATTTGAGGCTTGATCGGGCGTCAGCTGCATGCGATCAGCGGCTCAGAAGTGCGTCGCAGAACGCCCGGGGTTTGACATAAGTCTCGCGAACGGCGCCTGCGGAAACGTGATCACTCCGGGCCCATTCCCAGAACTTTCGCATCTGGTCATTTATGAGAATGACGCTGCACCACACAGGCTGTCCAGGGCATCACGAGTCAGGCGGCTTGGATTCCTCCGTCGATGCTGACTGCCGCTCCTGTGATCATGGTGGTCGGTACGGAGAGGAGAACGGCGGCGTCCGCAATTTCGACGGGTTCGGCCCATCGGTGAAGCGGTACCCGGGAGAGGACAGCCTCCGTGGTGGCTTCGGAGGCGCGCAGGGGAGTGGTCATGGTGGTCCGTGTCCAGCCGGGGCAGAGGGCGTTGACGCGGATGCTGTCTGGCGCCCAGGCGATGGCGAGGGTCCGGGTGAGGGAGACGAGCGCGGATTTTGACGCCGCGTAGGGGGCGGAGTGTGGGAGTGCTTGGAACGCGGCAGCTGAGGCGATGTTGATGATCGAGCCGTAGTGGCGGGGCCGTAGGTGGGTTGCCGCTGCGGCGCATACATTGGCCGCTGCCTCGACGTTGATCCGGAAGGTCTCTCGCCATAGTGCCGGCGCAATGTGGTCAATGGCCACGGGGCGCCCCATGCCAGCGTTGTTGACAACAATCTCCAGGCCGCCCAGGCCCTCGATGGCGCGTGTGACTGCCAGTTCGGAGCTGCGGTCTGCAGTGAGGTCGACGGCGATGGGGATGCAGCGGCGCCCAAGGGCCCGGATCCGGTCAACGACGTCCGTCAGCTCCGGAGCGCGCCGATCCACGACAGCCACGTCTGCGCCATGGGCGGCGAGTGCCAGGGCGATGGCACGGCCAATGCCGCGGGCAGCCCCCGTCACCAATGCCCGGTGGTCGTTGAGTAGATCGCCGGTCATGGGACTCACGTGATCATCACTTCCGTTCGGTTGGCTCTTCTCCCTCGCGTCAGTGAGCCAGGCGGCCACCATCGATGACGAGCACTTGTCCGGTCATGTAGGAAGCGGCATCGCTTGCCAGAAACACTGCGGGTGGTCCCATCTCCTGCGGGTCTGCCCAGCGCGCGAGTGGTACCTCGGCCAGCACCGCCGACGAGGCCTTGCTGTTGGTCCACCAACTGCGGGTCATTTCGGTCTTGGTCCACCCCGGGCACAGGGCGTTCACGCGAACGTTCGCCGGGGCCCAGTGCACAGCCAGGGAGCGTGTGAGGGAGATGACTGCGGCTTTTGTTGCTGCGTAGTGGGGTGCGGGTGGAAAACCGATCAGGGCGGCGATGGAGGTGACGTTGACGATCGCGCCCTTCCCCGACTTTCGTAGATGGGGTCCGGCCGCAGCGCAGACTTCTGCCACCGCCTCCACATTGAGCCTCAGTGCCCGGCTCCAGTCTTCCGATCGGGGTTCCTCGCACCGTCCAAGGCCACCGAATGCAGCGTTGTTTACTACGATGTCCAAGCCGCCGAGTGCGTCGGCCGCCCCGGCAACGACTACGGCACCGGCCCCGGACTCTGCCAGGTCTGCGGGGAGCGCAACGGCCTGTACAGCTTGGCCCTCGATGGCAGCGGCGACTTCGTCGAGCATGTTCTTGGTGCGGGCGGTAATGGCGACTGAGGCCCCGGCCTCGGCGAGGGCGGTTGCAATGTGCTTGCCGATCCCGCGCGAGGCTCCTGTCACCAGCGCACGGCGTCCATCCAGAGGGCGGGAGTGCATGAGGTGTGTCCTCCGTAGCTGTTGGGCTTGGTTCCGGCTGTTCGCGGTGCTCGGTCGATGCAGGGAGGTGGATGGGCGGAGCACTGCCTCAAGCGGGCTTGGCACTGGGAGAAGAGGCGAGCAGGGCGATGACGTCGGCACTGCCCGGCCACGCTGCAACGTCGAGGTAAGTGCGGTCGTTGACAATGAGTCCGTCCTGGAAGGTAAGGAACGCACACCAGTGGGTGGACCACGGTTCTGTCGTGCGCCCGTCAGTACCGTGCAGCACGCATTCCACGGCAACGTCATCGTCCTTTGCTACGGCGTGCTCTATCCGTGCTCGTCGGTCTGGGGCCGCGTCGAGTACTAGCTGTTCCACGGCGTGTTGCGTGGCGGCATCGGTGATGGCCAAAAGCCCCGGGCATTCCACCTGCGTCTTCCGATACATTTCATCGATCATGCGATGCACGTCCGTGTTGTACAGCTCGATCCATCGCTGAGTGGCCTGAAGATTGCGTTCTTCGCGGGTTGTCACGGTGACCTCCGGGAAGCTGAGGGTGGGTGTGGGAGGAATGCGTGCGCGTAGTGGTCGAGCAGTTCCCGGATGACTGGTGAGGGCGCGTGAAATGCCATGGCCTCTTCCCCGACGAGTGCAGCCGTATTGGTTCGGTCGAAGGTCAACTGGCCTCTGGTATAGGGAAGATGGAAGTCCAGGATCTGGGCGAGTCGCCGATCGAGGTGGTGCTCAAGAACTGCGTCGGGGGCGAACCGGGGACGCGGGAGTCCGGCCCACTCGAAGATGCACGCGTAGGCCTCGCCCACGGTCGGTGAGGTTGCGTTGGTGAGATGGAACACCGTCCCGGTGGGCCCAGCCAGGCCGGCCTGTACACCGAATGCGGCGACGTGGTCGACCGGCACGAGGTTGCTGTCCACCAAGGGGTCGGACGGCAGTGTCGCACTGCGGCTGAGGAGTTCGGGGAATCGCGGCGCGTACTGCCGCCGGAAGCGCAGCACTTTGGCAGCAACGTCATAGAGGCCCGAATGCCCTGGTGTCCGCAGGGTGCTGCTGTGTCCCACTACGGCGCTCGGGCGCAAGATCCGCGAGGGGAGACTGGATGCGGCAATCAGGAGTTCTGCGTTGATCTTGGAACGTTCGTACAGGTTGCCAGTCGGCCGGTCACACTCCGGGAGCGCCTCGCCCTGTACTCCACGGTGTTGGCCGGCGACATAGGCGGTGCTGACGTAGTTCAGTTCGGCGTTGAGCCGCTGCGCGAGAGCCAGGGCATTCTGTGCCCCCATCACGTTCGCCTGGTGAATCTCCTTGGAGAAGGCATCTTCGTATCGGAGTGTTGCCGCGCAGTGCCAGACCCGCCCGATACGAGGCAGGTCGTCGGCGGAGATGCCGCATGTGGAACGTTCAACGTCACCAAGAACCACGTGGCATCGCTGCGTTGCACGGGACTCGGCGAGTGCGGCGCTCCGGCGGAAGGTATCTGCGGTCCTGGTCAGTGCGCTGTTGAGCCGGGATCGGGCACGGACGATGTCGGGGCCTCGTACGAGACACCAGATGTCGTCGTCGGTGCGGGTGAGGAGTTCGAGCAGGATGGCACTGCCGAGAAAACCGGTGGCACCCGTCATGAGGTGGGCCAGTCTTGGTGTCATCGCCATTCTCCTGTCCAGGTTGGCAGCGTGTTACCGATGGGTTCGGTGTTGGTCAGCTCTTCCATGAGGCATTGCCCTGTGGTGAGCAGCACTCGCGGTCTTGCCACGTGGGTGGAGGCCACGGAGACTTCCATGTCCCGATGCCGCGTCAGCGAGACGAGGAGTTCGCCAGGTGCTCCGGGTCCGCGGGGATGCACGGTGATCCGTCTTCCGACAAGGGCTCGCAGGGGGTAGCTCGTGGCTAGGGAGCGGCCGTTGTCGCACGCTTTGAAGGCGGCTTCCTTGCAGGCAATGATCGCTGTGGGGGGTGGGGCGGTTTCGATCTCATCGGCGGCGGTCGTGAGGCGTCGTGCCAGAGGGGCGTTGCGTGCATCGCGCCGTTCGATGTCAATTCCCAGCAGGGACGAGGCGGGGCCGACGGCTACGGCGACGGTGTCACCACAGTGGGAGATCGACAGTTGGCAGGGTCTGTCGGGCGCAGAGGTATGGAGGTCGGGCGCTCCGTTGCGTGCTGTGAGGATCTCGAGGTTGTCAGGCGGTGCTCCCAAGTAGCGCACCAAGGAGGCCTTCGCCGTGATGCGGCCGCAGGTAAACTCGTGGGTCCGCCAGTGGGGCCAGCCCTTCGTGATCTTCCGCTCGCGCGCGCTGAGTAGTGCGGGCGGCGTTGGTGTGTCGGCCCATTCGGCCAGTGTCACCAGGATTGCGTACCGTCCCCGCGTGGTCATCCTTGGCGGGTGGGCTCTTGCTTGCCGGACAGCGAAGCGAGAATCTGTGCCACGAGATCTGCGACAGATCGGGCGATGGGGGTTTCCTCGGCCATGAGGACGACGTCCCAGCGCTGCTCCATCGCGTTGGCGAGCCTCATTTGTTTGACGGAGTCAGCTCCTTCGATTTCGAGGATGACTGTTTCGTAGGTGATCGCGGAGGCTGAGGTACTGAATTCGTCGGCGAGTTGGTGCCGAACTGAGTCGAATACTTCGGTCCGTGAGGTTTCGTTGGTGCTGCTCATATGCGGGCCTTCTTTCACTCTGAGTCGTCGGATGCCAGGGCTGGTTGGGGGCCGGGATGCGCTGTGTTGGCCGCGGTGCGGGTTTGGGCGCGTCGGAGTTTGCCGCTGGGGGTGCGCGGGAGTCTGCCGCGGCCCACGAGCCTGACATGGACCGGTCCGGCGCCGATGCGTTCGCTGACCGTGTTATGGATCGTGCGGGACAGCTGGTCGGCGTCGGCCCCGCCCGGTGGGGCTGTGCTCTCCGCGACGACCAGGAGGGACTCGGTGCCGTTGGGGTCTGCCTGGGCGAGGGCCACACATTGCCCCCGGTGTACGCCGGGGAGAGGGCGCACGGCTGCCTCGATGTCCTGCGGAAACAGGTTCCGTCCGCGAAGGACGATCATGTCCCGACTGCGTCCGGCGACATAGAGCTGATCGTCGAGGCGGAACCCGAGGTCCCCGGTGCGCAGCCAGCCCCCCTCGAATCGGTCCCGCGAGAGCTCGGATGGTCCGAAATAGCCGGGGCTGATCGACGGGCCGCGCAGGCGGATCTCTCCCAGACGGCCCTCTGTCAGCGGCGTGCCGTGCTCATCGGTGACGCGAAGTGTCAGTCCCGCGACGGGTTTCCCGACCGATACCAGAGCCTTCGCCTGGTCGTGGTCGTGGGGCAGCTCATGGGCGTGGCCGGTGTTGGCCAGCCGGTCCCCGTCGATGTGGATGACGCGGGGGAGGCTCCCGGGCTCGGGGAATGTGGCGGCGAGCGTGGCCTCAGCCATACCGTAGACGGGGTACATCACCTCGGGGGGAACCTGGTGATCGGACACTGCTGCGGCGAAGCGGGCGAGTGTGTCGGCACGCACCGGTTCGGCACCGTTGAAGGCCGTCCGCAAGGCCGTGAGGTCCATACGGTTGGGTTGTTTCCGAAGGAGATCCTCAGTCAGCAAGTCGTAGCCAAAATTGGGGCCCGAGATGCGGGTGCCACGGTGGGCCGCCACGTACTGCAGGAAGCCCGTGGGGTTGCGGACGAAGTCCACTGGGCTGAAGAGGTGCACATCGCAACCGGCAAGGCCGAAAGCGAGCGGACCGAAGAAACCCATGTCGTGGAAGTGCGGTACCCACTGCACCAGGATGTCGTCACCGACGACCGCGCTGGAGCCAAGGATGGCGCGCAGTCCGGCCAGCACCACGCGGTGGGGCAGCATGACCCCCTTGGGTACGGCGGTGCTGCCCGAGGTGTACTGCACGGCAGCCAGATCATCGGGGCCCAGCTCTGGCAAGGGCGTCGCGCCATCGTCGACTTCGGAGAAAAGTAGACACCGCACCGATGGCCTGAGCTGCAGCAATTCATGGACGACCCAGTCGAATGCGGTGTCTGCGAGGACATGACGCATGCCCGCGGAGTCGATGATCGGGACCAATTCCGCAGCAACGAGGTGTGGTCCTCGAGACATCGGGCGTACCGGCAGTGTGCTGACGCAGGCTCCGGCCGCCATGATGCCGAAGGTGGCGATCCACATCTCGAGGCTGTTGCGCGCCACAAGCCCGACGCGGTCGCCTGGCTGTACCCCCGCGCGTACAAGACCTCGAGCCAAGCGCAGCGCCGCCGTGTGGAGTTCCCGTGCAGTCACGTCCTGCTGCCGTCCCGGGAATACCCAGCGTGCACCGGACCCAGCACACCGGGCCAGAGCCTCGGGGAGCGTCTCGTCTGCCGACAATGGGCCGGTCATCGTTGGCTCGCTGAGGATGCAGTAGGTGTGATGTGCACCGGAAGCCGGGTAAAGCCACGGATCACGGGACCTGCGGTGCGTTCGGGCGCGGCCGTGACGGTCACACGCCGGCATCGCCTGGCCAGGTGAACGAAGGCAAGCTCAGCAATCATTTCGGCCAGGGAGGCTCCTGGGCAGTGATGACTGCCCAAGCCGAAACTCAGCAGCTGGTGTGGACTGTTGCCATCGTCGAGGTATCGGCTCGGCTGGAACCGGTCAGGATCGTGGAAGATCCGTGGGTCGCGCCCGGCCGCGCCGAGGCAGACCATCAGGAGCGTGTGGCTGGGCAGTCGGACCGTGCCCAACGTGACGGGCTGCGTCGTCCAGCGGCCGATGTACTGGGCAGGCGGGTGGTAGCGCAGCACTTCACGGCCGAAGGCTGTGCCTGCCTGGGAGTGGCGACGCAGCCATGGGAGAAGACTGGGCTGTTCGGCGATCACCTCAAGCCCGCTTCCCAGCATGGAGGCAGCCGTCTCCGTCCCCGCACCAGCGACGAATACAAGGGTATCGAGTAGCGCGTCCTCGTCACCGGTCCACGAGCGGGACAAGACCGCGGTCAAGGACTCGTCGCCCTTGCGCCGTTGGGCGGCCAAGGCACGCAGGTAGTCCTTGAATTCCAGTGCATCGGCATCCGCAGTCTCCAGGCCGTACCCGGGCGGGTTGAACTCGTTGGCCTGCCCGATGGACTCGATCCAACGCCTCAGCAACACGACATCACCCTGCGGAGCACCCAGTACGTCACACACGATTGCTGCGGGAAGCCGGAGCAGGGTGTCGGCCGCGTCTGCCTCGCCGTCGGCCTGGGCCCGCTCTACCAGCAGGTCCACGTAGTGATTGACGTGCCGCTCCACCACGGCGCGCATCGCCGCGACGTATTTCGGTGCGAAATACCGGGTCAGTAGCCTGCGGGCGGGCTGGTTGGCTGGTGCGTTCTGATGCATCAGAGCGTTGTAGAGCGAGGCCACCGAAGGGTGGGCACGCCAGGACGGCCAGGCGTGATCTCCCCACTCGGCGTCACATACCCGAAAGTTCCGGGGCTGCAGGACGATCTGCTCGCATTCGGGATATCCGGTGACGATGGCCCGACGAGGGCCCACGGTAAGCACCGGTGAGGCATCGCGCAGTGCCGTGTAATTCGGGTACGGATTGTCCTTTCCGCCCTGAGACCACAGTGCATGGAAGGCGCTGGCGACGTTGGTGCCGGTCATGGTGCAGTCACCACCACGACGGCGTTGTGCCCACCGAAGCCGAATGAGTTACTCATGGCCACTCGGACTGGCAGCCGACGAGGTGCGCCCCGCGCGATGTCCAAGTCAATCTGGGTGTCCTGACGGTCAAGATTCGCGGTGGGAGGAACGATGCCGTGTTTGATGGCCAGGACGCAGTAGGCGGCCTCCACGGCACCTGCGGCGCTCAGCAGATGCCCGGTGACACCCTTGGTGGAGGTCACACAAGCCCGCCCACCCAGTGTTCGACGAAGCACCCGCGCTTCGGCCAGGTCGTTGTAAGGGGTGGAGGTGCCATGGGCGTTGACGTGGTCCACGTCTGCCGCGCTCACGTCGGCATCTGCCAACGCGGTGCGGATGGCCCGTTCCACGGCAGCCCCGGATGGCTCAGGAGCCGTGGGGTGATGGGCGTCATCCGTGGCAGCGAAACCGGACAGGACCGCATGCACATGGGCGCCGCGGGCCCGAGCATGCGCACCCTGTTCCAGGACGACAACGCCGGCACCCTCACCCATGACAAAGCCATCGCGATCAGCGTCGAAGGGACGTGATGCCGCCGCGGGATCGTCGCGCCGTTTCGACAATGCACCCATGCGGGCAAACCCGCTGACAAACAGCGGCGTCACGCCTGCCTCAGAACCGCCGGTCAACACAACGTCGCACATATCAGCGGCCAGCAGCATCCTGCCGATGCCCAGCGCCATCGCGCCGGAAGCACAGGCAGCCGACGTGACCAGGTTCGGGCCGCCCGCCTTGAACTGCATGGCGATCTCGCCCGCAACCATGTTCACCAAGGCCGCCGGCAAGAACATCGGTGACAGGGACTGGTGATTCAGCAGCCTGTGATGCTGGGCTTCGACCGTCGCACAACCGCCGACGGTGCCGCCGATCACCACTCCCACCCGGGCGCCGTCCCACGAGGAGGGATCGAGCCCAGCGTCAGCAAGCGCCTCAGCAGCAGCAACAACCGCGATCTGCGTGCACCGGTCCATGCGCCATGCCTTGCGCGAGCCGATGACCGGCTCTGCGTTGAAGCCGGAAATCGTGCAGGCGAAGTCGACGTCCAGCCCATCTAGCTCTGCGTTGTGGGCCGCTGTCGGCTTCCCCGCACACACGCGCCGCCAGTTCTCGGCAACCCCAATTCCCGCCGGAGTAACCAGCCCAATTCCCGTCACCACCACGTCACGGCTCACGACCGCACCGCTTTGTCCGCCAAGGCCTCGACAGCCTGAGCCACGGTGAAGTGAGCTGCGACATCCTCTTCCGCGACGCACAGCCCCAATTCGTCCTCGACCACCGTCAAGAACTCGACTAGTGCGAGCGAGTCAAGTTCAAGATCCTCGAATGTGACATCAGGGCCGATCAGTTCGGCAGGCACGCGAAGCCGCGTGACGAGCAGTTCCTTCAGCAGCGTGAAGTCCACGGACATGGCAACACTCCGATCAGTTGGTGCAGGCCGTAAGGCCCGGCCAGGTCAACACGGTTGAGCCCCAGGACAGCCCAGCCCCGAATGAGGTCAGCAAGATGCGGTCCCCCGCAGCCAGTCGGCCCTCCACTGCGGTGTGAGCGAGCAACAAGGGAAGCGAAGCAGCCTGCGTGTTGCCGATGTGCTCGAGGTTGGACCGGCACCGCCCAGGGGCAATTCCCAGACGAGCGACCACCGCGTCCTGGATACGGCCGTTCGCCTGGTGGCACATCAGATGGTCCACGTCGTCGACCGACCATCCAGCCCTGTCGAGCACGCGGCCAGCGGACTCCGTAACCCGGGCGACTGCCTGCCGGTAGACCTGTGGCCCCTTCATCCGTAGGTAGGGCAAGGACGCTCCCGAAGTCGCCGACGGCATGACGAGCAGGTCGGCGCGGGCCCCGTCGCTGCCCAGGTCGAACGGGCCCACTGCCCCCAGATCACCTGGCCGCCCGGCGCTCAACACCACGGCCCCGGCTCCATCACCGAACAACACCGCGGTGGACCGATCGTCAGGATCGACACAAGGTGAGAGCACTTCAGCACTCACGAGTAGCACTCGCTTGAGTACCCCCGAATTGATCAAACCGGCCGAGACCGCCATCCCATACACGAATCCGCTCGATGCCGCCGCGAGACCGAAGGCAGCCACCGTGCCCATCCCCAGACGATCGGCCACTTCCGGGGCTGCACCCGGACAGGTCTGCCCCGGTGTCGTAGTCGCCAGCACCACCGCGTCGACATGCCCGACGCCAGCCGACTTCAACGCCAGCGAGCCGGCTTCCACAGCCAGATCAGCCAACGTCACGCCTGGTTCGACAACGCGCCCGCTGCGAATCCCAGTTCGGCTCAGAATCCACTCACAGGAAACCCCGAAGCGCTCGGCCAGCTCGCCGTTGTGAATGACACGCGTCGGCAACCATGCACCGCACCCGGATACGACAGCAGACCGCCCTCCATAATGATCAGAGTTGCTCCGGGCAATTGTCTGGGGTCCTGCACTCACAGTAAGCTCCGCACCCTCAGTGAGGTGTCGGGTGAATCCCCGAGCGTTGGGGCTGGGCAACTTAGGCCCAGTAATCGGGACATGAGGCACAGTCGTACGCATCGCAGACGCCTCGTACTTTCTTAGATCTCGCTTGCATATCCGAATTTCACGGACGAAGTTCCATGATCCCCACAGGCTCAGTTCTTCGTGGCAGGCCGTCCTAAGGTGTGCTGATGTAGCAGTCATCCCCGCCTGGAACGGCGTATGCCTGCATCCATCTAGTTCGCCACCACTACCGGGAGAAGGGAACCGGTCAGAGCCCTCCGAGGCGTGAACGCGTTGAACGCATACGCAATTGTGAACGGAACCACTGGTGCAACTGCCCCTGCACCCGCTCTAGTTGATCTGGCCAGGCCTTAACGGTCTTGGTCGGGGGCGTGCGAAGCGACGCACCCAACTGCACTGTGTATGCCTTCCCTGTCAAGTCTTTGTGTTCAGGTTGAGGATCTTGAACCCAGCTTGGCGAGGGGGCAACGAAGTGGTCGCTCGAAGGGATGAAGCTGCACCTTTCCTTAAACGTCTGGGGCAGGTCATTTAAGGAAAGGCAGTGCAGCTCCTGTGGGCTGCGAAGGCACTCTGCTTCCCTGTGCGGGGAATCCGGCCCTTTCAGCCCCTGCCGATGTCAGGTGCTGGGCGGTGGGAAGGGGATGACATTGTCTGCGGTCGCATCCGGGACCCGCGTGGGGCGAGCGGCCAAACCGGTGCCCTGGGTGAGGACGGCCTGCGCGAGCGTCAGCCGGGTCACCAGCCCGCGAAGGTGTTTGAGCTCGTCGTTCTGGTTGGTGATGGTCGAACACGGGGATCGCCAAGCGGCTGGCCATCGCCAAGCACGCCGCCGACACCCACATAGAACACATCCTGGCCAAGCTGGGCCTCACCGCCCGCTCCGAGATCGCCGCCCTGATGCGCGACGAGCCGGGGGCGCAGCAAGCTCCGTAGGCGCGGCTCAGAGCTTCGCAAGCTGTTTGAGGCCCACAATGCAAAACGCCCTGTCAGCTTGTCCTACTCGGTGACGGCCAAGGCCGGCGTGGCGTCACCAACACCTCGGGATAATTTGTAACTGCTGCAGTAGGCAAAGGGGAGCCGCGACGAAGTCGAGGCTCTCATCCGTCCCAACTGGCGGCCGTGGTGTTCTGCGGCGTGGAGGTGCGGCCGCGATATTGAGCGTTGATGCGCTGGGCTTCCTCGAGCTGGTCTTCGAGAACGACGATGCGGCAGGCGGCCTCGATGGGGGTGCCCTGGTCGACGAGTTCCCTGGCGCGGGCGGCGATGCGCAGCTGGTAGCGGGAGTAGCGGCGGTGGCCGCCCTCGGAGCGCAGCGGGGTGATCAGGCGGGCCTCGCCGATGGCGCGCAGGAAGCCCTGGGTAGTGCCGAGCATCTCGGCGGCCCGGCCCATCGTGTAGGCGGGGTAGTCGTCGTCATCGAGACGGTTGAACGAGTCGTCTGCTGTCATCTGCACCTCTCTGGAGTCTGGAGCACGCGTTGAGGGGCCCGGGTGCCGTACTGGCACCCGGGCCCCGAAGGAACTGCTACACCATCTGCCGGCCCTGATACTGCACCGGCCTTCTGTTTCCGCCGACCCGACCTGGAAGTTGTCGGGATTGCGGGGATCGCGGTTGCTTGACCGGAGACCACCTCACTATCGATGTCCTGCGGTACCCGGGCTCAAGACATCCGCCCGGGCGATCCTGATGGCGCTCGGCTCCTCCGTTCTTTCCCTCTTGACCAACTACTTCTCGAACAGAAACTGCGCACTGCTAGTACTACTGGTGATGCGAACTGCTGGTGACCTGAGTAAGCGTCACTCTCCGGCAGCCAGCCCCGTCGCCACTCCCGCATCCGCTCTGGCTTAGAACCCCACTGCCGAACTTCCCGGTGCGCGCGCCCGCAGCCGACGCCTTCACCAGGGTGCTGCTCACTTGATTTCACTGCTGGGTACTGCGAACTGCTCATGGCGGCCCCTGATCACTGCGGGCCACCCGGTCCGGTCGTCAGTCCCGTCGCCGTCCTGCAACCGCTCTGGCTCCGAAACTCCACCACCGCACCGTCTTGCAAATACGGGTACTTCTGCCCGGCAGTTCGTCTCTGCCGGGCCTTGCTCGATCTCGGCTACGAGAGAAACCATAACCACACCACCACCCAATGTCTACTCTGACCAACAGAGATTTTCGCGTGTTCGGCGGTGAGGCATTCAACCTCGTGCAGCGGGGGTCGGACGGTGCAACCCCTGTCCGACGCATCTCGAAGCGGCCCACACCGACGTCGCCGTCCTTCAGACGTCTCGGGGTGTCTCCGGGCCGGATGGAGCGCATTCTCTATGGACCCGGCGCACCATGAGGGCTCCTCATAGGCGTCCTTGTCAGGCAGCGCCGCCCCGCGACGGGCGAGGATGACCACCCCACCGACGACTCGAGGGCTGCTGCGCTAGTTGGCTCCGGCCGCCCCCTGGCCCCCGTCGCAGGTACAGGCCGAGCCGGTCAGTAGGCGGCCAGGGAGATGGCGGTGTAGTGCGCGCAGAAGGCTGCCACGGTCAGCGCGTGGAAGACCTCGTGGAAGCCGAACCAGCGGGGTGAGGGGTCTTAGCGAGTGCGGAGGAACACTGTCCGCGCTTTCGCCGGTCCGCCCTCTCGCACCCAAGAGGGGCATGATCGCGGGTCGGCACCAGCCGGGTCCTCGGTCGCGCCACACGACTCCGCCGGTGACACGGAGGACTGGGATGGTGCCGTGTCGCGGTGCGAGTGGCTCTTTGGAGTGACGAAGGTCGGC
Source organism: Streptomyces sp. NPDC055239 (assembly GCF_053606205.1). NCBI lineage: Bacteria > Bacillati > Actinomycetota > Actinomycetes > Kitasatosporales > Streptomycetaceae > Streptomyces > Streptomyces sp. NPDC055239. Next base: position 5,768 of record NZ_JBSGRD010000025.1, on the reverse strand, counting down.
GTGCGAGGTCCTAGTGTCGGAGGGATGAGAGTGATGGACGGCAGGTGGCCCCGGTGGGGCGCTGAAGCCGGGTTGGTCGTGCTGACGTTTCTGCCGCCGCTGCTGTCGCAGCCGTACGTGGACACCTCCGGGGCGGCATGGGTGTCGCTCACGGTGTACGAGGCGGTGGGAGTGGTGGTCCTGCTGCTGAGGCGGCGGTTGCCGGTCACTGCCTTCGTCGTGGGTTTCGGGGCCCTGCTGGCGGCGCTGGTGGGCAGTGCGGGTGCGGGGGCCAAGCTGTCGCCGCTGGTCTTCCTGCCGCTGGCGGTGCTGCTCTACAACCTGGGCAACCACGGCACGAGCTGGCGACGGACCGTGTCGGCGGTCCTCGGCGTCACCGTGCTGAGCGTGGCCGGTCTGTGGCTGAACCGGATGACGACCGACTCCGGCGACTTCCAGGGCGGTCTGGACGTCCTCGCCGCACTGGCCCCGATGCCGCTGGCGTGGGCAATGGGGTTCGCCGCGCGGACCCGGCAGGAACTGCTGGCCGCGGCCGAGCGGCGGGCGGCCGACGCACGCCGGGCGCAGGTCCTGGAGGCGGCGCAGGCCACACAGCGCGAGCGGACACGGATCGCCGGTGAGATGCACGATGTGGTCGCGCACTCGCTGACTCTGCTCGTCGTGCACGCGGAGGCCCTGCGGGCCCGTGGCGGCGAGTTGCCCGGCTGGGCCCGTGCCCAGGTCGACGGTCTTGCGACGGCGGGCCGGCAGAGCAGCGGCGAGCTGCGTGACCTGCTGCGGATGCTGCGCGATCCCGCGGACGCGATCCCGCTCCAGCCGGTGCCGGACCTCGGCGAGCTGGACGCGTTGCTGGACAGTCACCGTGCCGCGGGAGGGACGGTCGAGCTGACGACGGGCGGCGCGCTGGAGTCCGTGCCGGGGCCGGTGCAGCTGGCGGCGTACCGCGTCGTGCAGGAGGCACTGGTCAACGCACGTCGGCACGCGCCCGGGGCACCGGTCCGGGTGAGTGTCGACGGCGTCGCGGGAGAGTTGCGGTGCGAGGTCGTGAACGGCCGCGCGGCGCGGCGCGCAACGGCCGGCGCGGGTGTCGGACTCGGTCTGGTCAGCATGGAGGAACGGGTGGGTGCGCTGGGCGGCGAACTCACCGCGCGCCCGACCGGTGACGGCGGCTTCCGCGTCGTGGCCACGATGCCGTGGGAGCCTGCCGGTGTCTGAGCAGATCAGTGTGCTCGTCGTGGACGACGAGCCGATCATCCGCGCCGGGCTGAGCGCGATCCTGGACAGCCAGGAGGACATCACCGTGGCGGGCACCGCGAACGACGGTGAGGAAGCCGTCGAGGCGTGCGCGCGGCTGCGGCCCAACGTGCTGCTGATGGACATCCGCATGCCGCGCCGCGACGGACTGTGGGCGCTGGCCGAGCTGGGCCGCCGGGGACTGACCGGGCCAGGACGCAGCCGGGTGCTGATGCTGACCACGTTCGACCTGGACGCATACGTCGACGACTCGCTGGCCGCCGGGGCGTCCGGTTTCCTGCTGAAGCACAGTTCGTACGAGGAACTGACCGGGGCCGTGCGTGCCGCGGTGGCCGGGCACAGCGCGCTGAGCCCCGCGGTGACCCAGCGCATCATCGAGGGCCATCTCAGCGGCCGGCGCCGCCCCAGCGATCAGGAGCTGGCCCGGCTGAGGGACCTCACCGAGCGGGAGATCGACGTACTGCGTCTGATCCGGGACGGGCTGAGCAACGCCGAGATCGCCGAACGGCTCGTGGTGAGCCTGCACACGGTCAAGACGCACGTCAGCCGTGTGCTGACGAAGACCGGCTGCCAGAGCAGGGCGCAGGCGGCGGTGCTGGCCAGGAACACCCTGTCCTGACCCGCCCCTTCCTGGTGGGCGGGCGGGGCGCCGGGCCTCGCGAGGTCATTCCTTGGAGTGACCTCGTGCCTGCGGGAAGCCCGCCATCGAGCGATGTGCCGGGAGCGCGCCGCTGACTGAATGGCTGTTGTGCGCGGGACCCGCCGGAAGGCCGCTCGACGGATGGATGCCAGGTCCCTCGACGCACAGAGCAACTGTCATGCGCCGAAGGGAACCTGTCATGTCCATACACACGCCGTGCCGCCGCCACCGGATCCGCCGGGGGGTGCTGACCGTGGCGTTGGCGACCTGCATGGGCGCGGCGCTCGTGAGCTGTTCGGATGCGGAGCCGGACGGGGCCGGGCGGAGCGCGGTGAGCCCGGCGGCCGACACCCGGCTGGCCGGCCTCGCGCAGAAGGCGGCCGACACCGGCTCCTTGGGCGTCATCGTCCGGGTCGACTCCGGCGACGGGAAGCCCGTCGAGATCGCGAAGCAGGCCGCCTGGACGAAGGAAGATCACCGCATCGCCGTCGGCGACCAGTTCCGGGTCGGCTCCAACACCAAGACGGTCACCGCGACCCTCGTCCTGCAACAGGTCGCCGAGAAGAAGATCAGCCTCGACGACACGGTGGAGAAGTGGCTGCCCGGTCTGGTCGAGGGCGGCGGGGACATCACCGTACGGATGCTGCTCAACCACACCAGCGGGCTCGGCGACTTCCTGCTGACGCCGGAGTTCCTGCCCTCGCTCACCGGTCAGGAGCAGCGCACCTGGACGCCGGAGCAACTCCTCGCCGTCACACCTCAGCAGCAGTCCGCGCCCGGTGAGACGTACTCCTACAGCAACGCGGGCTACGAGGCACTCGGACTCATTCTGGAGAAGGCCACCGGGAGCGACCTGGCCGAGCTGATCCAGAAGAAGATCACCGGGCCGCTCGGCATGAAGGACTCGTTCTTGGCGACGAACGCCGACTGGGACACCGACGAGACCACCGGGAAGCAGCACGTGACCGGCTACGAGCCGGATGCCGAGCGCCTGAAGGCCATCCTCGCCGGGACCGTGGACCTGCCCGAGGGCGTCGGGTTCGCCGGTCCCGAACGCCCCGAGGACAACGCCGACACCTCCGCCATCGACCCGAGCTGGTCCTGGGCGGCCGGCGGCATGGTCTCGACCGCACAGGACTGGCAGCGTTTCCTGACCGCGCTGATCTCCGGCGAGCTGCTGCCCGAGGCGCAGCTGAAGCAGATGCGCACCACGGTCGACGCTCCCGAGGAGGGCGGAGGCTACGGACTGGGCCTGATGCGGGTCGACACCTCCTGCGGCACCGTCTGGGGGCACACCGGCGGCCTGCCCGGCTACTCCAGCGAGATCTACACCGACGCGAGCGGTCGGCGCAGCGTCGCCGTCCTGACGAGCACGAACTTCGGCATCAAGGAGAAGAAGGCTGCCACCGCGAACAAGACGCTCGTCGAAGCGGCCACCTGCCAGATGCTCGGCGAGCCGCAGCCCTCGGGCAGCCCCGCCGAATGACGCAGGCGGAGGCAGGACGCCCCTCCCTCCTCCCGCCTCCGGTCCGTTCGTCGAGGACGTCGCGCAGGACAAAATAGATGTACCGGTCATTGCCAAGCATCTGTCGGCCTGGTTCCCCGTCTCCTGATGTTCGACGTCGTGAGGTACGGGACGGAATCAGGCTCCGTGAGCAGTGTCGGCTCCTGGCAGTCCGCCGGGCGGACTGATCCCGTTCTTGCGGAACCTGTTCGTTCAGCGGTTTGATTCGTCAGTTTTCGCGAGACATCGGGTCCGCTCCGCCCTGAATTGGCGTCCCGAGAGAGCTTTCCCCTTTGGGCGGCAGGTAAAGGCCACATCGGCTGTGGAGGTCTCTTTCCAACCGACATCCGCCCCTGCCTTCCCAGCGGTCACGGAATGCGCTATCCGTACCTCTCGCGCGTTCCCGTGCGCGCTGAGCCGGTCCTTCCGCCTCCAACGGATTGCGTCTGCGGTGACCTACCGTCCGCGTCCACAGCTCGGAGGAGCAGGAATTCCGGCGCCACGCCGTCGTCCCGTAGAAAGCGAAAAGATCCGTAGTGCTCTTGATGACGGTAGCCAGTCTGCTCACGGACCGGACCCTGCTCCTACACGGAGACGAGGAGCTGACCGCCTTCGCAGTCAGGTCCGAAAGGGCATCGGGCCATGACACCGCCCGATTGTCGCTGGTTGAAACCGCTGCTCCGCATCGCGCTCGCCTCGTAGCCCTCGAAAGATTCACTGCAGCGACAGTGGCTCACCCTGCCCACGCACCTGCCCTGAGGACGAGTGACCATCATCTGGGTGGCCCGCCTCGCCGAACGTGTTCGATCCCGCAGCCGTGTCACACACATGCTCTCAGCGCACCGTCGGGGCAGCCCGTTTTGGGCTGCTCTGCGATCCGGACCAGATGCAGGGGTTGACGGATACGCCGCCACGGACAGGACAGCAGGGATCGCGGAGGCATCCACCCGGCTCCTCCTCGAACTTCTCGGCTGGAAGGGTAAGAGCCATTACGGCAGTGAGCTCAGAGTGAGGCAGGGGCGGTCACTGCGGCTTGCTGACCTTGCCCTGACCACGAAGGCACGCGGCTACCTGTGCGACCCCGGCGGGATGGAGTACCTCTAAAGCGAGCCGTCCACCAGCTGCGGCGTAGCCATGATTGCCTCCCTCTCGCCCTCGCATGGTGTCTGGGAGGGAGCGCAAGAGGCCAGTGCACTTCGCACTCTGACGGTGTACGGGCCCGGCCCCGTGACCAAAGAACTGTCAGGCCTCGCAAAGCATCACCGCAGCCTGTAACCGATGTGCGGGCCTGAAGACGCAACTCACTGCCGAAACGGGGAGATGAGGCCGTGGCGACTACCGCCGTAACTGGACAGAGTCGGACTCCCCGGTTGCCGAGACGGCCCTTGTTGCCGGTGGTCGACTTGTCGTCCCGTCCAAGGACTACCGCGAAGCCAGGTGAAACCGGACCGTGCCGAGATCTTCGACCGACTTGTGGCGAGTGCTAACGAAGTGCGCGTCATGCAAGGCGCCGCCGAAGGTCCAGAGCTATCCCTCTTCTGCCTCAAGTGCCCGGCTCAGAAGCACGGTCAGTCCGGGAAGCTGTCGTCTTCATCTGATGCTGCGCGCAACATAGGCCACGATCGCCGGTTAGCCAAACCGGCGATCGTCGCGACCATTGAGGAGTTCACATTCGGCTGCGCTTGGTGGCGGAGTCGTGGCGGACGCAGGAACTGTATGGGTTGGTCCGTGCCGCGTGGTTGGAGGGTGAGAGAGCTTTGCTTCGCCTGTCTGATAGTCGCTGGCGCGGAGGGCTATAAGGCGACGTATCGGGAGTCACTGTGGAGCGATTCATGAGTGTAAGAGAGACGGCGGAATGCATAAATATGTCCACCTCTTGGGTTTACAAGAGTGGGCGAAGGTCGGGTCTGGTGCCCTATCGATTTGGCCTTGGCAGCAATGCGAAGCTGCAATTCAAAGAGTGTGAGGTGAAGGAGTGGATGCGGCAGCGTAGGGGGTGATGTGACGGTCCGTTGGGCAGGGTGATCGCGACGATACTTAGGTCTGGGTAGTCGATTAAGGAGTATTGGCACTTTGGCGGCAAGAACCCTCGCTCGCGGGATGGGGTCTTTCTTTAAGGACTGCGAGCATGCGCAAGAGCGGTGGTCTAAATGTAGCCATCTTTACAAAATTAGATATCGGGCAGGCGGTGGGCGGCAAACCCAAGAGTCAGGGTATGCGACCCAAGAGAACGCGATTGCGCGTTTGTTGGATGTCTATAACGCGAAGAGGGCTGCGCCGGGCCGTGCGAGTAGGGCGGTGCGTATTGCGAAGTATGGGGCGATGTCGTTTCGGGAGTATGCGAGGGAGTGGCGGGAGAGTCAGCGTCAT
>NZ_JBSGRD010000024.1:0-96682 GCF_053606205.1 Streptomyces sp. NPDC055239 | reverse complement strand
GAGATCTCCCGGGAGGCGTCACGCCTGTTCTGGGAGCAGGGCGTGGACGCCACCAGCGGTGACCAGATCGCCGAGGCGGTGGGCCTGTCCACCCGCACCATCTGGCGCCACTTCCGCAACAAGGAGAGCTGCGCCGAACCCATCGTGACGCGAGGCGTCGAATGGGAGATGCGCATGCTGCGCGAATGGCCCGCGCATCTCTCGCTGGAAGAGCACTTCAGCACGGAGGCGAGCCGGTTCCGCCGTGAGGCCGACCCCGTCGAGATCGCCGACAACGCGCTCGCGATGCGGATGATCCGCCTCGCCGACACCGAACCGCCCCTGCGTACGGCCTGGTTGATGGCCTGCGACCAGGTGGAGCGCGAGATGGCCGGGATTATCGCGAAGCGGCTCGGTCTCCCTGCCGACGACCTCCAGGTGCGCTTGCACGGGGCAGCGGCCTCCGCCGCCTTCCGGGTCCTCAACGAGCACATCGGCGCGGCTCTCCTCGACGGCGTCGACCCCGCACAGTTCGCCGACGCCCCGGCACGCGTGGCAGACGCCATCCGCAGGGCCACGGGAGGGGCTGTGGGGGACCCGGTCACCGACTGATGTCAGCTTGAGCCGACCTCAGAGCCTCAGAGCCTCAGAGCCGGATCACGAGCTTCCCCCGTGTGTGCCCGCGCTCGGAGTCGGCATGGGCCTGTGCGATCTCTTCCAGGGCGTAGGTTCGCTCGACGCGCGGTGTGTAGCGGCCTTGCCCACCGAGCTCTGCCGCCTCAGCCAGCAGAGCGGAGTCGTTCACGGCGTTCACCACGCGCACGCCCAGGCGCTCGGCGTTGACGTGGTCGGCGACCGTGGAGACGCGGGCGGCGTCGCCCACGATCGCGACGAGGTCGGCGAGGGAGCCGGAGGCCGCGGTGTCGAGAGCGAGGTCGACACCGTGCGGGGCGAGGCCGGCGAGGCGCTCCGCGAGGCCTGTGCCGTAGGTGGTGGGGACGGCGCCGAGAGAGGCGAGGAACTCGTGGTTGCGCTCGCCGGCCGTCCCGATCACGGTGGCTCCCTGAGCCACGGCGATCTCGACTGCGGCACTGCCCACGCCTCCGGCGGCGCCCTCGACGAGAAGGGTGCGACCGTCAAGAGGTCCGAGCGCCTTCAGCCCGCCCATCGCGGTCACGGACGCCAGACCGGCGGCGGCCGACTCCTCGTCGCTCCACGCGGCGGGCGCGTGGGCCCAGGCCGAGAGCACGGCAAGCTCGGCCGTCGCACCAGTGATACCGCCAAGCCCGAAGACACGGTCGCCGATGGCGACGTCCCCCACCCCGTCACCGATCTCGTCGACCACACCGGCGGCATCACGCCCGGGGATCGCGGGCAGCTCAAGGGGGAGCAGCTCGCGCACCGCGCCGGCACGCACTTTCCAGTCGACGGGGTTGACTCCGGCGGCCGCGACACGGATGCGGATCTCCCCGGGCCCGGGGTGCGGTTCGGGCACCTCCTCGATCACCAGGGTCTTTACGTCGCCGTACTCATGGAAGCGGGCCGCGCGCATGAAGTCCTGCCTTCTCCGGGGCCTGAACCGGCCCGCCGTAGGGGGTCAGCGCGCTCGGAAATGATCGCGAGCGCCGATGTCCGCTACGTTAGAACCTGACGTTGACGTCAGGTGCAAGTCTGACGCGCCAACCCGTACAAAGGAGGACCGGTTCGGATGCGGATACAGATGCGGATGCGGATCGGAGAGGTCGCCGAGAAGGCGGGAGTGAGCGTCCGTGCGCTGCGCTACTACGAGGAACAGGACCTGCTGCACTCCGACCGCAGCTCCGGCGGCCAGCGGCACTACCCCGACACCGCCGTCGCCCGGGTCAAGCTGATCCAGCAGCTCTATGCCGCGGGCCTGCCGAGCAGAACGGTCCGCGCGGTGCTGCCCTGTGTGGACTCAGGCGGCGCGCCCTCGGAGGCGCTCCTGGAGCAACTGGCAGCGCAGCGCGTCGACGTCGACCAGCGGATCACCGACCTGCTCGACGTGCGCGACCGGCTCGATGACGTGATCGCGATAGCGCGGGACCCCGCCCACAACTGCTCTCCCCCGCAGTAAGAGCGGGCCGGGGATTACAGAATCACCCGTGGCCGCCCAGAGAACCCAGGGCCTCCTGCCCCATCCGTACAGCGACCTGTCCGGCGATCGTGCCCGCCGCATCGCTCAGTCCGTCGACGATGCGGCTCGTGAGCGCCCGCAGTCGGCCCGGCTTGGGCGAGCCGGACGTGGCCGCGGTGTGCAGTTCCTGGGCCGTCCGCTCCAACTCCGCACGGTCGGACTCTTCCAGACCTAGGGTCGCGCTCACCTGCCCGAGGTAGCCCGCGAGTTGGATGAACGCGCTCGGATCGATGCCCGCTTTGTTGTTCTGGGTGAAGTCCCGCTGCTCACCCACGATGACACCCTGCGCATTGGGCAGGTACGTGTTGTAGACGTTCCCGCCGCTGTGCTGCTGCGGGTTGATGAAGTCGGCCACGGGCTTCTCGCTCTCCACGCATTCGATCCCCCGGGCCATCAGTGAAACGGCCACGGCGTCTCCGCCCAAACTCCGCTTCCCCTTAACCATGGAAAGTTCTCTCAGATACGTGAAGGCCCGGGCCACCTCGTCGCTCGTCAAGGCGTCGCCATAGAAGTGCACGGCAGGATCATCGATCATGTCGGAGAGCGAGTGAGTCCGCTCCTCTTGATGGTCGTAGAGCCATCGAAGGATCACGTTGCGTACGTAGTTGTTGCGCTCCAGGCGGTTCGAACGCTGCACCCGGACGGCCTGCAGCTCCGTGACACCTGCTGGAGCGAGCGAGACATAGCGACCCTGATCAATCCCAGGATCCGTCAGGAACCCTTCGCTCGTCAGGCTGTGCACCAGAGACCGCAGTTCCATGTCCGGAACGCCCGTGCGCATTGCCCACGTCTCGGCATCCACGACTTCCGACTGGGAGTCCTGTGTGAGCTCTTCCACCCACTCCAACAACGTGATGCGCTGCCGCTCCCCAAGGCTCATGTCGCGTGATGCTAGTGAAGAAGGGCCGCTGCCAAGGGGCGTATCAGGGATCGTTACCCACGTTCGAGAACCCCTGTGCGACGTCACCCACGGCGTCCACGATTCCGTGTCCGAAGGCGGTCGGGGCGATCAGTACCCCGAAGACCAGCACGACGGCCATGGTCATCCCCGTGTTGAACCGGCTCCGGGCCAGAGGTTTTCTCCGCCACAGCAAAAAGATGATGACGGCCAGCAGGACCGCGATATCGATGCTCAGCACCATGTGGCAAGTCCCCCCATCAAGCAAGAACGGCCAGTCCTCCTATGTAGCTCGCAGGGCGTGGGGCCGTCACGTAGCTGTCCACGATTGGCGACATACCGCGCATCTTGGGCTGGATTGGTTTGTGCCAGGCGGGTATGCCGGGATGCGGGGCGCGAGGGTGGCCCCCGGTGCGCGCGTTCCGGGGGCCACCTCCCGTACTCACCTACTCGTTCAATCGCAGCCCGCGGCTCTCCGCGACGCGAAGGGCGTCGTGCAAGGCCTCGGTCAGGCGTTGCGCGAGGAAGCGGAGTTCATGTTCGGGGGTATCGGGGAGCGTTTCACGGGCGTACGCCAGCAACTGACGGCTCATGCCGAGCTGGACGGACTCCATCGCGTCGGCGACCCGGGACACGGGTCCGGTTTCGTCGCCGATGAGGTAGCAGGGTTTGCCTTCGGGGCCTGCCCAGGGCAGCAGGCGGGCGGGGCGGATCGACTCCGGCTGCGGCTGCGGCATCAGGCGACCTCCATGCCGTGGATCCAGTAGGGGCCGGGTGCGTCCAACCCCAGGGTGGCGAGCACCAGTTCGCGACGGCGTCTGCGTTGCTCGTGGGCGGTGAGGTAGGGGCGTACGAGGGGGCTCGCCTCGCCCGGGAGGGGGCCGGGGTCGAGCCCGTAGGGGCTGCGCTGGGTGAGCAGGGCAGGGGTGGCGGGGGCAGCGGGAATCGACGCGGGCCGCGTCACGCCGGGCGGCGTACCGCTGCCTCCGCCGCGACGGTGCGCGCCGTGGGGTTGCAGCAGTAAGCGTGCCCATGTCGCGATGCGGTCGATAAGGTCGTTCATGTCGTCAGCTCCTTGTACTAGCTGGTGGCCATGCCCCCCGGACGGTTGCGCCCGTCGCGGGGGTGCCAATTAACCGTGGTCTACCGCAGTCTACTGCGGTCGCACGGTAGACCGCAGTGTTTTAGCGTCCACCGCATGAGTTCGGATCTCGATCGAACACGCCCCATCTGGCGCCAGGTCGCGGCAGCCGTCACATCCCGGATCGCCGACGGCACCTACCCCGTGGGCGCGAGGGTACCGTCCGTCGTCGAGCTGTCCTCCGAGTTCGGTATCGCCGCCTCGACAGCTCAGAAAGCCCTGACCCACCTAAAGACAGAAGGGCTCATCCGGGCCGAGGTGGGCCTCGGCTCCTTCGTGGCCAGGCGGCCCGACAAGCCCAGCCAGCAGGACGGCGCGTAGGTCGCCGACGGCACCTACCCCGCGAACGCGAAAGCGCCGTCCGCCGTCGAGCTGCTGTCCTCCGAGTTCGGTATCGCCGCCTCGACAGCCCAGAAGGCCTGACCCACCTCACGGCAGAAGGGCTCGCCCACCTCGGCCGGGGTGCGACCGGGCCCCTGCCTGCGTCAGCCCCCTCTGCTCGCGCCCGGCGGCTGGCCCGTGACGCGTTTGAAGGCGCGGCTGAACGCGGCCTGCGAGGTGTAGCCGAGGCGTTGCGCCACGGACTGGATCGGCAGCGTGTCCTGGGCGAGCCACTGACCGGCGAGGAGCATCCGCAGCTCCGTGGCATAGCGGAGGGGCGGCATGCCGATCGTGGTCTGGAACCGGTCCGCGAAGACGGACCGGGAGACGTTGCATTCCGCTGCCAGCTCCGCCACGGTCCAGTGATGTCCGGGCTGCCGGTGCAGGGCCAGGATGGCGCAGGCCAGACGGGGATCGCGCAACGCGGCCACGAGGCCGGACGCGCTGTCGCACCCGCACTCGATCCAGCCCCGCACGATCATCGCCGCCGCCACCTCGGCCAGCCGGGCGAGGATGCCCGCGAAGCCCACGCGCGCGGAGCAGACTTCGCGCCTCATGGACGTGAGGATCGGCAGGAGCCCGGGGTAACGCTCTCCCCCGGCGTCGACCAGCATGACGTCGGGCATCAGCCGGCTGATGCCCTGCATTCCGCCGAGGTCGAACTCCATGTAGCCGTTGAAGAAGATCGCGCTGGGATTCGGGTCGGTGCTCGGGCAGGCGTCCACGTCACAGACCGCGTCGCCGAGGGGAATCCCGTTGAAACTGTCCATGCCCAGGACCTGCACGTCCGGCCCGGAGAGCAGCTGATGGGACTCGCCGTGGGGCATGAATACGGCATTGCCTGCCGAGAGTTCGTGCACAGTTCCGTCAGCGGTGCGCAGGACGGCGGAGCCGACGGCGAGGAAGTGGAAATAGGCGCGTCCGGGCTTGGCATCGAAATGGAGGCCGAACCGCGGGCCGACATGGACGCGCCGATACTGGACACCGCGCAGCCGCATGCTGGTCAGCAGTTCACTGATGAGGTCGGACGACAGTGCGAACTGCCCCGCAGCCCCCGCAGCCCCCTCGCCCGGAGCTCCCGGAGTCCCCTCGCCCGGAGTCCCCTCGCTCGGACTCTCGATCAAAGATTGCGGACTTTCCGTCATAGCTCATCCTGAAATTCGCGTGCAGCCTTGACTTGAACCTCTCATGCGATTCAGGAGAAGTAAAAGTTGAGCACTGATATATGCGGCTCCGTGCCCGACGCCGCACCTGGCGAATCCCCCGACAGGGAATCGATACCGCCCGAACCGGCCTCATCGTCCTGGGCAGCGGTGTTCTCGCTGGCGGTGGGTGTTTTCGGGTTGCTGACGGCGGAGTATCTGCCGACGAGCTTGTTGACTCCGATGGCCGCCGACCTGGGGATATCGGAAGCTTTGGCGGGGCAGGCGGTGACCGTCACGGCGGTGGCGGCGATGATTTCCGGACTGCTGACGGCGACCCTGACGCGGAGGATCGACCGCAGGGTCGTCCTGCTGGGCTTCACCGTCCTGATGATCGTGTCCAACCTGCTGGTGGCCGTGGCCTCCAACATGGTGATGCTGATGCTGATGCGGATCCTGCTGGGCGTCGCGCTCGGCGGCTTCTGGAGCATGGCGGCGGCGGTGGCGATGCGCCTGGTGCCCGCGGCTCTGGTTCCGCGTGCGATATCCATCATTTTCAGTGGCATCGCGGTGGCGACCATCGTGGCGGTGCCGCTCGGCAGCTATTTCGGTGAGCTGTCCGGCTGGCGCAGCACTTTCCTGGCGGCGGCCGTACTCGGGGTGCTGACGTTGGTGTTCCAGCTGTTCACGCTGCCCCGAATGGCGCCCCGTGGCGCGGCACGTCTCGGCACGTTGTGGGAGGTCCTGCGACGCCCGGGATTCGCGGTGGGCATCGTAGGAATGCTGCTGGTTCACATCGGGCACTACGCGCTGTTCACCTATATCCGGCCCGCTCTGGAAAACGTGGTGAAAGTCGACGTCGACGAGTTGGCGCTGCTGCTGTTCGTCTTCGGAGTGGCGAACTTCGTGGGCACACTCCTTGCCGGATGGCTCTTGCAGATCAGCCTGCGCCTTACGTTGACACTGACACCCGCGCTGATGGGCATCGCGGCACTGGGCTTGGCGCTGCTGCCCGCCGGGAAAGTCGGATACGTGGCTCTGGTGGTCCTCTGGGGCCTGGCCTTCGGCGGCGTATCGGTGGCGTGGTCGAACTGGGCGACGCGCATGGTGCCCGACCAGGCCGAAAGCGCGGGCGGGCTCGTGGTGGTGAGCGTTCAGTCCGCTATCGCCGGAGGGGCCGCCGCGGGCGGTGTGATGTTCGGTATCGGCGGCGCCATCACCGTATTTACGATCTCCGGCGTCCTGTTGCTCGCCTCCGCGCTGCTGATCGTGCTGCGAGTCAAGGCACCCCGGCACCTCGCAAGAAACTGACTCGTCGCTTCATGGTGATAGCTGGGCGCCTTCCCTCTGCGCCTCGTACAGATTCCCTGGCCGCACCACGCCAGTGGTCCCGTAGAGCTCGATCCGGGAATGCAGCTCTCCGGAGAAGTCCGGTACGTCGATCTGGCCGAACTCGCGGACCTCGTTGATGCCGACCGTGGCGCTGTACGGGGCCAGGCCGTCGATCTTCATCAGGCCCGCCCGCTCGTTGGTGACGCGGATGTTCCAGTGGGTGAAGCGGGCGCCGAAGAGAGGGCCCGCGCTGGCGTCTCCCCCGTGGCTGCCGGTGTTGTCGACCGTGATGTCCGTGCGGACGTTCGCGAACGGCATGCCTCTGTGGCTGTCGAACGTGCCCATCTCCATCACGCCCCGGGACCAGACGTTGTAGGAGGACAGGCCCTCGACGTTGATGCCGTGGAGTTGGGTGCCGGAGGGCGCCGGGACCGTACGTTCGTCGATCCTGAAGTCCTCTATGAGGTTGTCGTGCGAGCCCTCCCGGCAGAAATACGGGTGGTGCGCGCCCCTGCCCGACACCCGCGTGCGGCGCAGTGTGCAGGCCGACGCGCTCACCAGGCCGAAGCCGTTGTCGACGTGGCGGACCACGACGTCGTCCGCCCAGCAGTCGTACGCACACTGGAACGTGACCCCGTTGTAGCCCTTGTCCAGGAGGTGGGGGGACTGGGTCGTCTCCACCGCTTCCAGTGTCAGGGCCTCGACTCCCGCTCCCGTCAGCGCCTTTACGTGCGTCGTCAGGCGTGGGTCCCACTCCTCGCGTACGTCCAGAGGGAGGGGACGTTCGAGGGTGACCGTGCTCTTCTTTACTGAAGTGATCCGTACCGGCCACTCGTACGGGACGTACGACGTGAGTTTCGTTTTGTCGTCCCACACGTATCCCTCCGGGCCCCCTCCCCCACCCGCCATGTGCTCCAGGAGCGTGTGGTCCGCGTCGTCCGCCAGGCGCAGGAGCACAAGGTCGCCCTTGTGGAGGCGGGAGGCGTCCGTGACCCGTACGGTGCGGTCGCCGCGCTTCGCGGGGGCGACCGTCGTCAGCGTCCGCCACTCGTCCCGCTTGTTGCCCGTCCAGCCCTCGAAAGGCCACGCCTTCGCCTTGATGGCCGTCGTCAGGGACTCCCAACGGGCCTCCGGGCAGAGCCAGATGAGGCCGCCCGCCCAGGACCAGCTCGACTTGTCCCCTCCGTAGCGCGAGCCGTACGGGCCGATCAGTTCCGTGAGGCTCTTCGTCGCGTGGAGGGTGGTGCGGGTGCTGCCCGCGCCCCGCAGGACCACGTTGTCGTGGGCGATGCGGATGATGCCGTCGATGCGGTACTCGCCGGGCGGGATGACGACCGTGCCGCCGCCCCTCCTTCCCGCGTCGGCCAGCGCCCGGTTGATCGCGGGGGCCGCGTCCGACGTGCCGTCCGGCCTCGCTCCGTAGTCCCTCACGTTCGCGACCACCTTGGGGTGGGGGAAGCGGCGGGTGCCTGAGTGGGCGCCCGCGCGGGCTATGTAGGGGATCTGGGGGTGCGTGTACGGGGTTGCCTTGAACTCCCGCCAGAGGGTGGGGGTTTCACCGGACGTTTCACCGGGCCTCGCCGATGCCGTCCCGCCGGTCGCGACTGCTGCCGCCGCCACCGCTATCGCCCCGCCGAGTACGCCCCGTCTGCTGGGAAGCTCCATGCCCATGCCCGCCGCCTCAATCCATGGATGTGAACGCCATTCATGTCTGCGATGGGCGTGAGCATGCCACGGGTATCAGGAGTGCGGAAGATGTCGTACAGATCCCGCAGAGACTGCTCGGCGCGCGGCGGAACTAGCTCTGGGGCCGGGTCAGATGGGTGAACGCGTCCAGGTTCCGCGTGGACTCCCCGCGCGACACCCGCCACGCGTACTCCTTGCGGATCGCCGATGCGAAACCCAGCTCCAGGAGCGTATTGAAGGAGCCGTCCGCGTTCTCAAGGACCGAGCCGAGCAGGCGGTCAAGCTCGTCCGGGGTGACCGCCGAGAGCGGGAGCTTGGCGGTGAGGTAGATGTCGCCGAGGGAGTCGATCGCGTAACTGACGCCGTACAGGCGCAGGTTGCGCTCCAGGAGCCAGCGGTGGACCGCGGCATCGTTCTCGTCGGGGTGGCGGATCACGAACGCCGTCAGCGACAGGGCGTGCTTGCCGACCTTGAGCGAGAGCGTCGTCGACAGCTTGCGGGTGCCGGGGAGCGTCACCACGTAGGAGCCGCTCTCGGGGCTCTCCCACTCCAGTTCCGCGTCGTCAAGGGTCCGCTCGACGATCGTGTTCGGGTTCGCGGTCGGGGTCGTGGTCGTGGTCGGCGCGGTGTCAGCCTGATCAGCCATGATGCGAGCGTACGCGACGCCTGTGCTCGTGCACCGCCGCCGTGTACACGTCCGCGGTGGCGGACGCGGCCGTGTCCCAGCCGAAGGATTGAGCGTGCCGCGCGGCCGCATCGCCCATGCGGTCCACAAGGTGTGGGTTGTCGGCGAAATCGCGCAGCACGCGCGCGTAGTGGGCCGGTTCGTGGCCGTCGACCAAGAAGCCCGTCACCCCGTCGCGTACGGCGACCGGCAGACCGCCCACCGACGCCGCGAGGACCGGGGTGCCCGCCGCCTGCGCCTCTATGGCGACCAGGCCGAACGACTCGCTGTACGAGGGCATCACCAGGACCGAGGCCGCCCTGAACCAGTCCGCGAGCTGCTCCTGGCCCACCGGCGGCTGGAAGCGGACGACGTCCGCGATGCCCAGCCTCGCGGCCAGCTTCTGCAGCCCTTCCGGCTTCGCCAGGCCGCTGCCGCTCGGGCCGCCCACCACGGGGACGACGATGTTCGAGCGGAGCTCGGGGCGTTGGTCCAGGAGGACCGCGACCGAGCGGAGCAGTACGTCGGGGGCCTTCAGGGGCTGGATGCGGCCCGCGAAGAGGGGGACGAGGGCGTCCTGCGGGAGGCCGAGACGGTGCCGGGCCGCCGCGCGGCCGTCGGCGGGGCGGAAGCGGTCGAGGTTCACGCCGGGGTGGACGACGGCGACCTTGCCCGCGTCCGCTTCGTAGTGGCGTACGAGCTCGTCGGCCTCTTCGGAGGTGTTCGCGATGAGGCGGTCGGCCGCCCGCACGATCTGCGTCTCGCCGATCACGCGCGCGGCGGGCTCCGGGGTGTCGCCCTCCGCGAGGGCGGCGTTCTTGACCTTCGCCATCGTGTGCATGGCGTGCACGAGCGGCACGCCCCAGCGCTCGGCGGCCAGCCAGCCGACGTGGCCGCTGAGCCAGTAGTGCGAGTGGACGAGGTCGTAGTAGCCGGGGCGGTGGCCCGCCCACGCCTGCATCACGCCGTGCGTGAAGGCACAGAGCTGCGCGGGCAGCTCCTCCTTCGCAAGGCCTTCGTACGGTCCCGCGTCCACATGGCGTACGAGGACGCCGGGGGCCAGTTCGACGGCGGGCGGCAGCGCGCCGGTCGTCGAGCGCGTGAAGATCTCGACCTCGATGTTGATCGCCGCCAGGCGCTTGGCCAGCTCCACGATGTAGACGTTCATGCCGCCCGCGTCGCCCGTGCCGGGCTGGTGCAGCGGGGAGGTGTGCACGCTGAGCATGGCCACCCGGCGCGGGCGCCGGTGTGCCCCGGGGAGCCGGAGCCCCCTGGGCGCCGCCGGCGAGCGACGGCTGAGCCTGGTCACGTACTGGCTCACGTGGCGGTCCTCCTGGTGCGCGCGGGTATGACTGAGCGGGCTTGGCTCAAGCGGGCATGGCTTAAGGGAGGGCGTGCACGGTCCTCCAGAGGGTGAACATCGGAAGGGACAGCTCCATTTCCGCTTTACCAAACAATTACCGGCTACGGCTCAACCAATGACCCGGTCGGTGATCACCCCATGGCCCCGCTGGGCTCGGCGCGTGCCCCCGCTGAGCTCGGCGCGTGCCCCCGCCGGGCTCGGCGCGTACCCCCGCCGCCAGGGCGCATACCCTTTCCACCATGGCCTCCCGCACCCCTTCCCGCCCCGTGGGAACGGTGACGCGCGGGACCACCAACCCCAACCGTCTGCGCCGCATGGACCGCTGGATCGCGGCCACGCACGGTGCCGAGATGCGGCGCTCCGAAGACCCCGTCGCCGTCGACCTCGGCTACGGGGGCGCCCCCTGGACAGCCCTGGAGCTGCTCGTCCGGCTGCGGACCGCCGCCCCACGCGTGCGCGTGGTCGGCGTCGAGATCGATCCGGCGCGGGTCGCGGGCGCGAAGCCGTACGAGAGGGAAGGGCTCTCCTTCCGGCACGGCGGCTTCGAGGTGCCGCTGCCGGGCAGGCCCCTGCTGATCCGCGCGGCGAACGTGCTCCGGCAGTACGACGAGGAGCAGGTCGCCGCCGTGTGGGAACGGCTCTGCGGGCGGCTCGCGCCGGGCGGGCTGCTCGTCGAAGGGACGTGCGACGAGATCGGGCGGCGGCACGTCTGGGTCGCGCTCGGCCCCGACGGACCGCGCACGGTGACCTTCGCGACCCGCCTCGGATCGCTCGACCGGCCGTCCGACCTCGCCGAGCGTCTGCCCAAGGCGCTGATCCACCGGAACACGCCGGGCGAGCCTGTGCACGCGTTCCTGCGCGACTTCGACCGGGCCTGGGCCGCCGCCGCGCCCTACGCCTCGTACGGCGCCCGGCAACGGTGGATCAGGGCGGTGCGGGACCTGTCGGCGGACTGGCCCGTGGTCGACCGGGGTTCGCGGTGGCGGCAGGGCGAAGTGACCGTGTTGTGGGAGGCCCTTGCACCCCTTCAGGGGTGAACTCGCGGGGTACCGGGGGGCGAACTCGCGGGGTGCCCGCGGGTGAACTCCGCGTGCGACGCGCCGTAAAGGGAACGATCTCCGCGTTCCGCACGTCACATGAGCGGATGGCGGGTGGGGGCCGGTCGGGCTTGCTGCGATCGGACTTGCTGTCGCGCTCTGTCGTATTGCGCGTCGGCATGGCACCATCCGCGGGGCAACCGTAAGTTACTGACGGTAAATCAGCTTTGGGGGAGGCGGACGTGACCGGCAAGCGGAGTTCGACTGTGGCTGGCCTGGCGCTGATCTGCGCCGCAGCGGTGCTGAGCACACCTGCCGCGGCCTACGCGAGCCCGGCGAAGCCAACGCCCGGCAACACCAAGTCCCTTGAGGACCTGCGCAAAGAGATCGAGAAGCTCTACCACGACGCGGGCGTCGCCACAGACGCGTACAACGCGGCGGAGGAGAAGAGCGAGAAGCAGTCCAAGCAGATCGTGAAGCTCGCCCGCTCCATCACCAAGGGCCAGCAGAAGCTGGACAAGCTCAAGTCCCGCGCGGGCGCCGCCGCCCGCGAGCAGTACCGAAGCGGCGGGGTGTCCTCCGAGGCCCGGCTGATGCTGAGCGACGACCCCCAGGAGTTCCTGGAGAGCGCCGGACGGATGCGGCAGGGCCACAAGGCCACCAAGGGCATGCTGACGGAGATGGAGCGGACGCAGGAAGACCTGCGGATCTACGCCAAGGACGCCACCGCCCAGTGGAAGAAGCTCGAAACCAACCGCAAGGCCAAGGCCGAGTCGAAGAAGAAGATCAAGAAGAAGATCGCGACCGCCGAGGAAATGGAGTCGAAGCTCGAGAAGAAGGAGCTCGAGCGGCTCCGGAAGCTCGAGGAAGAGGCTCAGCTCAAGAAGCAGTCGGCGTGGGTGAGTTCCGGCGTCCTGAAGGACATCAAGGGCAAGGCGACAGGGCCCGGCAAGAAAGCCGTCGAGTTCGCCACCGCCCAGCTCGGCAAGCCGTACGTCTGGGGCGCGGAGGGCCCGTCCTCGTACGACTGCTCCGGGCTCACCTCCAAGGCCTGGGCCGCCGCCGGCAAGGGCATTCCGCGTACGTCACAGGAGCAGTGGAAGCAGCTTCCGCACGTCGACATCAAGAACATGCGCCCCGGCGACCTGATCATTTATCACGCGGACGCCAGCCATGTCGGGATGTACGTGGGCGACGGCGCGATCGTGCACGCGCCGCGGCCCGGCCGCGATGTCACCGTCGCGGGCGCGGGATCGATGCAGATCCTCGGGGTCGTGCGGCCCGACAAGTAGGGGTATCGGGCTCCACGAGCGGCGTTACGGCAGAGGCCACGGCACAGGTACGGCAGAGGCACGGCACAGGTACGGCAGAGGCACGGCGCAGGCACGGCAGAGGCACGGCACAGGTACGGCGCAGGGCCGGCCGCCTGTGCCGTACCTGTGCCGTACGTCATGTGACCCACCGCACCCTCGCCCCGCCTCTCAACCCTTCAGGCGTGATGTTCGTCATTCCGGTCAGGACCTGTCGTGCCCAATTGCGGTCCTTGTTCCGGCATATGACGGTGGCTGTTTGCCGTGCGGCATTCCAATCGGGGCGCGGCTAACGCTATGGTCCCCGTCGGTGAATCGTTCGACCGTCGATCACTGTGCCCTCGGGGGGAGGGAAGGAAACCGAAGCCATGCCCGTACCCATACCGCGGCAGAGGGCGATCCCGGCCGCGGAAGGCGGTCAGGCTCACGCTCTGCCGACACCGACGCCCGCACCCGAGCCGGCGCCCGGATCCGTACCCACGCCCGCTCCCACGCCCGCTCCCACGCCCGTGGAGCCCGCGCCCACGTCCCTTGAGCCCGTACCCGCGCCCAGGGACATGGACCAGCAGGCGAGCGGCCCTGGACTCAGCCTCCTGGTGATCGAGGACGACCCGGCGGGCTCCCTGAGCCTGCCCCGGATGCTCGACGCCATGGGCAAACCCATCCGTATCCGCACCGCCCGCAACCTCACCGAGGCCGAGCGGCTGCTCACCGACGACGTGCACTGCATCCTGCTCGACCTCGCCATGACGGCCCCCGCGTCCGCTGCTTCCGCCGCTGCTTCCGCCGCGGCTTCCGCGCTCTCCGCGGCCCCCGAGGAGCACGAGGACGAGCTGGCCACGCTCAAGCACGTCCTGCGCCTCGCGCCCCGGCACGCCGTCCTCGCGCTCACCGCGAACGGCGACTCCGAGCGCGGCGCCGAGGCCGTGCGGGTAGGCGCCCAGGACTATCTCTTCCGTGACGAGCTGGACGGGCGTCTCCTCAGCCGCGCCATCCGGTACGCCGTGGAGCGCAAGCGCGCGGACGCCGCCCAGCGCCAGCTGACGGAGTCACGGCTTCGCGCCCAGGAGAACGCACGCCTGGAGCGCGGCCTGCTTCCGACGCCGCTCCTGGACGGCTCACCGCTGAAGTTCGCCGCGCGCTACCGCCCCGGCCGCTCACGGGCGCTGCTCGGCGGCGACTTCTACGACACGGTGCGCACCCCCGACGGCTCCGTGCACGTCATGATCGGCGACGTCTGCGGCCACGGCCCCGACGAGGCCGCGCTCGGCGTGGAGCTGCGCATCGCCTGGCGGACGCTGACCTTCGCGGGCCTGTGCGGCGACGAGCTGCTCAGCACACTGCAGAAGGTCCTTGAGCACGAGCGCGCCGACGACGAGATCTTCGCGACGCTCTGCACGGTCGACATCGCCCCGGACGGGCGCAGGGCCGGGCTCTGCCTGGCGGGCCACCCCTCACCGCTGATCGCCCGCGACGGCCGCCTCGCCGAGCTGCTTCCGTACGAGAACAACGGTCCCGCGCTCGGACTCCTGCCGAACGCCCGCTGGCCGCGCCGCCAGGTGGAACTGGGCGGCAAGTGGAGCCTGATGCTCTACACGGACGGCCTGATAGAGGGCCGCATCGGCCAGGGCAACCAGCGTCTTGGGCAGGACGGCATGGTGAAGATGCTCCGCCGCCAGATCGCCGCGGGCCTGCGGGGCGACGAGCTGCTCGAGGCCGCGGTCAACGAGGCGCGGGAGCTGAACGGGGGCGACCTGACGGACGACGTGGCCGTGCTGCTCCTCGACCGCGACCGCTGAGGGTTCCCCGCGCCCCTTGGAGGGCTTCCCCTTACGGGGCTGCTGGCTAGCGGCCGCCGTTGTACGGCCCGTACGGACCGTCGCTGCTGGAGCCGCCGCGGCGTCCGCCGCCGCCTCCGCCACCGGTGATCTGCCGCAGTGCGGGCCGTACGTCGACCATGTAGACGATGGTCGCGACGAGCCCGATGATCGGCAGGAACGACAGGATGTTGAAGATCAGGTTCACGATGAAGGCGAGCCCGAGGATGATCAGCCAGAACGGCTTGGTCTTCTTGTCCGCCGCGCGATAGGCGTCCTCACGCCGCACCGCAGCGTCGACGAGCGCGAAGCCGCTGAAGACGATCAGCGCCAACGACAGCAGCCACATGAAGTTTGCGAACCCCTGCATCAGCACAACGTCCACCACCAGTCTCGGCTCTTGAAGCCACTTGAGGCCATACAAATCATCGAATCGTCGAGTACGCGGACACCGTACCCGCTACCCGGTGAACGGGCCGGACACTCCGCGAGTGCCCGGCCCGTTCAACCGGTGAATGCCGTACGCGGGCCTACTTGGCGGGCGGCGTGGTCTTCTTCGCCGTGGGCTTGCGGGCGGCCGGGGCCTTCTTGGGGGCGGGCTTCTTCGCCGTAGCCGGGGCGGCAGCGGCCTTCGGAGCTGCGGACTCCGACGTGCCCGGCTGCGAATCGGCGGCGGCCGACTTCTCATCGGCGTCCGGCTCGACGGCCACGGCGAGCTCGGTGATCTCCTCGGCGACCTCGCCGCGCCAGGTCTTCACGGCCTGCTCGCCGTGCTCGGCGACCTCTTCGTACTTCTCGCGCGCCTTGACGGCGTACTCGGCGGCCACGCCGACCGAGCTGAGGGCGAAGCCCTGAGCGCTCTCGCTCAGCTTCTTCAGGTCGGTGTCGAGCGTGCCGAGCAGCTCGGAGACCCTGGCCTGGATGGTCTCCTGCGCCCCCTTGGCGCGGGCGACGGCCTTGTCCTGAACGGCCTTGGTGTCGGTGTTGCGCACGGCGTCGATACGGGCCGGCGCCTCGGCGATCAGCTGCTCGATGGCACCCGGCACCCGCTTCGCCTGCTGGAACGCCAGATCGGCGGTGCCGACGACGAAGTAGGCGGGCGTGGTGTCGGTGAGGGTGTTGCGCAGGTCGTCCTTGATGGCCATGGTGATGGTCCTCCCGGATTCGCGTTCGCGTTCAGCTTGAGGGATGGTCCTTGGGGCTTGCATCACTGCCGTCGGCCGTGCGGGGGCCGTCAGCGGTGGCGTCCGTGCCGTCGGCGTCGTCCGCGTTCTCCGTGTCCGTGTCCGCGTTCTCCGTGTCCGCGTACGACGCCTCATCCGCGTACTCCGAGACCTCGAAGCCGTTCTCTTTCCTGAACGACTCGTAGATCTGCAACAGGACCTGCTTCTGACGCTCGTTGATGGAGGGGTCGGCGAGGATGACGGCGCGCGTCTCCAGCTCGTCCCGCTCCTTCTCGTCGAGGATCCCGGCCCGGACGTACAGCGTCTCGGCGGAGATTCGCAGCGCCTTGGCCACCTGTTGCAGCACGTCGGCACTGGGCTTGCGCAGGCCGCGCTCGATCTGGCTCAGATACGGATTGGACACCCCGGCGGCGTCGGCGAGCTGCCTGAGCGAGAGCTGCGCGTTGCGCCGCTGCTCACGCAGATACTCACCGAGATTGCCGACGTTGAGTGATGCCATGCGTCGATAGTGCCTGCCGCTTGCTAACTTTTGCAAGCAGCTGCTTGCAAAAGTGCGCTACGCCACTACTGGGCCGCCCACGTCTCCCGAAAGTCTGGGCAATAGATGCGATGTCTCAGGCTTCTGTGGGCATCCCGGCCTGGGAGATCACTGCCCTTGCTGATGGAGATCCTTGCCCGGAGCCAGTGTCGGTATGAGTCTTGTGGTGACCAGCCATGGATCGTCATTGGTGCATCCAGATCTTGCCGCTGGTGTCTTCGTCGTAGCCTTCGCAGCAGATGCCCACGGCAACGACCTGGGACGTGCCGGGGATGGTAGCAAGGCCGGTGATCGAGTGGTCGGAGGCGACATGTTCGCTCGACCAGTTCCGGCCGTCGTAGTGGAAGACCAGATCGTCGCCGCTCGCGGAGAATGCGGAGACAAAGATCCCGTCCTGTCCGTCGGCGGTGGCATTGATGAATTTCCCGGCGACGCCGGAGCCGACCACACTCACCCACTTGTGCCCGTCCCAGCGCACCGCGACAGGCCCGACGACGTCCCCCATTCGACCCGTGCGGCCGACCGCCCAGAGCTGCGTCGGCGACTGTGCGGCGAGACCGCGCAGCTCTCCGGCTGGCCCCGCGACCTCGGGCGGCAGCGGCACCGTGCGCCACCTCCGCCCGTCCCAGTGCAGAGTTACCGGTCGGCCCCGGCCCTCGCCCACGGCCCAGACATCCCGAGGCGACAGGGCATGCATGGCATGCACGCACACCACCGACGGCAGGGCGACGGCCGACCAGCCCGCAGCCGTATGGTGCCGGAGGAAGGAACGGCAGGTGCCATCACCGCCCCGCCGCCGCGCCGCCACCCACACGTCGTCGGGCCCCGCGACAGTTGCCGCGTCCACCACGGAGTTGGGCTCACGCCAGGCGAGTGTCCACCGGCTTCCGTTCCACCGTGCTGCCCGTGATTCCTGTCCGCCGGTCAGCTGCGCGGCACCGAAGACCCACACGTCACCCGGCCCCGAGGCTGCGACGACGCGCAGGCTGTTCAAGCCGAGTTGCCCGGGTACATCGAGACCCGTCCACGTCCCGCCGCGCCACCGCATGACGACCGGCTCGTTGTTCTCGTCTCCCACCGCCCATGCGTCTTGCGCGCCGGTAGCCACCACGCCGTACAGGTTCCCGGGGTTGCCGGTGTGACCCACCGGCCGCCACGGCCCGGAATCGGCCTTCCCGCTCTGATGTGCCGTCGGACGAGGCGTGCCCTTGTCCGCCGCACAACCACCGCCCGTCATCGCCAACACTGTGCTGAGCACAGCAATCACAAAGCGGCGCACTGGCCGCCCCCCCTCTTCGCCCCCACCTTGAAGCGGGATCGTATGAGAACTGACAGCTTTCGTCAGCCAGAGCGTCCCCGGCCTTGTGCGCACTGCCTCCAGCGCGCTCGTGTGGTGATGGGAGCGACGCAGGCTGCGGTGCCCACACATATCTGAGACAGGACACCGGGAAGCGGCGTTGTCGGTGGGCTCTGCAAGGGTGCGCGTCGTGGATGAACTGGTGGAGCGTGTCGACGATCAAGATCGCGTGCTGGGGTCGGCGTGCACGAAGCCGTGGTGCCGGACGCCGTGGCCGCCGATCCCGATGAGGTCGCCCGGCACGGCTGGCTGACCGAGCCGGAACTGCGGTCGGCCCTCCAGGAGTGGAGCTTCACCACCCCTGACCGCCCTGGCCATTCGCGGCCGGGAGCAGGGCGGTTGCAGGAAAGTCCCGGTGAGGGCGGCATTTAGCGGCGTGTCACCGGGACTTTTCTGCAATCGGCCGGTGGGGGGGGCGACCGCCCCGTCCGTCACACCTCTAATGGGCCGCCTTGCCGACGAGCCACCTCCAGCGGCGCCGCTCCGTGACGAGGGTGACGGCCGCCGCCAGGGACACCAGGACCGCCGCCCACGTCGGCCAGGCCAGCCACGAAGAAGTCACCGCCGCGACGATCTGGAGAAGCACGAGAAGGATGGTGACCCAGCCGGGTACGGCGATGATCACGCTCGCCTTGTCACCTGGAGTGGAGAAACACGTGGGAAGGCCGATCAGGAGCACCACGGACAGGACGGCGAGCAGCCACGAGTGGCCGGCCAGCGCCCAGGGGGTCGCCACCCAGGCGACGAGTTCCACCGCGAAGCGCAGAGCGGATGCGACGCGGTCGTCGGGCCGGTCGTCGGGGCGGTCGTCGGGCCGGCCGTCGAGTTGGGCATCAGGTCGGTCGTCGCGTCGTGCCGAAACCGATTCACCCGCAGCGTCGGACATCCCAGGAAGATCTCACGGTCCGCACCCAACGGCCAGGCCATGTGCGGTCGTTCACGTGGGGGTGAAATCGGGCCAACCCGCACCGTTTCGGCCGCCGTTCGCGGAGAGTTGTCCGCGAACTCCATCGGAATTGTCATTGACCGGTAACGGGTGCATCCTTCCGTCGCCGTACCTCGTCCCCCCTGGTGGGTCGCACGTGACCAGGGGATCGGCGAGGACAGTACGCAAAGGGGCGGACATGGCACGGCACAGCAACGCACGGGGCTGGTACGGCAAGATGATCGGTGCGGCGCTCGGCGTGACACTGCTGGCCACCGGCGCATCGGTGTGGACCGCGCAGGCCGGTACCGAATCGTCGCCCAAGGCGAACGCCCCCGCCACGTCGAAGGTGAAGCCGGTCTCGGCGGCCATCGTGCACGCCTCGGACAAGGGCGAGCGCGGCGTCAACATCACCATCGACGACGGTCCCGACCCCAAGTGGACTCCTGAAGTGCTCGAGTTGCTGCGGGAGTACAAGGTGAAGGCCACGTTCTGCATGGTGGGTACGCAGGCGCAGGCCCACCCGGACCTCGTGAAGAAGGTCGTCGCGGACGGGCACCGTCTCTGCGACCACACGGTGTCGCACAACACCGCCATGGACAAGGAATCCGAGGCCTACCAGTCGAAGCAGATAGTCGACGCCGAACGCATGATCACCAAGGCGTCCGGGGGCGTACGGCCCATGTACTACCGCGCGCCCGGCGGTGCCTTCACCCCCTACAGCCGCAAGCTCGCCGCTTCCCACGGCATGCGCCCCCTCGGCTGGAACGTGGACACCAAGGACTTCGAGCACCCGGGTACGGACGCCATCGTCGCCACCGTCCGGCGCGAGCTGCCCAACGGCCCGACGCTCCTCTTCCACGACGCGGGCGGCGACCGCACCCAGACCGTCGAGGCCCTGCGCCAGGTCCTGCCCCAGCTCAAGCAGGACGGCTACACCTTCGGCTTCCCGGTGCGCTGAGCCCCGCCGCACCCTAGGGATTTCCCCGTGCCTGAGGGGTCTTCACGGGGTGTCTCGGTAACGTTCCCCGTGTGCCTGTGTCTCTCCCCGACCTCGTCCTCCTGCGCAAGGCCCGTGACCGGATGGACCGCGACTACGCGGAACCCCTGGACGTCCCGGCTCTGGCGCGGGCCGCCCTCATGTCCCCCGGCCACTTCTCGCGCAGCTTCCGCGCCGCCTACGGAGAGACGCCGTACAGCTATCTCATGACCCGCCGCATCGAGCGGGCCAAGGCGCTGCTGCGGCGCGGGGACCTGTCGGTGACGGAGGTCTGCATGGCCGTGGGCTGTACCTCGCTGGGCTCCTTCAGCACGCGGTTCACCGAGTTGGTCGGCGAGAGCCCGAGCGCGTACCGGGCCCGCGACCACGGCCACGGCGCCGCCATCCCGGCCTGCGTCGCCAAGACCCGCACCAGGCCGGTCAGAAACGGAGAAGCGAAACCCGACGCCGGTACGTAGCGTCGTACCCATGGAAATCAGCCTCTCCCAGTGTTTCATCGCCGTCGACGACCACGACAAGGCGCTCGCCTTCTACCGCGACGTACTCGGCCTCGAAGTACGCAACGACGTCGGTTTCGAGGGCATGCGCTGGGTGACCGTCGCCTCGCCGTCGCAGCCGGACGTGGAGATCGTCCTCGAACCGCCGCTCGCCGACCCGAACGCATCCGCCGCCGACCGGCAGGCCGCTGCCGAACTGCTCGCCAAGGGCATGCTGCGGGGCGTCATCTTCCGGAGCACCGACATCGACGCCACCTTCGAGCGGATCCGTGCCGCGGGCGGCGAGGTGCTGCAGGAGCCGATGGACCAGCCGTACGGCGTCCGCGACTGCGCCTTCCGCGACCCGTCCGGGAACATGCTCCGCTTCAACCAGCCGCGCAAGCAGTAGAAGCGCGCCGCTACACCACCCACGCCCCGTCCCGCATGAGGACCCTGCCGTGCTGCTCGTGCTCGCCGTGCCAGGCCCGCACCGTTCTCGGCGTCACGCGCAGGTACAGGAACGGGGCCTCCTCCTCACGCGGGTCCCAGCCGAACTTCCCGGCGAATCCGTCCGCGTCCTCCGGCGGAACGTCGCGGGCCTTGAAGCACTCCGCCTCGCCCTGTACGAGCACCACGTCGGCGGTGTCCGGCAGTGCGAGGCGCACCCGTGGCTCGGCCCGCGCGTTGCGGGCGGTCACGGAGGCCTCGCCGGTGCACATCCACAGCGCCCGGCCGTCCCAGCGGAACCACAGGGGCACCTGGTGCGGGCCGTGCTCCGGGTGAGACGTCGACAGCCATATGTCCCGCTCCCGGTCGAGGCGTGCCAGCGTCTCGCGCCTGCGCTCGGGGCCTTCACGACGAACAATCTCCGCGTGACCAACAATCTCCGTGTTCCGCATGAGCGCCGACACTAATCAGCGCCCTCGATGCGCACATGAGGCGCAGGTCCTACTCCCAGCGACCGAGACCCGCTCCCACGCTCGCCCCGAAGGCCCGCCGGTAGTCCCCCGGTGACACCCCTACCTGCTTGAGGAAATGGTGGCGGAGGTTGTTCGCCGTGCCGAGGCCGCTCAGTTCCGCGACCTTGTCGATCGGGGCGGCCGTCGATTCGAGGAGGCTCTGGGCGCGGGCCAGGCGCTGGTTGAGCAGCCACTGGAGCGGAGTCGTGCCGGTGGCCGCCTGGAGGCGGCGGTAGAGGGTGCGCGGGCTCATCGCCGCCCGGCGCGCCAGGTCGTCGACCGTCAGGGGGCGGTCGAGGCGGGCGCGCGCCCAGTCGAGTACGGGGCCAAGGCCCTCGTCGTCCGCAGCGGGGACGGAGAGGTCGATGAACTGGGCCTGGCCGCCGGGTCGGTGGGCGGGCACGACCATACGGCGGGCCAGCTGGTTGGCGACGTGCGCGCCCAGGTCGCGGCGGACCAGATGCAGGCACAGGTCGAGGCCCGCGCTGACGCCCGCGCTGGTCAGGACGTCGCCGTCGTCCACGTAGAGGACGGAGTCGTCGACCTCCACCTTCGGGTAGCGCGCGGCGAGCTGGGCCGTGTGCATCCAGTGCGCGGTTGCCCTGCGGCCGTCGAGGAGCCCCGCCTCGGCAAGGGCGAAGGCGCCGGTGCACAGGGAGACCATGCGGGCTCCCCCGTCGTACGCGCGGCGCAGGGCGGCGGCCAGGCCGTCCGGCAGCGGACGCCCCTCCTCCACGCAGGCGTCCGGCACGGACGTGACGATGACCGTGTCCGCCCCGACGATGTCGTCGAGGCCGTACGGGGTGCGCACCGTCATGCCGAAGGTCTCGCCCCCGGCCTCGTACGCGGCGCTGCACAGCCGGAAGTCGTACCAGTGCTCCGACAGGTCCGGCTGCGGCTTCCCGAACACCGTGCAGGGGATGCTCAGTTCATACAGATCCCAGGACGGGATCGCTATCTCCTCGGTCACGACCAAGGCCACGGAACCAGCGCTCATACGGTGAGACTAAGCCGCTGCAGAACCCCCGCGGCGCGTGGCAGGAATTTGGTGGCCGCCGTCATCCCTGTCACTGTCCGGCGCCGCCGCCCGCTGCGAGCGTGGTCCGCATGAGCACAGAGCACACGAGCACAGAGAACTCGTTCAGTACGCAGAAGCCCCCCGTCACCGTCATCGGCCTCGGCAACATGGGCGCCGCCCTCGCCGCCACCCTCCTGAAGCAGGGCCACCCCACCACCGTCTGGAACCGCTCTCCCGCCAAGGCCGAACCCCTCGTCGCCCAGGGCGCCCGCCTCGCCGCCACCCCTGAAGAAGCCGTCGCCGCGAGCCCGTTGATCCTTGCCTGCGTGCTCGACGACGACGCCCTGCGCGCCGTCCTGAACCCCATCGCCGGGTCCCTCGCTGGCAAGGCCCTGGTCAACCTCACATCCGGCTCCCCGGAGCAGGCCGGCGAGGCGGCGTCGTGGGCGCGTTCGCTGGGCGTCGGCCATCTCGACGGGGCGATCATGACGACGCCGCCGGGGGTCGGCAACCCGGAGATGATGTTCCTCTACAGCGGCTCGGCAGAGGTGTTCGAGGCGCACCGCCCCACCCTGGCCGCCCTCGGCGATCCCCTGTACCTGGGCGCGGAGCCCGGCCGTGCCTCGCTCTACGACGCCGCCCTGCTCGGCCTCATGTGGTCCACGTTCACCGGCTGGCTGCACGGCACCGCCCTGGTCGGCGCCGACGCGACCAAGGCCGCCGACTTCACGCCCGTCGCCGTCCGCTGGCTGACGAACGCGGTCACCGGGTTCCTCGGTACCTACGCCGCCCAGGTGGACGCCGGGCACTATCCGGGCGACGACGCCACCGTCGACGTACAGATCGCGGCGATCGGACACCTCATCCACGCGGCGGCCGACCGTGGCATCGACAACGCGCTGCCGGAACTCCTGAAGGCCACCATGGAGCGCACCAGCGCCGCCGGGCACGGCTCCGACAGCTACGCGAGCGTGATCGAGGTCCTTCGACCATCCTGACGGGATCGACCGTCCTGACGGGGGCGACCGTCCTGACGGAGTGCGTCAGACCGCGGCGAGCCGGTCCACGAGGAGTTCCACCCTCGGCTCGATGTACTCGGGCGGCAGCCGTCCCGCTCGGGTGAGGGTGGCCAGGCCGTGCAGGGCCGCCCAGAACGTCTCGGTGAACAGTCCCGGATCGACGCCGTCCCCGGCGACCTCACCGAGGCTCTCCAGCAGGGCGGCGAACGCGTCCTTGAGAGGTTCCGGCGTGTCCTCGTCCGCGAACGCCAGGCCTCCGTCGAGCTGGAACAGGGCGTCGTAGACCGCCGGGTTGCGTGCGGCGAAGTCGAGGTAGGCGCGGGCGAGGGCGTACACCCGGGCGCGCGGGCCGTCCGCGGCGGCGGTCGCGGCCCGCACCGCCGCGGCCAGCTCGGCGGCGCCTTCGATGGCGACGGCGCCGATGATCTCGCGCTTGCCGCGGAAGTGGCTGTAGAGGACGGGCTGGCTGTACTCGATGCGCTCGGCGAGCCGGCGGGTGGTGACCGCGTCCCAGCCCTGCTGCTCGGCGAGTTCACGGGCCGTCGCCACGATGAGGCGCTCGCGCTCCGCCCGTTCGCGCTGCTTGCGTTCCTGTACCGACATGATTCGATCCTAGCATCGCTAGACAATCGAGCGGCAGTAGAGCTAGCGTTGCCTCATCAGCTAGCAACGCTAGATGCCAGGAGAGGTCATCATGCTCAACGCACTTGAGGTGTTCACCGTCGTGATCTTCGGCGTGATGGTGGGGGTGGAGTTCTCTGTCGCCTTCGTCATGAACCCGATCCTCAACGCACTCCCCGAGGACAGCGGCCAACTCGGCAACGCCCACGGGGGCCGGATGCTCGGCGCCGTGATGCCGTTCTGGTACATCGGCTCGCTCATCCTCATGGCGGTCTGGGTCGTCGCCGGATGGCACCACCACGGCACCGGCCTCGTCATCACCGCGGGCGCGCTGCTGCTCCTCAGCGTGATCATGTCGCTTCTGCTGCTCGTCCCGATCAACAACCGGAACAAGACGTGGACCCCTGAGAACCGGCCCGCCGACTGGAAGGAGCAGATGAACCGCTGGAACCGCTTCCACTACGTCCGCGTCGCCGTCCTCATCGCCGCCTTCGCCCTGCTGGTCGCCGCCCTCGCCTGAGCCGACTCAACACGCTCCACGAATCTCAGCACGCTCCTCAAAGCTCAGCACGCTCCACGAAGGCCACCAAGCCCGCGAAGACTCGCAAGGAGACGAACAATGCCGCTGAAGAAGCTCAACACCGTTCTGGCCGCCGCCTTCATCCTCTTCATCCTCTGGTTCGGGACGGAGTTCATCGTGAGCCCGGAGACGACGGCACCGGGCTTCGGACTGCCGAGCTGGCCGTCCGGCGACGGTGACGGCTTTCTGATCGTCAAGGGAATCCGTGACGTCGTCATGGCCCTGGTCCTGGGCATCCTGCTGGTGACGGGCCAGCGCAGAGCCCTTGGCTGGGTGCTCCTCGTGGAGGCCTTCGCCGCGTACGGCGACATGACCACCGTCCTTGCCCACCACGGCTCCGTGGCCATCGCGCTCGGCATCCACTGCCTGACCGCGACACTGATGGTGGTCAACGGCCTGCTGATACTGCGCGAGACCCGCAAGGTCGCGGCCGCTCCGGCGGCGCCCGCCCTGCAGCCCGCCTGACGCCACCGCCACCGCCACTGCCACCGCCACTGCCGCCGCCACTGCCGCCGCCGCCGCCGCCGAGGGAGCCTGCCTCAGCCCTCCAACAGCCGTCCCGCCAACCGCTCGATGCGGGCGTGCCAGGCGGCGAGCGCCTCCTCCGTGGCCGCCGCGCTGCCGAAGGGGCCGGTCTGCGTGAGGACGAGCCGGGTGCCGTAACCCGTGCCCTCGCCGAGCTCCCAGCGCACCTCACCCTTGGGATGCACGGCGTACGTGAGCGACACCGGGGCCCGCAGCGCGGTGACCGGGCCCGCGGAGACGCCGTCCGCCAGGAATCCGTCGGGGGCCGTGTCGCCCTCCAACGGCTCCTCGCCGGAGCAGAGTTCGGCCCACACCGCGTCCGCGGAGCGCACCAGCTGACGCTCGAAGCGGATGCCGCCGTCGGTGATCTGCCCGTGCCCCAGGTCGAACTGCTCCAGATACGCCTCGTGCAGCTCGCCCGCGTCCCGGCTCACCTCGGCCTTCCCGCCGTCCAGGAACTGGCCGAGCGCCGAGACGCACAGCTGCCAGCCCGCGGCGAAGCTCGGGGCGCCGAAGCGGTCACCGAAGGTGTGGACGAGGGTGAGCAGCGAGTTCCGGCCGTCGGGTCCTTCCGGGGTGATCTCCCAGCGCAGGTGGTCGTCGCCCCAGCTGAAGGCGAAGAGGCGCGGCTCGTCGGCGTCGGTGACCTCGCCGGTCATGCCGGGGCCCTCGTCGCCGGGAAAGTGGAAGCCCATCGCGCCGCCGGGCCGCAGCTCCAGGGTCACCTCGGAGGGGAACCACTGGGCGAGGTGCTCGGGGCGGGTGATCGCGGCCCAGACCTTGGCGGGCGGGTGCGCGAGGCGGCGCTCCATCCGCAGGACGCTGCGGCCGCCTTCCTCGTCGGGGCCGAGGGTGTCGGAGTGCGGGTTCATGAGGAGTCACCATCCATGTTCATCAGGACTCACCGTCCATGACGTCGAGGTGCCGTTCGAGGGCGTCGATCCTGCCCGCCCAGAGGTGCCGGTAGTGCGCGAGCCACGCGTCGAGCTCGGCGAGGGGCTCGGGCCGCAGCTCGTACCAGCGGCGCTGCCCGTCCTGCCGCACCTTCACGAGACCCGCGTCGCGCAGGACCCGCAGATGCTTGGACGTGCCGGGCTGGCTCAGACCGAGCCGCTCGGTGAGCTCACCGACCAGATGAGGACGCTCGAGGAGCAGATCGAGGATCTTCTGGCGGCTGGGCTCGGCGAGCACGTCGAACGGTATGGGCATACCTCGAACATACCTCGCTGGCTATATAACCGCAAAGGCATGTACCCGTGAAGAGCCCGTGAAGAGCCCGGACGATCGCCCCCTTAGCGCCCCCCCTTGGCGCCCCCCTCTTACGCCTCCCACGGAAGCGGCCTGCTGTGCAGCACGTCGAGCCGCGAGACCGCCCTGGTCAGGACCACGTACAGACGGCTGGGCCCCCGTCGTTCCGCCTCCGCGATGGCGGCGGGCTCGACGGCCACCACATGGTCGTACTCAAGGCCCTTCGCCACGGACGCGGGCAGCACCGTCACACGCGCGCCCAGATCGTCCGGGCCCGCGCTCTCGATGCCCGCCGCGGTGAGGGCATCGCGCAGGCGGTCGGTGTCGGCGTCGGCGGCGATGACACCGACGGAACCCTCGCGGGACAGCGCGTCCCGCACCACGCCGACGGTGGCGGCGCCCAGATCCCGTACCTCCTTGATCCTCAACTCACCGTCCCCGCGCAGCGATCGCGCGGGCGGTACGTCGACGTCGAGCGAGGCCAGTACGCGATTGGCGAGCCCCACGACCGCCTTCGGAACGCGGAAACCGATGGTCAGAGGAGTGACGGAGGCGTCGGGTTTGCCGAGGTGGGCGAGGAGTTCGGGCCAGCCGCGGGCGGCCCACGGGGTGGTGCCCTGGGCGAGGTCACCGAGGACGGTGAGGGAGCCGAAGTCAGCGCGGCGGGCGATCACGCGGGCCTCCATCGGGGAGAGGTCCTGGGCCTCGTCGACGACGATGTGGCCGTAGCCGTCGGGCCGTTCGAGCAGACCCGCGATCTCGTCGAGCAGGACGAGATCGGCGGCGGACCACTTCGCCGACTTGTACGAGCGCGGGGGCTTGGCCCACCGGATCGCCCGCTGCTCGTCGGCGTCGAGAATGCCGTCGGACGCGGCGGCGAGGGCCCGCGGGTCCGCGAGCAGCGCGGCGAGCACCTCCTCGGGCCTGACCTTGGGCCAGGCCTCTTCGACGAACGCCGAGACGGAGCGGGCGCGGGAGATCTTCTGCAGCCAGGTGTTGTTCACGGGGCCCGCGCGGCGCTCGGCCTGCTCCTGGATGTACCGGACGGCACGGGTGCGCACGCGCTCGCGGCCGACGGCGTACGGGGGTTCCTCGGCGCGTACGTCCGCGATGATCCGCTCCAGGTCGCCGAGCGCGACCCGCCAGGTGTACGAACCGTCCTGCACCGCGACGGAGTTGGCGGGCGGCGCGACGCGCGAGTAGAGCGCGCAGCGCAGGACGGCCGCCATCCGGGCGTCGTGCTTGACGCTCGCCGCGCTCTCGCCGTCCTGGGCCCGGACGGGGGCCTCGGCCCTGGCGATCTCGTCAGCGACGGTGGACTGACGCACGCCGGTCTCGCCGAGGGAGGGGAGCACCTCGGCGATGTAGCGCAGGAAGGTGCGGTTGGGGCCGAGGATGAGGAGTCCGGCGCGCTGTACTCGCTGGGGGTGGGTGTAGAGGAGGTAGGCGGCGCGGTGCAGGCCGACGGCCGTCTTGCCGGTGCCGGGGGCGCCCTGGACGCAGACGGACGCGGTGAGTTCGCCGCGGACGAGGTCGTCCTGCTCGGGCTGGATGGTGGCGGCGATGTCGCGCATGGGGCCGACGCGGGGGCGTTCGATCTCTCCGGCGAGGATGCGGCTGCCGGGTACGGGCGGGGTGCTCGGGGCGAGGTGCGCGGGCTGGGCGGCAAGCGGCTCGTCCTCCAGGCCCGTGAGGTCGGCGGAGTCGCCCTTGCTGCCGGGCGCCCAGCCGAAGCGGCGGCGGACGGAGACGCCTTGGGGGTCGCGGGCCCCGGCCTGGTAGAAGGCGCGGGACACGGGGGCGCGCCAGTCCACCACGAGGGGCGGGGCCGAGGGGTGTTCGGTGATGCGGAGACGGCCGATGTGGTAGCTCTGCCCGCGGTGATCACCGGCTTCGGCGGCTTGTGGCCCTTCGGCGGCGAAGTCGAGGCGGCCGAAGAAGAGCGGGGCCTCGGGGAGTTCACGCATCGCTTTGGCGTGGCTGCGGAACTGGTAGCCGAGGACTTCGGCGTCGGCGCCGGACGCGGAGACGTCCGCTCCGCTGACGACCTGATCCTCGGCGCCGTCGACCATGCCGGTGAGGGCGGTGCGGCAGGTGTCGTGGTAGCGGCGTTCCTGGGACAGGGCTTCGTCGGGTCGCGTCATACCGGCGAGCATAATGTAACTCGGTTAAATTTATTACCGAGAATCAAGAATGGGATAGGCTGCCGCCATGGCAGACGAAGAAGTGGACAGCGGCATGGGTTCTGGTACCGGCACCGGCACCGTTACCGATGTCGTCGGTACCGGTACCGGTACCGGTACCGGTACCGACGGCCTCGGTCTCCGCGAGCGCAAGAAGCAGCGGATGTACCAGGCGGTCTCCGACGCGGCGATCGCGCTCTTCCTGGAGAAGGGCTTCGAGAAGGTGCCGGTCGCGGAGGTGGCAGCCGCCGCCGACATCTCCAAGCCGACCCTGTTCCGGTACTTCCCCGCCAAGGAGGACCTCGTACTCCACCGGTTCGCCGACCATCTGGACGAGGCGGCGCGGGTCGTCACCGCGCGCCCCGCGAAGCGCTCCCCCCTGGACGCCCTGCACCGCCACTTCCTCGACGGCCTGGAGCGCCAGGACCCGGTGACGGGCTTGTGCGACAACGTCCACGTACTGGCCTTCCACCGGCTGCTGTACGGGACGCCGTCGCTGGTGGCGCGGCTGTACGAGTATCAGGAGCGGTCGGAGAAGGCGCTGGGGGACGCGCTGAACGAGGCGGCGTCGGGCGGGGCGGCGTCGGGAGCGGCGTCGGGCGGAGCGCCGGACGGAGCGGCCTCAGACGCACTCGCCGCGCGCCTGGCCGCCGGCCAGATCATCGCCGTGCAACGCATCCTCGCCCTGGACATCTGGCGCAGGGTCGACGCGGGCGAGAAGGCGGAAGCGGTCTGGCCGGACGCGGTGGTGGCGACGAACCGGGCGTTCGGACAGCTGCGGTCGGGGCTGACGCGGTACGCGTGAGGACGTGCGGGCTTGAGGACGTGAGGGCTTGAGGGCGTGAGGGCGTCAAGCGGCCTCGCCCCTACGCGCCCCCCGCCCCCTCCCCATCCACCATCACGGCCACCCCGTCGAGCACCCGTCCGATCCCGAACTCGAACTCCGCGTCCTCGGCGTCGGCGACCTCCAGTACGCCCACCGCGAGCAGCCGACGCAGCGCGGGGAAGCGGTCCGGGGCGGCAGAGGTGAGCGCGTCGACGGTGCGGGCGTACTGCCGCATCACCTCGTCGGGCTCCTGGCCGCCGGACAGCATGCCCGCGTCCAGGTCGGCCATGAGCGTGACCTCGTTGCGCACGAAGCCGCCGATGAGCATCAGGACGGACGGCTTCCAGCCCTCCTCAAGGCCGCTCCCGTCGAGCGCCGCGAGCCCCTGTTCCATCCACTCCAACTGGCGGGGCGTCGCGGGCGGCCCGCTGATGGGGATGCGTACGAGCCACAGATTGCGCCGGAAGACATCGCGCTGGGCCCGCGCCCACCACTCCAGGCGCGCCCGCCACCCCACGACGTCGGACGGCAACTCGGGCGGCGACCCCGTGGCGGCGTCCTGCATGAGGACGTACAGCTCGTCCCGCGAAGAGACGTACCGGTAGAGGGACATCGGCGAGACGCCGAGCGCCTTGGCGACCCGCCCCATGGAGACCGCACCGATCCCCTCCGCAGCGGCGATGGCGACGCCCGCGTCGACGATGCGGTCCAGGCTCAGCCCCGGCTTGGGCCCCTTCGACGGGCGTTCTCGCAGCCCCCAGGCCGTTTCGAGGGTCGCGGAGAGCCCTGTGTCCCCCGCGACCTCACCTGCGGTCCGGCCCACGACCTCGCCCGCATCCGCACCTTCACGATCCGCCGCCATGATCCGCCGCTACCTCCTCCTGAGCTGCCGTGCTTGACGCACATCGTAGTTCTGCGTAACCCTTACTCAATAATGCGTAGACCTTACGCAATAGGCAAGTGCGCAGCCAGAGCGCCACCAACCCGGGGGAAAGCCATGCCACCCGCACCACCAGCCATCGAGGCGAAAGACCTCACCAAGTCCTACGGATCGGGATCCCGATCCGGCTCGGGCGCCCGAGCCGTACCCGTCCTGCGCGGCATCGACCTCCACGTCCCGCCGGGCACCGTCTTCGCCCTCCTCGGCCCTAACGGCGCCGGCAAGACGACAGCCGTCCGCATCCTCACCACGCTCACCACGCCCGACGCGGGCACGGCACGGGTGGCGGGCCACGACATCCGTACCGGGCGGCGCGAGGTCCGTAGCGCGATCAGCCTCACCGGCCAGTTCGCGGCGGTCGACGAGACGCAGACCGGCGCGGAGAACCTCCGCATGATGGCGAGGCTCGCGGGCCTGCCCCGCCCCGACGCCCGCGCCAAAGCGGCCGACCTCTTGGCCCGCTTCAGCCTCACGGAAGCGGGAGACCGCCTGGTCCGCACGTACTCGGGAGGCATGCGCCGCCGCGTCGACCTGGCGGCGGGCCTGGTGGGCGACCCGGAGGTCATCTTCCTCGACGAGCCGACGACGGGCCTGGATCCGCGCAGCCGCCAGGAGATGTGGCAGGTGGTACGCGACCTGACGGCACAGGGCACGACGGTCTTCCTGACCACTCAATACCTGGAGGAGGCAGACCAACTGGCCGACCACATAGCGGTGTTGCACGAGGGGAAGATCGCGGCAGAGGGATCGCCTTCGGCACTCAAGTCCCTGGTGGCGGGCCACCGCCTGGACGCGACGGTCACCACCCAGGAGGCCTACCTCCGCCTCTCCCCCCGGGCCACGCACCACTCCCCCGACACCCTGACGCTCGGCTTCCCGACGGACGGCACGGCAAGCAACGTACGAGCCCTACTGGACGAACTCGACCCGCACCGGACCGAGTTGGAGACCTTCGCCCTGCGCACGGCAACCCTTGACGACGTCTTCCTGGCCCTCACGAACCCGTCCACGAACCCGTCGCAGCCGAACGAGCCGGAGAAGAAGGGGATGACCCATGTCTGAAGCCCTGATCATGACCGGCCGCGCGATCCGCATCAGCCGCCGCAACGTGGACGCCCTGATCACCTCCATGGCGCTCCCCGTGATGCTCCTCCTGATCTTCGTCTACTTCTTCGGCGGCGCGATCAAGACGGACACCAAGTCGTACGTCACGTACGTGGTCCCCGGCGTCCTCCTCCTCTGCGCCGGATTCGGCTCGTCGAACACGGCGATCGCGGTCACGGAGGACCTGAAGGGCGGCATCATCGACCGCTTCCGCTCGCTCGACATCGGCGGCACCCAGATCCTGACGGGCCACGTCATCGCCTCCGTGGCCCGCAACCTCATCGCCACGACCCTGGTACTCGCCCTGGCCTTCGCGATCGGCTTCCGCCCTTCGGCGACGCCCGCGGCCTGGCTCGCGGCGACGGCCATACTCCTGGCGTTCATCCTGGCCCTGTCCTGGCTCTCGGCGACGGTCGGCCTCCTGGCCAAGTCACCGGAGGCGGCGGGCGGCTTCACGTTCTTCGTGAGCTTCCTGCCCTATCCGAGCAGCGCCTTCGTCCCGGCGGACTCGATGCCCGGCTGGCTCAGGCCCTTCGTCGACAACCAACCGGTGACCCAGGTCATCGACTCCCTCCGCGGCCTGCTCCTCGGCCAGCCGGTGGGCTCGACACCCTGGGTGGCCCTGGCCTGGTGCGCGGGCATCCTGGCCGCCTCGGTGGGGGCTTCGGGGGCGCTGTTCAGGAGGCGGACGGCGTGAGGAGCGTAAAAGACGTGAAGGGCTCAGCGCTCCCGGCGCAACCCCAGTGAGGCCTTCGCCGCGTCCAAGGTCATCGCGTACGAATCGACGGCGCGCCGCACGTTCGGGCTGTCCACGGCGTCGCTCTCCAGCCGGTCCAGGTCCACGTAGGCGGACCGGACGAGTTCGATCCAGCGGTACACCCGCCAGTCCTGCTCCCACCCCTTGGTGTACTCGGGCGGGAGCACGCGGGCCCACCGCGCGAACAGACGCTGCCTGATCTCGACCCGCGTCGGTGTGAGGTGCAGATGGCGCACCAGGTCGTAGAGCGGATCGCCGATCATGGCCAACTCCCAGTCGATCATGGTGAGTCGGCCGCCGGACCCGGACCGCACGAGGTTCCACGGGTTGAGGTCGCCGTGGAGCAGTACCGAGGGGCGTGACGTGGTGTCGTGCCTGCCGAGGATCTCCTGGAGCCGCCACCCGTTCGGGAGTCCGCGGGAGCGGGCCTGGCGCTGGGTCTCCTTGGACAGCGAGTGCACGAACCGGACCAGTTCCGCGCTGAGCCTGCTGTAGAAGCCGGTCTGCGGTGCGGCCGGATCGAGCCCCCGGTGGTCGACCCGGGTCAGCGCGTGGAGCTGGTCCACGAGGTTGTCCGCCTCGTTGGGCAGCAGGCCGTGGACAGGGTGGTTCGGCGGCTGCTCGCCGACCAGCGGGCCTTCGTAGGAGTGGACGGCGAACAGGTCGCCCCGGCCGCTGATCCCGAGGGCCAGGATCTTCGGCGCGCTGACCCCGGCCCGCGACTTCTCGATGGCGGCGAGCACGGCGTGTTCGCTGAGGAACCCGCCCTCCTGGCGGGGCGCCGCACCTGCCTTGCGCCTCACCACGACGGGCCGCTCGACCCCGTCCACGCGCACCACCGTGTTGAGATGGGCCGTGCCCTTGAACACCCGGTGCTGCTGCGCTGCGCCCTCCGCGGCAAGCGCCTTCAGGACGGCGGTCCGGGGGAAGTCGGGGCGCTCCGGGACGCGTTCGTCGGGCTGCCAGGAGAGGGTGGACACGGGCGGCGGGCCCTCGGCCGACGCTGCCGCGTGCCGGCTCTCGATGCGGGCCGCCTGCCACCGGAAGAGCGCCTGCTCGACCACGCTCACCTCGGGCAGCCGGGTGAGACCGAGCGGCTTCTCCGCCGAGTGCAGGCACTGGCGTACGGATTCGGCGGCCGCGCCCAGACGTGTGCTGTCGAGCGTCTCCCCCAGGGAACCCGCCGCCCTCATCACGTCGAGGTGGACGGCACGGACCTGTTCGAGGGCGATGTAGCTCCAGACATCCGCCCGCACCCTCTTCACGGACGCGGGTCTCCGCCTGCTCATGGCGCAGACCCAGGCGTCGATCACCTCCGGCCACTGGAATTCGGGATACCGCATGCGCACCAGATGGGACGCCAGGTCGTAGGCGGGGTCGCCGTAGACCGCCCGGGACCAGTCGAGGCTCACCGCGAGATCCTGGTCGAGGACCGTGGCCCGGCTCAGGTCCGTGTGCAGGAGGCTGTACGGGCGCCGCGCCATCGAAGGCGACCGCCCTGCGCACTGGACCAGGGCATCAGGGCCGATCCCGAACGCGTCGAAGAGGCCGCCGAATTCGGCCCGCACCGGCCGCACGTCACGCTCGTGCGTGTGCCGGGCGAGGTCCCGCAGGAACCCTCCGCTGTCCCTCTCGTCGTGCGGCCAGCCGCCGACGGGGCTCAGGAGTGACTCCTTGCGCACCAGGGCCAGCTGCGCGAGCAGCTCGGCGATGGCCTTGATCAGCTGCGAGTCGACGGGCTTCCCGTCCTCGGGGGTGAGCAGGTGGCCGGGGAGCACGGGGCGGTGGACGTCACGGAAGACCGGGGATCCGTCCGCCCAGGCGCTGATCGACACGTGCTGCTCCTGATGCTCGCGCGCGTACACGAAATTGCCGCACAGCCTTAATTACGCACACTCTTCCACGCGGCGCGAGGGCAGCACACGGCGGAGAGTAGCCAAGGACGTGACGCGCTATGTAACGCGCTCAACCGCCGGGCGTTACTCAGTCCCGTACTCAGCCCCGTGCGCGGCCCCGCACTCAGCCCCGTGCGCGAAGGATCTTGAGAACGGGCTCGAGGGATCTGACGATGTGCTCGGGCCTGACCCCCGCGGCCCGCAGCAGCTCTTCCTTGTGATCGCTGCGCGCGTAGCCCAGGAAGCTCACTCCGGCCCGCGCCGCGGCTTCGTGGTCGGTGGGTGCGTCGCCGATCATCAGCGCCGTGGAGGGGGCGGCACCCATGGCGCTCAGGGCGCGGGTGATGCAGTGCGGGTGGGGTTTGAGCAGATCGAGGTTCTGGGTGCGGCCGTAGACGTGCGGGGCGAAGCAGCGCATCAGGTTGCGCGATTCGAGATACCTCGTCACCGCACGCGCGGAATTGTTGGTGGTGATCGCGAGCCGGGTGTCGGCATTGACCCAGGTCTGGATCACGGGGTCGGCGTACGGAGTCGGATACGCGGTCCCCGTCGCCGTCAGCTCCTCCAGAGTGAGCTGCTCCTCGATCTCGGTGATCAGATCGCTGCCGGGGTGCCGGGCTGCGACGGCGCGCATGACGACCTGTGGGTCCGCCTCCGCCTGCATCTCATCGGACAGCAGACCGCGCAGGCCTCGCTCCGCCAACCCGCGCAGCATGCCCGCCGCGATCCGCTCGGCCTTGTGCTGCGCGAACAGCTGGCAGATGGGCCCGTCGAAGTCGAAGAGGACGAAGCGGGCGCGAACGACCAGCTCTCGCAGATTCTTGATCTCTTCTGTCATCTGTTCGGTCTGCGTCGTATCAGGAGTCACTAAGAGAGTGTCAGCTCCGTCGCGATGGTTGCCCAGAGCGCGTCGAACCATTTCTGGGACTCCTCCACGAAGGCGGCGTCCCGGGGGGCCGCGCCCTTGTCGAAGGAGAACAGGGGCGACTTCAGCCCCGCGACGTCGAACGCCTCCATCTCCGCGCTGCCGAGGTCGAGCGTGCTGCGCTCGATCGTGTAGTAGGCGAGGAGCGCCTCCCGCTGGTTGAGCAGATAGAGCTTGACCGGCGGTGTGAACGGCAGCGCGCGGAACGACACGTCGACGTCGATGCCGTGCGAGGCGCGCAGCACCCGCAGGTTGTGGCGCAGGACCTGTCCCTGGGTGTTGCGCAGCGCCAGCCAGCGCCGGTGGACCTTGCCGTCCTCGTCCCCCTGGCCGTCGACGG
The DNA here is from genome assembly GCF_053606205.1 of Streptomyces sp. NPDC055239. Taxonomy (NCBI): domain Bacteria; kingdom Bacillati; phylum Actinomycetota; class Actinomycetes; order Kitasatosporales; family Streptomycetaceae; genus Streptomyces; species Streptomyces sp. NPDC055239. Next base: position 61,357 of record NZ_JBSGRD010000024.1, on the reverse strand, counting down.
CCCTGGGGAACGCCAGGTTGATGTCGCTGCTGGGCAGCAGGATGCGGACGCTGATCGATTCCGGGTGGATGAGTCCCTCGTGGATGCGGCGCAGGGGATCGCCGAGCGCCAGGATCAGCGTCTCCGCCGTGTAGGACACCACGTCGATCCGTACCTGGGGCTCCGAGAACGCCGCCGCGAGCCGTGGCGCGAGGCCGACCATCGAGGCCTGCGGCTCCTCGCCCGCCGACGTCGATACGGGCGGCTCCGCCGCGATGCGTGGCGGGCTGCCCTTGCTCACGTTGGCCAGGAGGCCGTCACCCTGCAGCGTCTTCAGCGCCTGTCGAACCGTCCCCCGCTCCACGCCGAACTCCTCCGCGAGCACCGCCTGCGTGGGGAGCCGGTCGCCCGGCTTGAGGTCGCCGGAGCGGATGCGGTCACGAAGGATGTCTGCGATGTCCTGGGGAGTGAGCTTTCTGCTGCCGTTCACTGCAACGTTCTCCTGGGTCACAACCAGACGATACAACTCCTCGCCATCTCAGGGCAGTTGTCTTGAAGTTGTTTATGTTGCGTGACCAAGAGGGGACAACTTAAGTGAAGTTGGTTGCCAACTCGTTTGAGATGGCAGAAGGGGGAACCATCATGGCAGTCCTCACCCTCCTCATATCCTTGTCCACGGTCGGCTTCGAGCAGTTCGTGCAGTGGCGGTACGGCACCACGGGCATCGTCGGCCTGCTGTTCCTGACCGTCGGAATCAAGACGAAGAGCCACACGTGCAGCTCCATCGGCGCGGTCGTGCTCGCGCTGGTACTGACCGGGCCCGCGATCTAGTCACGAGCGGCCACGCGTCAGCCCTGCGCCAGTTCCAGGTCCTGGCTGATCGTGCTCCAGAGCGCGTCGAACCAGAGGTGGGACTGCTCCACGAACGTCGTGTCCCGCAGCCCGTCGCCCTGGTGGAAGGGGAAGAGCATCGACTGCGCGCCCTGGGCGTCGTACATCTCCAGGTACTCGTGGTCGATCTCCTCGCTCTGCTTGGCGAGGGTGTAGTACGCGAAGAGCGCCTCGGATCCGTTGAGGAGATACAGCTTCACCGGCGGCGTGAACGGCAGCGCGCGGAACGAGACTTGTACGTCGACGTCGTGCGAGGCCCGCAGTGCAAGGAGGTTGTGGCGCAGGACCTGCCCCTGTGCGTTGCGCTGGTCGAGCCAGTTCCTGTGCACCTGGCCGCCCTCGTCGTCCCCGCTGTCCACCGGCGCGGGAAAGGCGAGGTCGATGTTGCGACTCGGCAGCAGTACGCGGACGGTGACCTTGGCCGGTTTCCGCTGTCCGGCGTGAATCTGGCGGAGCGGTTCGCCGATCGCCATCGTGAGGGAGACGGAGGTCAGGCAGAGCGCGTCGATCTCCACATGGGGGGCCTCGAACGCGGCGGCGATGCGCGGGGCGAGGCCGACCATGGTCGACTGCGGCTTGGCGCCGCAGGGCCCGGAGAGGCCGTGCCCCGCGGGTTCGGCGACCGTGGCCGGGCTGCCCTTGGACACGTTCGCCAGCAGGTTCTCGCCCTGCAGGGTGCGCAGCGCCTCACGTATCGCGCCACGCTCTACGCCGAACTCGTCGGCCAACTCGGCCTGAGTGGGCATGCGTTGGCCGGGTCGCAGCGACCCGGACCTGATCCGGTCGCGAAGCTCGTCGGCCACCTCGTGGTGAGACCTGTGCGGCCTCTTCATCCCCTTGACAGGGGCAGGTTCCGTGCTCACAACCAAACGGTACAACTTCGGGCCAACTTTGGGGAGTTGCTGTGAAGTTGCTCAGAAGGTGGTTACTAATCGAGCCATCGCGGAGATAACTCAGGTGAAGTTGGTGGCCAACTTAGGCAGCCTGGCAGGAACCCTGAGGGGTTGGCGGCCGGCGGTTGCCCATCGGATGGCCGTCGACCGAGCAGGACAGGGTTTCGCCGCCCCGTCCCGGAAGGGGGAACGTCATGCCGCTCATCGCCATCGCCGCCGTCGCCATCGGATTCGAGCAACTCGTCCAGTGGAAGTACGGCCCGATGGGCATCGTCGCCTTCGTCCTGCTGACGGTGGGCATCAAGGCCAGGAACACCAAGATCAGCGGCGTGGGGGCTGCGCTCCTCGTCCTGTTGCTCGCCCAGTCGGGCTGACAAGTGCTGGCTGACCGGGTTCTCCCATCCGGAGGGGAGCCGGGAGCCCGGTCAGTCATTGATCCGAGGGAGGGGGGGAGGGGAGCGGGGGGAGGTCTCGGGCGGAGGTTAGAACGCCGCCCGGATCTCCCCCACCTCGGTGGGGCCGCCGAGCAGGGGCGCGTGGCCGACGCGGGTGAGTACGTCCGCCTCCACGCCCGCCAGACGCAGCGCACGGGCCAGGACGGGGCCCAGGGCCCGTATCCCGCCGTCGTCCACCTTGAAGGCCAGCGCACGGCCGTCCGGCAGCGCGAACGCCTGGACCGCCTCGGCGCCCATCTTGGAGAGCGCACCGGGGATCTCCCGCATGAGCCACGTGTCGGGCCTGCGCGTCCCTGCCACGTACTCGGGGTGGGCCCGCATCGCGTCCGCGACCCGGCGCTCCGCCGTCTCCTCGGGGGCCAGGACGAAGTGGCGGAAGGCGCGGGCGAGGCCGATCAGGGAGATCGCCATCAGCGGGGCGCCGCAGCCGTCCGTACCGACCGCCGCGACCTTCTCCCCCGCCGCTTCCTCGACCACCGTCAGGATCAGCTGCTGCAGGGGGTGCTGCGGGTCCAGGTAGGAATCCGTGGGCCAGCCGTTCAGCTCGCACACCGCCAGCATCGACGCGTGCTTGCCGGAGCAGTTCATCGTGACCCGGTCACGAATGGCGCCCGCTGCCAAATATGTCTCGGCCTCGACCGCGTCGAGCGGGAGGTCGGGCGGGCACTGCAGGTCCGCCGCCGTCAGGCCGTGCTCGGCCAGCATCTTCTGTACGAGGTCCCGGTGGAACCCCTCCCCGGAGTGGCTCGCCGCCGTCAGCGCGAGCCGCTCGCCCGAGAGGTCGAGCCCCGCCCGCAGCACACCGGCCGCCTGCATCGGCTTGTTGGCCGACCTCGGGAAGACGGGGGCGCTCACGTCCCCCATGGCCAGCTCCACGCTGCCGTCCGCCGCGAGCAGCACCAGGCTTCCCCTGTGGCGGCCCTCGACGAAGCCGGAACGCACGACCTCGGCGAGGACCGGGGCCGGGGGTATCGCCGGGGATATGGCAGGGGTGGCTGCGGACTCGGCAGACGTCGAGGTCATCTTCGGCCTTCCGGGGCGGGGGGTGGCGTGACGGGCCGCCCGCGAAAGCCGGGGTCACCGGGTCAGGCGAGCAGGTCGTCCACTTGTGCTTCGCCTTCACGGTACCTGCGGGCGATCTCCGCGCTGCAATCGTCCGCCGTGCGCTGGAGCTGCTGGCGGCGCCGGGAAACCTGCTGTTCGTAGCGGGTGAGCCGCCCCATGGCCGTGTGCAGCTCGTCGTCCGTACGGGCGTCCAGGTCGGAGAGCCCGACCTCGGCGAGCATCTCCGTGGCCAGGAGGCCGTACTCCGCGCTGTGCGGCGTGCCGAGCGTCACATGCCGGGCCGACGAGCGGTGCCGGGCGGGGCCGTCCGTGAGGATCTCGGAGAGCCGCAGCACGAGCGGCCCCTCCGGACCCGGCGCCGTCGGGTCCTTACGGCGCGCGACCTCGGCCCGCAGGATGTCGATCCGCCCCTGGAGGAGGCGCCGGACATAGCTCAGGTCCGCCTCGTTCTGCTGCGCGTCCCTGCGCAGCTCACGCAGCTCGCGCAGGAGCAGCGCGGCAAGGTCGTGCTCGGGCTGCTCGGACAGCACCGCACCGCCCTTGCGCTGCACGGGCGGCCGCGGCACGTTCGTACGCCCCGCGGCGCTCATGCGGGTCAGCGACACAGATGCGGGCGGCTGTCCCGTACTTGGTGTGCTCATGTGGCTCTACCGTCCCCTCGACCGGCGCGGTACACCGCGTGTTGAGCATGGTGCCACCCCGGGTGGCCACTATGTGAGCGAGTGCCCCAATCAGCCCCAGATGGGGGGTTCAGGGCACTCCCGCGGGCGGCGCATCCGGCGGCCCTCACGGCCGTACGGAGCAGGCATGATGGGCCATATGCGTGCTGTGGTGCAGAGGGTGGACGGAGCGAGCGTCGTCGTCGAGGGCGAGGACGGCCCCGAGACGGTCGGCGAGATCAGTGGCGAGGGCCTGTGCGTCCTGGTGGGGGTGACCCACGAGGACACCAAGGAGAAGGCGGCCCAACTCGCCCGCAAACTCTGGTCCGTTCGGATGCTGGCCGACGAGAAGTCCTGCTCGGACATCGACGCGCCGCTGCTGGTCATCAGCCAGTTCACGCTGTACGGCGACGCGAGGAAGGGCCGTAGGCCCACCTGGAACGCCGCCGCGCCCGGCGATGTCGCCGAGCCCCTCGTGGACGAGGTCGTCGCCCAACTTCGGTCGCTCGGCGCAACGGTGGCGACGGGGCGCTTCGGCGCCCAGATGCGGGTGTCTTTGACTAACGACGGGCCGTTCACGGTGCTTCTGGAGATGTGACGGGCCCGAACTGAACCGCCCAAGGCCAGCCGCCCAGGCTACGGCTCGACCACTACCTCCTGCGAAGCCGCCACCGCCCCCGCGAGCAGCCCCGCGTCGAGCGACACGTTCCGCTTCACCAGGGCCAGGGCGATCGGGCCCAGCTCGTGGTGACGTACCGCCGTCGTGATGAAGCCCAGCTTCCGGCCCTCCTCGCCCTCCGAGGCGAGACGCAGCTCGGTTCCGGCCGCCGGCAGGAGGACCTCGCTGCCGTCCAGGTGGAGGAAGACAAGGCGGCGCGGGGGCTTGCCCAGGTTCTGGACGCGGGCGACCGTCTCCTGGCCTCGGTAGCAGCCCTTCTGCAGGTGCACCGCCGTGCCGATCCAGCCGAGCTCGTGCGGGATCGTGCGGTGGTCCGTCTCGAAGCCGAGCCGCGGCCTGTGCGCCTCCACGCGCAGCGCCTCGTAGGCGAGGATGCCGATCGCGGGGCCGTTCTCGTCGGCGTACGACTCGAGCGACGTACGCGGCAGGAACAGATCGCGGCCTTGCGGCGTCTCGCGTACGACGACGCCTTCCGGGACCGGGGCGATCGAACCGGCGGGCAGGTACACGACCGCGAACTCGTCCGTGCGGTCGGCGACTTCGACGCGGTTGAAGAACTTCATGCTCTCCAGGTACGCGACAAGGGCGTCCTGCGTGCCGGGCTCGACGTGCGCCCACACCGTCTCGCCGTCGTCGACGAGATAGAGGACGTGCTCGATGTGTCCGTTCGCGGAGAGGATCAGCGCCTCGGTGGCCTGCCCGACGGGCAGCTCGGTCACGTGCTGCGTGAGCAGCAGGTGCAGCCAGCTCAGCCGGTCGGGTCCCGAGACGGTGACGACACCGCGGTGCGAGAGGTCGACGAAACCGGTGCCGTCGGCGAGGGCGCGCTGCTCACGGAACAGATCGCCGTAGTGGGCGGCGACGCCTTCGTCCACGCCCTCGGCGGGGACGGCGCCGGGCAGGGACAGGAGGGGGCTCTTCATGTTCACCCACACTACGACCCGGTAGCGGGCGTTCTTATTCCGCGTCGCCCGCGGAGGCCTTGCGGGAGCAGTCCTCGCAGCGCCCGAAGATCGCGAAGTGCTTCAGGTCCGTGTCGAAGCCGAACGTGTCCCGCAGCTTCGCGGTGAACTCGGCCGCCACGGAGACATCGGCCTCGATGACGTTCGTACAGTCCCGGCAGACCAGATGGATGTGGTGGTGGCGGTCCGCCAGGTGGTACGTCGGCGCGCCGTGCCCCAGGTGCGCGTGGCTGACAAGACCCAGCTCCTCAAGGAGCTCCAGGGTCCGGTACACCGTGGAGATGTTGATCCCCGACGCCGTCTTGCGCACTTCGCAGAGGATGCCGTCGGGGGTCGCGTGCTCAAGGGCGTCGACGGCTTCGAGGACGAGCTGACGCTGCGGCGTCAGCCGGTAGCCGCGCTGTCGCAGGTCGCTCTTCCAGTCGAAGTCGGTGCTCGCCACACAGGCAGTCTAGGCCAGAAGCGACTGAGGCCTACTTGAAGAAAGCGATGCCGTCGTCCGGCAGATCGCCGCCCAGGCCCCTGGCCATCTCGGCGACGTCCTCGGGCGAGACGACCTTCTTCAGCTGCGCCGACATGTACGGCCGCAGCGGCACCTCGGGGGTCTGCTTCTCGCCGACCCACATCAGGTCGCCCTTCACATACCCGTACAGACGCTTGCCGCCGGTGTACGGGCCGGAGGCCGCCGTGCGGGCGACCGCGTCCGTGACGATGTCGATCTGCGGCTTCTGGTCGGCGAGCTCGCCGTACCAGACCTCGACGACGCCGTCGTCGCGGACCATCACGGTCTCGACCTTGCGGTCCTTGTCGATGCGCCAGAAGCCCGACTCGGACTCCAGCGGCTTGACCTTGTTGCCCTCGGCGTCGAGCACCCACGTGTGCGAGTGGTACTCGATGAAGTTCCGCCCGTCATGGGAGAAGGACACTTCCTGACCGAAGTTCGCCTTCTCGGCGCCGGGGAAGTCGGTGACACCCGCGCCGGCCCAGTTGCCGAGGAGCCACACGAGGGGCACGAGGTCGGGGTGCAGGTCGGACGGAATCTCGATCATGGGAAGCTCAGGCGATCTCTAGGTGGCGTACGGGGTGTACGGGGCCTACGGGCGTACGGGGCTCAGCGCTGACCCTGGTACAGCTTCTTCACGGACAGTCCGGCGAAGGCGAGAACGCCGACGCAGACCAGAACCAGCAGGGCGGAGAAGAAGGCCTCAAGCACGGGGTGCTCCTCGGTGAGCTATTGGGGCAGTTATCAGAGCCGGTCCCACTGTAGTCGTGCGCGCCGTACACCTCTCTGCGAGGTGGCCTTACGATCTGGCCATGGCGAAGAAGCTCGTGATCAAGGTGACCGCCGGGGCCGACGCCCCCGAGCGCTGCTCGCAGGCGTTCACGGTGGCGGCCGTTGCCGTGGCCAGCGGGGTGGAGGTCTCGCTCTGGCTGACGGGCGAGTCGGCGTGGTTCGCGCTGCCGGGGCGCGCGGCGGAGTTCGAGCTGCCGCACGCGGCGCCGCTGCCCGATCTGATCGACTCGATCGTGGCCGCGGGACAGATCACGCTCTGCACACAGTGCGCGGCGCGGCGCGAGATCACCGAGAAGGACGTGATCGACGGGGTACGGATCGCGGGCGCACAGGTGTTCGTACAGGAAGCCATGACGGACGGCACGCAGGCACTCGTCTACTGACGGCACGCAGGCACTCGTGCACTGAGCAACCCGGTCGTACGCTGGACTTATGTTCGCGCGACGACGCCATGCGTACTTCGCCATGATGGGCACGTGCATCGCCCTCTTCGTCCTGGCGTGGGGCGTCGTGCGGCTCTGGTCCATTCCCGTCGCCGTCGGGATGTGCGTGGTGGCGATGGTGATCCCGCCCCTGGCCGCCATCGTGGCCAACCGGCGCGGCCCCGAGGACCGCTGGTGGGACGACCCCTCGGGGGACTCGAAGTCCGACGAGTGGTGGGACGAACTGGACGGCAAGCACCGGCGCTGACGGCAGACAGGCACCGGCCCCGGCGACGAAAGCCGAAGGACCGCACCCCGTACCAGTGGCGTCCAACCCCTGGGGTGCGGCCCTCCAGCCGTCAGTGATCCGTTTTCGTCAGACCGCGATGGCGACCTCGGCGAGGCCGCCCGTCTGTGCCACGACCGTACGGTCGGCCGTGCCGCCCGGGATCAGGGCGCGCAGCGTCCACGTGCCCTCGGCCGCGTAGAAGCGGAACTGGCCGGTCGCCGAGGTCGGGACCTCGGCGGTGAACTCGCCGGTCGAGTCGAGCAGGCGCACGTAGCCGCTGACGGGTTCGCCGTCGCGGGTCACCTGGCCCTGGATGGTGGTCTCGCCGGGCTTGATCGTCGAGGCGTCGGGTCCGCCGGCCTTCGCTCCACACATATGCGTTCTTCCTTAACTGGTCACTGCGGGGGTTCGGGGAGGGTTACGCGGGCTACTTGTTGGCGCCGAGCTCGATCGGCACGCCGACGAGGGAGCCGTACTCGGTCCACGAGCCGTCGTAGTTCTTGACGTTCTCGACGCCGAGGAGCTCGTGGAGCACGAACCAGGTGAGCGCGGAGCGCTCACCGATGCGGCAGTACGCGATGGTGTCCTTGGCCAGGTCGACCTGCTCGTCCTCGTAGAGGGCCTTGAGCTCGTCGTCCGACTTGAAGGTGCCGTCGTCGTTGGCGTTCTTCGACCACGGGATGTTGCGCGCGGACGGGACGTGGCCCGGACGCTGCGACTGCTCCTGCGGAAGGTGCGCCGGGGCGAGCAGCTTGCCGCTGAACTCGTCGGGCGAGCGCACGTCGACCAGGTTCTGGGTGCCGATCGCGGCGACCGCGTCGTCACGGAAGGCACGGATCGAGGTGTCCTGCGGCTTGGCCTTGTACGAGGTGGCCGCGAGCTGCGGGACCTGGTCGCCGTCGACCAGGTCGCGGGAGTCGAGCTCCCACTTCTTGCGGCCGCCGTCGAGGAGCTTCACGTCCTGGTGGCCGTAGAGCTTGAAGTACCAGAAGGCGTAGGACGCGAACCAGTTGTTGTTGCCGCCGTAGAGCACGACGGTGGTGTCGTTCGCGATGCCCTTGGCCGAGAGGAGCTTCTCGAAGCCCTCCTGGTCCACGAAGTCGCGGCGGACCGGGTCCTGGAGGTCGTCGGTCCAGTCGATGCGGACCGCGTTCTTGATGTGGTTCTTGTCGTACGCGGAGGTGTCTTCGTCGACCTCGACGATGACGACCTTCGGGTCGTCGATGTGGGCCTCGACCCAGTCGGCGTCTACCAGGACGTCGCTGCGGCTCATACTTTGTCTCCTCCGGGGCAGTTACGGCGGGGCTTTGGTGCTGTGCGAGGGGGCGCCGGGTACGTGCTGTGATCGCTCGATGGCGCGGCGTACACGGCGCGGGGTGGCCCTGACGAGGTCAACGGGCCGGGGGATGCGGGAGACGGAGCTCCCGCTCAGAAGGTGCGACAGAGCATGGCGGCGACGCGGCACAGGTCCACTGCCCGCCGCTTCGTGAGGTCCGCCTGTCGGTGCATGCGTCCGATCGTAAGGACGCAAGGGCGGCCGTGTCACCGGCATGTCGAATGATGAGACGCGATCATCCACGATGTGGGATGGAACGACGAACAGAGCCGCCCGCGCGGGGGCGGGGGGAGGGCTTCACCCCTGCCGCATCCATGGCGCGGACGGCTCTGTCTCGTACTGCGGAACGCGCTGCGGAAGGTACCGCGGAACGTACTGCGGAAAGCAGTTAGCCCGCGAGCTTCACGTTCGTCCCCTTGACCGTGATGTCCACGCCGTCCTGCGCCGGCTCCACCTCGTCGATCTTGATGCCGCCCGGAAGGCCGCTGACCTTCTCCTCGAAGTCCGTCACATCGCGGACCATGCCCTCGGGAAGGGGAATCGATACGCCCATGACGTCGATCTTCTTGGGGATCTGGTCGGCGTCCACCTTGATCGTGTCGCCGTCGACCCGCACCGAGCTCATGACGTGCACCGGCTTGGGCAGCTTCGCGCCGCCCTTGCTCACCTCGACCTCGACCTTGATCTTGCCGTTGCCGCCGTCCGAGAGCCCGACGACCTTGCCGGTGGCGCCGAGCGGCAGCTCGACCGGCTCGCCCTGCGCCTCCTTGAGCAGCTCGTCGTACGAGATCCGGGCCGTGCCGGTGGCCTTCTCGGCGGTGGCGGAGCTGTAGTCCCCCGAGAACTCGACGCCCTGCATCCGGGCGTCCAGATCGGCGATGCGGATCTTGTCGGAGCCGGAGGTGGCCTCGTAGTTCTGCATGCCGATCTCGACGTCGTCGAGGGTGCCGCCCACGACCTGCGTCAGGAAGGGAAAGCCCTTGATGGAGACGTCGGGCGTCTCGCTGAGGCCCTCGCTCGTCCGCAGCTTCTTCGCCACCTCGTCCTCGGCGAAACCCACCGCCAGGCGGTCGGCGCCCACGAAAAGGCCCCCCAGGATCACGACGACGATCAGAAGTATTCGTACGGCGCGCATGCTCATGTCCGGTGTTCCCCCACCTTGATCCCCCGACTCAACTGACCTGTGCCGCGAGCCTAAAGGACAGGCCCCCGGCGGGAGAGCCCGGCCGGGGACCTGTCGATCAGCTGTGACGATCCTCTGTCGGTCAGCCGATGACCCTGCCCAGGAGATAGACGGCCGGGGCCGCCGCGGCGAGCGGCAGGGCGACGCCCGCCGTCATGTGCACGAAGCGGGACGGATAGTCGTAGCTGGCGACCCGGTGGCCGATCAGCGCGCAGACACCGGCGCCGAGGCCGAGCAGCGCGCCCTTGCTGCCGAAGTCCGTCGTACCGCCGACGGCGATGCCCGCTCCGGCCGCCGCGAGCAGCGCGACGACCACGGATGCGGGCGTCGGCAGGGGCAGCGCGCGGGCGATCACGGCGACCGCGACGGCGATGCCGCCCACCGTCATCGCGTCGTCCGACGCCGCGAGGTGCCCGGTCGCGATGATCGCGAGGGCGGAGGAGGCGACGGTCGCCATCAGACCGGCCATCCGCTCGTCGGCGGACGCGCGGCTGCGCAGCTGAAGGACGAGCACGAGAAGCACCCACACGCCCAGGGTGCCGATGATCGCGGCGGGCGCGTTCTCCTTGCCGGTGGCGAGCAGCACGATGTCGGCGACGACACCGCCCATGAAGGCCAGCGCGATGCCCTGCCGGGCGGGCCACATCCCGTTGAGCCGGAACCATCCGGCGGCGGTGACGGCCTGCAGCAGGATGAGCGGTACGAGGAGCGCGTACTGCCCGATGGCGGCCGTACCGGCGAGCAGCAGCCCGAGGACGGCGGTCAGGGCGGCGGGCTGGATCCCCGGCTCTATGATCGGCGACCGCCCCTCGGCACGGGCGCGCTGGGCGTCGGTGACACGGGGGTTGCCGGTGGTGGTGGCGCGGCCGTACGTGCCGGAGTCGGCCGCGGGCTGCGGCTCGGCAACAGGTGCGGGAGCAGGAGCGGGAGCGGGCTCCGGAGGCATCGGCTGCCCGAACCCCTGCGGGGGCAGATACGCCGTCTCCGTCACGTCCACCACGGGTGAGGGCTGGACCTGCGTGTCCCAGGTCTGCCCCTCCCATTGCTGGGTGTACGAGTCCTGGGCGTAAGGCTGCTGCTGCCCGTACGGCTGCTGAGGCTGAGGCTGCTGCGGATACGCCTGCTGGGCGTACTGCTGCTCAGAGGCATACGGCTGCTGCTGGGGGTACTGCTCCGGGGGATGGTCCTGGCGATACGGGTCGTAGTCCCCGTGCCCCGACCCCTCGTACCGTGGATCGCTCATAGCGCTGCTCACCCTCCTGCGAACGGCGGGAGCACCTCGACCGTGCCGCCCTCGGCCAGCCGTACCGTCTCATGCCCGCGGGTACCCACGGGATCGCCGTCGATGAGGAACGAGCATCGCCGCAGTACACGGACCAGCTCACCGGGGTGTCGCTCGCGTGCCGCGTCCAGCGCCTCGGCGAGCGTCGTCGCAGCGTACGGCTCCTCCGCGACGCCTGCGGCCGCTTTGGCCGCGGCCCAGTAACGAATGGTGCCGTTCACCACGGCAGCTCCTCTCCTTCGGCGGTTGCCGATCCCTCGGTCACTGCCGGTCCTTCGGCGTTTGCCGACGTCCATGATGCCGTGGCCCACTCGGCGATCCGACCGAGCAGCGCGTCGTCCGCCGCGTTCTCCGCGTGCCCCATCCCCGCCTCCATCCACAGCTCCGCCCCGCCCTCCGCGGCGGCGGCCAGCATCCGGGGGTGGTCCACGGGGAAGTACGGGTCCTGGTCCCCGTGCACGATCAGGAGCGGGGTCGGCGCGATCAGCGGGACCGATTCCACCGGGGACAGCGGGACGGGGTCCCACTCGTGCGGGTGGATTCGCGTGCGCAGGCCGACCCGGCCCACGACACGCCCCATGGGCCGCGTCACCAGCCAGTGCAGCCGCCTCATCGGCGCCGTTCCCCGGTAGAACCAACGGGCCGGGGCACTCACCGCGACCACCGCGTCAACCCGCGCTTCCGTGCGCCCCCCATGCGCGGCTCCTGCGAGCGCCGCGTGCCGGAGCACCACGGAACCGCCCATCGAGAAACCCACGGTCACCACCCGCGTATGGCCGAAGGACCGCGCCCACTCCACCGCCGCCGCCAGATCGAGCACCTCTCGGTCGCCGACCGTGGAGAGCCCGCCGGACGCCCCGTGCCCCCGGAAGGAGAACGTGATCACGGCCGCACGCTGGGCGAAAACGCCCGCCGCGCGGCGCACGTGCGGCCGGTCGACGCCGCCCGTGAAGCCGTGCGCGAGCACGATCGCGAGCTCCCCCGCCGGGTCGGGTCCGGGCTCGTACGCGGCCTCGATGGCGACTCCGTCCTGTGTACGGAGCGTTGCGCGCCGTTGAACGCGGGGCACAGTGCGAGTGATCGGCCGCACAGAAGATCCCGCCGCTTGGCCTGCCGAACCGGAAGTCATGTGGGCTATTCTCCTTGGCAGAGGATCCGGGCAGCGAAGCCCCCGGGTCCTTTCGTGCTTTCTGAACGTTCGTATACGAACGCGAAAGAACCGCACGTGGAGAGCCCCGGGCGCGGGCCCTCCGCCGCAGTAATCAGTACGAAGCAGTGCCGTAAACGTCCTCGCAGGGACCGAGGAGGAACCGACGTTATGGGCGAGCGAACCGTGCACAACCGTAGGACGACCCAGGCGGGTGAGCAGCGATGAGTTCTCTGCTGCTCCTTACCAATGCCCTTCAGCCGTCGACGGAGGTGCTTCCCGCTCTCGGCCTGCTGCTGCACAACGTGCGGGTCGCCCCCGCCGAAGGCCCGGCCCTCGTCGACACCCCAGGTGCCGACGTCATTCTGATCGACGGCCGCCGTGACCTCCCGCAGGTCCGCAGCCTCTGCCAGCTTCTCCGCTCCACGGGACCCGGCTGTCCGCTGGTCCTCGTCGTCACGGAGGGCGGCCTCGCGGCCGTCACCGCCGACTGGGGCATCGACGACGTACTCCTCGACACGGCAGGGCCTGCCGAGGTCGAGGCGCGTCTGCGGCTCGCGATGGGCCGCCAGCAGATCACCTCCGACGACTCCCCCATGGAGATCCGCAACGGCGATCTCTCCATCGACGAGGCGACGTACAGCGCGAAGCTCAAGGGCCGGGTCCTCGACCTGACCTTCAAGGAGTTCGAGCTGATCAAGTACCTGGCGCAGCACCCCGGGCGCGTCTTCACGCGGGCCCAGCTGCTCCAGGAGGTCTGGGGCTACGACTACTTCGGCGGCACGCGGACGGTCGACGTCCACGTACGGCGCCTGCGCGCAAAGCTCGGCGTCGAGCACGAGTCGCTCATCGGCACCGTCCGGAATGTCGGCTACCGCTTCGTGACGCCGGAGAAGGTCGAACGTGCGGCCGACCAAGCCAAGGCGAAGGCGGCGACGCCACCGGCCGAGGACGAGCACGGGCAGCAGCCGAAGCAGGAGGCGAAGCACGAGGCGGCACCCGCCGTGATCGTGCCGAAGGAAGCTGTCGTACGCCCTGCCCAGCGGTAGTTCCATCCGCGTAGACTCCGCGCGTGGCCAAGGTGACTCGGGATGACGTTGCACGACTTGCGGGTACTTCCACCGCCGTCGTCAGCTACGTCATCAACAACGGACCTAGGCCGGTTGCCCCGGCCACGCGCGAGCGTGTACTCGCCGCGATCAAAGAGCTGGGGTACCGGCCCGACCGGGTCGCCCAGGCCATGGCGTCGCGGCGGACCGACCTCATAGGCATGATCGTGCCCGACGCGCGCCAGCCGTTCTTCGCGGAGATGACGCACGCGGTGGAACAGGCGGCCTCCGAGCGCGGAAAAATGGTGCTCGTCGGCAACACGGACTACGTGGACGAGCGCGAGGCCCACTATCTGCGGGCCTTCCTCGGCATGCGGGTCTCCGGGCTCATCCTCGTCAGCCACGGTCTGACGGATTCGGCCGCCGCCGAGATCGACGCGTGGGACGCTCGGGTCGTACTCCTTCACGAGCGGCCCGAGGCGATCGACGACGTCGCCGTCGTCACGGACGACCTCGGCGGCGCACAGCTCGCCACCCGGCACCTCCTCGAACACGGCCATGAGTACGTGGCGTGCGTCGGCGGCACCGCGGAGACCCCGACCGTCGGCGACCCCGTCTCCGACCACGTCGAGGGGTGGCGGCGGGCCATGCAGGAGGCCGGACGCTCGGTCGAGGGGCGGCTCTTCGAGGCGCCGTACAACCGCTATGACGCGTATCAGATGGCGCTTGAGCTGCTCGCCAGGCCGGATCGGCCGACGGCGATCTTCTGCTCCACCGACGACCAGGCGATCGGCATCCTGCGTGCCGCGCGGGAGCTCCGGATCGACGTGCCGGAGCAGTTGGCCGTCGCCGGGTTCGACGACGTCAAGGAAGCGGGTCTGACGGACCCGCCGCTGACGACGGTGGCATCGGACAGGCCCGCCATGGCCCGCGCCGCGGTCGATCTCGTCCTGGACGACGGCCTCCGGGTCGCCGGGTCGCGCCGGGAGCGGCTGAAGCTGTTCCCGTCACGTCTTGTCGTCCGGCAGTCGTGCGGGTGCGCCTGAAGCTCAGGGGTTCGGCGCCGACGCCTTTATGCCGACGCCTTTATAACGGGCATACGCACTTCTATTGGCGTTCTCAGGGCGTACTCAGCCGTCTCTCATGAAGGCGGACCAGCCTGGAACCCATGACCGACAACTTCCGCCAGAGCGGCGAGTACCCCCAGCAGCACCAGTCGTCAGCGCCTGTGCACCATGGCGGTACGGAGGGCGCCTACCCGCCCCCGCCCGCTTTCGCACCGGAAGCGCCGACACAGCAACACGGACAGGGACCAGAAGCGCCCCCGAAGCCCCCGCGCAAGCGGGCCCGGGGCCCCCTCGCTCTCCTGGCCGCCGTAGCCATCGCGGCAGCGGCAGTCGGCGGCGGCACCGCCTACGCCTTCCAGGAGCTGACCGGCAACGACACCGCGTCGAGCAGCGCCACCAACACGAACGTCGTGCCCACCAGCCAGAAGGGCACCGTCTCCGGCGTCGCCGAGGCGGTCAGCCCCAGCATCGTGGAGATCAGCGCGAAGTCGAACGCGGGTGAGGCCACCGGATCCGGCGTGATCGTCACGTCCGGCGGCGAGATCATCACCAACAACCACGTGATCTCCGGTGCCTCGTCGGTCAAGGTGAAGACGAACGACGGCAAGTCGTACGACGCCAAGGTCGTCGGCACCGACAGCAAGAAGGACCTGGCGCTGATCAAGGTCCAGGGCGCGTCCGGCCTGAAGCCCGCGAGCCTCGGCAACTCCGACAACGTGAAGATCGGCGACGACGTCGTGGCGATCGGCTCCCCCGAGGGCCTGACCGGCACCGTCACCAGCGGAATCGTCTCCGCCCTCGACCGGGACGTCACCGTCTCGACGGACGAGGACCAGGGCCAGCAGCAGCAACAGCAGGGCGGCGGCAACTGGCCGTTCGAGTACGGCGGCGAGCAGTTCAACGGCGACACCGGGTCGTCGAAGACCACGTACAAGGCCCTGCAGACCGACGCCTCGCTCAACCCGGGCAACTCCGGCGGCGCCCTCATAGACATGAACGGCAACATCATCGGGATCAACTCCGCGATGTACTCGCCCAGTTCTTCGTCGCAGAGCGGCGACCAGTCGGGCTCCGGCAGCGTCGGCCTCGGCTTCGCCATCCCGGTCAACACGGTCAAGGCCGACCTCGACACCTTGCGGGCCGGCTCGACCAACTGACCCCGAACGCTCCTCTGGAGGCCGCCATGCCCACCACCCTGATCACCGTCAACCGCGCCCGGCACGCGCTCGCCACCACCATCGGTTGGGGACACCCCGACACCGACCCGGCGGGCCTCGGCCTCCCCCTCGCCGTGGCCGGGGAACTCCACGGCTCCTCCGCCGCCCGCGCCCCGGAAGTGGCCACGGCAGCCCAGACACCGTCCCGGCCCGCCGCACGCCGCAAGCCCCGCGCACGCGTGCGAGGCTGATACCGGCCCCGTCCGACCCGTACTCCGAACCGCACTCGGACCCGTACTCGAGGAAGTCACAAGCCGATGAGCCCCGCCGAAGGCGAGCAGCAGCAGCGCATCCTGATCGTCGACGACGAGCCCGCCGTACGGGAGGCGCTGCAGCGCAGCCTCGCCTTCGAGGGGTACGGCACGGAGGTCGCCGTCGACGGCGCCGACGCCCTCGAGAAGGCGGCGGCCTACCGCCCCGACCTCGTCGTGCTCGACATCCAGATGCCCCGCATGGACGGCCTCACCGCCGCGCGCCGACTCCGCGCGACCGGCTCCCTGACGCCCATCCTGATGCTCACCGCGCGTGACACGGTCGGCGACCGCGTCACCGGGCTCGACGCGGGCGCCGACGACTACCTGGTCAAGCCGTTCGAACTCGACGAGCTCTTCGCCCGGATCCGCGCACTGCTCCGACGCAGTTCGTACGCCGCCGGGGCGGGGCAGGCCGAGGAGGGCGACACGCTCGCCTTCGCCGACCTGCGGATGGACCTCGCGACCCGTGAGGTCACGCGGGGGGCGCGCACGGTGGAACTGACCCGCACGGAATTCACGTTGCTGGAGATGTTCCTCGCGCACCCGCGTCAGGTCCTCACCCGGGAACAGATCCTGAAGGCGGTCTGGGGCTTCGACTTCGAGCCGTCCTCCAACTCCCTCGACGTGTACGTCATGTACCTGCGCCGCAAGACGGAGGCGGGGGGCGAGCCCCGGCTTGTTCATACGGTGCGGGGTGTGGGGTATGTGTTGCGGCCGGGTTCCGGCGGGGGCGGCGAGTGAGCGGGTTCTTCCATCGGTACCGCACGATGCCGTTGCGCTCGCGGCTCGCGTTGCTGGTGGCGTGTGTGGTGGCCCTGGCCGTGGCTGCCGTCGCGGTGTCGTGCTGGCTCCTCACCCGCTCGCAACTGCGGGACCAGATGGACGACTCGCTGCGCAGCCTCAACGTCGGGGGCCCCTACCTCGCAGACACGGTAGCCCCCTGTCGCGACACGCACAGCTCCCCCAACGACGAGACGGCGCCCGGCACCACGACGGTCTTCGTGCAGGTCGTCCAGCCTGACGGCACGCGCTGCGTGGGACGCGGCTCCACACCCGTCGTGGTGGAAGGGGACGATCTGCAGGTGGCCCAGGGCATTCGGGAGCAGACCCTGCACGACGGCAAAACCGACGACGGCGAGTCAGTGCGCGTCCTGACACAGGTACAGGGCAACCTCACGGTGTCCCTGTCCCGCCCGCTCTCCGAGATCGACACTCCCCTGAACAAGCTCGCCCTGCTGCTCACCGCGGCAGCGGGCATCGGCGTACTAGGCGCAGGCGCAGCCGGCCTCTGGGTGGCCCGCACAGGGCTCCGCCCGGTCGACGAGCTCACGGCTGCCGTAGAGCACGTGGCCCGTACCGAGGACCTGAACCTCCGCATCCCCGCCGAGGGCGACGACGAGATCGCGCGCCTCTCGCGCTCCTTCAACTCCATGACCGCATCGCTCGCCTCCTCGCGCGACCTGCAACAGCAGCTCATCGCCGACGCGGGGCACGAGCTGCGCACCCCCCTCACCTCACTGCGTACGAACATCGAGCTGCTCGCCCGCAGCGAGGACACCGGGCGCGCCATCCCGCCCGACGACCGCAAGGCCCTGCTCGCCTCGGTCACGGCGCAGATGACGGAACTGGCCGCGCTGATCGGCGACTTGCAGGAGCTTTCGCGTACGGACAGCGGGCAGGGCGGGAAGGTGCAGGTGGTGGCCCTGCACGACATCGTGGAGACCGCCCTGGAACGGGCCAGGCTGCGTGGCCCCGAGCTGACGTTCGCCGCGGACCTCGCCCCCTGGTACGTACGCGCGGAGCCCGCGGCCCTGGAGCGGGCCATCGTGAACATCCTGGACAACGCGGTGAAGTTCGGGCCCCCGGGCTCCACCGTCGAGGTGGCCCTGAAGGGCGGCTCGCTGACCGTCCGCGATCACGGCCCCGGCATCCCCGCCGACGAACTCCCGCACGTCTTCGACCGGTTCTGGCGTTCCCCGTCGGCCCGCAGCCTCCCCGGCTCAGGACTCGGCCTGTCCATCGTGGCCCGCACCGTGCACCAGTCCGGCGGTGAGGTGGGGCTGTGGCCCGCCGACGACGAGGGCGGCGGGACGGTGGCGAGGGTCAGCCTGCCCGGCGCACCGACCCCGCCCCCCACGACGTGAGCCGGTCACGCCGACGACCCGCTACTTGCCGATGCTCAGCCCCGTACCCGTGAGCCGCACCCGGATCCCGTCCTTCTGCACGTTCACGTCCTTCAGCCACACGTGCCCGTCCCCGGGCAGCTTCGGCAGCTGGAAGGCGAGCGTCAGACGGTCGGCGAGCACGGGCCGGGTGAGCTGGGCGAGGCCCTTCAGGAGCGCCGGGTCCAGGCCGAGCTTCTTCAGGAGCTCGGGGTGGCCCATCGCCACGTCGATGAGGTTGAGGCCCATCACGTCGTTGATGAAGCGCGGCGATCCGACGAGGTCGTGCAGCTTGGTGTCGCTCTTGAGGGCGCCGCTGACCACCGAGTCCGAGACGCCGAGCCGCTGGACGATCGACGGCACGGAGAGCAGCGCCTTCGCCTTGGCGGTCTCCTCGGCGAGCCGGTCAGCGGTCTTCTTGCTGAGGTGCAGGCCCTCGGAGTCGCGGGTGCCGGGCCGGTAGGTCGCCAGGTCGCCGATCTGCAGGCTCATCCTGCCGATGTCGGTGGAGATGCCGCGGTCGCCGTTGCGCTCGATGCGGGCGTCGGCGCGCAGCTTCAGGTCGTGGCCCGCGACGGGCAGCGTGCCGCGCGCGAGCACCTGGTTACGGCCGTGGCCGCTGAAGGTGACCTGCGACGCTCCCAGTTCGCGGTTCAGGTCATCGAAGGAGAGCATCACCTCGCCGTTCATCTCCTGGATGAGGGCGCCCTTGATGTCGGTGGGGCCGTCGCCGGTGATCTTCACGTCCGTCCCGGTGGCGGAGACCTGGGCGAGCGAGATCCGGTCGGCCGCGACGTCAGGGACGGTGACCTTGACCTTGTCCACGCGCTTGTCGAGGACCTGGGTCAGGAAGGGGAAGCCCTCGATGTCGACCTCGGGCGCCGCGCTCAGGTGCATCGATTCCTTGAGCTTGTCCGCGGCCTCGTGCTCGGCGTAGAGCAGGGCCCAGCGGTCGCCGAGCGCGAGGAAGGCGGAGAGTACGACGAGGGCGACGACGGCCTTCGCGGCGAGCGGTAGCCCGGCGAACCGGGTGCGGCGACGGCCACGTCCGCGGCTGCCGCGGCGGTGGTTCGGAGGCTGCCACGGCGCATCCGACTTGTCGGCTTCATCCTCATCGTCCGCCTCGTGGAGGAACTGCTCCAGCGGGTTCGGGGTCGCGAGGGCGCCGAGCTCGTCGTACGGATTGAGCGGAGCGGTGGTCTCTACCGGCTCGGGGGGTGCGTCTGGGGAAACCGATTCGGCGTGCCAACCATCAGACGAATAAGCCTGGTCGTGATCGGGCGGAAGCGTGGCTATGCGGTGGGGGGAACGCATCAGCTGAGTTCACCATACGTTCACACCCCACCCCAAGCCTCACGCCCAGTAACAACCAATTTCAGCCACTTACTGAGTTCGACTGTTAACGCGTCATTCACTTCACGACGGTGATCCTGTCCGCCTTGGGCGGGGCGATCGGCTTGTCCGCCGAGGAGTTGGCCGTCAGGTAGTCGTTGAACGCCTTCAGGTCATCGCTGCCGACCAGCGGCTTCGTGCCCTTGCCGAGCTCGGCGAAGCCGTCGCCGCCGCCCGCGAGGAAGGAGTTCATCGCCACACGATAGGTGGTGGCTGGATCTATCGCCTTGCCGCCCAGCTTGATCGAGTCCGTCACGACGCGGTCGGCGCCGGACTTCGTCATGTCGAGCGTGTACGTCAGGCCGTCCGAGATCTGCAGAATCTTCGGGGACGCCTCGTTCGACCCGCTCACCTGCTGCTTGAGCCCAGTGATCAGCTGTGCGCCGGTCAGGTCGACGAGATTGACCGTGTTGCTGAACGGCTGCACGGTGAAGCCCTCGCCGTACGTCACGACGCCGTCGCCCTCGTTCCCGCTCGCCTTGTGCACGAGGTCGGAGCGGATGCCGCCCGGGTTCATCAGCGCCAGATCCGTCTCAGGGTCGAGCGACTTGCCGTGCGCGAGCTGCGCGTCCGCGATCAGGTCGCCGAGCGGCGCCTCCTGCGTGGTGGCGCCGCGGCCCGGGATGTCGCCGGAGATGAAGCCGACGGGCTGGTTGGCCACCGGGGCCGCCAGCTTGTCCCAGCGGGAGATGAGCGAGGTCATGTCGGGCGCCTTCGCCTGCTCACGGCTGACGACGTGGTTCGCCGACTTCGCCGACTTCGCGGACTTCACGCTCGTACGGACGATGTCCTTCGTCTTACGGTCGTACGTGAGCGTCGTGTCCGTGTAGAGCTTCCCGAAGGAGGAGGCGGACGTGACCATGCGGGGCTTGCCCGCCGGGTCGGGGATCGAGCAGACGTACGCGTTGTGCGTGTGCCCGGTGACCAGGGCGTCGACCTTGGGCGTGATGCCCTTGGCGATGGTGGTGATCGGGCCCGAGATGCCGTCGCCCGCGCCCGGTGAGTCACAGTTGTAGTTGTAGGTCTGCGACGCGGGGACGCCGCCCTCGTGGATGAGCGTGACGATCGACTTCACGCCCTGCTTGTCGAGGATCTTGGCGTACTTGTTGACCGTCTCGATCTCGTCGTGGAACTTGAGCCCCTTGACGCCGTCGGCGGAGACGATGTCGGGCGTGCCCTCCAGCGTGACGCCGATGAAGCCGACCTTGACGCCCTTGTGCTTCCACACCCAGTACGGCTTGAGGATGGGCTTGCCCGACTTCTCGTCGGTCACGTTCGCCGCGAGGTAGGGGTAGTCGGCCCCCTTGAACTTCTTGCCCTTCTCGAAGCAGCCGTCCTTGGGGTGACAGCCGCCCTTCTGCATGCGGGCCAGCTCCTTGGCCCCCTCGTCGAACTCGTGGTTGCCGACGCTGGTGACGTCGAGGTCGAGCTTGTTCATCGCCTCGACGGTCGGCTCGTCGTGGAAGAGACCCGACAGGAGCGGGCTCGCGCCGATGAGGTCGCCCGCCGCCGCCGTGACGCTGTAGGGGTGGCCCTTGCGGGCCGTACGAAGAGACGTGGCGAGGTACTCGGCACCGCCCGCGTCGATCTTCTTCTCGGTCCCGTCCGCCTGCTTCTCCGTCACCTGGCCCGACGACCCCGCCGGCGGCTGCAGATTGCCGTGGAAGTCGTTGAAGGACAGCAGCTGCACGTCGACGGTGCGCTTCTTGCCCGCCGCGTCCGCCGCGCCTGACCTGCCTGCGTGGTCCTGTCCGGCGCTCGCGGGCAGTGCGGCGGCCAGCGCACCGAGCGTGGCGAGACCGGCCGCGGCGGCGAGCACGCGGGCGGCGCGGCGTCTGGGCCGACGTGGCTGAGGAGTGGCTGGCACGTGTCCCCCTGGGAGGGTATAGAGCGGCTGAGGGTGTGAAACTCCCGCGCAGCCTAGAGTCAACGCGCGTAGCGCGACAGGGGGTTGCGGGTTACGAGGTGGTTGCCATCGCGGGCACTTCGGACACTTGGGGCAAGAGTGTCGACGTACGAAGGGCACGAGTGACGGCGTACGGGGGCGGGGGCGGCCGAGGGTGGCCGGGCGCGGTGGCAGCGGCGCGTACGCCGTCGTGCACTCCCCGCAGGCCGGGAGTACGTCCGCGATCTGCTCCCCGACCGGCCGCCGCCGTACCCTCGACTCCATGACTGACGAGCAGCAGCCTCCCGCCACCCTGCGGCAGATCGACACGGTCGCCGCCCTCACCTCCGACCAGGCCGACGCCGTGCTCGGCCTCATCGCGGAAGCGGCCGCCACGGACGGCCAGCAGGCCGTGTCCGAGCAGGGGCGGCTGCAGCTGCGGGGAGGCGCGCGGGCGGGGGTGCGGCATCTGCTGCTCGGCGTCGGCGACGACCTCGTCGGGTACGCGCAGCTGGAGGACACCGACCCCATCGAGGCCCCGGCCGCCGAGCTCGTCGTGCACCCCTCGCACCGCGGGCGCGGACACGGCCGTGCCCTTGGCACCGCGCTGCTCGCCGAGTCGGGCCGACGGCTGCGGATCTGGGCGCACGGCGGTCACTCGGCGGCGCGGCACCTGGCGCAGGTGCTCGGGCTCACCCTCTTCCGCGAACTGCGGCAGATGCGGCGGCCGCTGGCGGGCCTCGACCTGCCCGATCCTGTGCTTCCCGCGGGCGTCTCCGTACGCGCCTTCGTGCCCGGCCAGGACGACGCGGCCTGGCTCGCGGTGAACGCGGACGCCTTCGCGCACCACCCCGAGCAGGGCTCCCTCACCCAGCGCGACCTGGAGGACCGTGAGGCCGAGCCGTGGTTCGACCCTGCGGGCTTCTTCCTGGCCGAGAAGGACGGCGAACTCGTCGGCTTCCACTGGACCAAGGTCCACGCGGACGAGGGCCTCGGCGAGGTGTACGTCCTCGGGGTGCGGTCCGGCGCGCAGGGCGGCGGCCTCGGCAAGGCGCTGACGACCATCGGCCTGAACCACCTGGCGCAGGCGGGTCTGCCGACGGCGATGCTGTACGTGGACGCGGACAACAAGGCGGCGGTGAGCGTCTACGAACGGCTCGGGTTCGTCACGCACGAGACGGATCTGATGTACCGGACCGAGTCCTGAGGTTCTGAGGTTCTGAGGTTCTGAGGGACGCAAGAGATACGCGAAGGGCGCGGTGTTCCCCGGGGGAACACCGCGCCCTTCGCGCGTCTTCGGCCGCTCGCCTGCTTCGACTACTTCGCCTACTTCGGCTCGACCGGCTTCAGGCACATGCTGTACTGCACCCGGCCGCGCCGGGTCTGCTCATAGCGGGACTCGCCCGGCTCGCACTCGGTTTCGAACTTGCTCGCCACCTTGTACTCCGCCGTCGCGCCGGAGCAGTCGACGACCTCCATGTCCGGGCTGCCGCCTGATCCCTTGTTCTGTACGCAGTCGCCGACCTCGGCGGCCGTGGGCGCCTTGGCGGTCTCGCTGCCGGGGCCCGTGGTGTTGCCCCGGCTCGAATACCACCAGACGCCCGCGATGACACCGGCGACGAGCAGGACCACCACCTTCATCAGGGGTGACTGCCGGTTGAACGAACCGCCGCCACCGCCGCGCGGGCGCTGGGGCTGCTGGGGCGGGTGGGGCTGCTGGGGCGGATACGGCTGCTGCCCGTAGGGCTGCTGAGGCTGATAGGGCTGCTGCCCCTGATACGGCTGCTGACCGTACGGCTGCTGCCCCTGATAAGGCTGCTGAGGCTGCTGGTAGCCGCCCTGAGGCGGTGGTGGCATGGACAAGGCAAGTCCCCCGACTTTCCATACGTGTTCACGTCAATGCTGAGCGGCAGACGTTACAAGATCCCTCACCCCTTGACGGAACGGGCCCCCTTGCACCACCCTTTCACTACTCAATTAGTGAAAGGGTGGTGCAAGAGCATGGTCGAGTTCCGTATCGACCGGCGCAGCGGCGTCGCCACCTACCTCCAGATCGTCCAGCAGACCCAACAGGCCCTGCGCCTGGGCCTGCTGGAGCCGGGCGACAAGCTGCCCACGGCCCGTGAGGTGGTCGAGGCGACGGCCATCAACCCGAACACGGTCCTGAAGGCCTACCGCGAGCTGGAACGCGAAGGCCTGGTAGAGGCCCGCCGGGGACTCGGCACCTTCGTGCGGAAGTCGCTGGGCTCCACGCCCACCGACTCCCCGCTGCGGGGCGAGCTGAGCCAGTGGGCCGCACGCGCCCGTGCCAGTGGTCTGGAGAGGGACGACGTAGCGGCGCTGTTCAGCGCCGTACTCGAAGAGCAGTTCACGCAGCCAGCACTCACACAGTCAGAGCAGCACGTGACCAAGGGGGACCCCGCATGACCGACACCGCCATCGAGGCGGCCGCGCTTGCCAAGAGTTACGGGCGGCGGGGCCATGCCCTGCGCGACTGCTCCTTCCGGCTGCCCGCCGGACGGATCTGCGCGGTAGTGGGACCCAACGGCGCGGGCAAGTCGACGCTGCTCGCCCTCGCGGCCGGGCTGCTCAGGCCCACCGAGGGCACGCTCTCCGTACTCGGCACCGACCCGGCCACCGCGCGTGAGCACATCGCGTACGTCGCCCAGGACAAGCCGCTCTACCCGCAGCTCAGCATCGCCGACACGCTGCGGCTCGGCGCCGAGCTGAACCACGGGCGCTGGGACGCCGAGCTCGCCGAACGTGTCGTACGCGAAGGGGACTTGGACCCGAGCCTGCGTGTGCGCACGCTCTCCGGCGGTCAGCGCACCCGTGTCGCGCTCGCCCTCGCGCTCGGCAAGCGGGCCGCACTCCTGCTCCTCGACGAGCCGATGGCCGACCTCGACCCGCTCGCCCGGCATCAGCTGATGGGGACGCTGATGGCGGAGGCCGCCGAGCACGGCACCACCGTGGTGATGTCCTCGCACATCGTGAGCGAACTGGCCGACGCCTGCGACCACTTGCTCCTCGTCTCCGGTGGCCGGGTGCGGCTCGGCGGCGGCATCGACGACCTCGTCGGCGCGCACGCGCTGGTCACCGGGCGCCGCCCCGTCGAGGACCTCGCCCCGCACACCGTCGTCGAATCCCGCGCGACCGGACGCGGCCTGACCGCGCTGATCCGGCCCGGCGGGCCGCTCGGCGAAGGCTGGGACGTCGAAGAACCGTCCCTGGAGGAACTGTTGCTGGCCCATCTGCGCTCCCCCGAGGCACCCGCACTCCTGACGCCGAGCACGGCACCCGCCGATCGCGAGGTGACGGTATGAGTTCTCCTCTCCTTCGCGGTCCGCGCTGGGCCGACGTCCGGGTACACCGCGCCGCGCTGCGGACAGGCCTCGGCCTCGTCGTGCTCGCCGCCGTGGTGACGGGCTTTCTCCGCTGGGCGAACTACGCCTACCCCGAGCCCACCGGCGCCTGCACCTCCAGCGGCTCCTGCGACACGTTCCTCGGCTTCGCCAGCGCCCGAACGCTGCTGTACGAGTTCGTGAAGAACTACTCCCTGGCGATGCTCCTCATCCCCGTCCTGATCGGCGCCTTCGTCGCGGGCCCGGTCATCGCCCGCGAGATGGAGTCGGGGACCCACAAGCTCGCCTGGACGCAGTCGGTGTCGCCCGCGCGCTGGCTGATGTCGAAGCTGACGGTGTTCGCCGTGACGAGCGTGGCCGGCGGGCTCGCCCTGATGGCGGTCTTCTGGCTCGGCCGGTCCGGTGTCGAGAGCATGTGGAACCTGAGCTGGGCCGACCGCGGCGTCTACGAGTCCATCGGCCCGGTCTTCGTCGCGTACTGCCTTCTCGGCGTCATGGTCGGCGCACTCGTCGGACTCCTTGTGCGCCGCACCCTGGTGGCCCTTGCCGCAAGCGGCCTTGTCACCGGCGTCGTGCTGCTGATCATGGGAAGCGTGCGCTGGCACCTGTTCCCGGCGACCACGGTCTCCGGGCCCGCATCGGGCACGAGCACGAGCTACACGATGCATGAAACCCCCATGGACTCCATCATCGTGAACATGGGGGTCCGCAACGCCGCCGGTGACACCAAAGTCACCAGCTGGTACGCCGACATCCACCCCCATTCCCACTTCTGGTACGTCCAGTTCATCGAGACCGGCATCGTCCTCGTCCTCACCGCCGCAGCCGCGTACGCCGCGTTCCGCGTGCTCAAGCGCCGTACGGCCTGAAGACCGGGCCCGGAAAGAACAGTCCCCCGGACGTGTAGACGTCCGGGGGACTCCGGTACATGTCCCGCACGTCATGTCGCCGTAACCAGTGATTCAGACTGGCTTGCGACCCTCACTCAATGCAGCCCGCCGTGCCCGACCCTCCCCCGAAGAACGGGAAGCTCTTCCTCACCCCGGCACTCTCCGACGCGCCCATCGGAGTCCCCGCGCGGAAGAATGGGGCCATGAGCCAGCCCAGCACGCAAGGTCAGGTCCAGCACGCCCAGCCCTCCGTAGGCTCCATCGCCGCTCACCGCCCGCACACGCTGTCGGCCGCGGTGTCCGACCTCGACCCCGACATCGACGCGGATCTCGACGCGTACGACGAGGACGGCCAGGTGGGACACGACGGCCAGGAGCTTCCGCAGGGCCGGTTCCTGGACCGGGAGCGCAGCTGGCTGGCCTTCAACGAGCGCGTTCTCGAGCTCGCCGAGGACCCGAACACCCCGCTACTCGAACGGGCTAATTTCCTGGCGATCTTCGCCTCGAACCTGGACGAGTTCTTCATGGTCCGGGTGGCAGGCCTCAAGCGGCGCATCGCGACCGGCGTCGCCACCCGTTCGGCCTCAGGTCTGCAGCCCCGTGAGGTCCTGGAGCTGATCTGGAACCGCTCCCGCGAACTCATGGCCCGGCACGCCGCCTGCTACCAGGAGGACGTCGCCCCCGGCCTCGCCGACGAGGGCATCCACCTGGTCCGCTGGAACGAGCTGACCGAGAAGGAGCAGTCCCGCCTCTTCACGCTCTTCCGGCAGCAGATCTTCCCCGTCCTGACCCCCCTGGCGGTCGACCCCGCGCACCCCTTCCCGTACATCTCGGGGCTCTCGCTCAACCTCGCCGTGGTCGTGCGCAACCCGGTCTCAGGGCACACCCACTTCGCTCGTGTGAAGGTTCCGCCCCTCCTCTCCCGCTTCCTTGAGGCCTCCCCCCAGCGGTACGTCCCCATCGAGGACGTCATAGCCGCCCCCGCGCACCTCGCGGAGCTGTTCCCCGGCATGGAGATCCAGGAGCACCACATGTTCCGGCTCACCCGGAACGAGGACCTGGAGGTCGAGGAGGACGACGCCGAGAACCTCCTCCAGGCCCTGGAGAAGGAGCTCATGCGGCGCCGTTTCGGGCCGCCCGTCCGCCTTGAGGTCGAGGAGTCCATCGACCGGAACGTCCTCGACCTGCTCGTGCGCGAGCTGAAGATCAGCGAGGCCGAGGTCTATCCGCTGCCGGGCCCGCTCGACCTGACCGGGCTCTTCGGCATCGCGGCCCTCGACCGGCCCGAGCTGAAGTACCCGAAGTTCATCGCGGGCACGCACCGCGACCTCGCCGAGGTGGAGTCGGCGTCCGCGCCCGACATCTTCGCCGCCCTTCGCGAACGCGACGTACTCCTGCACCACCCGTACGACTCGTTCTCCACGTCCGTGCAGGCCTTCCTGGAGCAGGCGGCCGCCGACCCGAACGTCCTGGCGATCAAGCAGACGCTGTACCGGACGTCGGGCGACTCCCCGATAGTCGACGCGCTGATCGACGCCGCCGAGTCGGGCAAGCAGGTGCTCGTCCTCGTCGAGATCAAGGCGCGCTTCGACGAGCAGGCGAACATCAAGTGGGCGCGCAAGCTGGAGGAGGCGGGCTGCCATGTCGTCTACGGCCTCGTCGGCCTGAAGACGCACTGCAAGCTGTCGCTCGTCGTCCGCCAGGAGGGCGACACCCTGGTCCGCTACTCGCACGTGGGTACGGGCAACTACCACCCCAAGACGGCCAGGCTCTACGAGGACCTGGGGCTGCTCACCGCCAAGCAGGAGGTGGGCGCCGACCTGTCCGACCTCTTCAACCGGCTCTCGGGATACTCGCGCCGCGAGACCTACCGCCGCCTTCTCGTCGCCCCCAAGTCCCTGCGTGACGGCCTCATTTCACGCATCGACAAGGAAATCCAGCACCACCGCGCCGGCCGCCCCTCCTACGTGCGCATCAAGTGCAACTCGATGGTCGACGAGGCCATCGTGGACGCGCTCTACCGCGCCTCGCAGGCGGGTGTGCCGATCGACGTGTGGGTGCGCGGGATCTGCGCGGTGCGGCCTGGTGTCGCGGGGCTCTCGGAGACGATCCGGGTCCGTTCCGTGCTCGGCCGCTTCCTCGAGCACTCCCGCGTCTTCGCCTTCGGCAACGCGGGCGAGCCCGAGGTGTGGATCGGCAGCGCCGACATGATGCACCGCAACCTCGACCGACGAATCGAGGCGCTGGTCAGGGTCACCGACCCGGCACACCGGGCGACGCTGAACCGGCTCCTGGAGACCGGCATGTCGGACAACACCGCCTCCTGGCACCTGGGCGCTGACGGCAACTGGACCCGACACGCCCTTGATCCGGAGGGCCAGCCCCTGCGGAACGTACAGGAGACGCTCATTGACGCCCGGAGGCGCCGGCGTGGCACAGCTAAACCATGAGACGAC
Organism: Streptomyces sp. NPDC055239; assembly: GCF_053606205.1. Lineage (NCBI taxonomy): Bacteria > Bacillati > Actinomycetota > Actinomycetes > Kitasatosporales > Streptomycetaceae > Streptomyces > Streptomyces sp. NPDC055239. Next base: position 33,087 of record NZ_JBSGRD010000024.1, on the reverse strand, counting down.
GACAGGCGACGTCCTGTCGGCCTATCTGCAGGGCCAGGCCACGGAGTTCCTGCGCTCGCTGCGGCTGCACCGCGAGTCGACGACGGACGCGCAGGGCGCCGAGGAGTCCCTGGAGGCGGCCCGCGCCCTGCGCCGCGCCGCCCGCCGCATCGGCGGCACCCTGCACACGTTCCGTCCGCTCCTCGACCAGGAGTGGGCGTCCGGGCTGCGACCCGAACTGGGCTGGCTCTCCGGCACCCTGGCCCAAGAACACGCGTACGCGGCCCGCTTGGAACGCCTCCTTGACGCACTGCACCGCTTGTCGGGCACGCCGACGGTCCCGGCGCCCACGGATCGCGTCGATGTCGCCCCCACTGTGGGCAGGCGTTCCGCAAGGCGGAACGGGTGGGCACAGCCCACAGCGCAGGGCGCAGGTGAACAGGGCCCCGCTCCAAGAGGCCTGACGGTGGGTGCGGCCAAAGCAGCGGCGTTGCTGGAGCGCCAGCTGACCCTCGCCCGCACGCGGGCCCACTCAGCCGCCCTCCAGGCCTTCGGCTCCTCCCGCTTCCACGCGGTGGCGGACAACGTGGCCGTACTGGCCAGCGAGGTCCCGCTGACCAGTACGGCAGACGACCTGAAGCCGCTCGCGGCGAAGGCGGAGGACGACCTCGCGGAGGCGATCGCCGCGCTCCCCCTGGGTCAGGCGGGCCACCCGTACAACGCGGAAGCGCTGACCTACGGCCTCGCCGCCGAGGCCGACGCCGCTCCCGAGGCCCAGGACGCCCCCTGGCTGAAGACCCGCGCCCTCCTGCGCCTGCACAGGTACGCCCAGGAGGTCCTCACCGGCAGCCCCGGCGACGACCTCCGCCTCTCGGACGCGGGCCACGCCCTGGACCGCCACCGAGAGGCCGCGGACGCCGCGTCGGCGGCGGCGTCGGCCGCCCGCACCCCCCGCATCGCCCCTGCGACGGCGTACGCACTCGGCGTCCTGCACGCCGACCAGCGTCATGAGGTGGAAGCGGCCCGTTTCGCGTTCCACCAGGCCTGGCTCCGCGAGACGGAAACGGTGAGCACCCCATGACGTACGACGGCACGCACGACGCGGCGCACGACACGACGAGCGGCGACGGAGCGGTCGTACGGGCCGCGGGCTGCGTCCTGTGGCGCCACTCCCCCTACGACGGTGAGCTGGAGATCTGCCTGGTCCACAGGCCGAAGTACGACGACTGGTCGCACCCCAAAGGCAAGCTGAAGCGAGCCGAGACGCCTCTCGACGGCGCCCTGCGCGAGGTCGAGGAGGAGACGGGCCACCGCTGCACCCCCGGCGCCCGGCTCCCCACGGTCCGCTATGTCGCCCAGGGTCGCCCCAAAGAGGTCAGCTACTGGGCGGCGGAGGTGGCCGACGGGCACTTCTCGCCCAACAACGAGGTCGACCGCATCCTCTGGCTCTCGCCGACGGCGGCCCGCAACCGCCTCACGCAACGCCGTGACCAGCAACTTGTCGATGCCCTGCTCGGGGTACTCAACCCGGCGTAAACGATCGGCTACTTTCCGTAGCAGATCGCCTAACCAGGCCGACCGCCGAGGTTCACCCTCCGTTCACTCGTGCCCATCGGTCGCTTCACCTGCCCTGCCTAATTTCGGCCTTACAACACAACGTAAGACCGCAGAACCTCAGAACAGCAGAAACGCAGCACCGCACGACGGCACGACCGCACGACGAAGACCTCGCACGCCGCCAGCAAAGGGCCGGCGGCTCCCGGAAGGAAGACCCGACAGTGAAGCTTCAGCGCAAGAACCGGCTCCGCGCCCTCTCCCTCGGCGCCATCGCCGTCTCCGGCGCCCTGGCCCTCACGGCGTGCGGCTCCGACGACACCAGCGGCGGCAGCAGCAGCACCGGCGAGAAGACGAGCGCCAACGCCAACATCAAGTGTGATGACGCCAAGGGCCAGCTCGCCGCCTCCGGTTCGTCCGCGCAGAAGAACGCGATCGACGCCTGGCGGAAGGTCTACTCGACCACCTGCAAGGACGTTCAGCTGAACTACAACCCGACGGGTTCGGGCGCCGGCATCACCGCGTTCATGCAGGGCCAGACCGCCTTCGCGGGCTCCGACTCGGCGCTGAAGCCCGAGGAGATCGCGGCGTCGAAGAAGGTCTGCAAGAACAGCCAGGCCATCGACCTGCCGATGGTCGGCGGCCCGATCGCCGTCGGCTACAACGTGCCCGGTGTGGACAACCTCGTCCTGGACGCCGCGACCCTCGCCGAGATCTTCGACGGCAAGATCAAGACCTGGGACGACAAGGCGATCGAGAAGCTGAACCCCGACGCCAAGCTGCCCAGCACCAAGATCCAGGCGTTCCACCGCTCGGACGAGTCCGGCACCACGGACAACTTCACCAAGTACCTCAAGGGCGCGGCCCCCTCCGCCTGGGCGCACGAGCCCGGCAAGTCCTGGGTGGCCAAGGGCGGCCAGTCCGCCAACGGCTCCTCCGGTGTCGCGGGCCAGGTCAAGCAGACCGAGGGCGCCATCTCCTACTTCGAGCTCTCCTACGCCTCCGACGGCATCAACACGGTCGACCTGAAGACCGACGCCAAGGAGCCGGTGAAGGCCAACGTCGACAACGCCTCCAAGGCGATCTCCGAGGCCAAGGTCGTCGGCAAGGGCAACGACCTCGCCCTGGAGCTGAACTACAAGCCCACCGCCGAGGGCGCCTACCCGATCACCCTGGTGACGTACGAGGTCCTCTGCGAGAAGGGCAACAAGGCCGAGTCCCTGGCCGCGACCAAGTCCTTCCTGACCTACATCGCCAGCGAAGACGGCCAGAACGTCCTCAAGGACAACGACTACGCGCCGATCCCGGCCGAGATCATCGCCAAGGTCCGCAAGACCGTCGCGAGCCTGAGCTAGCTGAACCGAGTGCGGCCGGCCCGGTGAGTCAGGGCCGGCCGCACCGTCCGGTGCACCGCCGCCAGGAGCAACGCCGCTGAAGAAGCGGTGATCGGCTCCGCAGACCGGAGAATCTTATGGATATACCAAGCAGTACGACCGCACCCCCACCGCCCCGACGCAACGACGTACAGCCGTCGGGCATCACACCCAAGCGTCCGCGACGCAGCGCCACCCGCCCCGGTGACCGGATCTTCCTCGGTCTCTCGCGCGGCTCCGGCATCGCGCTGCTCGTGATCATGGCCGCCATCGCGGCCTTCCTGACCTACCGCGCGACCCTCGCCCTCTCGGAGAACACGGGCAACTTCCTCACCACCTTCGAGTGGGACCCGGCCGGCAGCACCACCGGCGGCAAGCCGTACTTCGGCATCGCGGTCCTGGTCTTCGGCACCGTGGTGAGCTCGGTGATCGCCCTGGTGATCGCCGTCCCCGTGGCCATGGGCATCGCGCTCTTCATCTCGCACTACGCGCCGCGCAAGCTGGCGACCCCCATCGCCTTCGTGATCGACCTCCTGGCCGCCGTGCCGTCGATCGTCTACGGCCTCTGGGGCGCCCTCGTGGTCGCACCCAATCTGACCGGCCTCTACAGCTGGCTCGACGACTACTTCGGCTGGACCGGCGTCCTCGAATACAACGGCGGCGCCCCGCGCTCCCTGATGACGGTGGGCATCCTGCTCGCCATCATGATCCTGCCGATCATCACGAACGTCAGCCGCGAGGTCTTCCTCCAGGTCCCGAAGATGCACGAGGAGGCCGCGCTCGCGCTCGGCGCCACGCGCTGGGAGACCATCCGCATATCGGTGCTCCCCTTCGCCCGCTCGGGCGTCATCTCCGCCTCGATGCTGGGCCTCGGCCGCGCGCTCGGCGAGACCATCGCCGTCGCCACCGTGCTCTCCCCGAGCTTCGTGATCAACGCATCCGTGCTCGACTTCGGCGGCGGCACCTTCGCGCAGAACATCGCGAGCAAGTTCAACGAGGCGACCGAGTACGGCCGTGACGCGCTCATCGCATCCGGCCTGGTCCTCTTCATCATCACGCTGCTGGTCAACGGCGCGGCCCGCTTGATCATCGCGCGCCGCAAGGAGTACTCGGGGGCCAACGCATGAGCGCCACCACCACCGTCGCCAAGCCCACGAGCCTGCAAGGTGCCCGCCTCCCGCGCTGGACGCCTGCCGTCGTCGCGCTGGGCTCCGCCGCCGTCGCCATCGGCATCGGATTGGGGGCAGGCCTTGACAGCCGTATCCAGTGGGGCCTGATCGCGGCCATCCTCTACGTCGGCGCCTCGTACGCCCTCGCGGTAGCCGTCGAGGGCACACGCCAGGCCAAGGACCGCCTCGCCACCTCGATGGTGTGGGTCATGTTCCTGCTCGCCGTCGTCCCGCTGGCCTCGCTGATCTACGAGACCGTGCAGCGCGGCTCGAACGTCTTCAACGGCTACTTCCTGACCCACTCCATGGGCGTGGTCGCGGACGACGAGCCCGGCGGCGGCATCTACCACGCGATCATCGGCACCCTGGAGCAGGTGCTCCTGGCCTCCGTCATCGCCGTGCCGATCGGCCTGCTCACCGCGATCTACCTCGTCGAGTACGGACGCGGGAAGCTCGCCAAGGTCGTCACGTTCTTCGTGGACGTCATGACCGGCATCCCGTCGATCGTCGCGGGCCTGTTCGTCCTCAGCTTCTGGATCCTGATCCTGGGCTTCGACTTCTCCGGCTGGGCCGGCGCCATGGCGCTCGCCATCCTGATGATGCCGGTGATCGTGCGCTCCACCGAGGAGATGCTCAAGCTCGTCCCGAACGAGCTGCGGGAGGCGTCACTCGCCCTCGGCATCCCGAAGTGGCGGACCATCCTCAAGGTGGTCCTGCCCACCGCGATCGGCGGCATCACGACCGGCGTCATGCTCGCGGTCGCCCGTATCGCGGGCGAGACCGCACCGGTCCTGCTCCTGGTCTGGGTCAACCCCATGATCAACACGAACCCGTTCGAAGGCTCGCAGGCCTCGCTGCCGCTGTACATCTACCAGCAGTACGCGGCGGGCAACCAGGCCGGTTACGACCGCGCCTGGGCGGCGGCCCTCGCCCTCATCGGCTTCATCATGATCCTCAACCTGGCGGCCCGCGGCGTAGCCCGCTGGAAGGCCCCCAAGACGGGCCGCTGACGCGGCCACATCAGCGACCTTCTCGTACCCCCTCGAAAGCAGTGATCCCCATGGCCAAGCGAATCGACGTATCGGGCCTGACCGCTTACTACAGTGCCCACAAGGCCATCGAGGACATCTCGATGACCGTGGAGCCCCGCTCCGTGACGGCCTTCATCGGCCCCTCCGGCTGCGGCAAGTCCACCTTCCTGCGCACCCTCAACCGCATGCACGAGGTCACCACGGGTGGCCGCGTCGAGGGCAAGGTGCTCCTGGACGACGAGGACCTCTACGGTCCCGGCGTCGACCCGGTCGCCGTGCGCCGCACGATCGGCATGGTGTTCCAGCGCCCCAACCCGTTCCCGACGATGTCGATCTTCGACAACGTGGCTGCGGGTCTGCGCCTCAACGGCTCTTACAAGAAGAGCGAGCTGAACGCGATCGTCGAGAAGTCCCTCAAGGGCGCCAACCTCTGGAACGAGGTCAAGGACCGCCTGAACAAGCCCGGCTCCGGCCTCTCCGGCGGTCAGCAGCAGCGTCTGTGCATCGCGCGGGCGATCGCGGTCGAGCCCCAGGTGCTCCTGATGGACGAGCCCTGCTCGGCCCTCGACCCGATCTCCACGCTCGCGATCGAGGACCTGATCGGCGAGCTGAAGGAGCGCTTCACGATCGTCATCGTGACGCACAACATGCAGCAGGCCGCACGCGTCTCGGACCGTACGGCATTCTTCAACCTCTCGGCGGTCGGCCAGCCCGGCAAGCTCGTCGAGATCGACGACACGGAGCGGATCTTCTCCAACCCGTCCGTGCAGGCGACCGAGGACTACATCTCGGGCCGCTTCGGCTAGACCGAGGCAGGCCGCACTCCGGCTTCCCCGACTCCTTGCGGTGCTGCATGGCGGTGCCACCGCAGGGGCAACAAAGAAAGGCCCGCCCCCTGGCTCCCGGGGGGCGGGCCTTTCCGTCTGCTTTTACCGCTACTGCTATCTGCTTCTACCGCGGGCTGCTGCTAGAGGAACACGAAGTTCACGATGTAGAAACTCACCGCGGCCACGATGGCAGCGGCCGGCATCGTGATGAACCAGCCGAGGATGATGTTCTTGGCGACGCCCCAGCGCACGGCGTTCACCCGCTTCGTGGCGCCCACACCCATGATCGCGGAAGTGATCACGTGCGTGGTCGAGATCGGCGCGTGGAACATGAACGCGGTGGTGAACATGATGCCCGCGCCGGTGGTCTCGGCGGCGAATCCCTGCGGCGGGTCCAGCTCGATGATCTTGCGGCCGAGCGTACGCATGATGCGCCAGCCACCCGCGTAGGTACCGAGCGAGAGCATCAGGGCGCAGGAGATCTTGACCCAGATCGGAATCGGCGCGTCAGCGCTCTGCACATCGGAGATGACCAGGGCCATCACCACGATGCCCATGGTCTTCTGCGCGTCCTGCAGACCGTGCCCGAGCGCCATACCGGCAGCCGACACCGTCTGCGCGATACGGAATCCGCGCTTGGCCTTGTGCGGGTTGGACTTCCGGAACATCCACATGATCGCGCACATCACCAGATAACCGGCGATCAGGCCGACGACGGGCGAAAGGAACATCGGAATGACGACCTTGTCGAGAACTCCCGACCAGATCACCCCGATTCCACCCGCGAGCGCGGCCCCGACCATTCCACCGAAAAGGGCGTGGGAGGAGGAAGAGGGAAGCCCGAAGTACCAGGTGACGAGGTTCCAGACAATGGCGCCCACCAGGGCGGCAAAGAGGATCCACATTCCCTTGTTGCCTTCGGGCGTCTCGATCAGACCCTTACTGACCGTCTTGGCGACCCCACTGCCCATGAAGGCGCCCGCGAGGTTCATGACTGCGGCCATCGCGAGTGCCGCACGGGGCGTCAGCGCACGGGTGGAGACGGAAGTGGCGATGGCATTCGCAGAGTCGTGAAAGCCATTCGTGTACGTAAATCCGAGCGCGACGCCAATGGTCACGATCAAAGCAAAGGTGTCCATGGAGAGGCCTCAGGACTCCTTGACCGCGATGGTCTCCACCGTGTTGGCGACGTGCTCGAACGCGTCGGCCGCCTCTTCAAGCACGTCGACGATCTGCTTGAGCTTCAGCACCTCTATGGCGTCGTACTTGCCGTTGAAGAGCTGGGCGAGGAGCTTGCGGTGAATCTGGTCGGCCTGGTTCTCCAGACGGTTGACCTCGATCCAGAACTCGGTGAGGTTGTCCATCGTCCGCAGATTCGGCATGGCCTCCGCCGTGAGCTCGGCGGCTCGCGACAGGACCTCGATCTGCTGCTCGACTCCCTTGGGGAGTTCCTCGACCTGGTAAAGAACGACCAGGTCGACGGCCTCCTCCATGAAGTCCATGATGTCGTCCAGGCACGACGCCAGCTTGTAGATGTCCTCGCGGTCGAAAGGCGTGATGAAGGAGGAGTTCAGCTGGTGGAAGATCGCGTGTGTCGCGTCATCTCCAGCGTGCTCCGCGGCCCGCATACGCTCTGCGATCTCGGCTCGGGCGGAGGCGTCAGCCCCGAGCAGTTCCATCAGGAGCTTCGAGCCCGTGACAATGTTGTCCGCAGAAGCGGCGAACATGTCGTAGAAGCTCGTCTCCCTGGGGGTCAGACGAAAGCGCACGTGGGGTCCTCGGGGTGCTTTGGATTCGGTCAGGCTGATGCTAGGCGCATCATCCGGCCACGGCTAACCGGCCAGACCCCAGTGTCGCCCATCAGGCACAGTGATCAGCACGCCCCCCGAGCAATCGAGTATTCTATACCCACTAGGGGTATAGGAAGCCAGTTCAGCCAGTGGCTTTTCTATGACTGCCCAGCAGAGTGACTGTCCAAGCAGGAGGACGCGATGACGACCACCGATGCGGCCGGTGTGGCCATGAACACCGAGGCGCCCTCCGAGTCCGGCGGCCACGAGCAGGGCGGCCACGAGCAGGGCGTCCATGGCTACCACAAGCAGAAGGACGAGCACCTCAAACGGCTGCGGCGCATCGAGGGACAGGTCCGTGGCCTGCAGCGCATGGTCGAGGAAGACGTCTACTGCATCGACATACTCACGCAGGTCTCGGCGGGCACGAAGGCCCTGCAGTCCTTCGCCCTCCAGCTCCTCGAGGAGCACCTGCGCCACTGCGTGGCGGACGCGGCGGTCAAGGGCGGCGACGAGATCGACGCGAAGGTCGAGGAAGCGACGAAGGCGATCGCGCGCATGATGCGCACCTGAGCCTGAAGTCCTGAAGTGAGGGACACGGCAGGGCCCGGGCCGCTCCCTACCCCGGTGGACCGGGGCTTGCTCCGGGACTAGTCCCGGTTATCGCCCAGCTGCCCCACATCGGTGGAGACTTTCAGGACCTCGTCAATGCGGTCGGCACTCAGCCGATCCTCACCGGCGGCGGACGCCGCGATGATGAGTTCACCGCACAGCTCGATCTCGGCAAGGGCAACGTGGTCCTGAACGGTAGTACCGCGCACCAGAGCCACGTTCATCACCTCTTCCTGACCTTGCTTCCTGCCGGTACCGACTTCCTAGAGTAGGGAGCGGCCTACGCACCGCGCATGGCACGGACGGACCATTTCCGCCACCGAGCGCGACTATCCGGGCCCCTCATACCCCTCCCCCTCCTCCCCCTACTTCTCGGCGATCTTCCCCGCGAAGATGTCCTCGCTCGCGGGCAGCCGCACGTCCACCCGCACCCCGAAGTCGAAGAGCAGCGTGGTCGACGCCACCGCCGCGTTCGCGACACTGAACTGCTGCCTCAGCTTTCGCAGGCGCCCCTCCTCGTCGACGTACGCGTCGAACGGCACACGGCCCTTGCTGAACCCTTTCGCCGCCGCCCTCAGGGCCGACCGCTGCCCCTCGGAAGCGGACCTCGCGGCGCTCGGCAGGTCAGCGACCCCGCGGTAGTGCCGCACCTGCACGCCCGCCACCGTCGTCTCCCCGACGTACGACGCCTTATGCACTCCCCGCAGCAGCTCCGCGGCGGCGAGCGGATCGGTGGCCCCGCCCGTGACCAGGTTGCCGTCCGAGAGCGTCGCCGTGTCGATCCGCACCCACTTGTCCGCGGGCACCCCGGCGCCGCGGTTCTTCATGTAGAGCGCGCCGCTCGCCATCAGCTCGGTGATGGGGCGGTGCTCCTCGTCCCCGGCGGGATCTTTCGGAAGAACGACCATGAACCGCCCGACCTGCCGCCTGAAGTCGTACGTTCCCTGCCCACGGATGGTCACGCGGGTACCGCCGCTGGCCATCTCCATGGACGTACGCGCCTTGGAAGTCCCCGCGCGGACAAGGGCGTCGGCGGATTCCCGCACCACGTCGAGGGCGTCGGCGGAGGCGCGCCCGTCGTCGGCGACGGCGCCGCCCCCCGAGCATCCCGTGGCGACGGCCATGAGACTCACCGCCGCGGCCGTGAGGACCGCTCCGCCTGTGCGCCTGTGCTGCTGACCCATCGCCCGACTGCCCCCAAGCTTGCCCGCGAGGTCTGTAGCCCCCTGTCGTTCCGTGTAACGACCGGTACGTTGACCCGTCACGCGCAAGGGCGTTCACCCGGCGTGGGTACGGTGGAGACGTGGCCGAGGAGCAACAGGACGAACCGCACCGCACGACGACGGTCGAGCAGGGCCGATTCTGCGCAGCCAGGTGCAGCTGCGGCTGGCGTGGCCCGGCCCGCAGAGCACGCAGCAAGGCCCGGACGGACGCGGAGTCCCACCTGTCGGCCAAGTAGCCTCCCCAGTCGCCCCCCCGGTCGCCTCCCCGCCGCCTCCCGCCAACTCCCCTCCCTGCTCACCGGAACCCATGGGCCCCGTACGCCGTCTCGTACTCCATGGGAAGCAACGGGAGGCGGGTCATGGAACGACGTACGTTCATCGGCAGCACGGCGGCGGCGACGGCGGCTACGGCCTTCGCGGCGGCGGGTTGCAGCAGCTCCGGCGGGGGCAGCGGCGCTGCGGGCGCTGGGGGCGCTGGGGGCGCCACCTCCCGCAGCGCGGGCGGCTCGCGCTCCGGCACTCCCCTGCGCACGACGAGCGCCGCCGCGTCCGCCGCGTCGAACCTCACCGCCCTCGCCAAGGACCTGGACGGCACCCTGGTCAAGCCGGGCGAGGCACAGTGGGCAGCGGCCCGGCAGCTCTACAACACCCGCTACGACAACCTGAAGCCGACGGCGGTCGCGTACGTCGCGAACCCCGACGACATCCGTACGACCCTGGCCTACGCCCGCGCGCACGACGTCAAGGTCTCCATACGCAACGGCGGCCACTCCTACGGGGGTTGGTCGTCCGGCACGGGCCGCCTGATAGTCGACGTGTCGAAGCTGAACAGAACGCGCGCCAGTGGTTCGACGGCCACGGTCGGCGCGGGCGCGAAGCTGATCGACGTGTACCGCGCGCTTGCCGCGAAGGGCGTGACGATCCCGGCGGGCTCCTGCCCGACGGTAGGCATCTCCGGCCTGACGCTGGGCGGCGGTCACGGGGTGGTGTCACGGGCATACGGCCTGACCTGCGACAGCCTCACCTCGGCAACGCTCATCACGGCAGACGGCAAGCAGCTGACGGCGAGCAAGAGCGAGAACAAGGACCTCTTCTGGGCGCTGCGGGGCGCGGGGAGCGGGAACTTCGGCGTGGTGACGGAGCTGAACTTCCGCACGCACGCGGCCCCGCAGGGCGTCTCGGCGTACATGACCTGGCCCTGGTCGAAGGCTGCGGCGGTCATCAAGGCGTGGCAGGCGTGGGGCCCGGACCAGCCGGACGAGATCTGGTCGTCCGCGCACCTGGCGAACACGCCTGGCGGCACGCCCACGGTGTCCATCGCCTGCTTCTCCCTCGGCACGTACGGCGAACTCCAGAACGCGGTGGACCGCCTCGCCGACAAGATCGGCGCCCCGGCGCGCAGCGTCTCCCTCAAGCGGCGCTCGTACGAGGAGTCGATGGAGGTCTACGCGGGCTGCTCGTCCTTCTCGTCGGACGCCCAGTGCCACCTGCCGGGGTCGACGCCGGGGCGGAACACGCAGGGTGCGCTGAACCGCGAGACGTACGCGGCAAGTTCGGACTTCTTCGACCGCTCGTTGTCGGCAGCGGGCATCCGCACGCTCCTCTCCCAGGTGGAGAACGTGACGGGCGCGAGCGGGGGCAGCATCGCGCTCACCGCGCTCGGCGGCGCGATTAACCGGGTCGACCCGACGGCCACGGCCTTCGTCCACCGCCGCTCGCGGATGCTGGCGCAGTACATCGCCTCTTGGCGCCCCGGCACCTCCGGCAAGCCGGCCCAGGCCTGGCTCAAAACCGCCCACGGGGCGATGGCCCGATACGCGTCGGGCGCGGCGTACCAGAACTACGCGGACCCGACCCTGAGCAACTGGCGCGAGGCCTATTACGGTTCGGCGGCGACGCGACTGAAGAAGCTCAAGACGCAGTACGACCCGAACCGCTTCTTCGACTTCCCCCAGGCGCTGTGAGGGGGTTCAGCCCGTCCGGCGTTTGAGGACGAACTCGGCGAAGCCGGTGATGACGGCACGCACAAGGCACCAGGTCCCCGCGCCGAGCGGGTTCTCGGGGAGGGGCGGGGTTGGGGAAAAGAAGGTTCGTAGCCCGTACGGCCGCCCCCGCAACCCGAACAGCGCACCCGACACGCCCTCAGGTGGCCCCTTGCGCAGGACCCGGCTGCTCTGGGGGTATGAGCCCGAGCCCACGAATAGCCAAGGCCGCAGCAGCCACCGCCGCCACCCTCGCCCTTGCCACCCCAACGGCCCACGCCGCCAACGAAGCCGACCACCCGGCCGCAGGCCCCCTCACGGCGGCCTCCGCAGGAGTGACCGCAGCGGCGGCCGGCGCAGGCTGGTGGCTACTGAAGCGCCGCCGAGCGGAAACGAACGCGGACACGGACGCGAACCGGGACGGCGCTACGCCGCAAGATCCCGCTCATCCGGGCCGGAGGCCGACGCGGAGGGCTGAGGAAACTCCGCCACAGCCTCACCCCGAGGCTTCGCCCACACCAGCCACCCACCCCGCCCGGTCCGCCCAACAGCCTTCGCCACAGGCGTGAGCAGAGCCATGGCCAGCGGCGAGAGGAGCAACGCGACAGCCGTTCCGAGCGCGAATCCTCCGACGACGTCCGTCGGATAGTGCACGCCCATAAAGACCCGGCAGAAGCCTTCGAGCAGGGCGAGAGCTATGCCGACAAGGCCGAACTTCCGGTTGGCCACGAAAAGCCCGACGCCAAGAGCCATCGCGAGCGTCGCGTGATCGCTCACGAAGGAGAAGTCGGTCTTTCCGTGCACCAGGAGCTCGAGGCCGTCATGGTCCTTGAAAGGACGACGTCTCTCGACAAAGCCGCGGATCGGCACATTCACCAGGATGGCGATCCCGGCCGCCAACGGCGCCCAGACAACAGCGGCGACAGAGGAGGCGGCGTCATCGAGCGACCCGCGCTTTCTCTGCCCCCACCAACACCAGACGACCATCAGAACAAGCGCGAGCAACAGCCCGTACTCACCGACGAATGCCACCGACTTTGCCAGCCAGTCCGGCGAATCCCCAGCCAGGCCGTTGATGTCGTAGAGCAGGCTGACGTCGGGGTTCGACCCGGTTGTATCGAGTCCAGCCATGGTGCTGCGGCCCCTTGTCTCCTCGCCTCGGACGCACCTTGCCGTGCGCCCTTCCATCAACCCCCGTGGTCAGTGCTGCTTGCCGCGTGATCAATGCCGCTCGCTACTACTGGGTGGTCGCGCCCCTACACAGTCAAGGAAACGCGTGGTCCCCCGCACTACGTTCCACTCTCTACCGAATGATCACGCAGACGTTATCGAAGAGAGACACATCGCCGCAGCTCAGAGAAGTGTACTGACAGAGAGTTCAAGCCACATCACGCCCTGCACACACCCCCACGAGGCCCCCATTTCGGAACCCCTCAGGGCCTCGCAGGGTCTCGTAGGCCCCCTCAGCGCACCTCAGGCAGCCGACGGCTTATCGGGCACGGCATTCGCCCCGTCCTCGGTGACACGGGTCGCGCCAAAGTAATCCGGAGTGTCGATCGGGTCGAAGCGGATCACCGCACCGGCCCGCGGGGCGTTAATCATGTAGCCGCCGCCGACGTAGATCCCGACGTGCCGGATGGCGCGGGAATTGGTGAGGTCGTCCGAGAAGAACACCAGGTCACCCGGGAGCAGTTCGTCCCGTTTGGGATGTGGTCCGACGTTGTACTGGTCGTTCGCGACGCGCGGCAGATCGATATCCACGCTGCGATAGGCGGCGAGCGTAAGGCCGGAACAGTCGAACCGTCCGCCTTGCTCGGCGGTTCCATTGCCGCCCCACAGATACAGCGTGCCGAGCTTCTTCTGCGCGTAGTAGATGGCTCCCGCCGCCTGCTGCGACGGCTGCACCCTGCTGGTGGGCCGGGCGAAGCTCTTCTCCAGGTCCGTGATGGTCTTCACGTAATTCTGGGTCTCGCTGTAAGGCGGTACGCCGCCGTACTTGATGACGGCGTACGCCCCCGCGTTGTACGCGGCGAGCATGTTCTTCGTCGGGCTTCCCGGGGCGTCCTTCACATAGCTGGCGAGTTTGCAGTCGTACGAAGCGGCGGACGGGATGGCGTCCTCCGGGTCCCAGACGTTGCGATCACCGTCGCCGTTGCCGTCGACCCCGTGCGTGGCCCAGGTCCCCGGGATGAATTGCGCTATCCCCTGGGCCTTGGCCGGGCTCTTGGCGTTCGGGTTGAACCCGCTCTCCTGGTACAGCTGCGCGGCGAGCAGGGCGGGATTGATGGCTTTGCACAGGTTGCCCCACTTCTGCACGAGGGGCTGATAGCTGCTGGGCACAGCACCCTTGGCGAGCGACACACTCCCGCCCCCGCCGCCGCCCTCCATGCCCCCGGCGGCCATGTACGTCCCCACGACGAGCAGGGCGATGAAGCTCATCGCCCCACTGGCGCCGACGGCCGCGACCAGCCACGTCTTACGCACCGTCAACCACCCCTCACCCCACGGGAGTCCACCGCGCCTCAGTGTAGAGGTGGGACCTGTGCCTTAGGGGGATCACCGCCGACCTCGGCCCAGAGCAGTTTCCCGTCCCGGGCGGCACGGAGGGGATAAGCGCCCCAGGAGTCGGCGCAGGCCCGCACAAGATGCAGCCCACGCCCGCTCTCGGCGTCCGCCGACGGGACTGCCGGGCAGCCGGGTTGCCCGAATCCGGGCGGGATCTGGGGATTGGAATCCCATACGGCGACGCGGATCCCCTTCGGGGAGGAGTGACGGAGCCGGAGGGCGTAGGGGCCTTCGGTATGACAGTGGGCGTTGTTGAGCATCTCGGCGGCGAGAAGCTCCGCGGTGGGCGCAAGCTCGGAGAGCCCGTAGGTGGCAAGCACGGCACGGAGGGTGGCGCGGGCGATGCCGGGGGCGCGGGGGTCGTGCGGGAGTTGGAGGGTGTAGGTCCAGGGCGGGGATACGGTGGGCTTCACGGAAGTCTCCGTTCAGAGCGGGGAGTTGCGGGTCTGCCCAGTGACGATTGCCGCTCCGTCGAGCGGGGTGCTTCCGGGCGGGTGGCCTGGCACTCAAAGTAGCGTGAAGGAATAAGGTCTTAGTCCTAGTTAGCTGAAGGGCTGACTTAACCACCCGTGTGAGTGACATGGCGGCGTCTAGGGAGAACGGCAGTGCCCATGAGGAGCACCCCAACGGGGCGCCAACTCCGGTTGGGAAGCGAGCTGCGCAAGCTGCGCGAGCGCTCAGGTCTCTCGTCGACTGACGCTGCACAGCTGCTTGGGATCAAGCAGAACCAGGTCAGCAACATGGAATCCGGCCGCCTCGGCGTCAGTTCGGACCGCGTGCGCATGCTGGCCTGCCACTACGACTGCCCGGACAAGGTCCTCGTCGAGGCCCTCACGCGTATGACGAACGACCGCAAGCGTGGCTGGTGGGAGGAGTACCGCGAACTACTGCCCAGCTTGTTGCTCGACTTGGCCGAGCTGGAGCATCACGCCCAGTCAGTGCGTGACGCCACCACGGCACGCATCCCAGGTCTGCTCCAGACACGTGACTACGCCCGTGAGATCTTCCGCCAGGCCGTCACCGAACTGTCGCCGCCAGACATGGAGCACCGCATCTCGTTCCGCATCAAGCGACAGTCAGTCCTGTACCGCGACAACCCCACGCCGTACCAGGCCGTAGTCCACGAAGCGGCCCTCCGCATGAAGGTCGGCGGCCCGGCGACCGCCCGTGATCAGCTGCAGCACCTGCTCGACATGAGCGAGCGGGACCACATCACCCTGCGTGCAATCAGCTTCGACGCCGGGGCCTACCCAGGCTCGGGGCAGTCGATCTATTACGCACACGGCCCTGTACCGCAGTTGGACACCGTGCACCTCGACCAGTCCCACGGCATCGCATTCCTCGACGCTGAGGCGCAACTGCACAAGTACCGAACGCTTTTCGACCGGCTCGACGCGGTCTCCCTCGCCCCCGCAAAAACTCGGGACCTGATCCACAACGTCATGCAAGGCCTGTGAAGGAGCGCCTGATGAACCAGCACTGGCAGAAGTCGTCCTACTGCTCGGAGGGCAACTCCTGCGTACACGTCGCCGCACCCCCAGCCGGAACGGCGATCCATCTAACGGAGAGCGCCGACCCCACCGGAGCGATACTCACCGCACAACCCACAGCCTTCGCAGCACTGATCCGCACCACGAAGAGGCGCCGCCATGCCTGACCCGTGGCAGAAGTCGTCCTACTGCCAGGAAGGCGACGCTTGCGTACACGTCGCCGCACTCCCAGCCGGAACGGCGATCCATCTAACGGAGAGCGCCGACCCCACCAAAGCGACACTCACCGCACAACCCACAGCCTTCGCAGCACTGATCCGCACCACGAAGAGGACCCGCCGTGCCTGACGGCGAAGGCGACTCCTGCGCGCACGTCACCCCGACCCGGGCGAATGTCTACGTCGACATGGTGGGAGACCTCTTCCACCCGGGACACGTAGCGCTGCTCAAGGCCGCGCGCGCCTGCGGAGAGCGGCTGCTCGTCGGCGTGTTCTCCGACGAGGTCGTGACCAAGTACAAGCGAAGACCCATCATGACCCTGGCCGAGCGGGTCACGGTGATCGAGGCATGCCGGTACGTCGACGCGGTGATACCGAACGCTCCGGAACGCGTGACGACCGAGTTCCTGGAAGATCACGACATCGCGATGGTCGTGCACGGAGACGACATTTCGCCGGATGCCATCGAAGATGTCTTCGGCCCGGTGGCCGCCGCGGGGAAGTTGCAGCTGGTGCCGTACACGGCGGGTGTCTCTACTACTGACCTCATTCGAAGATGCCTGGCGCGTGACGTCTCCTTGTGATCGGCATCGTCAGTTGAATCTCAGCAACCGAGTCCGTGGCCCCCACCGGGGCAGTACTCGCCTGAGGACCGGGGCCTGGGGCGGAGCCGCCAGGTAGCTGCAGCCGACCGGCACGCTCACTGGGATTTCTCTGCAATCCGCACCCCAACCCTCACCCCAAATGCGGACGAACCACCACACAACCGCAGTCGCCATCCCACCCATCCCAAAAAAGTCCCACGAAGGACCCTCCTCATGACCGACACCCCCGCCTCCACCCCCACCCCCGGCATCCCGTCGAACCTCGAATGGATCCGCGCCGCCCCCGAGGGGGAGGAAGGACCGGGCCCCTGGATCGAGATCGCGCACGGCCCGGGGGACGCCGTGTACCTCCGGGAGACCAGCGACCCCGAGAACGTCGTGACCACGACGGAGAAGAAGTGGGAAGCCTTCGTACTCGGCGTCCAGGCGGGCGAGTTCGACCACTTCGTGGAGGGCGTCGAGTAACGGCCCTACGTCGGACCATCCCGCATCACCATCCCAAGAAGGGCGCATTTCCGCAGGTCAAACCAGCATTGCCATCCCATCGTCCCGTAAGGGCCAGCGCTCCTTGCCCCCGCCAAGCCCCTCCCCCTTAGCTGTGATCGCCAACGAACGGCACCGAACGGCACCGAACGGCACCAAGAGACAGCGCTACTCCGGGGGAACTCATGAAGCACACCCGTAAGGCCGTCGCGGCGGTCATCGGCCTCGTCGCCGCCCTCTCGCTCACCGCGTGCAACGGCGACGACAACGCGGCGGAGAACACGACCACCTCACCCACCGCGTCAGCGGACAAGGGCGACGGCAACGACGGCTCCGACGCCGGCCCAGGCGCTGGAGAGCCCTCCGGCGGCGGCGAAAGCAACCAGGGCACAGCCGCCGGGACCGACGACAACCAGGGCGACAACGAGGGCGGCAAGGTCGGCATCTGCCGTACGGACGAGCTCGAAGTGAACGCCGCCGACAACACCACCGACAAGAAGGAAGGCGTTGTCACCGTCTCCTTCAAGAACGGCGGCGGCCGCGACTGCGCCATCAACGGCTACGCGGGAGTCGACCTGACGGCGTCCACGGGCGACACCCTCTCCGTCGACCGCAACGGGGAGTCCCCGGCCCGGGACATCCTGAAGGACGGCGAGACCGCCGCCTTCAACATCACGTTCGCGTACAACAACTCGGGCGGCTCCGGCGTCCGCATCACAAGCCTCGTCGTCACGCCCCCGAACGAGACCAAGCACGTCACCCTCGACTGGCCCGCGGGCACGCTCCCGGTCACCGACGGCGAGAGCGCGGTCAAGCTGGAGATCGGCCCGGTCGCCAAAGTCAGTGATTCCCCGGCCGGCTGACGGCCCCACCACCAGCGGCCCCCGTCACCTGCTCAAACGGTACGGGCACGCGGACGCACCACCTTGATGCCGAACCCGTACGACCCGATCGCCTCCGCCACCCCCATGAACAGCAGCGCGAAGTGTTCCTGACCGCGCGCGGTCCCGATGCCTCCCAGGTCGAGCTGGGAGGCATCCGGCCATCCCAGGTCACCGAGCAGCTGCCGCGTCGTCCGCTTGGCAGCGGCATCGTCACCGGAGAGGAAGATCGTGCCCGTCTCCTCCAGACTCCCCGGGTCTTTCATCACGACCGAATCGACGGTGGCGAGCGTCTTGACCACCGGCGTCTCGGGAAATGCCGCCTGAATCTCCTCACTGAGGCTGTAGTTGGGATGAGAGAGCTCCATACCCTCCGTAAAGCCGACACCGATGTCGACCAGCAACTTCCCCGCCAGGGCGCCCGCGCCGATTTCGTTCAGCACGTCCATCGAAGCCGTGCCGGGAGTGGCGTTGACCAACACCTCTCCGTGTTCGGCGGCCTCGGCAAGACCGACGACGGCGAACTCGCCAAGCGCCTCCGCCCCTCCCCGCTCTTTCGGGTGGCGCGACCCCAGCACGACGTCATGCCCCGCCGCCTGCCAGCCGGTCGCCAGTGCGCGAGCGACATTTCCAGTTCCGAGCAATCCGATTCTCATGAGCAGGACGCTAACTAGCCCCGCAGCAAAGAAGATCGGGCCCGAGCCCTATGTCGCATCGGCCCGTCGACGTACCCCGGGAGACCGAGCTACGACCGAACCGGACCGGTCGGGGTCGGGCTGAAGAGCTTGGTCAGGTGGTAGTCGAGGGTGCCGCGTACGTCGTCCAGGGTGCGGCGCTCGTGCAGTACATCCCCGCCGAGCCCGACCGCCGCGGCCACCAGCAGGTCCGCCTCTCGCCGGGCGTCCAGGCCGGGGGCCGTCTGCCCGTCCGCCTGGGCCGTGGCGATGAAACCGGCGACGAGCTCCTCCAGGGGGTGCTCGCCGCTCAGGAAGACCGCCGCGATCGCGGGGTCGGTGAGGCTGCGGGCGTAGTACGCGGAGAGCACCCGCAGCGCCATGGCCCGTTGGGCGTCCAGCGGCAGGAACTCGTCCAGCAGCGCGCTCAGTACGCCGCGCAGGTTCGCGGGGTCGAAGCGGACGCGGGTCCTGGCGAGGCGTTCGTTCTCGCGGTGGAGCAGGTGCAGGGCGGCGACGAGGAGCTCGTGCTTGTCGGCGAAGTGGTACTGCACCACCCGTAGCGACACCCCCGCCTCGGCCGCGATCTCCCGCATGCTCGCCGCGTCCAAGCCCCGCTCGGCCGCGATGCGCCACACCGCCTCGGCGATCTGGCGGCGCCTGCGCGACCGGGCGTCGGACGATGACGTGGGGCGCTCGGGCGCCGGGACGGGGGGCCGTTTCCGCTGTCGGTAGGCCCTCGCCTGACAGCTGCGGGAGCAGTAGAGAGCGGGGCGGCCACGCTTGCCCGCGGCGTTCATTCCGGCACGGCAGACCGTGCAGCGGGTTCTTGTTTCGTCACGCACGCCTTCCAGTATAGGACCTGAAATGTGTGACGTATTAGAGAGAAGGCACCTTGCAGGGGAGGAAATTGAGAAACTCCGCTGATACGTTCGTAACGTGAAATACGACATCCTGCAAGTACTCGGCGCACTCCTGATGTGCTTCTCCGCGCAAGGCCTCATCCGGCTGCTCATCGACCACGACTACACCGGCCTCCTCGGCTGGCTCCCCGGCGGCTTCGCAGTCCTCCTGGTCGCCTACACCGCGGTGCTCGCCGCCGGAGTACTCCTGACCGGGCGGTCCTACACCCGCGCGAAGGCGCTCGGACGCCGCAGCTAAGGGGTGCTGGGGCTGTTGACGGGTGTCCAACTTTCCCCGATCGTATGGGAATTGGGCGCAAATCAACGCGCCGCGTTGTAACGGCTGGGGGGAGCCGAACATGCAGCCTGGGGACGAGAACACCACGCCTGGCGACGGGCCCAGAGACGCCATTCCTGGCGGGGGCGGGGACAGGGACGGGGATAGAGATGGGGGCGGGGACAGAAGTGGGGACGGCGAAAGCCAGAGACCCACGCCCGAGGCGGCACCCCTAGCCCCTGCAGCCCCTGCAGCCCCCCAAGCCCCCCACGGCGTCCAGTTCGGGCCGCCTCCCCCGATGGCACCGCCACCACCCCCCTCCGCACCACCCGCACCACCCGCTCCCTTCGCCCCACCTCCATACGCCCCACCCGCACCCCAACCCGCCCCCGACGCCCTCCGCGCCCTCTCCGCCGGGATCCTCAACCTCACCGGCCTCGGACTCGGCTACGTACTCCTGAAGCAGTGGTTCCTTGCCGCCCTCTGCTGGGCCGCGACCGCCACGCTCCTCTTCCTCGCGCTCCCCGCCGAGGTCGACGGCGTCCCCGGCGGCGTACTCATCGGGTTCGTGGCCTTCCTGCTCCTCGCCGCGGCCGACGGGGCCCGCCGCGCCCTCCGTACCTCCCAGAACTGGCCGCTGCGCACGCCGCTCGTCTTCGGGATCGGGCTCGTCCTGCTCGCCGTTCCCGCCGGCGGCGTCATCGCGTACGACGCCGCGCGTGACGAAGCCGTCGAGGAGATGCTGCTCGACCGGCTCGACAAGGCCGACAAGATCGTCACGGCCGCCGACGGCACCGCCTTCGCCTCGGCCGAGGACGACTACCGCGCCGCCCTCGCCATCTACCGCGACCTCGGCGACGACCACCCCGGCTCGAAGGCCGCCAAGCGCGTCCCGGACAGCCTCACCGCGTACTACAAGTCCGTCGCCGCCCCCTATGACGCGCGCAAGTACTGCGAAGCGCTGAAGCCCCTTCAGTACCTCCGCACCCTCCCCGGCTCCCTCGGCAAGGACCGCCTCGGCACGCTCGCCACCTGGCCCGACGACCGCCTGGCCACCTCCCTCTACGAGTGCGGCAACCAAGGACTCGGCACCAGCTCCACAGCCGGCACAGCGGGCGGCACAGCGGGCGGCGACGAATTCGGCCAGCTCCTGCGTACGTTCCCCGACTCCGACCAGGCAGGAAAGGTCGAGCCCGCCATCCGCGAGGCCATCACCTCTCGCTCGTCGGACCTGAAGGGCTCCGACCCCTGCAAGGCCACCGAGGAGCTGCGCAGCATCGGCACCACCGCCGAGGCCCTCCCCGACAGTGCGGGCGACGGACTCTCCGGTGACGCCGCGAGCGCGGTGGAGTCGGGGGCGTACGCGTGCGGCGTGGACGAGTTCAAGGACGGGAAGTTCACGGAAGCGGCGAAGACGCTCAACGACTTCGCCGGGACCTACAAGAGCAACGGCAAGCGCGACCGTGCCAAGGACATCGCCATCGCCGCCGAGATCGCCGAATCCCGCCCGGCAGCGGGCCGCAGCCTGCCACCGGCCAAGTCGCCGGGCGGCGCGCGGCTCACGTACGTCGTCGAGAACGGCGGCCCGGGCCCGCTCGAAGTCCTCTACACCGGTCCGACCACCGGCACCCTCAAGCTCTCGGCGTGCAGCGGCTGCAAGACGTACACGAACCGGGCCCAGGGCAAGAAGTCCTGCCTGGCGGGCAAGGGGTATCCGAACAAGACGCTCCACCTGCCCCCGGGTGACTACCACTTCCTCTACAAGCGCGACGCGAGCGCCGTGGGCGGCGTCCGCAACAACACCGAGGGCAGCAAGGTTCAGCCCGGCTACCGCTACACCGACTGCTCGTACGTCGTGACGGGCGGCGGCCTCGGTGGCCTTGACGGCCTGGATGGCCTGGACGGCTAGGACGGCTGGGACGGTCTCAGTGGCTGGGACAGTCTGGATGGCCTCGACGGGCCTCCATGACCCATGATGTGAGTGTCCATCATGGGGTCAGGTCAGAATGAGACCTGGTCAGAGGGCTCGCCGGGCCGTCATTGCCCGGCGTCACTCACCGTGATACACAGAGTGACCATACGTTTCAGCCAACGAATGACGCCAAGTCGACATGCACTGGCCCATTTGTCGGCGAGAATCGGCGAGAATGAGCTGTCCTCTGCGCTGCGGTAGGCAGAGGTGACGGAACAACCCACTAGGGGCGGTGAGTTACACATGCTTTTGGCAGCCGAAAAAGGCGACATCACCACCATCATCGGCGGGATCGCCCCCGACTGGGGCCCCTTCGGAAGTCTGGGCAACGAGGCACGGGTGATGATCGAGGTCGTGATGGCGATCGCCATCCTCCTCTGTCTCGGCATTGCGATCTGGGGCGCGGCGAAGCAGCGCATCGGCGCGACGGCGCTGCGCGACACCTTCAGCGCGGAGCAGGGCAAGGGCCTGATCATCGCGGGCCTGACCGGCGTCTTCATCATCGGATCGCTCGGCACGGTCTTCACCATCGTGTACGGCATGGCGGTCTAGCCCCTCGCCGCTCCCTCCCCCGCTCCCTCACGTCCCGCCTCTCCCCGCCTGCTCCCCCGTCCCCTCACTCTGTCCCCCTCCGACCCACCCGTCCGTCGCGCCCACCGGCTGAGGTTGCAACTCCCTGATGTCGAGTCACCACACCGCGCCCGCGCGGGAATCAGCACGGCTACCGTCGTACGTGGCGGTTCACCGAGAGGTTGAGGGGGCGTACGCGGCATGAGTCTCGACGACGAGCGGAACGACAGCCTCTACGGCGGCTCGGGCGAGACCCGGACGCGGCTCCCCGAGGGCGAGGGGGGCGGTCAGGATGTCTACGGGGGAGGGCGCAGATCCAGCCGTTCTTCGTCACGGAGCCTCGTGACGGTGGTCGGTGTGGTGGTCGTGCTCATCGCGGCTATCGCGTTCGCGAATCGTGGTGACGGCGGGGGCGGCGAGGAGGCCGCCGGGGACGGCAAGAAGGCGGGGGCGGACCCGACGGCCGCGTCCGGGGCGCGGCCTGTCGACGGGAAGACGTCGGGGATTCCGTCCGGGTACGCGAAGAGTGAGCAGGGTGCGCAGTCCGCCGCGTCCAACTACGCGGTGGCGCTCGTCTCGTCCGACATCCTCAAGCCTGCCCGCAGGGCCGAGATCGTGCGTCAGATCTTCGTGCCCGACAAGGTGAGCGAGCTTGAGCAGCAGTTCGGCAAGACGTACTCAAAGGACTTCCTGGACAAGGTCGGCCTGGACGCGAACGGCAACGCCAAGCCCGGCCAGACCTACGTCTCCCGCACCCTGCCCGTCGGCACCAAAGCAACGGCGTACGCGAACAGCTCGGCGACCGTGCAGGTGTGGTGCACCGGCGCATTCGGGACAGCCGGGCAGGACACGACGAACCCCGTGAGCAACGACTGGTTCACCATGACGTTCAAGATGCGGTGGTCCGGCGGGGACTGGAAGGTCGAGCGGTACTTGTCGAAGGACGGCCCGGCTCCCGTGAACGGCGACAACAAGGTCTCCACGGCCGACGAGATCGCCAAGGCAGTCAAGGAGTACGGAGGGTTCACGTATGCCCGGTAGCCGACGTGCCCTGAAGCTCACGGCCGCGGCTGCGGCCGTGCAGTCCGCGGCGGTCCTGCTGGCTTCGCGTGCCTACGCGGCGCCGGACGACGAAAAGTGTGACCTCATCGTCGGCCCCGCCAAAAAGTACTGCGAAAAAGGCAGCGGCGGCAGCAGCGACGGTGGCGGCAAGTACCCCACCGACGCCCCCATCGACTCCACCGCCGACCCCCTCTCCTCCCTGGCGAAGGGCTGCGCGGAAGCCGCGTCCTGGACCGTCGACAAGCTGTCCGAGGCCGTCAAGAAGACCGCCGCCGTCGACTTCACCAACCCCAGCTTCCTGAAGCAGTACGCGGTCGTCTTCGCCGCGTCCACCATCCTGACCCTGCTCCTCTGGCTCCTGGCCGTCGCCAAGCGCGCGGTGCGAGGCGTCCCCCTCACCACCGCGCTCTCCGAAGCCATCGGGTTCCTGTGGCTGACGGTCCTCGCCTCCGCCTTCACGCCGCTGATCCTCTACACGGTCGTCTCGGCGGCCGACGGCGTGAGTGACGTCATCGCGAAAGCGACCGGCGGTCAGACCGACACGTTCTTCGGGACGTTCTCGGAAGCACTGAAGAAGGGCGACGACATCGGCGGCGGGCCGATCATGCTGATCGTCGTCTCGCTCGTGTCGATCCTCGCGGCCGGTGTCCTCTGGCTCGAGCTCGTCATCCGGGCCGCGCTGCTCTACGTGGGCGCGCTGCTCGGCACCGTCGTGTACGCGGGTCTCGTCGACAAGAACCTGTGGACGCACGTCCGCCGCTGGGCGGGGATCATGATCGCGGTGATCCTGGTGAAACCGATCATCGTCATCGTGCTCGGCCTGGCCGGCGCGCTCTCCGCCGGTGACGGGCCCGACTCCTTCTCGGCGGTCGTCTCCGGGCTCTCGATCATCCTGCTCGCCATCTTCGCGAGCGCCATGATCTACCGCTTCGTCCCCGGCTTCGGCGACGAGATCGCCAACTCCCGCAACAACCGCATCTCCCAGGGCGCGGAGAACCGCGCCGCGGCCGTCATCTCGTCCCCCGCGTCCCTCGTCTCCCAGGGCATCAAGACCCACAGCTCCCGCGGAAACGGCGGAGACGGAGGCGGCAACAGCCAGCCGCGTCCCGCCAACCCCGTGAGCGGCGGCGTCGCAGCCCACAGCTCCCGCGGCGGCGGGGGCGGCGGAGGCGGCTCATCCAGCGGCGGCGGATCTGTCCCCTCCGCCGCGCCCCCGCCCAGGGGCAGCGCGACCAGCACACCGCACGCGCGCAACCGCGGCTCGGGCGGCTCAGGAAACGGTTCCACTGGCAGTACCAAACGCACGGGAGGTGAAGGGCGTTGACGACTCAGTCCCACGTGTCGCAACCGATCGCGCCCCGCCGCACATATCTGATCGGCCGCGCGCGGCCGAACGCGATCGTCGGCAAGAACCGGGAGACCGGCGAGATCGCGATGATCATCGCGGGCGCCTTCCTGGGGATGATGTGCGGGCTCCTCGTCCCGGTCCTCTCCCTGCGCATCGTGCTGCTCATGGGCTTCCCCATGCTCGCGATCGCCGCGGTCTACGTCCCCTACAAGGGCCGCACGTTCTACAAGTGGTTCGAGATCAACCGCAGCTACAAGCGCTCCCTCAAGCGCGGCACCGCCTACCGCTCCGCCACCCCCGAGGCGGGCATCCGCTTCGACGGCAGGGAGGTCGAGGTCGGCCCGCCGCCCGGGATCGGCCGCATCAACTGGCTGGCCGCGCCCTTCGGTCCTGATGAGATCGCGGTGCTGCTGCACGCCGACCGGCGTACGGTCACCGCCGCCATCGAGATCGAGGGCCCCGGCGTCGGCCTCCGCGACTCCGAGGACCAGGAGGCGCTCGTCGACCGGTTCGGGACGCTGCTCAAGCACGTCGCGAACGGCGACGGCTTCGTGACCCGGCTCCAGATGCTCGCGCGCACCCTGCCCGCCGACCCGGACGCCCACGCCAAGGACGTCAGCATCCGCGGCGACGACCGGGCACTGCCCTGGCTGCAGCAGTCGTACGAGCAGCTCCAGTCGATGGTCTCCACCAGCAGCGAGCAGCACCGCGCGTATCTCGTGGCCTGCATGCACTACTCGCGCGATCTGGCCGCCGAGGCCCAGGCGATGGCCCGCGCCAGCCGTCCGCACGGCGGCCGGAAGCTCGACAAGGACGCAGGACTCGCGGTCGTCATGGCGCGCGAGCTGACCGACATCTGCTCGCGGCTCCAGGAAGCGGACATCCGCGTACGGCAGCCGCTCGGGCAGGGGCGGCTCTCCTCGCTCGTGCACTCCATGTACGACCCGGACCACCCCATCGACCACATCCAGGCGATGACGAAGCGCAACGCCTGGCCCGCCGAGCTCGACGCCATGGAGCCCACCTACCTCCAGGCCAAGACCCGCGAGTCCTCCACCCGCGCCCCCTGGTGCCACGCCACGGCCTGGGTGAAGGAGTGGCCGATGACGCCCGTCGGCGTCAACTTCCTCGCCCCGCTGCTCGTCCACACCCCGGACGTCATCCGCACGGTCGCCGTGACCATGGACCTCGAACCCACCGAGGTCGCCATCGAGCGCATGCTGACGGAGAAGACGAACGACGAGGCCGAGGCCAGCCGCCAGGCCAAGCTGAACCGCACGGTCGACCCCCGTGACATCGCATCGAACTCACGTCTGGACCAGCGCGGCGAGGACCTGGCGAGCGGCGCGGCCGGGGTCAATCTCGTCGGCTACATCACCGTCTCGTCCCGTTCCCCCGAGGCCCTCGCCCGCGACAAGCGCACCATCCGGGCCTCGGCGGGAAAGTCGTACCTGAAGCTGGAGTGGTGCGACCGCGAGCACCACAGGTCCTTCGTCAACACGCTGCCGTTCGCGACCGGCATCCGACGCTAGAGGCGAGGGCTGTCAACCATGCGGGATCCGCTGACCATCCTCACGGACGCCTTCACGGCCTTCCTGTTCGGGAAGGTGGAGACGACCAGACTCCCGGTCCGTACGTCGACGGGGCAGGCCCAGGCGGTCTACCTGCCGACGGCCGCACCCGGCCTCGGCGACTCCGGCGTCATCATCGGGCGCGAGGTGTACTCCGGCAAGGGGTACATCTACGACCCCTTCCAGCTGTACGGACAGCAGCTCCCGGCCCCGCACTGGCTGGTGCTCGGAGAGTCGGGCAACGGCAAGTCGGCCCTTGAGAAGACGTACGTTCTACGGCAGTTGAGGTTCAAGGACCGGCAGGTCGTCGTCCTGGACGCACAGGGCGAGGACGGCGTGGGCGAATGGAACCTCATCGCCCAGGAGCTCGGCCTGACCCCCATCCGGCTCGACCCGACGGCCGCGCTCGACATGGGGATCCGCCTCAACCCGCTGGACCCGGCGATCACCACGACCGGTCAGCTGGCCCTGCTCCGCACGATCATCGAGGTCGCGATGGGGCACGGGCTCGACGAGCGCTCGGGCTTCGCGCTCAAGGTCGCCCACGCGTACGTGAACGAGACGATCGTGGAGCGCCAGCCCGTCCTCACGGACATCGTGGAGCAACTGCGCCACCCGGAGCCCGAGTCGGCGGAAGCGATGAACGTCGCCATAGACGACGTACGGGCATGGGGTCTGGACGTCGCGCTCGTCCTCGACCGCCTCGTCGACGGTGACCTGCGGGGCATGTTCGACGGCCCGACGACGGTCGGCATCGACCTGGACTCCCCGCTCATCGTCTTCGACCTCTCGCACATCGACCGGAACTCCATCGCGATGCCGATCCTGATGGCGATCGTGGGCGTCTGGCTCGAACACACCTGGATCCGCCCGGACCGCAAGAAGCGCATCTTCCTGGTGGAGGAGGCGTGGCACATCATCAACTCCCCCTTCGTCGCGCAGCTCTTCCAGCGGCTGCTGAAGTTCGGACGACGGCTCGGGCTTTCGTTCGTGGCGGTGGTCCACCACCTGAGCGACGTGGTCGACGGAGCGGCGGCCAAGGAAGCCGCCGCGATCCTCAAGATGGCGTCGACAAGGACGATCTACGCCCAGAAGGCGGACGAGGCGAGAGCGACAGGACGGGTGCTCGGCCTGCCGCGCTGGGCGGTGGAGATCATCCCGACCCTCACGCCCGGTATCGCCGTATGGGACGTGAACGGCAACGTCCAGGTGGTCAAACACCTGATCACGGAGACCGAACGCCCCCTGGTCTTCACCGACCGCGCCATGACGGAGTCGTCGGCGGACCAACTCCTCGCCGACGACGCGCTGCGGGCGGCCGAGGCGGAGGCGGAGGAGCGAGCGGCGTACATGGAACAGCAGATGAACGATCCGTCAGCAGGGTCATCGTCGTCGAGATACGGGGTGGCGTGAGGGATGGGCTACCGGGAGGCTGAGCCCGATCACCGCGACCAGGGCGGGCGCCGCGCGTCACGGGAGCGGGGCATCCCCGACGGTGTGCTGGTCGGCGGCCTCGCCTTCGTCCTCGGTCTTACGGTCCTCGTCTGGTCGGCGACGGGCCTCGCGGGCACGTTCTCGCACGGCTCCTGGCCCAAGAACGTCACCTTCGGCAACACGCCGGTGGCGATGCGGCACCTGGTCCAGCAGCCGCACGACATCACGGGCGCGTGGCCGGCGACCCCGGCGACCCAACTCACGGGCTACGGCCTGTTCTGGGGCCTGCTGATCGGCCAGCTGATGGTGCTCGTCGTCCTCACGATCTTCATCATGGGGACGGTTACGCGGTGGCGGGCGGTACGGAGATCGAGACGCTTTCCGGTGGCGCCGACGATGGACAAACGTTCCACCCCGGCTCCGGCGGGGGAGCCGGTCGAGCACGCGGCTCAGGAAGCTGTCCCTGTCGAGGCCGCCCCCGCCGCCCCCGCTGTGGGCAGGCGTTCCGCAGGGCGGAACGGGTGGGCACAGCCAACAGCGCCGGGTGCGGATGAAAGAAGCCCCAGCCCCGAAGAGGGGCCCAGCACCGAAACCCCGAGCACAGAGAAACTGACGGTCCCCACTCCCCGTACCCCCTTGGTACTGGGCCCCCAGGAAACCCGCAGACCCCTAGCAGCAGAAGCAATCAGAGACGCAGAGGGCGCAGCCCTCGTCCTCACCTCGGACCCCACCCTGTGGGAGGAGACCAAGGACGCCAGAGCGAAGCTCGGCCCCGTCCTGGTCTACGACCCCTCACACCTCTGCGACACCCCGGCAAGAATGCACTGGTCCCCCACCTCGGGCTGCGAGGACAAGGCAACGGCGACCGAACGAGCCACCGCCCTGCTGGCCGCCATAAGGCCAAGCGCGAAACTGGACAGCACCGTCGCCGACACCGCCGAAACCCTCCTCCGCAGCTTCCTCCACGCGGCGGCGGTGGACGGCCGCCCCGTCAAGCACGTACACCGCTGGGCCCAGGGAACGGGCGTACAGGACGCGGTCCGCATCCTCCGCACCCACCAGAAGGCGGCATCGGGATCAGCGGGAGAGCTGGAGGCGGCGCTCACCGCGTACCCCGAACGTCGTGACATGGCTCAGGAGTTGACGGCACGCGCTCTGTCCGCCCTTTTCACTCTGAACGTACGAGAATCCTGCACCCCCAACAGAACCGATGCCCTCACTCTGGATTCCTTCATCGATGAAGGGGGCACGCTTTTTGTGGTGGGTGAAGCCATCGAGGATCCCAAATCGCCCAAGGGGCCGGGCGCGATGCCCCTCCTCACGGCACTCGCCTCAAGCGTGGTCGAGCACGGCCGGCGCATGGCCGAACGGTCATCCTCCGGTCGGCTCGACCCACCAATGACGCTGGTCCTCGACGATGTGGCCGCCGTGGCCCCGCTCCCCCAGCTCCCGGAGCTCCTCTCCACAGGCGCCGACCGAGGCCTGCCCACCCTGGCCCTCCTCCGCTCCCGCGAACAGGCCCGCACCCGCTGGCCCCACGCGGAACTACCCGGCTAGGACCAGCCGCACCCGGCCCGCCCCTCAGGGTCATCGTCCTACCGCGGTACTACTCGCCGCCGCCCACGTCCCGCCCCTGGTCCGACGCCACGCGCCCCCGCGGGCGCCAGCATCAGAAGCATGATTCGGGCATACGAACTCACCAAGCGCTACGGCGACAAGACCGTGGTGGAAGACCTGAGCTTCACCGTCCACCCCGGGACGGTCACCGGCTTCCTCGGACCCAACGGCGCGGGCAAGTCCACCACCATGCGGATGCTGCTCGGCCTCGACGCCCCGACCCGCGGCCGATCGACGGTCGGCGGCCGGACGTACGCGACGCACACCGCACCCCTGCACGAGGTGGGCGCGCTCCTCGAGGCGCGGTCCATCCATCCGGGCCGCACCGCCTTCCACCACCTCATGGCGCTCGCCCACACCCACGGCATCCCACGCCGCCGCGTCGATGCGGTCCTGGACCTCGTGGGCATCCACGAGGTCGCCCGCAAGCGCGTGAAGGGCTTCTCACTCGGCATGGGCCAGCGCCTCGGCATCGCGGCAGCACTCCTCGGCGACCCGGCCGCGATCATCCTCGACGAGCCGGTCAACGGCCTCGACCCCGAGGGCGTCCTGTGGATCCGCAACCTCCTCAAATCCCTTGCTGCAGAAGGCCGTACGGTCCTTGTCTCCTCGCACCTCATGAGCGAGATGGCACTGACCGCCGAGCACCTGATCATCATCGGCCGCGGCAAACTCCTCGCGGACACGACGGTCGAGACGTTCGTACGCGAGTCGGGCACCGGATCGGTCAAGGTCGTCACCCCCGAGGCGGGCCTGCTCGGCGAGCTGCTCGCCGCATCCGGCGTACAGATCACGAGTGACGCGCCGGGCGTCCTCGACGTACGTGGCACGGACGGCGAACACATCGGCCGCACGGCGGCGCTCCACGGCATCCCCGTCTTCGAACTCACCCCGCAGACGGCCTCCTTGGAGCAGGCGTTCATGGACCTGACGCGCGACTCGGTCGAGTACGCGGCATCGGTGTCCCCCGGCGTACCGGAAGGAGCAGCGGCATGAGCACCGCGACCACCACCACACTCACGTCCCCCTACCGCCTGACCTCCCGCGGAATCCTCCGCTCCGAGTGGCACAAGCTGTGGACGCTCCGCTCCACCTGGATCATGCTCGGTGTGGCGAGCGTCTTCACCATCGCCCTGGGCATGATCGTCGCCGCCACCTACACGCCCAGCCCCGGTGACAACATCGACCCGGTCACGTACGCCCTGCTCGGCACCCAGATCGGCCAGGTCGCGATCGCGGTCCTGGGCATCCTCATCACCGCGGGCGAGTACTCGACGGGCATGGTGCGGGCCACGATGGCCGCGGTGCCGCGCCGTCTTCCGGTGCTCTGGGCGAAGACCGCCGTGTTCGGCACGGTCGCGCTCGGGACGCTCCTGATCACCGACTTCCTCACGTTCCCGCTGGCCCAGCTGTTCCTCGGCGGCACCGACCTGGAGGCGTCACTCGGCGACCCCGGCATCGCACGCGCCATTGCGGGCTCGGCCGCCGGAACCGTCCTCATCGGCGTCATCGTGCTCGGCCTCGGCTCGGCCCTGCGCAGCATCCCGGGCGCGATCGGCGCGTACGTCGGCGGCCTGATCCTCCTGCCGCAGCTCGCCCTGATGATCCCGAACGACACGGTCCACGACGTCCTCGGCTACTTCCCGCTGCCCGCCTCCGAGTCCCTGGCGGCCGTGCACA
This sequence comes from Streptomyces sp. NPDC055239, assembly GCF_053606205.1. Lineage (NCBI taxonomy): Bacteria > Bacillati > Actinomycetota > Actinomycetes > Kitasatosporales > Streptomycetaceae > Streptomyces > Streptomyces sp. NPDC055239. Next base: position 2,198 of record NZ_JBSGRD010000024.1, on the reverse strand, counting down.
CCGCGTCCGGCGACCTCTCACCGGGCGCGGGCCTCCTTACGCTGTGCGCGTGGGCGGTGGCATCCCTGGCAGCGGCGGCATATCTGCTGAAGCGACAGGACGTATGAGCAACTCTCGTACGAGGATGAAGCCGTGACCGGCGACGGCGACTACAACGGGGACAGGGGCGGGGACGGCAACAGCAGTGGCCAGGACACCCAGCCGCTGACCCAGTACGTCGAGCGCGGCGTCCAGTGGGTGCGCTCCTTCGACCGGCGCCGCCCACTGGTCTGGGACGCCCTCCTGACCGGCTTCTTCATGTGCGCCGGGCTGGTCGACCTGGTGGGCGACGGCTGGCGGAACATCGCCCACAACACAGACATCTCCGCCTGGCTCTTGTACGTGATCACGGTGGCCGTCACAGTGCCGCTCCTGTGGCGCCGCAGCCATCCGCTCGCGGTGTACGCGGCCATGTTCCTGGCGGGGCTCGCCAACAACTGGACGGGGGCCGTCCTACAGGGCTCGCTCACCCTGCTCATCGTGGTCTTCAACATCGCGGTACGGCTTCCGCTGCGCACGCTGGCCTGGGCGTACGGCCTCACCGTCGTGCCGCTCCTCGTCAGCCGCATCCGCTATCCGCAGGGCAGTTGGGACCAGCAGGTCATCCCGACGATGATGAGCTTCGCCATCGTCGCCCTCCTCGGCATCGCGGTCCGCACCCGCCAGGAGTACATGGCATCCCTTGTGCAGCGCGCCAAGCAGCTCGAAGTCGAACGCGACCAGCAGGCGCAGCTCGCCACCAACGCCGAACGCACGCGCATAGCCCGCGAGATGCACGACATCATCGGCCACAATCTCTCCGTCATCACGACCTTGGCGGACGGCGGTTCGTACGCCGCCGCCAAGTCTCCCGAACGCGCCGCCCAGGCCCTCACCGCCATCGGCACCACAAGCCGCCAGGCCCTGACGGAGCTGCGCCGGCTCCTGGACGTACTGCGGGAGGAGGCTCCGGAGGCAGCCGCAGCCCTCGCTCCCCAGCCCGCCCTCACCGACCTGGACCAACTCATCGACGGGGTACGGGCCGCGGGCCTTCCGGTACGCAGCACGGTGCGCGGCCGACCCGACTCCCTCCCGGCGGGCCGCCAGCTCACGGTCTACCGCGTGGTCCAGGAGGCCCTCACGAACACCCTCAAGCACGGGGGCCCGGAGGCGACGGCTTACGTGGAGGTCGTGTACGGCGACGACGGGGTGCGGGTGGCGGTGACGGACACGGGTGCCGGGGGCAGTGCCGGGGGCAGCCTCTCTGGAACGTCCGGTCGCGGTCTCACCGGAATGCGCGAGCGAACGGCGCTCTACGACGGGACACTTGAGGCAGGCCCGCTGCGGCATCCGCCGGGCGGCTGGCAGGTAGAACTCCATCTCCCCAAGGAATCCGCTCAGTGACGACCGTGCTCATCGTCGACGACCAGCCCATGCAACGCTTCGGCTTCCGCATGCTCCTGGAGAGCCAGGACGACATGAGGGTGGTGGGCGAGGCCGGCAACGGCAGCGAGGCGGTCCGTATGACGGCCGAACTCCACCCCGACGTCGCCTTGATGGACATCCGCATGCCGGGCCTGGACGGCATCGAGGCCACGCGCCGCATCGTGGCGGCGGGCGACCGCACACGGGTCCTGATCCTCACCACGTTCGACCTGGACGAGTACGCGTACGCGGGCCTGCGAGCGGGCGCCTCGGGTTTCCTCATCAAGGACGCCCTGCCGGAGGAGCTCCTCTCCGGCATCCGGGCGGTCGCCACGGGGGACGCGGTCGTGGCTCCGAGTCTGACCCGCCGCCTCCTGGACGCGTTCGCCGATCACTTGCCGACGCGCACCGGCGAGGACGCCGCCCCTTCCCGGGACCCGCGCCTCTCCTCACTGACGGACCGGGAGCTCGAAATCCTGACGGTCATCGGGCAGGGCTGGACGAATGCGGAGATCGCGGGGCGCCTGCACCTCGCGGAGTCGACGGTGAAGACGCATGTGGGGCGCATTCTCGCGAAGACGGGGGCGAGGGACCGGGTGCAGGCGGTAATTCTGGCGTACGACACGAAATTGACGCGGCCGGCGTGACGCGTGAATTTACCCTGGAACGCAGAAAACCCCCGCACCCAGAGGGTGCGGGGGTTTCCCGTTAATAATAGTTCGGCGGCGTCCTACTCTCCCACAGGGTCCCCCCTG
>NZ_JBSGRD010000023.1:0-112103 GCF_053606205.1 Streptomyces sp. NPDC055239 | reverse complement strand
TGGGAGGAGCGGAGTGTGATGACGGGGGGTTTGGAGCGGGCGGATCTGGCGCGGATGCGTCGGATGGGTGTGCTGCCGATGTCCAACGAGGACGGACTACGACTCCTCGACGCCGCCGAACGGTCGGCAGACAGCCTGGTCGTGGCCGCCCGCCTCGACGCCCGCTCCCTGGCGGCCGGTGACGCCGCCGACCACCCCGTGCTGCGCAGCCTGGCCCGCAAACTGGCCGCGCCCCGGCGCCGCAGCCTGACCGAGGCCGCCCGCGGCACCACCGACACCACCGGCACCGCGGACCGGGCCACGGAGCTGCGGAACTCTCTGCTCGGACAGCAACCCGCCGGACGCCGGGCCACACTGCTTGACATGGTCCGCACCCAGGTGACCACGGTCCTCGGGCACGCGGACGCCGACGCGATCGTGCCGGACCGGGCGTTCAAGGACCTCGGTCTCGACTCGCTCACCGCCGTCGACCTGCGCAACCGGCTCGGCACCGCCACGGGGCTGCGGCTGCCCGCGACGCTGGCCTTCGACCACCCCAGCTGCTCCGCCCTCGCCGGACACCTCCTCGCCGAAATCCTCGGAGCGGGGCAGACAGCCGCCGGCCCCGGCTCGGACGGCCACGAGGTGTCCGGAACGTCCACGGCCGACGACCCGATCGCCATTGTCGGCATGGCGTGCCGCTACCCCGGAGGAGTCGCCACCCCGGAGGACCTGTGGCGGCTCGTCGACTCCGGCGGCGACGCCATCGGCCCGCTGCCCGCCAACCGGGGCTGGGACCTCGACGCCCTGTACGACCCCGACCCCGACACACCCGGCCGTGCCTATGTCCGTGAGGGCGGCTTCCTGCACGACGCCGGGCGCTTCGACGCGGAGTTCTTCGGCATCTCGCCGGTGGAGGCCCTGGCCACCGACCCCCAGCATCGGCTGCTCCTCGAAACGGGCTGGGAGGCCGTCGAGCGGGCCGGCATCGTCCCGGCGACCCTGCGCGGCAGCCGGACCGGGGTGTTCGTCGGCTCGCACTACCAGGAGTACGGCCCCCGCCTGCACCAGGCCGGACAGGGCATCGAAGGCCACCTCATCACCGGCACCGCCGGCAGCGTGGTGTCCGGGCGGATCGCGTACGTCCTGGGCCTCGAGGGCCCGGCCGTCACCGTGGACACCGCCTGCTCGTCGTCCCTCGTCGCCCTGCACATGGCCGTGCAGGCGCTGCGGGCGGGCGAGTGCGACCTCGCCCTGGCCGGGGGAGTCGCGGTGATGCCGGGACCGGGCGCTCTCATGGGCTTCAGCCGCCAGCGCGGCCTGGCGCCGGACGGGCGCTGCAAGCCGTTCGCCGACGCGGCGGACGGGACCTCGCTCGCCGAGGGCGCGGGCGTCCTGCTGGTGGAACGGCTCTCGGACGCCCGCCGGGGCGGACACCACGTCCTGGCCCTGGTACGCGGTACGGCCACCAACCAGGACGGCGCCTCCAACGGGCTCTCCGCGCCCAACGGACCGTCCCAGCAGCGCGTCATCCGCGCCGCCCTCGCCGACGCCCGCCTGACGACCTCCGACATCGACGCCGTGGAGGCGCACGGCACCGGCACCCAGCTCGGCGACCCGATCGAAGCGCAGGCCGTCCTCGCCACCTATGGCGCCGACCGCGACGCCGGCGCGGTTCCGGTACGGCTCGGTTCGGTGAAGTCCAACATCGGTCACACCCAAGCCGCCGCCGGGGCGGCCGGCATCATCAAGATGGTGCACGCGCTCCACCACGGCGTACTGCCCCGCACTCTGCACCTCGACAAGCCGTCGGACCACGTCGACTGGACGAGCGGCGCCGTCGAGCTGCTGCGTGACCCCGCGCCCTGGCCCGCCACCGACCGGATCAGGCGCGCGGGCGTGTCCTCCTTCGGCATCAGCGGCACCAACGCCCACGTGATCATCGAGGAGGCTCCCCAGGAGGAGCCCGCCCCCGCCGCCGACGTCACCCGCGACGCCCCCGAGCCTGCCGGCACCGTGCCATGGGTACTCTCCGGACGTTCCCCGGGCGCGTTGCGCGACCAGGCGCGCCGCCTCCTCGCGCACCTGCGGCAGCAACCGGCCGACGCCATGCCTGCCCCTCGCGACCTGGCCGTCGCGCTCGTGACCCGGCGATCGCTCTTCGCGCACCGGGCCGTCGTCACCGGCGAACGCCACGATGAGCTCGAATCGGGACTGGAGGCGCTCGCCGCAGGCCGGCCCGCGCCCCACCTGGTGACGGGCGGCGCACCGACCGGGCGTACGGCAGTCCTGTTCACCGGGCAGGGCAGCCAGCGCGCGGGCATGGCCGCAGAGCTCCACCGCACCCATCCGGTCTTCGCCGCTGCCTTCGACACCGTCTGTGCCCGCTTCGACGCTCTGCTTCCCGACGAACCCTCCCTGCGGGACGTCGTCTTCGACACGGGCGAGACGGCCGTACACACCCTCACCGGAACGCTCCACGCCCAGTGCGCGCTGTTCGCCGTCGAAGTCGCGCTGTTCCGGCTCCTCGCCTCCTGGGGCCTGCGGCCCGGGATGGTCGCGGGCCACTCCATCGGCGAGATCACCGCGGCCCACGTCGCCGGTGCGCTCACCCTCGCCGACGCGTGCAAGCTCGTCGCCGCCCGTGGCCGGCTCATGCGGGACCTGCCCGAGGGCGGCTCGATGGTCGCTGTACGGCTGCCCGAGGCCGAGGTCGAGCCGCTGCTGGTCGGCCATGCCCACGAGGTCGGCCTGGCCGCCGTCAACGGCCCCGACTCGGTCGTCCTCTCCGGTGCCGAGGACGCCGTCGCCGAGATCGTCGCCGAGCTCGAAGAGCGCGGTGTGCGGACCCGTCGGCTGACGGTGTCGCACGCCTTCCACTCACCGCTCATGGAACCCGTCCTGGCCCCCCTGCGCGCCGGCCTTGCCGACCTCGCCTGCACCGTGCCCGAGATCCCGGTCATGTCCCATCTGACGGGCCAGTTCCTGCCCATGGACCGTCCGGTGGAGCCGGAGCACTGGGTGCGGCACGTGCGGGAGCCGGTCCGCTTCGCCGACGGAGTCGCCGCGCTGGCGGCCCAAGGCGTGACCACCTTCCTCGAGATCGGTCCCGACGCCGTGCTGTCCGCGATGGGCCAGGACAGCGCGCCCGAAGCCGAGTTCGTCCCGACGCTGCGCGTAGATGAGGGCGAGGCCGCCGCCGTGACCCGAGCGGCCGCGCAACTCTTCGCACGCGGCGCCGACATCGACTGGAGTGCCGCACTCGCCGTCCCGAACGGTGCGCCTCGCGCGGTGGAGCTGCCTACGTACGCCTTCCAGCGGGCCGACTACTGGCTGCCCTCGGACGGCCTGTCCACGAACGGCGATCGGCCGTGCCCGCCCGGCCGGACGGGCGCCTTTCTCCACGAGGCCGACGATGCGACGCTCGCTGCCGAACTCGGCCTGGGAGACGCCGAGTCGACGACCGCGCTGCTGCCGATCCTGGCGGCCTACCGGCGTCGACGCGACGAGGAAACCCGCGTCGACGGCTGGCGCCACCGCGCCGCCTGGGCGACGATCACCGTCCCTCCGTCCGCACCGGCCGGCACCTGGATCCTGCCCGTCCCCGCGGAGCAGGCCTCCGACCCGTGGGTCACCGGCCTGGCCGCGGCACTCTCCGCCGAAGGCACGGAACCGGCCCTCGTGCCCGTCACCGGAGGCGACGACTCACTGGCCGCGCAACTCCGCGCCGCGGCGGACGACGTCGGTCCCGTCTCCGGCGTCCTGTCCCTGCTGCCCCTTGCCCCCGGGCGGCACCCTGCCCACGACGCGGTGCCGTTGGGGGCCGCGCTCACTCTGGCGCTCCTGCGTGCCCTGGAGGAAAGCGGCAGCCGTCTGCCCGTATGGCACGTCACCCGCTCCGCGGCGGCGGTCGGCGCTGCCGAGCATGTCCTTCACCCGGAACAACTCGCAGTACAGGCGCTCGGACGCGTCGCCGTCCTGGAGTCTTCAGGGCACTGGAGGGGCACGGTCGACCTGCCCGAGCGGATCGACGGCTGGACCGGCAGTCGGCTCGCCGCAGTCCTGGCGCAGAGCGCGGTCGGCGGCGGGAATGGGAGTGGCGAGGAAGGCGAGAAGGACATCGCGGTCCGTGGCGCCGGTCTCTTCGCCCGCCGCATCGTCCAGGCACCCGGCACCACACACGCGGGCACCACACCGGCCAGCCCCGCCACCTCTTGGCCGCCCACGGGCACGGTCCTCGTCACCGACGGGGCCGGACCCCTCGCCCGAGAGGTCGCCCTGCACCTCGCCCGCGGCGGCGCCGAACACCTTCTGCTCGTCCGCCACCCCGACCCGGAGAACCCGGAGCCCACGGACGCGACCGATGGCCTGCGCGCCGAACTCACGGCCCTCGGCGCGCGCGCCGACATCGTCGTCCGCGACCTCGGCGACCGTGCCGAGGCAGCCGCCCTGCTGGAAGGCATTCCCACGACCGGCCCGCTGACCGTGGTCGTACCCACCTGCGCCGCATCCGACAGCGGCACGCTCGCCCGACAGACTGTCACCGGGCTCCAGGAGGCACTGCGAACCGACGCCCGGGCGGCCCGGAACCTGCACGACCTCACCCGCGACCGGGCCGAGCCGGCCGTCTTCGTCCTCCTGCCCACCCTCACCGCCGCCGTCGGCGCCCCCCGACAGGCCGGACAGGCCCTGTCCGACGCCCTCCTGGACGCCCTGGCCGTGGAGCGCCGAGCCGCAGGACTGCCCGTGATCTGCGTGGCCCGCGGGCCCTGGGCCGGTGACGCGGAGGACACCGGGGCCCGTGACGACGGCCTGGTGCCGATGGGCCCCGCCCTCGCGCTGCGAGCCCTCGACCGTGCCGCCCGTGCCCAGGAGACCGGGATCGCCGTCTTCGACGCGGACTGGCAGCGTCTGGCGACCCACGTCGCCGCCACCCCCGAAGCCCGGCCGCTGGCCAGGCTGTTCGACGCCGTTCCGGCGCTGCGCGACGCGGTAAGCGGTGCCGGCACCGTGCGCGAGGACCCGTACGCCCAGGACCCGGACGAGTTCCTGCGCGGCCTGGCGGCGCTGCCCGTCGAGGAACGGAGCGGCGAAATGCTACGGCTGGTGCGCACCCAGGCCGCCCTGGTGCTGGGCCACGACACCGATGACGTGGTGGCCCCGGACCGCAGCTTCGTCGAGATGGGCTTCGACTCGCTCACCGCGACCCGTCTGCGCAACCGGCTCGGCGCCGCGACGGGCCTGCACATCAGCGCCGCCACCGTCCTCGACTGCCCCACCCCGGACACCCTGGCCGACCACCTGCTCGAACTCTGTACGAGCCCACGCACCCGGCCGCGCCCCCGACTGCGCCCCCGAAACCGCGACTGACGCCCACCGATTTCGACACGCCACCGGGACCGAGACGGAAGCGGGGCCGGCCCGAAGGCCGGCCCCGCTTCTTCGTCCCGGACGGTCAGCGTTTGACGCCCAGACTCAGCCCGTGCTCGTACGGCAGCCCCGCAACGGTGCCGACCTCCTCGAACCCGGCCTCGCGCAACCACCGTTCGTAGTCGCGCGCCGGATAGGCCATGCCCTGGCCGCTGGCCAGCACATTGAAGTACAGCCCAAGACGCGCGCCGAAGACTCCGTCCGTCTCGTCGTCGGAGACGTTGTAGCCGTACACCACGACTCTGCCGCCCGTGGGCAGTGCGTCGTACGCCTTCTTCATGAGGAGCAGGATCGAGTCCTCGTCGAAGATCTCCAGCACATGGCTGAACAGCACGGCATCCGGCCCCTCGGGGAACGGATCGGTGAAGATGTCACCGGGCGTCACACTCACCCGGTCGGGCCGCGCCTCCGCGTCGGAGGCGAGCCGCGAGACGCTCGGCATGTCGAACACCGTTGTCCTGAGCTTCGGATGGCGAGCGACCAGCCGTGCCGAGGTGCTGCCGTCACCGCCGCCCACGTCCAGGACGTGCCGTACGTCCCCGAAGACCGGCTGCTCGATCAGGGCGTCGACCGAACGGAGCGTGAAGGCGGTCATGGCCCGGTGGAAGACCTCCTCCAGAGGAGGATTGCGGGACAGCCGTCCGTACAGGGTCGGCTCGTCACCGGGATGGGCGGCCAAGGCGGTGTTGGTGCCCGCCCGCAGCGCCGTCGTCATGTCCGCGAACGCGGGATAGTAGACCTCCTTCCAGCCGGTCAGGATGTGACTCCAGCTGTCCGGCTCCTCGTCCGCTGCCAGCAGGTCCTCAGCGACGGACGAATTGTGGTAGGCGCCGTTCCGACGCTCAAGGAGCCCGGTCGTACAGACCGCCTGGAGCAACACCCGCAGCTGGTGCGCGGGCAGACCGCAGAACGACCGGATCTGCGCCGCACTCGCGCCGGGACTCCCCGACAGGAAAGCGAAGATCCTCAACTCGGCCGCGGTGGTGACGGCGTTGAACAACGCCGGAGCGTTGACGAGGAAGTGGAAGCGTTCGAGGACCGGATCGTCTTTCTGGGCGGCGTTGTTCATCGTTCTCCCGGGAAGGAAAGGCGTCGGCCGGCACGCCACGGTGGTCCCGGCACGCTAGGCGGGCGAAAACCGAGCGACAACGACGATCCCCGCCGTTACGGACACAGGGACGCCCCCGCGCGGACGAGCGGCGCCGCCGCCGGGGTGCCGCACGCCGCCGCCGCTCGTAACTGTGGCTCCCACCGATGCTGGGGACCCCCGCTCCTCAGCACCATCTCTACTGCCCGCACAGGGTTGCGACACGTCCGCGTGGACGGCGGCCCGCGCGGATGCAAAGGACAGCACAGCCAGCATTGAGGAGTGCACGTGATTCCTGCGTCGTATGCGCAACGCCGGCTGTGGCTCGTGGAACGGCTGGAAGGCCCGAGCGCCCTCTACACCGTCCCGCTGGTCCTGCGGCTCTCCGGGCGGCCGGACGTGACGGCCCTGCGGGCGGCGCTGCACGACGTGGTGACCCGCCACGAGGCGCTGCGCACCCGGTTCCCCCAGGTCGACGGCGAACCTGTGCAGGAGATCGTGCCCGCCGTCGCGCTTCCCGACCTGCTGACCGTTGACGGCGTGGGGGCCGACGAGTTGGAGGCCGAGATCGGCCGCACCGGCCGTCACGTCTTCGACCTCACGGGCGGTATCCCCTTCCACGCCCGGCTGCTCACCGTCGACGACCGGACGTCGGCGCTCGTGATAGCCCTGCACCACATCGCCGCCGACGGCTGGTCCGCCGCCCCGCTCTGGCGTGACCTCTGCGCCGCCTACACCGCGCGCCTGGCCGGGGCCGAGCCCGGCCTCGCGCCGCTGCCCGTGCAGTACGCCGACTACACCCTGTGGCAGCGCGAGTTGCTCGGCGACGCCGATGACCCCGGAAGCCTGCTCGCCGAGCAACTCGCCCACTGGCGTGCGGCGCTGGCCGGCGCCCCCGAGGAACTCGCACTGCCCACCGACCGGCCGCGGCCCGCCGCCTCCGCCCACGAGGGAGGCGTCGTACGCCTCGACGTCCCGGCCGACCTGCACGCCCTTCTCGCCGACGTCGCGGCCGCCGAGAACGCCACCATGTTCATGGTCTGGCACGCCGCGGTCGCCGTACTGCTCTCCAAGCTCGGCGCCGGCGACGACATCCCCATCGGCAGTCCGTTCGCCGGACGCGACGAGGCCGACCTCGAAGACCTCGTCGGATCCTTCGTGAACACCCTCGTCCTGCGCACCGACGTGACCGGCGACCCCGCCTTCACCGAGGTCGTCCGGCGGGTGCGCGCTGCGACAGCCGGTGCCATGAACCACCAGGACGTGCCCTTCGAGCGGCTCGTGGAGGAACTCGCCCCGGCCAGGGCACTGACCCGGCACCCCCTCTTCCAGGTCAACCTCACCCTGCACAACACCCCACAGGTGCGGGTCGACCTGCCCGGCCTGACGGCCGTCGCGGACTTCGCGGAACTGGCGCTGGCCAAGTACGACCTCGACTTCCAGGTCCTGGAACACTTCGACGAACAGGGCCGGCCCGCCGGCCAGCGCTTCGAACTCCACTACTCCGCCGACCTGTTCGACCGCACCACCGCCGAAACCCTCGCCGACCGGCTCCTGCGCGTCCTGTGGCAGGCCGCGCGCACCCCGCACCTCGCGCTGCACGCCGTCGACGTCCTCTCGCGCGCCGAACACGAGGCACTGCTCGCCGCCGCGGGCGACATCACGGCCCCGCAGCCCGGGGCGACCGTGCCCGACCTCTTCGCCGCCCGGGCCGCCGCCCACCCCGACGCGACAGCCGTCACCGACGACGAGAACAGCCTGACCTACGCCGAGCTGGACGCCGAGTCCAACCGCCTCGCCCGCCACCTCGTCGCGTGCGGCGCCGGACCCGAGACCCGGGTCGCGGTGTCGCTGGACCGTGCTCCCGGCCTGGTCGTCGTCTTGCTCGCAGTCATGAAGGCGGGCGCCGCGTACCTCCCGCTCGACCCGGCATACCCGGCCGCCCGGATCGACGCCCTGCTCACCGACGCCGCCCCCGCCCTCCTGCTCACCACGGCCGACACCGCCGCACACGCCGTCGCCCCCTCCGGTCTCCGCCGCGTCCTGCTCGACGACCAGGACGTCCGCGCCGCCGTCGACGCCCGGGACGCCGGTCCGCTCGCCCAGGACGAACTCCGCGCCTCCCTGCGGCCCGGCCACCCGGCCTACGTCATCCACACCTCGGGCTCCACCGGAACGCCCAAGGGAGTCGTGGTCGCCCACGCCCAGGTGACCGCGCTCCTGCGGTCCGCCGCCGACCGGTACGGCTTCGGCACCGACGACGTCTGGACCTGGTTCCACTCCTACGCCTTCGACTTCTCGGTGTGGGAGCTGTGGGGCGCCCTCCTCACCGGCGGCCGGCTCGTCGTCGTCGGCCACGACACCTCCCGGTCCCCGGCCGACTTCCACGACCTCCTGGTCCGCGAAGGCGTCACCGTCCTGAGCCAGACCCCCTCCGCCTTCCAGCAACTCACCCAGGCCGACGCCCGACAGGACGCCGCCGCGCTCGACGCCCGGCTGCGGCTCGTCGTGTTCGGCGGCGAGGCCCTGGACCCCGCACGGCTCACGGACTGGCACGCCCGTCACGGCGCCGACGGCCCGCGCCTGGTGAACATGTACGGCATCACCGAGACGACCGTCCACGTCACCCACCTCGACCTGGACCCCGACACCTGCGGCGTACCCGGCACGCACGGCGGCAGCCCCGTAGGGCGCCCCCTGGACCACACCCGCGTGTACGTCCTCGACGATGCGCTCAGGCCCGTACCGCCCGGCGTGCCCGGTGAGATGTACGTGACCGGCTCCGGAGTGGCCCGCGGCTACCTGGACCGGCCCGGAACGACTGCCGCACGCTTCGTGGCCTGCCCCTACGAGCCGGGCACGCGGATGTACCGCACGGGCGACCGGGCCCGCCGCACCACCGACGGAACCCTCATCTACCTGGGCCGCACCGACGAGCAGCTGAAACTGCGCGGCTTCCGCATCGAGCCCGGCGAGGTGGAGGCCGCCCTGCTCGGCCACGCGCAGGTAGGTCAGGCTGCCGTCGTCATCCGTACCGACACTCCCGGCGACCGTCGCCTCGTCGGCTACGTCGTCCCCCGTGACCCGGACGGTGCCAGCGGCGAGGACGGTGCGGAGCTGGCACGCCGGGTGCGGGAGCACGCCGCCGCCGTGCTGCCCGCCCACATGGTGCCCTCCGTCTGCGTACCGCTGGCGCGTCTCCCGCTCACCGCCAACGGCAAACTCGACCGCGCCGCGCTGCCCGCCCCCGACCGGGAGAGCATCGCGGGCCGCGGGCGAGGCCCCGCGACCGCGCGCGAGCACATCCTCTGCACGGCCTTCGCCGACGTTCTGGACGTGCCCGAGGTCGGAGCCGACGACGACTTCTTCGCGCTCGGCGGCCACTCCATGCTCGCCGTGCGCCTCCTCGACCACCTCCGTGCCCAGGGAGTCCGCATCGACATGCGGACCTTGTTCACCGCCCCGACACCTGCGCGTCTTGCCACCGCCGCGGGTCCCGAACCCGTCCGGGTTCCCGAGGGCACCGTGCCGCCCGGCGCCGCACACCTCACCCCGGCGATGGTCCCCCTCGCCGGTCTCACCGAGGACGAACTGCGCACCCTCACCGACGCCCTGCCCGACGGCGCGGCCGGTGTCGCCGACATCTACCCCCTGGGGCCGCTCCAGGAGGGCCTCTTCTTCCACCACCGGCTCCACGCCGAAGCGAGCACCGCGAGCAGCACCCCAGCCGGCGCCCACACGGGCGCCGACGACCAAGACCCCTATGTCGTCCGCTACGTCCTGGGCTTCGACACCGCGCAGCTCCTCGACTCCTTCCTCGCTGCCCTGTCCCAGGTGATCGACCGGCACGACGTCCTGCGCACCTCCCTCGCCTGGACGGGCCTGCCGCACCCCGTGCAGGTCGTGCACCGGCACGCGGAACTGCCCGTCACCGAAATCGACCTGGGAGAGGGCCCGGACCCCGTCGAACGCCTGCTGGCCTGCGGCGACGAGCCGCTGGATCTGCGCAGCGCCCCGCTGATGGACGCCCGGACCGCCACCGAACCCGGCACCGGCCGCCGGCTCCTCGCCGTCCGCATGCACCACATCACCCAGGACCACACCACGCTCGACCTGGTGCTGCGCGAAGCGACCGCCGTACTCGCCGGCCGCGGCGCCGACCTGCCCGCCCCGCGCCCCTACCGTGCCTTCGTCGGCCAGGCCCTGCTGAGCACCCCCGCAGAGGAACACAGCGCCTACTTCGGCCGGCTCCTCGGCGACGTCACCGAACCCACCGCCCCCTTCGGCGTATGGGAGGTGCGGGGCAGCGGCACCGACGTCACCGAACGCCGTACCGTCCTCGACGCCCCGGTGACGGCCCGCCTGCGCGACCAGGCCCGGCGCGCCGGAGTGAGCGCCGCGACGCTCCTGCACGTCGTGTGGTCCCGAGTCCTCGCATCCGTGTCCGGACGGGACGACGTCGTCTTCGGCACCCTCCTCCTGGGACGCATGCAGGCGGGCGACGGAGCGGGCGATGTGCCCGGCATGTTCATCAACACCCTCCCGGTACGCGCCCGCACCGCCGCCACCGACGTGGCCGGAGCGGTCCACGCCATGCATCACCAGCTCGCAGAGCTCCTGGAGCACGAGCACGCCTCGCTCGCCGTCGCCCAGCGCGCCGGCGGCGTTCGGGCACCCGCGCCGCTGTTCACCGCCGTACTCAACTACCGGCACAACTCCGAGGGCGGCCCCGGCGCGGTCCTGCCGCCCGGCACGGAGCTCCTCGCCTTCCGGGAACGCACCAACTACCCGCTGATCGTCTCCGTCGACGACGACGGCAGGGCGCTCGCGTTCGACGTCCAGGCCGCGGCCTCGCTCGACCCGGACCTCGTCACCCGGCTGCTGCACGCCACCACCGAGCGCGTCGTCGACGCCCTCGAACAGGCCCCGGACACTCCGCTGGCCGACCTCGACGTACTGCCGGCCGCCGAGCGGCACCGCATCCTCACCGAGTGGAACGACACCGGCGAACCCGACCTGGCCCCCACCCTCGCCGACCTCTTCGCCGACCGGGCAGCCGCCACCCCGCATGCCCCGGCACTCACCTTCGACCACGAGGACACGTCCGGAGACCACCAGGATGAACATGGACATGAGCACGGCGGAGCCGAACACCTCGACTACGCCGAGCTCGACGTCCGCGCCAACCGGCTCGCCCGCCACCTGATCGGTCGCGGCGTCGGCCCCGAGGACCGGGTCCTGCTTCTCATGGACCGCTCGCCCGACCTCGTCGTCGCACTCCTCGCGGTCCTCAAGGCCGGCGCCGCGTACGTCCCCGTCGACCCGGACCAGCCCGTCGAACGCATCGCCCACCTGTGCGGCGACGCCGCACCCGCGGCCGTCCTCACCCGCACCGCACACGCCAAGGCCGTGCCCGGGTCCGCCCCGGCGCCGATCGTCGTGGACGATCCCACCGTCCGCTCCGCCGTCGCGGCACAGGCCGCGGATCCGGTCACCCAGGACGAGCGCTCCACCCCGCTCCGCCCCGCCCACCCGGCGTACGTCATCTACACCTCCGGGTCGACCGGCACCCCCAAGGGCGTCGTCGTCCCGCACTCCGGAGCGGTCAACCTCCTCGCGTATCGCTGGCCCGGCCTGACCGCCGACAGTCGCCTGCTGCAGTTCGCCTCGATCGGCTTCGACGTCGCGACCTGGGAGATCATGACGGCCTTCGCCGCCGGAGCCTGCCTGGTCGTGGCGCCCGCCGCCCGACTGCTGCCCCGCGCCGGCCTCGAGGACCTCGTCGAACGGCATGCCGTCACCCACCTGCAACTCCCGCCCACCGTGCTCGGCATGGTCGAGGACGACCAACGACTGACCTGCGTACGCACCCTGTTGGTCGCGGGCGAGGCCCTCGGCCAGGCGCTGGTGGACCGTTGGGGCGCCGACCGCTGGTTCGGCAACGCCTACGGCCCGACCGAGATCACGGTCATCGCCGCCGCCGACGGCCCCCTGCGCCCCGGTGACGCTCCCACCATCGGCCGCCCCCTGCCCGGCGTCCGCCTGTACGTCCTCGACGCCCGCCTCCGGCCCGTCCCGGACGGTGTCGACGGCGACCTGTACGTCGCGGGCGCCGGAGTGGCCCGCGGCTACCTCGACCGGCCCGGGCTCAGCGCCGAACGCTTTGTGGCCGACCCCCACGGAGCGTCCGGCACCCGTATGTACCGCACCGGCGACACGGTCCGCCGCACCTCCGACGGCCGCCTGCTGTACACCGGACGCGCCGACGATCAGGTCAAGATCCGCGGCTTCCGCATCGAACCGGGCGAGATCGAGACCCGGCTGACCGAGCACGAAGGCGTCGCCCACGCCGCCGTCGTCGTGCGCGACGACGTCCCCGGCGCCCTGAGCGACAGGCGCCTCGTCGCCTACGTCGTGCCGGTCGACCCCGGCGCCACCGGTCTGCCCGCCCTGCTGCGCGAGTACCTCGCGGCCCGGCTCCCGGCCCACCTGGTGCCGGCCGCGTTCGTGGCCCTGGACCGGCTGCCGCTGTCGGTCAACGGCAAGCTCGACCGGGCCGCACTGCCCGCCCCGGACCCCGCCGCCGGTGCCGGCGTCGCGCGTCCCACGGGTACGTACGACGAACTCCTGTGCGCCGCCATCGCGCAGGTCCTTGGCGTGCCGCGCGTCGGTGTGGACGACGACTTCTTCGCGCTCGGCGGCCACTCGCTGCTCGCCGTCCGCCTGGTGGGCCGGGTCCGCGCCGTCCTGGGCGTCGAGATCCCCGTGCACGCGGTCTTCGAGGCGCCGACGGCGGCGCGACTCGCGGCGCGGCTGGGGGAATGGACCGGGATGGATGTGCGTCCTGGGGTGTCGGTGGGGGAGCGGCCGGAGCGGTTGCCGTTGTCGTTTGCGCAGCGTCGGTTGTGGTTCGTGGATCGGTTGGAGGGTGCGAGCGCGCTGTACAACATTCCGTTGGTGGTGCGGTTGTCGGGGCGGGTGGATGTGGTGGCTCTGCGTGCTGCTTTGGGTGATGTGGTGGTGCGGCATGAGGCGTTGCGGACGCGTTTTCCGCAGGTGGAGGGTGAGCCGTATCAGGAGATCGTGCCGGTGGACGGTGTGCTGGTGGAGCTGCCGGTGGTGTCTGTGTCGGCCGATGAGCTGGAGGCGCGGATCGATGAGTTTTCGGGGTATGTGTTCGATCTGGCCGGTGAACTTCCCGTGCGCGCCACACTTTTGACCGTGGACGAGGAGAGTTCTGTCCTGGTTCTGGTGGTGCATCACATCGCTGGAGACGGGTGGTCGCTTGCGCCCTTGTGGCGGGACGTGTCGACGGCGTACGCGGCACGCCGCTCGGGGAAGGCCCCGGACTTCGCGCCGCTGCCGGTGCAGTACGCCGACTACACCCTGTGGCAGCGGGACCTGCTCGGTGACGCCGGAGACCCCAAGAGCGTGCTGGCGGGGCAGTTCTCCCACTGGCGCGAGGTGCTGGAGGGTGTCCCCGAGGAACTCGCGCTTCCCACTGACCGGCCGCGCCCGTCCGCCGAGAGCCACCGGGGCGCGGCGGTCCCCGTCCGTGTGCCTGCCGAACTGCACAGCCGTCTGGTGGAGTTGGCGCGGTCCGAGGGCGTGACCATGTTCATGGTGTGGCAGGCGGCGGTGGCCGTGCTGTTGTCGCGGCTGGGCGCGGGGGAGGACATCCCGCTGGGCAGCCCGGTCGCGGGACGCACCGACGAGTCGCTGGAGGACCTGGTCGGGCTCTTCGTCAACACACTGGTGCTGCGCACCGATCTGTCCGGCGACCCCGCCTTCACCGAGGTGCTCGCCCAGGTCCGCCGGGACGCACTGAGTGCACTGCACCATCAGGAAGTCCCCTTCGAGCGACTGGTGGAGGAGCTGGCGCCGCCCCGCTCGATGGGCCGTCACCCCCTCTTCCAGACCGTCCTGGAAGTGCAGTCCACGCCCCTCCTCGTCCCGGAACTGGACGGAGCGGACGTGGAAGTGCTGCCCCACGCGGTCCGCGACGCCAAGTTCGACCTGGACCTGCAGGTCGCCGAGCGCTTCGACGCCGAGGGACGTCCCACCGGCATGGAGGGCGAACTCGTCTATGCCGCCGACCTCTTCGACCGCACCACCGCCGAGACCCTCGTCGCCCGGCTGCTGCGCGTCCTCGACGCCGTGGCCACTGCTCCGGGACGACCCGTGCACACCGTCGACGTACTCGACGAGGCCGAGCGGCGGCGGCTGGTACGGGACTGGTCCGGTCAACAGCCGGAGACCGGTGGCCCGGACGCCCGGGTCTACATCCTCGACGACCGCCTCATGCCGGTTCCGCCCGGCGTACCCGGACGGCTCTACACCACCTGCGACGAGTCCGCGGACGAGGCGGTCGCCTGTCCGTTCACGGAGGAGGAGTCCGCCATGCGACCCACCGGCGCACATGCCCGCTGGGACGACGAGGGCCGTGTGCGCATGATTGCGCCCGACACCGGAACATCACCGGAGACGGCCGTCCGGCCGTCCGCCATCGCCTCCGTCCGGCGCGGAACAGGGGTGCGCGAGGAGCTGCTCCGCACCGCCTTCGCCCACGTACTGGGCGTGGAGGAGGTCCGCACGGACGACGACTTCTTCGTCCTCGGCGGACATTCCCTCCAGGCCGTGCGCCTGGTCAGCCGCATCCGCGCCGTCCTCGGTGTCGAACTGCGCGTGCGGGACCTCTTCGAAGCATCGACCGTGGCCGGACTGGCCGCCCGGCTGGACGAGTTGGCGGGGGTGGATGTGCGTCCTGGGGTGGTGGTGGGGGAGCGGCCGGAGCGGTTGCCGTTGTCGTTTGCGCAGCGTCGGTTGTGGTTCGTGGATCGGTTGGAGGGTGCGAGCGCTCTGTACAACATTCCGTTGGTGGTGCGGTTGTCGGGGCGGGTGGATGTGGTGGCTCTGCGTGCTGCTTTGGGTGATGTGGTGGTGCGGCATGAGGCGTTGCGGACGCGTTTTCCGCAGGTGGAGGGTGAGCCGTATCAGGAGATCGTGCCGGTGGACGGTGTGCTGGTGGAGCTGCCGGTGGTGTCTGTGTCGGCGGATGAGCTGGAGGCGCGGATCGAGGAGTTCTCGGGGTATGTGTTTGATCTGGCCGGTGAACTTCCCGTACGTGCCACGCTCCTGACCGTGGACGAGGAGAGTTCCGTCCTGGTTTTGGTCGTGCATCACATTGCCGGAGACGGGTGGTCCCTGGCGCCCTTGTGGCGGGACGTGTCGGCGGCGTACGCGGCGCGCCGTTCGGGGAAGGTCCCGGACTTCGCGCCGCTGCCGGTGCAGTACGCCGACTACACCCTGTGGCAGCAGCGGATGTTCGGGGACGAGGACGCCTCCGACGGCCGGCTCACCGCACAGATCGAGCACTGGCGGGCCACCCTCGACGGCGTCCCCCACGAACTGGCCCTGCCGTTCGACCGACCCCGCCCGGCGATGCCCGGACGCGGCGGCGGCTGGGCCGACATCGATGTGCCCGCCGAACTGCACGCGCGGATACAGGAGTTGGCGCGGTCCGAGGGCGTGACCATGTTCATGGTGTGGCAGGCGGCGGTGGCCGTGCTGTTGTCGCGGCTGGGCGCGGGGGAGGACATCCCGCTGGGCAGCCCCGTCGCGGGACGCACCGACGAGTCGCTGGAAGACCTGGTCGGGTTCTTCCTCAACACCCTCGTCCTGCGCACCGACGTGTCCGGCGACCCCGCCTTCACCGACGTGCTCGCCCGGGTGCGGACGACGGCGCTGGACGCCCTCGACCACCAGGACGTCCCCTTCGACCGGCTCGTGGAGAAGCTGGCGCCCGCCCGCTACACCGACCGCGTCCCCTTCTTCCAGGTCCTGGTCGCGGTACAGAACATGCCGCAGGCCCACGTCGCGCTTCCCGGTCTCGAATCGGACGCCGGACCCGGAAAACCCACCACGGCCAAGGTCGACCTCGACGTCCAGGTCGTCGAACTCCACGACGAGGACGGCGCGCCGAGCGGCATGACCGGTGGCCTCACCTACGCCACCGATCTCTTCGACCACTCCACCGCCGAGACCCTCGTCGCCCGGCTGCTGCGCGTCCTGGACGCCGCCACCACCGACCCCGCCCGGCGGATCTCGCGCATCGACGTCTTCGATCCCGCCGAACGGCGCCGCCTGCTCACCGAGTCGAACGGCGCCCGCAGCGACATCCTGGCGCTCACAGTGCCCGAGGTGTTCACCATCCGGGCCTCCCGCGCCCCGAAGGCGATCGCCCTCGATACCGGCGCCGAACAGATCACCTACGGACAGGTGGAGGCCCGCTCCAACCGGCTCGCCCACCACCTCATGGATCTCGGCGTAGGCCCGGAGACCGTGGTCGCCGTCGTCATGGACCGTTCCCCGGACGTGGTCACCACCCTCCTTGCGGTCCTCAAGGCGGGCGGCGCCTACCTCACGCTCGACCCCGCCCAACCGGCCGCCCGCACCGCCGAGATGGTCGCCCGCGCCGGGGCCGAGGTGTGCCTGGCCGACGGGCGGTACGCCGATGAGGCACGCGGCATGTTCGCCACCGTCGTCGTCGCCGACGCGGGAGACGCCGAATGGGCCGACCGGCCGGCCGGCACCGTCGCCGGACGCAGCCTGCCCGACCAGCTCGCCTACATCATGTTCACCTCCGGCTCCACCGGCGAACCCAAGGGCATCGGCATCACCCACCGCGACATCGTGGACCTCGCCGGCGACCGCTGCTGGCAGTTCTCCGGCACCGCCCGCGGCATGTTCGCCGCGCCGCACACCTTCGACGGCTCCACGGTCGAGGTGTGGGTGCGGCTGCTCACCGGCGGCGCCCTCGTCGTCACCCCGCCCGGGCGGACCGACGCCGCCCGCCTGCGCGGACTCGTCGCCGATCACGGACTCACCCACGCCCACCTGACCGCAGGCCTGTTCCGGGTCATCGCCGAGGAGGACCCCGCCGCCTTCACCGGCGTCCACGACGTGCTCACCGGCGCCGACATCGTCCCCAAGGAGGCGGTCCGCCGAGTCCTCGAAGCAGTCCCCGGCATCGTCGTCCGCAGCAGCTACGGACCGACCGAGTCGACCGTCATCTCCACGCAGATCGCGCTCACCGACCCCGACACCCTGGGCGACGTCGTGTCGATCGGCCGCCCCATGGACAACACCAGCGTGTACGTGCTCGACGACAGCCTGGAACCTGTCCCGGCGGGCATCGCCGGCGAGGCGTACATCGCCGGTGCCGGACTGGCCCGCGGCTACGTCGCCCGCGCGGGACTCACCGCCGAACGGTTCGTGGCCTGCCCGTTCGACGTAGCCGGCGCCCGCATGTACCGCACCGGCGACATCGTGCGCCGACGGGCCGACGGCGCACTGGAGTTCGTGTCGCGGGCCGACGACCAGGTGAAGATCCGCGGCTTCCGGGTCGAGCCCGGCGAGGTCGAGAAGCTCCTGGCCGCTCACCCCGCCGTCGCCCAGGCCGTCGTCACCGTCCGCGAGGACACCCCGGGGGACAAGCGCCTCGTGGCCCACGTGACGCAAACGCCCGGTGAATCCCTCCCCGACGTCCGCGAGTTCGTCGCCGGACGCATGCCCGAGTACCTGGTGCCGGACGCCGTTGTCGTACTGGACCGGCTGCCGCTGACCGCCAACGGCAAGGTGGACCGCGCGGCCCTGCCCGCCCCCGAGGCGGTGAGCGCCGGTGCGCTGCGCCGGCCGCCGTCCCTGCGCGAGGAACTCCTGTGCTCCGTCTTCGCGCAGGTCCTGGACGTGCCCCGGGTCGGTGTGGACGACGACTTCTTCGCGCTCGGGGGTCACTCGCTGCTGGCCGTGCGCCTCGTCAGCCGGATCCGCTCCGTCCTCGGCGTCGAGATCCCCCTGCAGGCGGTCTTCGAGACGTCCACCGTCGCCGGTCTCGCTGTCGCCGTCGAGGACGCGGGCTCCACCGGCACCCTGCGGCCCGCCCTCGCCCCCGGCGTCCGGCCCCGGCGGGTGCCGCTCTCGTACGCCCAGCGCCGCCTGTGGTTCGTGGACCGGCTCGAGGCCGCCGGGCCCCTCTACAACATTCCGCTCGCGCTGCGGCTGACCGGCACGCTGGACACCGGTGCGCTCCGTGCGGCCTGGACCGACCTGCTGACCCGCCACGAGAGCCTGCGCACCCGGTTCCTGCACGCCGACGGCGACCCCTACCAGGACATCGTCTCCCTCGACGACTTCCCCCCGTACTTCGCCGTCGAGTCCGTGGGCCGCGAGGAACTGGACGCCAGGATCAACGAGGCCGCCGGCCACGTCTTCGACCTCACCGCCGGGCCGCCCGTCCGGGCCACCCTTCTCGACGTGGACGGAGAGGACACCGACGAAACGGTCCTCGTCCTGGTCACCCACCACATCGTCGCCGACGGCTGGTCGATGGTCCCGTTGCTGCGCGACCTCTCCACCGCCTACACCGCCCGCCGGGCAGGCCGCGCACCCGCCTGGGAACCGCTGCCCGTGCAGTACGCCGACCACACCCTGTGGCAGCGCGACCTGCTCGGCGACGGCGACGACCCCGACAGCATCCTCGGCAGGCAGGTCGCCTTCTGGCGGGACGCGCTGAGCGACAGCCCCGAGGAGCTGACCCTGCCCACCGACCGGCAGCGGCCCGCCGTGGCGAGCCGCGAGGGCGGCTGGGTACCGATGGCCACACCGGCCGACCTGCACGCACGCCTGACGGAACTCGCCGTCGCCCAGGGAGCCACCACCTTCATGGTGTGGCAGGCGGCGCTCGCCGTCCTGCTCTCCCGCCTCGGCGCGGGCCAGGACATCCCCGTCGGCAGCCCCGTCGCGGGCCGCACCGACGAGGCCGCCGAGGATCTGATCGGCTTCTTCGTCAACACCCTCGTGCTGCGGACCGACCTCTCCGGCGATCCCACCTTCACCGAGGTGCTCGGCAGGGTCCGCAGGTCGGCGCTGGGAGCCCTGGGACACCAGGACGTACCGTTCGAGCGACTGGTGGAGGAGTTGGCACCGACACGGTCCCGCGCCCGCCACCCCCTCTTCCAGATCCTGCTCGCCGTGCAGAACGTGCCCAGCGCCTCCGTCGACCTGCCGGGCCTGCACGTCGAGGCCCTCCCGACCGAACTGGGCCGCGCCAAGTTCGACCTCGACATCCACGTCGCCGAACAGTTCGACGACGAGGGGCGACCCGCAGGCATCGACGGCGGGATCACCTACGCCGCCGACCTCTTCGACCGCACGACCGTCGAGTCCCTCATCGACCGCCTCCTGCTCGTTCTGCACGCTGTCGTCGCCGACCCCGCCGTGCGCGTCCGTG
Organism: Streptomyces sp. NPDC055239; assembly: GCF_053606205.1. Lineage (NCBI taxonomy): Bacteria > Bacillati > Actinomycetota > Actinomycetes > Kitasatosporales > Streptomycetaceae > Streptomyces > Streptomyces sp. NPDC055239. The sequence goes on along the minus strand of NZ_JBSGRD010000023.1, from coordinate 92,316 downwards.
ACGTCGCGCTGCTCGACACCGCCGCACGCCACCGCGTCCTCACCGAGTGGAACAGCACCGAACGGGCCGCACCGGCGGCCACCGTGCCCGACCACTTCCGGGCCCAGGCCGCCCGCACTCCGCACACCCCCGCCCTGGTCGCCGACGGGGCACGCATGACGTACGCCGAACTCGACGCCGCATCCGACCGGCTGGCCCAGTACCTGACCCGGCACGGCGCCGGCCCCGGGCACCTCGTCGCCGTCGCCATGGAACGCTCGCCGGAGACGATCGTCGCCCTCCTCGCCGTCCTGAAGACCGGCGGCGCCTACCTCCCCGTCGACGTCGGCTACCCCACCGCCCGCATCGAACTGATGCTGCGCGACGCCGCCCCCATCGCCCTCCTCACCACCGGCGACATCGCGGACCGGCTGCCCGGGACGAGCGAGGGCCCGCCCCGTATCGTCCTCGACGACCCGCGGACCCGGGACGCGGTGGCCGCGGAGAACGCCGTGCTCACGGCCACACCGCCGCACCTGGACTCCGCCGCCTACACCATCTACACCTCCGGCTCCACCGGCACTCCCAAGGGCGTCGTCGCCACCCACCGTGCCGTCGACCGCCTCGTGCGCCCCGCCGACTACGCCGACGTGCGCGCCGAGGACGTGGTCTCCCACCTGGGGTCGGTCTCCTTCGACTCCACCACCTTCGACATCTGGGCCACCCTGCTCAACGGCGCCACCCTCGCCGTAGGACCCGCGGGCTCCCCTTCCGTCGCGGGGATCCGCGACTTCCTCGCCCAGCACCGGGTCACCGTCGCGCTGCTGCCCACCGGACTGCTGCATCAGGTGATTGACCTCGACGTCGAGGCGCTGCGCGGTGTCCGCTCCGTGCTGACCGGGGGCGAAGCGCTCTCCGTCGAACACTGCCGCACCTTGCTCGACGCCCTGCCCGGCACGCGGCTGATGAACGGCTACGGACCCACCGAGAGCGTCACCTACACCCACACCCACGCCGTCACCCGCGAGGACGTCGACAGCGGCCGGGCGATCCCGCTCGGCCGTCCGCTGGCCCGCACCCGCGCCTACGTCCTCGACACCGCCCTGCAGCCTGTCCCCGTGGGCGTGCCCGGCGAGCTGTACATCGCAGGCGACGGTCTCGCCCGCGGCTACACGCACCGTCCTGGCCTGAGCGCCGAGCGGTTCACGGCCTGCCCGTTCGAGGACGGCGGCGCCCGGATGTACCGCACCGGCGACCTGGTGCGGTGGCGGTCCGACGGCGTGCTGGAGTTCGTCGGCAGGGCCGACGACCAGGCCAAGATCGGCGGCTTCCGCGTCGAACCCGGAGAGGTGGAGGCCACCGTCTGTGCCCACCCCGACGTGGCCCAGGCCGTGGTCGTGGTCCGGGAGGACACCCCCGGCGACAAGCGCCTCGCCGCCTACGCGGTACCTGCGGACCCCGCCGTGTCCGGCCGTGAACTGGCATACCGGATAAGGGAGTTCGTCGCCGACCGGCTGCCGGACCACCTGGTGCCGCCCTTCGTGACCGTCCTGGACCGACTGCCGCTCACCGAGAACGGCAAGGTCGACCGGGCCGGCCTGCCCACCCCCGACCCGATGGCCGCCGTCAGCGTCGGACGCGGCCCCGCATCGCCGTACGAGGAGTTGCTCGGAGTCGTCTTCGCCGACGTGCTGCGCCTGCCCCGCGTCGGCATCGACGACGACTTCTTCGCCCTGGGCGGGCACTCCCTGCTCGCGGTACGGCTGGTCAGCCGCATCCGTTCCGTACTGGGCGCCGAGACCTCCGTGGCCGCCGTCTTCGAGAACCCGACCGTCTCCGGCCTGGCACGGCAGCTGACCCGGGACGGGGGCCGCGCCCGGCCGGTCGTCGTGCCGATGCCGCGGCCGCCCGTGTTGCCTCTGTCCTACGGCCAGAGCCGCCTCTGGTTCGTGGACCGCATCGAAGGACCCAACCACCTCTACAACATCTGCCTCGCCCTGCGGCTCAACGGAGACCTGGACCCGGAGATCCTGCGCACGGCCCTTGCCGACGTGGTCGCCCGGCACGAGAGCCTGCGCACCACCTTCCCCCTGGTCGACGACGAGCCGAGCCAGCACGTCCTGCCCGTCGACGAGGCGGCCGTGGACCTGCCCGTCACCGCCGTCACCGAAGAGGAACTGGCGGAAGGACTCGGCGTGCTCGCCGCCCACCCCTTCGACCTGGCTTCGGAACTGCCGCTGAGGACCGCGCTGTTCTCGCTGCGCCCCGGCGAGTGGGTGTTCTCGCTGACCGTCCACCACATCGCCGGCGACGGGTGGTCGATGGGCCCGCTCTGGAGGGACCTGTCGCAGGCCTACCGGGCCCGCGCCGGCGGGCGGGCCCCGGAGTGGGGGCCGCTCTCCGTGCAGTACGCCGACCACACCCTGTGGCAGCGGGACTTCCTCGGCGACGTGAACGACCCGGACAGCGTGCTCGCCACCCAGGTCGCCCACTGGAAGGACCGGCTCCGGGGCGCACCCCAGGAGCTCAGCCTCCCGGTGGACCGGACCCGTCCGGCCGTGCCGGGCCACCGGGCCGGACTGGTGCCGCTGAACGTCCCGGCACCTTTGCACGCACGGCTTGCCGAGCTGGCGCTCGGACAGGGCGTGACCATGTTCATGCTGCTGCACGCGGCTGTCGCGGTCCTGCTGTCGAAGAGCGGCGCCGGACGGGACATCGTGATGGGCAGCCCCGTCGCCGGACGCACGGACCAGGCCCTCGACGACCTCGTCGGCTTTTTCGCGGGCACCCTGGTGCTGCGCACCGATCTGTCGGGCGACCCCGACTTCCTGGAACTGCTCGACCGGGTACGCAAGGCCGGACTCGACGCGTTCGAGCACCAGGACGTGCCCTTCGAGCGCCTGGTGGAGGAGCTGGCCCCGGCCCGTTCCATGGCTCGTAATCCGCTGTTCCAGGTGATGCTCGCCGTACAGAACAACCACAGGGGCACGCTCAGCCTGCCCGGCGTGCACGTGAGCGAGGAGCCGGCCGGTGCCCTGACGGCCCGGTTCGACCTGGACTTCGAGGTCCGGGAGAGCTTCGACGAGACCGGTGCGCCCGGCGGACTCGACGGCGAGGTCGTCTTCGCGGCCGAACTCTTCGACCGCGCCACCGTGGAGACGCTCGCGGCCCGGCTCGTCAGGGTCCTGGAAGAGGTGGCCGCCGACCCCACCCTGCCGGTGGCGCGCGTCGACCTCCTGGACGACGCCGAACGGCGGCGCGTGCTCGAGGAGTGGAACGACACCGTCGGCCCCCTCCCGGACGGCACCCTCGCCGGACTCTTCGGCCGCCAGGCCGCCCGCACCCCCGACGGCGTCGCCCTGGTGTCCGACGGCGCGCAGGTCACCTACGCCGAACTCGACGAGCGGTCCGACCGGCTCGCCCGGCACCTGATCGGCCTCGGAGCCGCGCCGGAGACCCTGGTGGGCGTGGCCCTCGACCGGTCCGTGGAACAGATCGTCGCGCTCCTGGCCGTCGTCAAGACCGGCGCCGCCTACCTGCCCGTCGACCCCGGCCAGCCGCGGCGGCGCACCGACCTCGTGCTCGCCGACGCCTCCCCGGTCCTGGTGCTGAGCAGCGCGGAGACCACCGCCCGGCTCGGCGGCACGGAGGCGGCGACGCCGGCACGGTGGATCGACCTCGACGGTCCCGCGGTGAGGGGCCTCCAGGACGCTCCGGCGCCCGCGCCGGTGACCGACGCCGACCGCGGGACGCCGCTGCTGCCGCACCACCCGGCCTACGTGATGTACACCTCCGGCTCCACGGGCACCCCCAAGGGCGTCTGTGTCCCGCACCACGGCGTGGTCAACCAACTGGCGTGGATGCAGGAGGAGTACCGCCTCGAACCGACCGACCGCATGCTGCAGCGGGCGTCGTTCGGATTCGACGCCTCGGTGTGGGAGATCTTCTGGCCGCTGCTGAACGGCGCGTCGGTGGTGCTGAGCGGACCCGGCGCGCACGCGGACCCCGCGTACCTCGCCGAACTCATCGACCGGGAACGGGTGACCGTCGCCCAGTTCGTCCCCTCCGTGCTGCGGACGTTCCTCGACGGCGGCGCCACCGAGCGGTGTACCGGCCTGCGGATGGTCCTCTGCCTCGGCGAGGCGCTCCCGGCCGCCGTGCGCGACCGCTTCCGTGAGGCCCTGGGCGTGCCGCTGCACAACCTCTACGGCCCCACCGAGGCGTCCATCGCCGTCACCTCCTGGCCCTGCGACGCGGCCCAGGACGGCGACACGGTGCCCATCGGACGCCCCCTGCGCAACATCCGGGCGTACGTCCTCGACGACGGCCTGCTGCCCGTGCCCCCCGGCACGGCCGGCGAGCTGTACGTGGCCGGCGACGGCCTGGCCCGCGGCTACCTGGGCCGGCCGATGCTCACCTCCGAGCGCTTCGTGGCCTGCCCGTACGGGCAGGCGGGCGAACGGATGTACCGCACCGGCGACATCGTGCGGTGGACGGCCGGAGGGCAGCTGGAATTCCTCGATCGCGCGGACGACCAGGTGAAGATCCGCGGCTTCCGCATCGAACCGGGCGAGATCGAGGCGACACTGGCCGCACACCCCAAGGTCGCCCAGGCGGCCGTCGTCACCCGCGAGGACCCCGGCGGCGAACCCGCCCTGGCCGGCTACCTGGTCCCGGCGGACACCGCCGTCGACGACGGCGCGGACCTCGTGACGCAGGTCAGGGAGTACCTGACCGACCGGCTCCCGGAACACCTGGTGCCGCCCGTCCTGATGCCGCTGGACACGCTGCCGCTCACCCTCAACGGAAAGCTGGACCGGGCCGCCCTGCCCGCCCCCGACCACACCGCCCTCGCGACCGGCGGCCGGCGGCCCGGCACGCTCCGCGAACAACTGCTGTGCTCCGTCTTCGAGCAGGTGCTCGGCGTCTCGCCCGTCGGCGTCGACGTGAGCTTCTTCGACCTCGGCGGCCACTCCCTGCTCGCCGTACGGCTCGTCAACCGCATCAAGGTGGTGATCGGCGCCGACGTTCCCGTCCGCGCCGTGTTCGAGGCACCCACCGTCGTCGGCCTGCTGGCCTGGATCTCCCGCGAGGGACGGCAGGGGACCACGGACGTGCTGGTGCCGATGCGGTCCTCCGGCGGTCGGCCTCCGCTCTTCTGCGCCCACACCGTCCTTGGCCTCGGCTGGGAGTACGGCTGGCTCGCCGACGCCGCCCCCGGGGAGCAGCCGCTCTACGCCCTGCGCCCCCGCGGCATGGACACCGGCGCGGCGGAACTGCCCGACTCGCTGTCCCGGATGGCCGCCGACTACGTCGCGCAGATCCGTGGCGTGCAGCCCACCGGTCCCTACCACCTGCTCGGTTGGTCCTTCGGCGGCAACGTCGTCCAGGAGATGGCGGCCCAACTCCAGGACGAGGGAGAAGAGGTGGCCGCTCTGATCCTCCTTGACTCCAGCCCCGTGGACGGCCCCGTCACCGCCGAGCAGCGGGCGGGCTTCGCCGAACAGGAGGAGACGGTGGCCGGCGCACTCACCGGCGAGGAGCACGAGGCGTACCTCCGCGTCGTCCGCAACAACACCCGCATCCTCCTGGCGCACCGGACCCGCAAGACGTCCGGCACCCTGCTGCTGATCTCCGCCGACTCCCAGGCGAAGGCCGCACTCTGGCGCCCCTTGGTCTCCGGCGAGGTGCGGGAGCACACGCTCGACTGCGCCCACCGCGAGATGCTCCTGAACCCGGACGTCGTCCGGCGGATCTGGGACATCGCGGCGGGCGAACTGGAACCGACCGAGACCGACCCGGACCCGGCGTGATGGCCGGTCCGGCGGACAGCAGCCCCTGTGAGACGAGGATGGCCGTGGGCGACCCCCTGTACACCGTCACCACCATGCCGACGCGGCGCCGGCCCGACCGGCCGTTCGACCCGCCGGCCGAACTGCTCGAAGCCCGCCGCCATGGCCCCATCAGCCGTTACGTCTTCCCCGGTGGGGTGGACGGCTGGCTGGTCACCGGATACGACCTCATCAGGTCGGTACTGGCCGACCCGCGGTTCAGCTCACGGTGGGAACTCCTGCGCCACCCGACCGTCGACCACGGAGACGTCGAACTGGAACCGGCGCCCCCGGGCGAGTTCCTCTTCATGGACGAGCCCCGCCACGGCCGCTACCGCAAGCCGCTGATGGGCAAGTTCACCGTACGGCGCATGCGGCTGCTCACCGAAGGCATCAAGGAGATCACCGCCAGGCACCTCGACGCCATGGAACTGGCCGGACCGCCCACCGACCTGGTGACCGCGTACGCCAAACCCATCCCCGCGGTCACCATCTGCGAACTCCTTGGCGTTCCGCACGACGAACGCGACTCCTTCCAGAAACAGGTCGACGCCTTCCGGGACCTGGAGTCCGACCGCGACGACCTCATCGCGGCCTACCACGCGACCCGCGTCCACCTCGGCGCACTGATCGCCGCCAAACGATCCCGCCCCACCGACGACGTGCTCAGCGAACTGACCGACAGCGACCTCACCGACGAGGAACTGATCGGGATGTCCCTCTTCCTGCTCGCCGCGGGGCTCGACACCACCATGCACATGATCGGTCTCGGCACCTTCGCACTGCTGCGCCACCCCGAGCAGTTCGACGCGTTGCGCGCCGAGCCCGCACTCGCCGACCTGGCGGTGGAGGAACTGCTGCGCTACCTGAGCGTCGGCAAGACCTTCATGCGGACGGCACTGCAGGACGTGGACCTCGGCGGGCACACCATCAAGGCAGGCACCTCGCTGATCCTGTCCTACAACACCGCCAACCGGGACCCCGACCGCTTCACCGACCCCCACGTCCTGGACCTGCGCCGCCGGGAGGGCGTCCACATCGCCTTCGGACACGGCATCCACCAGTGCCTGGGCCAGCAACTGGCCCGCGTCCAGATGCGGGTGGCGTTCCCCGCACTGGTCGAGCGCTTTCCCACGCTCCGGCTCGCCGTACCCGCCGAAGAGATCGCCCTGCGCCCCGAGGCGGAGATCGCGGACGTCTACGGCGTGAAGAGCCTCCCCGTCACCTGGGACGCGTAACTGTGGTGAACGTGGATGCCGTTCGACGGCCCGCCACGGCAGATTGTGACCGAATCCGCTGCCTCTCCGTTCCCTTGTGAGGGATGTCGCCATGGGTGATCAAACTCAGACTCAAGTGCCGCTCCGGTACAAGTCGCCGCAACAGGACAGTGCCCGCTGGAACGACTTCCCGCTGCGCGAGGGAGACATCGTCGTCAGCAGCCCGGCGAAGTCCGGCACGACCTGGGTGCAGATGATCTGCGCGCTTCTCATCTTCCAGACCCCCGAACTCCCCAAGCCGCTGTCGACCCTGTCGCCGTGGCTGGACCAGCTCTTCACCCCGCAGGACCAGATGTACGCGCAGCTCGCCGAGCAGGAGCACCGCCGCGTCCTCAAGACGCACGTCCCGCTCGACGGGCTCCCGCTCGACCCGCGCGTCAGCTACCTCGTCGTCGCCCGGCACCCCCTCGACCGGGCCCTGTCCATGTACCACCAGGCCGCCAACGTCCGCGCCGAGTGGCTGCACGCCTTCAACAGCGACCAGGACTCCACCGAGTACTCCGGCCCGGCCTCCCTCACGCTCCCGCCGGCCCGCGAGTACCTGCTCAACTGGTGCCGCGCCGGCGAATCCGACGCCTGGGAACAGGACGTGGCCGCCGCCGAACTCCACCACCCGCTCGACGCCTGGAACCGGCGCGAGGAGCCGAACGTCAGGCTGCTGCACTACGACGACCTGTGCGCCGACCTGGAGGGCCAGATGTCGGCCCTTGCCGAGTGGCTGGGCATCACCGTGGACGAGTCCGCCCGGCCCGAGCTGGTACGGGCGGCGACCTTCGACGAGATGAAGGGGAAGGCCGCCCACCTGGCGCCGGACAAGGAGATCCTCGCGGACCCCGTGCAGTTCTTCCGGGCCGGACAATCCGGCGGCGCCCGCGACGTCCTGACCGAGGACGACCTCGACGCCTACCACGAGCGCGTCGGCGCCCTCGCCCCGAAGCCGTTCCTGGACTGGCTGCACGGCGCAGCGGCGGGCGCCCGCCCGTGAGCCCCCGACGGCTCCCCGCCGACGCGTCGCCCCGCCGCCCCCGTCACCGCTCGAAGGAGACCCCCGCTGTGCCCTCGTCCGCAGCACCGCAGCCCGCCACCGACCTCGACATCCGCCGCGTCGCCGGCGCCCTCGGCGCCGAGGTCCGCGGCATCGAGCTCAACGACCTCACCGACGCCCAGTTCGACCGCATCCACGAGCTCATGCTCGAACACCTCGTGCTGTTCTTCCCGGACCAGGAGAAGCTGACCCCCAAGGGGCACGTGGCGTTCGGCCGGCGCTTCGGCGAGGTGGAGGTCCACCCCTTCCTGCCCAAGCTCGAGGATCACCCCGAGATCACGGTCATCCAGCCCGACAAGGGCGGCAAGGCCGACGAGTGGCACATCGACGTCAGCTTCAGCCCCAGCCCGCCGATCGCGTCGATCCTGCACCTCATCGACACCCCCTCCGCGGGCGGCGACACCATGTGGAGCAACCAGTACCGGGCGTACGAGACGCTCTCCGAGCCGTTCCGCGAGCTGCTCGAAGGCCTCACCGCCGTCCACGTCCTGAAGATCCCGCCGGTCGTCGAGATGTCCGCCGAGCATCCCGTCGTGCGCGTCCACCCGGTGACCGGACGCAAGTCGCTCTACGTCACCCGGATGTGGACCTCGCACATCCCGCAACTCACCCGGCAGGAGAGCGACACCGTCCTGCAGCACCTGTTCGAGCACTCCGAGCAGCCGGCCTTCACCCTCCGGTACCGCTGGAACCCGCACACCGTGGCCCTCTGGGACAACCGCGTCACCCAGCACATCGCCATCAACGACTACCAGGAACACCGCCGCGGCCAGCGCGTCACGGTCAACGGGGACCTGCCGTCGAGCAACGCCCAGCGCCGGCCCGAGTACCGGCGCAACGGCGACGAGCGCTACTACCCGCGCCGCATCAACGCCAAGGTCGGCTACTGAGCGAGCCCTCTCGGCCATCGCCACCAGCCCACCCGCCCCACGGAGGAAGACGTGCGCGGAACCCAACAACCGGTCGACCGGGCACCCCGGCAGCCGCCGGGGCGAGCAGCGGCCGGAACACCGGGACTGGTCGGTGTCGGTACCGCCGTGCCGCCCGTCTCGTACACCCAGCGGGAGGTCCTCGACACCTTCGGCATCACCGACCGCCGCATCCGCTCCGTCTTCCTCGGCGGCAACATCGAGCGCCGCAACCTCACCCTGCCGCCGATCGGCCCCGACGGGAGGCCTGTCGAGGAGTCCCAGGGCGACCTGCTGCGCAAACACACCGAGACAGGGCTGAGAATGGGCCGGGAGGCCGTCGAACGCTGCCTGGCCGACTCCGGCGCGGAGCTCGCCGACATCCGCTACCTGTGCTGCGTCACCTCCACCGGACTGCTGACGCCCGGCCTGTCCGCGCTGCTCATCAGGGACCTCGGCATCCATCCGTCCTGCCAGCGCCTCGACGTCGTCGGCATGGGCTGCAACGCCGGGCTCAACGCGCTCAACGCCGTCGCGGGCTGGACCGGCGGACACCCCGGTGAACTCGCCCTCATGGTCTGCGTCGAGGCATGCTCCGCCGCCTACGTCTTCGACGGCACGATGCGCTCCTCGGTGGTCAACAGCCTGTTCGGGGACGGTGCGGCCGCCGTCGCCGTCCGCGCACCCGCGTGCCCCGACGACGAGGCGCCGCCGCCCGGCCCGGAACTGCTGAGGTTCACCAGCCACATCATTCCCGAGGCCGTCGCCGCGATGCGCTACGACTGGGACGACGCGCACGGCAAGTTCAGCTTCTACCTCGACGCCGACGTGCCCTACGTCGTCGGCGCCCACGCCGAGACCGCGGTCTCCCGCCTCCTCGACGGCACCGGACTGCGCACCGGGGACATCGCCCACTGGGTGGTGCACTCCGGCGGCAAGAAGGTCATCGACGCGATCCGGGTGAACCTCGAACTGTCCCGGCACGACGTGCGGCACACCACCGGGGTGCTGCGCGACCACGGCAACCTTTCCAGCGGATCGTTCCTGTTCTCCTACGAGCGGCTGCGCGACGAGAAGGCCGCCGCTGCGGGCGACCTCGGTGTCCTGATGACGATGGGGCCGGGCTCGACCATCGAGACGGCCCTGGTGCGCTGGTGAGGAAAGGAGCTGTTGCGACCATGAAGACGGGACGCGACCGGACGGGACTGCCCGAGGAACTGGGCATCCTGGTCCGTCTTGACGGCGGCAGTGCGCTGCCCGAGCTGACCGCGGCACTGGACGCGGTCTGCGAACAGGCAGCGGAACAGCGCGAACGGGCGGTTGTGGTCGTGCGGTACACGCCGTCGCCCCTCCAGCCCCGCGAGTGGCCCGGCGCAGCCTCCATCCAGGAGGTCAAACGCTGGGAGCGCGCCCTGCGCAGGCTGGAGCAGCTCGACCACGTCAACATCGCCGTCGTCGAGGGCACGTGCGGCGGACCGGTGCTCGACCTGCTGCTGGCTGCGGACTACCGGATCGCGGGCCCCGACCTGCGGTTGATGCTGCCGGTGAACGAGGGGCACTTCTGGCCCGGCATGACCCTGTACCGGCTCGTGCAGCACATCGGGCTGGCCCGCGCCCGCCGCATCGTGCTGTGGGACTCCGCCATCGAACTCCACGACGCCACGGAACTCGGCATCGTCGACCAGGTCAGCGAGGACCTCGACGAAGCCGTCCACACCGCGGCCGTGCTGCGCGGCCGGCTCTCCGACCGGGAGACCCGCATCCGTCGGCGACTCCTGGAGGAGGCCGCCACCGCCGAGTACGACGACGCGCTCGGCATCCATCTGGCCGCCTGCGACCGCGAGTTGCGGCGCTTGTCCGGCAGTGGCCATGACGGCCCTGAGCGCACGGAGGCGGCGGAATGACCACCCAGGCCTCCCACCGCGCCTCCACCGGCACTCCCGCCGGTCTCACCGGCGTTTTCGACGACGACGCACGACAGCTCGCCGAGTGCGCCGCCGAAGCCGAACAGGCCCTCGCGGCACTGCCGTCGGTACCGAGGCGGTCCACCGGCGAGCGGGCCCGCGCCGCAACCGTCCACGCCGAGGTGCGCCGCGTCCGCCGCGACTTCCTCTCCCGGCACTCCGAGACCGTCTACGACCTGCTCACCGACGGCCTGACTCGCCGACGCAGGCTGCCGGAGCTCGTGGACGCCGCCGCCGGCCGGGTGCCCGGACTGGTGCCGACCCGTGAGCAGATGGCCGTCGAACGCCGCTTCGCCCAGGCGGAGAAGGAAGGCCGCGAGATCGACCAGGGCCGGTTCTGCAGTGCCGTACTGCGCTCGCCCACCGCCGGCAGGCACCTCGTGGAGACGATGCTCGGACCCACCCCCCGCGCCCTGGAGCTCCTGGACGGCTTCCGCGCCGAGGGCCGAGCCGAACTGGACACCGTCCACGTCGAACGCCGCGGCACCGCCGCCCACGTCGAGTTCCGCAACCCCCGCCGGCTCAACGCCGAGAACGCCCGGCTCATCGCCGACCTCGACACCGCCGTCGACCTCGTCCTGCTCGACGACACGGTCCGTGTCGGCGTCCTGCGCGGCGGCATCGTCGACCACCCCGCCTACCGCGGGCGGCGCGTCTTCAGCGCCGGCGTCGACCTCACCGACCTGCGCGACGGCCGGATCCCGTTGGTCGACTTCCTCCTCGGCCGCGAACTCGGCTACGTCAACAAGCTCCTCCACGGCCTTCTGACCGACCCGGCCCCCGGCGCCGGGAGCGAACGGGGCGTCACCAAACCGTGGATCGGGGCCGTCGACACCTTCGCCATCGGCGGCGGCATGCAACTTCTGCTCGCCCTCGACCACGTCGTCGCCGAGGAAGGCGCCTACGTCAGCCTGCCCGCCGCCGAGGAGGGCATCGTGCCCGGCGTGGGCAACCTCCGCCTCACCCGGCAGACGGGAGCCCGCCTCGCCCGGCAGATCGTGCTCGGCGGACGCAGGATCGCCACCACCGACCCGGAGGCCGCCACGGTCTACGACGAGGTCGTGCCCGCCGACCGCATGGACGAGGCGGTCGAACGTGCCGTGGCGGGCCTTTGCGCCCCTGCGGTCGCCGCCAACCGGCGCATGCTCACCCTCGCCGAGGAACCCCTCGACCACTTCCGCACGTACCTCGCCGAGTTCGCCTTCGCCCAGGCGGACCGCGCCTACGCCCCCGACGTCCTCGACAAGGTCGAACGGCGCTGGCAGGAGCGTGAACGGCGGCGCGCCGCACGAGGGAGCCGGACATGACAGGCGCCCCCGACCTCTACGAGGCGGACCTGCACGGCTCCCTCGAGGACCCGGTGCTCGGCGCCATCGGCTTCCTCAACGAGGTGATGGGCCGTCACCCCGACGCCATCTCCTTCGCACCCGGCGCCCCCCACCCCGACTTCGCCCAGGGCCTGGACCTGCGTGCCCTGACCGACCGCTTCCTCTCCCACCTGCGCACCGACCGCGGCCTCGACCCCTCCCGCGCCGAGCGGATGCTTTACGAGTACGGGCCCGCCCAAGGCCTCATCAACGACCTCGTGACCGAGGCGCTGCGCACCGACCAGGACATCGACGCCGCACCGGGCGACGTTGTGATCACCGTGGGCGCCCAGGAGGCCATTCTGCTCACCCTGCGGGCGCTGTACCGGGGCGCCGACGACCTGCTCGCCGTGGCCGACCCGTGCTACCCGGGCGTTGTCGGCGCCGCACGGCTCCTCGAGATCCCCGTGACCGACGTCCGCGAAGGTGCCGCCGGACTCGACGTGGACCACCTCGCCGCGCGCTGCAGCCAGGCCCGCGCCCAAGGCCGCCGCGTCCGCGCCTGCTACGTCGCCCCCGACTTCTCCAACCCCGGCGGCGCCCGCATGCCCCTCGCCGCCCGGCTCGCCCTGCTCGACCTGGCCGAGCGCGAGGACCTCTTCCTGATCGAGGACAACGCCTACGCCTTCACCGCTCGCGAGGACCACGTCCTGCCCGCCCTCAAGGCTCTCGACACCCGGCGCCGCGTCGTACACGTGGGCACGTTCGCCAAGGTCGGGTTCCCCGGCGCACGCGTCGGCTACGCCGTCGCCGACCAGCGGGTCTGCCACCACACCGGCGAACGGTCACTCGCACAGGAACTCGCCGACCTCAAGACGATGGTCACCGTCAACACCTCACCGCTTTCCCAGGCCGTCGTCGGCGGCCTGCTCCTGGAACACGGGCGCTCCCTGCGGGCGCTGGCCCGGCGCAAGGCCGAACGCTACCGGGCCAACCTCGCCCGGCTGACCGACGCCCTGGAACGCCACCTGGCCGACGGCATGCCGCCGGGAGTCTCCTGGCACCGGCCGCCCGGCGGCTTCTTCGTCCGCGTCGACCTGCCCGTGCCCGCCGACCATGCGCTCCTGGAGGTTTCTGCGGCCCAGTACGGCGTGCTGTGGACGCCGATGCGGCAGTTCTCCCTCACCGACAGCGGCGACCGGCAGATCCGGCTGTCGTGCAGCTACCTGGAGCCCGACCGGATCGAGACCGGCGTGCGGCGCCTCGCGGGCTTCCTGACCAAGGAGGCCGCAGGATGACGGGCGGTCACCGCACGCGGGCCGTCACCCCCCAACGCCCCACGAAAGGCCCCCGCCGATGCGCCTGAACAGTTACGACGACTTCACCCCGCTGAAGGAGGTCGTCCTGGGCTCGGCGGACGGCTACCTCGACCGGGTGCGCGACATGTCGTTCGACATGTTCATCAGCGACAACCTCTCCGGAGCCCGCGGCTACTACCCCTCCATCTCCACCTGGCGCGACAGCAAGGAACGCCGCGACCGCAACAGCCCCCACCGTCTCGCGCAGAAGGAGCACTTCCTCGGCGAACTCGTCGAGGACGTCGAAGGCATCGCCGCACAACTCACCGCGCTCGGCGTCACGGTGCACCGGCCGCTGCCGCCCGCCCCGGAGGCGACCCGGGTCGCCACCCCCGCCTTCGAGGCCGCTGTCACACCCCCGCTCAACCTGCGCGACAACACCCTGATCATGGGCGACGAGATCATCGAGACCCCGCCCATGCTGCACGACCGCTACTTCGAGACCCAGTTCCTCAAACCGGTCTTCCTGGAGTATTTCCGCGGCGGCGCCCGCTGGACGGTCATGCCGCGCCCGATGATGACCGACCACTCCTTCGACCCGGCCAACGTCGCCCACGCCGCCCCGAACATCGAAGTCCCCCTCGACCCGAAGCCGTCGCCGTACGACGTCGGCCTCGAGCCGATGATCGACGGGGCCAACTGCCTGCGGCTGGGGCGCGACCTGATCGTCAACGTCTCCAACGCCAACCACGCCCTCGCCTTCGACTGGCTCCGACGCCACCTCGAAGGACGGTTCCGCGTGCACCGCATGGACCAACTGACCCAGAGCCACATCGACTCCGTCGTGGTCCCGCTGCGTCCCGGCACTCTGCTGCTGCGCGACCCGGGCGTCGTCGACTACCTGCCCGAGGCCCTGCGCGGCTGGGACGTCGTGGTCCCGCCGCCGCCCGGCACCGACGACTACCCCCAGTACGCCAACGACGACCCGATCCCGGCAAGCCCCTACATCGACCTGAACGTGCTCTCCGTCGACGAGGACACCGTCATGGTCAACGACGCCTGCAAGACCCTCATGGCCACCCTGGAGAAGCACGGCTTCACCGTCGTCCCCGTCCGCCACCGGCACCGGCGTCTGTTCGGCGGCGGCTTCCACTGCTTCACCCTCGACACGGTGCGCACCGGCGGCGCCGAGGACTACCTGGCCTGAGCATGCCGCCCCGTCCGTGTACCGGTTCATCGATCAGCAGGAGCGTCCCGATGCAGGAAACAGCACCCGACCCGGTCGCCGGGCAGCCGGCGCCGCCCGCCCGGCCGGAGGATGCCGTCGCGGCTCTCGCCCACGCGTGCGCGGCGGACGGTGCCTCGGTACGGCTCGCTGTACGCCTGAAGGTCGCCTCGGTGCTGCTGGGCATGGCCTCGCCGGTCCCCGACGCCTCCTGGCGCGACCTGGTGCGCCACGTGGGCACCGACGCGGGACGTGCGGAGGCGGAGGAGGCCTGGGCGAACGCGTCGGCGACGGCCGGTACGACCGCGGAGCGCCTCGGCCGGTACGAAACGCGCGCGCTGTACCTGATGGCGGCGGATCCCGACCAGCCGCACACCCGGCACGGACTCCTCTCGCCCGAGGAGACCGAGGCCGTCGTCGCACGCGGCGCGGGCCCCGTACGGCCGCTGCCCGGACGCCGCTTCCACGAACTCTTCGAGGAGCGCGTCCGGCAGCATCCCGACGCCGTGGCCGTCGTGCACGGGACCACCACCCGCACCTACCGCGAACTCAACGACGAGGCCAACCGGATCGCCTGGGCGCTGCTGCGGGAGGGACTGGCCCCGCAGGACGTGGTGGCCGTCGTCACCGAACGCCACGCGCAGTGGCCCGCCGCGGTGCTCGCCGTGTTCAAGGCAGGTGGCTGTTACCTGCCGCTCGAACCGGGATTCCCCGCCTCGCGCATCGCGAGGACCCTCGACCGCAGCGGGTGCCGCTGGGTGCTCGCCGACTCCGGCGTGCCGTCCCTCGACGAGGCACTGAGCGGCCGCGACACGGTGGTCTGCCGGATGAGCGTCGAGGATCTCGCCCGAGGCGACGGACCCACGCACGACCCCGGAGTGGCCGTGGCGGGTGACCACCTGGCCTACGTGTACTTCACCTCGGGGTCCACCGGCGAGCCCAAGGGCGCCATGTGCGAGCACGACGGCTTCCTCAACCACCTGTACGCCAAGATCGAGGACCTCGGAATCCAGGAGGGCGACACCGTCGGGCAGACGGCACCGCAGTGCTTCGACATCTCCCTGTGGCAGCTCGTCTCGCCCCTCCTCGTCGGCGGCCGCGTGCTGCTGGTCGAGCAGGAGGTCGTGCTCGACGTCGGCCGGTTCGTGGACCTCGTCGACCACCACGGTGTCCAGGTGCTCCAACTCGTGCCCACCTACCTCGAACTCGTGCTCGCCGAGGTCGCCCGGGACCGTGCCTTTCTCCCGTACCTGCGGGTCATGGCCGTGACCGGGGAGGCGCTCAAGAAGGAGTTGGTCCGCCGCTGGTTCGAGAGGGCCCCCGGCGTTCCCCTCGTCAACTGCTACGGCCTCACCGAGGTGAGCGACGACTCCCACCACGGCGTCATGCGCAGTGTGCCGGACCACCCCTCCGTGCCGCTCGGCGACACCATCCGCAACTGCCGCGTCTACGTCATGGACGAGCAGCTCCACCTCGTCCCCGACGGCGCCCCGGGCGAGATCGTCATCGCCGGCGTCTGCGTCGGCCGCGGCTACGTCAACGACCCCGACCGCACTGCCGCCGTCTACCGCCAGGACCCCCTGCGTCCCGCCGAACGCCTCTACCGGTCCGGCGACTTCGGCCGCAGGGTCCCGTCCGGCGAACTGGAGTACCTCGGGCGGCGCGACGACCAGGTGAAGATCAGCGGTTTCCGCATAGAGATCGGCGAGATCGAGGACCGCCTGCTCCAGGCCCCCGGCGTCCGCGACGGCGCCGTCGTCGTCGCCGGCACCGACGACGACCCCCAACTCGTCGCCTACTACACGGGCGAGGAGGCCCCCGACGGCGAAGAGACCGCACGGGTCCTCGGCACCTCCCTGCCCCACTACATGGTGCCGTCCAGGCTCCACCACCTCCGCGAACTCCCGCTGTCCGGCAACGGGAAGATCGACAAGAAGGCCCTCACCGCCCGCGCCCGCGACAGTGCGCATGCCCGGGGGAGCGGCGGTACCGGCGCGCCGAAGCTCGACACCGCCACCGAACGGCGGGTCGCGGACGTATGGGCACGGCTGCTGCGCGTGCCTAAGGAGCGCATCGGACGCGACAGCCGCTTCACCGACCTCGGCGGCACCTCGCTCTCCGCGATCCGCCTCGCCATCGAGCTCGAACGCCGGGTCACCGTCGCCGAACTTCGTGACACCCCCACGGTCGCCGACGTCGCTGCCCTGCTGGACAGCAAGTCCGCCCCCGCCCTGGCCCGCCCCGCCGAGGGTCCTGCCCCGCTGCCCGTCCTCGACGCCCGCACCGCCGACCCCGACCCCGCCGCGCGCGCCGCCGTGCACCGCGCCGCTGCCCTGGACGCCCTCGCCGCCTCTGGCGCCGTCATGCTCCGCGGCGTCGGCGCCCGCACCCCCGCCGACGTCGTACGCGTCGCCACCGCGCTCGGCATCGAACCACTGACGGAGCGGGAGGGCTTCGCGCCCCGCACCGCCCTCGCACCCGGCGTGTACTCCGGCAGCCACTGGCCCGCCGAGGATCCGATGTGCATGCACCACGAGCTGAGCCACGCCGCCACCGTCCCCGGCACCCTGCTCTTCGCGTGCCTCACCGCACCCGACAGCGGCGGCCGCACCACCGTCGCCGACTCCCAGCAGGTCCTCACCGCGCTCCCGACCGACCTCACCGCCCCCTTCGCCGAGCACGGCTGGCTGCTGCGCCGCGCCTACCACGACGTCGGGCTTTCCTGGCCCGAGGCGTTCGGCAGCACCGACCGGACGTCGGTCGACGCCTACTGCGCCGAAGCTGCCGTCGACAACACCTGGCTCCCTGACGGCCGCCTGGTCACCCGCCAGCGCCGCACCGCCGTGGTGGCCCATCCCCGCACAGGGGTGCCCGGCTGGTTCAACCAGATCGCCTTCCTCAACGGCCGCACCCTGGAACCCGCGATCCGGGAGTACCTCACCGACGTGTACGGCCCCGACGGACTGCCCTTCGACACCGCCGCGGGCGACAGCACCCCCGTCACCGACGACACGATCGAGAAGATCAACGCCGTATACGACCGGTTCACCGTGGGGGAGCCCTGGCAGGAGGGCGACGTCCTCCTCGTCGACAACATCCGCACCGCCCACGCCCGGGAACCGTACGAGGGCGACCGAGAGATCGCCGTCGTCCTCGGCGACCCGGTACAACTGCCCGGCCACGTCCTGCCGCTCGGCGACGGCGGAGCGTCGTGACGCGTCCCGGCCCCGCCGTCCGCGACGACCGGTCCGCACCCGGCGACCCGGCCGGGCCGGTCGTCCTGCCGGCGACGTACGCCCAGGAACGCGCCTGGCTGGCCTCCCGCCTGGCCCACGACCCGCCCACCTACTGCGCCGTCGACGAGTTTCCCCTGCACGCGGCCGTGACCGGGAACGACCTCGTGCACGCCCTCCACGTGGTCATGAACCGCCACGAGCCCCTGCGCACCGTCCTGCGCACCGTGGACGGACGGCTCTGCCAGGAGGTGCACCCCTGCCCGGAGCCGCAGATCGAGCTGATCGACCTGAGCGGGTACGACCACGCCGCACAGGCCGAGGAACGGTGCTCCCTGCGCGCCCGGTTGGCCCGCGGCCCGTTCGACCCGCACCGGGCACCCCAGTGGCGCGCGGCCGTCCTCGACCTGGGGGAGGGAGCCTGGTCGGTGGTGTTCGCCGCCCACCACACGGTGTACGACACCGCCTCCGGGTTCCACGTCCACGCCGAACTCACCGAACTCTGCGCCGCCGCCGAGGAAGGACGCGACCCCCGCCTGCCCCGGCTCCCTTTCGGTTACGGCGCCTACGCACGGCGCGAACGCGGGCGGACCGGAGCCGACGCGCCCGCCGACCACTGGCGGGCCCGGCTGCACGGACTGCCGCCCGTGCACACCGTGCCGCTGGACAGACCGCGCCCGTCCTCCCGCACCTTCCGAGGCGCCGAGGTACGCACCGCCCTGCCGGTCGGCACCGCCGCCGCCCTGACCGGCGTCGCCCGTCACCACGGCACCCGGCCCGTGATGCTGTTCCTCGCCGCCTGGACCGCCCTGCTCCACCACCACTCCGCCAGCGACGACGTCGCTGTGGGCCTGCCTGTCGCAGGGCGCGACGACCCCGCGACCCGCTCGATGGTCGGCACCTTCGTCAACATGCGCGTCCTGCGGACCGACCTCTCCGGCGACCCCGACGGCACCGAACTCGTCCGCCGCACCACCACCGCCGTCCGGGCCGACGAACCGTACGACATCGCCTTCCAGAGCCTCGTCGAGCTCCTCGCGGCGCCGCGCCTGCCCGGCGTACCGCCCCTCTACCAGCTGGCGTTCAACCACACACCGGACGGCGCTCTCGGCCCGCCCGTCTCCTCCTGCGAGGAGGACCTCCTTCTCGACGTCGCCGGCACCGGCGTCCGCCTCGTCTACGACGCCGCCCTCTTCGACCGTTCCACCGCCGACACCCTGCTCGCCGACTACCTCCGGCTGCTCGCCACCCTCCTGGACGCGCCCGGCACCCGCCTCTCCGCGCTGCTCTCCGGCACGCCCCCGCGGTACACCCCCCGCCCCGCGGACATTCCGCCGCCCGCGGGGACGGATCCTCGCGACGCGTTCGAAGAACGGGTGGCGGCCGTCTGGCGGACCCTGCTCGGCACCGGCGCCGTAGACGTCCACGAGGACTTCTTCACCGCAGGCGGCCACTCGCTCCAGGCCCTGCGCCTGCTCGCCCGCCTCGCCCCGGAACAGGAAAGCGGCATCACGCTGCGGACCTTCTTCGCCGACCCGACGGTGGCCGGACTCGCCACCGCCCTGAAACGCACCCTTCCCGGGAGGACAGCATGGCGGTGACCGGCCGGATCGACGGCACACCGAGCGACGTGTGGCACGAGGAGGTGCTCGCCCCGCAGTTCGCCTACGAAGCCGAACACCTGCTGCCCCACTACGTCGCCGTCGAACGAGCCCTCCTGCGCGAGTACCTGCGGATGGGACTGGTCGACACCCCCGGCGCGGCAGCCCTCGACGCCCGCCTCGGCTCGCTCGACGCCGACGCGGTACGCGCCGACCCCCGGCAGAACATGTCCGACATCTCCTTCGCGCTGGAACACCACGTCCAGTCCGGCCCCACCCCGCCGTTCGCCGCCTGGCACGTCGACCGCAGCCGCAACGACGCCCAGGTATGCGCCCAACTCATGGCCGCCCGCACCAACTTAACCGCCATCGCGGCGGACCTCCTGGAACTCGGACGGGCCGTCACCGCCCTCGCCGCCCGCCACACCGACACACCCATGCCCGGCTACACCCACGGCCAGGCCGCACAGATCATCACCCCCGGCTACCACCTCGCCGCCCTCGCCGCCGAGACCAACGCCGCACTGCGCCGCATGCTGCACACCTACGACGAGACGGACTCCTGCCCCCTGGGATCCGGTGCCATGGCCGGGCAGGAACTGCCCTGGGACCGCGCCCGACTCGCCGCCCACCTCGGCTTCGCCCGCGCCCAGCCGCACGCGCTGGTCGGCGTCGCCTCCCGCACCTGGACCACAGCCATGGCCACGGACCTCGCCGGCTACGCCGCCGTCCTGAGCCGCTTCACCACCGACCTCATGACCTGGAGCGGCAGCGGCCTCGGATTCCTCGACCTGCCCGACGACCTCGCCGGCATCTCCGCCGCCATGCCGCAGAAACGTAACTTCCCCGTACTCGAACGCATCCGCGGACGCTGCGCCCACGTCGTCGGCCGGGCCGCCGACCTCGTCGCCGGACAGCGCAACACCCCCTACAGCAACACCGTCGAGGTGTCCAAGGAGACCGGCGCCCACCTGCACACCCAAGCCGCAGCCATGCGCTCCCTGCTGCGCCTGACCCACGCCGTCGTCACCGGCGTCACCTACCACACCGACCGGATGCGCACCGCCTGCGCCGAGGACCACCTCGGAGGCTTCACCCTCGCCAACCGCCTCACCCTGGACTGCCGCATCCCCTGGCGCACCGCCCAGATCGTCGCCGGACGCTACGTCAAGCGCGCCGTCGAACAGGGGCTGCGCGCCGACCGGCCCGACGCCGACCTGCTGCGCGCCTGCGCCGCCGAGTCCGGGTACGAGGCGGAACCGGCCGCCGAACTGCTCGCCGAGTCCTTCGACGTCGACCGCGGACTGCACGCCAAGAAATCGGCGGGCTCCACCCACCCCGACCGGGTCGGGGAACTCCTCGCCGACGAGGAGCGCGAACTCGACCGGCTCGACGCCGAGTGGGCGCGCCGGACCGCGCGCCGGAACGCGGCGGCAGGGCTGCTCGACACCCCCATGACCGCGCGGAGCCCCGTATGACCGGGCCGCAGGCGGTCGCCCGCCGGGTGGCCGTGGACATCGACGAGGACGCCGGATCCGCCCCCGGCACCTTCGGGGAACTCCTCCAGGGTGTCCTGCCCGACGGCACGGCCTTCCTCGTCACCCTCCCCATCAGCCTCGGCAGCCGCGCCCGGTTCCGCTACGACCGGCACGGCCCGCTGCACGTCTACCCCGCGCACAAGACCAAGTCGCTCACGCTGGCGCGGGCCATGCTCGACACGCACGGAGCCGGCGGAGGAGGGACCCTCCTCCTGGACAGCGACCTGCTCGTCGGCAAGGGCCTCGCCAGCTCCTCCGCCGACCTTGTCGCGACGGCCCGCAGTGTCGGCGCCGTACTCGGCCTCGACACCTCGCCGGCCGCCGTCGAGGACTGGCTGCGCCCCGTCGAACCCACTGACGGGGTCATGCACTCGGGCGTCGTCGTCTTCGAACACCGGGCCGTTCGGCTCCGCGCGCGCCTCGGTGTGCTGCCGCCCGTCACCGTCGTCGCCGTCGACGAGGGCGGACATCTCGACACCGTTGCCCACAACCGGCGCCCCTGGCACGTTCCTTCCGCGCTGGGGCACGAATACGCGCGGCTCGTCGGCGAGCTCGCCGACGCCGTCCGCGCCGCGGACCTGCGCGCCGTCGGCGCCGTCACCACACGCAGCGCGGTACTCAACCAGCGCCGGCTGCCCAAGCGCAATCTCGACGCCATGACCAGCATCGCCGAACGCCTGGGCGCGCCCGGCGTGGTCTGCACGCACAGCGGCACCATGCTCGGCCTCCTGCTGGACGCCACGGACGAAGGGCACCAGGAGAGGCTCGAAGCGGCGCGCTCCGCCTGCGCCGCGCTCCCCGGAACCCTCTCCGTCTACCGGTCGGCCGCCGCGGACCGGTAGACGGAGAGGGGGGACCGGACCGGTCACACCGGAGCGGACTCCGCGCTCTTCGTCCAGTGCATGCCGTCCTGGGAGACGACAAGACCGTCCTTGACGGCTGGAGCGTCGTCGGCCGGCTCGCCGAAGGCGGCCTGCATCTGGATGCGGTGTCCCTCCCAGTGGACGTCGCGTGACTGCTGGCGCAGGTCCTTCTTGCGCTGGTCCCGGTAGGAGCTGGAGGTCAGCGCCGTGTCGTCCGAGGCGCCGCCGCCGACCAGACCGACGAATGCCCCGGCACCGGGCGCGGGGTCGTGGGTGACGCGCCGGGCATCGCTGAAGTACTGCTGCTCGTCGCGGGTGACGTCGTAGAAGCTGACGAGGAAGTCGTGGAAGGTCTGGTACTCCGCGCGGTACCTGGCCTCGTACTCTCCAAAGCACTCCTCCTCTTCCAGTTCGCCACGGAGCACGGTGTTGATCGAACGCGCGGCCAGCAGCGCGCTGAAGGTGGCCATGTGCACGCCCGAGGAGAACAGGGGGTCGATGAAGCCCACCGAGTCGCCCACCAGCGTCATGCCCGGGCGCCAGAAGGTCTCGTGCAGGTACGAGTAGTCCTTGCGCACGCGGACCTCGCCGTAGGGCCCCTCGGTCACGCGCTCGGCCTCGGACAGGTAGTCGGCGACGAGAGGACAGTCGGCGATCATCGCGGCCAGCGCCTCGCCGCCATCGCCCCGGACCCGGTCCGCGCACTCCTTGCGCACCACCGCGCCCACCGAGGTGAGCGTCTCGGTCAGCGGGATGTACCAGAACCATCCCGACTCGAAGGCGACGCACGTGATGTTGCCCTTGTTCGGCCCGGGGGACCGCTTGCCGCCCTCGAAGTAGCCGTAGAGCGCGATGTTCTGGAAGAAATCCGAGTAGCGTCGCTGGCCGCCGATGCGCCCCTGCAGCCGGCTCTGGTTGCCGGAGGCGTCGACGACGAACAGGGCGCGCGTCTCACGTTCGACGCCGTCCTCGCCCTGGTAACGGACCCCGGACACCCGGCCGTCGTCTTCTAGGACGTCGCGGACCGCGCAGCGCTCACGGACCACGACGCCCTTGCGCCGGGCGTTGTCGAGGAGCAACTGGTCGAACTTCATGCGCTCGACCTGGTAGGCGAACGAGGTGGGGCCCGCGAACTTCTCGGAGAGCGCGAAGTCGAAGGACCACGGTTCGGTGTTGGAGCCCCAACGGAACGTGCCGCCACGCTTCTTCGTGAACCCGGCACTGTGCAGCTCATCGGAGACACCGAGGAGGGCGCATATCCCGTGCACCGTGGACGGCAGCAGGGACTCGCCGATCTGGTGCCGGGGGAAACTCTCCTTCTCCAGAAGCAGGACCCGGTGGCCCTGCATGGCCACGAACGTCGCGGCCGACGACCCGGCGGGGCCGCCTCCGACGACGATCACATCGAACGACTCTGCCGATTCCGAATCGCCGGTACTGCTCATAGGGGGGCCTTCCGACCGAGGGGAACCGGCCGACGTGAACGGCCGGCGGCGACCACTACGAGGTCGTCCGCACGGAAGCCTCGCGGGCCGTCACCGGTGGAGCATCGGTGTGAGCCACCGTTACGCGGGGCGCCCCGCGCTCACACCATCGGCGAGAAGAAGTACGTGTTGCGGACCTCGAAGAGCAGGTCGTCGTCCAGCCGGAAGAAGTCGGCGAACCTGAGATCCACCTCGCTGCCGTCCTTCAGCGTTCCGCGGAACCCGCCCTCGACAGCGGCGTCGTGAGGGCCGACCACGAGCTTGACCACCGTGTGACTCCCGCTGTCGATGACCCGCTGACCTCTGTAGAAGGCGTCGAGCTCCTCCCGGCCGACGATGGGGTCGTAACCCGGCCGCTCGTACACCGCACGCTCGGCGAAGAGCCCGACGACTCCCTGTACGTCTCCGTCGTCCACCAACGCGTAGTAGCGGTGGACCCGTTCGGCGATCTGCTCCACCTCGAAAGCGGTCATGCCGTTTCCTTCCGGTCGAAGGCGCTCAGCGCTCCGTGCGACGGGGAGCCGAACCGGCGCCTGGGGTGGGGGAGAGCGGGGTCCCGACTCCTGTGCGGGGGCGGACCCGGAGGGCAGCAGGCGAACGGCCTGGCTCCGCGACTCCTGGAAAAGTAGACACCGTTCGCTGCGTTCGGGCAGTCCGGCGGGCAGGAAGTTACGGTCCGTGACGGCGGGCGTTCACACCGGCGTCGGCCCTCAGGCCTTCGTCTCGCTCGTCGGCCCTCAGGCCCTCGTCTCGCTGCGGGCGGCGGTCTGCAGCCGACTCAGCGCGCTCCTCAACTCCTTGCGCCCCGACAGGCCGAGCTTGCGATAGACGGAGGTGAGGTGTAGCTCCACCGTGCGGCGCGTCACGAAGAGCACCTCCGCGATCTGCAGGTTGGTCCGCCCCGTCGCCGCCAGCCGCGCCACCTGCTTCTCGCTGCGGGTGAGTTCGCCCGACCTGCGGGACGCCGCGCTCCTGGGCCGCGCCCCCGCGCTGAGCAGAAGACCGTGCGCCTCGTCGTGGAGACTGCGGGCCCCGAGCGCGTGGGACTCCTCCCACCCCCGGCGCAGCACCGTCCGGGCCTGGTTCGTATGCCCGGCCCGCAGCAGTGCACGACCGCGGGCCACACGGGTCCGCGCCAGCGACAGCGCGGCGCCGCTGCGAGCCAGCACGCTCTCCGCGTCCGCGAACAACTGCAGCCGCCCCTGCTCGTCGCCCGCGGAGGCCAGCAACTCCAGTGCCGTGCCCAGGGCGACGGGGAAGTCGGCGGCGTGTGCCAGATCCACAGCCCTGGTGGCGAGACGCCGGGCCTCGGCACGGTCGCCGACCGCCAGGTGGGCGTGTCCGGCCCAGTACCACCATGGGGAAGCGGCCGGGTTCGTCCGCTGCCACAGGTCCTGTCGGCGGCCGCACTCCGTAAGATCCGCCACTGCGGCCCAGGGATCGTCCTGGACCAGCCGAAGGCGCCCGCGGGCACCAAGGAACTCGCTCCACTGCCAGGCGTCGTCGACCGTGTCCGGCGGCACCGTGCCGGCCAGGGCGTCGGCCGCCGCTACGTCACCCCGGTCGAGCAGCGCGTGCAGCCGGATCGCCAGCGCCAGCGCCTGGTGGTGGGTGACCTGCGCGCCGGGCGTCGACTCCAGGGCTTCGGCCGTGGATCGGAGCGCGCGGTCGAGTCGCCCCAGCCGCTGGGCGGCCTCACCGTCGAGGGCGAGCAGCCCGGCGCGCAGTCGGTCGGGCACGGTGTCGGCGCCTTCCAGAAGCTGCTGGTAGATGTGGGCGCCGTCGGCGGGCCGGTCCGCGTACGTCAGCGTGGCGGCCGCAGCGGCCAGGGTGAGGGCGGAGTCGGTGAGGGGAGTGGCGGCCTGCACCACCCGGTTCGCCGCGGCCAGGGCCTGCGGAAGGTGCTCCGTCCGGTTCATCGCGATGAAGGCACGGCCCGCGAGGAGGGCTCGCTCCTCCGGGGTCGCGCCGGGCAGGTCCAGGCGCGGGGAGGCCGTTTCGAGGAGGCTCGTGCAGGCGTCGAGGTTGTCGGTCGCGGCTATGAGCATGTCCGCCTCCAGCAGTTGGAGACGCGCCCGTCCGGAGGGCGAACCGGTGTCCTGCATCGCCAGCAGCTCTGCCGCGCGTCCCATCCGGCCCGTGCGGGTCAAGGCGCCGACGAGTGTGCTGAGCGCCGTCAGACGCAGGTCGGGATCGGTCGGGCGGTCCAGTACGGACGTCAGGTGACCGATACAGGCTTGCGCGTCCACCCGGCCCTCGGCGACGCCCAGTTCCATCACCAGGGTCGGGTCGCAGGTGTCCTCGTGGCCGTGCGGGACACAGGACCTCAGTAGTTCCACCGCGCGGTCCGCCGCCCCCTGGAGCATCGCCGTGCGGGCCTCCTCCCGCAGTACGGTCCGCGCCCACGGCTCTCGTGTTGCGGCCGGGGACTCGAGCAGGTGCTCGGCGATGCCGGCGGCCGGTGCTCCGCTGTCGTGCAACAGCCGGGCGGCGCGGCCGTGCAGGTCCGCGCGGATCCGGGGTGGGGTGCCCGTCAGGACCGCGTTCCGGACGGCGCGGTGCGCGAGGGACCAGGCGTCCGCGGCGGACGCCTGTGCCAGCCCGACCGCCTCCAGCCGGCGAAGGGAACGGGTGAACGCGGTCGTCTCCACCTGCGCCAGACCGGCCCCGGTCGTGGTCGGTGTCCGCTCGCCCAGAACGGCCACGGCCCGCGCGGCACGTACGGAGACGGGGGACTGCCCGTGCAGGAGACGTCTCACCCGCCGACCGAACACCGGGATGTCGCCTTCGCTCGCGGCCGCCAGTCCTGCGCTCGTCAGCGGCCGGCCCAGCCTGCGCAACCCGGCGACCAGCCCCGTCACCAATGCGGGGTTGCCGCCGGTCGCAGCCAGGCAGTCCGCCCGGAACCCGGCCTCGACGGCGCTCCCCGTCAGCCGGCCCACGACTGTACCTATGCCAGGCTCGGTCAAGGGCCGGGGCCTGACGGCCTCGAGCATCGAGCGGGTCACCCATTCCATGGGCGCGGCCGGCTCCTCGCTGTCACGCCAGCCGAGGGCCAGCAGGACCGGCAGATCGTGCCGGGTGCGCAGGAGACGCACGAGCGCCCGGATCGACTCGAGGTCGGCCCGGTCGGCGTCGTCGATCGACAGAAGCGTGGGACGCGTCGCCGTAGCGGAACCCACCACTTGCCGATACGACAGGAGCGGACCGTGCAGGGTCGGCGCGGCGACGTCGGGCCAGGAGAACGGAACACGTGCCTGCCCGGCCGTGGCCCGGGACCAGCCTGCCCCCTCGAATGCGTGACCGCCGACGGCCGTGGGGTCCGACGGGGCCCCCGGAGCGCCGAAGCGGAGTATCCGTTTACCGGCCCCCGCCATCTCCACGACGCGCAGGCCACGTCGCTGTGCCGTTTGGGCCAGGGCCCGCAGGAGGGCCGTCTTGCCGATGCCGCCCGGCCCCTTGATCATGACGAGACCGGAGCGCCCCGCGGCGGTCCGCCGGACGAGGTCGCGCAGGACCGCCGTCTCACGCTCGCGTTCGACTAGCCGCGGCAAGTCCTGCCCGGCCGCCGGCTCTTGGTCGTGGGCGCCCGACGTAGCGATACCGACCGCCTCCCTGGGGCGTGCTCCCGGCCCCGATCGCACCACCAAAAAGCATTTTCGACCTTAGGAAGCGGAATCCTGTGCGGTCAAGCAAACCTCTGTTCGGTGCGAGGGCGTTGTGGTCCGGGGTTCGGTGTGCCGGTCATTTCGTCTCGATGCTCGACGGCAGGGCATCACGCCCGCTGATGTCCAGCTTGCGGTACGCGTTGGTCAGGTTCCGCTCGATCATCCGCTTCGACACCTGGAGCCGCTGCGCGATGTCCGCGTTGCGCAGACCTGACGCCGCAAGGCGGGCGACCCGTACCTCGGACGGGGTGAGCTCGGACCGCTGCTCCTGGGCGGCGGGGAGCCGGCCGATCTGCGCCTCGATCTGCTGAGTCAGGCGCTCCGCACCGCAGTCGACGGACAACGCTCGGGCCCGTTCCAGGGCTTTATCGGCCCGCAGTCCGTCGACGCCCTCCCGGCTGCCGTACGCGTAGAGCGCCCGGCACAGCTCGTCGAGATTCGTGGATCCCTCCAGTACGGACACCGCCTCCGCCAACAGCTCCGTTCCCCGGCGGCCGGGCGTGACGCGCCCGAGCGCCACCAATGCCCGCCCCTCCACGGACGGCGCCCCCCACTTTCGGGCCTGTTCCACCTCACGTCGTCCCACGGCCAGCGCCCGGTCCTGATCCCCGAGCCGGTGGTGCATCAGGGCGGCGCGGGACGACCACGGCAGCACGGCCGGATTCGACCAGCCGATCCGCTCCAGCCGCTCGCCCGCCGTACGGAAGTGGTGGAGGGCGATGAGGTCCTGCCGGCGGCGGGCAGCGAGCAGGCCGCGCGCCATGTGCAGGAGGGCGGCGTGGTACTGGTCCTGGTGGTGGGGCAGGTCGCCGGTGAGATACTCCTCGGCCAGCTCGGGCTCTCCGCTGTGCAGGGTGACGATGGCCAGGACGGCGGAGCGGATGGCCGAAAGGGCATTGGCCTCGGGGTCCACCACGGCATCGGTCCGTACGATCGTCTGCCTGGCCTCGGCGATCCGGCCGTGGGAGAGGGCCACCACGGTGCGCTCGGCCCGCAGCACCGCCGCCTCCGCGTCCGTACCCCGGTGGTCGACGAGTCGGCCGACCGCGTCCAGCCAGGGGACGGTCTCCTCGGTGTGCTCCGCGGCGGCCAGGGCGTTCACCGCCAGCGGCAGCGGGGTGTGGGCGTGTCGCGGATCCGGCGGTTCCAGGGCCAGCAGGGGCGCCCCGAGGTCTGCCACGCGCTTCGCCGGTGCGGTGTTGGTGACGAACGCGATGTGGATCAGCGCGGCGAGCAGTTCCCGTTCCCCCACCGTCCCCACGGGCGGCCGGGGGCCCAGCTCTTCGAGCCTGCGCAGAGCGGACGGGTGGATCGCGGGGTCCTGGTCGCCCAGGACGTAGTGGCGGGCCTCCAGGCGCAGCGCGAGCTCGGCCGCGGCGGCATCGGCCGAGCCCAGGGCTCGCAGCTCCGCGGCCAGGTCATGGGTCAGGACGGCGATACCGGACTCCGACGGCTGGTAGAGCAGCGGGCCCAGCTGGACCGCGGCGGCGGCACGGTCCAGGGGGGAGTCGAACAACGGCAGCGCCTCGACCACGTGCCGCAGCGCGGCGCGCGTCGCGAATCCTCGTTCCGCCGTGGCCAGATCGGTCAGTATCCGGGCTCGGAGAAGTCCCGTGCACGAGTCGTCCAGCAGGGCCTTGCGCAGATAACGGGCCGCGTCGCGCGAAGCCCCCCGCGCCAGCGCGCTGTCGGCCGCGGCACGCAGAATCCTCACGGCCTGGGGATCTTGCAGGGTGTGCACCGACATGAGGTGCCCGGCCGCTGCCTCCACCGAGTGCCCCGCCCGGTGCAGCAGCACCGCGGCGCGGTTGCGCATGACGGTGAGCTCGTCCGCCGGGATGCCGTCCGCCAGTGCGTCCCACAGCAGCGTGCCGTGTTCCCCGGCCCCCGGCCGGCCCAGGTCCCAGAGGTCCAGTGCGCCGACCGCCTTTGCGTACCCGGGCGCGTCCAGGCCCGCCAGCTGTGCCACGACCTGCTGGTGCGCGTCGCCGCCCAGGACGCACAGCGCGTGCACGACGCGGCGGACCGGGTCGGGCTGGGGACGCAGGAACGCCGACAGGTACTGGCAGAGAACGTCCGAGCGGAGCGTACGCGCGAGTTCGGCGTGCTCGGCCCGGGGTCTCAGACCGCGGGAGTACGCCTCGTCCAACAGGGACCGCAGCAGCAGCGGACTGCCGGCGGAACGCACCTGCACGGCCGCCACGAACTCCGCGTCCGCGGCACCGCCCAACGCCGCGTCGACCCACCGGCGCACGGACTCGGGGCCGAGAGCACCCAGCCGGATCCTGTGGTCCGCCGCGTCCACCAGCCTGTGCAGGACGGAGCCCGTACCCGGCACGACACCGGACGGCAGTGAGAGGGCGAACACCATACGGCGGCCATGTCGGCCGGCCAGGCACTTCGAGAGCTCCGTCAGCGACTCCGCGTCGGACCATTGCAGGTCATCGACGACGACGAGCACCGGGTCGTCGATGGGCAGACCCTCCAGGACGGACGCCGACGGCACCCGTCCACCGGCCGGTCCGGGGTGCGAGTCGCCGCAGGCCCCTCGCCCCTCGCCGGACTCCGCCGCGTGGTCGCAGCCCGTGGACCCCATCAACTGGTCCACCACACCACCCGCCAGCCATCGATCCGAGCGGGACGCCTGGGCCCGGAGCACCAAGAACCGCTCGTCCCACGCCCGCTGCGAGAGGGCCTCCAGGAACGATGATCTGCCCGTGCCGAGCGGCCCCTCGACCAGGAGCAGAGATCCGTGTCCTGCCGCGGCCCGTCGCAGACAGGCAGCTGCCAGCGTCAGTTCGGCCTCGCGTTCCAGTAGCACCAGTGCGGTCCTGTTCCCGTGCGACCCTCGGCGGCCGTCGCCGTACGTATTCCTACCCAGCTTCGGGCTGCCGAGCGCCGGGACATCACCCGGCCCGCCACCGGCCCGGATTCCAGTAGGCACTAGTCGGACAGAGGGCTCGCGTACCGGGCCGGTCCACTACGTGGCCAGGACGCAACGGGTGAAGATGTCCGTCAGCTCCCGCGCCTGGCGGCCCAGGTCGGTCACGGCGAACAACTCGTGATGGCGGACCATGTTGTCGAGGGCGCCCTGCACCGCCAGCGCCAGCACCGGCGGGTCCGGAATGCGGAACTCGCCCGCACGGCAGCCCTCTTCGAGCAGCGCGACCAGGGGCTCCACCGACAGGGCGCTGCGCGCGACGTCGTCCAGTCCCAGGGCCGGCTGTTCGCGGACGAGTTCGGCGATCTCGGTGAGCGCCCGGGCGTGCGCCGGATGCGTGGCCATGAACTCGAAGTGAGAGGAGATGTAGGCGCCCAGTCTCCCGCGATACGTCGTCTCCTGCGCGAGCCGGCTGGTCCGCAGCGTTCCCGCCTTCTCCAGGATGGTCCGCGTGACTTCTCGCAATAGTTGAGGTTTTCCCGCGAAATGGTAGGAGATCAGACCGGTGCTGCTCAGATGGGCATGTCTGCAGATCGCCGTGAACGACGTCTTCGTGTAGCCGTTCTCGGCCAGCGTCTCGATCGTCGCCTCGACGATCTGTGTCCTCCGTGCGTCCTGGGTGAAGGTGCGGCCGTGTACGGGGCGGGACGGCAGTTCCCTATACATCGTGTCCTCAGGTTGGTGGTAACAGGCGCATGTTCTCTTCCAGGTCGTGCACGGCGACCGGCCTGTCCGCGGACGGCGGCACCGGGGGACGGCGGTGCGGTGGGGGAGGGGGAACGCGGACTTCGCCCGGTGGCCGAATCCGCTCCTCCCAGGAGCTGAACAGGGGTGTCGCGTCGCTGTACGTACCCAACTCGTGTCCGGCAGTCCCCACGGGGGTGAACTCCCGGAACGCAGAACCCAGTCCTAGCAGGGGTGTTGAGCGTCGGCGGCCCCTGAGTCGCCGTAACGGTGGATCCCACCGAGGACCGGCCCGACGCGCGCCGTGAGGATGGCGGCGCTGCGGTGGACCGGCCATCGCGCGACGACATGGGAAAGGGCGGTGGGACAGGTGAACCCGTTCGACGACCCGGACGCCACCTTCCAGGTCCTCGTCAACGACGAGGGACAGCACTCGTTGTGGCCCGCGTTCGTGGAGGTCCCCGACGGCTGGTGGGTCGCGCACGACGAGGACAGCCGCGAGGCGTGCATGAACTACATCGAGAAGAACTGGACCGACCTTCGGCCCAGGAGCCTGATCGAGGCCATGGAAGGCTGACCGCGGCACACCCCCGAGGAGCGCGCATGCGACACGACACCCTCGTCGACGCCATCGGAAACACCCCGGTCGTCCGGCTGCGGGTGGACGCTCCCGACGGCGTCGAGGTCTACGGCAAACTCGAACTGCTCAACCCTTACGCCATGAAGGACCGCGTCGCCCGCCGCGTCATCCTCGAGGCACGCCGCACCGGTGCGCTGCGAGAGGGCGCCCCCATCGTGGAGAGCTCCTCCGGCACCATGGCCCTCGGAGTCGCCCTCGTCGGCACTTACCTCGGGCACCCCGTGCACATCGTCACCGACCCCCGCATCGACCCCGTCACCCTCGCCAAGCTCGAGGCGATGGGCTGCAGTGTGCACATCGTGAAGGCCATGACCGCGCAGGGCTGGCAGAGCGCCCGCCTCGAACGCCTCGCCGACCTGATGCGTGAGCTGCCGGGCTCCTGGTGGCCGCAGCAGTACAGCAACCCGGACAACCCGGCCGCCTACCGCACTCTCGCCGCCGAACTCCTCGATGACCTGGGCACCGTGAACGTCCTGGTCGGCTCGGTCGGCAGCGGCGGCTCGCTCTGCGGCACCTCCGCCGCGCTCCTGGAACACCTGCCCGACCTGAAGGTGGTCGGCGTCGACTGCGTCGGCAGCGTGCTGTTCGGCCAGCCCGACGTCGCCACCCGTAAACAGAGCGGCCTCGGCAACAGCCTCCACCCCGACAACATCGACTACCGGCTCGTCGACGAGGTCCACTGGCTCTCCGACGACGAGGCCTTCGACGCGACCAAGAGGCTCGCACGGGAACAGAAGATCTTCGCCGGCAACAGCTCCGGCTCGGTCTACCGCGTCCTCACCCACCTCGCTGCCCGTGCCGCCCCGGGGACCCGGCTCGTGGGCATCATGCCGGACCGCGGGGACCGATACGCCGACACCGTCTACCGGCACGAGGCCGCGGGCCCGATCGCCGCCGCCCCCACCGAGGTGGCCTTCGGCACGACCGTCCACACCTGGTCCTGTGCGGCGCTTCCGCGCAGGGACCGCCCTGTCCTCCTTTTCGTCGAGTCCAACACCACGGGCACCGGCATGCTGGCCCTGCGCACCGCGACCCGGCTCGGCCTGGACCCGGTCCTCCTCACCAAAGACCCCGCCCGCTACCCGGGAATGGACGAGACGGGCTGTTCCACCGTCCTGTGCGACACCGAGGACGAGGCGGCCGTCCGCGCCGCCGCCGACTCGGCCGCGGCGGGACGCACCGTCGCGGGAGTCACTACCACCAGCGACTTCTACCTCGTCCACGCGGCGGCCCTGGCCCGGGCGTTCGAACGGCCCGGGCACGCTCCCGGCACCGCCGCACTCTGCCGTGACAAGTCCCTGACCCGCGCCGCCCTGAGCGAAGCGGGGATACCACAGCCCGCCCACGTCGTCGTCGGATCCGCAGAGGATGTCGCGGCCGCGGTCGCCCGCGTCGGACTGCCCTGCGTGGTCAAACCGGCGGACGGCTCCGGCTCGCAGGACGTGCGTTGGTGCGCCGACGAGGCGAGCGCCCTCACGCAGGCCGCGCACATCCTCGCCGCCACCGAGAACGTCCGGGGACAGGCGCGCGTCGGCAGGGTACTCGTCGAGGAGTTCGTGGACGCTCCCGAGTACAGCGCGGAGATGTTCTGCGCCGACGGCGAGGCCTTGTGCGTGGGGGTCACCGGGCGGACGACCACCGCACTGCCGTACTTCGTCGAGACCGGGCACGTCTTCCCGGCCGCACTGTCCACCGCGGTGGGGGCGGAGATCGCGCAGTGCGCCCGGCAGGCGCTCAAGGCGGTCGGCTTCGAACTCGGCCCCGCCCACGTCGAGGTCAGGCTCACCCCGGCGGGACCCGTCGTCATCGAGATCAACGGACGCCTGGCCGGCGGCATGATTCCCGAACTGGTCCGCGCCGCGACCGGCATCGACCTGCTGGATGGACAGCTCCGCGCCGCCACCGGGCGCCCCCTCGCGCTGACCGCGGACCGTGCGCGGCACGCCGGACTGCGGTTTCTGACCGCGACGGAGACCGGCCGGCTGACCGGCATCGCCGGTGCCGCGGAGGCTCTCCGCGTCCCCGGCGTCGAATCCGTCGTCACCACCGGAGTCCTCGGCCGCACGGTCCACCCGCCCCAGGACGCCTACGACCGCCTGGGCCATGTCATCGCCGTCGGAGCCACACCGCAGGAGGTCGAGACCTCCCTGGAGACCGCGACGGCACTGATGCGTGTGGAGACCGTCCGGGAGCCCTGAGGACTCGCCGCCGACCGGTCGTGAAGCACGCCGCCCGTCCCGGCCCCGAAGCCCCGGACCCGGACGCCGCGAGGTGCGCCAGGGGAGGGGCTGCTGCAACGGCCTGTCCGGCGGATCACTTCGCGGGGAAGCCGTGGTACGTCTTCGTGCCGGCGGACGGGGTGATGGGCGTGTCCCGCGGGCTTGGCCGCGTGGGGGAGCGTGCGGCCGCACGGCGGAGGAAGGCGGCAGGGCGGAGCCCCGGCGAGCGTCGGCAACGCCGCTGGGGGACTCCCACGCTTTCCAGGGCAGTGAGGAGGACGTGCCGGAGCCCGCCTCTGAGGCACGATCCGCCGGACTGCCCCTGCTGGGCCGGCGCGGCACGGGCGCAGACCGGTACCCCATGGCCCGCGCCCGCCACGTCCGTGGCGGGGCGCCGTGGCATGGCCACCGCTCGCGCGACGGTCATGCCACGGCGACCCGCCGTACGGCGGCTACGCGCCCCGCAGCTCCGGCCGGACGGCACCGCCCCCGATCCGCACACCTCGCAGTGCCTCCCGGGTATCGGGTAGGCGTCGCAGCCCCACCGCAGCCGTCGACGGGGACGCAGAGGGGGACATCACCGCAGGCGCCGTCGGGGCACCTGCCTGCTGCTGCGCCTCCCAGGCCGCGATGTGTGCTCGGGACCGCAGCCCCAGCGTGGTGCGGATATGGCGGATGTGCGTCTCGACGGTACGCACGGACACGTGGATCCGCGCCGCTATCTGACGGTTCGTCAGGCCCTCCACGATCAGCGCGGCCACGTCCCGCTCCCGCCTGCTCAGTGGATGTGCGGGCCCCTCGCTCCGGGGCTCCGTCGCTTCGTCGCCGAGCGCCAGAGCCAGCGCCTGCCGCCACGGCATCGTACGACCGGCCTCCAGCCAGGACTCGGCCCGGCCCACGGGCAGTGCCCGCAGCGCGGTGTCACGCGCCTCCTGGACACGCTGCCGCCACCAGCCGCTCTCCCCGAGTCCGCCGCCACGCACCCCTTCCGCCACGCCCAGCAGCCGTAATCCCCGGTCGAACCGGTAGCCGCGGGCCGCGACCAGTGCCAGGCCTTCCAACGCCCGTGCGGCGTCCGCGTGATGATGGGCGCGGCAGCGCAGGGCCTCGGCGAAGTGCTCCTCCGCCCGTTTCAAGTCGCCCTTTTCCACCGCCAGCGCGCCGGCGGTGGACAGGACGGAGCTCAGCCACTGCGGGGGCACCCCACCACGGAGTACGGGGAGGGCTCGTTCGAGCTCATGCTCCGCACCTGCCGGATCACCGTCCTCCAGCCGGTTCCGGGCGAGGGCGCCCCGGCTCAGCGCCACGAGGGTGTCGTGCTGCGCCCGCAGCCCGATGTCCAGGGTTTCCTGCAGGTCGTCGACCGACGCCCGGCACTCGTCTCGTGCCTGGTACAGGATCCCGCGGCCCAGCAGCAGCCGCCCCAGCAATGGTGAACGGCCCCGCTGTCGCTCCTCCCGCACTGCCTGGTCGATCAACCGTGCCGCCCCGTCGCCCCTGCCGACCAGAGCCGCCGCTTCCAGCGCGAGGGCGCGGTAGTCGGAGTGCGGCGAGGTCTGCTCCAGGGCGTGCTCCACGAGTCCGGCCACCTCGGCGTCCCGCCCCTGTGCCGCCTCCACCGTGGCCAACCCCGCGACCAGGAGCAACTGCCGTTCGTCGGATCCTTCTCCCAGTCGCCGGACCGCGTGCGCGAGATTGACACGCTCTTCGGCCAGCCGGTCCAGCGTCGCGACCGGCACCACGGCCTCGCTCCGCAACGGCAGGGACATCGTTGTCAGCCAGGCGACCAGCCGTTCGTACGTCGCCGTGTCCTCGCCCTCGGCAACGAGTCGCTCCTGCCCGAAACACTGCGTGGACTCCAGCATCCGGAAGCGCGAGGCGCCGCCGTCCCTGTCCGCCGGCGGGGTGATGACGGACTTCGACTCCAGGGCGACCAAGAGCTCCGGCAGCACCACCGCCGCCTCCGGCACGTCCGCCGTGACCGCCGAGACCGCGTCCGGCCCGAACCCGCCCGGCAGGATCGACAGCCTGCGCAGCAGAGCCTGTTCCACCGGGCCCAGCAGCGCGTACCCCCACTCCAGCGAGGCGCGCAGACTCTGGTGGCGGTCGTCGGCGAGCCGCCAGCCGTTCGTCAGGAGTGTCAACCGGTCGTGGAGCCGCGAGCGGATCTCGGCCGGCGGGAAGACGCGGATCAGCCGGGCGGCCATCTCGATGGGCAGCGGTAGCCCGTCCAGGCGTACGCAGATCTCGGCCACGTCTGCGGCGTTGTCCCGGGTGAGCCGGGAGTCCGGGGCGACCGCACGGGCCCGGTCCATGAAGAGAGCGACGGCGTCGGAACGCAGACCGTCGGCGAGCGAGTTGACGGACTCCGGGTCGCTCAGCGCCAGACCCGTCACGGAGAACACCGACTCGCCGGGCAGCCGCAGCGGCTCCCTGCTGGTGGCGAGCACACTCAGCCGCGGCCGTCCGGGGAGCAGCTCGGTCAGCAGGGTTCCGCACGCGTACAGCACATGGTCGCAGTCGTCCAGGACGAGCAGCCTGTCCTGGACGGAGGCCGCCGGGCCCTCTTCGGTTTCATCGCCGAGCGCGTCGAGGATGCGGCGGCGCACCTCGCCGGCGTCGGTGACCGTACTGAGCCGCACCACCGAGATCTCGCTCCGGCGGCCGCGCGCCTCCTGGCCGGCCACTTCCAGCGCCAGCCGGGACTTTCCCACGCCAGCGGGCCCGGTCAGCGTCAGCAGCCGTACTTCGTGCAGCAGGCGGGTCAGCTCGACGAGCTCCTCGGTGCGGCCGACGAAGCTGCTCAGTTGGGTCAGGAGTTC
Source organism: Streptomyces sp. NPDC055239 (assembly GCF_053606205.1). Lineage (NCBI taxonomy): Bacteria > Bacillati > Actinomycetota > Actinomycetes > Kitasatosporales > Streptomycetaceae > Streptomyces > Streptomyces sp. NPDC055239. The sequence continues at coordinate 55,789 of NZ_JBSGRD010000023.1, read as the reverse complement.
GCTGCTCAGCCCAGCCTCCACACCGCCGGACTTCTGCCGCAGCCGGTACGAGCGCTGACGGCAGGCGTTGGAACAGTAGCGAACCCGGGGCTGCGAGGTTCGGGACTGCTTGGTTCGGGTCAGTTCGGTGCCGCAGGTGTCGCACGTGACAGTAGTGGGGGTGGACATGGCACACACCTTTCATGGGGTCGGCGAGTGCAGTGACGTGCTGGATTTCGGTAGTCGAATCCAATTTCATGGAAACGAGAAATTACCGGTTAAAACCACATGGGAAATCGATGTGCTGAAAAGCGGCAGGCAGCGGGGGCGAGCACCTGGGATCGGATAGGTCAGCCGCTGGTGGACGGGCCCCAACGGCTCGGCGTCCGGCCTTGTGTGTGAGGGGTATCTGCAGTGCGGATGGTCACTATTGGATACCGTCTTTCTGTACTCAGACATGGGGCATCACGCACGCTGAATGCCGTGGCAGTGGGGTAGCCGATTCGTTCCGCGTGATTGCCTCAGAGCCTAGGAATGGTCTCCTCCGCTAGTCAAGCAATGTTTTGCATGCGTCCAAAAGACTGTGGTCGGAGGTTCGGTGGGGCGGTGTGCCCGTTTATCCGGCCTATGGAGCCCGCTTCATGCCCGTTTCGAAAAGTATTTCCAGGCCGTCCATCGCCGATTCGCGTCCGAACACTGTCCGGCGAACCCGTTTAGCGGGAGGAACGGCCCGGAATTTCTCCGTTTCTACGCCACGGTTCCTGACCGCCGGGCGTCGTGAACTCCTCCGAGAGGTCAAGTCCCGCCTCAGTCCCGGCGGCGCTCCTCTCTGTCACGGACGCAAGGAGCAGCGTCCTGCCAGGAACTGACGACTACCCACCGGAGGAAGCGCATCGCTCGGGCGTACACGCGCTGAGAGAGCCCGGCGCCTTTCCCGCAGCGGGCCCCTGCGGGCGACCTCGTCGAACCGGAAAGTTCGGACCGTGCGCGAACTAGGCGCCCCGGCATGGATGGTGTGCGCTGCACCCATGGAACCTGCAGGCATCAGACGTGTGCTTTCCGTCTGCCGATGCCGTGAAGGCGGCGTCCGAGGATGCGTGCTGCTTAAGCCATCGCGGCCTCGACCGACGCTTTGACCTTGGCTGATCGTACGGCGCAGCCTTCGCAGGACCTGGTGTCGGTCGAGTTCCTGTCGGATCAACAGGCAGCCCAGTACGCGGCGTTCAACGGAGCGCCGCCACGTGCGGAATGGGAGGAGGTACTTCTTCCTGACGTACCGGCCCTCGCCAGATCACCGCGAAGTAGGCGGAGCGCGTCGTGGACCCGCTCCACGGCGATCAGGCGAACGTCCCCTGCCCGGGGCACTCCGGGGTCACCAACGGTGGTGCACCTGGCCGCGGATCTTGTCGTCGTACAAAGCCTGGACGGCGTCGAGCGTCGACTGCGGCAGCGGAGCCAGAGTGGCGGCCTGGGCGTTGCCACGGACCTGCTCGGGGCTGCGGGCACCGGGAATGACGGAGGAGACGCCCGGCTGCTGGAAGATCCAGCGCAGTGCCGTCTGCGCCGAGGTGGCACCTTCGGGAGCCATCGCGGAGAATTCGGCGGCCGCCTCGACGCCCGTCGCGAAGTCGACGCCTGCGAAGGTCTCTCCCTGGTCGAAGGCTTCGCCGTGCCGGTTGAACGCGCGATGGTCGTCCGCGGCGAAGACCGTGTCCTTCGTGTACCGGCCGGACAGGAGCCCGCTGGCGAGCGGCACCCGGGCGATGATGCCGACCCCGGCCTTTGCCGCCGCGGGCAGTACCTCCTCCAGGGGCTTGAGCCGGAACGGGTTGAAGATGATCTGTACGCTCGCGGTGCCGGGGCGGGAGATGGCGGCCATCGCCTCCGCGCAGGTCTCCACACTCACTCCGTACGCCGCGATCCGCCCTTCCTCCACGAGGGTGTCCAGGGCATCGAAAGCGGCGTCGGAGGAGAACACCGGCGTAGGCGGGCAGTGCAGCTGCACCAGATCCAGCCGGTCCACTCCGAGATTGCGGCGCGAACGGTCCGTCCAGACGCGGAAGTTGTCCAGCGTGTACAGCGTCGGATCCAGCTCCACGCGACGGCCCATCTTCGTCGCCACCAGTACATCCGCGTCCGGGCGCCGGCGCAGGTACTGGCCGATGAGCTGTTCGCTGCGGCCGTCCCCGTACACGTCGGCGGTGTCGAAGAAGGTCACCCCGGACTCGACGGCGGCATCCAGCACCGCCAGGGCGTCCTCCTCCCTCACATCACCCCAGTCGGCCCCCAGCTGCCAGGTGCCCAAACCGACCACGGACACCTGCTGCTTGCTCCTGCCGAAGGCCCGCTGCTCCATGTTCCCCATCCTTTTCAATCCTTCTGCTGTACGTATGTGGCTGGTGAGCGACGACTGAGTGCCGAGACCTCTGCGCCTCCAGCCATGTCAATGGTGCGAGACATGAACGCACACGTCCAATAGGGGAAAGAGAACGAACTCATGGTCCAAGGGAGTGAACACGCAGGACATCGTCCTACTCGCGGAGACACGTCCGATGACGTCCGGTTGCCGGAGTCGTTGTCTGTGTGGACCGGCGGCGTTGACGAACTCACCCGCTCTCGTCCGTGGCGTAGACCATCCAATGACGCAGGACGTCCGGGATGTTGGCCGCGCGCTCGGTCACGACCGTGAAACCCTGGGCACCGAGCATGCCGACGACGGTTTCCAGACGGCCCTCGAGGTCCTGTACTTCGATCACGCACTGCCGGATCCGTCGCCAGTCCGAGTCGTCGAGTCCTTCCAGAACCTCTAACTCCGAGCCCTCGACATCGATCTTGAGCAGGTCAATGCGTCCTTCGGGCTCCCACTCGCGCAGTACATCGGACAATCGGAGCACATCCGCTTCCACCTCGACGGCGCCCAGGACCCGGTCCACCGCCTCCGGGCCGATCTGCTCCTCGACCAACTTCTTGTTGAGTTGCTTCTCCTCCGGATGCCGCGTGGAGTTCCCCGGCAACGCTGGAAAATAGGTGAACGCAACCTGCTCCTCCCGACACCGGCCGAGTGCGGCCCTCACCACGTTCACGTCAGCCGATCCGTACCTGCTGAGGTTCTTCAGGAGCGCCTGGTGGATGTCGGGGATCGGTTCGAGGGCCAGGACACGCGCATCCGGGCGCTCTCTCATGACGAAGAGCGAGAACATGCCCACGTTCGCACCGACGTCCACGACTCGTGCGGAATGAGGAATCCGAATGCCGTGCTTGAGGTAGTCGCGCTCTACGAACACCTCGTTGTAGATGAAGTGCATCTCGGAAAAGAGCGCACCTTCCGCATATGGCGCGAAGACATGAAAACCTTCGGCGACCTGGACGGGGCGAATGTCGGCCATTGATGCTCCTTGGGTCGTGGATCACCGCATTCGTAGCGCCTACCCCACTTCACGCATCGGAAGACCGTTGTCGGCACACGTCGTCTCAAGTACCGTCCGAAGCATGAGCCACGTAGCCATGGTCAGTATCGCCCACCACGGTCATGTGAATCCGAGCCTGGGAATCGTGCGGGAGTTGGTCAACCGCGGTCACCGGGTGAGCTACGCGATTCCCGACGAGGGCGACTTCGTCCAGAGAGTGCGCTCCACCGGCGCCGAGCCGCGCATCTGGGAATCGACGCTGCCGGCTGCCGGAGACGACCAGGCGAGGTGGGGCGAGACCCGGCTCGACGTTGCCGAGTTGTTCCTCCGCGACGCCATGCAGGCGCTCCCGCAACTCGAGGCGCTCTACCAGGACGTTCCAGACCTGGTGCTCAGCGACTTCTCCGGCTGGGCAGCGCAGATCCTCGCGCACCGCTGGCCCGTCCCCTACGTGCAGCTTTCCCCGCAACTGGTCCCGTGGGAGGGGTACGAGGACGAGGTCGGCGCGGAGCTGGCTCGGGAGCTGAAGTCCTGCGGGCGCGGCCGTGCCTACTACGCGCGTTGGCGTTCCTGGCTCGATGCGAACGGTCTCGACGGTGTCGACCCGGACGCCTTCATGAGTCGCCCACCGCGCTCGCTCGTCCTGATCCACCCCGCTCTCCAGCCGCACGCCGACCGAGTGGACACCCACCGCTACAGTTTCGTCGGGCCCTGCCAGGGCGACCGGACGGAGCATAAGTCTTGGACGCGCCCTGACGAAGCAATGGGCAAGCGAATCGCATTGGTCTCACTCGGCTCCAACTTCACGAGACGGCCCGCCTTCTACCGGGCCTGCGCGAACGCCTTCGCGGCGCTGCCCGACTGGCACCTTCTGCTCCAGGTGGGCAGGCAGGTGACAGCGGAGGAACTCGGCTCGTTGCCCGGCAACGTCGAGGTCAGCCGCTGGGTTCCGCAACTCGGGGTGTTGCGGGAGGCTGATGTCTTTGTCACCCACGCGGGTGCCGGCGGGGCCCAAGAGGGCCTGGCCACCGGCACCCCGATGCTCTGCGTACCGCAGGCCGGGGACCAGTTCGACAATGCCGCCAGGCTGGTCGGCCTCGGCGTCGCCGAACGTCTCGACACTGCTGACGCCACCGCCGAGACGCTGCGTACCGCTGTCCTGCGACTCGCCGACGAACCGGCCGTCGCCGCGCGCTGCGCCGACCAGCAGAAGCGGGCAGCGGGGGACGGATCCCAACGGGCGGCAGATCTCTTAGAGGCTGAACTGGCCCACTGATCATCGGGAACTGCCGCACGCGGGTGCGTCGCATGAGGGGACCGCGCAATGGCCGCCGAAGGGGTCAGCCACTCCAAGGAGCAGCACTCGTGAACGACTGGATCGTCCCATCGCCGCCGACCCGGACGCGCCGGTGTGCGTGATCGGCTTGCCGCATCCAGGCGGCGGCTGACGCTGGGTGGAGGGTCTGTTGGTGTGTGGGCTGGGCTGTCTGATCTGTTTGGCGAGGGGCTGGGCTTGTTTTAGGTGTTGGTAGCGCCTAAGAAGCCGTAGTCCTGTCGATCGTGAGGGCGGTTCTGGTCCAACAGGTTGCCTGGGCAGGTGATTTCGGCCGGTTGGGCGCATGAAGGCAGGACCTCCGGTGCAGTACGAGGGTTGCGAAGCCAATTCGTCTGCCCCGGAGCTCCTGTTGTCGCAGTTCTACGCCGTGTCGCCTGTTCTCTTCAACTCGGTGCGTTCTTCCTGCGATTGCCTCGCTCACCGGTTCGGGAACGCAGCCGACCAGCCGGATCGGGTCCCGGCCTACGGCTCGGACATGACCGACGCGCAGTGGACGGTGGTGCGGGACGCGCTGCCGGTGCCGCGGACATCGTGGGGGTTGTAGTGGATCTTCCATTTGCCGCCTCGGCCGGCGACTGGGGAGGGCAGGCCGCGGTAGAGGGCGAGGAAGTCCGCGTCGTAGGTGTGGTGGTGGATGAGGATGCCGGAGGCGGTGATGGCCTGCCAGCGCACAGGCAGCAACACCTGGGGAGTGTGGAGTCGCCCACCGGGGGTCAGTCGGTCGCGAGTTGGCAGACCTTTGCCGGCGGAGACGTGCCGAAGGACTCCACCAACGCCGACGGTGAGAAGACCAGCTACGCCTATGACACGGCGGGCAACACCAAGTCGGTGGCCCAGACCGGCACCGGCGGCGGCAACGTCTCCTGCACCTACAACCCCGCCACCCCCGACTGCGGCGGGTTCGAGGGCCAGCGGTGTGCGGCCGAGACGGAGATGTCCTCGTCCAAGACGGTGAAAACGTCCTTCACCTATGACGGCCAGGGCAATCTGGTCAAGGCGAGTCCGCCCAAGCCGCTGGGGGAGAGCACCTACACCTACGACAGCCTGGGCCGCACCGAGACGCTCACCGACGGCCGCAGCATCAAGATGGTCCTCACCTACGACCGTCTCGACCGCATCAAGACCGTCTCCACCACCAACGACACGGTGCGCTACTTCTATGACGACGGCAACCTCACCCAGCGCGACGACAACACCGGCACCATCAAGTACCAGTTTGACCCGCTGCAGCGCAAAACCGTCCGCACCCTGCAGGACACGGGGACGCCTCCGCAACGTGAGGGCATTCGGTATCTGAGCCCGGACCAGCAGCCGACCGGAGCGGTCGTGCCTCGCCGCGGTCCAAGACGGCCGGCGCGGAACACGGCAGCGGTCGGGGGTGTGACGTCGGGGACGCGCCTGGCACGGTCATTCGACGGCTAGTGCTACCACCGGGCTCACTCGCGCCGCGCGGTGGGCCGGCATCAGTCCGGTGAGTGTGGTCACGGCCGTGAGGCCGGCGAGGACGGCGGCCAGTTGGCCGTAGGGCAGGTCCAGCGGAGCGCCGAGGTTCAGCGCCTGGATCGTCAGCCAGGCGTAGGGCACGCCCAAGGCCAGTCCCAGGATGCCGCCGAGTACGCCGTACAGGCCCGACTCAATAGCGATCATGGTGCGCAGTCCGGCCCGGCTGAGTCCCAGCGCGCGCAGCAGGCCCGACTCGCGGGTGCGTTCCAGCACGGTGAGGCCGGTCGTGGTGGCGACGCCGACCACCGCGATCAGCACGGTGAGTCCGAGGAGCCCCAGTGCCGTGGTGGCCAACAGGGCGATGTCCTCGGCACTGCGCTCTCGGTCTTCGGCGAGAACGTTCAGTTTGATGCCGTCCTGGGTTCCGACGGCCTTCGTGATCGCCTCGCCCGCCGCGTTGCGGCCTTCTTGACCGCTTGGGGCGGCATTCGCCAGGACGGCCGTTGCCCGCGGGGGTCCTCCCGTTTTGTCAAGGTCGGACGGTGTGAGGACCACATCGGCGTTGAGCGGTCCTTGCGTGGTCAGGGTCGCGGCGATCGACACCCGGACGCCGCTCTGCCCGGATGTCCCCAGCGTGATGCTGTCGCCCGCTTCGGTCTCCAGCTCTCTCGCGAGTGCCGAGCCGAGGACCACGCGGCCGGGACCGAGGTCCCGTAAGTCGCCGGTGGCGGTGGTGAGCCGCGTCGCGGACGGCAGCTTCTGGGGGTCCAGGTCGATGGCGGACGAGCCGCCCGCGCCTGTTCCCCGGACGGTGATCTCGGTCTGCCGGTAGCCGGTGACGTCGGTGAGTTCCGGCAGTTTGCCGAGGCGGCCGACGAGGGCGGCATCGAGGCCCTGTTCGGGTCCGTAGAGGGAGAAGTCAGCGGGTGCCTGAGTCGCGAGCCGGCCGGCCTCATGGCTGCGCATGCTTGCGATGCCCATGAGTGTCCCGGATACCAGGGTGACACCGAGGGCGACGACCATCGACACGGCGGCGGCTCGGTACGGGGCGCCGCCGATCCCGCTGACGGCGAGCTTGCCGGTGGGTCCCAGCCGGCGCAGAGGCCGTCCGGCGCCGGCCAGCAACGGGCGGACCAGCAGGGGCCCGAGGGCGATGAGCGCCGAGAAGGCCAGGGTGCCTGAAAGGACCGTCAGGGCGAGGTTGCCCGACGACTCGTACGCCACGTCGTCCGGTTCCGGCAGCTGCACGAGGACGACAGCGACGAGCCCGGCGGCAGCCGCGGCCAGCGCCAGCCCGAGGTTGCGGCGTCCGCGGTCGACACCGCGCGCTGCGGAGGTCGCGGCGGTGCGCAGCGCCTGGAGTGGTGAGACTTTGGCTGCGGCAGCCGCGGGGGCAAGGACCGCGCCGACGGTGACCAGTACGGCGCCCGCTACCACCGCCAGGTATGCGCCCAGGGGTGCGCCGGGTGCCGAGAGATCCTGCCCGGCTGCGTCAGCGACGGCCGGGGCCGCGTGTCCGGCGCCGAACGCCAGGAGCACACCCGCAGTTCCGGCGACCAGACCCACCACCGCGCCCTCCAGTGCGAGGGTCCGGACGAGCTGGCGGCGGTGGGCTCCGATGGCCCGCAGCAGCGCCAGTTCCCGCAGTCGTTGCGCGAAGACGATACGGAACGTCGAGGTCGCGACGAGGGCGGCGGCGACGACGGCGACGGCCAGGAACATCGCCACGATCCGGAAGAAGTCCACGTACGTGTCGATCGCGGACTGGGCCTCCGCAGCTCGCACCTCGGTACCGGTGGCGGTCTCGGCGTGGATGCCGTGCTGGTCGAGCACCCGGGAGAGTCGCTGTGTCAGTTCCTGCGTGGACACCTCCGGTGCGGCGCGCACGTCGAGCCGGTCGGAGGCGCCACGGTGGCTCAGCGCGTTGATGACGGACGCGGCGGCGTAGGCCGTCTCCATCCGGTCGGAGCGAGTCTTTACTACGGCGGTGATGGTCGCGTCGACGGGCCTGGTCCCCTCGGAGCCGTCGTCCAGGGGGAAGAGCATGCGGAGGTGGTCCCCGGGCCGGATGTCCCAGTGGCGGGCTGCCTCTTCGTTGACGGCCACTTCGTGGCGGCCGTGAGGATATGTCCCCTTCACGACGTGGGCGCGGGCCAGCTCTCCCTTGCCCGGGTCCGCCTTCAGCTCGAGGAGCCGGTCGGAGATCCCGGCCAGCGGCACCTGGACCCCGGTGCGCGCGGAAGCCTCGGCCACGCCGGGAATTTGCCGGACGGCGCCGGTGACGGCGTCGGTGATGCCGGGGCCGCCCGGGTCCGCGGTCACGACCAGGCTGGTCGCCGACGGTGTGTCGCTGAAGTGGTCCAGGGTGGTGCGCACCGTGATCTCCTGGGCCAGCACGGCGCCGGCCACTACGAACGCGGCGATCAGTACGGACAGGCCGGTCAGGGCGAGCCGCCCCGGATGTTTCAGCGCACCGACCAGGTGAGCGCGCAGCAGGGCGGTGTGTGGTCCCCGGCTCATCGGGTGTCTCCCAAGGCCTGCAGCGTCCGGGTGATCGAGGCCGCCGTCGGCGCGTCGAGGTCTTCGACAAGCCGGCCGTCGGCGATGACGACGACCCGCTCGGCGTGGGCGGCGGCGTGCGCGTCGTGGGTCACCATGACGACGGTCTGGCCCAAGTCACGCACCGAGGCGCGCAGGAACCCGAGTACGTCGGCTCCGGACCGCGAGTCCAGGTTGCCGGTGGGTTCGTCGGCGAAGACGACTGCGGGGCGCAAGGCCAACGCGCGTGCGAGCGCGACTCGTTGCTGCTGGCCGCCGGAGAGTTCGGAGGGCCGGTGAGACAGCCGGTCGTGCAGGCCGAGCACGCCGACGAGGTGGTCGAAGTGGGCCTGGTCCACCTTCTGGCCGGCCAGGTCGAGCGGGAGCATGATGTTGTCGTACGCGGTGAGCTGCGGCAGCAGGTTGAACGACTGGAAGACGAAGCCGATTCTGTCGCGCCGCACCGCCGTCAGCTCGCGCTCGGACAGGCCGGTCAGCTCCGTCCCTTCGATCTGCACCTGTCCCGATGTCGGTCCGTCGAGACCGGCCAGGCAGTGCATCAGCGTGGATTTGCCGGAGCCGGACGGTCCCATGATGGCGGTGAACCGGCCGCGGTCGAAGTCGACGGTCACCCCGTCCAAGGCCCGCACCGCGGCATCATCCCGGCCGTACACCTTGACCAGGTCCAGTGCTCCGGCGGCCGCGAGACTGTGGTCGGTCGCGTGGAGGTCCATGGTCTGTTTCCTTTCCCGAAGGGAGAACACCGGGGGCCGGCTCAGGAACCGATGGGCGGGAAGCGGAGCGTGCGTCCCGAGTCAGTGCAGTGCGAGTTGGCTGTGTCCGCCGTCTTCTGCTGCACCGACTTCGAGGGGGCCTTGGCCTCGCCCGTGGCGTTGTCGGCGGCCCAGGACTCGTACTTGGCGACCTGCAGACCGAGGTAGCCGTCCGTCATGCCTTTCCGGCGCAGTTCCTGAGTGTCCTTCAGCCACTTCGCCACGTCCGCCTTGTCACCGGGCAGGTCCTGCGCCCCGTCGATGATCTTCTGAGCCAGTGCGCAGTCGGCTGCCGACGCCTGGCTCGGCTTGCTGCGCTCGTTCCACCAGTAGGCGCCGCCGGCTGCAGCAGCCAGGACCAAGGCAGCGATGATGCCGGTGATCCAGATCTTCGGGTTGTGTCGCCTTTTCGCAACGGTGCCGGGGACGGTGTCAGACATGAAAGCCTCCGCGAAATTGCTGGTGAACACGGGTTCGTGCCGTCGGCAATCTTTGTCGTGGAGGGTGCTCTGGCGCGTCGGACCGAGACACGAATCCCGTGTCACGGCGCGTGCGACCTGGAATGGATTCCTGCGCGGCGTCCTGTCCTACCGGGGTAGTACGCGCAAAGGGCCCGGGTCCTTCAGGTGGACGACGCGGGCTGCCCGCCGTGGCCGCCGGGCAGGGGGCCGGCCTGGCGGCCCGGTACAGGAGGGGTTACTGCGCGGCGCGAACCAGCCCCGTGTCGTACGCCAGCACGACGGCCTGCACTCGGTCGCGTAGCTCCAGCTTGGCGAGGATCCGGCCCAGGTGTGTTTTCACCGTCGTCTCGGCGACGTACAGACGATCGGCGATCTCCGAGTTGGACATTCCCTGGCCGACCAGTTCCAGCACGTCACGCTCCCGCCCGGTCAACACGGCGAGCCGCGAGTCGGCAGGGTCCGGCTCGGGGGCCAGCTTCCCGGCGAACCGGTCGAGCAGCCGACGGGTCACCCGGGGCGCCACCACGGAATCACCCGACGCCACCACGCGGATCGCGGCGAGGAAGTCCTGCGGCGGCACATTTTTCAGGAGGAACCCGCTCGCCCCGGCCTGCAGCGCGGCGAACGCGTCCTCGTCGGTGTCGAAGGTGGTCAGCACGAGCACCTTGGGCGGGTCGGGGCGCTCACACAGCCGCTTGGTGGCCTCCACACCGTCCATGACGGGCATCTGAATGTCCATCACGACGACATCGGCCACGACGGAAGCGAGAAGGTCCAGGGCGGCAGCGCCGTCGTCGGCTTCTCCGACGACGGCGATGTCCGGCTGCGCGTCCAGGACCATGACGAACCCGGCGCGCACCAGCGGCTGGTCGTCCACGACGAACACCCGGATCGGACTGTCCACGCTCATTCTTTGTCTCCTGTCGTCGTCCGTGCCGCCGCCGTCGGAAGCTCGGCCTTGATCTGCCAGCCGGGCCCGAGCCGGGGCCCCGCACTGAACCGACCGCCGTGCACCTCGACCTGCTCCCGCATGCCCATCAGCCCGTTGCCGCCGGAGTCGAGCGGCACCCTCGACGCGGAACCGGCGCGCTTACCCGCTCCGTCATCGATGATCTCCAACAGCGCGGTGGCCTCCTCGAAGGCGAGGGTGACAGCGACATGGGCGCCGGCGCCGACGTGCCGCAGGACGTTCGTCACGGCCTCCTGGATGATTCGGAAGAGCGCCAGCTCCACGGCGTTCGAGAGCCCGGCGGCGGGCTTTTCCCCCATCCTCAGATCCACCTGGATCCCGGCCGTGCGGGCCCGTTCCAGGAGGGATTCGAGATGGTCCAGGCCCACCTTGCGGCGGTCCTCGCCACCGGAATCCATTCCGCCGCGCAGCACCTTGACGATGTGGTGCATGTCCGCCAGCGCATCACGGCCGGTGTCCGCGATCGTCCGCAGCGCTTGCTGGGCCTTGGCGCGGTCCGTCTGGATCGCGTAGCTCGCACCGTCCGCCTGCACGGTCATGACCGACAGGCTGTGGGCCACCACGTCGTGAAGATCCCGGGCAATCTCAGCTCGTTCCTCGGCGGCGGCGAGCCGGGCGAGGTGCTCGTGCTCCCGCTCCGCGGTGACGGCACGTTCCTCCAGGACAGCCACGTAGAGGCGGCGAGTGCGCATCACGTACGCCGTCAGCCACACTCCCGCGCAGAGCGCGGCGAACGAAGCCCCCTCCACGAGAGAATCCCGGTCGCTCGGCGAGTGCAGGGAGAAGGTGTCCCGGTAGGCCACCACGACGCCCAGCAGGACGACGCCTCCCGCCGCGTACGCCTGCCATATCCGCTCGGTGTGGCTGACCACGGTCACCATCGCGATGAGCACGGCCGCGTCGTACAGCGCGATGTCATCGGCCAGCGGCTCACTCGGCAAGGTCGCCAGCAGGTGCTGCATCAGAGCCAGAGCGCAAACTACCGCCATCACGGTCAACGGGCAGCGCCGCCGGAAGACAACAGCCAGAGCCATCGCCAGACCGATGAGCCAGCCAACGCCCGTCTGCCAAAACGGTGTCGTGAAGGTGATCAGCACGGCTAGAGCAATGTCGTACGCCCGGTGCATCCCCGACGACGGTGGTATTCGGCCCAGCATTGTCAGGATGGTACGTGACCACGCAGACCACGCAGACCGAGGAGCCGGTCTGCGGGCTGCTCGGCCCTCCAGCGCGGAAGGACACGGCGGGTCATACCGTGCGCCTCGACGATCGCCATGGCGAGTGCCACAGCACTGCCGCCTCAACGGGATCCGCCCCATTGGAGGTTCAGGCTGCGTGACCAGCTAGTCCACCCGGCCACCGGCAGTGTTCCGGTAAGCGCTCCGACGGCGGCCTCCACGATCCTGACACGGATCCGCAAGGCCGCCGTCGTCGTGTGCCGGTTGAGTTCCCGACACGACGTGCACGCCGCGCGGCAGCGCCTGTGCGCCCCGTTGAACCAGCGCTGCCACCGCGGAGTCGTACTGCGTGTTCGCCAAGCCGGCCGTCCGGGCACCGTGACCCGTCCGGGAGTTCAGCCCGTCGGCGGTTGCGCCGGGCAGGCGAGGTCCTTGTGCGGGCGTTTCCCGTCCACCAGGAACGCCGTCACCGCGTTGTTGGCGCAGGTGTTGGTACCGAACGGGTACACGCCGTGGCCGCCCTGATCGGCCGTCACCATCTTGGTCCGGTCGCCCAGCGCCTCGCGCAGCTCACGGGCCCCGACGAGCGGTGTGCCCGGATCCTGCTCGTTCTGCACCATGAGGACGTTCGACGGTCCCTTGTCGCCGATCCGCACGGGCTTCTCCTGCGGCTCGGGCCAGAAAGCGCAGGGCGTGATGTTGCCCGTCGAACCGCCCATCATCGGGTACGCCTTGCGGTCGGCGGCAGCGCTGCGCTGGTATGCCGCGATGTCTTGCGGCCAGCGCGAGTCGTTGCACAGTACGTTCAGCCGGCTTGCCGCGATGTTGTCGGAGGCGGCTTTGGGGGGCTTGGAGGGCAGTGGTCCGCCCTTGTCGAAGGCCTGCCACAGCTTCGCCAGCTCCGGCATGCTCGCGTCCGAGAAGAGGTAATCGAAGCTGACGCCGCGAAACAGCGTCCCGTCGACGCCCTCCACCGGCTTCTTCGTCAGGCGCTCGGCCAGTTCGTCGTACTTCGCGGTCACTTCCTCGGGGGTGCGGCCCAGTCCGTACTCGGGCTTGCCCGCGACGAAGGCGGCGAAGTCCGGAAAACGGTCCTGCATGCCGCGGGCCAGTAGCCGGAACGCGGTCGCGTCGTACCCCTGCGGGCCCAGGTTGCTGTCGAGGAGGATGCGGTCACCGCGGTCGGGGAAGAGCGTCGCGTACACGCCCCCGAGATAGCTGCCGTACGACTGGCCGAAGTAGGAGATCTTCTCCTCCCCGAGGGCGACGCGCACCCGGTCCATGTCACGCGCGGTGTTCGCGGTGGACATATGCGGCAGCATGTCGCTGGTCTTGGACTTCCCGCACTGGGCGGCAAGGGTCTTTGCATACTTGGCCTCGCGGGTCACGTCCGCCGCGTTCGTGGCGAAGGCCGGGAAGTTTCCGCGGGCCAGCTGCTTCTGCGTCATGTCGCAGGTCACCGGGGCGCTGGCGCCGACTCCGCGCGGGTCCATGCCGATGATGTCGTACCTGGCCTGCACGGCCTTGGGCAGTTTCGCTTTCGCCAGCAACGCCGGGTGGCCGAGGCCCGGCATTCCGGGGCCGCCAGGGTTGGTCAGCAGCACCCCGCGTCGGTGGTCCGGGTCGCTGCTCGCCATGCGGGTGAGAGCGATACGGATGGTTCGGCCGTCCGCATCGTCATAGTCCAGCGGGACCTCCAGGCTGCCGCACTGCAGGCGGGGGGCTGCGAGCTCCTTCGGGCAGTCGCCCCACTTCAGCCCCGCCTTGTCCCGCTGCTTTCCCTCCTTCGCCTCCTGCGCCGCTCGCGCGCGTTTCTCCGCCGCCGTGAGGGGGCGGTTCCCGTCCTCGTCCGGCCACGCCGCGAGCGTCCCGGCCGCCGCGATCGCCAGTCCCGCGACGGTGCCCAGGGTTACGGAGAGTGTTTTGCGCTGCATACGAGGTCCTTCTGTGAGCCCGTTCCACCGGAGTTTCCGGCACAGTCCCACTGTCGGTCCGGCTCTGCGGCGGTGCATCACCCGGCGGTACCCGCTCGCCTTCGCCCTGGGGCGGGGCGCACCTCGCCCCAGGGCGAAGGCTTCCGCGTCTCAGGGCGGAGGCGTCTGCGTCTCAGGGCGGAGGCAGAAGAACAGTACGGGCGGGACGACGGCCCGTGCCTGCAAGCGCTGCGCACCGGTGAGGAAGTCCTCTTCAGTGACATGACCGAGGAGACCCAGGTGGGCTGACAGGCGAGGTGCTGTGATCAATCCTCGTAGCGCCGACGCGCGAGATGGACGGTGATGTCGGCGGCCATCTCGACTCTGTCCGGCAGCACCTGCATGATCCGGCTGAATACCTGCTCTCGCTCCGCGGTAGGCAAGACGAGATAAGTCGAGATGGTGGAGAGATGGCCAACGTAGTCGCGAGCGCTCATCGTCATGCGCCGTTCGATCACGGACTGCTGAACGCCGGTGAACCATGCGGACCGTTGCAGCTCCGTACCGGGCCACTGCATCTCGTGATCCGGAGGCGTCCCGTCAGGCGACGGAATCTCGTCGCTCTCCAGGAACGGTGCACGCGCCGCGCGGACAGCTTCCTCCAGGGCCGGGTCAGTCAGGCGAAATGGCCCGCCGCATGAGGCGAATACGCCACCCGGTTCCAGCAGCGCGGCCATGCGCGGCCACCGGCCCTCCGGGTTGGTCCAGTGCAGCGCTGCTGCCGCATAGACCAGCCCATACCGTTCGACCGGTCGCACGTCCTCGAACGCGGCTTGCACCGTCTTGACGTTCGCCGGCACGTGCTTGCGCAGTTCGGCGAGCATGGAGCGGTCAGGGTCGGTCGCGGTGACCATGACCCCTCGTTGAGCGAACAGGCGGGTTGCCTTGCCTGTCCCAGCGCCGATCTCGAGGGCGGTCCGAACCGGGTGGCCCGCGAATGCCATCACCATGTCGAACAGCTCCACGGGATACCCCGGCCGGAACCGTTCGTACGCTTTCGCTACCACTCCAAAACTCGACGCGCGACCAGACATGCCCAGCATCCTGACACGAGCTGATGCCTCATGAGACACATCAAAGTCTAGAGAACGACGCTCACAAGTTGATCATTTGGAGGGCTGGGGAGATGCTTCGCTGCCATGCCCGGTCAGGGCAGACAACCGCGTCCGCTCAACTCTTCAGCGCAGAAGCCTCGTTGGCTCCGTTTCGTGCCGCATTCGACCTGCCGCATGCTCTGGTCGAGTGGGTAACGAGGGGTTGCGCAGTTGTTGGTGGCCTTGGATGGATGGGTGGTGTTGTCCGTACTCAGCTCTCGCTGGATGCCGCCGATTTGTAGTCCGTGATGTCATCGGGGGTCACCAGGCCGTCCTCGATCGCTCGGGCCAGCATGTCGGCCTTGGTCGGGGCGGTTCTGCCGACCTGGGCGTACTTGACTCTTGCCCGGCGGATGTAAATGTCCACTGTGTGGACCGAGACGCCCATGCGCCGGGCCACCGAGGCCTTCGACATGGACTGGAACCACCACAAGAGAGCTGTACGTTCCTGGGGGGAGAGGCGGGGCCGGCTCGCGCCGCGGTCGCCGACGAGGACCCCGGCGGCGGTCGGGGTGACGTAGGGCCTGTCGCCCGCCGCTGCCAGCACCGCGTTCACGAGGTGCGCCCGGCCCTCGTTCTTCGCGACGAACTCGCACGCGCCGGCCTCCAGCGATTCGAGGACCACCCGCTGCTCGGTGAACTGCGAGAAGGCGATGACCCGTTGACCCGCCGCGGCCAGCGTGGCGATGTCGTCGACGACGAGGCGGCCGTGCAGGTTCAGATCGAGAATGAGGACGTCCGCGACACCGGGCTGCACATCCACGGCTTCGCCGGTGTGCCGTACCGAGATCCGCGGCTCCTGGGACAGCCAGACCTGGATGCCTTCGATGACGACGGGGTGGTCGTCGATGAAGGCAACGCTCAGGGAACCGGGCGTAAAGGCCATCGAGTTTCCCACCACAGCTGTTCCTCCTCCTGGTCGTACATGGAGGATGTGGTGAGAGGGCTCGCCGGTTCCACACGCGTCTCAGCGGGTGCGTCGGCCACCACGCTCACCGCGACCTCCTCGGGTGTGGTCACCACGGTCAACCGTGCCTGGGTGGCGGCGGTCGCCAGGACCAGCAGGGTCCCTTCCGTCAGTTCGCGGCGGACGGTCGACGGCAGGTCGGGCAGGTCGCCGTAGCTCAGCAGGGTGACGCGTACGCCACGCCGCTCGGCGACGTCGGCGCAGGCCCGCAGCTCGTGCAGGAGCGGGTGCGGGGTGTCGTCCGTCTCCACGAACAGCCTGCGCAGGCGGGCCGCCTCGACGGCCGCGCGGCGGCGTACGACGGTGTCTCCCGGGTCCAGGCGGCTTTCGGCGAGACCTCGCAGCAACGGTTCGACCCTGATACGCAGGTACGCGTAGCGGCGCCGGCGCTCGGTATGCACGGTCTCGTCGGCGGTGGCCCGGGCGAGGTGCTCCGCCTGCGCGGCGGCGATCTCGGTGGCCTCCCGCGCACCGTCGTTGAGCTGTCTTACCAGATACGCGAAGGTCAGCTGGATACCGGCGGTGACGTACACCGAGGCCAGCAGACGGGAGAGGGTGACGTGGTCGAGTGCGCCGTCGGCGGCCAGGAAACCCACCGTGACGGCCGTGTTGGCGCCGAGCAGGGTGATCAGTTCCCACAGCGGGCGCTGCATCAAAAGCAGCATGCCGAACCAGCCCACGGTGTTCCACGCCCAGCTCGCGTCGCTGATCGCCCCGCCCGGCGGGTAAGCGGTGGCGGCGGCCACGCCGGTGACCAGCGCCGCCCCCGCGAGGATCCGCGCGGTGCGCGCGCCGAGCGCGGAACGCAGCAGCAGGACGGAACCGATCGTCTGGATGAGCGTGAGGGCCAGCCAGGCGCCTGCGGCGACGGCCGGCGGCTCGTACACCGGCCAGCTCTTGAGCACCCGTATGGAGTCCAGGCCCAGGTGCCAGACGCCGACGATCGCCACCAGCCCGATGTCGACGACCTTGCCGAAGCGGGTGGCGACCATGCCCTCGACGGCATCCTCGACGGCGTTCGCAACGGCGGCCTCGGTGACGTCTTCGGTGACGTTCTTGACCGCATCGGCAGTCATGGTTCCCACCTCAGCACGACTCGTGTGCCGGAGCCGGGGGACGATGTCGCACGGGCGCTGCCGCCCACGGCGGTCATCCGGCCCTGCACCGATTCGCGCAGACCGCGCCGGTGCGCGGGAACGGCCGCGGGGTCGAACCCGCGGCCGCTGTCGCGTATTTCGACGGCGACGCCCCCTTCCCCGATGTGTCGGGCCGCGACCCGGGCGGCGCGGGTGTCCGCGTGCCGGGCCACGTTGGCCAGGGCCTCGGCGGTGCCGTGCGCCAGGGCTTCCACGACCTCGTGGGGCAGGTCCAGCGGCGGCACGTCGAACTCGACGTCCAATGCGGGCAGGCCGACGCGCCGCGTCAGTACGACGGTACGCAGCGCGACATCCAGTGGTGCCGGGCTGTGCGCCACGGCGCGTGCCGTGTGTGGGTGTGCCTGCAGGCCCTCGATGACGGCCAGGTCGGCCGCGGCCCGTTGCGGCAGCGCGGCAGAGTCACGGGTGATGCTGCCGGTGCCCACCATGGTGAGCGTGGCGAGCACGGTGTCGTGCAGCAGCCGCTGCTGGTCCAACTCGTCGGTGCGGGCGGCGGACCGGGCACGTTCCGCCGCGCGGGCGGACGCCTCCTCGGACAGCGCGAGGTCCGCCCTTCGCGCTCCGCGTCCCAGCAGGGCCACGACAGCGGCGGCGAGCAGTCCCTGGAGCACCAGCACCACGGAGGCGTCCCGTACGCCGGCGCCCATCGCGTGGGCCGCCGCGATGGCGATCGTCGAGGCCGCCGCCAGCGGCAGGCGCAGCGTGAACTGGGCGATGAGCACTCCGGTGCGGGCGACCATGTCGATCCATCCGGAGCCCGCACTGGCTTCCAGGACCTCGGCCGGGACCAGGCTGCCTTGCGCCAGGCAGAGCGCCACGACGATGACGGTGTCACCGGCGTAGAGCCAGGTACGAGGATGTGGCCTCAGCGTCAGAACGGTGAACAGGCCGCTCCACAACAGCAGTCCGACGACCGCGACGGCCACCCACACCGACCGGGCGGGCGGTGCGAAGCCGACCACGGCGACCAGGGCCGCGCCGAGGGCACCGGCCGCACGCAGGACAGCGGCCAGGCGCGCGAACCGGCGCCGGAGTTGGAGCTGGGCGGGTCCTTGCGTCAGGGCGACGCTTCCACCGGAGGGATTCCCGCTTCCGCCGAGAAAGGCAAGGGGATTCGCCCCGTTCCTCACAGTGTTTCCCCCGCATGCGGATGAGATCTGTCCGTCAGCCTAGACGAACGCGACCGCGCAGGACAGAGGCGAAGAGGCACAGAGGCGGAGAGCCACGGAGGCGGAGATGCGTGGAGGAGCAGGGGCGGGCGCGGGGGCCGGCTGCGGGGACGGCGGCGCTGTCACGCGTTCACGTGACATGTATTTCTCCGGTCGGTCCCTTAATTTCAGACCAAGCGTTCAGCAAAAGCAACTCATCACACATCACGGGGAATTCACATGCAGAGGTCATTGAGACGGCTCACGCTGTTTCTTTCCGCGATGCTGGCACTCGCCGTCACCATGCTCACGGTCACGCCGGCCAGCGCGGCGCCGAGCCACTCGAACGGATCGGGCAACCGGGTCATCTTCGTTCACGGGTTCGCGCCAACCGGAAAGCACGACTGCTCCAAGTACTTCTCGTCCGCCCGGACGCATTTCAAGAACAAGAACTGGAAGGGCAACCTGCTCACCTTCGGCTACTACAAGGGCGACAAGAACTGCTCGTACACGTACAAGAACGGCACTCGCAACAAGTCCCTCAACACCGTGGCCAAGGTGTTCGCGAACTACGTCGCCTCCAACTACTCCAACAACAACAAGAAGGTCGACGTCGTCGCCCACTCCATGGGCGGTCTCATCGTCCGCGCCGCCCTCTACCACAGCAGCAAGGGCACCCCGGGCTTCCCGGAGAAGCTCTACATCGAGGACGTCGTCACGCTCGGCACCCCGCACGGCGGAACCAAGGCGGGCTACGCCTGCAGCAAGATCTTCGCGCAGTGCAAGGAAATGAAGCCGAAGAGCGCGTTCCTCAAGAGCCTCGGAACGATCATGCCGAAGTCCAACAAGCGAACCCGCTGGACCACCGACTGGACCACCGTGTCGTCGTACAACGACGGAGTCGTCTCCGAGGCATCCGGTATCGCCGGCGTCGCGAAGCACGAGGTCCAGTACAAGGCCGGAATCGGCCACAACGAGCTGAAGAGCGTCCGCACCGGAAGGCACAAGAGCAGGATCAAGCACCCCAATTGGAGTGCCTGGTCCAACCGTGTCTCTCCCGTGGAACAGGCACGCCTGGCGGTGCTTTTCTCCTCCACGACGTGATCTCCGGTTCCCTCGCGAACGAACAACCTACCGGGATTCCCGTGACATACCGCGGGGAGTGTCTGCGTGACGCGTAATGCGCAACGGAGGTGCGGCCGTCCCATCAGGGGCGGCCGCAGTTCTCTGGTTTCGTACCGTGACCGAGGAGAAGGAGATTCTCGGAGCGTTGGAGTTTCCGCCGACCGCTCAACTCGGCCGAGGCGGTGTCGTGCCAGGCTGAACCAGGCCGCATTGATATGCCGTCGCGACTGCCTGAGCGCGGTCCCGCGCAACGCATCATCATTTTCTGCACGACCGGCTGTTCCCTGCGCGTGCGGGACCGGGGGTACCCGGCTGTATCGTGAGCGGCCTGTCCCCACGGTGTCATGAGAGGGATGGGGCTTCGGCAGTCAGGACAGAATCCGTCTCCGACCTCTGCAGTGACCAGCTGGACCTGGCATGTCAGGTCGTCACACCGGCGCAGCCCGCAGGTTCCTCGGTACAGCAAGGCCTACTCGTCGTCGCCCAACCCGCGGACGTGGTCGGCGCGGCGCAGCCAGCCGACGTACTCCAGCTCGTTCCCACAGGTCTGTGCGCTGGTGCAGATGCATGCCGCGCAGCAGCCCGTGCAGTCCCCAGCGGACGCCGGTGATGTCGAGCCGGTCTCCGATCGCCGACCGGCTCGACATCGCCGGCGCATGGCGGGCCGAGGACGCTCGAGGAGGCCGACGACGGACAAAGCCACTGCGGCCGAGGGGGGCAGCCCTCATGCCGGCAGGGGAGGTGGTCGCAGCCCTACCACTTCAGGCGCCCTCCGAGGACGAACTACGGTCCTGCTGGAATTCCAGGCGCGACGCGACTGCTGAGCGGAGCCCCGGTCCGGATCCAGCGGCGCCGGACACCACCACACACGCCGCCGCCCGGACGCCACCGATTTCACCCAGCCGTACCACCGATGGGAAGCAGGGCCCATGACCGTCAGTCTCACCATGTACGACACCCCGCGACCGCGTAAGAGCGCGCAAGCTACCGGACTCCTGGTGCCGCCTCTGTATCCCGTCCACATCGCGGGTCCGGGAGTGCAGCCCCACGTCCTGGCGCACGTGGAGCGCGAACTCCCGCCCGGCGGCATCCCCGCGTACCGCGGCGACCGCAAGAGGGGGGCCCGATCCTTCCTCCTGTGGGCCGACGAGGGGCGTGCGCAGACGCTGGCCCGTCTGGTCACGCAGTCCACTGAGGGGCACCGTGTGACCTACCAGGTGCTTGACGCCTACGGGCAGATCATCGGCACCATTACGCGGCGGAAGGCGTTCAGGGGCGGCGGGTTGCGTGTCCGCTGGACGGTGTCGCAGGCCGGCGGGCCGGACGCCGTGGGCTACAAGGGACGGCTGTTCTGGTGGGTCTTCTGCTGGCTGATGTCTCCTCTGCTTCCTTTCGCCCTCGTCGCCGCCGTGCTGGATAGCGGCGACCTCCCGCGCGCGCCACGGCGCGTGAGATGGCGTGCAGACGGCCGGATGGCCATGGAGCACAAACCGTCGTCCAACGCCGTACTGCTCCGTGATCCAGGCCTTGATCCCCGGGTCGGCGCCGCGCTCACGGCGCTGCTGGCGTCATTCAGGGGCTGGTATCGGACGTCATGGGACGACCAGAAGGAATAACTGGGTGTTTTGATTCCGGCTTGCTGGCATTAATCGGCTTTGGTCAGGGAGTGCTCGGACGGCTATGACCTGGATGTGTCGGAGTACCTGAATGACCTGTCGATTCGTAGCCTGCTGCAGGGGATCGTGGATGACCCGGCAGTACAGGCCCTTCCCGCATACTCGTGGTTCTCCTGCGAACTCGACCGGATTGACGAGGTGTTCCGTGAGCTCCTGGCTGATGGCCCACTGATCCGCCCGGAGGAGCAGCGCTGGTGGCGCCGCTCTTTGCCTCCGGCTGGAGGGCAGGATTTCGTGGATGACGTACGGGACCGGTACCACGTCGAGCTGAGGATCGTTGACTGATGATCTCAGCCGAGTGCCCGGATAGATGCGTGGGGAGCAGGAGAGGCAGAGCTCATAACCGGAACTTGGTGCGATGCTCTGGTCAAGCGTCACCGGCCAGGTCACGCAACGTGTTCGTGGGCGGCGGACGAGGGCGGGTTGAGGATTCTCCGTGACGGCGGTACGGAGGCTGGGGAGGCTTGGCCGCCCCTGCGGGTCAAGATCGTGCGGCATGGGGTCGGACACGATGGCTGAATGTGGAGGCGACCTGCCTGGGGTGTGGCTCCCTCACAAGGAGCCACACCCGTCAGAGGAACATCTCCAGCGCGCATGATGCGGCCCTACTCCTGCGCATCGAGGGCGCTGGCGACGTCGGCGGCTAGCATGTAGCCGGGGCTGTCGTCGAGGAGCTCCTTACGTCGGTTGTAGCGCTGCGTGGTGCGAGAGTCCTTGTGATCGGCCCAGCGCTGCACCTTGTTCGGGCGGGCGTCGGGCTTGGCCAGGGCGTACGTGATGGCGTCGACCTTGGTGCCGTGCGGCCCGCGCAGCGGCAGTCCCGCGCGCTTGGCCAGGGACTGCAGCAGCCGCCACACCGCCGGTTCGTCGAGCTGGCCGCCGCTCGCGGTCTGGAACAGCCACCCTGTGGTGCGGCCGTCGAGGTAGTCCTGCAGCGCGCCCCAGGCCACCGGGGGATGGGCTTTCTGCCCTTGCCGCCGCTGCCGCGCGATGCTCTAGCCGAGCCACCCTCATCTGGTGCCGTTCGCGGCGTACTTGGTGCTGGCGGTCACCTCCTAGCGGCACCGGGTCCCGCCCCGGGGTACCTGCCGCCCAGCCCCGGGACCAGCACCGCCGCCACCACCACGTGCATCAGAGCGAGGGAGATCCGGGTGCCGCCGTCCATGCCGTCGCCGATGAACGGCAGGAAGGAAACGGCCAGTACGGCGCCGGCCACTCCGGTCCAGATGGCACGGGCGCGCCGCACCCCGAACCGCTCCAGGGCGGCCAGCAGTCCCCAGCCGGAGAGTGACGCGAGCAGTGCGACGACCGCCACGGGCGCGGCGCCGATGTCGAGCGTCTGCTTGCTGTCGGCGATGCGCAGCCGGTGCCCCAGCAGTGGTTCCGCGACCAGCCACACCAGGACGGGGGCCAGGACGGCCAGGGCCGTAACCCTCAGGCGCCCTCTCCGCACGCTCACTTGGTGCCCCCCGAGCGCGCCCCGTGCAGGAAGACCTCCACCAACTCCTGCGGGGTCAGGTCGGGCTCGTCCTCCGTACGCGGCTGGGTGAAGAGCAGCCCGAAGAAGAGGGCCGCGATCTGCTCCGGTGGCCGGCGCAGGGCGGCCCTGTCGGGCTCCAGCAGCTCTGCGAGGGCCGCGTGGATACGGGTCGTCGACTCGTCGCGGCCAGCGCCGCGCACCGTGCCGGGGTGCTTGCCGCCGCGATGCCCCAGCGAGCCGGCGATCGCGCCCATCCTGGACATGTGCGCCTGCAGCGCCTCGGCCGCCTCCGCGAGCCGGTCGGGCAGCGGCTGGGACACGTCGATCGCGTCGAGCTCGCGGACCGCGTGCTCGGGGGAGAGCGCCTCGGCCATGCAGGCCTGCAGCAGTTCGTCCTTGTCGGCGAAGACCCGGAAGATTGTTCCCTCGCCGATGCCCGCGGCGCGGGCGATCTTCGCGGTCGTTACCGCGGCGCCGTACTCGGCGATCAGCGGGATCGCGGTCTGGATGATCATCGCGCGCCGCTGCTCCGGCGACATGACGGGAGCGCGGCGGCGGGTGGTCTGGTTCTCCTTAGGCGCAGTCATGACCGCGAGAGTACGGAGTGAGGACTCACTCCGTCAATGAGTGAGTCCTCACTCCGCTAACACTTCCCACACTCGATTGCTTGTCGTTGGCAGCCACCAAGATTCACAACTACGGCTCGACTACTAAGTGCTGCCACCAACTCTGCTACGGCTGCGTCCAAGAATGCGGAACCTACGGGAGACCAGCGCCGCGCTATCGGTTAATGGACGCCCGCTCCCGACGGGCAGTCAGCTGCCATGCTGAGCAACTGAACTCCCACCCCTACCCCTTGGAGAGCAGCGTGTACCTGAGCGCCACCGGCGACCCCGTCATCGTGCAGGCAGACACCGAAGTCGACGTCGGCATCCACCTGGGGTCGGGCACTCTCACCCTGACGCAGAACGGCGCAGACTTCGCGGCGTACCACGCCCTGGTGCGGTTTGCCTCTGTCGACGGGGACCCGTGGATAGCGCAGGAGGTCAAGTTCTCAGCAGCACCTCACGCGCATCGCCGCGCTGCCCCCCGACGCCCTGTCTACGATGGACGGCCACCCTGTCCTCGTCCTTGATCGCGCCCCTATCCGCCTCCCCGCCCCGCTCGCGGTCCTTCTCACGGAACTGGTCCGTCGGCCGGTGGCGGGTTGGGCCGCAAATGTCCCCCGCCGGTGGCTCTTCCCTGGGCCCCGGCCCGGCGGGCACATCTCCGCGGTCGTCCTCGCGCGCCGCCTCGCGGCTCGCCAGATCCCGATCCGCCAGACCCGCACGACCGCACTGATCGAACTCGCGCAGGACCTGCCGCCCGTGGTCCTAGCACCCATGCTCGGCCTGCATGTCATCACCGCCCAGCAATGGCGCCACCGCGCCGCCAACGACTGGACCGCCTATCTCGAAGCCCGGCTGGCAGATCCGCAGGCTGGCAAGATGAGCATCCATGGATGATCAAGAAGCTATTGAAGCTCACGCTCTCCGTGTGGTCACCGAGCTCTATCCCCATGCCCTGGGCGCAATACTCGGAGGCTCCGCCGCTCAGGGGCGCGCCACTGCGACCAGTGATCTGGATGTGGCCGTGCTCCTTCCCGACTCGGACGTCAGCCGGCGGGAGGTGATTCGCCACCAGGGCCGCATCGTCGAGCTGTTCCTCAACACCCTGGCGGACATACCGGAGTTCTTCGCCTGGGACCGAGCCCGGCGTCGCGGGACCGTCCTGTTCGTCTACCACCAGGGTCTTCCTCTGGCAGATCCGCACGGACATGTAGCCCGTGCGCGCCGTCTGGCCGGGGACGTACTCGCCTCAGGACCTCCGCCCCTCAGCACAGCCGAGTGGGAACACGGCCGCTATGTTCTGACCTGCTTCTTGGACGACTTGACCGACACCCCACCGGACAGGCGGTACGAACAGCTCTCCCTGGCCGACCAAGTGATGCGCCAAGCAGCAGACTTGGTCACCGCCCACCACGGCGCCTGGACGGGAATCGGCAAATGGCTTCCCCGTCGGTTGCTCAGTGCAGACCCGGCTCTGGGTAAATCGCTGTTGGACGGGCACCAGGCCGTAGCCGAGCACGCCGATACCCGGCCGTTGGCCACTGCGGTGGAACAGGTGCTCGACCTGCTCGGCGGCCGACTGCTGGAGGGCTTCTCCCGCCGCTGGTAGAGGGCGTTGAACGGCTGCTGCGAAGGGGCCACAAATGGGGCAGGGCTGCTCTCTATGATCGCGGGATGTCTACGTCCTTCCTTGCCGACGGCCCTCGCGTGGCGATACGCCGTATCTGTGACCAGGACTATGAGGAGACCACCGCTCTGACCCGGGCCAGCGCCAAGTTGCACTACCCCTGGGTGCCAAGCCGCGCGGGCACGCGCGAGGGGTTCGCGTCCTACCTCGCGCGAATCGAGCAACCCACCCACGATGGATTCGTCGTCTGTCTGCGGAAAACCGGGGAGATCGTCGGCGGGGTGAACATCAACAACATCGTCCGGGGGTCTCTGCAGAGTGGGACTTTGGGCTACGTCGCCTACGCCTCTACCACGGGCCGCGGCTACATGACTGAAGGCCTTGATCTCGTCATACGGTTCGCCTTCGCCGACCTGGGGCTGCACCGGCTGGAAGCCAACATCCAGTCGCTTAGCAACGATTCGTCTGGTGAGACGGCCGGCTCAGAGCCCGCCCCCTCCTGGGTCGTTCGGGGGGCGCCACGGTGGAGGCCATGGGACGTCGTGGGTGATCCGCGTCCCCCGGACGCCGAGATCACGGCGCACGGCAATCAGAAAGTCCTCGCGCGCCTTTCGGAACTCGAGGTACGCCTCAGGCCATGTGGTGATGCCGGTGGTCGGTATGCCGCGGGCCAGCCATTCGATATGCCAGAGCGCGTGGTTCAGTTTGACGGCGGCGGTATTGCTGTCTACATCGCCGAGGATCCAGAGGGCTTCTGCTAGGGCCGATCGGCGGGCCTCTGCTGCTGCGAGTTCCTTGAGCACCTCATCGGTCGGCTCCAGCGGTGTCGACCCGGTAATGAGGCCCCGAGCGATGGCCAGCCCTGTGTACCGGCTGCTGAGTTCCTTGACGGAGTGGGCGTAGTCCGCATAGGCGTTGAGACGCCGCTCGTCCCATCGGACGGATTGCTGACGCCGCCACCGAGCGCGCTCGTTCACGGCGGAGACAGCCAGGGACACCACCGCGCCGATGGCGACACCGACAAGAGGCAGTGCCTGACTGGCAAAACTCATGCTTCTCCCCTGTGAGCGGAACGACCTGCTTCCCGAGTTCATATCCCCCGGTCAGGGCAGCCACACGTGGGGCAGAGGTCATAGATACTCCCGCCCCTGCCGTACTGCGCTCAAGATGAAACCGAGGGGATCGGCGTGGCCAACCGACGCACTCAATGGCCAACTGAAGTGCTCAGTCACAGGCAGTTGTGACTGAGCGCGCTACCTGGCCCCTGAGCGAACGAGTTGGCCCCGAGCGTGAAAGTTGGCCCCCGAGGTAGCGTCTGGATCACGGGAGTGAGGGCGGGGCGCTGCACCAGGCGGCGGGCACGCCACGCTGTGGGAGGGGCAGGACTGTGAGCTGGTACGTCTTGGTGGAACAGGTCCGGGGCGGGGAGTCGAAGCTGTCGCGCAAGATCTCGGTCGAAGGTGGAAGGGAAGCGGCCGTTACCCGTGCTGAGGAGGTCGCCCGGTCCAGCACCCCCGGCATATATCCGACCGGCACCCCGTTCGGTCGAATGGTGTTCCAGACTTCACCGACGAGCTGGTTTGTCGAGCTGACCGAGTCGTACTGGTTCAAGGGTCGCGAGGGACCGACGACGGTTGTCGAGCACTTGACCATCCGGGCGGCCGAGCTCGTCCATGTCCAGGAGCTGATCCCTGCCGACCCTCCCAAGAAGAGCCGCTTCGGCCGGTGAGCGCGCGCCGCCGCTCCGCTGACCCGCCTGCCCCATTCACAACGCGGATACAGGCCCGTTCATCAGAACTGAGCGCTGCAGTTGTCCTTCGGGGCCAACTGCAGCGCTCAGTCACAGCAGTCCGGCCCCCGCCCCACGTTCGCCGCCGCGGGGCTGACCTGTCGCGGCGAAGGTTGGGCATTCTCAGCGAAGCTTGAGCGCCGCGTCTGTTCACGGGGTTGCTCGAACCGCGCTCGCCACTGCGGGAGGCAGCTTCGTTTCCATGTCGAGCACCGCCTCGCCCACCTGATCTGGAGTGAGACCGACAGCTGTCGACAGGTCCGTGTTGAACAGGCAGGTTCCCTCAAAGTGCGTCTCCTTGAGGCTGGCGCCGCGTAGGTCGGCCTCTCGCAGATAGGCCCCTTCAAGGTGGGCTCGGTCGAGCCACGCGCCACTGAGTTGGGTCTTCCCCAGCCATGCCTTCTCCAGGTGTGCGCCGGTTAGGTTGGCTCCCTCCAGACGCGCACCGGCGAGGCGTACGCGCTCCAGCCGGACGTTCTGAAGGTCTGCTCCCCGCAGGTCCGTACGCCGTAGGTCTATGCGGAACGGCTCTTCCAGAGGCGGCCGTCTTCCCAGGACTGTCAGGGTGGCCTGGACGGACTCTTCGAGCGGCGCAGTGGGGGCCAACTCCGTGTCAGGCGCCACCGACACCTGGTCCCGGTCGAACGCTGCGAGGACCTCGACCACTGTGAGGTGGTCCTTGGCTGAGTCCCGCATGATCCTTTCCAGAGCGTAGATACCGCCCAGGCGCTCGACCGTACGCTCCGACGCGAGCAGCTTGATGGCTTCCACATAGCGGTCGGTCACCTGGCCGTCCCGAGCAATCTCGGCCTGCTCATGGTCCCGGTCGCGGGTATGTCGCAGCGTGCGGTCGGTGTAGTAGAGGCCGGCCCCGGCGACCGC
Organism: Streptomyces sp. NPDC055239; assembly: GCF_053606205.1. Classification (NCBI taxonomy): domain Bacteria; kingdom Bacillati; phylum Actinomycetota; class Actinomycetes; order Kitasatosporales; family Streptomycetaceae; genus Streptomyces; species Streptomyces sp. NPDC055239. The sequence goes on along the minus strand of NZ_JBSGRD010000023.1, from coordinate 28,178 downwards.
ACCGGCGCCGAGGGCGACCAGCGTCGTGCGGAACCCCGTGATCACCACACCATCGGCCGGCTGGAGGTCCCGTCGGCGCAGCCGGTCGCCGTCCAGCCACCACGGCCCCTGCCACAACAGCAGGGCGAAGCCGACAAAGGCGGCGGCCAGCAGCGCAAGCACCAGTGCACGCGTCCAGCTCCGTTTCACATGCAGGAGCATGTCCTCGCAGGAGTGGCCGCATGCGTGACGGCCCCGACCTCGCGGGCGAGATGTGCACTAGGCGGGCCCTGATTCCCTACTGTCCCCCCCTCGGCAGCCAGAAATAGACGATCACTCAACCTTCGGCGGGACCCCCCAGCAGTCACCAGCCTTCGGTGACAACACCCAACCTTCGCTGCGAGAGATCAGGGACATTCGTGTCCTGTGTCATCGAACTCCGAGTGCGTGCCACCGAAGCTTGAGCGGTAGTTGTGAGTGGCACCGCCCTTCGCTCAGGACCGCATGCGATAGGTCACGTGTGTGACCGAGTTCGCTGCTCGCGACTCCACCTGTTCAAGATTCAGTGACGGCACGCCGGCGAACAGTCGCGTACCGGCGCCGAGCGTGAACGGCACAATGTGTAGCCGCAGCTCGTCGATCAAGCCTGCGGCGAGGTACTGGTTGATGGTGGTCGCGCCCCCGTGGATCGACACGTTGCGGCCCCCTGCCGCCTCACGAGCCTGCCGCAGCGCGGATTCAATGCCGTCGGTGACGAAGTGGAAGGTGGTGCCACCGTCCATCGGTTGTGGGTCGCGCGGGTGGTGGGTGAGCACGAAGACCGGCGCGCGATATGGCGGATTGTCGCCCCACCACCCCTTCCACTGTCGATCCCATGCGCCGCGTACGGGGCCGAACATGTTGCGTCCCATGATGAAGGCGCCGACCACCGTCAGCCGGTCGAGCTCAGCCTGCCGCTGCTCCGGGGTTTCGAACATCCAGGCGTGCAGTCTGTCGCCCCAGCCATCGCCAGCGTCGTCGCCGAACGGGTGCTGCTCGGTCTGGTTGAGCCCGGCCGAGTACCCGTCGACGGAGATCGAGAGGTCGCAGGTCACCTTGCCCAATTGTTCGGTCACTGAGCCGTCCTCCTGGTGGCGACCGTCCGTCGCCTTCGCGGTGAGCCGTCTGATCCGTTTGTTGCTGGGGTAGACCGTTCCGGGCTCGCAAACTCATCGCCCGGCCGTACCGCCTTTCCCAGCGCCACGCGCCCCAGCCCGGGGGAGAGCCCGCTCGACTTCCTGCCCTACGCCGCGTCCGGCAAGCCGCAACCCGGCGCATTCCGCCTCGGACCCACGCCCGGCCTGGCGAAGCTGGAGGGCGTCTAGTCGATGCTGTGGGCGGTCGACCTCATGGAAAAGGGCCTCAACCCGGCCCGCCACATCAAGGGCGGCGACGCCGTCCTGGACGAAGGGGAGTAGGACCGTGGTGGGGGGGGGGGAGAGAGATCGACGACGCCATCGAGCGGGCCGACCGGGAGTCCTTCACCCGCCAGCCACCGAAGACCCTCAAGGGCCAGATTGGCTACCTGCTCAAGCAGATGGGCAGCGCCAAGGCCGTCGCCACGAGCTCGGCGTCACCGCCGACTCCGTCAACCGCTACCGGCGCGGCGCCCATAAGCACGCCCGTGCCGACGTCGCCTCGAAGACCGACGACGCGGTACGGGCCCGCTGGCAACCCCAGGTCCGTAAGCGCCGCCAGAAGCAGGCCGCTGCCTCCGGCGGAATAACGGTGGAGACCCGCGCCCGGTTCGGCTACACCGCGCCCATCGGCACCACCGACGACGGACGGTTCCGGCGGCTCACCGTGCACCTCCCCGCGGCCTACGCGCAGCGGCTGTTCGACGCCCGACGACGGTGCCAGCGACCAGCAGATGCGCGGAATCATCGTCGAAGGGTTTAAGGAAGTGTATTTCCAGGACGGCGGCGGTCGCGCTACGGGACTGTCGGACATTGATTACCTGGATCTCGACTACTGATTTCGGAGCCTCTTGTGGTGAGCATCAATTACTGAGCCAGGCACGATAGATGTCCCAAGGCAGGCTTGCTGTCACCGTGGCCCGGTCTGCGGGCGTCGGGCTTGGCCTGCTGAACACCGCTGCCGGCGGGGCCGATTGAGGCGGCCGGGGATTGTCAGTGGCTGGTGGCAGGATCACCGCCATGGATTCTGTACGTACTACTCCGCCGCGGCCGGTAGATGTGACCGCGGTCTTTCCTGAGCTGGCTTCGTCGGCGCGTCCTGCGATTCGGCTGCATCCGCGCCCGGGGTCGCCTTCGGTCAGGGAGAGTTCGGTCGGGGGGCCGTTGCTGTGGCCGGTGGAGGAGCCCTGGCCGCACTGCGAAAGCTCGCACCTGCACGTCGACAGTGGGTTCCGGCAGTCACCGGCCCTGGTGCGGCTCGAGAGACGCATGCAGGCCCGGTGGCAACCCGACTCCGGGCGTTTCGAGCCGACGCCCGAGGAGGAGGCTCTCAAGGAGCAAAGTGCCGCGATACTCGCGGAGCGACTCGACGCCGGTCCTCCGTGGCCGGCGGAGTGCCCGGTCCCCATGCTGCCCGTGGCCCAGCTGTACCTGCGCGACATACCCCTGTTGCGGCCGCCCGGCGACGCGGATCTGCTCCAGATCCTCTGGTGCCCCTACGACCACGATCCGGATCACAAGCCGTCTACCGCGCTGTTCTGGCGGTCCGCCGCCACGGTCGTCGACATTCTCGCCACACCGCCGGAACCGTACGAGGTGAACTGGAAGGGCTATCTGCCGGAACCGTGCGTGCTGGCACCAGAACCGATCACCGAGTACCCCGACAGCCTCGATCTGAGCCCGGAGCTGCGCCTGTCGGTGCAGGACTGGAGCAGATGGCAGGCAGCCGACGTCGGCGTGGACAGCTCGTACGCGGACTATCCGGAAGACTTCTACAGGGACTATCTCGGTGACGCTCCGGGCTGGAAGGTCGGGGGCTGGCCGCCCTGGGGCCGCACCGACCCGTACCGCCGCGACTGCACGGTCTGCGACGCTCAGATGATGCCGCTGCTGACCATCGCCTCCTTCGAATGGGACGGCGATGAGGGACGCAGCTGGGCGCCGTACGAAGACCAAACCGCCGCCTACGCCAGGCATTACGCCGGCCAAGACCCCTCACAGCCGACGAAGGTCGAAGTAGGCAGCACCGACAACATGCAGCTCTACGTCTGCCCGACCTCTCCCGAGCATCCGCACACCGACCTCATCCAATGAGGCATCAGGCCTGTCACACCCTCTCTGCAGCCGGTGACACAAATGTTGCCGCGTGAGGTGTGACAGGCCGCTTGCGTCGCTTCTGCCGACCAGACAGCTTCTGCCGATCCCACTCACGGCGATCCGGCGCGCGTACCGTGAGGTGACGACCCGCCGGGAGGACCAGATGAGGGCGCAGCCCGACCACGCCCCCGTCACGCCGTACGCCCCCGCCCCAGGGGCGTCGGCCGAACTCCTCGCCCAACTGCGCGCCGACACCTGGGTGCCGCCCTTCGAGCGCGAGTACGCGGCCGCCCTCGAGGAATCCCTGCCCACGTTCTCTCTGGCCGGGCTCTACGAGGTCGTCCAGGACTGACAGGGCCGTATCGCGCACGCCCCGGCCATCGACGCGTTCGTCGCCTCCGGCTACGAAGTCACTTTCGAGATCGACAAGGCAGATCCCCAGAACCCCACCGAGGAAAGGTTCACCGGCGAGCGCTTCGAACAGGCCCTGAACGTCACCCTCAACTCAGTGGTGTTCCGCTCCGCCGACCAGGACCTGACCACTTCCGGTACCTACATCGAGATGGCGTCTCGTGTGACCGAGCCCGTCCTTCTGGGCCTGGCGCTCCTGGCCGTCCGCAACCGTGTCAAACGCTGACTCGACGAAACAGAAGAACCCCTACCCGCGTACTCGGGCACTGGCGAGTCTCGCCGCGGGCGCCGCCCGCGCAACCTAGGCCAACGCACCCATGGGCGGCGGGGACCCGCTGTGGGACGACCTGATCCGCAGCGCCCTGTATCTGCCTGATCAGGCCACCTCAGCCCGCGGGGACACGTCGTGCGGGCGAGCAGGCTCGGCCGTGGTCTGCTGAACAGCGCCTACTCGCCGGAACTCCTACGCTGCGAGCCGGAACTCCGGATTGCGCTGCGGGCCAGATCGCTGGCGAACAACGTCGCCTTGGCCACGCCACGTGCCCATCGAGGAGCGTCGCCCCGGGCCGCCCAGAAGACGCAGGCGCAGCCGCCGATGAAGAGCGGAACGACGACCGAGAATATGAGCGCGAGCATGCTCCCCCTAAGTTCGTGTGATGGTCTGCGTCATCCTCTCAGGCCGCCGCGACCTCCAATAGGCCCCTTGCCGTTGCGGCCGATGCGGGCGCGGTGCGTCTCGCTCGGCGCGGTAAATGGTCCTCCCGCGTCCTCGATGCGGGCGAGGACCTCGGCGGAGCCGCGGAGGGGGAGAACACCGAGGTAGCCGCAGCCACCTCGAACCGGCCCGCGGTGTTCGGGTCGGCGCACGATCTGTACGACTGATCACTGGGAGGGGCACTGAGTGATGAGTACACGGAAGTTCGTGTTAGCGGGGATGCTGGCAGTTTTTGCCGTGGCCGGGGCGGGGGTGGCCCCGGCTGTGGCTGCTGGGGGCTTCTTCCGCATCCCGGGCCTGACGGTTTGGTGTGGGTGGAGGAGAGAACGGGCGATGGCGGGGTTGCGTCCGGCGGGGCCTGGGAGGGGCTGCCGACGGTGCTCACGGTGGCTTGTGAAGGCGGCGGCAGCGTGGCGGTGACGATGGAGTCGCAGCAGGTGCAGGTGGCCGGGTTCGAGGTGGACTGCCCAGTCGGTACCGCGGGCGTGGGGTCGGTGACCCTGGGATGCAGGCGTGGTGAGCCCTGGGTCCTTCACGGTGGGGGTCGATGCCTCGCAGGAGGGTGTTCGCTGGGCCCTGACGGTAACTCAGCCGGAGTAGGAGCCCCCGCCCGTAGCCTGATGCTGCGCTTTCGGTGGCTGGAGCGCAGCGCAGGCCACGGGTCCGGCCGGAGGCCGGCCACGCCTCGCAACGCGAGGCTTCTGCAGTGCAGTTGGCGCCCGTGCGGAGCTGGGGGCTTGACGCACCTCAATGCCCTGAGGCTCACCTCTACGGAGGCCTTGACGAGTGAGGCCTCCACGGCGGCTAGCCGCGCGCCAGCGCCTCCGGATCTCCTTGCAGCGCAGGGGCCGCGCAGGGTCTGGAGGAATGGCTTGTGCTGGGCCGGATGTCGACCATGCTCCCCTCATGACGACCAGAAAGGGCCATGCCCTCTAGGCGCCCCGATACGCTCTCCACGGCTCGCGCGCCGTCGACCGCCGCTTACCGCAGTGCCGGGTCTGGAAGGTGGGCGCGGTCGCGGGTCGGAGCTGTGCAGAGCTGAGCGAGCTCTTCGAGCGGCGCCGGCCCCCGGGTGCGGGCCGGGGCCGACGCGCTCGCCGTCTACGTCTGAGCCCGCCTGCCCCCGGAAGTCGTCACCGAAGCCGATCAGCAGACGCTGGCCGCCACTCCGGAGGTGGAGCTGGAGGCCGTACGGCCGGCACGGCTCCACCGACCGCGTCCAGGCCGCGGGCAAGGGCGCCGGGGCTGCCGAGACTCTCATCGGCTACGCCCGGGCCCTGGTGTCCGCCCTCGCCCAACGCATCGCAGCGGCATCCGTACTGACAGTCCTGCACCTGCTGCTTCTGCCGCTGCGCGGGCACGACCGGGGAGAGTCGGATGCGCAAGGTACGGCGCGTGCCCCGCACCGGCGAAAGGTGGCCATGCGATCCGGCAGGATGGCCGCATGTCCCGCACCCCGATACGCCCCGCTCAGCCCTTCGACGAGAAGTGGATCGCCCAGGCCCTCAACGGTTTCATCGAAGGTTCCGGACACTGGGGGCCCGGCACGCTCGCCGTGTTCACCGAGGTCGGCGACTACTTGACCGGAAGCGGTGAGGAGGCGCCCGCACGGTACCTGGGCTGGAATTGGTATCGGTTCATCGGCCGGTGCGGTGCCGTGGCCCTGCGGGCGAGCTCCTTTCACGTGCAAGACCATCTGCGCGCGGTCCAGCTGGCGATGCTGGATGTGTGGGCAGAAACTCCCTTTGCCGACCCGGAGGCTCGCACCCGGATGCGTACGGGCGTCCTCGAACTCGCCGACAAGGACAAGCGGGCCGTGCGGACCCACGACGGTGCGATGGTCGCCCTGCACGGGCTCGGCGCCGGCCAAGACGGGCAGCGATTCGTCGATGTGCGCACCAGCACCGCGCAGCCGCCGGCACTCGGTCGGATCACGGCCACCGAGCCGGTGCCCGCCGCCGGTTGGGACACACCTGAGCGGTTGCGGCGCCTCGTACACCTCGTACGGCAGCAGGGCCCCGCGCCCTGGGACCGCGCGGCGGCCGCGCTGCTCGCCGAGCGGACCGGGCTGAGCCGGGCCGGTGCCGCGCTCCTGCTCGCCGGAATGCCTGATGTGAAGTACGGGTATCAGGGCCTTGATGCCGAGGCGCGCAAGGTGATGGGGCTCAAGCAGTCCGATGCCGAGGCCGGCGAGAGGGAGTTGGGGACCCTGCGGGTGGCCGAGCGCCTCGACCTATTGGCCGACGTGCTGCCCGCGGACCCTGGGCAGCTGTGGCTGGAGGGCGGGCAGCTGGCCCTCGCCGAGCGGATCGCCGAGGCCTGGCGCAGGCAACAGGGCGTACGCCCCGCCGTGCCGGAGTCGACGCTCGCCGTCGCCGCCGAGCACAGCGACATACGGATGGCCCCGGCAGCCGTGTGCGCCGTGTTCGCCGATCCCGCGCGTGAGCCGCGGCTGACCCGCGACCCGGACACCCGGCTGCGGGTGAACGGCATCAGCGGCGGCGGCTGGGAGGGCGAGGAGGGTTTCCGTTTCAGAGAGCTGCTCGCCGTGGCCTGCGACGCCGTCGATTGGGTGTACGCCGAGCTTCCCGAAGGAGATCCCGTACGCCGCGGTGTCCCCGAGACCCTACGGCTGCTGCGGGAACGCCTGGCCCACCCGGGGTTGCTGCTCTCCGCCCGCGGCCGCAGCCTGCGCAGCCGCACCGTGGCGGACCTGCTGCCGGGCTTCCCCGGCGCCCTGCCCTACTTGGACGCCGCCGAGCCGCTTGCCCATCCCACGCTCGACGACGGCCTGGTCGTCGTGTCCGAGGCCGGGTTCGACCGGCGCGGTGAGCGCGAGGCGCCCGGCGTGTACTTCCGGCCCGGCCGCTACGGGTCCGACGAGCGCTCGCGGCGCCTGGAGACCGTGGTCGACACGGAGGACTCGCATCTGGCGCTGGTCCGCCGGCTGCGCGGTCCCGAGTTCGAGCGGATCGTGCAGCGCATCACCGAGGGGGCGCTGCCGCCGGGCGGCTACGAGAGCGATCCGCGGCTGTCCGCACCCAAGGTGGTCGAGGAGGCGGCCGCCACCACCGGCCTGGATACGGACGCCGCCACGTTGTATCTGCAGCTGCTGGCCTTGCCCGTGCCCACCGACCGCCGTATCCGCCGCTTCAACCGGTGGACTGCCGCCCACCACAAGGCCGTTGCGGCCGCACTCCTCGAGGCCGGCCTGGTGGTTGCCGACCGCAGACCCCGGGCCGGGCGGGGGGTCTTCCTGCCCGGCGGCTGGGCGGGCGGGGACAAGTTCTACCCTCCGATGGAGACCTTCAAGGCCGAGCTGCTCGGGGTCCGGGTGATCGCGCGCAAGGTACGTTCCCACCCCGTCGCCGGTCCCCTGCCCGAACTCTTCGCCCGGGCCTGGCGGATGCGTCCCAGCTGAGCGTGGCGGCATGTTCCGCAAGGTGCGCCAGAACATCGTTGCGTGGTCCGCGGCGAACTGCTGGAGTGCGTCGCGTCTCCCGGAGTGTTGTCCGGCAGTGCGGAGCGGACATTGCGCGAAGCCCGTTGCAGTACCAGACGCTCCTCGCTCTGACGGTTACCCGCCGCCGATCGCGGAGTTCGCCCGGCGGTGGCCGAGATCGCCGTCTCGGCCTGTGCCCAACTCGTCGCCCTTGCCCCGCGCGAGCTCCAGGTACTGCGGCTGATCGCCGAAGGCTTTCCAGCCCGAAAATCGCCGGGCCGGCCGCATGTCACCGAGGAGACGGTGAAGACCCATGCCAGCCGGGTGCTCACCACACTGGGCCTGCGTGACCGCACGCAGGCGGTGGTCGTCGCGTACGAGTCGGGGCTCGTCGTGCCGGGCGCTACGGGGGACATAACCTCTCTGCGTCTCCGGCCGCCCTCGCCGTCAATTCGAGAGCTGACGCAAAGTAAGGCCCCAACTGCAGAGCGGATTTGATGCTGCGGAGATCGAGTGTGTTACCCATACGCAATCCCGAGGGCAGGACAAGAGCTCTGGGCGGTGGCAGGATGCACCGCAGCTTGCGCAGCACACAGCGCTGTTGATCTCGCTCGCGCCCCGGTTCGAGCCTGCCCTGGAGGTACTGTGCCCGCTCGTCCCCCGAAGCCCGTTCGTTCTCCGGTGGCTGCCATAGCCCTGACCGCAGTCGCCGTCCTGCTGATGACGAGCTGCACCAGCACCAAGTCCGACAGCGACGGCGACAAGAACGCCTCGGGGATCAAGCTCGTCTCGTCCGGCAAGATCAAGACCTGCACACATCTGCCCTATCCGCCGTTCCAGTCGAAGAAGGACGGCAAGATCGTCGGCTTCGACGTGGAACTGGTCGACCTGGTCGCCAAGGAACTGGGGGTCGAGCAGGAGATCGTCAACACGCCTTTCGAGGGCATCGAAACCGGCCAGGACTTCAACATCCGCAAGTGCGACCTGGCCGCAGCAGGCATGACGATCACCGACGAGCGCGACAAGGTCATGGACTTCTCGGACCCCTACTTCAACGCCACCCAGGCGCTGATCACCAAGAAGGGCCAGCCCTACAAGACCTTCGAGGATCTCAAGGGCAAGAAGCTCGGCTACCAGAAGGCCACCACCGGCGGCATCTACGCCAAGAAGGAGAGCAAGGGCCTCGACGTCGAACTCGTGGAGTACGAGGACGTCGGCTTGCTGCTCACGGCGGTCAAGGCAGGCAAAGTCGACGCGGGCATCAACGACAACGGCGTGCTCTTCGAATACATCAAGGACAACCCGGACACCGAGGTGACCGCGGAGTTCGACACCGGTGAGAAGTACGGAATCGGCTTCCGCACGGGCAACGACTCACTGCGCACGAAGGTCAACGAGGTCCTCAAAAAGGCCCGGACCGACGGCAGCTACGACAAGATCTACAAGAAGTGGTTCGGCACCACTCCGCAGAGCTGACCTCGAGGATTCAAACGGCTGACCAGAGGAGTTCTGCACGTATGTCCATGTCCCGACGGCGGCGGGCACGGCTGATCCGCGGCGTCCAGTACGCCGTGCTGTTCATCGCCATAGCCGTGTTCGCGCTGGTGGCCGACTGGGGGACACTGCGCCAGGCATTCTTCGACGTGGAGATCGCCAAGGCGCTGTTCCCCGAGGTGATCACCACCGCGCTGGTCAACACCGCCTACTACACGCTGCTCGGCTTCGGCTTCGGCCTGGGGCTCGGCATCGTGCTGGCGCTGATGCGGCTGTCCACGGTGCCTCCCTACCGCTGGATCGCGATCGCCTATATCGAGTTTTTCCGCGGCGTCCCCTCCCTGCTGGTGTTCATCGCGCTCGGCTTCGGGGTGCCGCTGGCCTTCGAGGTAGCGCTCGACATGAACATCACGGTGATGCTGTCTCTGGGCCTGGTGGGCGCCGCCTACATGGCCGAGACGATCCGCGCGGGCATTCTGGCGGTGCCCAAGGGCCAGACGGAGGCGGCCCGTTCGCTGGGCATGTCACCAGGGCGTGCGATGGTGTCGATCGTGATGCCGCAGGCGTTCCGGATCGTGCTTCCGCCGCTGACCAACGAGCTGATCCTGCTCACCAAGGACTCCTCACTGGTGTATCTGCTCGGCCTCTCGCTCGGCCAGTTCGAGCTGGCCAACTTCGGCCGGGACGCGCTGAACGAGCACAAGAGCCTGACCCCGATCCTGATCGCCGGACTGCTGTATCTCGTCATCACCCTCCCGCTCGGCCATCTGGTGCGGCGGCTCGAGGCCCGTACGGCGAAAGCCAGGTGAGCATTATGAAGTTGGACAAGGCACCCGATGCGCCCGCACCTTCGGGCCAGGCGATCGAGGTGCGCGAGCTGCACAAGTCATTCGGCGATCTGAAGGTGCTCAAGGGCATCGACTTGACGGTCGGGCGCGGCGACGTGGTCTGTGTCATCGGCCCCTCGGGCTCTGGCAAGTCGACCCTGCTGCGCTGCGTCAACCTCCTGGAAGAGCCCACGTCGGGCACGGTGACGGTGGCCGGCACGGAGGTCACCGACCCCGATGTGGACATCGATCGCGTACGCCGTCGCATCGGCATGGTCTTCCAGTCCTTCAACCTCTTCCCGCACCTCACGGCACTGGAGAACCTGACCATCGCGCAGCGCCGCGTGCTGCGGCGCAGCAAGGAGGAGGCGGAGCGCATCGCGCGGGCCAACCTCGCGCGGGTGGGCCTCGTCGACAAGGAGCAGTCCTATCCGGCGCAGCTCTCCGGCGGCCAGCAGCAGCGGGTCGCGATCGCTCGGGCGCTGTCCATGGACCCCGAGCTGATGCTCTTCGACGAGCCGACCTCCGCGCTCGACCCCGAACTGGTCGGGGACGTACTCGCGGTGATGCGCTCGCTCGCCCAGGAGGGAATGACGATGCTGGTCGTCACCCACGAGATGAGCTTCGCGCGCGAGGTCGCCGACCGGGTGGTCTTCATGGACGACGGAGTGATCGTCGAGGAGGGCACGCCCGAACGTGTGGTGGGTGACCCGCAGCACGAGCGGACCCGAATTTTCCTGGCGCGCGTACTCGATCCTGCGGCGGCGGAAATGGGCGAGGTCCCGGACACAGGACCGCACGAGAAGCGCGTGGACCGCTGAGTGCACCTCGGGACCGAGTATCCCGGCGTGCGGGCGTGCGGGAGGGGGCCCGCAGGGGCGCTGACCCTGCGCGGATAAGTGGATCGGTGGGGCTGCCAGACACATTTGCCGCGTTTTCGGGAAGCGGGGCGTGGTGAGATCCTCAGGCAGGGTGAGCCTGTCACGTCCAGTTGGAACTGATGCGATCCTTGAAACCGGAAAGTCCTCTGAGCTGTGACGCTTCACCTAGTGCTGGATTCCTCAAAGGGTGTACACATATCGGCTCCGTAGTAGGCGAGTTGGTGGCGATGGCCTGCCCCAGACCCAGGGCTTGGCACGGGAGTTGAGCTGGTTGGTTGCCAGGACGGTAGCCTGGGCGATGTCGTTGGGGTCGGCGAAGGACAGTCCGGCGAGGGCGGTTTTGCGGAAGATGCGCCACCAGCCTTCCTGCAGGTTGAGCCAGCAGGCGCCGACGGGGATGAAGGCGTGGTGGATGCGGGGGTGATCCTCCAGCCAAGTTCGGGTGGACACGCTGTTGTGGGAGGACAGGTTGTCGGTGACGACCCAGATCTCGCCCTGCGGGTTGGCGTCCTCGACCTGTTGCAGGAACTGCTGTTAGAAGACGCTGTTACGGGAGGACGCCGCCATGGTGACCTGCAGACCGTCCCGGACACGCGCCTCCGTAGACCTGCAGGCCCTGCAGCAGTTCGTCAGCCAGTCGCCATGGGCGTGGACGCCGGTCCGCCGGCGGATCGCCGAGCGTCTGTGCAAGGTGATCCAGCCGCAGGTGTGGGTGGTCGACGACGTGTCGTTTCCCAAGTGCGGGAAGGCGTCGGTGGGGGTGGCCCGGCAGTACTGCGGCGCGGTGGGCAAGCGGGCCGACTGCCAGGTCGCGGTCAGCGTGCACGCCGCCACCGACGCCGCGTCCTGTCCGCTGGAGTGGGAGCTGTTCCTGCCCGAACAGTGGGCGGACGACGCCCGGCGGCGCCAGGCTGCCGGAGTGCCCGATGGCGTCGGGCATGTGCCCAAGTCTAATTTGGCGTTGGGCTTGTTGGAGCGGCTGGCCGGTTGCCTGCCGTCGGTGCCGGTGATCGTGGCAGATCCCGGTTACGGCCGCAGTGTCTCCTTCCGGCTCGCGCTGGAGGAGCGCGGCTGGTCCTACATGATGGCCGTCGATCCCAAAGAGACCGTCCAGCCGGAGGCGGCCGAGCCGTATCAGCCGCCCTACGGCGGGCTGGGGCCGCCCACCCGGCCCTGCTGTCGCGAACCTGCCCGGCCTCTGAGGGGCCTGGTCGATGCCACCACGGCGTTCGAGCAGGTGACCTGGCGCCATGGCAGCAAGGGCGGCATGGCCTCCCGGTTCGCCGTGCTCCGGGTGCGACCGGCGGGCAAGGCCGCCCGTCACACCGCCCGGGAACAGGCCGGCGGGCGTGGCCGATGGGACGGTGTGCTGCCGCTGCGAACCCTGCTGGTCGAACAGCCCGAAGACGCAGACGAACCGACCGGTTACTGGATGAGCAACCTGCCCGCCACCACCCCCGTCGCCGATCTGGTGAGATGGGCGAAGATGCGCTGGCGCATCGAGCACGATTACCGCGAACTCAAACACGGCCTGGGCCTGGACCACTTCGAAGGCCGGACCTGGCGCGGCTGGCACCACCACGTCACCCTCGTCACCGCCGCCCAGGCCTTTCTCACCCTCCGGCGCCTGGACCCAAAAGCCCGGACCTCAGTCTGACCCTCTACCAAGTCCTCGACACGCTGCAGGACCTGCTGCGGTGCTGGACCGGCACCTGCACCACCTGCGGCCGCCCCCTCACCGCCAGCAGACCCAGAACCTAACGAAGCACTAGCCGTTTCGTTTGGATCATCCACCTGGTATTCCGGTCGTGGCGGCCGGTCCGGAAAATAGGGGCTCGACTTGACCCGTATACGCTGCACGTCACCCGTGGTCAGGCAGATCTCAACCCGCAGCAGAGTTGGAGAAGGCCGTTCACGCTAGGAAGCTCGTGCGTCGTGGCTCTCGCGATGGGTGAGGACTTGTTCCATGTGGGTCTGGGCCCACTGTCTGAGTCCGCGTGTCAGATGATGGAGTGAGAGGCCGAGGCCGGTCAGCTCGTACGTGACGGTGACAGGGACCGTGGGTGTCACCGTGCGGGTGAGCAAGCCGTCGCGTTCGAGAGCCCGTAGGTTCTGGGTCAGCATCTTCTGGCTGACGCCGGCCAGTAGCCGGGCCAGTTCGGAGTAGCGCATCGCCTTGGGGGCGCGTGATGCGCCGGGCTGTTCGGGTGTGTCACCGCCCAGTGCGCACAGGATCAGGACGACCCATTTGTCTGAGACCCGGTCGAGGAGCTGACGGCTGGGGCACGCGGCCAGGAACGCGTTGTACTCCGCCTTCGCCTGCGCCTTCTTGTCGGCCTTCATTGTCGCTGGCCTTACCTCTCACCTTCTGGGTGGTTACGCACTTCAGAGTGCCTACTTCCCAACAGGAAGTTTCTCTCCAATGCTGATGCAAAGGGGCTGGAAACACCACCCCTGGCACGAAGTGAAAGGCACCACGATGGACATGCCCTCCACATCCCTCCCCGGCGGAACCTGGACGCTGGGTGACTCAGCCGTCGCCCGGTTCGGTTACGGCGCGATGCAGCTCACCGGCCCGTGGGTCATGGGGCCGCCCGCCGACCACGGCGGTGCCCTGGCCGTGTTGCGCGAGGCGGTCAGCCTCGGGATCACCCACATCGACACCAGCGGCGCCTACGGACCGCGCATCACCAATGAGCTGATCTGTGAGGCACTGCACCCCTACCCGGAGTCGCTGTTCATCGCCACCAAGGTGGGTGCGACCCGCGACGCGCAGGGCGGCTGGCCCACGGCCCGGCGCCCCGAAGACCTGCGCAAGCAGGTCCACGAGAACCTTGAATCCCTCGGCGTCGAGACCCTCGGCCTGGTCAACATGCGTATGGGCGATGCTCAGGGCCCGCAGCCCGGCTCGATCACCGAAGCGTTCGAGACGCTCGTCGACCTCCAGCACGCGGGCCTGATCCGCCACCTCGGCGTCAGTAATGTCACCGGGGAGCAGGTCGCCGAGGCGCGCAGCGTCGCTCCGATCGTGTGCGTGCAGAACATGTACAACCTCGCCCACCGCCGCGACGACGACCTCGTGGACCACCTCGCCGCCGACGGCATCGCCTACGTGCCGTTCTTCCCCCTGGGAGGCTTCACGCCGCTACAGTCCGAGGCCCTCTCGCAGGTCGCGAACCGACTGGGGGCGACGCCGATGTCGGTCGCGCTGGCCTGGCTGATGCAGCGCTCGCCGAACATCCTGCTCATCCCCGGTACTTCGTCCACCGCCCACCTGCGCGAGAACATCGCAGGCGCCGGTCTCTCGCTCTCGGACCAGGACGTGGCCGAACTGGACAGCATCGGCCACTGAACAACACGCAGGCCACCATCGGGGACCGTGCTATCGGGCGGACCAGAGGAAGATGCCCGCGCTGTGGAGTCCGGCCAGGTAGATGGTGGCGGTCTTCTCGTAGCGGGTGGCGATGCCTCGCCACTGCTTCAGGCGGTTGAGGCACCTCTCGACGGTGTTGCGCTGCTTATAGGTCTCGCGGTCGAAGTCCGGTGGCCTGCCGCCGCGGCTGCCCCGCCGTAGCCGGTGTGTGCGCTGGTCGGCAGGGACGGGGATCACTGCCCGGATGCCGCGCTTGCGCAGGTGTTCGCGGATCGCCCGGGAGGAGTACGCCTAATGGGACCCGAAGGTCGGTACTGAGCCCCGTTCTTGGGTGAGGGCACAGCCACGCAAAGGCCGGTGCCGATCGGGTGTCGGGCCACCCACTTCTGGATCCGCGTCAGACGACGCCGTCCGCCCAAAGCCCGTTCCCAAGCCCAGAATCCATCCTTCAGAGAACGCCGCCAGTTCGCCACGGCAGAAGGGTATGACAGCCAAATCACTGACATGTCATGTCGGGCTCAGGAACAGGCACTGACGAAGCCTCCCGGGTGAGGCCGTTGCACTGCCCTGCCGGCCGCGGGACCCTGGTGGCAGGGCAGCGCAAGGAGTGTCGTCATGGCCTGGGTCGATCGCAAGCACCTCAAAACCCTTGAAGAGGACTGGCGCTACACCAGGCTGATTAACCTGACGAAGCGGCTCCTGGAGGCCAAGGTGCCCGCATGCGGGAACTGCGTCGGTGGCACCATCACCGTCAAGGACCACGAGGGCAACGAAACCACCGTCACCTGCGGTGAATGCGGCGGCACCGGAGAAGTAGGCACGCTCGCCGACAACGAGGACGACGGCGAAGCCGGTAGAGGGTGAAACCCTGGCCTAACGACGTGAGCGTGAAGGTCGGTACGGCCCAGGCGGCGAAACGTGGGGAACCTGTCAGCCGCTGTAGGAGCTGGCGCCGAAGAGGTCCGGGCGCGCGCCCGGACTTGTCGATTCTGGTCCGGCTGGGGATCGCGGTCGCGGGCTACGACGGGACCCAGACGGCGCCCGCCTGCCTGACGGGGAGCCGCCTCCGGAGTGAGCCTCCACGGTGCGGGTTTCGTCATGCGAATTGGCGCTCGGACGTGATCTGGATGCTGAACTCGGCTGATAGCAGGATGAGTTGGATCAAATTGGGGGCTCCTTGCATCGTGACAGGCGGCAGATCCAGACGGCAGTGCTGGGCAGCGCGGACTCAGAGGAGCCGCTCATGCTGCCGTTGGAGGCGATTGAGCTGGATGCCTTTCGCCACCGGCACGAGCACCACACCTTCTGGTGCGGGCTGCTGCTGGGCGGCTGCGGCGGCCAGTTGACGACCAAGCTCTACACCGACCGGGTCTGTTCCCTGTCAAGTGCGGCGTGTTGAAGTAGACCGCGCTCGTAGGCACACGGAAAACAGGATATTGGCCGCTATTGTGGATGCCCAATAACGAACCCTTGCCTTGTGTCGATGAGCCCGATTCCCCCCAGGGCTAACCGCACGTAATTTCCCACCTCTCCGAGGCGTCAGGCCGTGTCACGTCCCTGCCGTGCTGCTGTGGTCCTAGGTCGGAGGTCGGTAGGCAAGAGACGCATGGCACCACGAGATTGGCGATGTGACGTCTCGTAGCTTCGATGTGGACACGTTCCTGCAGCAGCCGCTCACCGCTCGCATAGCTACCAATGGGCCCACCGTGCGCCCGGTCTGGTTCTTGTGGGAGGGCGGTGCATTCTGGGTACTGACGGGTCCGTGGACCCGGTTGTTCGACCGGGTGAAGAACGATCCGAACGTCGCGCTCGTGGTGGATGAATGCGATCTCGTGACGGGACGTGTCCGGCAGTTGATCGCGAGGGGGGCGGGCTGAGCTCGTGCCGTTCGACGTGCCGAGAGGCCGACGCAAGCTGGTCCGCTATCTGGGGGTGGATGAGGCTCTCTGGGATGCGCGGTTCGTGGGCCATCTGTATGACAATCCGGGTGAACGAGGCACGATGTGGCTGCGTTTGAGGCCCGCCTCGCTCAAGGTCCAGGATCTCAGTTATGCCGTCGTTCCGTCCTGAGACTGATGCCGCTGGCTGGGGTGGGAGAGTCGCCAACGCCGACCAGGTCATCGACATGGGGATGGGGCAGCGGCGTCGCAGGCGGAACCATCGTCGCCACCGGCACCCCCAACAGAGCCACCGGCCGCTACACCGCGATCACCTGAGCCCGGAGCGGACGGATTGACCGCAGCCGCCCGTGGTCAGGCGAGGGCGAGTCTTTCCAGCTTCTTGGCATCGACGCTGTCACGGCCGCCTTCGGCTGGGCACTGCTCCAGGGCGATCGCAGCCAGGGTGTAGACGCGGCGGCTGATGGCGTTGTTGACGGCCGAGCGTTGGGTGAGAGGACAAGCCGAGTCACCGTGCGCTCTCGAAACCGTCGCCTGACCCACCCTGTTGAGCCACTGCGGTCACAGCTCCGGGCGAGCCCAGTGAAGTGATCTGCTTCACACCCTGTCACAGCGACTGGCTATGCGGTGACTTATGGCCGAACACCTGGAACCGAAGGAGGCGCCATGACTGGGAACACGCAGGTGGTCGTGATCGGTGGCGGATACGCGGGCGTGATGGCCGCGAACCGGCTGACGCAGCGCGACGACGTGACGGTGACGCTGATCAACCCGCGCCCGGATCTTGTCCACCGGGTCCGCCTGCACCAGTTGGTGGGCGGGTCCGACGACGCGGTCGTCGCGTACGAGGACGTACTGGCCGAGCGGGTCCGGCTGGTGGTCGACAGCGTGACGCGGATCGACGCGGCCGCACGCAGCGTGACGCTTACAGCCCACGCCACGCTCGGCTACGACTACCTGATCTACGCCGTGGGCAGCGGCAGCGCGGAACCGGGCGTGCCCGGCGCTGAGTTCGCGTACCCGATCGCCACCCTGGAGGAGGCACAGCGGCTGCGTGCCGTCCTCGAAGCCACGCCGGAGACGGCTCCGGTGACGGTGGTCGGCGCCGGTCCCACCGGCATCGAGACCGCCGCCGAACTGGCGGAACAGGGTCGCCAGGTGACCCTGGTCTGCGGCGGAGTTCTCGGCCCGTACCTGCACACGCGGGGCCGGCGCTCGGTGGCGAAGCGGCTGGCCGCGCTCGGTGTGACGGTCATCGACGGCTCGGACACGAAGGTGACGGCAGTGACCGGCGACGCCGTACGGCTCGCTGACGGCCGTGAGCTGGCGAGCGAGGTGGCCGTCTGGACCGTCGGCTTCGGCGTTCCCGACCTGGCCGCGCGTAGCGGGCTGAGCACCGACGCCGTGGGCCGCCTGCTCACGGACGAGACGCTGCCGAGTGTGGACGACGCGCGCATCGTCGCGGCCGGGGACTCGGCGGCACCGTCCGGCCTGCCGCTGCGGATGAGCTGCCTGAACGCGTCTCCGCTGGGCGCGCGGGCCGCCGACACCGTACTCAGCCGGCTCGCGGGTGAGCAGCCGGAGAACCTCCACCAGTCGATGTACGCCCAGTGCATCAGCCTGGGGCGAAGCGCGGGCATCTACCAGTTCGCCAACAGGTCCGACGTCGCGGGCGGCTGCACATCGACGACGGCCTGGGCGCCAGGATCAAGGAAATGGTTTGCCAGGGCATCCCCAAGCACCTGGCCGGGGAGGCGCACAAGCCTGGTTCGTTCAGGCTGCACCGCATGCCGGGAGGCGTCGCCAAGCGCAAGCAGATGCTGCGCGACCACCGCGCCGGGACACCGGCCGCAGCCGACCGGGCAGCCTGACCGGTGGGTGCTGGGGAGGATCTTGCTGTGGACGCACGCGAACGCGGTCGGCCGCCACGGCCGACCGCGAAGGACGAGGAAACGGGACGAGAGATGAGCGACGACGCCACCGACCCGGCGACCGAGGCATTCCTCGCTCACCGCAACCTGGTCTTCACCGTCGCCTACGAGGTACTCGGATCGGCGGCCGACGCCGAGGACGTCCTCCAGGAGACCTGGCTGCAGTGGGTCAAGGCCGACCGGGGGCGGCCTCGGTGATCAGCTGGGGGTGCGCCGGGTTCTGTCGTGGTGCGCAGAGGGGTGATGGCGTGGTGGGTGAGGGAGAGCTCGGCGCGGGCGATGAGCTGGTCGTCGGCGAGGAGGGGGCAGACGTAGTAGCCGTGGGTGCGGCGGTGGGCGTGCTTGAGATTCATACGCGCCGTGACCAGATCCGAGCCCGCAAGGTTTTCCCAGTCCGCGTGCTCCACGATCACCCTGGCGAGCTCGAGTCCCCGGGCCGGGCTTGTGCGCGCAGGCGGGGAGTCGGGCTCGTTGAGGGCGCCCCGGACGGAGACCAGGAGGTTGGTGACCGCGGCCTCGGTGACCGTTGAGATCGGAGAGATGCTCGGGTGCGCCGCCAGCGACCACAAGGTATACGTCGTGGCAGAGAAGTCGGTAGCCATCCCGTCGTGACTGTGGGACCCCTTGAGGAGGATCCCGCCAATGCCCGGGCTCAGCCTGGGCATTGGCGAGGAATGCAAGGGTCGAGCGCGGTTTCGGCTGCTCCACTGGTCCCCAAGGCCGGGCTCGGAGTGTGAAGGCGAAGGGCCCCGCACGAAACCGGGAGATCAGGGGTTCACGTGCGGGGCCGCTCGCGGGGTGTGGGCCGTCAGACTCCGATCAGGGTGTACGTACCCGTACCGTCCTGCCTGCCGCTGGAGTACTGGCGGATGAACTCCCCGTCCGCGTACCGGTCGTGGCCCATCATGGAGCCGGTGTACTTGTTCTGCACACCGATCTTCGAGCTGCCGGGTACGTCGCGGTAGATGTAGAACCGCTGGAGGTCGTCCTCCGTGCAGGGGGCCGTCGTCAGCACCGCCCGTTCGGTGGCCGCGTTCTGCGCGGCGATGGTCGCGCAGCCGCCGTTGCCCCAGTTCCACAGGGACGCCTCGAGGACCCCGCCCCGCTCCGTCACGTTGCACAGGCGCCAGTTGTCCAGGTGGGCGCTGAAGATCGTCGAGGGCCGCAGGCGGACACCGTCGTCCGCCAGGAGCGGCGCGCCCCAGGACAGGGGCTTGCCGGGTACGGCGATCTTGTAGACGTCCGCCTGGCACTCGAGGGCGGCCCGCGCGTTATGCCCGGTGGCCTTGGGCTGTTCGACGGATGTGCCGCCGGCGAGAGCCGGGCGCGGCACGAGGCGGTCCCGCTTCTGCTCCGCCGTCGGCGCCACCGCACCCGCCGGGTGCTCGGCCTTCGCGGCGGCCGAGCCGCAGTCGAGGAGGTCTTGCGCCTTGGCCATGATGCTGCCTGCGGGTACCTGGTCCTGGCAGCGCACCGCGCCTTCCTCGAGGGTGGTGTAGGTGGTGAAGTTCCCGCCTTCGGGCCCCTCGATCCACTTCAACGCCCAACTGCCGTCGCCCTGTTGGACGCGGTTGCAGTTGAGGCTTCCGTAGGTGCCGGTGACCTTCTTGGTGCCCTTGTAGGCGCCGTAGTAGCCGGGCTGGTTGAAGTTCCAGGTGACCGCGTTCGACTCGGTGCTGGTGGAGGTGTAGTCGACCTTTACGTTCAGGCCCAGGCTCGCGCCGACCTTGCCGAGGGCCTCGGTGCCGAAACCGCCCTCGACATTGCCGTTCAGGCCGACGGAGACCGTGATGGTCGTCTGGGCGGTGGTGGTGACGGTCTGCGTGCCGGTTGTGCCCTCGGTGACGTACCAGCCCTTGAAGTGGGTGATCGTCGGGGACACTTCGGTGGTCTTGATGTACGGGTGGCGTGTGCCGAGGTCGGCCGCCGTACAGGTGTCGCCGGGCCCGGGCCCCGTCGTGTGGGCGGGTGCTGCAGCAGCCGGTGAGACGGCAAGGCTCATGGCGGTGACTGCTACGGCGGCCGCCGTAGCAGTCACCGCCATGAGCGATCTGCCGATGTGGCTGACGGGTCTTATGGGTCTTATGAGGCGCATCATTGCCTGTTTCCCCTTGGTCGTGTGTGTCCGGTCGGGGGTGAATGTAGCGGCCACAGGGGGTGGTGGCGTGAGGCCCGAACGGGCCACAAATGATCACGGAGGGGCTTATTCCTCCCCTGGAGCAGACCGTTGTCGGGTGGGCAAATGGAGCTGCGCCAGGGGCGGTCGGGCGTTCGGGCAAGGCAGGGCAGCATTGCAGGTCTCTCGCGCCCGTCTCCGGCCGACGCTGTCGTCGTTGTGCCGGGCATGGATCTCGCTGCTGATGTTCCGACCGCCGTGGACCCGCCGGCTTCGCTGCTTCCCGTGCTGACGCTGGCCGAGGCGCACGATGTGCTGGGCGTGCTTGCGGCGGTGGTGATCGGCGGCCAGGTGGACGTCCTGGCTGCCGAAGAGCTGTTGTCGAACCTGGCTAGCAGGGTGCCGCCGCGGGGGTGAGGGGCTACGCGGCGTGGAACACGCAACGCGGCGGGTCTGTATGAACCACGACCGGCAGCAGCATGAGAGGCAGAGGGTCTGGCCAGCGCCTACCGGTTCTGCCCGGCGCCGGGCACGTGAATGGCCACGTCATAGTTGGCGATCAGATCGGCGAGCGCGCGCGGGCTCACACCCTTCGCGTTTTGCTGCTCGGGATCGGCTCCGGCTTGCAGCAGTACCTGAAGCGTTGCCGGATCCCCTCGGTAGTTGAACACCGCGGTGAACAGCGCGGTATGGCCGTTGCCGTCACCGACATCCACGGACGCACCCGCCGTCAGAAGGATCTCCGCTGCCGACGCGGCCTGAGACTGCGCGGCGAAGTGCAGGGGCGTCATCCCTGCGTTGTCCGCCAGGCAGGGATCTGCCCCGCCCGCCAGGGCCGCCCTCAAGCCGGCGATGTCTCCATCCAAGGCCCCTTAGTGCACCGAAGTGCGACCCGTCCAGTCCCGACCCTGATCCCCATCCGCCATGACCCCATCCTTTCCGGGCCCGACGGAAGAGAGAGGGGCACCCCCCTGACCGTGAAATAGAGGGCAGGAGTGGGATCTCAGCGAGGCCGGGTATTTGGTATGTCCCCCGGCCTCGTCCGTGGTGGGTGAGCCCGCGTGGTGTGGGCGTCGCGGGCGGCTATGTGGAAGCGCAGATGCTCCAGTCGTCGATGTGGCGTTGGACGGAGAGGATGGCCGTTCCGCCGCGGTGGCGGGCGGGCAGGGGATCTGGATCCGGCTGGTATGCCGGGGGAGTGGCGGAGGCCTGGAGCAGGTGGGCGTCCGGGCACGGGGCAGGGGACCGCTCAGGTCTGTTGGGTGAGGAAGGTTGTCACGGTGTCCAGGAACTGTGTCTGTGCTTCGACGTTGGCCATGTGCACGGTGGGCAGGATGGTGAACTGTGCGTCGGGGATGGCCGCGGCGAGCTCTTTGCCGTGGTCGGCGGATGTGACGGTGTCGTGCTCGCCCGCGATGACCAGTGTGGGGTTGTCAATGAGCGTGGCTGTGCGGCGCAGGTCGTAGTCGCGCACCGCGGCCCAGCTTCCGGCCACGCCCTGGCGCTGGGTGGCGAGCAGGGTGTGGCGGAAGCCCTCGACGATCTCGTTGTCGCCCTGCAGCATGCGGGCCGGGAACCAGTTGTGCAGGAAGCTTTCCGCAGTGGCCTGCATGTCGGGGGCTTGCAGCAGTTCGGCGATCGGCTGGTCCCACTGACGGGCCGGGCCGAGGTAGGCGGCGGTGTTGGAGAGGATCAGGTGGTCGACGCGCTCGGGGACGTGGATCCCCAGCCACTGCGCGACGATTCCGCCCAGGGACAGGCCCAGCACGTGCACCCGTTGCAGGCCCAGGGCATCCAGGAGTTCCACCACGTCGCGTCCCAGCCGGTCCAGGGAATACGGGCCGTCCGGGACATCGGAGGCGCCGTGGCCGCGCGCGTCGTAGCGCAGCAGCCGGAAATGCTCAGTTAGAGCCGACACCTGGCCATCCCACATGTGCAGGTCGGTGCCGATGGAATTCGAGAGCAGCAGCACCGGCTGGTTCTCGTCACCGTCGAAGCGGTAGGCGATGCGGACGCCGTCGCCGGTGGTGATGGCAGTAGGGGTCTGAGAAGTCATGTCAGCTCCAGTGATCTAGTGGCTATGTGCCCAGCCTATGAACACCACCTGGCAGAGTGCTATTACAAAGATCAAACGAGCTCTGTAGGCTATCTGGACAATGTCGAACTTCACGCTCCACGAATTGCAGTGCTTCAACGCCGTGGTGCTCGACGGCGGCTTCCAGGCCGCCGCCGAGCGGCTGCACCGCTCACACCCTTCTGTGTTCGCGGCAGTTGCCAAGCTGGAGCGCCAGCTGGGCCTGGACCTGCTGGATCGCTCGGGCTATCGGGTCCAGCTCACCGAGGCGGGTCACGCCTTCCACCGCAAGGTGCGCTTCCTGCTGCACGAGGCCGAGGAACTGCAGACCTACGCCGAGCAGTTGGCGATGGGCGAAGAGGCCGAACTGCGCGTGGTGCTAGGGGACCTGTGCCCGCTTCCGCCGGTGTTGGAGATGCTCAGCGGCTTCTTCGCGCAGCGCCCGCAGACACGACTGCACCTGCAGTTCGAGACGGTCACCGGCCCCTGGGAGCGGCTGCTGGAGGACGAAGCCGACCTCATGGTGCACCGCGTCCCCAAGAGCGACGTGCGGATGGAGTGGATCGATCTCGGCCGCGTCGCGCTGGTGCCCGTCGTGGCGCCCGGTTTCCTGCCTTTCCCTGCGGACACCGACATCACACCGCAGCGGATGCAGGCCTTCACCCAGTGCATGGTCCGGGATTCGGCGCGGCATCCGTCCGAACAAGGCCACTTCCTGGTCGAAGGCGCGCCCCGGAGCTCCGTTCCGGACCACCTCATGAAGAAGGAGCTGATCTTGCACGGCATGGCGTGGGGACACATGCCGAGGTTCATGATCGAGACCGAGTTGCGTGACGGAAGGCTGCTTTCCATCGCCGGACGGCACTTTCCCGGTGTGGTCGAGGAACTCTCGGCAGCTCGTCGGCGCGACCGGCCGCACGGGCCGGTCGCCGACAAACTGTGGGACTTTTTGGAGCTTCATGCACCGGTTCTGCGGCCGGCGCTGGGCCGTGTACCCGGGGCGAAGAAGACGCCGGAACACCCACCCCGGAGTTGATCGTGGTCGGGCTGGCAGCCTCGCGTCCGCGACCGGCGCCGCAGGCGGGCCGGGACCCGTACCGGGATCACCGTGGAGGCCCACGCCCGGTTCGGCTACAGCGCACCGATCGGCACGACCGACGACGGCCGTACACGGCGCATCACCGTCTACCTCCCCGCCGACTACGCCCGCCGCCTCTTCGAAGCCCAGGGGTGCATCGGTGCCCAGAGCCTCAACGAGGTGATCGCCGAAAGCATCCAGGAGATGTACTTCAAGGACCACGGCCGCAGCGCCGACCAGCGTGAAGTCGAATTCACCGCCATCGACTACATCGACGTCTCCTTCTGATCTGGGCCCGCCGCCGACTCCGCAAGCTCTCACCTTCGCTACCCTCCGTCGCCCGGGCGGCAGGCGTCACGCGGAGCTTGCATGCGAGTATCCCGTTGGCAGCAGGCCTGAGACTCTGCTGGGTGAAGACGAGAACGTGTGACGGCCGGTGTTGGGGGCGTGGTGGGTGTTGCAGCGTTGGTGGTGTCGGTGGTGGCGCTGGGGGTATCCGGGTGGGCGTCGTTGCGGCAGTTGAGGTTGGCGCAGCATGCCAACACGCTGCCGGTGCTGGTGGACCTCTTCCGTGAGCATCGAAGCTCCCGTCTGGCCGGGGCACGGCAGTTCGTGCATGAGCGGCTGCCGGGCTGCGATCTGTCGGCGGGTCTGGACGGAGTGCCGGAAGCCCAGAGGGAGTTGGTGCGTGAGCTGGCCTGGTTCTACGACAACCTGGGCGCCCTGGTCGCGCATGGTGTGGTGGACATCGAGCCTGTCTCCGGGTACCTGGGCGGGTCGGTGGTCTCGGTGTGGGAAGGGATGCGGCCGCTGGTGGAGGCGGAGCGGGCCAAAAGGGCGGGGAACGCCATGCCGGATCCGAACCGCTGGCAGGAGTACTTCGAGAACCTCTACCACCTGGTCCGTGAGATCCCCGCGGACCAGGCCCGTGCGCGTACCGAACTGTGGCGCCTCCCGCGCCCATGATGCGCGAAGCGGTGCTGCTCCAGGCGTTCACACTGCCCGGTTTGCGACTCCTGCCATGACAGGCGACTGGTCACTGTTTGCCGACTTCGGGAACCGGGCCGTGCCAGTGCAGCAGGAGTTCCCGCTGCAGCGGGAACAGGACCGGGGCGTCTCCTCCTGGCTGTCCTGTTCGGCCGGGTGCAGTCGGGCGAGTTCTGTGTCGCTGACGTGGTCGAGGTTGCCGATGCGGCAGAAGGAGCCGTCGGGGCGTACTACGTAGCGTCAGGTGAACAACATGCAAGTCCCCTTTCGGGGCGGAATGTGACACGGATGGCCACGATCTGCCTGGGTCTGGATAAGCGTCAAGGGGTCTCCACGTGTCCCTGTGCCTGGGGTGAGTATCGGCCTAGATCGGTGAATGCCTGCCGAACGTCAGCGCGCAGAGGGTCGGCTCCCACAAGATGGTCATGCTGGGCACGACGGGAGGCGGGCGGCTGGCGTTGCTGCTGAGCGTGCCGCGCGAGGGGAGGAGAGCTGATGCCAACGGGAGTGGCTGTTGTCTGCGATGGCGATGACTGTCTCGCCGTCTTCCTGGCGGTCGAGACGGGCGATGACGGGGATGAGCGTTCCGCGGAAGAGGTTTCCCGGATGGCGCGTCAGGCGGCCGAGAGTGCTGGGTGGGTGATCGGTTTCGGCTTTGTCCAGCCGGTGATGACGTGCCCGGGATGCGCGGATGGCCGCGGCCCTGTCGGGGACCGGGGCACCTGCCGCCGGTGCATGGGCAGCCTCGACTCGGCTTCCAGGTGCAGGTATTGCCTGTACGTGGAGCCGCCACCGGGCGAGGAGAAGTGACGGCTCTTGGCGCGCTTGTGCGGCGGACAAGGCCCGGCGTCGTTCAGGGCCGTAGGTACGGCCCGCTCACGACCGCCCCCAAGTGCCGGGGAGCGACTGAATATCCGGTCATGCGGAGGGCGGGGAGCCAGCTGCTTACACCACGCTCGCTACTCCGGTTCATTCCCGTGCGTGCGGGAGGTAGCGACGGTACCGGTCGGCAGGGGTCAGGTGCGGCGGGACAGGCCGGTGTCGGGCTGGTAGGTCAGGTGTTCGCGTAGGGCGGGGTTGAGCGGGCGCCCGTCGGGAGTCAGGAGTAGGACGGGCTTGTCGCGGAGCCGTCCCAGGGTCGGGCATGGTCCATGCGCTCGCGTGGGGCAGTGTGTGGAGCCAGGTGTGGGTTGGGGGATGCGGACGGTGTTGAGGAGGATCTGGCGCTGCTGGCTGCGGTATTGAGCGGCCTGGCGCGGTGAGGCCGGCGGGCAGCAGACCGTCCGCCTGCCCCGCCGCTGGAAAGTCGAACGCACTCTGGGCTGGATCATGAAATCCCGCCGCAATGTCAGCAATTACGAGCGCCTTCCTCAACATTCAGAAGCACATCTGACCTGGGCGCTCATCACCCTTCTGACCCGACGACTCACGCGCAAGGGGCCCCAAGCTGACTGGTCGAGGACGACCACGTGGCCACACGGAGAGCATGGGCTTTGGACAGCTTCCTGATCATCCAGGGGCGTTCATCGCGCCAGCTGCCAGAGACAGATCGCTGGGCATCGTCTGGCTCACGACCTTGCATTCTTGGGACGGAGCCGGAAGGCGAGATACCGGTTGTAAGCTTCGTGGCTGTCGGGGGCGAAGTGCCACTCCAGCAGGGCCGACCGCAGCTCCGGCTCGGTCAGCCAGCCATGCCAAGCGATCTCATCAGGATCAGCGGCCACGGCGTTCGGCACCACGGATTCGTGCACGCCGAGCCAGTGAGGGCTCAAACCGCTGTGGTTGAGGAACGTGAACAGCAAGCGCGGCTGCACACTAACGCCCAGTTCTTCGGCCAGCTCCCGCGCGGCGGCCTGCTCATAGGACTCACCGACACCAACGGCGCCACCGACCACGACCTCATAGAGCCCGGGGAAGCGTGACAGTTGTTCCGACCGTCGGGTAACGATGGTCCGCCCACTCTCATCACGACACACCGTCACGGCGACCCGGTGCAGCCAACCCTCCCGAACTGCCTGCCGGCGGCTGACCACCCCCAGGACACGATCCTGATCATCGACACGCTCCACCAGTTCGTCCACGACGCACATCCTGGCATAGCCCACTGACAGCGCCGCTTCTCGGAATTTGGTCTGTTCCCAAACACTCACTCAGGCTTGGCCTCGGTGTTCGCAGAGTGGTGGGTTCATGTGAGCAGTTGGCCCTACTGTTCGGAACCCGCTCTACGTCCCGCGGCATTCGCTCGCATTCGCTTTAGGCCTGGCGCACGAACGCGGCAGATGCGTCCCGGCGTTGAGAGGAGCGGCGTACGACCAGTTCCGGGCGCAGCAGGACCTGCTGGTGGGCGTGTTCGACAGGGGAGGCCGAGGAGGTCTTGTCGATGAGGAGGTTGGCTGCTTGTGCTCCGTCTCCACAGCGCGTCAGGGTCGCGCAGCGTCTGCCTGCCGTCATGTGTCTGGAGGACTTGTGCAACGTGGCGAAGTCTGGTGGGTCCAGTTCGACGAGCGGAGGTTGGTCGTACTGCTGTCGGGAGACGACACGTCCGGGATCCGGGTGATGCAGGTCGTCTCTCCGGCGGGCGTCGACATCAGCGCTCTGGGCATCGAAGTGACGGTCGGCGCCGGTGAAGGACTGCCGTTCGAAGGTGTGCTGCGGCTCGCGTTCCCGCGTTCAGGCTTCACTCCGTGCACGTGGCTGACCACTGTGTCCCGGGACGACCTGATAGAGCGGGCGGCCGTCCTGTCCTCCGTGAAGCTCTGCGAGATCGACGACGCCCTCCGTCTCGCTGAACAAGTGCAGGAGCGGACCCCGGCCACGACCGCGAAGCTCAGCGAGATGAGGGATGCCCTCCGTCTCGGTGAACTCGGGTAGACGGAGAAGGAGCCGATGCCCGCGACGGCGTGGGCGATCTCGGGCGAGATGATCGACGCCGGCCACCTGCCGCCTCGGCGCCCCTCACCACCGAGATCACGATCTACTGCTGGAGTTGACCCTCGGGGTGTGGGCCGCGGTTTCTGGACAGCCCACACCCCGATCGATGCCTCCGCACGGCCGCATCCACTACGAAGGCGCCTTCGCCGTGCTCGACCTCGACCACACCCTCGCGCCGTGGCTGCTCGGCGACGTCGTGCTGCTTCAGTCGTTGAATGGTCTGCTGAATGGCAAGTTGATGCGAGTTCTTCAGGTAGAGCCGGTGCGTAATGATCCGGATCCGTACGCCCTTATGGCTTGATGGAGACAGGACGCCGGAGGTCTGGTGCGTGGAGGCCGGGCTGTCCTCGGGGTCGGATTCGTTGACCGCGGTCGGCGCCGGGTATCCGACTTCTGAGTCGAATGCCGCCCTGGCAGGGCAGGCGGGGCGGGGTGGGGTCAGTCTCCTTGCGACTCTGCCTGCGACGGTAGCTGTGGCGTCCTGTATGTCTCTTGCTGTTGCGTGGTGTGGAGCTTCATGTGCGTGGACAGGTGTGAGGAGGGCTGTAACGCTGCAGCTTGCGTTAGCTGCTTGCGGCAAGCCAGCGATGCAACCGTCCCCCGCCCCCGGGTGCCAGTAGTTGCCGTGGCGAGGAGTAGCGCCCCGGACTTGGTGTCCGGGGCGTGGGTCATCTGGTACTGGCTGGGTTCTGGTGGTTTGGCGTTGTGTGTTGTGGTGTGGTGTGGCAGGTGTTTGGAGTGTGGCGGGCTGGGCGGGCTGGGTGGTGTT
>NZ_JBSGRD010000022.1:0-129939 GCF_053606205.1 Streptomyces sp. NPDC055239 | reverse complement strand
CGGGGGGGGGGGGGGGGGGCGGGGTATGTTATCCCCCGCCCCACGCCCCCACCCGCGTAAAAGGACAGACTCACCGACTCAGCTGCTTGAACTTCCGTACCGCAAGCGGCAGGAACAAGAGCGAGATCACCACCGGCCACACCACCGCCATGAGCACCGCGTTCTGCTCGACCCAGCTCGCCCCGCCCGCCCCGGGGTTGCCGAAGAGTTCGCGTGCCGCCGTGCCCGTGGAGGACACCGGGTTCCAGGCGGCGATCGGCGCCAGCCAGTCGGGCATCAGGGACGGCGCGACGAAGACGCTGGAGATCATGGTGAGCGGGAAGGCGACCGCGTAGAGCCCGCCCGCCACCTCCGGGGTCGGCACCACGAAGCCCAGGAACACGCCCACCCAGATCAGGCTGAACCGCAGGAGCAGCAGCAGTCCGAAGGCGGCCAGGGTCTGCGGCAGTCCCGCGTCCGCCCGCCAGCCGATGGCCAACGCCGTGAGCGCGAGGATCGTCAACTCGGCGCAGGCCACGATCAGGTCGGCGAGACCGCGCCCCGCCGCCACCGCCGAAGGCGCCATCGGCATCGAGCGAAAACGGTCGATGACGCCCTTGGAGGAGTCAGTGACCACTGCCATCGCGGTGTTCATGAAGCCGAAGGCCATGGTCATCACGAACATGCCGGGCATGAGGAACTGCTTGTAGTCGCCGTCGTCGCCCCCGCCGGGCACCTTCATCGCCTCCCCGAAGACAAAGCCGTACAGGAGTACGGAGATGATCGGGAAGCCCAGCTGCCAGGCGATGTTGACGGGCTGGCGCTGGAAGTGGGTGAGGTAGCGCCGCGTGACGTTCCAGGTGTCGGCGAGCGCCCAGTGGAGGCGGCCTCGCGAGGGCGGCGTGTCCGTGGCATCCGTGACATCCGTGGTCAGTACGGCGCTCATGCCGCGACCTCCGTCTTCTCGTCGGTGTCGATCCCGGCGGTCCCCAAGGCCTCGTCGGATTCCGTCCGGTGTCCCGTAAGGCGCAGGAACACGTCGTCGAGGCTCGGCCTGCGAAGGCCGATGTCCTCCACCGCGACCCCCTGGTCCTGCAAGGTCCGCGCCACGTCCGTCAGCGCGCCGACCCGGTCGGTCACGGCCGCCTGGACGCGCCGCTCCAGGTCGACGGCCTCGGGCACGCCCGTCGCGACACGGGCGACTGCCTTCATGGCCGCCGGGAGATCGGCGGCCTCGCGCACCACGACCTCCAGGTAGCTGCCGCCGACCGTGGTCTTCAGGCCGTCCGGGGTGTCGTCGGCGATGGCGCGGCCCTGGTCGATGACGGTGATCCGGGACGCCAGCCTGTCGGCCTCCTCCAGATACTGGGTGGTGAGCAGGACGGTCGTACCGTCCGCGACCAACTTCCGTATGGTGTCCCAGACTTCGAGGCGGCCGCGCGGGTCGAGCCCGGTGGTCGGCTCGTCCAGGAAGAGGACGGCGGGCGCGAGGATCATCGACGCGGCGAGGTCGAGCCTGCGCCGCATGCCTCCGCTGTACTTGCCCGCGCCCTTGCTCGCCGCGTCGACCAGGTCGAACTGCTCGAGCAGCTCCTGGGCGCGCCGTGCGGCCCGCTTGCCGCCCAGATGGAAGAGGCGGCCGAACATCTCCAGGTTCTGCCGCCCGGTGAGGACCTCGTCGACCGCCGCGTACTGGCCGGCCAGACCGATGCGGCCGCGTACGACGTCGGGGTGGCGCGCCACATCGGCGCCCGCGACCTCGGCGCGCCCGCCGTCGAGGCGCACCAGTGTCGCGAGGATGCGTACGGCGGTGGTCTTGCCCGCGCCGTTCGGGCCGAGCAGTCCGTGCACCGTGCCGCGCTCCACGCGCAGATCGAAGGCGTCCAGGGCCTTCGTCTCCCCCTTGCCTCCCTTACCCCCGTAGCGCTTGTCGAGCCCCTCGGCCCGTACCGCGTATTCGTTCTCGCCCACTGCCCCTCCAGCTCTCACAGCTCTCATCATCTGGGTACGCCGTACCCAATAGAGAGTACACCGTACCCAGTTTTTGTGAGTACACCGTACCCAATAACCGGTCCGGCGATTAGGCTGAGCCCCATGACGAGCACGAACGGCGTGGACGACACCCGGCGCACCGGCAGCGACATCACCCGCAGCCTGGAACTGCTCTGGGGTGAGGGCGAACGCCCCACACGGGGGCCCAAGCCCGCGCTCACCCTGGACCGGATCGTCACCGAGGCCGTGCGCCTCGCGGATGCCGAGGGGCTCACCGCCCTCTCGATGCGCCGCCTGTCCACGGAGCTCGGCACCGGCACGATGTCCCTGTACCGCTACGTTCCCGGCAAGGGCGAGCTGCTCGACCTGATGCTGGACCGCGTCTTCACCCGGGCCGTCGATACCCAGCCCGGCGAGGCCGATCACCCGCCGAGCGGCGGCTGGCGCGAGGCCGTCGAGGCGTACGCCCGCGAGACGCTCGTCCTCTACCGCGAGCACCCCTGGCTGCTCCAGGTGAACCAGGCCCGCCCGGTACTCGGCCCCGGCTCGGTCGGCAGCCTGGAACACGCCCTCTCCGGGATCAAGTCGATGAGCCTGACCGACCCCGAGCTGATCGGCGTGATCGTCATGGTCGAGGGGTACGTCACCGGGGTCGCCCGCACCCAGGTCCACGAGATGGAGGCGGTGAAGAAGAGCGGCCTGACGGACCAGGCGTTCTGGGAGGCGCAGTACCCCACCCTCAACCGGATCATGAGCAGCGGCCGCTACCCCCACCTCGCCGGGCTCTCCGACGACGCGTTCGGCTCGCAGTTCGACCATTTCGAGTTCGGCCTCCAGCGCCTGCTCGACGGCCTGGACGTTCTGGTGGACCGGCGCGAGGCGGCGGAGAACAGCACCCGGGAGGCATGACAAACCGGGTGATCACTCCTACGCCAGGGCCTGGAAGGCCAAGCGGATGCGCCGCAACCCCGAGATCGAGCTCGCCCCTTCGACGGTGCGCGGCGCGCCGACCGGGCCCGAGATCAAGGCGCGGGTGCGGCTCCTCGACCAGGGCGGCGAGGAGAACAAGCACGCGTCGAAGCTGATGCGGCGCAAGTACCCGGTGTCGCACGGGGTCTTCGTCCCGATCGCGCACAAGGTGAGGCGGGACAAGACGCTGCATTACGAGGTGCGGGTGCTCGGCGAGTAACCCCCGCCCCCCCTCCTTCCTCCTACTGCTTCCGCCGGAACAGGCGCTTCAGGCCGAAGAAGGCGACGAGCACGGCGCCGAGAGTCAGCGCGCCCACCTTGAGGTCGCCGTCGAACCCGGAACCCCCGCCGCCATCCGAACCACCCGAACCACCGCTGCTGGAGCCCGAGTTGCCGCCACCGGCCCCCTCGACCTCGACGGGCTCGACCTGGCTCTGCTCGCCCTCGCTGCCGTACAGGAGGGTCGTACCGTCCAGGGTGTACGTCACGGACTCGCCCTGCCGCTGGAGCGGCACGCTCAGCCGCCCCTGACGCTCGGGCTTCTTCCCCTCGCCCTTCCAGGTGTACGAGACTCCGCCGAGGTATCCGCGCAGGGCGAGCTGCTTCCCGTCGGGCGAGAAGGCGCCGTCCGTGGTCCAGAGGCCGGTGTCGCCGAGGCGCTTGAAGACATTGGTCCCGGAGGCCGACATCTGCGCGGGCCCTTCGTACAGGCCGCCGCCCTCTTCCTTCTTGTCGGCGATGTAGATCCGCCCGGTCTTGGGGTGCACCATCATCGCCTCGGCGTCGCGCGGCCCGCCCTCGTACTTCACGGTGTACTGCGTGGCCCGGACGGTCTGGTCGCCCAGCTTCTTCGGCTCGGGCAGCTTGTAGATCCACACGTGGGGCCAGGTGCCGCCGAGGTTGTCGCCGATGTCGCCGACGTAGATGTTGCCGTCGCTGCCGACGGAGATGGCCTCCACGTCACGGGGCGTCCCGACGCCGGTCATGGTGACGGTGGCGACGGTCTTGCCGGTCTTGCCGTCCACCGCGTAGATCAGCGCGCCGTTCTTGTCCTGGTCGTTGTGCGTCCAGTAGACGCCCGGGTGGGCGCGGGATGCGGCGAGGCCGCTCGACTCGATGATGCGGGGGTCCTTGATGGTGAACCCGTCGTGGCCGTCGTCGGCGGCGGCGGCCGGGCCTACGGCGGCGGCGAGAAAGAGCAGGGCTCCGGCACCGATGGCACCTGTGGCCCTCATGGCACCCGTGGCACCCGTCGAAGAACGCAGTGAACGCATGGGCCAAGACTGCCACCCCGGCGCAGGGGGCCCGCGTCCGGCAGGTGTTCAGCCTCACATCGCAGGCCGGGGCGTTGATCCGGGATGATGAGCGGATGCTCAGGTTCATGTTCGTCGGCGACTCGATGACGATCGGCAGCGCGGGGGAACACACCTGGCGCCACCGGATGTGGCAGCACTTGCGGGCCTCGCTCGGCGACGCGGCTTTCGCCGTGGTGGGCCCGCGACGGGCGCTGCACGACAAGGACTCCGGCGAGCCGGTCTCGTACGCGTACGCCTGCGAGGACCCGGACTTCCCGCGCCATCACTTCGCGGGCTGGGGCGAGGGCTGGCTGCACATGGCGCCGCAGGTGGCGGAGGCGGTGCGGCAGGACGCCCCCGACATCCTTCTCATCTCGCTCGGCCTGATCGACCTGGGCTTCTACACGGACGCGGAACAGACGGCGGCGAACGCACGCCGCTTCGTCGCGGAGGCGAGGTCGGCGAACCCGCGCGTCCGGCTCGTCCTGCTCCCCGTGATACCGAACGTCCGGGCCCGCACGGACACCCCCTTCGCGGCGGAGGTCTCGCGCTTCAACGTGCTCCTCGCGAAGGCGGTGGCGGACCTGGACACGGGCGCGTCCCCGCTGCTGCTCGCCTCGACGCCGCCGTCGTACGACATCGACGTGGACACGTACGACGGGACGCACCCCAACGAGAGCGGCGAGCACAAACTGGCGGCGGCGTTCGCGGACGCGATGCACCAGGCGTGGGGGCTCGGCGCGCCGTACGAGTCGACGCGCCGGCCGCTGACGCCCGTGTCGGCGCTGTCGCCTACCGGCTGAAGTTGGCCTTGAGGGCCTTGAGCCCGGCGATGTCCCACTTCGTGTACTGCCCGGCGTACTTCTTGGCGCGGGCGTCGCTGCCGCCCTTGGCCCTGGCGTGGCCGCCGTTGGGCGAGCACATGACCGGCCGGTCCTTGGTGCTGTTGGAGACGCACTCGTAGGGGTCGGCGGTCGTGTTGGCGTCCGAGCCGTCCACGTTGGCGTGGTCGAGTCCTATCGAGTGCCCTATCTCATGGCTCACCGTGTTCGAGATGAGCGTCGAGCTGGCCGCCCAGTCGCCCGGCTTCCAGTACTCACTGTCCATCCAGATCCACCCGCCCCACGCGCTCTGGTTGGCGTTGGCCGAGCACGGGTGCGCCTGGGAGTAGCCCGGCTTGTTGCCGGGGGTGAAGGGCCGGTACTTCATGCCCACGGCGATGACGTGGCGCTCGGCGGTGTTACAGGCGGTCTGCTCCTTGTGATAGCCACTGGCCAGCGTGAACTTGGTCCCCGTGACCGAGGTCAGCTGGGCGGCGGTCTTCTTCAACTGCGCCCGCAGCTGCGTCTCCGCCTTCTTGGTCTGCGCGGCGGTGAGCTTGGTGGCGGACGCGTTGGGCTTGACGAGCTGAATGACGTACGGGTCGGGACTGAGCGACTGTATTTGCTTCTGGGTCAGGATCTTCCATCCGGTGCCCTTGTAGACATCCCCCGCGGCGTAAGCCGGATTGCTGAGCGCGACGAGCCCCACGGCAGCGGCGAGGACACCAAGCGATCGGACGATCTTTTTCACGGTCATGGACCGCATCCTCACCCACCCCACCAACAACTCCCCAACGCCCCCTCCCCTCGGACCTCCCCCGCACCTCCCCGTATCCCTTCGGCCTGTGCCGCTAGACGGAAGACGGATGTCCCGGCCGTGGCCGTCTTTCTAGCGTTCGGGCATGACGGTCGAGAGCAGTGGAGTCGAGAGCAGTGGAGTCGAGCGCGCTGAAGAGACCACGTCCCGGGCCGTACGGGCAGCCGCGCCCCGGCGTGCAGGGGTGCTCCCCGGTGAGCGGGCCCTCGCGCCCGATCTCGCGCGGGGGCTCATGCTGCTGTTCATCGCGCTGTCCAACACCGCGTTCCATCTGACGGCGGCCCGGCACGGGCCATCGGGGTGGCAGCCGGTGGACGGCGGATGGGTCGATCACGCCGTGCAGTTCGGCATGATCGTCGCCCTTGACCTGCGTATCTATCCGCTCTTCGCGTTCCTCTTCGGATACGGGATGATGCAGCTTTTCCTGCGGCAGACGTCAGCCGGGACCTCGGAGCGCGAGGCCGTGCGGCTGTTGCGGCGACGGAGTCTCTGCCTGGTCGTCATCGGGCTTCTGCACGCCACGTTGCTGATGGCCGGGGACATCGTGGGCTTCTACGGGATCATCAGCCTCGCCCTGGGCTGGCTCTTCCTGCGGCGCGGTGACCGGGCGCTGAAGTGGTGGATCTGGATCGCCACCGCGCAGTTCGTGCTGCTTGCCGCCCAGCCCGTCGTATCTGCCGCGCTGGCAGGCGAGTTGGGCACGATGGGCGACTCGGGCGCTGAACCGGGTGCGGACGCCTACGCGGCGGGTGAGGGGAACTGGTTCGCGGCGGCGGGCACCCGCTTCATGAGCGGTCTTTTCGTCACCTTCGCGGCGGCTCCGCTGTCGCTGGTGGGCGGCGCGTACGTCATCTTCCTGCTCGGCTTCTGGGCCGCGCGCAGGCGTGTGCTCGAAGAGCCGGGGCGCCACCTGCCCCTGCTGCGGTGGACCGCCGTGATCGGCATCGCGGTGGGGTGGCTCGGCGCGCTGCCCGCCGCGCTCGCCCATGTCGGGGCGATCAGCGTTCCGGACGACGCGCAGAGCGAGGGCGGAGTGCTGACCCTGCTGCGCGACGCCACGGGGAACGCGGCCGGTCTCGGGTACGTGGCCGCCGTGGCGCTGTTCGTTCACTGGTGGACGGGGCGGGGGCGCGAGTCAGGCCGGGGAGGGGGAGGAACCAAGGCCGTCATCGCCGTCTCCGCCGTCTCCGCCGTCGGTAAGCGCTCCCTCTCCTGCTACCTCGCCCACTCCCTGGTCTTCGCCCCGATCCTCGCCGCCTGGGGCCTCGGCCTCGGCAAGCATCTGACGAGCGCGACCATGGCGCTGTTCGCGGTGGGGGTGTGGCTCGTGACGGTCGCGGGGGCGTACGCGATGGAGCGGGCGGGGCGGTGGGGGCCGGTGGAGGTGGTGTTGCGGCGGGTCATGTATCGGGGGCGGAGGTGAGGGCGGGGCGGCTGTGGTGGTCGGTGGAGCGCGGGGCCGCTACGGCCCGTGCCTTCGCGGGCCACGTCGATGCCACATCGTCGAGGAAGATGCCGCAGGCCAGGAGCGCGGCACTGCCTCGCGGACGCAGGTCCCCGCGGCGCAACTCGGCGTCGAGCGCCATGAGTGCGGCGGCGCCCTCGGGGGTCGTGGTGCCGCCCGCGTCGAGGATCTCCCGCGCGCCCGCCTGGACCGTGCGCAGGCCGTGCGGTCCCGCCGCGTACAGGACTCCGGTGTCCTGGAGCGTGCTCATGAGGGAGAGGAGCACGTCCGGCCGCCCCGTCCCCGCGCGCAGAGCCGCCAACGCCCGCCGCACATGCGGAAATCCGGCCCGCGCCTCGCCCCTCGCGCCGGCGGCCCCGTAGCGTGCGGAGACCGTCGATCCGGGTGAGGGGACGCGCGGCGCCGAGCGGTCCCGGAGAGTGGCCAAGCGCTTGGCGGTGGCGGTCAACTCGTCCACGGGGGCGTGTGGTTGGAGCGCCGCCGATGCCAGCAGCAGGCCGAGCGGCCAGATACAGCCCCTGTGCGTGTTCACCCCTCCCGTGGCCCGCAGCATCGACCGCTCCGTCGAGCGGCCGATGAAGCCGAGTTCCTCGCGCAGCGCCTGCGTCGGCTCCCCGTTCCTGCGGGCGGCGGCCGCCATCGCGGCGAAGCCGGGCTGCAGCGCCCGCGCCGCCCAGCGCACCGCGGTGACGTCATCGCGGACCGCCCCGGCCCGCGGCGCCACCTCGGCCTCGGCGACGAGCGCCCGGACGGCCGCTCTCGCGAGGCGTTCACCGCCGAGCGCCAGGACCTTGCGCCGATTGAGATCGCTGTCTGCCATGTCCGCGTCTGCCATGTCCGCGACGGTAGGGCGGGTTCCGTTGCGTTCCCTCAGGACCCGCTGTGAACCGCCTGTGCGTCGTGAACCGCCTGTGCGTCGCCCTCGCCCCCGCTCGCCCCGGGGGCACGCCTCACTCGGCCCGGGTCAGCCGGTTCGCCAGCGTCGACATCGTGTACGTACCGATGCCCATCACCACCTCAAGGGCGTTCCGCTCCGTGTGGCCCGCCGCCAGGAACCCCTTCAGCTCCGCGTCCCCGACGCCGCCCGCTGTCGCAAGCACCTCCAGCGTGAACTGCCGTACCGCCTCCAGCCGTTCATCACCAAGGGCCCGCCCTTCACGCAACGCGGCGACGATCTCGGCGTCCGCGCCCAGCTTCCGGAGTTTGCCGGTGTGCATGGTCACGCAGATGTGGCAGTCGTTGCGTACGGCGACGGTCATGATGACGACTTCCCGGGCCACCGGCTCCAGCGTCGTGCGCTCGAAGGAAGCGCTCAACTCCAGGAAACCGTTGAGCAGTTCGGGCGACTCGGCAAGGCGGGCGACCGCGCTCGGCGTCTTCCCGGACGCCGCGGCCGTACGCTCCATCGCCGCGCGGGATTCCGCGGGCGCGCTCTTCACAGTGTGCTCGGCAAACAAGGTGCACCCCTTACGATGGACAACATGGTTGACGGAAATAAGGTAAACCAGGTTGTCGATCCCGGCAAGGGTGCTCACACGGGTACTCACAGCGCGGACGAGCCGCCGGAGAGCGGCGACCGCCACGGCTTCGAGCTGCCCCTGCTCCTCTTCGCCGGGTTCCGCACCCTGATCGACGAGCTCCACGCCGAACTCGCCCGCCAGGGCCACCCCCACGCCCGTCCGGCCCACGGCTTCGCGATGCAGGCGATCGGCGTGCGGGGCGCGAGCGCGAGCGAGGTGGGCCGGCGCCTCGGCGTCTCCAAGCAGGCCGCGGGCAAGACCGTCGACCGCCTCATCACCCTCGGCTACGCGGAACGCACCGACGACCCGGCCGACGCCCGCCGCAAACTGGTCCGCCTCACCCCGCACGGCATCGACGCGCTGACCCGCTCGGCGGTGATCTTCGAAGAGCTGCACGCACAGTGGGCGAAACAGCTCGGCGCGGGGCGCCTGCGCGCGCTGGAGGACGACCTGCGCACCGTCGTACCGCCGGACACGTTCCGCCTGGACGCGGCGGGCTGGCTGGGCGGCTCGTGATCGCACCCTTGCATGCCGCCCTCTTGCATGCCGCCCCCTTGCATAGAGCGCACTTCAAGTCGTTGGCTGAGCAACCATGAAGTACACGCAGCTGGGACGCACAGGACTCAAGGTCAGCCGACTCGCGCTCGGGACCATGAACTTCGGGCCTCTGACCAACGAGCCCGACAGCCACACGATCATGGACGCCGCGCTCGACGCGGGCATCAACTACTTCGATACAGCCAATGTCTACGGGTGGGACGCGAACAAGGGCCGCACCGAGGAGATCCTCGGCACCTGGTTCACGCAGGGCGGCGAGCGGCGCGACAAGGTCGTGCTCGCCACCAAGATGTACGCGAACATGGCCACCGACGGGAAGCCCACCTGGCCCAACCACGATCTGCTCTCGGCGGTCAACATCCGCCGGTCCGTGGAAGCCTCGCTCAAGCGGCTGCAGACCGATTACATCGACATCTACCAGTTCCACCACATCGACCGCCGCACCCCCTTCGAGGAGATCTGGCAGGCGATCGACACCCTCGTGACGCAGGGCAAGATCCTGTACGCCGGATCGTCCAACTTCCCCGGATACAAGATCGCCCAGGCCAACGAGATCGCCAAGCGGCGCGGCAGCTACGGCCTCGTCAGCGAGCAGTGCCTCTACAACCTCGCCGAGCGCAGCGCCGAGATGGAGGTGATCCCGGCCGCCCAGGACTACGGCCTCGGTGTCATCCCGTGGTCGCCGCTGCACAGCGGTCTGCTCGGCGGCGTGCTGAAGAAGGAGGGCGAGGGCAAGCGGCGTACCACCGGACGTGCCGCCCAGGAGCTCGCGAAGCCCGAGGTGCGCGCGCAGGTGCAGGCGTACGAGGACCTGCTCGACAAGCACGGCCTCGCACCGGGCGAAGCGGCCCTTGCCTGGCTGCTGACCCGGCCCGGCGTGACCGGGCCGATCGTCGGTCCTCGCACCTCCGAGCACCTCACCAGCGCTCTGCGCGCGGTCGAGCTCGAACTCTCGGACGAGCTGCTCGGCGCGCTGGACGAGATCTTCCCCGGGCCTGGTCCTTCGCCGGAGTCCTTCGCCTGGTAGCAGGTGACGGGCAGCAGATAGCAGATAGCAGGTAGCAGTAGCTTTACGTGGCCGCGGTCATCGCCATCGCCTCACTGGCCGACCGCGGCCGCAACCGCCACGACGACGAACATCAGCACGAGCACACCGGCCATGATCCGGTTCCTGGTTTTCGGGTCCACGTAGTCGAGGTTAACCGGCTCCGCCCAGTGGCCATCGACCGACCACCTCATAGCGGGGCCGCTCCCCCGGCACTCCGCTCGTCGGCAGATTGCTCCGTACGAGGGTCAGCTCGGCCACGGTCCACTCCGTGCCCTCGAAGTCCGCGAGGCCGTCGACGTACGCGCGCAAGGACGGTTCACCGCCGCCGCGGGCCAGCGTCAGGTGCGGGCGGTAGTGGCGGTGCTCCTCCATGGTGATGCCGGACTTGCGGGCAGCGGCGTCCGCCCGCCCGGCGAGGAGGCGCAGGGTCTCCACGTCACCCCTGGCCCCGGCCCACAGGGCCCGGTCGCCGAAGTGGCCTCCGCCGTGCAGGGCCAGCGGGAAGGGGGGCGTGCGCTTCGCCGCGCGTGACAGGCGTTCGGACAGCTCGGGGACGGTGCCGTCCTCGACCTCGGCCATGAAGGCGAGGGTGAAGTGCCAGCTCTCGCGGCGCGTCCAGCGGAGGGCTTCGGCGCCCGGCAGGGTCCGCAACTTGTCCGCGGCCTCGGCCAGTTCATCCGCCGCTGCGGAGGGCGGAAGCACCGCCGCGAAAAGTCTCATGGGGGTGAGTTTCGCCTCCGGCGGTTCATTTCCCCAACCCCGCCCCTTCCCGAGAACCCGCTCGGCGCGGGGGCCCTGTGCCTTGTGCGTACCGTCATCACCGGCTTCGCCGAGTTCGTCCTCAAACGCCGGACGGGCTGAACTCGGCTCGGGATTGCGATAGAGAGATCCCCATGGATCACATAACCATCCGCCCCGCAGGCCCCGCCGACATCCCCACCGTTCTCGCCCTCTTCGACGAAGCCGTCGCCTGGCTCGTCTCCCAGGGGCGTACCGGGCAGTGGGGCGATCAGCCCTGGTCGACCAGGCCGAAGACCGTCGCCCTGGTCGAGAAGTATCTGAACACCGGCTCCGCCTGGATCGCGGAGATCGGCGGGGAGGCGGTCGGCACGGTGACGCTGACCGACGGGCCGGGGGCGTACATCGCGCCGGTGGACGAGCCGGAGCAGTACATCCATCTGCTGACCGCCCGGAACGGCACGGGCGCGGGCGCCGCCCTCCTCGCGCACGCCGCAGAAGAAACCCGGAGCCAGGGGATCTCCCTGCTCCGGGTCGACTGCTACGCGGGCGGTGACGGCAAGCTCGTCGCGTTCTACGAGCGCAACGGCTTCACCCGGACCGAGGCGTTCGTCGAGCAGGACGGCACTTGGCCGGGCCAGATCCTGGCCCGGCGCGTCTAGCCACGGAGAACGGCCTACGCCGCCGTCGCAAGCTGCTCCCGCGGCACGAACTGCACGTGCTGCTGCCCGCGCCGCAGATCCAGCTTCAGCCGCAGGTTCGCGGCGCGGGCCAGCATCAGGCCGACCCCGACCGCCGCGACGGCGCATATGAGGCCGCCTGCGGCCATGCTGACGCGCACCCCGTACTCGTCGGCGAGCCAGCCGAAGAGCGGGCCGCCCAGAGGCGTGCCGCCGGTGAAGACCATCATGAAGAGCGACATGACGCGGCCCCTCATCTCGGGGTCAGTGGCCATCTGGACCGAGGAGTTGGCGGTGACGTTCACCGTCAGGCCGAGGATGCCGATCGGGACGATCAGCGCCACGAACATCCACAGCTCGGGCGCGAACGCGGCCACGATCTGCAGCACACCGAAGGCGATCGCGGCCCCGGCGAGCAGCCTCAGGCGTGAGGTTCCCCGGCGGGCCGCGAGCAGCGCCCCTGCCAGCGAGCCGATCGCCATCAGGGTGTTGAAGAGCCCGTACATCCCCACGCCGCCGTGGAAGATGTCGTCCGCGAAGGCGCTCAGCCAGATCGGGAAGTTGAATCCGAAGGTGCCGACGAAGCCGACGAGGACGATCGGCCAGATCAGCTCGGGGTGCTTGGAGACGTAGTTCAGGCCTTCCTTCAGCTGCCCCTTGCCGCGCGGCTTGCGCGGGGTGGCGTGCAGCTCGCCGGTGCGCATCAGCAGCAGGCCGGTGAGCGGCGCGAGGAAGGACAGGCCGTTGGCGAGGAACGCCCAGCCGGGGCCGACGGCGGCGGTGAGACCACTCGCCACGGCGGGGCCGATGAGGCGCGCGGACTGGAAGTTCGCCGAGTTCAGCGAGACGGCGTTGCGGACCTGGTCGGGTCCCACCATCTCGGAGACGAAGGACTGCCGGGTCGGGTTGTCGACGACCGTGACGAGGCCCGTGAAGAAGGCCGCGAGGTAGACGTGCCAGACCTGGACGTTGCCGCTCAGGGTGAGCGTGGCGAGAAACAGACCGCTGATGCTCATCGCGCCCTGCGTACAGAAAAGCAGCTTCCGTTTGGCGAAGCGGTCGGCGATGACACCGCCGTACAGGCCGAACAGGAGCATCGGCAGGAACTGCATCGCGGTGGTGATGCCGACCGCGGCCGAGGAACCCGTGAGGCTCAGGACCAGCCAGTCCTGGGTGATGCGGGCCATCCACGTACCGGTGTTGGAGACAACGGCGCCGGAGGCGAAGAGCCGGTAGTTGCGGATCTTCAGCGAGCTGAACATCGACGACTTGGCGGCAGGGGTCTTGTCGAGAGCGGTTGGTGCGGGGGCGGAGTCTGCTCCGGATCCCGTACTCAAAGGCGATTCGCCTCCTTGGCGTGGTGGTGCGGTCGTACGGCACACGGCGGGTGACCGCCGTGTGCGCTGCTTACAGGTGCGCGAGTTGCAGGTGCGCGAGTTATAGGTGCGCGAGCTTCTCGAGTACGGGAGCCGCGGCGCTCAAACGCGCCCACTCGTCGTCGTCGAGATGCTCGGCCAGGTCGGCCAGCCAGGCGTTCCGCTTGCGGCGGCTCTCCTCGAGCATGGCCTCGGCCGTCTCCGTCTGGGTCACCACCTTCTGGCGGCGGTCCTCCGGATGCGGCTCGAGCCGGACGAGACCCTTGGCTTCGAGCAGCGCGACGATGCGGGTCATCGACGGCGGCTGCACGTGTTCCTTGCGGGCCAGCTCACCGGGGGTGGCGTGGCCGCAGCGGGCGAGGGTGCCGAGCACCGACATTTCGGTGGGACTCAGCGACTCGTCGACCCGCTGGTGCTTGAGTCGACGGGACAGGCGCATCACGGCGGAGCGCAGAGAGTTCACGGCGGCGGCGTCGTCACCATGGGAGAGGTCCGGCATGTTCGTTAGAGTAACTCATTACTCTAGCTAAAGACCACTCGGTTAACACCACGGATCCGATTGGTTCCGCTTAGCGGTCCCGGAGTGCGTCCCGCAGGCATCCCGCAGGGCACTCGTACGGCCCCACCGACGGCCCCGAGTGGCTCAAATGACCCCACTGGCTTCCCGCACCGGGGGCCACGGAACCCTTACGTCACCCATATGAGTGAGGTGACTTCGGAAAGTGAGACACGGCCCGCGCGGTGGCAGCGACCCTGTCACGCATGGGATCGACAGTGCTCAGCCTGCGAATAGACGGTGAGCTGCTCGACCGGCTCAAGCAGCACGCCGCGAAGAGGGGGATGAGCGTCCAGGACTACGTGGTCGGGACGCTCATCCGTGGAGACTTCGACGAGCGCTTCCAGAGCGCCGTCGAGGAGACGGAAAAGTTCTACGGGGCGGCCTGATGGCCGCCCCGTAGGCACTGAGACGCAAGACCGGCCGCCGCTTACGTGAGGCCGAGCGCCGGCATCAGGTAGTAGAAGGCGAAGACCGCCGACACGACGTACATCGCCGCGGGCACCTCACGGCCGCGGCCCGACGCGAGGCGCAGCACGGTGAAGCTGATGAAGCCGATGCCGATGCCGTTGGTGATCGAGTAGGTGAACGGCATCATCAGCATCGTCAGGAACGCCGGGATCGCGATGGTGAAGTCGCTCCAGTCGATCTTGCCGATCGAGCCGGACAGGATCAGGAAGCCGACCGCGAGCAGCGCGGGCGTGGCCGCCTGGGACGGCACCATCGTCGCGATGGGCGTGAGGAACAGCGCCACCGCGAAGAGCGCGCCGGTGACGATGTTGGCGAAGCCCGTACGCGCGCCTTCGCCGACGCCCGCCGTGGACTCCACGAAGCAGGTGGTGGCCGACGCGGACGCGGCGCCGCCCGCGGCGACCGCGATGCCGTCGACGAACAGGACCTTGTTCATGCCCGGCATGTTGCCGTCGGCGTCGGTCAGCTTGGCCTCGTCGCCGATGCCCATGATCGTGCCCATGGCGTCGAAGAAGCAGGAAAGCAGCACGGTGAAGACGAAGAGGATGCCGGTGAGCAGGCCGACCTTCTCGAAGCCGCCGAACAGGCTGATCTGACCGACGAGTCCGAAGTCCGGCGTGCTGACCGGGTTGCCCGGCCACTCGGGGGTCGTCAGGCCCCAGGAGGGGACCGTCGCGACCGCGTCGACGATCATCGCCACGATCGTCATGACGACGATGCTGATGAGGATCGCGCCGGGCACCTTGCGCACGATGAGGCAGAGCGTGAGCAGCGCACCGAGGACGAAGATCAGGACGGGCCAGCCGTTGAGGTGTCCGTCGCCGCCGAGCTGGAGCGGAACCGTGGTGTGCGCGGCGTCCGGGATGCGCGAGACGAAGCCGGAGTCAACGAGGCCGATCAGCATGATGAAGAGGCCGATACCGATCGCGATGCCCTTGCGCAGGCCGAGCGGTACGGCGCTCATCACGCGTTCCCGCAGGCCGGTCGCCACGAGCAGCATCACCACGAGGCCCGCGAGGACGACCATGCCCATCGCGTCGGGCCACGACATGCGCGGCGCGAGCTGGAGGGCGACCACGGTGTTCACGCCGAGGCCCGCGGCGAGCGCGATCGGCACGTTGCCGATGACGCCCATCAGGAGCGTGGTGAAGGCGGCGGTGAGCACGGTCGCGGTGACCAGCTGCTTGTTGTCGAGCTGATGCCCGTACATGTCCTTCGCGCTGCCAAGGATGATCGGGTTGAGCACGATGATGTAGGCCATCGCGAAGAAGGTGGCGAAGCCGCCGCGGACCTCCCTGACCAGGGTCGATCCCCGCTCCGTGATCTTGAAGTACCGGTCGAGGCCCCCCTGCGGGGAATTCGGGTGCGGCGGTTTCGCGTCGACCGGAGCAGTGGCCGAGGGGGACATGGGGGACCTCATGACCTGTGTTTAGGGAGATGTACCGAACCCGGACGAACTTGTATCTTCGTACGAAAGCAATCGGCCATTAACGAGCTGTTTCAGTATGAATACATGAGGCTAAATTCGCTATCTCCGCGCGTAGACCGTTGCGGCGCAAGGGAAGCGGGGCTGTCGCGGGCCCGCGACAGGGCTCCGGTTCAGGGCCCCAGGGCCAGGCATAAGCTGTGCGCATGGAGAAGTGGACACCCAAGCACGACGCGCCGGAGCCCCTGGAGGGCCCCGTCGTCGCCACCATCACGGGCGGCACGATCCTCTGGTTCGTCCTCTTCCTCGTGCAGCTCCCGTTCTACGGCTGGTTCGACGACCGCGACGCCACCTGGTGGGTGTGGACCTGCCTGGCCGGCGCGGGCCTCGGTCTGATCGGCATCTGGTACGTGCGGGGCCGCGACGCGGCGATCAAGCGGGACGCGGAGCGCCAGACGGCGGCAGAGGCGGAGTAATCCCTTCCGCCGATGGCCTGGCAGGAGCCTGTACAACCACGGGAGTGTCCTTGTCCTACCGTGGTCGGATCTTTGGGGCACTCGAGGGGTGAACCCCCCATCTCGCCCGTACCGTCGTCTGCATGACGCATATCGACGCGGGCGCCGAGCTCGACCCGGTCCACCCGGTGGCGCTGCCCACCGGACGCGCGACGGGTCTCAACCCCGC
The DNA here is from genome assembly GCF_053606205.1 of Streptomyces sp. NPDC055239. Lineage (NCBI taxonomy): Bacteria > Bacillati > Actinomycetota > Actinomycetes > Kitasatosporales > Streptomycetaceae > Streptomyces > Streptomyces sp. NPDC055239. The sequence continues at coordinate 113,544 of NZ_JBSGRD010000022.1, read as the reverse complement.
CGAGGTCGCCGAGCGAGTCGCACGCGGCGAGGTCAACGACGTACCCGTCCGCAGTTCCCGGTCCACCACCGAGATCGTCCGGGCGAACGTCTTCACCCGTTTCAACGCGATCATCGGCGTGCTCTGGGTGATCATGCTCTTCGTCGCGCCGATCCAGGACAGCCTCTTCGGCTTCGTGATCATCGCCAACACGGGCATCGGCATCATCCAGGAGCTGCGCGCCAAGAAGACCCTGGACGGACTCGCGGTCATCGGCGAGTCCAAGCCGACCGTGCGGCGCGACGGCAGAGGGACCGAGATCTCCACCTCCGAGATCGTCCTGGGCGACCTGGTGGAGCTGGGGCCCGGCGACAAGATCCCCGTGGACGGCGAGGCGGTCGAGACCGAAAGCCTCGAGGTCGACGAGTCGCTCCTGACCGGTGAGGCGGACCCGGTCGTCAAGAAGCCCGGCGACAAGATGATGTCGGGCTCGTTCGTGGTCGCGGGCGGCGGCGCGTTCACCGCCACGAAGGTGGGCCGCGAGGCGTACGCGGCCCAGCTCGCCGAGGAGGCGAGCCGCTTCACGCTCGTCAACTCCGAGCTGCGCAACGGCATCTCCACGATCCTCAAGTACGTGACGTGGCTGATGATCCCGACCTCGATCGGCCTCATCATCAGTCAGCTCGTCGTCAAGGACGACAACTTCAAGGAGTCCGTCGCCTACACCGTGGGCGGAATCGTGCCCATGATCCCGGAGGGGCTCGTGCTCCTCACCTCGGTCGCCTTCGCCATAGGAGTCATCCGGCTCGGCCGCCAGCAGTGCCTGGTGCAGGAACTCCCCGCGATCGAGGGCCTTGCCCGCGTCGACACGGTCTGCCTGGACAAGACCGGCACCCTCACCGAGGGCGGCATGGACGTCACCGAGCTGCGCCCCCTCGGCGGCGCGGACGAGGCGTACGTACGCAAGGTCCTCGGCGCCCTGGGCGAGTCCGACCCGCGGCCGAACGCGTCGCTCCAGGCGGTCATCGACGCCTACCCCGACAGCGAGGAGTGGCGCTGCACCCAGTCGCTGCCCTTCTCCTCGGCCCGCAAGTACAGCGGCGCCGCCTTCAGCGAGGGCGACGGCGACACCTCCGCATGGCTGCTCGGCGCCCCCGACGTCCTGCTTCCCGACGGCGACCCCTCCCTCGCCGAGATCGAGGACCTCAACCAGCAGGGCCTGCGCGTACTGCTCCTGGCCCGCGCGGCCGGTGAACTCGACGACGCCGACGTGGCGGCCGGAGCCGAGGCCACCGCCCTGGTCGTCCTGGAGCAGCGCCTTCGCCCGGACGCCGCCGACACCCTGCGCTACTTCGAGGAGCAGGACGTAAGGGCCAAGGTCATCTCCGGCGACAACGCGGTCTCGGTGGGCGCGGTCGCGGGAAAGCTGGGCCTGCCGGGCGCGGAGAACACCGTGGACGCCCGCCGCCTGCCCACGGATCACGACGAGATGGCCAAGGCCCTGGACGCCAACTCCGTCTTCGGCCGTGTCACCCCGCAGCAGAAGCGCGACATGGTGGGCGCCCTCCAGTCGCACGGCCACACGGTCGCGATGACCGGCGACGGCGTGAACGACGTACTGGCCCTGAAGGACGCCGACATCGGCGTCTCGATGGGTTCGGGCTCGGAGGCGACGCGGGCGGTGGCCCAGATCGTGCTCCTGAACAACAGCTTCGCGACGCTGCCCTCGGTGGTCGCGGAGGGCCGCAGGGTCATCGGCAACATCACGCGCGTCGCGACGCTGTTCCTGGTGAAGACCGTCTACTCGGTCGTCATCGCGCTGCTCGTGGTCTGCTCGCAGGTGGAGTACCTGTTCCTGCCGCGCCACCTGACGCTGCTCTCGACCCTGACGATCGGCGTCCCGGCCTTCTTCCTCGCCCTCGCCCCCAACAAGGAGCGGGCCAAGCCCCACTTCGTACGAAGGGTCATGCGGTACGCGATCCCGGGCGGTGTCGTCGCGGGCGTCGCCACCTTCTGTACGTATCTGCTGGCGCGCCACCACTACACGGGCGAGGGAGCGCGGGAAGCCGAGACCAGCGCGGCCACCCTCGCGCTGTTCCTGATCGCCATGTGGGTGCTCGCGATCATCGCCCGCCCCTACACGTGGTGGCGGCTCGCCCTGATCGGCGCGATGGGTCTCGGCTTCCTGCTGGTGCTCACGGTGCCGTGGCTCCAGGACTTCTTCCAGCTGAAGCTGGTGGGAGCGACGATGCCGTGGGCGGCGGTCGCGATCGCGGCGGTGGCCTCACTGATCATCGAGGTCATCTACCGCTGGGTGGACCGCCGCTTTCCCGCCTAGCGGACTAGCGGACGTCGACGAAGTCGCTGGTCGACGTGACGGCCGGGGTCGTGGACGTACCGGCGAAGACGTAGCGGTAGTAGCCGTCCGCGGTGGCCTTCACGGTCGTCTTCAGGTTGCCCTTGGTGTCCGACGTGATGGTCTTCAGGGTGGAGTAGGAGGCCGCACCCTTCTTCTTGTACTGGAGCTTCACGGACTGCTTGGTGTAGCCCGCGTACTTGCTGGTCTCCCAGTTGGCGCGGGTCAGGGCGCCGGTGACCGTGAGGGTCTTGCCCTTCTTGATGGGCTCGGGGGAGGCGTTGGTGGTGAGGCGTGCGGCGCGCTGGACGCGGGCGTCCGAGCTCAGGCCGTCCTTGACGATGGAGTCGCCGTCCTTGCCGACGGCTATGGCCCAGACCTTCCACTTGCCGGCCAGGATGTTGCTGTAGAGGTCGGCCTTGGGGTTGGCGATGACGCTGATCGTGCAGGTGGAGGTGGTCGCGTTGACGACCTTGCACTTGCCCTCGTCGGCGTCGGGGATGAGCGAGCCGTCGATGCCGTGTTCGGTGAAGCTCGTGCCGTGCCACAGGAAGGCGGCGCCGGAGTCGATGCCCGTCGGGTCGGTGGCAGTGACGGCGATGTTGAACTTCTTCTTCTCGGTGGTGCCGACCACGATGTCCTTGCCACCGTTGACGGTGACCTTCGTGATCTTGGTGTCGCCGTCGACCTCGTCGGCGGGAGCATTGGCGACGAAGGGCGCGAGCTTCGGAGTGTTCGGCTCGTCGGCCGCCTGGGCGGCGGGAACGACGAGTGCGGACAGAGCCAGGGTGCCGGTCAGTGCGGCCACGGTGGCACGAATGCGCATGTGTTTCCCCAGGTGGGAAGGGAGCTCCGCGGTGCGTGGGGGGCTGTCACGCGGAACCCGGTGATCTAGGAGTCTGTTGACTCGCAAGATCAGACCCGCGACCTGGGCCTCTGGTTGTACGGAAAGTGAAGATTTCGTGACCGGGAAGCGGAGAGGAGGACTCCGCTTCTCAGTCGAACCAGCGGTCCCGCTCCAGTTCATCCGTCCGTGAGGGGTCTTCGAGCAGCGCCGCGACCTCGAAGCGCCGCGGCCACTGGCCCGCCGCCCAGGCGAGCCCCGCGGCAACGCCCTCGAGCGTGGCGGCGTGGATGGTGCCGTCCGGCGTCCGGCGCCAGTCCAGCTCGACGTCCCCCGCGAACAGTTCCTCGTACTCGACGTACGTCTCCGGGGTGGCGGGGCCGAGCAGGGACCGCACCGCATCCGGCACCGGATGCTCGGCGCCATCCCCCGAGGGCTCCTCCGCCGCCGTCTCGCTCAGCCTGCGCACCTGGAACAGCTCGGCGAGGTCTCCCGCCTTGCGGGGCTGCACGGGCAGCAGTGCCACGCCCCCGGCGAGCGGCAGCAGGTCAGGGGCGTCGGCGACGACCGCGTCCGCCACGTCGACCACCACGACCTCACCGTCCACGACGGCCCGCACCTCGTCGGGCAGCGTCACCTGCTCCGGGTCCAGGTCGGCCAGGGCGCCGTACAGCGCGTGCAGTTGGGCCGCCGAAACGGTCCTCTCCGGGTCCGCGAGCCGGTCAAGGAGTTCGGCCGCACCGCCGGGCTCCTCCAGGAGAGCGGCGACCGACGTGCGGACACCGAGCGCGCGAAGGACCTGCTCGTCGTCGAAACCGGAGGCGTCGGCGGCGTCGTAGAGGCCTTCGAGCAGCGGGTCGCCGCCCGAGGCCCGCAGACCGGCGGGACGGCGGCCACCGAGCACGGGATTCCCGCGCAGCCACCACGCCGTGTACGAGCGGACGGTCTCCGTCGTGCCGTCCGGGAGCAGGATCCGCAGCGGCTGCGTCAGGGCGTCCCGCAGCGGCGGGCGCGAGAGCATCGCGAGGGCCTGCGGCCAGCAGTCGTCGTCGACCAGGTCCAGATCCCGTACGGCGATGATCTCGGTGGCGACCGGCGGAACGGGCGTCTCCGGCAGCCGGTCGAGCACGTCCTCGGCCCATACGTCGACCGCGTCGAGCAGTCCGGCGTCATCGGGCTCGGCGAAGTCGCCCTCGCGGGGGTCCAGTTCGTCGGGGTCGAGTACGACGTCCGTGGCGCGGACGAGGGCGAACGTGGCGAGCACCCCGCACGCGGCGAGGGGCTGCTCGCCCCAGCGGTCGGCGAGCTCGGCGTCCACCGTGGCGAGTTCGTCCTCGCGCATGACCTGCGCGAAGGGGCTGCCGGGGTAGACGAGTTCACCGGCGGGGGCGAGGTCGCCGTCCTCGTCGTCGGGGAGTGCGAGCGCGCCGAGCCAGGGCTCGTCGCCGGGTGCGAGGTTCGCGTCGCGGACGAGCGAGAGCACGATGTCCGCGAGCTCCTCGGCGTCGAGCGCGTCCTCGTCCCACGTGTCGTCGTCGAGGGACGCGGCCACGGCGGCACGGACCTGCGGGGTCGTCAGGACGGCGCGGGGCGTGGCGGGCAGGGCGCCGAGCTTCTCCAGGAGGGGATGTACGGCGTCGGGGTGCGCGACCTTCAGGCCGAGGCGGACGAGCGCGGCCGGGTCGCTGTCGTCGCCGATGACGGGCAGGAGGACCTGGCGGGGCCCGATGGTGGTGCGCCCGTCGGCAAGAGGGACGGGAAGGCCGGTCAGCCGATCAGGATCGACACCGGCGAGGGTGTCGTACAGCCGCCGCCACCACTCCGGATCGCGCTCGAGACCGGCGAGGCGGTCGATGGCCTCGGTCAGCGGGACGCGGGCGACACCCAGGGTGCGCAGCTCGGCGCGCCGCTCGAGCCCGGCGGGCAGCAGGCTGGGCAGAACGTCGGCGAGGACGCGTACGGTCTCGGCTCCCGCGCCCTCCACGACCTCCGCGTCACGCGGCCGCAGCGCGACGGGCAGCTTCCACTCGGGTTCGTCCGGGTCGTCGTCCTGCGGCGGTACGGGCTCGACGGCGGGCGGCAGGAACGCGGTGCGGGGCAGCCGGTCGAGGACGGCCTGGCGCAGGGCGCCGTCGAGCTCGCTCTTGCCGAGCGGTCCCGGGACGAGGCTGATGATGCCTTCCCCTACGGGCCGCCAGTCGGCGAGCAGTTCGGCGTACGCGTCGGCCGCGCGCTGCACGAGGAAGTCGGTGAGGGGTCCGGGCGCCGCGTGCCGCCGGGTGGTGTCGAGCGGGAACGAGGCGATGAGCAGCGCGGGCACGCCGAGGGGCTCGTCGCTCGGGGTCGGCGCGTGCAGGACGGGGGCGCTGCGGGGCGGCTGCGGGGCGCCTTCGCCGTCGGTGGGGACGGCCCAGGTGACGGACCAGTGGGGGCGAAGACGCTCTTCCACGGGCCGGTCGGCGAGGAGCTCAGGCTCCAAGGGCCCCTGCCTGCTGACGGTGCGCCAGCGGGTTTCGCCGTCGCGGGTGTCGGAGATGTCGACGTGGCCGTGGTCGGGTTCGGCGGTGCGGCGCAGGGTGCGGGCGGGTTGGTCGCCGACTTCGACGACGACTTCTTCGAGCCCGGGGAGGGCGAGGAGGAGGGCGTCATCGATCCCGTCGAGCAGCCGTACGACGAGGTCCTCGGCGGCGGCGTCGCGCAGGGGCAGGATGACGACGGTGTCGTACCCGTCGGGGGCGGTCCCCTCGGCGGCGAAGGGCAGCCGCAGCAGGGGTACGTGCCCGTCGCGCCTGCGGACCTCGTCCCCGAGGCCGGGGCTGAACCGGGCGGTCTCGGCCGCGAGCTCGCGGGCCTCGGTCAGCGACCAGCGGACTCCGCCGGTACGTCCCACGAGGGCGGGCTCGTCGGAGACGGCGAGGACAGCGGCGAAGCCGACGCCGAACCGCCCGACTGCTCCGTTGCTCTGATCATCCCGCTTGGCGGATGCGCGGAGGGTGGAGAGGGATTCGACGCCTGTGGCGTCGAGGGGGGTGCCGTTGTTGGCGGCGGCGAGTACGCCGTCCCGGAGGGTGAGGGACAGGCGGCCCGGTGCGCCCGCCCGCGCTGCCGCGTCGGCGGCGTTCTGGGCGAGTTCGACGATCAGGCGGTCCCGGTAGCCGCCGAGGGCGAGGTCCTCCTCGGCGTTGGCGTCCTCACGGAACCGGGCCGGGCCGGCCGCCCAGGCGTCGAGGACTCCCCGGCGGAGCCGTGCCGTGCCGAACGGGTCAGTACCCTCGGCCGCCGGCCGCACGGTCTTGCTCACGGTGTCGTCTCCCTCGCTCGGTACGCGGGCCGAACCGTACCGCGTCCTGGGGTTTCCCTGACGGGCGGTCCGTTCGCGAGTGGCCGGGGAGGGCTTACGGGGCGCCGGGCTGCGCTGGGGTGCGTACGTCACCTGCGGGCCGGTGGGCACCTTTTCCGCGCTTCGCGCGGGTGTCTCCCGCCCACCACCCGATTACCCCGGGTCAACGGGTGGGCGGGCGGGAAAAACTCGCGCGAAGCGCGGAAAGGCAGCGACCACCAGGCCGCAGACAAGGAACAAACCCCCCGCCACCCCCAGCGGGAGCTCAGGAGTGGCCGAGATCCTCCCCCGCCCCCACCAACGTCACCGACCCCGAGTCGGCAGCGGGCCGCAGCGGCAGGACATCTACCCGGGTCTCGTCCAGGACCGGCGCGGCAGGCCGCGTCGGTGTCGGCATCACGGCCGCCTCCGAATGGCCCCCGCAGCCGTACGCGAGGGACACGACATGCCCGTCCGCAGGACCGAACTCATTCGCGCACACCCCGAACGCCTGCCCGAGCGATCCGCCGATCGGGGCAAGGAAGCCACAGCTGACGCAGGACGCGGGCGCGGCCTGCGCCATCGCCGTCTTCGCTCCGTGCGACTCCTCCCAGCGATCGGCCGCGGCATGCAGCCCGTACCGGGAGAGGACGCGTGCCCGGCGCATGCCGAGTTCGTCCGCGATCGCGGCGATCGAGCCACGCGCGGGCGCCGAAGGCAGCTCGGCGGGCGGACCCTCGGTGATCTCGGCGTCCTCCGCCTCGACCAGCTCCGCCATCTCCTCCGAGAACACGGAGTTCGGCGGCGGCTCCTCCTCGCCGGAGAATCCGGGTTCGAGGCGCAGGTCCTCGGCATCGGTCGGAAGGAGGTCCCCGGGACCCATGTCGCCGGGACGAAGCCGCTCGCTCCAAGGCACCCACTCGGGTGCGAGGAGCGCGTCGGGCCCAGGAAGCAGCACCGTCTCGTCGAGCGTGACGATCTTGCCGCGCGAGGCGCGGGCCACCGTCACGGCCCAGCGCCAGCCCCGGTAGCCGAAGTCCTTGCACTCGAACAGGTGCGTGACGACGCGGTCGCCCTCGACCACGACCTCCACATGCTCACCGACCACACCGGGCGCGGCGGTCTCCTCGGCCGCTTCCCTGGCCAGTCCCACCGCCTCGGCGCACAGGCGGTCGGGAGTACGCGGGGTACGCGGGGTACGGCTTCGCGTTGTCGCTGCGCTCACAGGTATCGCTTCTCCATTACGCCGTCTCACGAGTGCGCCACCCATACGCGGGGGTGCGGACGGAGCGGACCTGAGGGCCGCGTCGACGTCCGCGCCCGAACGTCCTCGGGCGCACCTACGTCATCCATTCTGCGGGATGACCGAGAGGCGCGCGGCCAAGAACAACCGCCGCAGGCGCGCTACGCACGCTACCTTCTCCTGGCCCCTGGGCCTACACCGGCGTGCCCGCACCCTGCATCGGAGCCCAGCTCGTTGCCGCTTCGTTGTCGCTTCGCGGTGGTTTTCCCACCCACCCACCCGATTGCCCCGCAACCGCCCCGCAGCGGATTTCCGGCCGCCCGCCCGATTGCCCGACAGCGTATGCGCACTAGTACACGTCTTTAAGGGGCACTATGACGAGGTGGCTGCCGCGAGGTTGTCGTCCCAGAGAGTAAGCGGACGTCGCCCGGTGTTGAACCGGGCCGCCCGCTGGGTCGGCCGCGCCCTGCACCTGCCGTTCACCGGCACGGCCCGCGGTATCCGCAAGGCCACGCACGCTCACGGCGCGGGCGAGTCGGGGCTCGGCAAGCTCATCGAACTGCACGCCGTGAACGGCGCGGGCGACGTGATGATCACCATCGCGCTCGCCTCTACCGTCTTCTTCTCCGTGCCGACCGACGAGGCCCGCGGCCGTGTCGCCCTCTATCTCGCCATCACCATGGCGCCCTTCACTCTCCTCGCCCCCGTCATCGGCCCCCTCCTCGACCGCCTCCCGCACGGCCGCCGCTACGCGATGGCAGCCGCGATGCTGGCCCGCGCCCTGCTCGCCCTGCTGCTCTCCGAAGCGGTGATCACCGGGAGCCTGGAGCTCTATCCCGCCGCGCTCGGCGTCCTGGTCGCCTCCAAGGCGTACGGGGTCGTACGCAGTGCCGTCGTGCCCCGGCTGCTGCCCAGAGGCTTCTCCCTGGTCAAAGCCAATTCGAGAGTCACGCTCGGCGGTCTTCTCGCCACCGGGCTCGCGGCTCCCGTCGGCGCGGGGCTCCAGGCGCTCGGGCCGCGCTGGCCGCTGTACGGAGCCTTCGTCATCTTCATCGTCGGGATGCTCCTCTCCCTCTCCCTGCCGTCCAAGGTCGACTCGGCGAAGGGCGAACACAAGGCGCTGCTCGCGGCCGACGAGGAGCACCTGCATCTGCACGCCCGCGTCGAAGCCGCGACGGACACGTCCAAGAAGCGGCGCCTCGGCCTGCGTACGGTCGGACCCGCCGTCACGCACGCCCTCACCGCGAACGCGTCACTGCGCTGTCTCTCCGGCTTCCTCATCTTCTTCCTCGCCTTCCTCCTTCGCGAGGAACCGCTCGGGGGCCAGAGCGCCGCGGTGTCCCTGGGGATTGTGGGAGTGGCGGCCGGAACGGGCAACGCGCTCGGCACCGCCGTCGGCGCCGGCCTGAGATCGCGGGCGCCGGAGGTCATCATCGTGACCGTCGTCGGCGTGGCCCTCGGCGTGGCGATCACCGCCGCGGTGTTCTTCGGGGCGGTGGGCGTCGCCTGTCTGGGCGCGGTGGCGGGTTTCGCGCAGGCCATGTCGAAGCTTTCCCTGGACGCCCTGATCCAGCGGGACGTACCGGAAGAGGTGCGGACCTCCGCCTTCGCCCGTTCGGAGACCATCCTTCAGGTGGCGTGGGTGGTGGGCGGCGGAATCGGCATGGCCCTGCCGCTGAACGGGGCACTGGGATTCTCGGTGGCGGCGGCGATCGTCGGACTCGGCTGGCTTTCGACCGTGCGGGGCCTGCTCTCGGCGGCCCGGCACGGCGGGAAGCAGCGACCGCGAGTGGCGTGAGCCCGACAGATCAGTGAGTACGGCGCGCCGAAACAATGGGTACGGCACGCCAAAACAACAGGCGCGGCACGCCGCGACCCCCACGTGGCGAGACGGCACGGGGTGCCCGATAGCCTTCGCCCATGACCTCCCTGCTCCGCGGCGGAGCCGCACACGTTCACAGCTCGGCGCGCCGCCGCCGTTCCGTGGCCGCCATTGGCGCTGTCTCCGCCGGACTCCTCGTCCTGTCGGCCTGCGACAAGCCGACGCCGCTCGCCACCGTCACGGTCGGCAGCGACTCGGTGAACACCGAGGCCTCCTGCTACAACGACGGCAAGGAGCTCGAGCAGTCCCAGCTGCAGGGCTGCCTCAAGGAAACGGACGTCAAGTCCATCAAGGTCGACCCCGACGAGAAGGTCCGCTTCGGCGTCGACCCCGAGGTCGCCGAGAAGGGCTGGACGCTCCTGATGAACGGTCAGCCGCTCACCGAGGCCAGCAAGAAGACGTACGTCGTCATCCCCGGCAGCGTCTTCTTCAACCAGCAGTACGGCGGCGGCTCCAAGTCGACCACCGTCAGCCTGCTCGAGGGCGGCAAGGGCTCGACCGCCAAGGCGACGGGCCTGTGGTCGTTCAAGCTCGAGAAGGACGCCTGACCGAGTCCCCGGTGTCGCCCCTCCGGATTCTGGTGGCCACCGCCGTCCCCGCCGAAAGGGACGCGGTGGCCGACCGGCTGCCCCCGCACGCCGACGCCGTCGCTGTCGGCGTCGGCCCCGCCGCCGCCGCGGCGCACACGGCGGCAGCCCTCGCACGCACCCCGTACGACCTCGTGATCTCCGCCGGAATCGGCGGCGGCTTCCAGCCCGACGCGGCCATCGGCTCCCTCGTGCTCGCCGAAGAGATCACCGTGGCGGATCTGGGCGCCGAGACGCCCGACGGTTTCCTGCCCGTAACCGAACTCGGGTTCGGCGCCGTCACCCATCAGCCGCCCGTTTCCCTCGTACGGGACATGGCAGCCGCCTGCGGCGCTCTCACCGGCACCGTCCTGACCGTCTCCACCGTGACCGGCTCCGCCGAGCGCGCCGCCGAGCTGCGGCGCCGCCATCCGCGGGCACTTGCCGAGGCGATGGAGGGATTCGGCGTCGCCGAGGCCGCCGCCGCTCACGCACTGCCCGTCCTGGAGATTCGCGCGATCTCCAACGCCGTCGGACCGCGGGACCGCGGGGCCTGGCGGATCGGCGAGGCGCTCGGCGCGCTGGGAGGCGCGTTCGGGAAATTCGCGCCCGTACTGGAGAGTTGGAAACGGCATGACTGAATCACCCACGCAGGAGTCCACGCAGGACGCGAACGCGCTGCAGATCGCTTACTCGCCCTGCCCCAACGACACCTTCGTCTTCGACGCCTGGGCCCACGGCCGGGTGCCCGGCGCGCCCGGAGTCGACGTGACGTTCGCCGACATCCACATCACCAACGGCATGGCCGAGCGCGGCGAGTTCGACATCCTGAAGGTGTCGTACGCCGTCCTGCCCTACGTCCTCGACGAGTACACCCTGCTGCCGTGCGGCGGGGCACTGGGACGCGGCTGCGGTCCGCTGGTGCTCACCCGGGAGGCCGGGGTCGACCTCACCGGCAAGACGGTCGCGGTGCCGAGCGAGAAGTCGACGGCGTACCTGCTGTTCCGGCTCTGGGCCGCGGACACCCTGGCCGGTGACGGCGTGGGCGAGATCGTGGTGCTGCCCTTCGACCAGATCATGCCCGCGGTGCGGGACGGCAAGGTCGACGCGGGGCTCGTCATCCACGAGGCGCGCTTCACCTATCAGAACTACGGGCTCAACTGCCTCGCCGACATGGGCGAGCACTGGGAGAAGACGACGGGCCTGCCCATCCCCCTCGGCGCGATCATCGCCAAGCGGTCACTCGGCGACGAGCGCCTGCGGCAGCTCGCGGACACCGTCCGTACGTCGGTGCGGATGGCCTGGGACGACCCCGAGGCCTCGCGTCCCTACGTACAGGAGCACGCTCAGGAGATGGATCCGGCGGTCGCCGACCAGCACATCGGTCTGTACGTGAACGAGTTCACGGCCGACCTGGGCGAGAACGGCTACGCGGCGATCCGTGGACTCCTCACGCGAGCGGCGGCGGAGGGGCTCGTACCGCCCCTCGCGCCCGACGCGCTCTCCTTCGGCCGATAATTCGGCCGGCAATTCGGCCGGTATCCACAGGCCTCGCGGCCTGTATCTACACGTCCAGCTGGTCGGCGACCGCGCGCAGCAGGCCCGCGATCTTCGCACCCGACGCCTTGTCGGGGTAGCGCCCCTTCTCCAGCATCGGCGTGATGTTCTCCAGAACGGTCGTCAAGTCCTGGACGATGGACGCCAGTTCGTCGGGCTTGCGCCGCTGGGCGGCGGCCACGGACGGCGTCGGGTCGAGGATCGCCACCGACAGGGCCTGGTCACCGCGCTGGCCCGCCACGACGCCGAACTCGACGCGCTGACCGGGCTTGAGTGTCTCGACACCTGAGGGCAGTACGGAGGAGTGCACGAAGACGTCGCCGCCGTCATCGCGGGAGAGAAAGCCGAAGCCCTTCTCACTGTTGAACCACTTGACCTTGCCGGTAGGCACCTGAAGTCCTCGTCCTCGTACTCGTCGTCGTACGCGTCTATGCCGCGGAAAACGGCTCTGGATAGCACTACAGCGGGTCGCCCGACCCGCCGGAACCAAGACTATTGGTCCGGAGGCCGGTGACAAGACGTCCCCGGATTCTTCCTTCGGGCTGGGAACTACCCTGGTCGGGTGCGTGACAAAACCCAAGCGAATTCCGCCGGACCGGGCGATGGCCTGGTCCGTACCGGAGCGATCGTCTTCTTCGTCGGCGCCGTGGCCACTCTGGTCACGGTGGCCCCACTGTTCCTCGGCACCGACCCCTTCCCATCCATCGCGTACGCGGTGTGCATGCTGATGGGCGTCGGATTCGTCATCGCCGTGGCAGGAGTGCTGCGCGGTATCGCCGTTCAGCGCCGCCAGGCGAAATCGGCGGCCACTTAGCGGGCGCCCGGCGGCGGTCGGCTCAGGCGCCCGCGACGTACGCTTCGAGCCAGGCCGGGAACTCCGTCAGGTCGCCGAGCACGACGTCCGCGCCCGCCGCGCGCAGTTCCGCTGCGTCGCACGGCCCTGTCGCCACCGCGACGGAGAGCGCGGACGCCGTACGCGCGCCGCGTACATCACCGGTGTGGTCACCGACGTACACGGCCGCGTCGTGCTCGCGCAGCGCGTCCGCCTTCGCCTCGGCCCACAGCCAGCCGATCACCGCGTCCGCCTCGATGCCCAGATGCGCCAGGTGGAGCTTCGCGTTCGGCTCGTGCTTGGCGGTCACCACGATCGCCCGGCCGCCGTGGGAGCGCACGGCGTCGACCGCCTCGGGGGCGCCGGGCATCGCGAGCGTGGGGGCGATGGCGTATGTGGGATAGATCTCACGGTAGCGGTCGGCCATCTCCTCGATCCGCTCATCGGGGAACCAGTGGCGCAGCTCCTGCTCCAGGGGCGGGCCGAGCCTGGTGACGGCGAGATCGATGTCTATGTACGTTCCCGTCTCGGCGGAGAGGGCCCGGTAGGCCTCCCTGATGCCGGGCCGGGAGTCGATCAGGGTCATGTCGAGGTCGAAGCCGACGGTCAGAGCGCGTGAGGTGGTCATGGGGCCATTGTGCCGAGGCCTCGACGACCGGGGCCGGGTCCAGGGGCGCCCCCCTTAGACTTAGCCAAGCCTTACCGCGCCTGCTCCTTACTGCGCCTGCTCAGCCCTACCGACCCGAAACGAGCTCAGCCGATGCGTGTGTCAGCCAGACGCGCTGTCGCGATGACGGCGGCCGTCGTGGCCCTGCTGCTCGCGGTCCTGTTCAGCCTCTCCGTCGGCGCCCGCGCGATCGCGCCGTCCGCCGTCATCGACGCACTCCTGCACGGCGGGCACAGCGACGCCGCCGAGGTCATCCGCGAGATGCGGGTGCCGCGCACGCTCATCGGCCTGATGGTCGGCGCCGCGCTCGCCCTCGCCGGCACGGTCCTCCAGGGCATCACCCGCAACCCCATCGCCGACCCCGGCATCCTCGGCGTCAGCCAGGGCGCTTCGGTGGGCGTGGTCATGGCGATCGCGTTCGCGGGCGTGCACACCCTGACCGGGTACGTCTGGTACGCCTTCGTCGGCGCGGGCATCGCGTCCGTCGCGGTGTACGCGATCGCCGCGAGCGGACGGGGCGGGGCGACCCCCGTGAAGCTCGCCCTGGGCGGCGCCGCGATCAACGCGCTCCTCGTCTCCCTGACCACCGCGGTCCTCACCACCAAGGCGTCGGCCCTGGACGAGTTCCGCTTCTGGCAGGTGGGCTCGCTCTCCGGGCGCGACGCGGAGATCGTCGGGCAGATCTGGCCGTTCCTGCTCGTGGGTCTCGTTCTCGTGCTGTCCGTGGCCCGGGGGCTCGACGCGCTCGCCCTCGGCGAGGACGTGGCCAAGGGGCTCGGACAGAAGGTCGCGACCGTACGGATCGTCGGGGGGCTCGGGGCGACCGTGCTCACGGGGGCGGGCGTCGCGGCGGCCGGGCCCATCGCGTTCATCGGGCTCGCGGTCCCGCACATCGCTCGCGCGATCGTGGGCAGTGATCATCGCTGGGTGCTGCCGATGGCCGCTGTCCTCGGGCCGGTCATGCTGCTCGTCTCCGACACCGTCGGGCGCGTCATCTTCCCGCCCAGTGAGGTGCCCGCCGGGGTGATGACCGCGCTCATCGGGGTGCCGTTCCTTGTGACCCTGGTGCGCCGGAAGGCGGTTGCTGCCTGATGTCCGTTGCTTCTGAACCGCCGCTTCGCGGCGGAGGTCTCCCGCCCACCCACCCGGCACCCCGCATCAAGCCCGCCGGGTACACCGTGCTTCGGGTGGGCCGTGCCGCCTTCCTGCTGCACCGTCGTGCGGCCGTGGTCGCCGCCTGCCTCACCCTGCTCCTGGGCGCCTCCTGCCTCGCCTACCTCTGCATAGGCGAAGCCTTCGTCCCGCCAGGCGAAGTCCTGAAGGTCCTGACGGGGCAGCCGTCACCGGACGAGCTGGTCGTGGGAACGCTGCGCGAACCCCGTCTGGTCGTCGGCCTCCTCGTCGGCGCGGCCTTCGGCGTCGCGGGCGGGCTCATCCAGACCGTCGCCCGCAACCCGCTGGCCAGCCCCGACATCATCGGCATCAGCCAGGGTGCGAGCGCCCTGACGGTGGGAGCGATGACCCTCGGGGTCACGTCCGCCACCGTCCTGCCCTACCTCTCGGTGCTCGGCGGTATCGCCGCCGCCGCTCTCGTGTACGTCTTCGCCTGGCGCGGCGGCCTGCACGCCACCCGCTTCGTGCTCATCGGCATCGGCTTCGCGATCGCCCTGCGGTCCATCACCACGCTCTTCATGACCAAGGGCGACTATCTCGTCGCCCAGCAGGCGCAGATCTGGATGACGGGCTCGCTCAACGGACGCGGCTGGGCGGAGGCCGGGCCGCTCTCGCTGACCCTGCTCGTCCTGCTCCCGTTCGTGTTCTGGGCCGCCCGCGCCCAGCGCTCGGTGACCATGGACGACGACACGGCGACCGCGCTCGGGGTACGCCTGGGGCACGTACGGCTCGGTCTCGTCCTGCTCGGCGTCGTCCTCGCCTCCGTGGCGACCGGCGCCGCGGGTCCCGTCGACTTCGTGGCCCTTCTCGCCCCTCAGATCGCCCGCAGGATGACCCGCACCGCGCAGATCCCGCTGTTCTGCTCGGCGCTGCTCGGTTCACTGATCATGGTCGTCGCCGACCTGCTCGCCCGGCGTCTCTTCTCGCCGACCGAGCTGCCGGTCGGGGTTCTCACGGCGGCCGTCGGAGCCCCGTACCTGATCTGGCTGATCGTAAGAAGCCACGGCGTCCGGTCCGGCAGCCGTTCCGTCCGCAATGGAGGCACCCAGTGACCGCCGCCCGCCTCAGCGCCCGCGAGCTGACCCTCGCCTACGAGGACCGCGAAGTCGTGCACGAGCTCGACCTCGCGGTGCCCGACGGCAAGGTCACGGTCATCGTCGGCCCCAACGCCTGTGGGAAGTCGACGACCCTGCGCGCTCTCGGCCGCCTCCTCAAGCCCAAGAGCGGCGCGGTCCTGCTCGACGGCGACGCGCTCGCCAAGCTGCCGACCAGGAAGATCGCCCAGCAGGTCGGGCTGCTCCCGCAGACGCCGGTCGCCCCCGAGGCGATCACCGTCGCCGACCTCGTCGCACGCGGACGCCAGCCGCATCAGCACTGGTGGCAGCAGTGGTCCGACGAGGACGAGCGTGCCGTGACGGAGGCGATGGAACGTACCGACGTCACAGCCCTCGCCGAACGGTCCGTGGACGAGCTGTCGGGCGGTCAGCGCCAGCGGGTGTGGATCGCGATGGCCATCGCGCAGGAGACGGACATCCTGCTCCTTGACGAGCCGACGACGTATCTGGACATCGCGCACCAGGTGGAAGTCCTCGATCTGGTGAGGCAGTTGGCCGCGCCCACGCCGGAGGGCGAGCGGGGGCGGACCGTGGTCGTGGTCCTGCACGACCTCAACCAGGCCGCCCGGTACGCCGATCACCTCGTCGCCATGAAGACGGGCCGGATCGTCGCCGAGGGCGCGCCCGCCGATGTCGTCACCGAGGATCTCGTGCGCGAGGTGTTCGGTCTGGAGTGTGTGGTGGTACCGGATCCGGTGACGGGGTCGCCCCTGGTCGTCCCGGGGGCTCCGTGGGTCGCTCAGTCGCGCCCGCAGCCCTCGTCCGACCGGAAGGTGGCCCCCAAGCCATGACCACCAGGACCAGTTCAGTGAATCGCCGCCGTGCCCTCGCCACGGGGGCCGTCGCCCTCAGCGGCGCGCTCGCGCTCTCCGCGTGCGGCTCGTCGGACTCCGGCGAGGGTGCCGCCGGTTCGGACCCGGGCAGTACGCACGTCGTCAAGACAGCCATGGGAGACGTGAAGGTCCCGGTCGCGCCCGAGCGGGTCGTCGTCCTCGACACGGCCGAGCTGGACTCCGCGATCACGCTGGGCGTGAAGCCGGTCGGTTCCACGCACGTCGAGGCGTCGTCGGGCTTCCCCGGCTATCTGCCCAAGGACAAGGTCAGCGGCATCAAGGACGTCGGCGAGATGCTGAACCCGAACATGGAGGCCATCGCGGCCCTCAAGCCGGACGTCATCCTCACCAGCAAGATCCGGCATGCCGCGAAGTACGAGCAGCTCAAGCAGATCGCGCCGACCGTGATGACGGAGAACACCGGCTACCCCTGGAAGGAGAACTTCCAGGTCCACGCCGACGCGCTGGGCAAGAAGGCCGAGGCGAAGAAGGTCGTCTCCGACTACACCCCGCACGCCGAAAAGGTCACCGCTGCCGTCGGCGGCCCGGCGAAGGCAGCCGCGACGAAGGTCAACGTCGTCCGCTTCGTGGAGGGCGCGGACATCCGCGTCTACGGCGAGCGGACGTACATCGCCACGCTCCTCAAGGACGTGGGTCTTGGCCGCCCTGCCATCGCGGCCAAGGCCAAGGACGGCTTCTCGTACGACGTGTCGCCCGAGAAGGTCGACCTCGCCGACGCCGACGTCATCTTCCGTTCCACCTACGGCGATCCGAAGAAGGCCAAGCAGACGCAGACCGTCGGCAGCAGCCTGTGGAAGAACATGGACGCGGTCAAGAAGGGCCACGTCCACACCGTCGACGACGAGCTGTGGATCCAGGGCATCGGTTACACGGCGGCGGACAAGATCCTGGACGAGATGCGTACGGACCTGACGCGGCAGTAGGGGACGCGGCAGTAGTTGCCGGCAGTAGTTACTGTCGCCGCTGCGATCTCCACAGGAGGAAGAGCGCGGAGGCGACGGCCGCGCCGCGTACCACCCACGGCCCGGTCTCGGCCATCGCGTCGCTCATGTGGCCTTCGACGATGGGATCGCCCCAGCGGCGTTCGCTCCTGCCCCACAGCCAGGTGATCCCGGCGGCCACGGCGAGCACCGGCATGCCGATGACGGCCAGCTTCGCCTCGGCGCGGCTCAGCCTGCGCGAGGTGTAGGCGAGGAGCCAGCCGCCGCCGAGGGCGATCCAGTTGCCGAGGATGGCGCCGACGGTGAGCAGGGCAGCGGCGAGCAGGAGGAGGGGGTTGGTGAAGCGGGGTGCGCCCGGGGCCACGGCTGCCGCCGTGGGGCGGCGGATGCGGATGCGGCGCCGCGTGGCGGCGGGCTCGTCCTCTTCCTCCCACTCCTCTTCCTCGTCGTCTTCCTCCTCTTCCTCCGCTTCTTTCTCGTCCTTTTCGAGGCGCTTCTTCGGCGGGGGCTTGAGGATCTCCGGGATCTCTACGCCGCCGGTGAAGCCCGGCACGCTGTCGCCGAGGCCGAAGGGGCTGCTGTCCGTCCGCCACCAGTCGGGCTCGGAGCCGCTGTCACCGAGCTCGTCCGTGCCCGCGAGGTGCGGCGGGGAAGGACCGGGGTCCTCCTCGGGCAGCTCCGGCTTCTCCGCCGCCGGGCGGGGGCGGGGAACCACGCGGCGCAGGCGCTTGGCGCGTTCCTTCAGTTCCGTCGGTTCCTTCGGTTCCTTGGGTTCCTTCGGTTTCCTCGGCTCCTGGGTGCGCTGGGTGCGCTGGGTGGGGACGGCGGGGCGGGGCGCGGTCTTCTCCGCTACGTCACCGGATCCTGCGCCCGCCGCTTCGACCAGGTCCTCGGGGGCGCCGAGGCGGTCCAGGATGCGGCGTATCGCTGCCGGGCTGTCGGCCGACGTCTTCGCCCGGCTCCGGTCGATCTCGTTCCGCAGCTCGCGGACCAGCCGCATACGGGTGCCCGACGGCAGTTGGTACTGCTGAGCCAGGTCGCCGACGCGGCTCAGATAGTCGAAGACGAGCTGATCGCTCTCGATCCCCACGAAGTCCCCTCCGGGGCGGCCCGGTTGACGACCCGCCCGTTGTACCCGGTGGGTCGACGGTATCGCGTCCGCCGGAGAGCGGGGCCCGGGGGACGCGGCTCGAGCGCGCGCGACCGTACGTACATACCGGCGCGGCCCCGCCCCGCAACCGGAGCAACAGCGCAACCCGACCCGCTACGGTGAGCGTGATGAGCACCGACGAGCAGCCCCAGCGCCCAGCGGACACCCCCCGGTCCCTCGCCGAGGCACTCCGCTCCCGTGACGACGCGTCCCTGGGCGCGCTGCTCCGAGCCCGCCCCGATCTGCTCACGCCGGTCCCGAACGACCTCACCCAGCTCGCCACCCGCGCGGCCACCCGCGCCTCCGTGGTCCGCGCCCTCGAGCGTCTCGACCGGTTCTCGCAGCAGGTCGCCGAGGCGCTCGCCGTGGCCCCGGAACCGGCGACGTACAAAGAACTGCACGCACTCGTCGCCGGAGACGAGGGAAGCGGGGGAAGCGAAGGTGGCGGGAGCGGCGCGGGAAGCAGCGCCGCCGTGGAGGCGGCTCTCGGCCGCGCCCTGGACACCCTCCGCGAGCAGGCCCTCATCTGGGGCTCCGACGACCGCCTGCGCCTGGTCCGCACCGCGCGCGAACTCCTCGCCCCCGCCCCGCAGTACCCCTCGCCCACCGGTCTCGGCCCGACCGTCGCCGAGGCCACCGCGGGCATGTCGCCGAACCGCATGCAGGACATCGTGGCGGCGGCCGGGCTCCCCTCCACACACGACGCCGTCTCAGCGGTGCGCTCGCTCACCGAACTCTTCACGGACCGCACGCGGATGTCGGCGCTCCTGGACGAGGCCCCCGCCGAGTCCGTCGAGGTGCTCTCGCGGCTCGTCTGGGGCCCGCCGTACGGCCAGGTGACCGCCGATCCGGCGCGCCACCTGCGCTGGCTCCTGGACCGCGGTCTGCTGCTCCCGACCTCGCCGGGCACGGTCGTCCTCTCCCGCGAGGCCGCCCTGCACCTGCGCGCGGGCCGCGCCCACCGGGTCCTCGAACCGGTGCCGCCGGCCGTCGACGCGCTGCGCGAACACCGTCCACAGGCTGTGGACGAGGCGGCGGCGAGCCAGGCGTACATGGCGCTCGACACCGTCGAGGAGCTCCTGAAGGACTGGGACGAGGGCGGTCCCACCGTCCTTCGCGCGGGCGGCCTGAGCGTGCGCGACCTGAAACGGACGGCGGTGGCACTCGACGTGCCGGAGCCGGTGGCCGCGTTCTGGGTCGAACTGGCCTACGCGGCGGGCCTCGTGGCGTCGGACGGCGAGGCGGACGAGCGGTACGCGGCGACGCCCGCGTACGACGACTGGCAGGAACTGCCCGCCGCCCAGCGCTGGTCCGTCCTCGCCACGGCCTGGCTGACGGCGACCCGCACATCGGGCCTGATCGGCGGCAGGGACGGCAAGGACCGCACCCTTTCGGCCCTCGGCCCGCACCTCGACCGCTCATCCGCGCCGGAGATCCGGCACCGGGTGCTCACGCTCCTCACCACACTGCCGGACGGCGCGAGCCCGACACCGGCGTCGATCCTCGCGCGCCTGCGCTGGGAGCGACCGCCGAGGGGCTCGGCCGGGGGCGGCGCGTCGGCGGGCGGCGTGTCTTCGGGCCCCGCGTCCGGCCTCTCGTCCGGCGGGGCGCCCATGGAACTGCGGGCCCGGATCGCCCAATGGACGCTGAACGAGGCGGAGTTGCTCGGCGTCACGGGACGCGGGGCGCTGTCCGCGCACGGACGCGCGCTGCTCGGCTCCGAGAGCGGGGAGAACGGGAAGAACGGGGAGGGTCCGGCGGGACCGGAATCAGGAGCAGCCGCCGCCCACCTCTCCCCCGCCGAACTCGCCGCGTACGGCGCACGAGCCGCCAGGCTCCTCGCGCCGCAGCTCCCCGAGCCGCTCGGCCACGTCCTTCTGCAGGCCGACCTCACGGCGGTGGCCCCGGGCCCCCTCGACCGGCCCCTTGCCGAGACCCTCTCCGTGCTCGCCGACGTCGAGTCGAAGGGCGGGGCGACGGTGTACCGGTTCACGCCCGGCTCCGTGCGGCGGGCGCTCGACGCGGGGAAGTCCGCGTCCGACCTGCACGCCTTCCTCGCCGCGCACTCCCGTACGCCGGTTCCGCAGCCGCTCGCGTACCTCATCGACGACGTCGCCCGTAAACACGGCCACCTGCGGATCGGCGCCGCCTCCGCGTACGTGCGCTGCGACGACGAGGCGCTCCTGAACGAGATCCTCGCCGACAAGCGCTCCCAGGGCCTGCGCCTGCGCCGTCTCTCACCGACCGTGCTCGCCGCCCAGGCCGACCCCGGGGCGCTCCTCGAAGGCCTGCGCGGAATGGGCTTCGCGCCCGCCGCCGAGAGCGCCGAGGGAGACGTACTGATCACCCGAGCGCACGCCCACCGCTCACCGCCCCGCACCGCGCCCGAGCCGGTCCATGACGGCCCGCCGCTCGCCGACTCCACCCTGACCGGCGCGGCCGTACGCGCCATCCGCGCGGGCGACCTGGCGTCGACCGCCCCCCGCAAGGCGACCCCGGAGGCGGGCGACGCGCTGCCCCGCACGACGGCGGCGGAGACCCTCGCCACGATGCAGGCCGCGGTCCTGACCAGCGAGGCGGTCTGGATCGGCTACGTGAACGCCGAGGGCTCGGCAAGCCAGCGCGTGATCGCCCCGATCCGGGTAGAGGGCGGCTTCGTGACGGCGTACGACCACACGGCGGACGAGGTCAGGACGTACCCCCTGCACCGCGTCACAGGGGTCGCGGAGCTGGCTGACGACTGAGCCCGGCTACTGGTCGACTGCTAGGGCGGCGACTGAGGCCGGAACGTATTCGCGCGCCATGCGGCACACTGGACGTTTGGCTTACCGAAAGGGTGCGCGCGTGAATGGTCCCCTGATCGTCCAGTCGGACAAGACTCTCCTGCTCGAGGTCGACCACGAGCGGGCCGACGCCTGCCGCCGTGTCATCGCCCCCTTCGCGGAGCTGGAGCGTGCTCCCGAGCACATCCACACCTACCGCGTGACGCCGCTGGGCCTGTGGAACGCCCGTGCGGCCGGGCACGACGCCGAGCAGGTCGTGGACGCCCTTGTGGAGTTCTCGCGCTACCCCGTGCCGCACGCGCTGCTCGTGGACATCGCCGAGACGATGGCGCGCTACGGACGGCTCACGCTCTCCAAGCACCCCGTGCACGGCCTCGTCCTGACCACCACCGACCGGCCGGTCCTTGAAGAGATCCTGCGGTCCAAGAAGGTGCAGCCGCTCGTCGGTGAGCGGGTCGACGCGGACACCGTCGTCGTCCATCCCTCCGAGCGCGGGCAGGTCAAGCAGACCCTCCTGAAGCTGGGCTGGCCCGCCGAGGACCTCGCCGGTTACGTCGACGGCGAGGCGCACCGGATCGAGCTCGCGGAGGACGGCTGGGCGCTGCGGCCGTATCAGAAGCAGGCGGTCGAGGGGTTCTGGCACGGCGGCAGCGGCGTCGTCGTGCTGCCCTGTGGCGCGGGCAAGACGCTGGTCGGGGCCGGTGCCATGGCCGAGGCCAAGGCGACCACGCTGATCCTGGTGACCAACACGGTCTCCGCCCGGCAGTGGAAGCACGAGCTGATCAAGCGGACCTCGTTGACCGAGGAGGAGATCGGCGAGTACAGCGGTACGCGCAAGGAGATCCGCCCGGTCACCATCGCCACGTACCAGGTCCTGACGACGAAGCGTAAGGGCGTCTACCCGCACCTCGAGCTCTTCGACTCCCGGGACTGGGGCCTTGTCATCTACGACGAGGTGCACCTGCTCCCCGCCCCCGTCTTCAAGTTCACCGCCGACCTCCAGGCGCGGCGGCGCCTCGGTCTGACGGCCACGCTGGTGCGGGAGGACGGCCGGGAGTCCGACGTCTTCTCGCTGATCGGACCCAAGCGGTTCGACGCTCCGTGGAAGGAGATCGAGGCGCAGGGGTACATCGCGCCCGCCGACTGTGTCGAGGTGCGGGTCAACCTGACGGACTCGGAGCGGCTCGCGTACGCGACGGCCGAGGCCGAGGAGAAGTACCGCTTCTGCGCCACGACGGCGACGAAGCGGAAGGTGACGGAAGCGCTCGTCAAGAAGCACGCGGGCGAGCAGACCCTGGTCATCGGCCAGTACATCGACCAGCTGGACGAGCTGGGCGAGCACCTGGACGCCCCCGTCATCAAGGGCGAGACGACGAACGCGCAGCGCGAGAAGCTGTTCGGCGCGTTCCGGGAGGGCGAGATCTCCGTCCTCGTCGTCTCGAAGGTCGCGAACTTCTCGATCGACCTGCCCGAGGCTACGGTCGCGATCCAGGTGTCGGGAACGTTCGGCTCCCGCCAGGAGGAGGCACAGCGGCTCGGTCGCGTGCTGCGTCCGAAGGCTGACGGTCACGAGGCCCGCTTCTACTCCGTCGTGGCTCGGGACACGATCGACCAGGACTTCGCGGCGCACCGGCAGCGGTTCCTCGCCGAGCAGGGGTACGCGTACCGGATCGTGGACGCGGACGAGCTCCTTGCGGACAACTGAGGGCGACGGTCGCTACGAGCGCGAGGGTCAGCAGGGGGTAGGGCGAGGCCAGCGGCTGCTGCCAGAGGGGTAGTCGCAGGTCCAGGTCGCCCTGGTGCGGGATGAGCCACAGGGTGCGGGCCGTGAAGAGGGTCGCCACCGCCAAGGTCAGGCGGGGGCGGCCCTCCGCCATGAGCAGGGTCAGGAGCGGTACGCACCAGATCCAGTGGTGGGACCAGCTGATGGGCGAGACGAGGAGCGCGGTGGCTGCGGCGAGGAGGACGCCGCGGGCTTCGGTGGGGGTGCCGGGGGTGCCGGGGGTGCCCGCTTGTCGGCTGCGGGCCAGCCACATCCCGGTGACGGCGATGAGGGTGGCGGGGACGGCCCACAGGAGGCCCGGATGCGGGTCGTGGGCCATGCGGGCGATGAGCCCCTGAAGCGACTGGTTGTCGACGATCCACGCCTTGCCGACGCGGCCCGTCTCGAAGATCCGGTGGGTCCAGAAGTCGGCGCTGGCGGCGGGGAGTGTGAGTACGCCGAGCGTGATGGTGGCGGTGAGGGCCGCGGTGGCGGTCAGACCTTCGCGTACGCGCCCGGTGAGGAAGAGGTACGCGATGAAGACCGCCGGGGTGAGCTTGATCCCGGCGGCGACACCGATGGCGAAGCCCTTGCCCACGGCGCCGGGGGGTCTGGTCAGATCCCAGAGGATCAGACAGGCGAGGGCGAGATTGATCTGCCCGAAGACGATGGTCTGGAAGACGGGCTCCAGCCAGAGGGCTAGGGCGGTGGCTGCGAGGAGGGGGGCGAGGCGGGTGGGGATGCGGGCGAGGCGGCAGGAGAGGTGGATCAGGAGTACGAGGAGGGCGATGTTCCCCGCGATGAAGGCGAGCTTGAGGGCGGGGAGGGGGAGCCAGGTGGTCGGTACGAAGAGGATGGCGGCGAACGGGGGGTATGTGGCGGGGAGGTCCCACTCGGTGACGGTGAACCCGTAGAGATCGCCTCCGTTGGCCACGGCGGCGCCCTCGGCCCGGTAGACGAGGGTGTCGGCCATGGGGATGTGCTGGGCGAGGCAGAGGGTGGCGAGGGCGGCGAGGGAGAGGGCGAGGGCGAGGAGAGCGAATACGTAACGTGACTTTCCGCTCACCCTGGGTTGCTTCACGGCGGCGACTTTAGTGGACCTCGGGGGCCGCTCGTCTGTGGGTGCGGGGCCGCGCCGGTATGTCCGTCCTCGCCATCCGCTGGTGGGCGCGTGTCTGCTTCGGCGGGGGAGTGCTGAGTACCGTGCTCCGGGCGGAAATACCGACACGTCCCCTCACGTCTCGATGCCGGGCAATCGGGCGGGTGGGTGGGAGAGCTTGTTCGTCCAGGCGAGACCCGGGGTGATCGGGCGGGTGGGTGGGAGAGCTTGTTCGTCCAGGCGAGACCCGGGGTGATCGGGCGGGTGGGTGGGAGAGCTTGTTCGTTCGGGCGGAGCCCGGGGCCGTCCCCGCCCCGGGGGGAAATTCGGTGGCCCCTCCATGCAGGGGAGGCATAAGATGCCCGGTCTGCCCGCGTGGAACGCGGTCGCCGACCGGACGGAAACCGGCGGCCCAGAACCCGCACCCAGGCCGGAGGCAACCGTGCAGGCCCACCCCAACCCCCTCTCCCACGAGCAGTCCCACCTCGCCGCATCCCGCTCCGCCCTGAGAGCGATGCGCGAGGACGCCGAGGCCCTCGACATCCGCGACGTCACGGCGAACTGGGTGAACGCCGCCGTCCTGCAGAGCCAGATCGACGAGCGGATCAAATCCCTCGCCGACCTCTCGCACACCCCCCTCTTCTTCGGCCGCCTCGACTACCTCCACGCCCCCGGCGCCGAGCAGGCGGAAGGCGCCGAGGGCGAGCAGTTCTACATCGGCCGGCGGCACGTCCACGACGCCGACGGCGACCCGATGGTCATCGACTGGCGCGCCCCCGTCTCGCAGCCCTTCTACCGGGCCTCCAAGAAGGCGCCGATGGACATCGCCCTGCGGCGGCGGTTCGGGTACACGGGCGGTGACCTCACCGCGTACGAGGACGAACGTCTCAGCGACGCCGACGAGGTCGAGCGGACGAGCAAGCTGCTCCAGCAGGAGATCGAGCGGCCCCGCGTGGGCCCGATGCGCGACATCGTCGCCACGATCCAGCCCGAGCAGGACGAGATCGTGCGCAGCGGGCTCGGCGGGTCCGTCTGCGTACAGGGTGGACCGGGTACCGGTAAGACCGCCGTCGGCCTGCACCGCGTCGCCTACCTCCTGTACGCCCACCGGGAGCGCCTGGCCAGGACCGGCACCCTGGTCATCGGGCCCAACAAGTCCTTCCTGCATTACATCGAGCAAGTGCTGCCCGCGCTCGGCGAGTTGGAGGTCAAGCAGGCCACCGTCGACGATCTCGTCTCGCACGTCGAGGTGCGCGGCGTCGACGAAGCGCCCGCAGCCGTCATCAAGGGCGACGCCCGCATGGCCGAGGTACTGCGGAAGGCCCTGCGGTCCCACGTGAGTACGCCCAGCGAGCCCCTCATGGTGGTGCGCGGGTCGCGGCGATGGCGTATCCCCGCGCACGAACTCGAGGAGCTTGTCGCAGAGTTGCTCGGCCGCGACATCCGGTACGGAGCCGCGCGCGACGCCCTTCCTCAGCGCATCGCGCACTCCGTGCTCGTACAGATGGAGAGGTCGGGCGAGGCCCCCGACGACCGCGTACAGGACGCCGTGGCCCGCAACTCCGCCGTGAAGGCCGCCGTCAAGACCGTGTGGCCGCCCGTCGATCCCGCCAAGCTGGTGCTGCGGCTGCTCTCCGACGCCGAGTTCCTCGCCGAGCACGCGGAGGGGATCCTCGACGCCGACGAGCAGAAGCTCATCCTCTGGGCCAAGCCCGTACGCGGCGTCAAGGCTGCCAAGTGGTCCGCCGCTGATGCCGTGTTGATCGACGAGGCGAGTGACCTCGTCGCCCGGACCCACTCCCTCGGGCATGTCGTGATCGATGAGGCGCAGGACCTCTCCCCCATGCAGTACCGGGCGGTGGGCCGCCGCTGCACCACCGGGTCCGCCACCGTCCTCGGCGACCTGGCGCAGGGCACCACCCCTTGGGCCACGCGGAGTTGGGAAGAGGCGCTCGGGCATCTGGGGAAGGGCGAGGCCGTGGTGGAGGAGCTCACCGCGGGTTTCCGTGTGCCGCGGGAGGTGATCGCGTTCGCCTCGCGACTGCTTCCCTCCATCGCGCCCGGCCTGGCCGAGGTCAAGTCCGTGCGTGAGTCAGCCGGTTCGCTGGTGGTGCGGCGTGTGGAGGACCTGGCCGGCGCCGCCCTCGAAGCCTGCGTCGAGTCACTGCGCCACGAGGGGTCCATCGGCCTCATCGCCGCCGACGCCCGCGTCCCCGCGCTCGCCGAAGCCCTCGACGCCGCCGGGATGACGTACCTCTCGCCCGGCGACGAGACCACCCCCGACACCCGGCTCACGCTCGTGCCCGCATCCCTGGCCAAGGGGCTCGAGTACGACTACGTGGTCCTCGACGAACCCGCCGCCGTGGTCGACGGCGAGCCCGACGAGCGGACCGGCCTGCGGCGGCTTTACGTCGCCCTGACCCGTGCCGTCTCGGGGCTCACCGTCGTCCACGCGGCCGAGCTGCCGGAGCAGCTCGCCCGCTAGGACCCTTCGTCCGCCGGGGCGCCGGCGGACGGCAGGTGCGTGACGACGAGCACGATGCCCGCGAGCGTCACGATCCGCGTGGCCGCGTCCAGGCCGTTCCAGTCCTCCGACTGCCACATGGCGAACCATTCGCCGCCGATCCCGATGAATCCCAACCCGAACAGGACGAGGATCATCAGCAGGCCGATCGTGCCCGTCTGTCGGGCCTTGCGCAGCCCCTGAGGGCGGCGCAGGGCACCGGCCCACAGGACCGTCGCCGTGAGGAGGACCAGTGCGGCCAGGGTCTCCCAGACGATGATTCCGACGTACGCGGCGTCCTGGAGCGCGGTGGACCCGATGGCGCGCCACATCAGGTCGTCGTCCTTGAAGGTGGTGTCCATCGCCAGGACATGGCGTACGTACTGCTGGTTGTTGTCGAAGTCGGTGATGTTCCCGAACGCGACGAGTGCGATGTAGAGCGCCACCGTCCCGGTGAGCACCATCGCGGCCACGGGCAGTGTCCCGGCCGCGAGTATCCGGTCCGCAGGGCGCGTCTTGTTCGCTGGTGTCGGCATGAAGTCCCCCTCTTTGTCCGACCTTTGTCCGGCCGTTGTCCGCCCAGTTGTATCGCGTCCCAGGGGGAACGCGATCAGGCGCCCTGGGCGGAAAGGGGTCAGGCGTCCACTGCCGCCCGCCACCGGGCGACGGCCTCGGCGCAGACCGGTGCCGTCCAGCCGCCGGGCCGCGATGCCCCGCCGATGTGGAAGGCGTCGACGCCGGCCGCCTTGAGCTGCGGGAGATGGTCGAGGCGGAGGCCGCCGCCCACCAGGATCTGCTGCTCGTAGCCCGGTTCGCCGGACCGGGCGGCCTCGGCGATCAGTGTGGTCAGGCCGTCGTCCACGCCGGTCGCCGAGCCCGCGGTGAGGTAGGTGTCGAGGCCGGGCAGGTCCGCGAGCTGCTTGCGCAGGGCGTCGCGGTCGGGGGTCCGGTCGATGGCCCGGTGGAACGTCCAGCGGCAGTCGTCGAGCTCGTCCACCAGCGCTTCCACCGCGATCAGGTCGGGGCCGCCGACCTCGTCGAGGAAGCCGAGGACGAACTCGTCGGCGCCCGCGATCCTGAGCTCGCGCGCACGGCGTACGAGAGCGTCGACGTCACCCGCGTCGAAGCCGTCCGCGAGGCGCAGCATCACGCGCAGGGAGATGTCCACGGCGGCGCGGATCTCGGCAAAGGTCTCGCAGGACGGGGTCAGGCCGTCCGCGGCCATGTCGGTGACCAGCTCGAGGCGGTCGGCGCCTCCGGCCTGGGCGGCGACGGCGTCCTCGGCGTCGAGGGCGATCACCTCCAGGACTGCACGCTTGCTCATGGATGTCTTCCTTCGGGTCCGGGTCCGGGGGTCGCGGCCGCGACCGCAGACAGGTCACATAGGTCTAGTCCAATTACCCAGCCTACGCGCAGATCACCCCGGCGCGCCCCAAGCGCACCAGGGTGATCGAAAGACATGTACACCTGAACCCCTCAGCTCAGCGGCTTGAACCCCCTGAGGCGCAGGCTGTTGCCGACCACGAAGACCGAGGAGAACGCCATCGCGGCGCCCGCGATCATCGGGTTCAGGAGACCGGCCGCGGCCAGCGGCAGCGCGCCCACGTTGTAGGCGAAGGCCCAGAACAGGTTCGACTTGATCGTGCCGAGGGTGCGGCGCGAGAGGCGGATGGCGTCGGCCGCCGCGCGCAGGTCACCTCGTACGAGAGTCAGGTCGCCCGCCTCGATCGCGGCGTCCGTGCCCGTGCCCATCGCCAGGCCCAGGTCGGCCTGGGCGAGGGCGGCGGCGTCGTTCACGCCGTCGCCGACCATCGCCACGCTCCGGCCCTCCGCCTGGAGCCGCTTCACCACGTCGACCTTGTCCTGCGGCATGACCTCCGCGATCACATCAGCGGGGGCGATGCCCACCTCGGCGGCCACCGATGCCGCGACCGCCTTGTTGTCGCCGGTAAGGAGGATCGGGGTCAGGCCGAGGGCGCGCAGGCGCTCGATCGCCTCGGGGCTTGTGTCCTTCACGGCGTCGGCGACCTCCAGGACCGCGCGCGCCTCGCCGTCCCAGGCGACCGCGATGGCCGTACGCCCCGCCGCCTCGGCCTGCGCCTTCGCCCGCTCGAGCTCGACGGGGAGCCGAATCGCCCACTCGGCGAGCAGCGCCTCACGGCCGACCAGGACCGCGTGGCCCTCGACGATGCCCTGGACGCCGAGGCCCGCCACGTTCGCGAAGTCCTCGGGGGTGGGCAGCGTGCCGACCCGCTCGGCCGCGCCGGTGGCCACCGCCTGGGCGATGGGGTGCTCCGACGAGTGCTCCAACGCGCCCGCGAGACGCAGGACTTCATCCTCGGATGTGCTCTGCGCGGCATGCGTGGCGAGCAGGGTCATCTTGCCGGTGGTGACGGTGCCGGTCTTGTCCAGGACGATCGTGTCGACCTTGCGGGTCGTCTCCAGGACCTCCGGGCCCTTGATCAGGATGCCGAGCTGGGCGCCGCGTCCGGTGCCGACCATGAGGGCGGTCGGCGTCGCGAGCCCCAGGGCGCAGGGGCAGGCGATGATCAGTACGGCGACGGCCGCGGTGAAGGCCGCCGTCAGACCCGAGCCGTTGCCGAGCCAGAAGCCGAGGGTGGCGACGGCGAGCGCGATGACGACCGGCACGAAGACCGCCGAGATCTTGTCGGCGAGGCGCTGGGCCGCCGCCTTGCCGTTCTGCGCGTCCTCGACGAGCTTGGCCATGCGGGCGAGCTGGGTGTCGCCGCCGACGCGGGTGGCCTCGACGACCAGGCGTCCGCCGACGTTCAGCGTGGCGCCGGTGACGGAGTCGCCCTTGGCGACCTCGACCGGAACGGACTCGCCGGTGAGCATGGAGGCATCCACGGCCGACGCACCCTCGACGACCTTGCCGTCGGTGGCGATCTTCTCGCCGGGCCGTACGAGGAAACGGTCGCCGACCTTCAAGTCTCCGACGGGGATGGTCTCTTCACGGCCGTCCCCCCGCGTGACGGTGACGTCCTTGGCGCCCAGCTGGAGCAGCGCCTTCAGGGCCGCGCCCGCCTTGCGCTTGGAGCGCGCCTCGAAGTAGCGCCCGGCGAGGATGAAGGCGGTGACGCCCGCCGCGGCCTCCAGGTAGATGTTCCCTGCGCCGTCCGTGCGGGAGATGGTCAGCTCGAAGGGGTGGGTCATGCCGGGCGTACCGGCCGTGCCGAAGAACAGCGCCCACAGCGACCAGATGAACGCGGCCGACGTGCCGACCGAGATCAGCGTGTCCATCGTGGCCGCGCCGTGCCGCGCGTTCGTGAACGCGGCCTTGTGGAAGGGCCAGGCCGCGTACGTCACGACCGGCGCCGCCAGGGTCAGCGACAGCCACTGCCAGTACTCGAACTGCAGGGCCGGGATCATCGCCATCGCGATGACGGGGACGGAGAGCAGGACGGCCGTCGTCAACCGCTCCCGCAGGGGCCGCAGTCCGTCGTCGGCCTGCTGGTCACCGTCCGCCGCCGGGTCCTGCCCCGCCTCCGTACGGGCCGGGGCGGGCTCCTGCGCGGTGTAGCCGGTGGCCTCGACCGTGGCGATCAGGTCGTCCACGGCGATGTCCTGGCCGCGGTAGCTGACCTTGGCCTTCTCGGTGGCGTAGTTGACGGTCGCCTCGACGCCGTCCATGCGGTTGAGCTTCTTCTCGATCCGGGCCGCGCACGAGGCGCAGGTCATGCCACCGATGGCGAGCTCTACTTCTGCCACCTCGGTGGCGCCGGCCGCGCCAGGTGCGCCGGGTGTACCGGCTGTATCGCGTGTGGTGGACATGTCTGCGGGCTCCTTGGGGGTGGGGTACCCGGGGTGGGTACCCCCGATAAGATCCATGTATACCCCTAGGGGGTACCGAAGGCAAGGGGAGATTCCGGCTTGACTTAATACCCCATGGGGGTATCTTCAAAATGCACGAGGAACCCCCTTTCCACCCCTTCGGGAGCCGTCATGAACACCGGACTGAAGATCACCGCCTTCGCCGCCGCTGTCGCCGCGACCTTCGGCACCGCGTACGGAGTGGGCCGGGGCGTCGACCCCGTGACCTCGCAGAAGAAGCCCGCGAGCGAGCACGGCGGGCACGGCGGGCTCACGGGCGAGAAGGAGGGGTCGGGGCACGCGGACACCGTGCCCGGCGGCCTGCAGATCTCCGAGCGCGGCTACACGCTCGACCTGAAGACCTCCCGCATCGACGCCGAGAAGCGCGAGGAGCTGCGGTTCGCGGTGGTCAAGGACGGCACCGGAAAGAGCGTCACGGCATACGAGAGGGAGCACGGCAAGGAGCTGCACCTCATCGTCGCCTCACGCGACCTGACGACCTACCGCCACCTGCACCCGACCCGCGCGGCGGACGGCACCTGGTCGACGCCGGTCGAGCTCCCGGACGGAGGCGGCTACCGCGTCTTCGCCGACTTCAAGCCCAAGGGCGCGAAGGAGGGTCTGACGCTGGGGGCGGACCTCGCGGTGGCAGGGACGTACGCGCCGAAGAAGCTGCCCGAGCAGAACGCGAAGACGTCGGTCGACGGCTACGAGGTCAGCCTCAAGGGCGAGTTGAAGCCGGGGAAGTCCAGTGACGTGACCCTGAGCGTGCGGAAGAACGGCAAGCCGGTCACCGACCTCCAGCCCTACCTGGGCTCCTACGGCCACCTGGTCGCCCTGCGCTCGGGCGACCTCGCCTACCTCCACGTACACCCCACCGGCGAACCCGGCGACGGCAAGACCGAGCCGGGCCCCGGCGTCTCCTTCATGGCAACGGCACCCAGCGCGGGGTCGTACCGCCTGTTCCTCGACTTCAAGCACGAGGGAAAGGTACGAACGGCGGCATTCACGGTCCACGCGGGGGCATCCCACGCCGAGGGCGGCCACCAGCACTAGCGCCCCGAAAGGGGCGCGGGGAACTGCGCGACCAGCCACGACGCACCCGCAGATCAGCTCAGCTCACCTCAGCTGAAGATCGGCAACTCCCCCTCCACCGCCCCCGCGAGCTCGTACCGCGTGCCCGCGAGCGGTCGCCCCGTGTACAGGCGGATCAGCGTCGGCGCGTCCCCGATGTAGCGCGCAGGCGACCGCTTGCCGTCGTTCGTGCCGAGGATGAGCGGCTCGTCGATGCCGTCGATGTCCGCGTGCAGCGGCACCGCTTCGGTCCTGCGGCTGTGCTCCGCGAGCAGTCGCAGCGCGTCCGGAAGCCCGGCCCCGCCATAAGCCCCCGGCAGCCCCCACGCCTCGCGGACATCCCCCGCGTGCACCCACTCCCCGATCGCGACCCCGTCGAGACGCCCCTTGGACGCGGTGATGAACGGCCCCGCCTCCGTCATCCCGCGCTCCAACTCGTCCACCACACGGGAGTTGGACCAGTCGACGCGCTCGGCGATGTCACGCTCGTTGCTCTCCGGCGAGTACACGCCCTTCTCGAAGCGGCTCTCGACCACCCGCATCAGCGCGGAGCCGCAGTGCGCGAGCACATGGCGCACCGTCCAGCCCGGACAACAGGTCCGGATGTCGTACGCGGCATCGTCGGCGTCCCTCAACAGCGGTATCAGCGCGTCGCGTTCGCTGCGCAGGAGGCGGCCGGGGCGCTCGGGGTCGTACGTCTCGTCGATCCTCGTGGTCGTCATGGCCGCAGCCAACCCTGTCACCGCCGCGCATGGCAACGGGGAAACGGGAAAGGGAGGCGTCTAGGGTCACCCCATGGCCGACGACAAGGAACTCCGCGCCCGCTGGCACGCGACCCTGCTCCACGCGAGCAAGGGGACCCCCGACCCCGCGCCCTACGCGGACAACCTGCTCGCGCGCTGGGCCGAGCCGCAGCGGCGGTACCACACCACCGCCCACCTGAGCGCGGTCCTCGGCCACATCGACGTACTGGAAGAGCACGCCGATGACCCCGAGCTCGTACGGCTCGCGGCCTGGTTCCACGACGCGGTGTACGCGCCCGACCGCTCCGAGAACGAGGAGCGCAGCGCCCGCCTCGCCGAACGTGCCCTCCAGGAAGCGGGGTTGACGCCCGACGCGACGGCGGAGGTGGCCCGCCTGGTCCGCCTCACCGTCACCCACGACCCCGCCGAAGGCGACCACAACGGCGAGACGCTGTGCGACGCCGACCTGGCGATCCTGGCCGCCGCCCCTGACGCGTACGCCGCGTACGCCGCCGCCGTACGCGAGGAGTACTCCTTCGTGCCGGACGAGGACTTCCGCGCGGGCCGCGCCGCGGTGCTCCGCCAGCTCCTGGAACTGCCCAGGCTGTACCGCACCCCGTACGGGACAGCGGAGTGGGAGGACCCCGCGCGCGCGAACCTGGCGACCGAAATTGATCTGCTGAGCGCCTGACGCTCCCGTACGCTCGGCGCATGCTTTCCATGGGTGGGGACCAGGTCGAGGAAGCCGTGGCGCACGCGGCGAAGGTGCTGCGTGCCGCGGTGGGGCTCGACTGGAGCGTCAAGGCGGGCGGCCTCGACTGGAGCTGCCTGAAGACGGCCGAGCACATCGCGGGAGACCTCGTCGCGTACTCCGGGCAGCTGACAGGGCGGGCGACCGACGGGTACGTCCCCTTCGAGATCGCCTTCGACGAGGGCTCGGGCCCCGACGACGCGATCCGCGTCATCGAGTCGACCGGCGGCCTGCTGTCGGCGGTGGTGCGGACCACGCCGCCCGGCGTCCGGGCCTACCACCCGTACCCGCACGGCAGCGCGGACGCGACGGGCTTCTCGGCGATGGGCGTCGCCGAAGTACTGCTCCACACGTACGACATCGCGCAGGCGCTCGGCCTGGACGCGGAGCCGCCCGCCGTGCTGTGCGAGGCGGTGCTCGCCTGGCTCTTCCCGCAGGTACAGCCCGCGCGCAGCCCCGCGGACCAGTGGGCGACGCTGCTCTGGGCCACGGGCCGCCGCGCCCTGCCGGGGCGCCCGAAGCGCGAAGGGTGGCGCTGGCACAACCCCCTGGAGATCCCCGCCGGGCGGATCGTCCTGCGGGAGGTGTCCCCCGCGGCGGCGGCCGATCTCGCCGCGGGCGGCACGGGGGGTCTGACCTGGATCGGGAGCGGGCCCTTCGACGGGACGCGGACGGCCGCGGAGATGATCACCAAGGCCTACGCGTCCGGGGTCCACCGGCCCGAGTGGGGCATGTTCGCCCTGGTCCGCGTGGAGGACGAGGTCACCGTCGGCGGGATGGGCTTCCACGGGCCGCCGGACGAGGAGGGTGTCGCGGAGGTCGGCTACGACCTGGCGGTCGGCGCACGGGGCCGGGGTTACGCCTCCGAAGCCCTCGCCTCCCTCTCCGAATGGGCCCTCGCCCGGCCCGAGGTCTCCTCCCTCCTCGCCGTCATCGAACCCGAGAACACGGCGTCCCAGGCGGTGGTCTCCCGCGCGGGATACGTCCGCGTCTCGGACCGCGAGGACCTCCGCGCGTATGCGCGGCGCGGGCCCGCATAGACGGGGTCAGAGGCGGCAGCTGATTTCGAGCCCGTCCTCTACGGGGAACGTGACGCTGTGGTAGCCGTTGGCGGTGTCGCGGACGTGGTCGATGTAGGGGACGAGGTCGGTGAAGTCCACGTCGTCGGCGACGACGAGGGTGCCGGGCGCGATGTGCGGTTCGAGGAGCTTCAGGACGGGCAGGCAGAGGTCCTTCCACCCGTCCAGGAACAGGAAGTCGACCGGCTCCCGTAGTGCGGCGAGCGTCTCCAGGGCGTTCCCCTCAAGCACGGTGATCACGTCGTCGAGGCCGGTGGCGGCGAAGGTGTCGCGTGCGGCGGCCGCCTTGGACTGGCTCATCTCCGTGGTGATGACCCGGCCCGTGCCGTTGTCGCGTACGGCGGCGGCCAGGTGCAGGGTGGAGATACCGAACGAGGTGCCGAACTCGACGACGGTCGTCGGCTTGGTGGCGCGGATGAGGTTGTAGAGGAGCCGGCCGCCCTCGGCGGAGATCGGCATGTAGATCTCCCGCGCCGCGTCGGCGTATTCCTGCGCCGACAGCGCCGCCCGCTCGTAGGACGGGACGCTGCGCATACGTGTCGCGGCCTCATCGTCACGGTCGGCGGCTTCGAACATGCGGGTCAGGGCGGCGGAGATGCGGGGATCCGCGAGGGTGTGGGTCTGTGTGGGCACGGTGGTTGCTCCTTCTTGAGGGAGGGGGGAGGGCGTGACTTCGTCAGGCCGTGTAGGCACCCGCGTCGATGTCCGCGAGCAGGGTCGGCCCGGCAGGCTCCCAGGAGAGGAGCTGCCTGGTCGCGTCGGAGGACGCGGTCATAGTGGAGGCGAAGAAGCCGCCGACGAAGCCGAAATGGGCTCCGGCGTCCTGCGGCGCGACGGATTCGACCGGCAGGCCGAGGCTGCGGCCGATCGCCTCGGCGATCGCCTTGGTGGTGATGGCCTCCTCGGCGACGGCGTGCAGCCGCGTCCCCGCGGGTGCCTGCTCCATGCCGAGGCGGATGAGGCGGGCGGCGTCGTCGCGGTGCACCGCGGACCAGGTGTCGGAGCCGTCGCCGACGTACCCGGAGACTCCCTGCTTACGGGCTGCCGCGGTGAGGAAGTTGACGAATCCCCAGTCGCCTCGGCCGTGCACGCTCGGCGAGAACCGGGTGATCACGGTCCGCACGCCCTTGGCCACGTAGTCCAGGGCGAGGTTCTCGCTGCCGCCCCGGTTGGAGTCCGGGCCGATGGCCGGAGAGACGTCGTCCTCCGTGGCGGGCCGGCCCTCGACGATGCCGGAGAGGGGCGCGGCGACGACGAACGGACGGCCGGTGCCGGCCAGGGCGTCGCCGAGAGTCTGTATCGCGGCGCGTTCGGAGCGGTCGGACTCGGCGGGGTTGCCCCAGTCGTGCTTGTTGGCCATGTGGATGACCGCGTCCGCCTGGGCGGCGCCTCGCCGCAGCGAGTCGAGGTCGTCCAGGTTTCCGCGTACGACGCCGACGCCCTTGGCCGCGAGAGCCTGGACGGCCTCGTCGGACCGGGCAAGGCCGATGACCTGGTGGCCCGCCGAGATGAGCTCGTCGACGATGGCGGAGCCGATCCAGCCGGTCGCTCCAGTGACAAATGCACGCATGAGCGTGACCTCCTTCGCCCTGAAAAGGGCAGGTGAATGCCGCGAATGACGCAGCTGGGTGGAGTCAGGTGGCGGCACGGCCGGAGAACCATTAACGAGTCACCGTGCACCGGAAAGGTAACACATACGAGGCACCGTGTCTCGTATAGAGTGGCGGCATGGTGGATGGAAGCGGCCGCGGCAGGCCCCGCAGTGAAAGCGCACGCGCCGCCGTGCTGCACGCCGTCGACGATCTGCTGGTCGAGGTCGGGTACGCGGCCCTGACCATGAAGGGCATCGCCGAGCGGGCGGGCGTGGGCCGTCAGACCGTGTACCGCTGGTGGTCGAACAAGGCGGAGGTCCTCTACGAGGCCAGCGCCATCGACGCCCGGCAGGAACTGTCCGTGCCCGGCAGCGACGATCCGCGCCAAGACCTCAAGGCGTACCTGGACGCCCTCGTCGTCTTCTTGTCCCGCTCCCACGCGGGCGCGGCCTACCGCGCTCTCCTGGGGGAAGCCCAGCACGACGCGGACGTCGCCGCGCTGCTCGCCTCCCGCGACATCCTCGGGGAGAGCGCCGCGGAGGTCGTGGAGGCGGTACGGAAGTCGAGCGGCACCGCCCTCTCGCTCGAACAGGCGACCGCGCTCCTGATCGGCCCGCCCTTCTTCCACATCCTGTCCGGGCGCGGCGCGGACGGCATCGACACCGAACAGCTGGCGGAGCAGTTCGTACGCACCCTGAGCAATCCGGGGGCATGAGGCACCCGGCCCGACGCGGGTAGGCGCCACCTGCCCCCCCCCGGCACCAGGAATGTCACGCGCAACCCAAGCGTTCAGAACTGTTATGCCGAATCCCGACCCGAAGGCCTCGAAGGCCCCGAAGGCCCCTGCCCCCACGGCCCCCGAGCCAGGGAAAAGCGCAAGCCGCACCACCCGCATGCCCATAGCCGTCTACATCCTGGGCCTGGCCGTATTCGCCCTCGGCACGAGCGAGTTCATGCTCTCGGGGCTCCTGCCGCCCATCGCGGACGACATGAACGTCTCCATCCCCCGCGCGGGCCTCCTCATCTCCGCCTTCGCCATCGGCATGGTCATCGGCGCCCCCCTCCTGGCCGTGGCGACCCTGCGTCTCCCCCGCCGCACGACGCTCATCACCCTCATCACGGTCTTCGGCCTCGGCCAGGTCGCCGGTGCCCTCGCGCCCACGTACGAGATCCTCTTCGCGTCCCGCGTCGTCAGCGCGTTCGCCTGCGCCGGGTTCTGGGCGGTCGGCGCGGCCGTCGCCATCGCGATGGTGCCGATGAACCAGCGGGCCCGCGCCATGGCCGTGATGATCGGCGGCCTGTCCATAGCGAACGTGCTCGGCGTGCCCGCCGGTGCGTTCCTCGGCGATAACTTCGGCTGGCGCTCGGCCTTCTGGGCGGTCGGGGTCGCCTCCGCGATCGCCCTCGTCGGCGTGCTCACGCTCATCCCGCGCATCCCGCTCCCTGCCGAGAAGCCGCGCCTCAAGCAGGAACTTGCCATCTACCGCGACCGGCAGGTCTGGCTCTCCATCACGATCACCGCGCTCGCGGCGGGCGGCGTCTTCTGCGCGTTCTCGTACCTCTCCCCGCTCCTGACGGACGTCGCGGGCCTCGACAAGGGCTGGGTCCCGACCGTCCTCGGACTCTTCGGGGCGGGCGCGCTCCTCGGCACGGTGATCGGTGGCCGCTTCGCCGACGCGCACCTCTTCGGCGTCATGCTGAGCGGCGCGGCGGCCTCGACGGTCTTCCTCGTGGCGCTCGCCCTCTTCGCCGGTACGGCGCCCGTGGCGATCGCCCTGTCCTTCCTCCTCGGCCTCTCCGCCTTCTACACCGCCCCGGCGCTCAACGCCCGCATGTTCAACGTCGCGGGCGCCGCCCCGACCCTCGCGGGCGCGACCACGACGGCCGCGTTCAACCTGGGCAACACGGGCGGCCCGTGGCTGGGCGGCACGGTGATCGACCTGAAGCTGGGTTACGCCTCGACCGC
Source organism: Streptomyces sp. NPDC055239 (assembly GCF_053606205.1). Classification (NCBI taxonomy): domain Bacteria; kingdom Bacillati; phylum Actinomycetota; class Actinomycetes; order Kitasatosporales; family Streptomycetaceae; genus Streptomyces; species Streptomyces sp. NPDC055239. The sequence continues at coordinate 75,883 of NZ_JBSGRD010000022.1, read as the reverse complement.
GTGGGCGGGCGCGGCGATGACGGCGGTGGCGATCGTCGCGGTGACCATCTCCCTGCGCCTGCACCGCAGGACCCCGAGCCGCGTGATCACCACCTCCTCCGCCCCTTCCCTAAACCCTGCCGAGGACATCACCAAAAGCCCCTCCTGGAACTAAAGTTGACCGAGCCACGGAAATCAGGGAGATTCCGGGGCCCAGGGACCAGGGGTGGGGCAGCATGACGACGGCGAACGACGACGCGACGGACCGGATCGAGGGCCAGTCGCTGGCCTTCTGGGTCGAGGCGACCGACGAGGACGACAACCTCATCGGGACGGACGGCGGCCCGGGAGGCGACTCCAAGGGACTCTTCAACCGGGACGGCGACGCCGTGCTGCGCGCGGTCCCGCTCGGCCCGCTCCGCAAGAACCTCGCGGACACGGTCGACGCACTGCAGCAGCTGTTCAAGGAGGTCGCCGAGCGCGACGACACGCTCGCGTTCGCCGAGGCGCAGCTCTCGTTCCAGGTGACGGCGAGCGGCTCCATCCAGCTCATCGGCACGGGACAAGTGCAAGGAACCAGGGGCCTCACCCTGACGTTCAAGCGCCCCACGACCTGAGCGCGCGGCCGTGCCACAGCACAAGGCCCTCCTGATCGGGGCGAGCGACTACGACGAGCCGCGCATCGACAGCCTCCCGTTCATCCAGGACGACCTGCTGCGGCTGCGCGACATCCTCACCGACCGCGGCTTCCAGTCGGCGGAGATCGTCGAGAACAAGCGGGGCATCATCCCCAGCGTCGTACACGCCCAGGTCCGCGGCTTCCTGCGGGACGCGAGGCCGGACGACACGCTGTGGATCCTGCTCAGCGGGCACGGCCACCACTTCGAGGGCCAGGACTACCTGATCCCCGAGGACGCGACCTTCGACGTCGAGCCGTTCTCCGACACGTGTATCGAGATCGGCTGGCGCAAGGAGCTGGAGGAGTCGCGGGCGGCCCACGTCGTCTTCCTCGTCGACGCCTGCCGCGAGGGCATCCAGCGGGACACCAAGGCGGGCCCGCCGGGCATCCAGAGCTGGTCGCGCCGGAAGATCGCCGCGTCACTGCGCCGCAAGGTCGCGTACGTGTACGGGTGCTCGGCGACTCAACAGTCCCTGTTCGTGCGCGAGTCGGAGACAGCGGATCCCAGCGCCGACACGGGCATCCCGCCCGGCGAGTCGTTCAGCCTCTTCACGCGCGCGGTCGGCGACGTGATCACGGAGAACCTGCACGCGATGCGCCTCCAGGAGTTCTTCCAGGAGGCACAGACCCGGGTCACCGCCCTGCACGGCGCGTACAAGCAGTACAAACAACGGGACCGCGCCCCGCAGCAGATCAGGGTGGTCTCCGAACTCGCCCCCGGCGAGCAGGACTTCCCCCTCCTCCCCGGCCCCGACCGGCACACCGAGGCCCACCCGTGGATCCGCTCGGTCGCCCAGCACCCCGTGTGGCAGCGCACCCGCCCAGGACCGGCGCGGGAAGCCCTGCACGAACTCTGCGGCACCCTCGCGAGCGGTCTCGCCGCCGGGTACGAGACAGCGGCGGCCGCGCTGCGCGACGACCCGTGGCACGACTCCGAACTGGCCCTGCGCACCCACGACAGGCTCGGCTTCCTCACCCACCGGCTCGCGGACGACGTGGAGCTCTCACCGTCCGAGGCGGCCCTCGCCGTCCTCCTCCCGCTGGTCGAGCAGACCTTCTGGGCGCAGGAGGCGGACCGGCGCCGCGACGTCCTGGCCGACGACGGGAAGGGCCCGGCCCCGGACCGGGACCGCTTCCGCAAGTTCGCCCAGGGCTTCCCCCGGATCAAGCGCAGACTGCGCGCCCTGGAACAGGCCAAGGTCACGGACGGCTCGGTGGAGCGGATCCGCTGGTGGCTGTACCACCGCTGGCTGATCCAGCAGCCGGAGGTATACGCGGCCGAGTCCCTGAAACTGCTGGTCAGCGTCCCGGCGAACGCGTCGGAACATCCGCGCTGGGTCACCGAGTCGCTCTCCGAGAAGCGGCTGATGCGCTTCCTCCAGGAGCACCGCGCGGCCCCCTTCGCCACCGCGCGCGGCGACGGCCTGCACGACCACGACACGGTGGCCGCGAGCGCGCCCGACGAGCACGAGGTCCGCGAGCCGCTGGTCGCAGCGCTCACGAAAGCGGCGTACGCGATGGCGGTGGACCCCGTAGACCTCCCCGAGATCGTCGTGGAACACCTCGGCATCTCGGACAACGTGAAGCTCGACGAACTCCTGACCACGGTGCGGGGATCGGACTGGCGCACATCAGGCACGGGCCGCTCCCTCAACGCGGTGTGCGGCCACCCGGCAGTGCAGATCGCTCTGCGGGAACACGCGTCGCGGGTGGACGGCCTGCTCCGCGACATCAACAAGGCGAACAACCCGACACTGGCACCGCTGGCGGGCTTGCCGCCCTATGCGGACGGGTCGCGGGTACGCCTGGGCGGCAACACTCCCGACCAGCTGTCGAGCGGCATTCGCTTCCAGCTCGCGGAGGACCGCGTCCAGGAGCTGCTGATGGGCGAAGAGCTCTACGGAGAGCGCGAGTTGGCGGTCCGGGAGCTCTATCAGAACGCGCTGGACGCGGTGCGCTACGCCGACTGCCGCACTCAGTTCCTGCGCCGCACCGGCCGGACGTCCGTCTCCTGGGAGGGACGGATCGAGTTCGTCCAAGGAGTCGGCGAGGACGGCCGCCCCTACCTGGAGTGCCGCGACAACGGCATCGGCATGGGCATCGACGAGCTGAGCAACGTCTTCTCCCAGGGTGGCGCCCGCTTCGTCGACCTGCCCGAGTACATCGAGGAGCAGGCTGCCTGGGCGGAACTGCCCGAGCCGAAGATCGAGCTGCACCCCAACTCCCGTTTCGGCATCGGGGTCCTGAGCTATTTCATGCTGGCCGACGAGATCGTCGTACGCACCTGCCGGATGGGCCGGGACGGCCGCCCCGGCCGCCTCCTCCAGGTGTCGATCGCCGGGCCCGGCAACCTGTTCCGGGTGGAGGACCTGCGGCCGGGTGACGCTTCGGGCACCACGGTGCGGCTGCTCCTGCCCCAGACCGGAGCTCCCGTGTCGTGCGTGACCGCGCTGCAGAAAGTGCTGTGGGTCGCGCCGTACCGCACGACGGCCGAGCACGGGTCGCGGCAGCACGAGTGGCGGCCGGGAGAGCCGTCGCCGATCGGCATGGAACTGCACCTGACCAGTAGCTGGGTCACTCTGCGGGGAGGCGGCGTCTGCTTCCCCTCGGACGACCCGAACCTCTGGTGGGTGGACAGCCGGGGCTGGGTGCTGGCGGACGGTGTGTATGCCAGCACCGACAACCTGATGCAGCGGACCTCTCCGTACGGCGCCCTGGTCAACCTGCACGGGGAGCATCGCCCCGAACTGACGGTGGACCGGCGCAACCTCCGCTCCTTCGACCGCAACCACGTGGAAGAGCGGATGACGGCCGCGGTGCCCAGCCTCTTCGCGCCGGGGACACCGTTGCCCACCGCACAGTGGCTGTCCCGCGTCAGTGAGCATTCCGTCTCCTTCGGGGACCGGGTCGCCGAGGAGGCTCGGCGCATCAACCAGGCCTGGCAGTTGGGCGATGTCTCGCTGCCCTACGCCGACGTCGGCTTCTTCCCTCCCGACGAGACCCTGCTCCCCCTGGTGACCGGCCGCTATCCGGAAGGCGGGCAGGACCACACCGCGTCGTTCCTGCTCAATCTCCCGGACAAGGTGCTGCGTTGGCGTCTCCTCACGCTGTACCGGGCCGGGCTCGGCGTGCCGCTCGAGCGGCACGCGTCGGAGCTGGAGGACGTTTCGTGCGCACGTCCGTCGGACATCGCGCTGCTCGCCCGGTACACCACGACGACGCTGTTCCCCCGCTGGGACCTGGACCTCGACGTCTGGGCCAGGGGGCCCCTGGCGACCGGTCGGCTGATCGGCCACCCGTCAACCGTGCTCGCAGGTTTCGGCGTGCTCAGCCTCAACTCGTTGTTCCACTGGCAGGACCCGGACCAGGAGCTCACAGCGGCAGACGTCTTCGAGCGGGTCGAGCTCACCGGGCTGTCCGCAGCCGAGATCGTCGATCGTCTGTCGTCGCTCGGCTACCGCACCGCACCGCTGCAGGGGGCAACCGCGGTGCTCCGCAAGGACCTTCCCCTGCTGCGGCCGCTCGGCGACCCGGAAGGCTGGCTCGTACCCGGCACGTCACTGCCCGCCGCGCAGGTCTGCATGAGCGCGGCGCTGGCCGAGGTCCCGACGTCCGAGGCCGCACAACGGCTGCAGGAGCTCGGGTTCACCGTGGCCGAGGAATGCCCCGAGCGGCACGGGTGGACCGCCGAGGAGGAGTCGGTCCTCAGGATGTTGTGGCGCAGGTACGCGAAACCTCCGGGTCCGGAGGCGGCCCGGCGGATCTCCCTGGCACAGTTGGCGTCGGTGGCCGGCACCACGGGCTTCGGGCTCCAGCAGGTCGCCCTGATCCTGGAGGGACTCGGGTTCGCCGTTCCGCCGAACGGCTCCTTGGCCGCCGCGCTGGCCGACGACGACCGGGCGCTCCTGGAGTACGAGGGTGACTCGCCGGATGTGGACCGCCCTGTCCCCCTCCGCTACCTGACAGCGGTCGCACGGCGGACCGGCCACTCCGTGACCTCCGCGGCGACCCAGCTCCGTGCGTTGGGGTTCGACGTGCCCGCCCCGCCCGACGACGAAGGCGAACTGCCGACCCGGGAGGAAATCGCCTTCCTGGGCACGGGGGTTTCGGGCGCCGTTCCCGCGGAGGCCGACGAGGAGGCACCCGTCACCCTGTTCAGCATCGCGTCGCGGGCCAACGCCGCCGACATCTCCCTGGCGGAGGCGGCCTCCCGTCTCGTCTCCCTGGGATATGCCTGCACCCCGGACCCCGCCGTGCTGTCCCGACTGCCCGACCAGGACGTGAACGCCGTGCTCTACGGGAACCTGCCCGAGCCGACCGACTACGGCCCGGTCTCGCCCACGGAACTCCGAGCCACAGCGCTGCACGTCGGCATGGACCCCTACGACGGGAGCGCCGAAGACGCCGGGGACCGCCCGTACACGGACTCCGTGGCCGAGAGCCTGATCGGTCTCGGCTTCGAGATCGCCGGGCCCTCTCCGGCCCGGAAGTACGAGTCGGAAACCGAGATCGTCCTGCTCGACACGCTCACTCCGGACGTCTGGACAGACATCGAGGCCTGGCGCAACGACCGGGCCGACGTACGCGTCTCTCTCGCCACTCTGGCCTCAGTGGCCATGCGCCTGTCGATGCCGTTCCACGACGTCGCCCTCTCGGCGACCGAGCTGGGCATGCGCCACGAGGCGGAGACCTGGTTCAGCCCGGATTCCCTGACCCGGACCTCACCACTGAACGGCGCACGGGGCATCCGACGCAGACCACCCACCCCACCCGCCTAGGCGGGCCGTCCCTTAGGCCGCCGCAGCCCCGCGTCCGTAAGCCTGCGCACCAGTTCCTTCGAGCCGATCTCGACCGCGCCCGCGCGTACCGCGTCCTCGTAGCGGTGCGAGGGCAGGTCGTAGTGGTCGCGCTCGAAGGCGCGTGTCGGGGCGCCGATGCCTGCCGCGAACGCGTGCAGTTCCTCGTACGAGGAGTCGCTGACCAGGTGCGACCACATGCGTCCGTGGCCCGGCCAGGTCGGCGGGTCTATGTAGACCGTCACGCCGGGCCGCCCGTCGGTCCGCCGCTCGGGCCGCCCGCAAGGCCGCCCACCGGGGCCACGACCACGACCGCCTTGGCGCACACCCAGTGCGGGTCGGGGCCCAGCTCCGGCTCCACCTCCAGGGCGTGCGGGTCGTCCGCGCCGCAGACCGGGCAGAGCGGCCAGCGGCCGTAGCGCTCCAGGAGTGCGTCCTGTACGTCCTGGGCGATGAGGCCCGCGACGTACTCGACGCCCTCGGGCCACTGCTCGACCCACCAGCGGCGGTGCACCACCGACTCCTCGACCAGCGAGACGACCTCGGCCTCGGCGACCTCACCGGCCACGAGATCGGCGAGGACAAGTGCGCGAGCGGCGTGCAGCGCCTGCTCCAGAGGGTCGATCGCTTCCATACAGCCATTCTCCACCCCACGTGCAACCCGCCCCCAAGTCCGGGATCAAGATCGCAACCGAGATCGGGACCAAAGGGGTCTTGACCGCCCCCCGGTCTGAAAATATCTTTCAGACGTGACCAATGACGTGAAGGAAATTTTCGCGGGCGCGGCGCCCCCCGCCCCTGCCGCCCTCGCCGCGAAGGTGCGGACGCTCGCCCCGTCCATGACCCGCTCCATGCAGCTGGTCGCCGAAGCCGTCGCCGGCGATCCCGCGGGCTGCGCGGCCCTCACGGTCACCGGCCTCGCCGAGCTCACCGGCACCAGCGAGGCCACGGTGGTGCGCACCGCCCGCCTCCTCGGCTACCCCGGCTACCGCGACCTGCGGCTCGCCCTCGCCGGACTCGCCGCCCAGCAGCAGTCGGGCCGGGCGCCCGCCGTCACCGCCGACATCGCCGTGGACGATCCGATCGCGGACGTCGTGGCGAAGCTCGCGTACGACGAGCAGCAGACCCTCGCCGACACCGCGGGCGGACTCGACACCGTCCAGCTCGGCGCCGCCGTCGCCGCGCTCGCCGTCGCACCCCGCACCGAGATCTACGGAGTCGCCGCCTCCGGTCTCGTCGCCCAGGACCTCGCGCAGAAGCTGCTTCGCATAGGCCACATCGCCCACGCGCACTCCGACCCGCACCTGGCCGTCACCAACGCCGTCACCCTGCACTCCAAGGACGTGGCGATCGCGATCACGCACTCCGGATCGACCGGTGACGTCATCGAGCCGCTGCGGGTCGCCTTCGAGCGCGGGGCGACGACCATCGCGATCACCGGTCGGCCCGGCAGCCCCGTCTCGCAGTACGCGGATCACATCCTGACCACGTCCACCGCGCGCGAGAGCGAGCTCAGGCCCGCCGCGATGTCGTCCCGTACGAGCCAACTCCTGGTCGTGGACTGCCTGTTCGTGGGTGTCGCCCAGCGGACGTACGAGAGCGCGGCCCCCGCGCTCGCCGCCTCCTACGAAGCGCTCGCGCACCGGCACAGCCCGCGCGGCAACGGCAACCGCTGACCTCCCCTCGCCCCGCACCCCCCTTCCACCCCCTCCACCCCCCGCCGCACACGAAAGAGCCGCACCTCATGACCTCCACGACCGACGCCACGCCCTCTCCCACTCCCGGCAGCGGGGAGACGTACGGCGAGCTCCGCGCCCAGCTGGACACGCTCACCACCGAGGCGTTCCGGCCCGAGCTCTCCGAGATCGACCGGCAGCCCACGCTGGAGATCGCGAAGATCATGAACGGCGAGGACGCCACCGTGCCGACGGCCGTCGCCGAGCAGCTCCCCGCGATCGCCGCCGCCATCGACGGCACCGCCGAGCGCATGGCCCGCGGCGGACGGCTCGTCTACGCGGGCGCCGGTACGGCCGGGCGCCTCGGCGTGCTCGACGCCTCCGAGTGCCCGCCCACCTTCAACACCGACCCGTCCGAGGTCGTCGGCCTCATCGCGGGCGGGCCGAGCGCCATGGTCACGGCGGTCGAGGGCGCGGAGGACAGCAAGGAGCTGGCGGCCGAGGACTTGGACGGGCTCGGTCTCACCGCGGACGACGTGGTCGTGGGCGTCTCGGCGTCGGGCCGTACCCCGTACGCGATCGGCGCGGTGGAGCACGCCAGGCGGAGGGGCGCGCTCACCATCGGCCTCTCCTGCAACGCGGACAGCGGGCTCGCGGCAGCGGCCGACCACGGCATCGAGGTCGTCGTCGGTCCGGAGCTGCTCACCGGCTCCACCCGTCTGAAAGCGGGCACGGCCCAGAAGCTCGTCCTCAACATGCTGTCGACGATCACGATGATCCGGCTCGGCAAGACGTACGGAAACCTGATGGTGGACGTACGCGCGTCGAACGAGAAGCTGCGCGCCCGCTCGCGACGGATCGTCTCCCTCGCCACCGGCGCCTCCGACGAGGAGATCGAGGCCGCCCTCGCCTCCACCGACGGGGAGGTGAAGAACGCCATCCTCACCATTCTCGGCGGAGTCGACGGCCACACGGCGGCCGACCTGCTCGCGTCGTCGGACGGCCACCTCAGGGCCGCGCTCGACACGGCACGCACCCCCCGCACCACCGCCTGACCCCTCTTTCCCACCTGACGCACCTGCCCCACCTCCCCCTGCCGCTGACTGATGAACAGCGCCACCCTGCACACAGCAAGGCACCCGCACCATGGCAACTGACAAGAACCGCGCCACAGCCGCCGCGATCCTTCCCCTCGTCGGCGGCGCCCGGAACGTCACGTCCATCGCCCACTGCATGACGCGCCTGCGCCTGGGCCTCGCCGACCGCTCGCTGGTCGACGACGAGGCACTGAAGGCGCTGCCCGCCGTGATGGGCGTGGTGGACGACGACACGTATCAGATCGTGCTCGGACCGGGCATCGTCGCCCGTGTCACGCCGGAGTTCGAGGCGTTGGTGGCGGAGGCGGGGGCTGAGGCAGGGTCGGCAGCTCCCGCAGCGGCCCCCGAACACGTCCTCACCGCCGACGAGTTGGCCGCGCAAGGGGCCTCGCTCAGGGCAGCCCGCAAGGAGAAGAACGCCACCCCGTTCAAGCTCTTCCTGCGCCGCATCGCGAACATCTTCGTGCCGCTGATCCCGGCCCTCATCGGCTGCGGCATCATCGCGGGCATCAACGGCCTGTTGATCAACCTGGAGTGGCTGCCGGGCATCACCCCGGCGCTCGCGGCGATCGCGTCCGGGTTCATGGCGCTCATCGCGGTGTTCGTGGGCTTCAACACGGCGAAGGAGTTCGGGGGTACGCCGATCCTGGGCGGCGCGGTGGCGGCGATCATCGTGTACGCGGGTGTGGCGAACATCGAGGCGTTCGGCCAGAAGCTGTCACCCGGGCAGGGCGGAGTCCTGGGCGCCCTCGGTGCGGCAGTCCTCGCCACGTACATCGAGAAGTGGTGCAGGAAGTGGGTCCCGGAGGCCCTGGACGTCCTGGTCACCCCGACGATCACGGTCCTGCTCTCCGGCCTGGTCACGATCTTCGGCCTGATGTTCCTGGCGGGCGAGGTGTCGACGGGCATCGGTACGGCGGCAAACTGGCTCCTGGACAACACGGGCGCGTTCGCGGGCCTGGTCCTGGGCGGCCTGTTCCTGCCCCTGGTGATGCTGGGCCTGCACCAGGCCCTGATCCCCATCCACACCACGCTCATCGAGCAGCAGGGCTTCACGGTCCTGCTGCCCATCCTGGCGATGGCGGGCGCGGGCCAGGTGGGCTGCGCGATCGCGGTGTACAAGCGCCTCAAGAACAACACGTCGATCCGTACGACGATCAAGTCGGCGCTCCCCGCGGGCTTCCTGGGAGTGGGCGAACCCCTCATCTACGGAGTCTCGCTCCCCCTGGGCCGCCCCTTCATCACGGCGTGCGTGGGCGGCGCGGCGGGCGGCGCGTTCATCGGCTTCTTCTCGATGATCGGCGAGAAGGTCGGCTCCACGGCGATCGGCCCGTCGGGCTGGGCCCTGTTCCCGCTCCTCGACGGCAACAAGGGCCTGGGCCTGACGATCGCGATCTACGGCGGCGGCCTGCTGGTCGGCTACGTGGTGGGCTTCGTCGCGACGTACTTCTTCGGCTTCAGCAAGCAGATGCTGGTGGAACTGAACGTCGACACGACGGCCACGAACACCACGACCACGCACGAGCAGGTCGTCGCGGGTTCCCCCGCCCCGTCAACGGACCCGACCAAGACCAAGTCACCCGCATCGGTCTGACCCCTCCAGGTCCGAGGGCGGCACCCTGCGCGACGGGGCGCCGCCCTCGCTGTCCGCCGAACAACCTCCGTAGGCTCTGCGGAGCCGTGTCACGGGGACAGGGCGCGCAGGACGTGGTCGACGAGTGCTTCGAGTTCGGCGGGGGTGTGCAGGTCGCCCTGGTGGAGCAGGAGGCGATAGTAGAGAGGCCCGTACAGCAGCTCCATGGCCAACTCCAGGTCGGCGTCCGGCCTGAGGTCGCCCGCCTCTCGGCCCTTGGCCAGACGAGAGCGCGCCGCGTCGACACGCGGCTGGAACAGCACGGACTTGAGTCCGTGGGCCAGCTCCGGATTGTGATGGGTGTCGGCGATGAACCCCGTCAGGGCGCGACCGAAGCGGGGATCGCCGAAGAGGCCGCGAAGGAGCACTTCCATCTGCGCGAGGAGGTCCTTACGCAGGTCACCGGTGTCGGGGAAGTCGGTGGCCGGGTCGGCGGCGTCGTCCAGCGCCTCAAGGACGACCTCCCCTTTGGAGGACCACCATCGGTAGATGGTCTTGTTGCTCACCCCGGCCCGGGAAGCGATCGCCTCCACGGTGACAGCGCCGTAGCCCTGCTCCCCGCACAGGTCGAGGGCGGCATCGAGGGTCGCGCGGCGGCTCTTCTCGCTGCGGCGTTGGGGGTTGGGCTGTCGGGGCTCGGCCTGGTCGGACATGCCTCAACTCTAAGGGAAACGACACGTGTTGTGTTGACAACGGCGAGGCAGCCACAGAGACTCAGCGAGTCTTAGCGACACGACACGTGTCGTGCCCCTGCGATGACTGCCACCGGCAGCCCGCGCCCCTGAGTGCGACTCCGCGCTCGTGATCTCCGTGGGAGAACCTCATGAACCTCGCGCTCTGGATCGCTGCCGCCGGCTGGTCGCAGTCGCCTTGCTCGGCGGCGTCACCGAGGCGTTCGTCCCCGGGGACCAGCTCGCCGCTCAGCACGGCGGAGAGCGGACCGGCCAGACCGGCGCGGGCTCCGTCAAAGCCCTCGGGATCCTTGAACTCCTGGCCGCGACAGGCCTGATCCCGCTGTTCAGCCATCGCCGCATTCATCACGTGGGGCCGTCTCGCGTGATGCGCGCCGGACTCGAACTAAGTCACCAACACCAACACGAACACCAGTAGGGACTAGGGAGCAGACAGTGAGAAGCAACCGGCTCGGAAAGACCGACGTGCACGTCACGGAGCTCGGCTTCGGCGGAGGCCCACTCGGCGGGCTCTTCGCACCCCTGGACGACGACACCGCCGCGCACGCCCTCGAAGCGGCCTGGGACGGCGGGATCCGCTACTTCGACACCTCACCGCACTACGGAATCGGGCACTCCGAGCGCCGTACCGGCGAGCTGCTCCGTCACAAGCCGCGCGGGGAGTTCACCCTGTCGACCAAGGTGGGCCGACTCCTTGTGCCGCAGGATCCGGCAGGCCGCATGGACGAGAGCTTCGCCGTGCCCGCCACACACCGCCGCGTGTGGGACTTCACCCGCGACGGCGTACGGCGCAGCGTGGAGGACTCACTTGAGCGGATGGGGGTCGACCGGATCGACCTGCTCCTGCTCCACGACGCGGAAAAGCATTTCGACGCCGCGTTGCGCGACGGCTTTCCGGCTCTCGCCGAACTGCGCGACGAGGGTGTGGTGGGCGCGATCGGAGCAGGCATGTACCACCCCGGAATGCTGACCGAGCTCGTCACGGAGACGGACGCCGACGTGGTGATGCTGTCCGGCCGCTACACGCTGCTGGACCACAGCGCCCTCGACGACCTGCTGCCCGCGTGTGAGCAACGAGGAGTCTCGGTCCTCGCGGCGTCCATATTCAACTCCGGCCTGCTTGCCACGAATCGCCCGCTCGAAGGCGCCACCTACGACTACGCACCGGCCACGGAGAGCACGCTGCGGCGGGTACACCGCCTGGCCGACGTCGCCGAAGCCCACGGCGTCACACTTCCGCAGCTGGCACTGGCCTTCCCGCTGCGTCACCCTGCCGTCGCGAGCGTCGTTGTCGGGATGCGCTCCGCGGACGAGGTGCGGCGAAACACAGCGGCGTTCCACGCACGGATCCCGGAACAGGTCTGGGACGACCTGCGCGGCGAGGGCCTCCTCGACGAGCGGACGGCCTCCATCGCCTGAGAGCCCCCGCCCCCGACGCCGGCCGCGCGTCCCGCCTACGGTCGGTACGCATCCCTCATGGCGCGACGTGCCGCCTCCGCTCCTTCGACATCCCAGTCCTGGGCGAGCTCGAAGAACCTGTCGTACGCGGCGGCCCGCCTCAGGCGATCGCGGTCACCTTCGCCGCCCGCCCTGCGGCTTGATCCACCCCATCACTCACGCTCGCGCTGCTGAGCCAGGACGAGTAGGCGGCTCTGTCCGGGTGCCCGAATCGGCGTCGGCTTCTTCTATTCCTTGGTACGGAAGATGCCCATAGGCTCACAGGTCCTACTGAATATGCAGGGGGGATTCGGGATGCAGGATTCGGAGTTATCCGCTGCGGCGATCAGAGTGCTGACTGGACGTGCGTCGGCCTCGGGGGAGCAGACTGCAGCAGTTCGCGAGCTGATCTGGGGCCAACTCGGAAGGAGCGTTCTGGGATCCTCTGCTCTCTCCCGCCTGCAAGAGCATCCTGGCGAGGGATCAGCGGACGTCGCCGGATCCGTGATCGCCGACGAGTTGCGGGCAGACCCGGGATTTGCCGAACGGCTGCGCACAGCCCTTCAACCGCTCTCCATCCCACCGACGCATCACCCTTCCTACGATTTGACCGCAGGCCCTCCACCGCCAGTCATGCCCCCCAAGCCCACTGCGTCCCTGCCCCCAGCCGCCCCAGATCCGGCAGAGGTGAGGAAGGTGTGGCTTCTGGGGCTCCCACAGTTCCTCGTGGTCTACGTCATTCTCAGTCTCCTGGGCGGGGGCGGACTGGCTGGCTATCTTCTGTTCATCCTCATCTCTGGCGGCCTGGCCGCCTACGGAGTCTGGTGCGGTAAGCGTCTCCTGCGCCACGCGCGTAGCCCACTGCTCATCGCTGGAACAGTGCTCACCGGCCTAGTCCTGATGAGAATGGTTCTCTTTCTGCTGATCGGCTGATTTCTCCGCCAGCACCCCCCGCTGAGCGCACAGCCCGTTCACGGCAGCCGCCCCTCCCGGTTGAGCCGCCGCACTTTCTCCCGCAGCACCTCCCCCGGCGGCGCCTCCCCCACCTTCTCCGGTGGGCAGTCCCACTCCCGGCCACCGCCCAAGGGGCGTAGCTGTACGAGACCGCCCTCGCACCCCATGACCTGCCCCACGCTGCCGTCCCGGTAGTCGACGGCGTACGTCCCCGCCTCCGGAACACTCGGGTCGCCCCTCATCGCGCACCCTCAAGGACGGCGGCCAGTCGCAACGCCATGTCGAGGTTGCAGCGCCCCAGCTCCACCAGCGGCAGCGCGCCTTCTGCCGATGCCGTCAGGGGGTCCATCCGCAGCGAGGGCAGCGTGACCCCGGCCCCTTCGAGGCCCGCTCTCAACTGCCGTACGGCCTCCTCCACCGCCCGCACCCGTTCCTCCGCCGTCAGCGCCATACCCTCCACCTTTCACACCGAGTGTTGCTCTTTCATCACCCAGCGTGTCCGTCGCTGCGTACTCTGAGAAGCGTCGGCGACCCAACAACCCCCCTTGTTCGGTGCAGGAGTTGCCCATGACCCGCCCCAAGGACCTCGACCCCTCATCGAACCCCCGCGCCCTCATCGGCTGCGAACTCCGCCACGCCCGTGAACGAGCGGGCCTCAGTCAGGACGCCCTGGGCGCGCCGCTCTTCGTCAGCGGCTCCTTCATCGGCCAACTGGAGGCCGGTACGCGCCGGATGCACCTGGAGTACGCCCACCACTTCGACGAAGTCCTGGGCACAGGGGGCTTCTTCACCCGCAACTGCAAGGCCGTCGCCAAGTCCAAGTACCCGGATCACTTCGCTGAGGCGGCGGAGGCGGAGGCCGTCGCGACCACCGTCAAGCAGTACGCGGCCTTACTGATCCCGGGGTTGCTTCAGACCAAGGCGTACGCGACAGAGATCTTCCGCGCCTACCACCCGACGGCGACGGACGACGCGATCGACGTAAAGGTGGAGGCGCGCCTCGTGCGGGCCCGTCTACTCGACAACCCAACAACGCCGCTGTTGTGGGCGATTGTTGACGAAGCCGCCCTCCGGCGGGACGTCGGCGGTGGCGCAGTGATGGCGGATGCCTTGCGCCACGTGGCGGGCCTCGCGCGGGAGCACCGCATCATCGTGCAGGTGCTGCCGTTCGGTGCGGGAGCACACGCTTCAATGACCGGACCCCTGAAGGTCATGGAGTTCGAGGATGCGCCCCCGCTCTCCTTCGTCGAAGCACCGGACATGGGGAAGTTGCTGGATGACCCGGCGACGGTCGCCCGCCACGCCTTGACCTTCAGCCTCCTCCAGGCCGCAGCCCTCTCCCCTCGGCAATCCCTGGCCCTGGTCGAGTCAGTAGCGCAGGATTACGAGCATGGAGAACACCACCCCTGAGTACGACCTGTCCACGGCCATCTGGCACAAGTCCAGCTACAGCGGCGGCAGCGGCGGCGACTGCGTAGAGGTTGCCGCCTGGCGCAAGTCGACGTACAGCGGCGGGGAGGGCGGCGACTGCCTCGAAGTGTCCGACGGCCACCCGGAGCTCCTCCCCGTCCGCGACTCCAAGAACCCCACCGGCCCGAAGCTCGTGTTCCGGGCCGCCAGCTGGTCCGCGTTCATCACAGATCTCAAGGTCAGCTAACCCCCGGGGCTCAAGCCACAAGCCTCGAGCCCTCTTTTCAAGGAACGGGAGGCGGGTCTCAACCCGCCCTCCCTCCCTTGGAGTTGGCACATGCGACCACTTTCCGGGTTCGACTTGCCACGCAGTGTGACGACGCTCTACCGTGCCCGATTAACGAACAAAAACAACCCCCGTCAGGTGCTGACAACACCTGCGGGGGCCTGACCACCAAGATCGAAAGCAGTCGATCCGATGGCTAATACGCAGCTTAGTGCCGCCCTCCGCCCTGCGCACGCAGACCCGCACCCGATGGCCAATCCGGGTTACGGGAAACGTTCAGCGCCCGCACAACTGTCCCGCACGGCACACAACTTCACCCACCTCCAGCCCCGCGAAGCGTCCATCGCCGCATACCTGGACCGCCTCCCCGACGGCGCGGACATCTCCGTAAAGACCCTGGCCAAGCACCTCCCCTACGGCCAGTGCGCTCTCCGTACCGCCCTCAACAGGCTCGAGGCGGCAGGCCACTTGCGCCGAGGCAGCGAACACGTGCGCGGATCCGGCAGCGCCCGCTGGGTCACGCGGACGTGGTTCTCCCGGACCGCGCGGGACAACGACTGGTGGGCGGCGTTCACGCGCGGCGACGTACCGCAGGACGAGCCGGACAGACCCCGGCACCCCACCCGCAGCCGCGCCTTCATCCTCCTCGCGGCTCTCGGCCGCACGGCCCCCTCCCTCTCCCTCGCGTACGCGGACTGCGTTGCCCTCGAACCCCAGGCCACCGAGTGGTTCACGCGCGGGGCGACGGAGCCGGACATCCTCCGCGCCCTCACCTCAGGGCTACCCACCCCGGTTCACAGCCCGGCAGCCCTCGTCCGCAGCCGCCTCAAGAACAAGCTCCCCCCGGAACCAGCACCCCGCCCCGTACTCCGCGTACTGGAGTGCGGGAGGTGCGGCGCACCCGGCCGCCCCGAAGCCCTGCCCGGCGGCGTATGCGGCCCGTGCCGGGGCGAACCCCGGCCCGCCCGTCATGCGGCGGTGCTCCTGGCACCCGAGGCCGTCCGCACCCACGCGGCGGCAGCCCGCGACGCAACCAACGCCGCACAAGAGAGAAGGCACCACCATGACTCCTGGCAGCGATGAGCGCCCACAGATGACCGTCGAGGACTTCGAGGAACTGGAACGCCGAGCACCCGAAACCGGCCTGCGCTCGCCTCGATGGACGTCATGCTGTGGCTCCAGATTCGTCGATGGGTTCGGTCAGTCCGGCCGCCGTCTGGGCGAGGGCTCCTTCGCGACATACTTCCCTCGCCTCAGCGCCCACCCCCTGACCGAGTCGAACACCGCCACGCCCCACCCGTAACCGCCACGCGCACCCTCGCCAAGGCCCGGCGGCGCTGACCCCCGTACGGCACACGTACCGAACAGGCGAATGCGGCCAGCGCCCCCCTGTCCGAAAGGGCCCCGCTCTCCTTCCGGCGGCCGACCGACGTACCGAAGATGACACCGCACGTCATCCCGCCATCGGAGCCGCACCACCGGAGGGGACCCTTCATGCCCGAGTTCAACGACACCGGACAGCCCGACGAGGAGCAGATCGCCGAGGCCTTCGGGATCGCCGCCCGCATCACCCTGGCGCCCGGTCCCAGGGAGATCTCGGAGGCCGCGCCCGCCCCCGACCAGGAGTGGGCGTTACCCGGCGGCAAGGCCTGGGTGTATCTCGCCGACGCCAAGCAGGGGCTCGCGAAGCCGGTGATCATCAGCGACGGCTTCAATACGGGGCCCAGTGACCTGGACTTCTCGTGGGAGGCCCTGGAGCGCGGCCCGTACCCGTTCATCAGCACGCTGCGCAAGCGCGGCTACGACGTCATCCTGCTCGGCTTCGACGAGCGCAGCGCCTCGATCCTCGACAACGCCAAGGCCGCCAAGTCGGCGATCCAGGAAGCGATCGCGCGGCGCGGCGGCAACCATCCGCTGACCGTCGGCGGCTTCAGCATGGGCGGTCTGGTCACGCGGTACGCGCTCGCCAAGATGGAGCACGACGGCGTCGACCACGAGACCGAGCTGTACTTCTCCTTCGACAGCCCGCACCGCGGCGCCTGGATCCCGATCGCGCTGCAGTCGTTCGCGCACTACATCCGCCGGCTCAACGCGGCCTTCTCGAACCAGATGAACAGCCCGGCCGCGCGCCAGCTCCTGTGGCAGCACATCTCCGAGTGGGGCGACACCCCCGAGACGGACAAGGAGCGCGTCGAGTTCCTCGCCGAGCTGGAGCGGGTCGGCGGCTGGCCGAGCAGGCCGAGGAAGATCGGCGTCGCCAACGGCGTGCGCAGCGGCGCGGGCAACGGCATCCCGGCGGGCGAGCAGGCGTTCCACGGCAGGGGCCTCGCCATCACCGGCACCCACCTCTACACGCAGTCCGAGGGCGAGGACCAACTCGTCGCGCAGCTGAGGGTGGTGACCCTGCGCAGGCCGCACATCCGCACCTCGGACCTGCCCGCGATCGACGGCGCGCCCGGCGGCACCCTGGAGGGCTTCGGCATCCTCGCCGACGAGCTCGACAAGATCCCCGCCATCATCGGTCTCGGCTCGGAGGCCGACATCCGCGAGCACTGCTTCGTGCCCGCCGTCAGCGCGGTCGCCCTGCGCGACATCGACACCCACGAGAAGCTGTACGACCCGTTCCCGGCGCAGTCCGAGGACAGCGACCTGGACGAGTACTACTGCGCCTCCCAGAACGAGGGCCACACCCTGGTCACCGAAGAACTCTGCACCTGGATCATGGACCGGCTCCCGGACTGATCTCCTCCTGGGAGCAGGCGGTGAGCGGGGCCTCGGTCACGCCGGTCGCCCGGCACAGGACGAGTACGACGTCGTCCGTGAGCGGGCGGCCGGTGTGCTCGATGGCCATGGCGTACAGGGCGTCGAGCGCATCGGAGTTCGAGGGCTCGGCCAGCGCCTCCGCCGCGCGCGGGAGCAGGGGGAACTCGACTCCGTCGCCGTCCCGGGCCTCGCTCAGGCCGTCGGTGTAGAAGAGGAGTCGCTCCCCCGGCTGGAGGTAGACCCGGTGCGGCACCGGTGTCGTACGCAGGCCCAACGGGAGCGCGGGCTGCGGGGGTTCGAGGAGTCTGACCTGCTTGCCCACCCGCAGGGGCGGCGGGTGGCCGCAGTTGACCAGGCGGACCTCGCCCGGCGCGAACTCGGCGATGACGGCGGTGACGAAGTCCTCGGGCCCCAGGTCGGGGGCGAGCCGGGCGTCAAGGGCCGTGGCCAGGTCGGCGAGGCAGGGGGTGAGATAGGCGAGGTCGCGGAATGCCTGCATCGCCGCGGCTGTGGTCCGCAGCGCCTCAAGGCCGTGGCCGCGTACGTCCCCGACGAAGAGCCGCGGTCCGTACGGGGTGTGGACGACGTCGTACACATCTCCGCACACCGAGGCCCCGCGCACCGGGCTGTGGTGCCGGGTGCAGACCTCGATCCCGCCGACCTCGGCCTCCAGAGGCCGCAGCAGCGCGCTCTGCGACGCGCACGCCACCTCCGTGACCCGGGTCAGCTCCGCCTCCCGCCGGGCATGCCGGGCCGCGTTGTGGACGGCCAGGATCCCGCCCGCCACCAGGACCGCGAACTCCAGGGCGAAACCAGGCGCCCCCAGCAGACGGCGCACGACGCCGGTCCCCGCCGCGAGCAGCACCGTCAGGGCGACCACCACCGCGGTACGCCGCGGGCTCGACCAGACACAGGCGAGGAGCGGGCCGATCAGCAGCACGGCGACCCCGGTCGGCCAGCCGCCGACGGACGTGCCGAGCACGGCGAGGAGGAAGCTCGTCCCCAGAGCCAGCATCAACAGGCTGCGCCATCTCCTCATGTCTGCCTCCCGGCCCCAACCTGCCGACGGGCATGGCCCGGCCCCACCCCCATGTTCACGCTCCGTGACGACTGACGGTCACTATGGCCCACCCGTGCCCTCTCCCAGAAGCAGTTGACCGGAGTCGTCGACAGATGACCGGGACTGACGCCGAAATGCGGCGATGCGAGCATCTCGTCGGCAGAAATGGGCATCTCAAGACATCCACGGACTCGGGAACGTGACGGAGAGCAGACTCGTGTGGCGGGAACGGCCGATGCGGGGCCGGGGCCGACGGGGCTTGAGCGGCCGGAGGCGGGGAGCCACCATGCGAAAAACCGGGCAGGACCGACAGGCGGGCAACCTACCGGCCGAGACAACGAGTTTCGTCGGACGCGGGGCGGAACTGCGGGCCGTCGCGAAAGCCGTGACCGACGCCCGTCTGGTGACGCTGACCGGCGTGGGCGGCGTGGGCAAGACCCGCCTGGCACAGCGCGCCGGAGCCGAACTGCGGGACGGCTTCCCCGACGGAGTATGGCTGGTCGGCCTCGCCCAGCTGAGCGAACCGGCCCTGATGCCACTCGCCCTGTACGAGGCCCTGCGCCTCGCCGATCAGAGCACCCGGCCCGCGATCGAGGTGGTGGCCGACTGGCTGGCCGACAAGAAGCTGCTCCTCATCCTGGACTGCTGCGAGCATCTGGCCGCCGCCTGCGCCGACTTCGTACGAACCCTGCTGGCCGTGGCCCCCGGAGTACACGTCCTAGCCACCAGCCGCCACCCCCTGGCCCTCCGCGGCGAGCAGGCGATCATCGTGCCCCCGCTGCCCGTCGACGACCTCGGCGCACAACCGTCCGACGCGGCCCTGCTGTTCATGGAACGCGCGGGTGTCACCGAGGAGCAGGGCTCGGCGGTCGCGGAGATCTGCGCGCATCTGGAGGGCATCCCCCTCGCCGTCGAACTGGCCGCCGCCCGCCTCTCCGAGATGGACCTGGACACACTCCGCACGCGCCTGCACGCCCGCTTCGAGACGCTCGCAGCGCCTTCCCTCTCCCCCGGCAGCCGGCCCGGCGAGAGCGACCCCCGGCACCAGACCCTGCGCACGGCCATCGGCTGGAGCCACGAACTGTGCACCCCGCACGAGCGACTTGCCTGGGCCCGCCTCTCCGTCTTCGCCGACGGCTTCGAGCAGGAGGCGGCCGAACTGGTCTGCGCCGTCGGCCCGCTCGGCAGCGGCCAGATCGGGGGGCTCCTTTCCGCGCTCGTGGACAAGTCGCTCCTGCGCTCGGTGGAGACCCAGCGCGGCCTGCGGTACTCGATGCTGGACACCGTCCGTGAGTACGGCGAGGAGTGGCTGCGAAAGCTCGGCGAGAAAGAGCAGCTGTCGCAGCGACACCGGGACTACTACCGCTGGCTGGCCCGCACGGGCGGCCGGAAGTGGGCAGGACCCGACCAGATCGCCTGGTACGAGCGTTGCACCGCGGAGCACGCCAACCTGCGCGCGGCCCTGGAGTGCTGCCTCACCGACCCGGACCCGCGCGACGGCCTCGAGATGGTCGGCAGTCTCTGGTTCTTCTGGCTCTGCTGCGGCTTCCAGCGCGAAGGCCGCCACTACCTGGACCGGGCCCTGGCCACGGCCCCGGGGCCGGTCCCGGGACCGGAACGCTTCTGGGCCCAGTGGACCTGCGGGGAAGTGGCCTTCATGCAGGGCGACCTCGAAGCCTCCATCGCGATGGCGAACGCCTGCACGCTGGTGGCGGACCGGATCGACGATCGGGCGGCGGTCGACGCCGCTCTCCACCTCGAAGGGGTCCAGCTGGGGCTGACCGACCGGCCGACGCAACTGATCGGCATTCTCGGGCGGACGGCCGATTCACCGGACTGCGGAGGCGGTTCTCCCGCCATCAAGCTCTTCGTGCTCTCCGCCGTGGCGTTCGCCCATGTCCATCTGGGCGAGTTCGACCTGGCCACCGCGAGCGCCGACACCCTGCGCGAGGAGTGCGAGCGGCACGGCGAGCAGTGGATGCGCAGTTTCGCCTTCTACCTGCTGTCCGGGGCGGCGCTCGGCAGCGGTGACCCGGCAGCGGCCGTCCGGCACGCCCGTGACGCCCTGCTGATCAAGTGGCGGCTCCACGACGTCTTCGGTGCCGCCCTGAGCATCGACGCGCTGACCTCGGCCATGGACGACCCCGAGCAGACCGGGCGGCTGCTCGGCATCTCCGACGTCCTGTGGCGCTCCGTCGGTGTCGCACAGATGGGAAACCCCTACTTCCTGGCCGCCCGCCAGGCCTGCGAGCGCCGGAGCCGCGACGCCATCGGCGACCCGGCGTACGAAGCCGCCTTCCGCAAGGGCCTTGAGAGCGGCATCGACGAGGGCATCGCCTACGCCCTGGCCCCCGGAGCGGGTCCTCACACAACGCCCGAGGGCGGTACCCCTTCCTGAGAAGGGATACCGCCCTCGGTACGTGAAGACTGGCCTACCGAGCCGAAGAGGCTCAGAAGTCCATGTCACCGCCCGGCATGCCGCCGCCGGCCGGGGCAGCGCCCGCCTTCTCCGGCTTGTCGGCGATGACGGCCTCGGTGGTGAGGAACAGCGCGGCGATCGACGCGGCGTTCTGCAGGGCAGAGCGCGTGACCTTCGCCGGGTCGAGGATGCCCTCGGCGATCATGTCGACGTACTCACCGGTCGCGGCGTTCAGGCCGTGGCCGACGGTCAGGTTGCGCACCTTCTCGACGACGACACCACCCTCGAGGCCGGCGTTGACCGCGATCTGCTTCAGCGGGGCCTCGAGGGCCAGCTTCACAGCGGCGGCACCGGTGGCCTCGTCGCCCTCGAGCTCAAGCTTCTCGAAGACAGCGGCGGCCTGGATGAGCGCCACGCCACCACCGGCGACGATGCCCTCTTCGACGGCGGCCTTCGCGTTGCGAACGGCGTCCTCGATGCGGTGCTTGCGCTCCTTGAGCTCCACCTCGGTCGCGGCACCGGCCTTGATGACCGCAACACCGCCAGCGAGCTTCGCCAGGCGCTCCTGCAGCTTCTCGCGGTCGTAGTCGCTGTCCGAGTTCTCGATCTCGGCGCGGATCTGGTTGACGCGACCCTGGACCTGGTCGCTCTCACCGGAGCCGTCGACGATCGTGGTCTCGTCCTTGGTGATGACGACCTTGCGGGCACGGCCGAGCAGGTCGAGACCGGCGTTCTCCAGCTTGAGGCCGACCTCCTCGGAGATGACGGTGCCACCGGTGAGGATGGCGATGTCGCCGAGCATGGCCTTGCGGCGGTCACCGAAGCCGGGCGCCTTGACGGCGACGGACTTGAAGGTGCCACGGATCTTGTTGACGACCAGGGTCGACAGGGCCTCGCCCTCGACGTCCTCGGCGATGATCAGCAGCGGCTTGCCGGACTGCATGACCTTCTCGAGGAGCGGAAGGAGGTCCTTCACGTTCGAGATCTTCGAGTTGACGATCAGGATGTACGGGTCGTCGAGCGACGACTCCATACGCTCCATGTCGGTCGCGAAGTACGCCGAGATGTAGCCCTTGTCGAAGCGCATGCCCTCGGTGAGCTCAAGCTCGAGCCCGAAGGTCTGCGACTCCTCGACGGTGATGACGCCTTCCTTGCCGACCTTGTCCATCGCCTCGGCGATGAGCTCGCCGATCTGGGTGTCGGCGGCGGAGATGGAGGCGGTCGAAGCGATCTGCTCCTTGGTCTCCACGTCCTTGGCCTGCTCGAGCAGGGCGCCCGAGACGGCCTCGACGGCCTTCTCGATGCCACGCTTGAGGGCCATCGGGTTGGCACCGGCGGCTACGTTGCGCAGGCCCTCGCGGACCAGCGCCTGCGCCAGGACGGTCGCGGTCGTCGTGCCGTCACCGGCGACGTCGTCCGTCTTCTTCGCGACCTCCTTGACCAGCTCGGCGCCGATCTTCTCGTACGGGTCCTCGAGCTCGATCTCCTTGGCGATGGAAACACCATCGTTGGTGATCGTGGGGGCACCCCACTTCTTCTCGAGGACGACGTTGCGACCCTTGGGGCCCAGGGTCACCTTGACGGCGTCGGCGAGCTGGTTCATGCCGCGCTCGAGGCCGCGCCGTGCCTCCTCGTCGAACGCGATGATCTTGGCCATGTGAAGTGGTCCTCCCGGACAGGGGTGGCATGCTCCGGATCGCATCGGTGCCCGCGACGGACGGCCTGCAAGCCTTGTGGTTCCTTGCCCCACCCGGCCTGCGAGCCTCACCGACCCGATCCAAGTTCTGTCACTCTCACTCGGAGAGTGCTAACGCCAATGATTAGCACTCGACCCCTACGAGTGCAAGCGTCTCTCACGGATCCCAGACACATGAGGGGGCGCGCGTCCGGGGGCGCAGGCGCTTTTGAGGGCGTACGTACGAGGGGCCCGTACCCCTGTCGGGATACGGGCCCCTCGTCACTCGCTAAGTCGCTGGCCGATC
This sequence comes from Streptomyces sp. NPDC055239, assembly GCF_053606205.1. NCBI lineage: Bacteria > Bacillati > Actinomycetota > Actinomycetes > Kitasatosporales > Streptomycetaceae > Streptomyces > Streptomyces sp. NPDC055239. The sequence goes on along the minus strand of NZ_JBSGRD010000022.1, from coordinate 53,020 downwards.
GCGCCGAGATCAGACGGCGAGCTTGACCATGTCCGCCTGCGGACCCTTCTGGCCCTGCGAGATCTCGAACTCCACTCGCTGACCTTCTTCAAGGGTGCGGTAACCGTCCATCTGAATCGCGCTGTAGTGGACGAAAACATCCGCACCACCGTCGACCGCGATGAAGCCGTACCCCTTCTCCGCGTTGAACCACTTGACGGTGCCCTGAGCCATGCCTAACTCCCCTATTACTGGCCCTTGCACGGACCCGCACTTCGCGGGCCCGGGTCAGACCTCACCCCCCAATGGGTTGTGGAGGCGTGCGCCGGAACGCGTCGACCGCCGCTGAATGTATCTGTCCAACTGCCCTCTGCAACAGGTCAATCGGACGAGAATTCTGGGCACGCACGATCGGTAATATGCGGAGAATTTGCCGGAGTTCAGGGCAAGTCGGGCCAGACAAATGCCGCAATAGGCTCAAATAGGCAAGGCGCTTTGGCTACTTCTTGTCGGCCCCGGGCCGACTTCGTATATGCACTCGGCACAAACAGCGAAGCTTGCTTCCCAACTGTACCGCGCTCAACCACATTGAATTGCCCCCTCCGCTTCTCTCGCGGAGGGGGCAATAGAGGTGACGCTGCGTGCTTTCAGGCGGATTCAGCAGCCGCCCGCGACGGCGGGAATGATCGAGACGCCGGCACCGTCCGGCGTCGCGGTCTCGAGGCCCTGCTCGAAGCGGACGTCGTCGTCGTTCACGTAGACGTTCACGAAGCGCCGCAGCTTGCCCTGATCGTCAAGGACACGGGCCGCGATACCGGCGTGCTTGGCCTCGAGATCGGCGATGACCTCGGAAAGATTCGCCCCCTCGGCGGCGACCTCGGACTTGCCGCCGGTGTAGGTGCGAAGAATGGTGGGGATACGGACGTTCACGCTCATGGATTCACCTCGGGGTATGCGGGCCCCTTCAGGGGCGCGGGGAACTGCGCGACCAGCCACGACGGTCCGCAGTCGGAAAGAAGGCTCAAGACCTACGGCGGTTAACCGGCGAGACCCGCGGCGCGGAACGCGTCGAGGCTGGGCTTGATCGTCGCGGTCGCCTGAGAGGTCTCGGCAACCGCGTCCAGGGTCTTGAGCCCGTCACCCGTGTTCAGGACCACCGTGGTCAGGGAGGGGTCGAGGAGACCGGCCTCGATCAGCTTCTTCGTGACGCCGACCGTCACACCGCCCGCGGTCTCCGCGAAGATGCCCTCGGTCCGCGCGAGCAGCTTGATCGCGTCCACGACCTGCTCGTCGTTCACGTCCTCCACCGCACCGCCCGTGCGACGCGCGATGTCCAGGACGTACGGCCCGTCGGCGGGGTTGCCGATGGCGAGGGACTTGGCGATGGTGTTCGGCTTCTGCGGGCGTACGACGTCGTGCCCGGCCTTGAAGGCGGTCGACACCGGCGAACAGCCCTCGGCCTGCGCACCGAAGATCTTGTACGGCTTGTCCTCGACGAGGCCCAGCTTGATGAGCTCCTTGAGGCCCTTGTCGATCTTCGTGAGCTGCGAGCCCGAGGCGATCGGGATGACCAGCTGGTCGGGCAGCTGCCAGCCGAGCTGCTCACAGATCTCGTACGCGAGGGTCTTGGAACCCTCGCCGTAGTACGGCCGCAGGTTCACGTTCACGAAGCCCCAGCCCTCGCCCAGCGGGTCGCCGATGAGCTCGGAGCAGAAGCGGTTCACGTCGTCGTAGTTGCCCTCGATACCGACGAGCTCGCCGCCGTAGACCGCGGCCATGACGACCTTGCCCTGCTCCAGGTCGTGCGGGATGAACACGCACGAGCGGAAACCGGCACGGGCCGCCGCTGCGCCCACGGCACCGGCGAGGTTGCCGGTGGAGGAGCAGGAGAGGGTGGTGAAACCGAAGGCGCGCGCCGCCTCGATGGCCTGCGCTACGACACGGTCCTTGAAGGAGTGCGTCGGGTTCCCGGAGTCGTCCTTGACGAACAGCTTGCCCTGCTCGACGCCCAGCTCACGGGCGAGGTTGTCGGCCTTGACGAGCTGGGTCCAGCCGGGGTTGATGTTCGGCTTCTCGGCGACGTCCGCGGGGACGGGCAGCAGGGGTGCGTAGCGCCAGATGTTGGCGGGGCCGGACTCGATCTGCTTCCGGAGCGCCTCGGGGTCGCCGGTCGGCAGGTCGTACGCCACTTCGAGCGGGCCGAAACAGGCCTGGCAGGCGAAGATCGGGCCGAGGGCGTACAGCTCGCCGCACTCGCGGCAGGAAAGGCCCGATGCGGGGCCGAGGTCCACAGAACCCGTGGTCGAGGGGGTGGTGTCGTTCGTTGCAACAGTCTGCGCAGCCATGGAGGCGAGGCCCTTTCTCCTCATCTTCCCCGCGACGAATCTCGTCGCGAGACGGAATTGGCACCTTCCCCGCCGAGACCTCGCATGCGCGGTCGGCGGGATGGTTGCCGGGGCTTCAACGGGCCGTATCCCTCTGCCCCTCTGGATGAGCGGTATGGCGCCGGGCTTCAGGGGCCCGGGGCGTTTGTTACGCGTCGACCCCCGACATGCGATGGTCATCCGCGTTGTTCAAGACTGTAACCGACGGCCTGGACCCTTGAGATAGTCGTCCGAACCGCGAGATGGGTCACATGTAGGCCACACACAGGAGGAGCCACCCGTGCTGGAAGAGGCCGAGCGCTGGCTGACCAGGCGTTCCTGGTCCGTTGCCGACCGTCCGCTCAGCGCGCTCGTCGCCGCCAAACGGGCGTCGGGAGCCTCGGTGAGCGTCGTCCTGCCCGCGCTCGACGAGGAGGAGACGGTCGGCGAGATCGTCGCCGAGATCCGCCGCGAGCTCATCGAGAAAACTGCCCTCGTCGACGAGCTCGTGGTGATCGACTCGGGCTCGCGGGACCGCACGGCCGAGGTCGCGCGCGATGCGGGTGCGCGGGTGGTGCACCGGGACGAGATCCTGCCGCGCATCCCGGCCGTGCCCGGCAAGGGCGAGGTCCTGTGGCGCTCACTCCTGGTGACCGGCGGTGACATCGTCGCGTTCGTCGACGCGGACCTGAAGGAGTTCTCGGCGGACTTCGTCACCGGGATCGTGGGCCCGCTCCTGACCGAGCCCGACGTGCACTTCGTGAAGGCGATGTACGACCGCCCGCTTGCCGGGACGGCGGGTCAGGGCGGCCGGGTCACCGAGCTGATGGCGCGCCCGCTTCTCAACATGCACTGGCCCCAACTGGCAGGATTCGTCCAGCCGTTGGGCGGCGAGTACGCGGCACGCAGGTCCCTCCTCGAGCGGCTGCCGTTCCCGGTCGGCTACGGGGTGGAGCTCGGCCTGCTCGTCGACGCGCTGCACACCGTGGGCCTCGACGCGCTCGCGCAGGTCGACGTCGGCGTGCGCAAGCACCGGCACCAGGACGGGCAGGCGCTCGGCAGGATGGCCGCCGCGATCTACCGGACGGCGCAGGTCAGGCTCGCGCTCGGTCACCACGTACGCCCCGAGCTCACCCAGTTCGAACGGGGCGAGCACGGGTTCGAACCGCGGACCCATTCGGTGGACACGGAGGAGCGTCCGCCGATGTCCGGGATCGCGGAGTACACGGCACGCCGCGTGGCGTAACCACCCAAGACCGGGCATTTTGTCTACATTCCCCACTTATGTGGGTCTTTATGCGGGTCAGACAGCTGCGGCTCAGACAGCTGCGGGTCAGACAGGTAATGGGAAGCGCGCGACGCGTCGGTGGCGTGGCCATGGCCACGGCCGGTCTCGCGGCAGGGGCACTGAGCGCCGCAGCCGTGGCACCGGCCGCCGCGGATGTGATCGAGCCCTTCGCCAAGCGCTACGACGAATCGCTCTACGGCGACTTCAAGACCATCGGCAACACGGTCATGGGCTGCCCGACGACGCCCGCGGACATGGCGGCGCGCTGCGCCACCGCCGCGGACGGCGAGGGCCGCGACAACAACAACACCTTCGTCATGCGGCGGATCAACACCGCGGGCATGGACCCCGACCACGGATCGAGCACCGGCCGGGTCGCGATCCCGCCCGGCGCGAAGGTCGCGTACGCGCGCCTCTTCTTCGGCGGCAACGACGGCACGTACAAGGGCCCGAGCGGCGCGCAGCTCAAGCGCTGCGACATCTCCGGGGCCGACGTGAATCCGTCCCCCGGCGACCCGCTCGACGCGGTGCCTTCCGTCAGCGTGGCCGGCGCCACCCCGTCGAAGGTGACCCCGGCGAACATGGTCGGGGACCCGGCGTCGGCCAACGGCCCGCACTACTACACCGGCGAGGCCGACGTCACGGGCCTCTTCAGCGGCATCACCGGCGACGGAACGCCCATGCCGGTCGCGGTCGGCGACATCTGGGCGCCCACCGGCAAGGGCTGCGTCGCGGGCTGGTCCCTGACCGTCGTCTACAAGTACGACGCCCCCGACGAGCAGTACGCGCCCGACCGCCGCAACGTCTACGTCTACGGCGGCCACGTCCTCCAGCGCTCCACCTCGCCCGCCACCAGCGTCAAGGTCGACGGCTTCTACCGCACGGACGGCAAGCCGCGCGCGAGCGTCACCGCGTACGAGGGCGACTGGAACACCCCCGGCGACCGTTTCGCGGTCGGCGGCCAGAACATCACCGAGTCGCACACGGGCAACACCAACAACTTCTTCATCAGCGAGGACGACGGCGCCCTCGACCCGAGGATGACCAACAACCTCTCCATCGACGCCAAGGAGTTCGACGTCACGGGCGGCAGCACACGCGCCACACCGGCCGCCGCCCCCGCCGCCGAGCCGATCCCGGTCGGCTCGACCTCCACGACGCTGAGCTTCTCCACGAAGGGCGACACCTACGTCCCCTCGGCCCTCGCGCTCTCCGTCCCGGTCCCGGATCTGGAGGTGACGAAGACGGCGAGCCCCAAGAAGGTGAAGCCTGGCGGCACCCTGACCTACACGGTCAAGGCGAAGAACATCAGCAAGCTGAACTACCCGAACGCCAAGTTCAGCGACGACCTGACGGACAACCTCGACGACGCGACGTACAACCACGACGCGAAGGCGACGACCGGCAAGGTCTCGTACACCAGACCGCGGATCAGCTGGACCGGCGACATCCCGGCAGGGCGCACCGCGACAGTGACGTACTCGGTCAAGGTCCACGACCCCGTCAACGGTGACGGCAACCTGCTCAACGACGTCGACGTCGAGTCCCCGCGCTCCAACTGCGACGCGGGCAGCACCGACCCGAGGTGCGGGGCGGCGCCGGTCATCGAGCGCAAGCAGCCGAAGCTCAAGGTCACCAACGCGCCCGCACGGCGGACCGCGCCGGTGTGCAGCAACGTCAAGAACACCATCACCCTCAAGAACCCATCGGGCAGCACCCGCACCGGGGCCACCGCTTCCTGGCAGGTGACGCCGGGCTCGAAGCCGGTCGCGAGCAGCGGGACGGTCACCAAGCAGGGTGCGAAGTACGTGTGGAAGGGCGACGTACGACCGCACGGCAAGGTCACTGTCACCCAGCGGGTCAAGGTGTCCTGCACGGCGGGCGCGATCCGGGTGATCACGGTGACGGCGCCCGGCAGCAACTGCCCCCGGTCCGTCCGGGGCGGCGACGACCCGTGCACCTCGGCGATCCTCGCCACGCGACAGCGGGTGCAGGCGCGGCCCGCCCCGCAGCAGGGCCCGCCCGTGGGAGCGGCGACGGCGAGCGGTCCGGGTGAAGGTCCGGGTGAACTGGCCGACACGGGCAGCGACTCCGGCACGATGCTGTACGCGGGCCTCGCGATCTCCCTGAGCGTGCTCGGCGCGCTCGCGGTGGCGGCGGCGAGGAGCAGGCGGGACTAGCCGGGCAGGCCTCGACGTAGGCCTTGACGCTGATCCCTGAACGTATACGGCCGGGCCCGCAAGGGTCCGGCCCTACGTTTGAGCCCTTCCGCTAAGGGCTAGGTTCGGCACATGGTCTCCGAGCACGCCGCCGCCCAGGTCCTCGTCGCGTCCAACCGCGGCCCCGTCACGTACTCCCTGGAGGAGAACGGAGAACTGATCGCCAAGCGGGGCGGCGGCGGACTCGTCTCCGGGCTCAGCGCGATCGGCGACTCCGGCGGGGACTCGCTGTGGGTCTGCGCGGCGCTGGGCGACGGCGACCGGGAGGCCGTGCGGCGCGGGGTCGGTGAGCCGGGCGTGCGGATGCTCGACATCGACGCGGGTTCGCACGAGGGGGTGCACGCCGACGCGTACAACGGGATCGCGAACTCGGTCCTCTGGTTCGTCCACCACATGCTGTACCAAACACCGCTCGAACCGGCCTTCGGCCCGGAGTTCCGGGCGCAGTGGGCGTCGTACGAGACCTACAACCGGGCCTTTGCCGAGGCGCTCGCGGAGAGCGCTGCGGGGGACGCGGCGGTCCTGATCCAGGACTACCACCTGGCGTTGGTGCCGGGGATGCTGCGCGAACTCCGCCCCGACCTGCGCATCGGCCACTTCTCCCACACTCCGTGGGCCCCTGTGGACTACTTCCGGATGCTGCCGGAGGACGTCGCGGAACAGTTGCTTCGCGGCATCCTGGGCGCCGACCGCGCGGCGTTCCTGACGGGCCGGTGGGCGGACGCGTTCACGGAGTGCTGCGTCGCCGTCATCGGCGGTACGTCGGGGACGCGGATCGGGGTGCACGGCCTTGGGGCCGACGCGGATTTCCTGCGGGAGCGGTCGCGGCGGGATGACGTGGAGGAGCGGATGGCGGCGCTGCGGGAGCAGGTGGGTGGCGGCGGCGACCGGAAGACGATCGTCCGGGTGGACCGGACGGAACTGTCGAAGAACATCGTGCGGGGGTTGCTGGCGTACCGAGAGCTTCTTGCCTCCCGCCCCGAGTGGCGGGAGAGGGTCGTGCACGTGGCCTTCGCCTACCCGTCGCGGCAGGACCTGGCGGTGTACCGCGAGTACACGGCGTCCGTGCAGAGGCTCGCGGACGAGATCAACTCCGAGTACGGGGTCGAGGGCTGGACGCCGGTCGTACTCCACGTGAAGGACGACTTCGCCCGCTCACTGGCTGCGTACCGTCTGGCCGACGTGGCGCTTGTGAACCCCATCCGGGACGGAATGAACCTGGTGGCCAAGGAGGTGCCGGTCGTTTCGGATGAGGGGTGCGTGCTGGTGCTTTCGCGGGAGGCGGGGGCGTATGAGGAGTTGGGGGAGGATTCTCTCGTCGTGAACCCGTATGACGTGAGCGGGACGGCTGCGGCGCTGCACGAGGCGCTGACCATGCCGGTCGAGGAGCGCGCGGAGCGTACGAAACGCCTGGCTGCGGCGGCAACGGCTCTTCCCCCGTCCCAGTGGTTCCTGGACCAGCTGCGGGCACTGCAGAACTGATTCATCCCCAACCCCGCCCCTTCCCGAGAACCCGCTCGGCGCGGGGGCCCTGTGCCTTGCTGGTTGCCGTCATCACCGGCTTCGCCGAGTTCGTCCTCAATCGCCGGACGGGCTGAAAGATTTCAGCCCGTCCGGCGATTGAGGACATCTTGTCCGGGGTCTGGGGCGGAGCCCCAGGTAGGCCCGGGGCGCAGGCACGGTCTTCGGGAAGGGGCGGGGTTGGGGACAAAGCCTTGCCTGTCAGCCCAGTTGGGTGGCGATCCCCGAGAGCAGGGCCACCACGCCCCCCGGCCCGTCCACCACCAGGTCCGCCCGATCCGCGAGCTCCGCGACCTCCGCGCTGCCGCTGCACACCAGCAAGCCCCGCACCTGGTCCGAGCGCAGCTTCTCCACCGCTGCGAAAGCGGGGAGGTCGCCCAAGTCGTCGCCCGCGTAGAGGACGGTCTCGGCGCCGACTTCGCGGACGTACTCGGCGAGGGCCACACCCTTGTCCATGCCGGGCGGGCGCAACTCAAGGACCAGGCGGCCCGGTTCGACGATCAGGCCGTGGCGGGACGCCAGTTCACCGAGGGGCTCGCGCAGCTCTTCGAACGCCGCCTGCGGGTCACGCGCACGACGCGTGTGGACTGCCACCGCACGCCCCTTTTCCTCTATCCACGTGCCGCGCCACGCGCCGATCCGGTCAAGGAACCCGGGCAGCTCGGCCCGCACGGACGCCACCCCGGGGTGAGGTTCAGCCGCATGCACCGTGGAGGAGACCGCGTCCCAGCGCTCGGCACCGTAGTGCCCGAGCACGACGAGGTGTTCGAGGCCGGGAACGCCCGCGAGACCGCCGTAGCGCACCGCCACGCCCGCGGGGCGCCCGGTGACGACGGCGACGGACCGCACCTTCGGTGCGAGCGCGGCGAGGGCGGGGACGGCGTCGGGATGGGCGCGGGCCTGCTCGGGGTCGGGCACGATCGGGGCGAGCGTGCCGTCGAAGTCGAGCGCGATCACGGCCTTCCCGGGCCGCGCGAGAAGCGCGGCGAGGCCCTCACGCCCTGCCGGGGTCACAGGCTCGGGCAGCTCGGGAGAGTACACAGGGTCACCCATAGGCCCGACCCTACGCTCTGCCTCTGTCTCTGCCTCTACCCTCAACGCTCCCCGCGCCGGGACTCCCTGACCCGCCGGAGCCGGTTGACGGTCACCGGATCGTGCGCGAGGGCGCGGGGATCGTCGAGCAGGGCGTTGAGGAGCTGGTAGTAGCGGACCGGCACCAGGCCGAGCTGCTCGCGCACGGCACGCTCCTTGGCGCCGGGACCGCTCGCCCAGTCACGGCGCTCCAGGGCGAGGATCGCGCGGTCACGTTCAGAGAGGCCCGTGGCATCGGTCATGCCGTCACGCTATTCCGAGTTCTCCTCGGTCGCCGCCTTGGTCTGGATCTGACTGAGGATCGACTGCGGATTGCCGTCCGGGTCGACCGCCCTGCCGATGTACTTCTTGACCTCGACGGAGACCTGCGCCCAGGACGTCTTGCCCACGGGGTACAGCTCCGACGTGGGCAGCTCGTCGAGGAACTCGGCGAGCGCCTTGTCGTTCTTGTTGCCCGTCATCTCCTGGGCGGCGGAGGTCGTGACGGGCAGCAGGTCGTACTCGCGGGAGAAGTCCAGGACGTTCTTCGTGCTGTAGGCGAAGTCGAGGAACTTACCGATCTCCGAGCCGTTGCCGTGCTGCTTGAAGGCCATCATCCAGTCGGCGACGCCCATCGTGGCCCGAGCGTGGCCGTTCACGCCGGGCATCGGCACCATGCCGTACTTCACGCCCTTCTTGGCGGCCATCTGCATCAGCGTGGGATGGCCGTTGAGCATGCCCACGTCGCCGCGCGTGAAGGCGGCGAAGGCCTCGGCGCGGTCGAGCTTGGCGGGGGGCGTGTCGCCCGTCAGGCCCTTGCCGACGAGCTCGTCCTTCAGCCAGGTGAAGGTCTTCACGTTCTGCTTGGAGTCGATGTCGTACGTGCCGACGTTGTCGGTGTAGCCGCCGCCACCGCTGAGCAGCCACTGCAACGTCTCGGCCTGCGCCTCTTCCGAGCCGAGCGGCAGGGCGTAGGGGATCTTCACCCCGCGCGCCTTGAGCACCTTGGCGTCGGCCGCGAGGTCGGTCCAGCTCTGCGGAGGCGTGAGGTCGGCGTCCTTGAAGATCTTCTCGTTGTAGAAGAGCAGGCGCGTGGAGGAGGCGAACGGCATGCCGTACTGGACGCGCTTGACCTCGCCCGCCTCGGCGAGGGGGGCCATGAAGTCGGCCTGGGTGGCGATGGAGACCAGGTCCTCGGTGCGGTACAGCTTGTCCTGCGCGGCGTAGTCGGCGTACGCGCCGATCTGGGCCATGTCGGGTGCGTCGCCCGCCTTGACCATTTCCTTGACCTTGCGGTCCACGTCGGTCCAGGAGTAGACGCTGACGTCGATCTTGATGCCGGGGTTCTTCGCCTCGAACTTCTCGGCGATCTTGTCCCAGTACTTCTGGGAGCTGTTGTCCTTGGAGTCGCCGTAGTCGGCGGCCACCAACTTGAGGGTGACGTCGCCGGAGTCGCCCGGACCGCCACAGCCGGCGAGCACCGCCGCCATGCCCAGTGCGGCTACCGCCGCGGTCACTCCTGTCGCGCGCCGCTGCACAGCTGTTCCCACCCTCGAAGATCTTCGTGAACTGCGATTTTCCCCCGCGTACGCACACGAGGTCTACACCACTCAAGTATCGCTTGTGCAACGGCGTGCTCCTCACGTCCCACCATTGCCGAGGGGGCCGACCCGCTGCTAAGCACGTCACGTTCCATCGAGTGACGACCGCGTATCGATGAGCACGTCGTGAAGTCCCGCACTGGCAAGGAGTCTTGGCGCATGTCGCGTACCGCAACAGAGATCGCAACCCAGCCCGCCTGCTGGCACCGGGCGGCCGAGGCCGCCTCCGCCTTCGACGGACTGCCGAAGCCGGGCGAGCGGGTGGCCGTCACCGGGTGCGGTACGTCGTGGTTCATGGCCATCGCGTACGCGGCACTGCGCGAGGCCGCCGGGCAGGGCGAGACGGACGCCTTCGCCTCCTCGGAGTTCCCCGCCGGGCGGACGTACGACCGGGTGGTCGCCATTACCCGCTCCGGTACGACTACGGAGGTCCTCGAGCTCCTCGGCGAGCTCAAGGGTGTCGTCCCGACCACCGCCCTCACCGCCGATCCGAAGACTCCGGTCATGGACGCGGCCGACTCGGTGGCCGTCCTGGACTGGGCGGACGAGGAGTCGGTCGTCCAGACCCGCTTCGCCACGACCGCGCTCGCCTTCCTGCGGGCCGGGCTCGGTGACATCCCCGGCGTGAAATCGATCGCCGACGCCGCGGTCGACGCGGAGCTCGCGGTGACGGAGCCGTTGCCCGCCGCGGTTCTGGCGGCCGAGCAGTGGACGTTCCTGGGGCGGGGCTGGACGTACGGTCTCGCCCTCGAAGCCGCGCTGAAGATGCGGGAGGCGGCGGGGGCCTGGACGGAGTCGTACCCGGCGATGGAGTACCGCCACGGGCCGATCGCCATCACCGGGCCCGGCCGTGTGGCCTGGATGTTCGGCGTACTGCCGGAGGGTCTTGCCGGGGACGTCGCCCGGGTGGGCGGGGAACTCGTCGCCCGCGAGGAGGCCGATCCCCTGGCCGATCTGATCCGGGCGCAGCGGCTCGCCGTCGCTCTGGCGGAGTCCCGGGGCTTCGACCCCGACCGGCCCCGGAACCTGACGCGGAGCGTCATTCTGGGCTAGTTCGCGCCCCTGCGGCGGGTGGGCGGGTGATCCCGCCCACCCGATGCCCACCCGATTGCCCCGCACCGATTAACCGGAATGGACTAGACCTCTCGCACGTCACGCGCGAGACTGTCCCCCGTGAGACATGTCATCGCCCTCGATGTGGGCGGCACCGGAATGAAGGCCGCCCTGGTCGGGGCGGACGGCGCGCTCCTCTACGAGGCGCGGCGGCCCACCGGCCGGGAGCGCGGCGCCGACGCCGTGGTCGAGTCCATCCTCGACTTCGCCGCCGACCTCCGCGCCCACGGGATCAAGGAGTTCGGGGAACCCGCGGCGGCGGCTGGGGTCGCCGTCCCCGGGATCGTCGACACCGAGCGCGGCATCGCGGTCTACGCCGCGAACCTCGGCTGGCGCGACGTCCCCATGCGCGAGCTCCTGAGCCGGCGGCTGGAAGGCGTCCCCGTGACCCTGGGCCACGACGTCCGCACCGGCGGCCTCGCCGAGGGGCGGATCGGCGCGGGCAAGGGCGCCGACCGGTTCCTCTTCGTGCCGCTCGGTACGGGGATCGCCGGGGCCATCGGGATCGACGGCGGCATCGAGCCCGGCGCGCACGGCTCGGCGGGCGAGATCGGGCACATCATCGTGCGCCCCGGCGGTCCGCTCTGCGGCTGCGGCCAGCGCGGCTGCCTGGAGCGGCTCGCCTCCGCGTCCGCGGTGAGCGAGGCCTGGGCGGCGGCGAGCGGTGACCCCGAAGCGGACGCGGCGGACTGCGCGAAGGCCGTGGAGTCGGGCGACCCGCGGGCCCAGGAGGTCTGGCAGAACGCCGTCGACGCGCTCGCCGACGGCCTCATCACCGCCCTCACCCTCCTGGACCCGCACACTCTGATCATCGGTGGCGGTCTCGCCGAGGCCGGGGAAACCTTGTTCACACCCCTGCGGGCGGCCATGACGGAACGCATCGTGACGTTCCAGTCCCAGCCCCTCATCGTCCCCGCCGCCCTCGGGGACACCGCGGGATGCCTGGGCGCGGGCCTGCTCGCCTGGGACCTCATCGGCACCCCTGACGACCCCACCGACTCCACCGCGTCCACCAACTCCACCGCATCCACCGACTCCACGGAGGTAACCGCCTGATGGCCACTAGCAAGGTGCTCGCCGGTGCTCAGGTGGTCCTGCCCACCGGGACCATTTCCAACGGCCGTGTGATCGTCGACGGCGCGCGCATCGCCGGGAGCGCTCCCAACGATGCCGAAGTCGTCGACCTGGATCCCGGTCACTGGGTGGTCCCGGGCTTCGTCGACATCCACAACCACGGCGGCGGCGGCGCGTCCTTCACCTCCGGCACCGTCGACGACGTGCTCAAAGGCGTCCACACGCACCGCCTGCACGGCACCACGACCGTCGTCGCCTCGACCGTCACCGGCGAGATGGACTTCCTCGCCCAGCGGGCCGGCATGCTCAGCGAGCTGGCCGAGCAGGGCGACATCGCGGGCATCCACTTCGAGGGGCCGTTCATCTCGCCGTGCCGCAAGGGCGCGCACAGCGAGGTGCTCCTGCGCGACCCCGACCCCGCCGAGGTCCGCAAGCTGATCGACGCGGCACGCGGCCGGGCCAAGATGCTCACGCTCGCCACCGAGCTGCCGGGCGGCATCGACTCCGTACGTCTCCTCGCCGAACACGGCGTCATCGCGGCCATCGGCCACACGGACGCGACGTACGAACAGACGCAGGAGGCCATCGACGCGGGCGCCACCGTCGCGACGCACCTCTACAACGCGATGCCGACCCTCGGGCACCGCGCGCCGGGTCCGATCGCCGCGCTCCTGGAGGACGAGCGGATCACGGTCGAGCTGATCAACGACGGCACGCATCTGCACCCCGCGTCGTTCGAGCTCGCCTTCCACCACGCGGGCGCCGCCCGTACCGCGCTCATCACGGACGCGATGGACGCGGCGGGCTTCGGTGACGGCCGGTACATGCTCGGCCCGCTGGAGGTCGAGGTGCTCGACAGCGTCGCGCGGCTCGTCGAGGGCGGCTCGATCGCGGGCTCGACCCTCACCCTGGACCGTGCGTTCAAACGCTCGGCGACCGTCGACGGCCTCCCGGTCGACGACGTCGTACGGGCCATCTCCGTGAACCCGGCCAAACTCCTGGGGATGTACGACGAGATCGGCTCGCTCGAACCGGGCAAGGACGCCGATCTGGTGGTCCTGGACGCGGAGTTCGACCTGGTGGGCGTCATGCGCAAGGGCGAGTGGGTAGTTGCCCCGCAGTGACGTTGAATTGGCAACGAACAGGGAGCGGTTGGTCCTGACCTCTGGGCCAACCGCCTTCTATTTGGCATGATCAGCCCGAAAGAAGACGGCAGCAGCAGACAACCGGGGTGAGCGACGAGTGATTCTCACAGTCACGCTGAACGCCGCCCTGGACATCACCTACCGGGTCCCCGCCCTCACCCCGCACGCCTCACACCGCGTCACCGAGGTCACCGAACGCCCCGGCGGCAAGGGCCTGAACGTCGCCCGCGTCCTCGCGGCCGTCGGCCACGACGTGACGGTGACCGGCTTCGCCGGGGGCGACACGGGCCGCACCCTGCACGAGCGCCTCAAGCACGAGCCCCGCGTCACGGACGCGCTGGTGCCCGTCGACGGCGCGACGCGCCGCACGCTCGCCGTCGTCGACGCGGCGACCGGCGACACCACGCAGCTGAACGAACCGGGCCCGACGGTCTCGCCCGCGGAGTGGTCCGCGTTCCGGGAGTCGTACGAGGAGTTGCTGCGCGAGGGCGCGGCAGCGGTCGCGCTCTGCGGAAGCCTGCCGCCGGGGGTCCCGGTGAACGCCTACGCGGCCCTCGTACGGGCCGCGCGCGCCGCCAAGGTCCCCGTGCTCCTGGACACCAGCGGGGAGGCGCTGCGCCGCGGTCTCGCCGCCCGCCCCGACATCATCAAGCCGAACGCCGACGAACTGGCGGAGCTGACCGGCTCCCACGAGCCCGACCAGGCGATCCGCGACGCCCGCCGCAGGGGCGCGCACGCGGTGGTGGCTTCCCTGGGCGCCAAGGGCCTGCGTGCCGTCACGCCGGAGGGCACCTGGCAGGCGGCTCCGCCCGCCATGGTGCGCGGCAACCCGACGGGCGCCGGTGACTCGGCGGTCGCGGGCCTGCTCTCGGGCCTGGTGGAGGAACTCGCGTGGCCCGAGCGCCTCGCACGGGCCGTGGCCCTGTCAGCGGCGACAGTGGCGGCCCCCGTGGCGGGCGAGTTCGTGCCCGCGACGTACGAAGACCTGCTCACGCGGGTCGCGGTGACCGGGGAGGTCAACGCGGCGTGACGTCACGCGTCACCGCGTGAGCGACGCACAACGGGCCCAGGCGGCCCGAGAATTGGGGATTCATCATGCCACTCGTATCCACCGGCGACCTGGTGGCCGACGCGCGCGCGGCGGGGCGCGGTGTCGCCGCGTTCAACGTGATCACGCTGGAGCACGCGGAGGCGATCGCCGCGGGCGCGGAGCAGGCGGGCTCCCCCGCGATCCTCCAGATCTCCGAGAACGCCGTGAAGTTCCACGGCGGCAACCTCTCCGCCATCGCGGCGGCAGCGGCGGCGGTGGCGCGTTCCTCGTCCGCCCCGCTCTCCCTGCACCTGGACCACGTCATGGACGTGGACCTCATGCGGGCCGCGCACCCCGAGGGCTTCAGCTCGGTGATGTTCGACGCGTCGAAGATGACGTACGACGAGAACGTCAAGGCGACCGCGGACGCGGTGCGTTGGGGCCACGAGCGCGGCATCTGGATCGAGGCCGAGCTCGGAAAGGTGGGCGGCAAGGAGGGTGAGGCCCCGCTTGACGCGCACGCGCCCGGGGTGCGGACTGATCCGGCGGAGGCGGCGGCTTACGTGGCCGACACGGGCGTGGACGCGCTCGCGGTGGCGGTCGGCTCCTCCCACGCGATGACGTCACGCACGGCGACCCTGGACCACGAGTTGATCGCGTCCCTGACGAAGGCCGTCCCCGTACCGCTGGTGCTGCACGGCTCAAGCGGCGTGCCCGACGCGGAGATCCGGGCGGCGGTGGCATCGGGCATGGTGAAGATCAACGTCGGCACGGCGCTCAACACGGCGTTCACGGGGGCGGTGCGGGAGTACCTCGGCGCCCATGAGACGGGCGTCGACCCCCGGAAATACCTCGCCCCGGCTCGCGAGGCGATGGCCGGGACGGTGGCGGGGTTCCTGGGGTTGCTGAAGTAACCCCAGGAGTCACCCCATGGGGGCGTGGAGGGTTCAGCCGTTGCTGCCCTCCACGAGCCACATCTGGTCGATGTTCGCACCGGTCGTCCCGCACAGGTCGCTCTGGGCGCAGGTGAGCGTGACCGCGTTGGTGCCCTTGGTGAGCTGGACCACCGCCCAGGTGTTGGTCCAGCCCTTCTCCCAGTCCCCTTCGTCCGCACCGGAGAAGTTCTTCATGTTCAGGGGACGGGTCTGCTTCTTGCCGTTGACCAGGATCGTGGCGTTGGAGTCCTTGCCGGGGACTCCGTAGTTCACGCGGAGGCTGTACGCGCCGGACTTGGGGATGCCGTTGACGGTCCACGTCACCTGGGCCCCGACCTTGTCGAACCCGGCTACATAGACACCGCCCTCGGACTCCGCGCCCTCTATGTCCGAAGCCGTCGCCGTGCCGCCGTCGAGCTTGAGCGCCTTCGCGTCCGTCTTCGGCAGATCGGCCGCCGGATCCTGAGGCTTCTTCGTCGGCTTCTCGCTGGGCTTGACCGTCTCGCCCTGCGTCGAGCCGCCGCCCGCTTCCTTCTTTTCGCCCTCGTCACCGCCGCCGGACATCATCGCGACGCCGATCCCGATGGCGACGACCGCGACGACCGCGATCGCGGCGATCAGGAGGCCCTTGGTGTTGGGGCCGCCGCCGCGACCGCCCGAGCCGCGGGACGCCGGGGTGTACTGCGGTGCCGAGGGGGCTCCGCCGGGCTGCGTCTCCGGGGCGGCGTAGTGCGCGTTCGGCTGGCCGTAGGCCTGCGGCTGCTGCGGCACCTGCTGGCCGTACGTGGGCGCGGCCTGCGTGCCGTACGTGTTGGGCCGACGGTCGCCCACCGCGCGCACGTGGTTGTACGAGGACCGGGGACCCGGGTAGCCGTAGCCGCCCCCGCCGCTGGGCGGAGTGGCGCCGGCCGCCTTGCCGTCTTCGTACAGGTAGCCGAACACATCGTCGTCGCCCTCTGGCGCGTTCGGCGTCTGTCCGCCGTTGTTGCCGGGCGTCATTCGCAGGTCACTCCCTCATATCGCTGACCGGGGGAGCCTACCCGTTCCGAGTGAGCCCACGGGGTGTCGTTGGCCTCATCCGGCCCGCCTGTGCTGCTTGGCACGGGACCGTTTCTCCACGTACATCCGCTGGTCAGCCGAGTGCAACACCTCGTCTGCCGTCATCCCGCAGTGTGCCCACCCGATACCGAAACTGGCACCCACCCGGACCGCACGGCCGTCCACCCGGATCGGCGGGATGATCGAGTTCCGCAGCCGCACCGCGAGGTCCTGCGCGTCGGCGCGGCCGAGCCCGTCGGCCAGGACGACGAACTCGTCGCCGCCGAGCCTGGCGACCGTGTCCCCGTCGCGGACGCCGCTGGTGAGCCGCCTCGCCACCTCGATGAGAACCGCGTCACCCGTGGTGTGCCCGAAGCGGTCGTTGATCGACTTGAAGCCGTCGAGGTCGCAGAAGAGAACGGCGAGACCCTTGGTGCCGTCGTCCGTGTCCCCGGGCCCTTCCGGCGGCGCGACGGTGTGCACGTGATGATCGAAGCCCTCGCCGCTCTGCTGGAGGCTGTTCGCGTTGTTCGATCCGTAGTCGAAGCTGTGCCGCCCGTGGGCGTCGTACACGCCGTCGTACGCCGCGTCCAGCGAGTCCACCGCGCTCGGCTGACCCGCGTGCGGCCTGCGACAGAGACGGGCGCTGAGGCGCGAGCGCAGCTCGGCGGAGTTCGGCAGGCCTGTGAGGGAGTCGTGCGACGCGCGGTGCGCGAGCTGGAGCTCGCGGCGCTTGCGGTCCTCTATGTCCTCGACGTGCGTGAGCAGGAAGCGCGGGCCGTCGGCGGCGTCCGCGACGACGGAGTTGCGCAGGGAGACCCAGACGTACGTCCCGTCGCGCCGCGCGAGACGCAGCTCGGCCCTGCCGCCCTCGGCGGAGGTCCGCAGGAGCGTGCCGATGTCCTCGGGGTCGACCAGGTCGGAGAAGGAGTAGCGGCGCATCGCGGACGCGGGGCGGCCGAGCAGCCGGCACAGCGCGTCGTTCGTGCGCAGGATGCGGCCGTGCTGGTCACCGCCCATCTCGGCGATGGCCATGCCCGAAGGCGCGTACTCGAAAGCCTGCCGGAAGGATTCCTCACTGGCCCGCAGCGCCTGCTGCTCGCGCTCCAGGCGGACCAGGGCGCGCTGCATGTTGGCGCGGAGCCGGGCGTTGCTGATCGCGATCGCGGCCTGGAAGGCGTACATCTGCAGGGCCTCGCGGCCCCAGGCACCGGGCCTGCGGCCGTTGCGCGGCCGGTCCACGGAGATCACGCCGAGCAGCTCGCCCCCGGCGGCGCCCGTCGCGTACATCGGCGCGAAGAGCCGGTCCGCGGGGTGCCACTCGTCCTCGAAGCGCGGCGCGGGGCCGTCGGTGTACCACTGCGGGACGTCGTCCTCGTCGAGGACCCAGCCCTCGGTGTACGAGATGAACCTCAGCGCGCCCCAGGGCTCGCCCATGGCGAGGCGCTTCTCCCACGCCTCACGCGAGCCGACCCGGCCGGTGATGAGCGCCTCCGCGGCGGTGTTGCCCGCGAAGGCGGCGACGACGAGATCGCCGTCAGGGCGTACGAGATTGACGCACGCCAGTTCATAGCCAAGGCCGTTGACCACGCCGTCGGCGACGGTCTGCAGCGTGTCCGCCAGGCTCCGGGCCGTATTGAGATCCGCCACCACCTGATGCAGCTGCCGCAGGGTCGCAAGACGGACGTACGGCTCCGACTCGGTCTCCATTGCTCGCTCTCCCCGAGACCTCGACAGCAACTCCAGAGATTCGCAGCGTCCTTAATGTTCCCTCAGTAACTGAGTTCTCTCAGTGTGTCTGATTGCCACCGTCACTGAATCACAGCGAGCAGCTCACCCGGTACACAGGGTCAACAAAATATGGGTCCTGTGACTCAAGTCACAGATGGGAAGCCTTCGTTGGTCCAGTCCACTCGACCGAAGGGCGCCTTTTGAGAGTGTCCTGGACCCATGCCCTCGGCCATCGGTCCTAGGCCCGGTCTCGGCCCTCGGCCCGATGCGGCGGCGGGCGCGGCCGGGCTAGCGTCGCTCCCGTGGTCCCCGTACTGAAGACATCCCTGACGTCCCCGGAGAACGCTCCCGCGACTCCCTCCGCCCCGCCCTCCCCACGTGCCCCGTCCCCTGACGGGCATCCTGTGGGGGTGAGCAATGAACAGTTCCGCGCCGCCATGTCCCGGCTCGCCGCGGGTGTGGTCCTGGTGACCGCCCGCGAGCCGTCCCTGGACGCGGACGACCCTCAGGCGCCGGTCGGCGAGGACGTCGGCATGACCGCGACGGCCTTCCTCTCCGTGTCCCTCGATCCGCCGCTCGTGCTGGTCAGCCTGCGTGAGGGCTCCCGGATGGACGACCTGCTCGCCGAGCAGCCGCTGTGGGGCGTCTCGGTGCTCTCCGAGAGCCAGCGCCACATCGCGGGCCGGTTCGCGATGAAGGGCAGGATCAGCGACCGGCTGCTCTTCGAGGACGTCCCCTACGCACGGGGAGAGGCGTCCGGGGCGCCCCTGGTCGGCGGCGCGCTCGCGACACTGGAGTGCCGGACGGAGCAGACGGTTACTGCGGGTGACCACACCCTCGTCATCGGGCGCGTACTTTCGGCTGCGCTGCCGAGCGTGGACGGGGGTCCGCTGACGTACTTCAAGGGGAAGTACCGGCAGCTGGGCTGAGGCCGTACTCAGGCCATTTGGCTGTTTCTCGCCGAGCGGTCTTCACTTACGCACATTTGCCGCGACGGGCGCGCGACGGTGGCCGGAGCTCAGCCCCAGCCGTCGCCCGCGCGCCCGCGCTTGGTCTGGCTGCGCTGCTTCTTCTCGCGCAGGCGCCGTTCATTGATCCCCCGGGGGATCTTCGTGGCGCGGCGGGGGCGGGGCGGCGGTGCGGTGGCCTCGGCGAGCAGCGAGGCGAGGCGGGTCGCCGCCATCTCGCGGTTGCGCCACTGGGAACGGTGCTCGGAGGCCCGCACGCTGACGACACCGCCGACGAGCCTGCTCGCGAGCCGCTCCAGGGCGCGCTCCTTCCACACCGGAGGCAGCGCCTCGGTGCCGGCCAGGTCGAATCTCAGCTCCACCTGCGAATCGCTGGTGTTGACGTGCTGACCGCCCGGCCCGGAGGACCTGGAGAAGCGCCACATGAGCTCGGCCTCGGGCAGGGAGACGGAGCCGCGGATGACATAGGGACCGGACATGGGTCCTATCGTCCCGCGTCTGTCCGGTCCACGTCACCCTTATTTACGGCAGGTCCCGCCTGTGTCAGGAGTGGCGCTAGGGATGAGTAAAGAAAGTAAAAGGACCTGGAACCTCTGGGACCCCGGTCGACGTTCATAGGGGTGACGGTAGCTTCGTCCCCAGTACGAAGCCCGTTCGTATGCAACGAGGGAAGGGACTCCCAACAATGGCAGTAAGCCTGTCCAAGGGTGGCAACGTCTCGCTCACCAAGGAGGCTCCGGGCCTGACCGCCGTCACCGTGGGCCTCGGCTGGGACGTCCGCACCACCACTGGCACCGACTTCGACCTCGACGCCTCGGCCATCGCGGTGAACCCGGAGGGCAAGGTCTACTCGGACGGCCACTTCGTCTTCTTCAACAACAAGGTGACGCCGGACCAGACCATCGAGCACACCGGTGACAACGTCACGGGTGAGGGCGAGGGCGACGACGAGCAGATCAAGGTCAACCTGGCGGGCCTCCCGGCCGACATCGACAAGATCGTCTTCCCGGTCTCGATCTACGACGCCGAGAACCGCTCGCAGAACTTCGGCCAGGTGCGGAACGCCTTCATCCGCATCATCAACCAGGCCGGTGGCACCGAGATCGCCCGCTATGACCTGAGCGAGGACGCCGCCACCGAGACCGCCATGGTCTTCGGCGAGCTGTACCGCAGTGGCGCGGAGTGGAAGTTCCGCGCGGTGGGCCAGGGCTACGCGTCCGGCCTCGTCGGCATCGCGCAGGACTTCGGCGTCAACGTCTGAGGTTCGTAGGCAAGTTTGCGGTTCCTGAGGGCCCCCGGCGGAATCTCCGCCGGGGGCCCTCCCCGTTGCCGTGACGGCTCCGGTGCCGTTGCCGTGACGGCTCCGGGACCGCAGGATCGGGAGCACCACCCACCACTTGAGGGAGTGTGAGTGCCATGGCGACCGTGGTGCTGGTCGGGACGCTCGACACCAAAGGCGCGGAGTACGCCTGGCTGCGCGAGCGGCTCAGGGAGTACGGCAGCGACACCCTGCTCATCGACACCGGCATACTGCCGCCACCCGCCCAGGCCCCCACCGCCGACGTACCCGCCGAAGCCGTGGCAGGCGCGGCCGGGCACGACCTCGCGAAGCTGCGCGGTGCGGGCGAGCGGGGCGCGGCCGTGGCGGCGATGGCGGACGGCGTGACCGAGGTGGTGCTCGACCTGCACCGCCGGGGCAAGCTGCACGCGGTGCTCGCCGCAGGGGGCAGCGGCGGTTCGTCGATCGCCTCGCAGGCGATGCGCGCGCTGCCGATCGGGGTGCCGAAGGTGCTCGTCAGCACGATGGCGGGCGGCGACGTGGCACCGTACGTCGGCAGCAGCGACATCACCCTGATGTACAGCGTCGTGGACATCTCCGGCATCAACGCGGTCTCCCGGCAGGTCCTTGGCAACGCGGCGGCGGCAGCCGCTGGCATGGCACGGCGCTACGAACGCAACCACGACGAACTGGCGGGCCGGGGCCGCAAGGTGGTCGCCGCCACGATGTTCGGCGTGACGACGCCCGCGATCGACGCGGCCCGCGCCAGGCTCGACGCACTGGGCTACGAGGTCCTCGTCTTCCACGCGACGGGCGCGGGCGGCAGGGCGGTGGAGAAACTGGCGTCCGACGGCCTTCTGGACGGCGTACTGGACCTGACGACCACCGAACTCGCCGACGAGCTGGTCGGCGGCGTCCTCTCGGCGGGCCCCGAGCGCCTCACCGCGGCGGGCCGCGCGGGCATCCCGCAGGTGGTCGCTCCCGGCGCCCTCGACATGGTCAACTTCGGCCCGGCGGCAACGGTCCCGCCCCGCTTCGCGGACCGCACCCTGCTCGTCCACAACCCCTCGGTCACGCTGATGCGCACGACGGCCGACGAGATGGCCGCGCTCGGCACCACCCTCGGCCACAAACTCGCCGCCGCGCGCGGGCCGGTCGAATTCTTCTGGCCGCTGCGCGGGGTCTCCGCGGTGGACGTCGAGGGCGGCCCGTTCGAGGACACGGCGGCGGACGAGGCAGGGCTGAACGCGCTGCGGACGACGGTGCGGGGCAGTGGCGTACGACTGCACGAGCTGGACGCGCACATCAACGACGCGGAGTTCGCGGTGGCGATGGCGGACCGCCTGGACGAGCTGATCGGCGCACGGGCGCTGAAGCGGACGCCCTGATGCCCCCCTCCACGACTCGCTCCAGGAGCACCCCATGACGAAGCAGATCACCCGCAAGGAAGCGCTGGCCCGCCTCAACTCCCAGGTGGCGAAGGGGGTTCCGGTGATCGGGGCGGGGGCGGGTACGGGCCTCTCCGCCAAGTGTGCGGAGGAGGGCGGCGTGGACCTCCTGATCATCTACAACTCCGGGCGCTACCGGATGGCGGGCCGCGGCTCCCTGGCCGGTCTGCTCCCGTACGGCGACGCGAACGCGATCGTGGTGGACATGGCGAGGGAGGTGCTCCCGGTGGTGAAGGACACCCCGGTCCTCGCCGGGGTGTGCGGCACTGACCCCTTCCGGGACATGGGCCGCTTCCTGGACGAGCTGAAGGGGATGGGCTTCACCGGCGTACAGAACTTCCCGACGGTCGGCCTGTACGACGGCACGTTCCGCACCAACCTCGAAGAGACGGGCATGGGGTACGGCCTCGAGGTGGACATGGTCCGCGAGGCCCACGCCCGCGACCTCCTCACGACCCCCTACGTCTTCGACCCCGGCCAGGCCGCCGACATGGCACGGGCCGGAGCGGACGTCCTCGTCCCCCACGTCGGCCTGACGACGAAGGGCGCGATCGGCGCGGGCACGGCCCTGACCCTCGATCAGGCGGCCACGGCGGTGCAGGAGATGCACGACGCGGCCAAGCGCGTGAACCCCGACATCCTGGTCCTGTGCCACGGCGGCCCCATCGCGGAACCGGAGGACGCCGCCCACGTCCTGTCCCGCACCACCGGAATCGTCGGCTTCTTCGGCGCGTCGTCGATCGAACGCCTCCCCACGGAGCGCGCGATCGTGGACCAGACGCGCGCCTTCAAATCCCTGAAGGCGCACGGCTGAGAGCGGGGGTGAATACGGCTAGCCTGCGCCGCATGATCCTCGAACCGCTCACCCCTGCAGAGCACGGCGCGCTCCCCGGTGAGCTGCTCACCGAGCTCACCGCCCTCTACGCGTCGAACCACGTCTTCCACGCACTCTCCGGCGACTTCCCCGACCCCCATGACATCCGCCCCGAACAGGTCGCCGCCGCACTCGCGGACGAGCTTGCCGAGCCGGAGGCACAGGTGCTCGTCGCACGGTCCGAGGGGCGGGTCGTCGGGATCGGCATCACGCTGAACCGGCATCCCGACCCCGCCGACCCCGACCCGTGGATCGGGCTGCTCATGGTGGACGCCACGCAGCAACGCCGCGGCTACGGCCGGGAGTTGGCGGCCAGGATCGAGGAGCGCTTCCGGGCGGACGGGCGCGACGGGGTGCGGATCGCCGTCCTGGAGGGGAACGCCGCCGGGCTCGCCTTCTGGGGCAGGCTCGGGTACGAGGTCATCGACCACCGGCGCGACCGCGACGCGGACCGCCCCTGCGCCGTACTGCGCAAGCCGCTCTTCTGACGCCCTTGGGCCCTACGGGTGGTCCGGCTTTCCGTCCTCGTACAGCCACGGGCCCCAGATCGCACGCACCTTCTTGCGCGCCGCATCGCCGCCCGCGTGCTTCTCCACGTACCGCGTGAAGTCCTCGGTGTCGGCGTTGCGGTGGCGGTAGGTCTTCGTCCAGCCCCGCACGATGTCGTAGAAGGTGTCGTCGCCCACCGCCTGGCGGATCTTGTGGATGACCATGCCGCCGCGCTCGTACACCGGACTGTCCGAGATCTGGCCGGCGGACGGCGGCTTCGCGGGCGGGAACTCCCAGATGGCCTCGTTGTCCTCCTTGTCGTCGTAGTAGTCGTCCGCGTAGATGTCGTCGAAGGTCTCCTGCACGCTGTCGCCGTCGTGGTCCTCCTCCCAGAGCCACTCGGCGTACGTGGCGAAGCCCTCGTTGAGCCACATGTCCCGCCAGGACTTGGGCGTCACGGAGTTCCCGAACCACTGGTGGGCCATCTCGTGGACCACGAGCTCGGTGCTGGGGGCGCCGGGATAGGTGGGGCGGGTCTGGGTCTCCAGGGCGTAGCCCGCGTCCTCCTCGCGGGCGACGATCGCGCCGGCCGACGAGAAGGGGTAGGGGCCGAAGTTCAGCTCCTGCCACTCCATGATCTCGGAGATGCGGTTCAGCGCCTTCGCGCTCGCCTTGGCCTCGGAGGGTTCGACCGCCGTGAGCACCGGGATGCCTGACTTCGTCGTCGACTTCTTCACCTCGAACGCCCCGATCGCCACCGTCGCCAGATAGCTCGCCATCGGCTCGGCGCTGTGCCAGGCGAAGGTGGTGCGGCCGTTCTTGGTCGACTCGCGGGTCAGCTCGCCGTTGGAGATGGCCTTCAGGCCCTTGGGGACGGTGACGCGTATGTCGTACGAGGCCTTGTCCGAGGGGTGGTTGCTGGAGGGGAACCAGGCCATCGAGCCCGTCGGCTCGCCGAGCGCCAGGGCGCCCTCCTCCGTCCGCAGCCAGCCCTCCTCGGAGTCGTCCGGGTCGGTGATGGTCTCCGGGCTGCCGGAGTAGCGGACGACCGTGCGGAACGTCTCGCCCTTGTCGAGGTCGCCCGGGGGCCGGATCGTCAGCTCCTGCCCGTCGCGGTGGAAGTTGGCGTCCTTCCCCTCGACGGTCACGCCCTTCACGTCCAGACCCTTGAGGTCGAGGTTGAAGGCGCTGAGGTCCTGGGTGGCGCGCGCCGTGACCTCGGCCGTGGCGGTGAGGTGGCGCGCGTCCGGGTCGTACCCGAGGGTCAGGTCGTAGTGCGCGACGTCGTAACCGCCGTTGCCCAGCTTCGGGAAGTACGGGTCACGCACGCCGTCGGCTCCGGGCGCGCCGAACACTCCGGAGCCGCTGCAGGCGGTGAGGACGAGGGCGGCGAGGGCGGCGGCGGAGGTGCTGCGGAGAGCCGTGGGTCGTGGGTGCACGGGTGTGATCTTATGCGGCATATGTTCGGGGTGCGAGCGCCCCGTAAGGGGCGCGGGGCGTTACATTATGCGGCTCCGCCGCGTGGGCGCGACCAGCCCCCACCGGCCCTCAGATACTCCACTGCGCTTTAGACCACGGCGATGCCCAACGGCCTCTCCCCCGCCGGGAGGCGTTCCGTATCGCCGCTCTCCAGGTCGATGACGGTGATCCCGTTCCAGAATCCGTCGCGGGTGAAGCCGCCGGTGACGTACGCGGTGGTGCCGTCCTCGGAGACGGCGACGTCCTCGTGCGGCCCGTCCAGCGGGAAGACCTTCTCCTTGCCGTCCTTCATCCGCATGGTCAGCGAGGGCCCCTTGTCCGACGAGGGGTCGATGGGTCCGGTGCCGACCGCGAACAGCGTGCCGTCCTCGGTGATCCGCGCCCCGTGTTGATGGGTGTTGGCCGTCATCGGCTCGATGTCCGAATCGCCGGTGCGCGGATCGAGCACGACGAGCTTCTCGCCCTCGAAGGGCAGCAGGAGCTTGCCGTCCGAGGGGCGTACGGCGGCGTAGTGCGGCTTGAGCCAGGAGCCGAGGCCGCCTTCGGTCCCGTAGGGGGCGACTTCGATGCGCCGCGGCTTCAGCGAGTCGGCGCGTACGACCGTCACGTCGAAGGAGTCGTGGTTGGTCGCGTAGACCTCGCGGCCGTCCTTCGACACGTCCACGTCGAAGGGGCGGCGGCCCACCGGAACGGTGTCGGTGACCTCGCGCTTCTCGCTGTCGATGACCTCCAACGTGCCGTTGCCGTCGGGCACGTTGACGCCCACGTAGACGTGCTCGCCGTCCGGGGAGAGCGCGATGCCCATGCCTCCGCCGCGGTACTCGCCGGTCGTCGCGGGGCCGCTGTCCGTCTCGTACGGGATGCGGTCGAGGCGTTCGCGGGTGCGGGTGTCGACGACGGTCACGGCGTCGGCGGTGGCGACCCAGGCGCGGCCGTCGTCGCCCACGGTAAGGCCGTAGGGGGCAGTGCCGACCTTCACGGATTCGATGGGGCCGTGCTCGGGGTCGACGAAGGTGACGGTGTCGGAGCCGAAGTCGGCCACCAGGAGGGTGCCTTCGGGGGTGCGCTGCTCGGCGGGGAGGGTGGCGGTGGCCGGGGCTGTGGCGCTCGCGCTCGCGCGGGAGGGTTCGGAGCCGGTGCCGCAGCCCGTGAGGACGGCGGCACCCAGGAGCACGGTGCCGACGGAGAGCGCCGCCCGTGGCACCTTCACGAGGCGGCCCTCAGCAGCGCGGCGATCTCCGCGAAACCACGTCGCTCCGCGTGCTCCAGGGGCGTGACGCCGTCCCGGTCGGCGAGATCGGGCGTCGCGCCCGCGGCGAGCAGCAGCGCCACGACCTCCTGGTGCGCAGCACCGCCGTCGCCGAGGATCACGGCCTCCAACAGGGCGGTCCAGCCCAGGTCGTTGACGTGATCGACGTCGATGTCGGTGACGCGCAGGACTTCCCGTACGTACGTGACGTGGCCGCGCTCCGATGCCGGGATCACGGAGATGCCGCCGAACCGGTTGCGGAGCTTCAGATCGGGCCCCGCGGGAAGCAGGACGTGCAGCATGGCGACGCTGCCCGTCACGCCGGTGACCAGCCAGGGGCTGTCGGCGCGATGATCCTGCGCGTCGACGTCGGCACCGGCGGCCACCAAGATCCTGGCGGCCTCGACGTGGTCGCCGATGGCGGCGAGCAACAGGGGCGTGCGCAGTTCGGTGTCGCGGGCCTCGACGCGGCCGCCCGCGTCAAGGGCGGCTCTCACTTCTTCGGCGTTCCCGGCCCTAGCGGCTTCGAGCAGCCGCTGGTCCTCGGCGGTCCTTGTCATGAACGTTCTCCTCGTCGTCGTACGGACCGGGAACACGGTGGCTCAGCGGCTCAGGAGCTTCAGCGGCCGAGCGCCGCGACGCCCGCCTTCGCGAACTTCTCGTCCAGGTCGCCGCTCGGGGCGCCCGCGACACCGATGCCCGCGATGGGCGCGCCCTTGGCGGTCACCGGCGCACCGCCCGCGAGGAACAGGGTGCCGGGGATGTCCTTCAGGTTCGGCGTCTTCTCCAGGTTCTTGGACAACTCGGAGGTGGGCGCGTTCCAGGAGACGGCGGTGTACGCCTTCTTCTCGGCGGACTCGTACGACTGCGGCCCCGCGCCGTCGCCGCGCAGGGTGACGATCGTGTTGCCGTTGCGGTCGACCACGGCGACCGTGACGCGCTGGTTCTCCTTCTCGGCGGCGTCGAGGGTGGCCTTGGCGGCCTTCGTCGCGGCGTCGATGTTCAGGTGCGTCGACTGCGTGAGGTTCTTGTTGCCCGCGTCGGCGGTGACGGCTGCCTTGGTGGCGGCGTCGGGGGTACCGGCGGTGGCGGAGACGGCACCGAAGGTTCCGGCGCCCAGGACGGCGGCGGTGGCGGCGATGGTCAGGACACGGGTGCGGCGGGAGATCTTCTTCATCGGGGGCTCCTCAAGGGTGACTACGGGGATCGGGGAGGGATCGGAGGGGAAGTTGTTCCCTCTGCCGTCAATCCTCCGGCCGCATCCGGGGCCAACCCCTCGGCGTACCGGCTGGGAGCGGCGCGCGACTCGGCCGACACCAGGGTCAACCGATCGGTTGACCCTCTCGTGGCCCCACCGGGTCACAATGAGGGTGTTTGCCCAGTTCAGCGACGGCACGACCCGCGCGACGGGGGCACGAGACCGCAGTACGAGAGAGAGGCGCACCGTGGCGGGACCGAGAGTGGGACAGCGCACGCCGGACCCCGACGCACGCTGGCTCGCAGCCGTCATGCACGCGACGTTCTACCTGCTCCTGGCCACCTCACTGGCCCGCTTCCTGCTGCGCCACCCCGCCGGCGGTGAGCGCGTCCCGTGGATCATCGCGCTCTCCGTCGTCCTTGCCTTCCTCTACGCCCTGCCGCCCCTCACCGCGGCCCTGCGGGGCAAGCGCTCCGCGCCCTTCGCGTCAGGACCGGCGCCCGGCACGCGCCCCACGCCCCTGCGCCTCACCTGGCTCGCCCTGGTCGTCGCGGTCTGGCTGGTGCTCGTGATCCTCGCGCCGAGCTTCGGGTGGTGCGCGGTGCCGCTCTTCTTCACCGGCCTGCGTACGCTGCCGCCGCGCGCGGCCTTCGCCCTGGTGGCCGTCCTGACCGGCTGCGTGGTCGCGTCACAACTGCGGCTCGCGGGCCGCTACGACCCGGACCTGATCCTCGGGCCGCCCGCCGTGTCGGCGATCGCGACGGCGGTCTTCGTCCACATGCAGCGCCAGGCGGCCCGCCAGCGCGAGCTGATCGACGACCTCATCCGCACCCGCCGCGAACTGGCCGCCACCGAACGCCGCGAAGGCACCCTCGCCGAGCGCCAGCGCCTGTCCATGGAGATCCACGACACCCTCGCCCAGGGCCTGTCCAGCCAGCAGATGCTGCTCCAGGCCGCGGAGCGCGTCTGGGACACGGAACCGGACAAGGCCCGCGCCCATGTCCGTACGGCCGAGTCGATCACCGAAGTCGGCCTCACCGAGGCCCGCCGCTTCGTGCACGACCTGGCGCCCGCCGACCTCGCCGACGGCGGCGGCCTCGACGAGGCGCTGCGGACGCTGGCCGCGCGCACCGCGCAGGACGCGGGCCTCACGGTCCGTTTCCACTCCGAGGGCACGCCCGTCCCGCTGCCCGACCGGACGCAGTCCGCACTCCTGCGCATCGCGCAGGGCGCCCTTGCCAATGTGACGGAGCACGCCGCCGCGACCACGGCGGCACTGACGCTCACGCACCTGGACGACCAGGTCGTACTCGACGTCGCGGACGACGGCCGCGGCTTCACCCCCACCGACGAGCCGCCCGCCTCCCATCGGCGGGGCCACGGACTGCCCGCGATCCGCGCCAGGGCGAGGCAGCTCGGCGGCACGCTGACGATCGAGTCGGCGCCGGGCGAGGGCACGGTGCTCTCGGTCTCGATCCCCCTGACCCCGCAGGAGACCCCATGACGTCCCCCACACCCCCGGTCCGCCTGCTGGTGTGCGACGACCACATCGTCGTACGCGCCGGACTGCTCGCCCTGCTCGGCAGCGCGCCGGACATCGAGGTGGTCGGCGAGGCGGGTACCGGCGAGGAGGCGATCGCGCTCGCCGCGAAGCTGGCCCCCGACGTGGTCCTGATGGACCTGCAACTGGGCGAGGGAATGGACGGCGTGGAGGCAACACGCCACATCACGACCGCCGACACCGACGCCGGCACACCCACCCCCCACGTCCTGGTCCTGACGACGTACGACACGGACGCCGACATCACCCGCGCCATCGAGGCGGGCGCGACGGGCTACCTCCTGAAGGCCGAACGCCCCGAGGAGCTCTTCGCCGCGATCCACGCCGCCGCGCAGGGCCGCACCACGCTCTCGCCGCCGGTCGCGTCCCGCGTGATGGCCCGCATGCGCAAGCCGCTGCCCACCCTCACCGACCGCGAGCTCGACATCCTCGCCCAGCTCTCCCAAGGCCTCGGCAACCGCGACATCGCCCGCGCCCTGTTCATCAGCGAGGCCACGGTCAAGACGCACCTGGGCCGGATCTACGACAAGCTCGGCGTCGACACGCGTGCGGGCGCGGTGGCGGTGGCGAAGGAGCAGCGGCTACTGCCCTGACGTGCGGTGTCGTCCCACGCCCTGCGGGGCCGTGACACCATCGTCCACGTGCTCGACATCGGCTACGCCCTCTCCCGCCGCTTTCCCGACCCGCCGCAGTTCGACTACCGCGGCGCGGACGTCCACGCGCTGCGGCACGACCTGTTCTGCGGGGACGTGTACCTCGCGGACACGAAGGCGGACCGGGAACTGTCCACAGCCTGGGGATGGGTTCCCGTGCTCGACTTCGCGTGGGCGCTGTGCGACATCGTCGAGCTCGTGGACCAGGATCCCCGCGGCAGCCGCGCCTCCCGCCCCCAGCACGCGGAGCTCGACTTCACGGAGTCGACGGACCGCATGCTGTTCACCCGTCGCTTCGGGTGGGTGGACATCGAGGCGGACTGGATGCGGGTGGAAGAACCTCCCCTGACCTTCTCCCACTCCGAACTCCGCCGCGAGGCGCGGGACTTCCTCCAGGACCTCCTGGCGGACCTCATCGACCTCCACGAGTCCCTGGCGGACAACCCGGCGATCTGGTCGCTCCAGTCCCGCTTTCCCCGGGCGTAGGCGCCCACCGCAGTCCGCTTGCCCCGCATCTACCCCCTGACGAACAAGCTCTCCCACCCACCCGCCCGATCACCCCGCGTCTCACCTTGCCGAACAAGCCTCTCCCTCCCACCCGCCCGATTGCCCCGCGTCCGCCCGTGGGCGAACGAGCGGAGGGCGATGAGCCCCACGCACCTGCAGTCGGCATCGAGACGTGAGGGGGTGTGTCGGTATTTCCGCCCGGAGCACGGTAAGCAGCGCTCCCCCGCCGAAGCGAAAAGGCGCCCACCAGCGGATGGCGAGGACGGACATACCGGCGCGGCCCCGCACCCACAACAGACCCGCACCGCAAGCCCCGCCAAAGCCGGACGCTAGTCCACCCGCACCCCCACCTGCGCAGCGAACGCCGGCGCCAGATCCATCAGCTGCCCAGCACTGATCACCGCCCCCGCCAAGCAGTCGATCCCCCGCAGAATGTCCACCTGCGCCGCACCCCGCAGGTCGACATCCTTCATGCGGGTCCCGCTGAAGTCCGCCCCCTTCAGCACGCACCCCACGAACTCCACCCGCTCAAGGACCGCCTGCCCGAAGTCCGGCTCGACCAGCACGCATTCCTCGAAGACGACGTCCTTCAACCGCGCCTTCCGCAGGTTCAGATAGTCGATCTTCCCGCCCCGCACGACGACCCGCTCCAGCACACTCCCGTGCAGCTGAACGCCCCCCAGCCGCGCGTCCACCACCTCAACGTCCCGCAGCGACGCCTCCGCCAGCTCCGTGCCGACCCCCCGCAGCTCCGTCAGCACGGAGTCCACGAACCGCGCCCTGCTGAGCCGCGCCTCAGTGACCCCGCAGCCCGTCACCGCGCAGTCGAGGAACAGCGCTCCCCCGCCGTCCTGCCCCGCGAGATCGAGATCCCGGAACTCGACCCCGTCGTAATCCCCGTCGGGCTCCAGCTCACCCCCGCCGAGCCCGAGATCCCCGAACGCCCGCAGCTGCGGCAACCGCACCTCGGGCCGCCGAGCCTTCTTCACCCCTGCCGCATCCCTCTGTCCCATGCACCCATCGTGCACCCACCCACTGACAACTCCACCGCACCCCGATACCGATGTCACATCCCGAGCACCCCCATCCGTCGTACCGAGAGAAAGCAGCCAACCGCACCCGACCACAACAGGAGCCCCACCCCATGCCCAGCACCCCCACCCACCTCACCGTCATCGGCGGCGGCTTCGCCGGCCTCACCGCCGCCATCACCGCCGCTGAAGCAGGCGCCCGAGTCACCCTCCACGAGGCCCACCACACCCTCGGCGGCCGAGCCC
The DNA here is from genome assembly GCF_053606205.1 of Streptomyces sp. NPDC055239. Classification (NCBI taxonomy): domain Bacteria; kingdom Bacillati; phylum Actinomycetota; class Actinomycetes; order Kitasatosporales; family Streptomycetaceae; genus Streptomyces; species Streptomyces sp. NPDC055239. The sequence goes on along the minus strand of NZ_JBSGRD010000022.1, from coordinate 21,930 downwards.
GCACCGCCGAAGGCACGTACCGCACGAACGAAGGCCCCCACGCCCTCTACAACGGCGGCCCCCACTGGACCTGGCTCAAGCAGCGCGACCTGATCGGACCCCTCGCACCCATCCCGCCCCTCGAAGGAACCCGCCTGCGCCTCCACCACCAGGGACGACTCCGCCGTACTCCACCCCTCGCGATGCTGAAGCTCCTGCGCCGCAAGCCCGAACAGGCGCCCGTGGAAAAGGACTTCATGACCTGGGCCAGCGGCGAAGCGGGCGAGAAGGGAGCGCGCGCCGCCGCGCACTACATCGCCGTGGCGACGTTCCACCACGACCCCGGATCCCTCTCCGCCAGGTTCGTGCAGGAACGCCTGCGCCGCGCCACGAAGCTGCCCCCGGAGGCGCACTACCCGCGCGGCGGCTGGGGCTCGGTCATCGACCGGATGGCGTCGCTCGCCTGGAACCTGGGCGTACGCGTGGAAACGCTGTCCCGCATCGACAAAACCGACAGCACCGCCAAGGGCCCCGTGGTCGTAGCCACCTCCCTCCCCGCGGCACGCTCCCTCCTTCAGGACGAGACCCTCCACTGGGACAGCGCCCGCACCGCCCTCGTCGACCTGGCCATCACCTCCCGTAAGGGCGACCCCTTCGCGATCTCCGACCTGGACAGGACCGGCTGGATCGAACGGTTCACCACCCAGGACCGCACCCTCGCCCCTGCCGGACAGGACCTGATCCAGGGACAGATCCCGCTCTCCCCCGAGGAGTCCAAGGCCGACGGAGCAGCCCGCGCGGACCATCTCCTCGACCTCGGCTTCCCCGGCTGGCGCGACCGCCTTCTCTGGCGCCGCGACTCCGTGTCCAACGGCCGCACCGGCGCGGTGGACCTGCCCGGCACCACCTGGCGCGACCGCCCGGCGATCGACCGCGGCGGCGGCGTCTACCTCGCGGGCGACCAGGTGGCGGCCCCCGGCCTGCTCTCCGAGGTCGCCTTCAACAGCGCCATCGAGGCGGTGACACTCGCACTGGCCCCCACAAGACTCGACCTCAAGTCCGCGTGAAGCCGCTCATGCCCCCTCTCGGCCTCGCCACCGGGCTCGGGCTCGGCGTCGGGATCCGCCGGTGGCCAGCCCTCTCGGTAGACGGTGTCCAGATAGCGCTCACCGAGGTCCGGGGCGATCGCCACCGCCGTCATGCCGCGCCGACCGTGCTGAGCGAGCCACCGCTGCGCGCCGCTGATCACCGTGCCGGTCGAACCGCCGAAGAGGAATCCCCGGCTCGCCAGGGACCGGCAGGCGCGGACGGTGTCCGCCTCCTCGACGTGCACCACGTCGTCGATGTACGACCTGTCGAGCATGGCCGGCGGCACGCTCGTGCCGAGCCCCGGTATCAGCCGCCTGCTCGGCGCCCCGCCGAAGCTCACCGAGCCGACGCTGTCGACGGCGACGATGCGCACCCGGCGCCTCCACTGCCAGAACCACCGGGCGCACCCCATCAGCGTCCCCGTGGTGCCCGCCCCGACGAACAGGACGTCCAGGCGCGGGAAGTGATCGGCGATGGCCGGGGCCGTGGTGCGGAAGTGTGCCTTCCAGTTGGCCTGGTTGTTGTACTGGTCGAGCCACACGTACCGGTCGTCGGCCGCACACAGCGCCCGCACGTACGCGCGCCGCGCACCCAGCAGACCCTCATCTCCTGCCGGGTCCTTGATGACGTGCACGCGGCTGCCGAGCGCCTCCATGAGCCGGATCGTCGGCTGGTTGCAGCGCACGTCGGTCACGCACAGGAACCGGTGGCCGCGGCTGGCCGCGATGACGCTGAGCGCCACCCCCAGGTTCCCGGACGAGGATTCGACGAGCACCGAACCGGGCCGCAGCCGGCCCTCGCGCTCGGCGGCGTCCACCATTTCGTTGGCGGCCTTCAGTTTGATCGAACCGGCGAAGTTGAAGCCCTCACACTTCAAGTACAGCGGCAGCCCCAGCGCGGCCCGCAGGTCGACGTAGAGCTGTTCTTCATTGAACCTCGCAGGATCGGAAATGACAGGCATTGTGCCCCCCTCTTGTGTCCCCCGTGTCGCCCTTGTGCGCCACAAAACTTCCGTCAGCCGTACCGGCTCAACTCGGTGAAAAACCCGTCGACGACGTGGAGTTCGTCTCGCCGGGCCACCTCGTCGTGGACGAAGCGGCCGACCGCGAGGTCGAGTACCCCCAGACCGAAGGGTGAGAACACCACCGTGCGGTCCGCCGGTACGGTGACCCGTCCGGAAAGTACGTCCTCCAGCGTGCCGTCGATGAACTCCCGCTTGCCGGTGAGCTGTTCGGCCAGGTGCGGGGAGGTGTTCGCCTTGAGACAGTGCTCGACGTCATCGACGACATTGGCCGATGCCAGCAGGATCTCGGGCGCGAGGTCGCGCAGCGAGAGGTGCAGCACCAGCGGGTGGTGGTCGAACCACGACGGGTCGTGGACGTGCGGCTCGGCGGCGATCGTCGCCACGACAAGGAGGTCGCTCTCGCGGATCAGGGTCTCGGCGGTGTCGTGCACCGTGATCCGCCCCTTGGTCCCGGCCCGCTCCAGATAGCCGCAGAACCCGGCCGCGCTGTCCGCGGACAGATCGTGCACGCCCGTCTCGTCGAACTCCCAGCCGTTGGCGGCGAGATGGGTGTGGACGTAGCGGGCGATGAGGCCGGTGCCGAGGAAGCCGACGCGCGCCGGACGGGTCCTTGTGCGGCTCAGCCGGTCGGCGGCGAGCACCGCGGACGACGCCGTGCGGGTGGCGCTGATGACCGAGCTCTCCAGGCAGGCGTACGGGTATCCGGTGTCGGGATCGTTGAGGATCAGTACGGCCGACGCCCGGGGCAGGCCCGAGCCCGTATTGCCGGGAAAGCTGGAGATCCACTTCAGGCCGTCCACCCGCAGCGGCCCGCCGAGCGAGGCGGGCAGCGCGATGATCCGCGCCGACGGACGGTCCGGGAAGCGCAGGAAGTACGACGGCGGGTTCACCGTCTCGCCCGCGCCGTGCAGCCTGTACACGGCCTCGATGAGCCCGGCGATCTCTACTTCCCTTGTTTCCAGAGCCTGTTGGACCTGACGGCCGGATATCACCGCGAAGGCCGGAGCGGTGCCGGTCATGCGGTGCTCACCTCGACCGTGGGCGCGCAGTCGGCGATCCTGACCGGGTCGGCGAGTCCGGCCAGGACCTCACGCGGGCCGTCGAAGGGCTCCCTGCTGTGCGCCGTGCGCAGGTTGTCGACGAGCAGCAGGTCGCCGGAGCGCCACGGCTCGCGGAGGGTGTGCGCGTCGTACACCTCGTTGATCGCGCGGACGACGTCCTCGCCGATCGGATCTCCGTTGCCGAAGCGCGTCGTGAACGGCAGCCCGTCGGGGCCGTAGACGTCGGTGAGGTACTCGCGCACCTCGGCGTCCATCGTCCACTCGCTGAGAAAGGCGATCTGGTTGAACCAGAGGCGGCGGCCACCGACCGGGTGGTGGATCACGGCGCTGCGGAGCTGGCGGGTGCGCAGCGAGCCGTCGGACCGCCACTCGAAGTCGATGGCGTGGTCACGGCAGTACCGGGAGACGGCGTCGCGGTCGTCGGTGCCGAACGCCTCGGCGGCCGACGCCCCGATCTCGTCCTGGTACGACCGTGCGAGGATCCAGCCCTCCTTCTCGAACCGCTCGGTCAGCTCGGCGGGCAGCGCGTCGAGGACGGCCGCCCCGTCGGCGACACCGGTCGCCCCGCCGGAGGCGGGCGCCTCGAGGCAGGCGAACAGGAGCATGCCGGGGAACTCCAGGGCGTAACTCATCTCGTGGTGCATGCACATCTGCTGGTTGGGCGGCCACTTGGTGGACGAGTACACGCCCTCCGTGTACCTGCGCCGGGGCGCGAACGGCTCCCGGTCGGGCATCAGGGTGTGGGCAAGGCGCCGGAAGACGCCTGTCACGGCGTCGGGTTCGGCGAGGCCGAGACCGCGGACCAGGACAGAGCCGTGGGCGGCGACGGCGGCCCGCAGCGCGTCGTGGTGCTCGGCAGCCCAGCCCTCCGGGTCACCGCCGGTGGCGGCGCTCAGCAGGGGTGGGCTGCCCGGTACGAGCGTGATGTCGTCCGGTAGCGGGGACGGAGTCGAGCTGTGCATCGAGTATTCCCTTCGTTTCATCGGCGCTGAGCGGTCGTCCGGTCGAGCAGTTCCGCGAGATCCGCCAGGACCGGATGGTCGATGACGTCCTTGAGGCTGATCACCCGGTCCAGGGCGATCACCAGCTTCACGGCGGAGAGCGAGGAGCCGCCGAGGTCGAAGAAGTGGTCGCGTCGGCCGATCCGGCCGACGGGGACGCCGAGCACGTCGGCCCAGGCGGCGGAGAGCCGGCGCTCGATGTCCGTGCGGGGCAGGTCGGTGCCGCCGGCGAGCTGCTCGGCGAGCGCGGTGAGCACCCGGCGGTCGGTCTTGCCGTTGGCGGTCAGCGGCAGCCGCTCACGCCAGTGCACGACGGCCGGGACCATGTAGGCGGGCAGCGACGCGGCGAGGCGTTCCCGCACGACCCCCGCGTCCACCGGTCGCGGTCCCGCGCAGAACGCGGCGAGCTGCGTGCCCCGTACGACGATCACCGCACCGTCGCGGACGCCGTCCACGCGAAGGAGCGCGTTCTCGATCTCGCCGATCTCGACGCGGAACCCACGGATCTTCACCTGGCCGTCCCGGCGGCCCAGGAACTCCAGCTTCCCGTCGGGCAGCCAGCGTCCGTGGTCGCCGCTGCGGTAGATCCGCTCGCCCGGCCGGTACGGATCCTGGCCGAACGCCGCCTTGGTGCGCTCGGGGTCGTTCACGTAGCCGCGCCCGACGCAGATCCCCGAGAAGACGATCTCGCCGGGCGCCCCGAGCGGCACGGGCACCAGGTCCTCTCCGACGACGTAGATCCGTACGTTGGCGACGGGCCGGCCGAGCGGGACCCTGTCGTGCTCCGGCACCCGGTCCATGACCTCGTGGTTGGTGTCGTCGGACGTCTCGGTAAGCCCGTAGGCGTTGACGAGCCGGACCCCGGGCCGGGCGGTGAACCAGCGCCGTACCAGCTCCTTCTTCACCGCCTCGCCGGTCACCGACACACAGTGCAGATCGGGCAGTTCGCGGGGGCGGGCGTCCAGCTCGGCCAGGACGGCCTCCAGATACGACGGCACCACCTGGAGCACATTGACCCGGCCGCGCTCGACGGTGTCCACGAAGCGCGGCACGTCCAGGATCGCGTCCTGCTCCACAAGCAGCGTCCGCCCGCCCACGAGCAGCGCGGAGAGCAGCTGCCACAGGGAGATGTCGAAGCACTGGGGCGCGGTCTGCGCCACCACCTGTCCCGCGCCGACGCCGAGGTCGTCGAGTTTGGCGAGTACGTGGTTCAGGAACCCCGCGTGCTCGCACATCGCGCCCTTGGGCTCGCCGGTGGAGCCGGACGTGAAGTAGATGTACGCCAGTTGGTCCGCCGCGACGGGCAGGCCGAGATCGCCGTCCTGGTGGCCCTCGGCGCAGGCGTCCGCGACGGAGAAGGTGCCGTCCTCGTCGGCGATGACGAGGTCGCAGCCGGCCCGGGTGAGAGTTCTCGCGATACGGGCGGCGGGAAAGTGCGGCTCGACGGGCAGATACACGCCGCCCGCCTTGAGGACGCCGAGGACGGCGGCCATCCAGTCCATGGTCCGCTCGGTCACCACCGCGACGACGCCCTCGGGCCGCAGCCCGCGCGCGAGCAGCGCCCGGCCGATTCTGTTGGCCCGGGAGTTGAGCTCCCCGTACGTCCACTGCCCGTCCCGCGCGACGACGGCCACCGCGTCCGGGTGCGCCGCCGCCCGCTCCTCGAACAGCTCGTGCACGCGCCGGTCGGGCAGCGTGCGGTGCGGGCCCGCCAACTCCTCCAGCTGGAAGCGCAGTTCGGCCTCGGAGAGCAGGCTCCGGCGGCCGGGGTCGGCGAGCGCGGCGAGGTGGTATCCGGCGATCCGGCCCGCGGCCTCGCGGTCGAGGACGTCCGTGCGGTAGCGCAGCCGCAGGACGCGGCCCGTGACGCTCACCGCGAGCGCGGTGTCGTCGCGCTCGGCGGACAGCTCGGCGAGCACGCGCTCGTGCGCGGCCGTCAGAGCGGACGGGGAGGCCAACAGGCCCTTGGGCAACGGCACTTCGTACTCCGCCGTGCCCGGACTCGGGGTGCGCGTCCACTGCGGGATCGTGGTCATGGCCCTACCTCCCCGCCGCCGGGTTGCCGCCCCACCGCGCCCGTGGGGGCACCTGTCCGCCCTTCATCAGGAAGGAGTCGGGGGCGAGCACCGAGCCTTCGCCCAGCGTCACGCCGTAGTGCACCAGCGCTCCGGTGCCGAGCGTGCAGCCCGCGCCGATGGCGATGCGGTCGGACTTGAAGGTGCCGTCCTCCTGCGAGTGGGCCTGCACCTTGGTGTGCGCGGCGAGGGTGACGTCGTCGCCGATCGACACCAGCGTGCGCTCGGTGATGGAGGCGCCGTCGTCGAAGACCCGGCGGCCGATCCGTACGCCGAGCAGCCGCCACACCACGTTCTTGAACGGAGTCCCGTTGAACACCACGAGGTGGTTGTCGGGCACCTTCCACAGCCGCTCGTGCCACCGGAAGTACGGGTCGTAGATCGAGCACAGCTGCGGAACGAGCGGCCGGAAGCGGCAGATCAGCCGCTCGATCAGGATGTAGTAGCCGGTGCTGAACGCCAGGCCGACGACCATGGAGGCGCCGATGAGCAGCCCGCCTGCCACGTCGTACAGGTCGAAGGCGGCGAACGCGATCGCCGTCAGCGCGAACCAGTGCAGCCACCGCAGGAACAGGTGCAGCGCCATCGAGCGCAGGTTGTAGCGGTTCTTCGCCGAAAGCCCGCGGTGCAGCTCGGCGCCTTCGCGCAGATGGTCGAAGCGGGTGTCGCGCTCCACGGTGCGCGGGATCTCGAAGGGCGGCGAGCCGAGCAGCCCCACGCCCTCGCGGACCGGTCCCTCCAGCGGGATCATCACCTTCGTCGCGAGCAGGCAGTTCGCGCCGGTACGGCCGCCCGCCGGGTAGACGATGTGGTTGCCGAGGAAGTTGTGCGACCCGATCGACGCGTGTGAGACGCGGAACGAGGTCGCGGAGAAGTCGGCGTTCATGATCGACAGACCGTCGGCGACCATCGTGCCGCTGCCGACCTTGGCCAGGTACGGCGACTCGTGCTGCACCTCGGTGCCGAAGTTGGAGCCGGTCTGCTCCACGTGCGAGAGGTCGTATCCGATGGCCCGCAGGTAGGGGACGATGTACGAGCTGTCGCCGCACAGCCACTTGAAGAACTTGATGTTGGTCATCCGGGCGATCGCGCGCTGCACCGAGTAGTGCGCGCCGTACAGCGGATAGACGCGGTCCGGGCGCAGCATCGGCCGCAGCACGCGCGGCACCAGGGACACGGCGGCGAGGCCGATGAGGAGGAACGCCAGGAAGCCGACGATCGACAGACCGAGCGCCTCGACGTAGAACGCGGCCGAGGTCAGGTCGTGCGTGTCGGGTTCGAGCAGCACGTCGAGCGCGGGTGCTTCGGTCAGCAGCAGTTCGGTGCCGCCGATCGCGAGCGGCACGACGACGAGGAGCGCCTGGAGCAGCCCGCCCACCGCGAACAGGGCCCGGCGCGGAGTGGAGCAGGATGCCGCCGGTACGCGGACGTAGTCGACGCCGGTGCGCTCGGCCGGGGAGCCGTGCCAGTGCTGCCCGGCGGGCACCGCGGCGCCGTCGTACAGCGCCGACGCGTGGCCCAGCTGGGAGCCGTCCCCCATCGACGTACCGATGTCGAGGACCGTTTTCTCGCCGACGAAGACGTCCCGGCCGAGGGTGACAGGGCCCGTGCGGATGACGCCGGCGTGGGCCCGGTAGCCCAGGAAGTAGGCCTCCTTGCGAATCACGGTGCCCCCGCCGATCGTCAGCAGATCGGTGCAGACCGGGACGGAGTGGGAGAGGATCGTGACCCCGGGACCGATCCGCGCGCCGAGCAGCCGCAGGTACAGCACGTAGACCGGGTTGCCGACGAACACTGCCATCGGGTTCGCGTGCAGCAGCGACTTCACCAGCCAGAAGCGGAAGTAGGCGAGGCTCCACACCGGGAACTCGGTCTCCCGCCAGCGGCCGACGAGCAGCCACTTCGCCGCCACGGGCACGATGCACGCGCCGAGGAACACCGCTGCGCCGAACAGCGCCGAGCGTACGTAGACGTCGACGAAGCCGGCGCCCGCGAAGACCCACGCGAAACCCCGGGCGGTGATCATCCCGGCCCCCACGCAGTACAGGGCGAAGGCGAGCAACTGCAGTGCTCCGCACACGAGATAGCGGGGTGTACTGCCGGGTGGCGGAGGCGGCTCGGGCTCGATCACCTTCGCGACGGGCGCCTCGTCGAGGGCGGCGGCCAGACTGCGGATCGTCGGGTGGCCGTAGACATCCTTCATCGACACCGCCGGCAGGTCCGCGTGTTTGCGTACCCGGGCACAGAAGTGGGCCATGACAAGAGAGTTGGCGCACAGATCGTCGAAGAAGTGACTGTCAGGTGCGACGTCGTCCACACGGACGACACCGGCAAGGACTTCGGCGAGAACGCGTTCGGTGCCGTTCGGCACATGAACTCCTCGTGCTGTTACTCGTGTTTCGCGCCTTTCTGGAATGCCGGAACGAGCGCGAATCGAGTGCGGGTTGGATGTGCTGCGAGCGTGAGGAGCAACGCGGATGAAGCGGGTCACGGCCGATGACCTCGAGTGTTCCCCCGTGTAAGTCCCCCCGGACTGTGCGCTGCCGGCCGGTGTCCGATCGATCGGTGTTCGATCGGTCGGCGTTTGGTCGGTCGATGTTCGATCGGTCGGCCGCTGGTATACGCACTGAATACGATCGAGATTCTTTCGGGTGATTCATGAACGCTTCAAGTCGGTTTCGAGCATTGGCCATTTCCGATGGCCTTCACATGACGCGCTCATGCCCGCTTTCGAGACGGCCCGAACGCCGTACCGGGGAACTCACCGGAAGGACAGTGCATTTACCGGTGCCGCTTCCGCTTTCAGCTACCGCAATATCCGGTCAGCGCGGCCATGACAGAAATCGGAAAGACATTCATTCGTGAAATCCCTCACGAGTTGCCGCACCATTTCTGTCGCATGACCCGACCGGACGGCACCGCTGCCCGCGTTCTCCACCAGAACGCCTCGCAGCGCAGGACCGCCTGGCCGTTGCGGATGAACACCGTCAACTCGTACGTGGAGCACCGCACCCTGGACCCCGCGACCGACGTGAACGCGCCGGTGCGGAGGGAGAGGCAAGAGGGTGAGGGAGAGGCAGAGGGTGAGGGTGAGGGTTGAGGGAGAGGGCGGGGGTGAGGCAGAGGGAGAGCGCAGGCCGTCAGCGTGCCAACAACAACCGCGCGATCTCCAGATCCTCCTCGTCGAGCGACCGCCCGTCCTCGACCTCCCACAACGCGTTCTGCAACAACCGCCCCAGCGTCCAGGCCTTCGCCCGCTCCCGGTCGAGCCCAAGCACCTCGCTCATCGCGTCGAACCGCCACAGCACGTCGCCCGCGTCGAAACGGTTGTTGAGCGCGGGCCAGAGATCGAACCCGGGATCCCCGGCCAGCGGCTTCGGGTCGATGGCGAGCCACGGCTCACGCTCGGCGGCAAGGACGTTCTCGAAGTGCAGGTCCCAGTGCAACAGCCGGTCACCGGGCTCCCCCATGACCTCGCGCACCGCGCCCCCGCACCGCTCCACGATCGCCCGCTCCACCGGATCGGGGATCGCCCTCAGCGCCCCCGGCAGATCGTCGACCATCTCCCCCGCGATGTCCCCGAGCCGCCGCATCCCCTCCGGCGCCGCCACCGCGGTGAGCCGCGCGAGCAACTCGGCAATGACGAGCACGGCCCTGTGCGTATCCGCCATCGTCGACAACATCCGCCCGGAATCCAGCCGTTCGAGCAGCATCGTGCCACTGCCGTCGTCGTAGTCCAGCAACCGCACGGCCCCGTCGCCGTCCCACACCCGAAGCCCGACCGGCTCCCCCTCGGTCTCCTCGTCGAGGAGCTGGAACTTCACCGCGGCGGGGGTGCCGTCCCGCCGCACCACGGGCAGGACGAGCGCCGCCATCCCGTGCATCGAGGGCCCGTCGACCGTCAGATCCCACCGCTCGACGAACTCCGCGACCCGCGCGGGCAGCGCCGCGATAAAGGCACGGCCCGGCTCCCCGGCGTACGCGTACTGCGACTCGATCAGCCCGTCCGGAATACGAATGTCGATCACGCCCGCGACGTTACCGGCGTGGGTGAATCGCCGCATGCGGATTATCCTGGGCACGAGAGCCATGAAGACTGCAAAGGCTGCAAGGGCTACGAGAGCTGCGAGGACCGCAAAGACCGCGGGTCGGGCCGTCCTCGCCTACATTCGCAGCGCCCCCGGAACGTACATCTGGCTCGCGATCCTCTTCGTCACCACGGTCGCGATGCACCACATGTCACCGGATTTCGAGAACGACTTCTTGCGCCAACGCTCCACGAACATCCACGAACTGTCGCAGAACCCCATCCGCGTCCTGGTCTCCAGCGCGTTCTGGATCGACGGCGGCGGCTGGCTTCCGTACGTCTTCCTCTACACCGTCTTCCACGCCACCGCCGAACGCTGGCTCGGCACGGCGCGCTGGCTCGCGGTGGCCGCGAGCGCACACGTCATGGCCACCCTCATCAGCGAAGGCGTCCTCGCGCTCGCGATCCACCACGGCGCCGCACCCACGTCCTCCGTCAAAACCCTGGACGTCGGCGTGAGTTACGCCCTCGCGGGCGTCGTCGCGACCCTCACCTACTGGGTCCCCTCGCCCTGGAGATACGCGTACCTCCTGATCGTCCTCACCGTGTACGGCACCCCGCTGATCACCGGCAGAACCTTCACCGACCTGGGCCACTTCACCTCGGTCCTGATCGGCCTGGCCTGCTTCCCGCTGACACGGAGCGCCGTACGCCCGCCACCAAGGACGTGGACGGTCAGGAGATCCCGGAACCCTTGAGCTCCTTGGCGAACGCGTCCTGGCTGAAGAGCGCGTCGCTGTGCACCTTGTTGCCGTCGATCAGGACGGTCGGCGTGCCCTGCATGCCGTCATCGGTGAAAGCCTTCATCGCCTCACCGACCCACTTCTTGTACGTCCCCTTCTGCACGGCCTTGTCGAACTCGGCACCCCGCAGCCCGTCCACCTTCTCCGCGATCTTCAACAAGAAGGCGGGCGTGTAAGCGTCGTCGGTCTCCGTCTCGGCCTGGTTGGCGTAGACCGCCGCGTGGTACTGCGGGAACTTGCCCGCATCGACCGACGCCCGCAACGCGTTCGCCGCGTTGACCGAACCGCTGCCACCGAGGTTGTTGTCGAGGAACGAGGCCAGCGTGTACTCGACCTTCACCTTCCCCTCGGCCACCGGCTTCACCAGCGCCTGCGCACCGGACTCCTCGAACTTCTTGCAGATCGGGCAGCGCGCGTCCTCGTACAGCTTGACCGTGTGCCCCGCCTTCGGGTCGCCGACCGTGATCACGCCACCCTTCACGGTGGCGGGCGTCTTCGCGAGCGCCTCGGTACCAGCCGGCGGCTCCTTCGCCTCGGGCCCACCGGCGGACTCGGACGCGGAGGCCGACGCCTTGTCGTCGCTGCCCCCGCCCGTGAGGTCATCGGGCCCACAGGCGGCTGCGCCCCCGGCGAGAAATGCGGTGGCGGCCACCGCGGCGACGATGCGCCCGGCCTTGCGTACGGCCATCTGAACAGTCCTCCAGGATCAAGGCACATGACACTCCGCCACGCACCGCATCAACGTATCGGACCCTCCACCCCGAAACCGCACGCCACGGCCCTCCCCAAAGCCCCCACCAGCGCAGTAACGTCCGGCCCATGAGCAGCACGATCAACGGCGGCATCTCGTTCTGGTACGCGGACCACGGCACCCCGGCCCCCCGTGAACCCCTGCCGGGCGACGAGAGTGCCGACGTCTGCATAGTCGGCGGCGGCTACACGGGCCTATGGACCGCGTACTACCTGAAGAAGGCCGCCCCCTTCCTCCGCATCACCGTCCTTGAACAGAAGTTCTGCGGCTACGGAGCCTCGGGCCGCAACGGCGGCTGGCTCTACAACGGCATCGCGGGCCGCGACCGCTACGCCCGCCTGCACGGCAAGGACGCGGCGATCCGCCTCCAGGAGGCGATGAACGACACCGTGACGGAAGTGATCCGAACGGCTGCCGAAGAGCAGATCGACGCGGACATCCACCACGGCGGCGTACTCGAAGTGGCCTACACGCCAGCCCAGTTGACGCGCCTGAAGGACTTCCACACCACGGAACTCGCATACGGCGAGAAGGACCGCACCCTGCTGGGCGCCCGCGAGACGGCCGACCGGATCCGCGTCTCGGGCGCCGTCGGCTCCACCTGGACCCCGCACGGCGCACGCCTGCACCCGGTGAAACTGGTGCAGGGCCTGGCAGCCGCCGTCCAGTCCCTCGGCGTGACGATCCACGAATCAACACCGGTCACGGAGATCAAGCCGAAGCACGCGATCACCCCGTACGGAACGGTCCGCGCGCCGTACATCCTGCGCTGCACGGAGGGCTTCACGGCATCCCTCAAGGGCCAACGCCGCACCTGGCTCCCCATGAACTCGTCCATGATCGCGACAGCCCCCCTCACCGACGCCCAATGGGAGTCGATCGGCTGGGAAGGCCGCGAAACGCTCGGCGACATGGCACACGCGTACATGTACGCCCAGCGCACGGCGGACGGCCGCATCGCGCTCGGCGGCCGAGGCGTCCCCTACCGCTTCGCCTCCAGAACGGACAACGACGGCCGCACCCAACCGCCGACAATCGAAGCCCTACGCGACATCCTGACCCGCTTCTTCCCCCAACTGGCCGGAGTACAGGTCGCCCACGCCTGGTCCGGCGTCCTCGGCGTCCCCCGCGACTGGTGCGCCACGGTCACCCTGGACCGCGCGACGGGCCTGGGCTGGGCAGGCGGCTACGTAGGCTCAGGCGTAGCCACCGCCAACCTCGCGGCCCGCACCCTGCGCGACCTGGTCCAACAGGACTCGGGCCAGGCAGGCCCCACGGACCTCACCACGCTCCCCTGGGTCAACCACAAGGTCCGCAAGTGGGAACCGGAACCGCTCCGCTGGCTGGGCGTCCACGGCATGTACGCGACCTACCGCAACGCGGACCACCGAGAACTAGCCACCCCGACGACCCAAGCCCCCCGCCTGGCCCGCCTCGCCGACCGCTTGTCGGGCCGCCACTGAACGCACGAAGACCCACCACGAGGGCCCAGGTCACACGCACGCCTCCCCTGGGCCCCACCCCACTAATCGACGTCGACCCCGAAATCCCGGACCAGCGACTCCAACCCACCCGAGTAGCCCTTCCCACCCACCACGAATCTCCAGTCACCGGTCGCCCGGCGTCTGAACGAGCCCAGGACCAGCGCGGTCTCACCAGGCCTCCCGTCCGACACCGGAACCTGATCCAACTCCCCACCCTCCGCGTCCCGCAGACGAATACCGGCTTGGGTAAAGCCATCAAGATCAGCATTCGGATCGGCCTCAGGATCCACTGCAGCCACCAGCACCAGACGATCGGCCTCCTCCGGCAGCTCATCGAACGCCACCCGGATCGCGGCCCGGTCCCCAGCGAATTCACCCAGCATCCGCACCGAGCCATCAGGCGTCTGGGGATTGTTGAAGAAGACGAAGTGATTGTCGCTGAGCACACGACCCCCTACACACACCAGCGCACACACATCCAAAGGCACACGGCCCGCCCACGACATGCCCAATACGTTGTACTCGCCACTCTCAGCGTCAACCTCTTCAGCGACCCCCGGCTGCGAAACCGGCACTCCGGCCTCATTACCCAAACGACCGCGCAACCCGCACCGATGCAGCAGATCAACCAACTCAGGCCCAGCCACCAGCGTCAACGGCTTCCCACTGGCAAACGTATACGAGCCAGGACCAAATCCCGACGTCGTCACCAACACCCCTTTATTGGCGCCCGCCGCCTGAACAGTGCCATACAGATCCCGCACGGCGCTCGGCGGAACCGTACTGCGATATCGCTTCACCTGAACAACGATTTTCCCGCCACTGATCGGATCCGGATCCACCGCATCCACGTCCACGCCCCCGTCATGCGAGCGCTGCGTCGTCACCGCCTGCATGCCACGCGCCCGGAACAGATCGGCAACCAACCCCTCGAACTCCACCGGATCCATCACCAGCAGATCCGGCTCGCCCTCACCCCCACGCGCCACCACACCAGAACCCAACTGATCAGGAAGCCTCGCAGGGCGCACCGACGCCCGCTGATCCGGCCGCACGGCCAACTGCCCACGCAGCCCGTCAACGAGACAGTCCACCGGACCCACCGACTCCAGCCGCAACCGGGCGAACACCTCGGCCTCAACCATCACCGTGGCCAGAAATACCTCCGCCCGCAGCCCCGTAGCCAGATCAAAATCATCCACAAAGCCATTCAGCGCGACCGACGAAAGGACCCCGAACTCATCGGCGGCAAAAAGATCACGCAAGGCGAGCAACACACACTGCGCCAACACCCCTCTGTATAACGATCTCCGCTGCCCCGCCGGCCTCGGCAACTCCCTCAGCTGATCCGAACCGACGAAATACCGAACCAAACGAGCCTCCGGCACCACGCCGTACCCCGGCAACTCCCAATTCAGAACCAGCTGCCGCACCACCGGATCAAACGCAGCCACCACCTGACGCGGAAATCCATCAGGCCAGACATGCGAGGCGTACAGAGCCGCCGAAAAATACTCGACAACCGTCGCCGGATCCCCCTCCCGCAACGCAGCGGTCATCTCGACCACCCGCTCGTTGTGCGCACGCACCTCCACAGCCTGCGCAGCAACCCGCTCATCGTGCACTCGCCGGTCCACAACCGGCTCCGCACGCATCAGCGAAGCAGCGCGAAACGCCGGAGCCCGACACCCAGCAGCCAAGAACCCCGACAGGACCTCCACCCGGGACTCCAGCTCATCCGTCAGCCGCAGAGCCTCCGTCTCACGCCGCCTGCGGTATTCGGCCTGCCGCCCACGCTGCATCCGCACCATGTCCCGCTCACGCGCACGCTGCTCCCGCGCCTCATCACGCTCCCGCTCCGACTCCAGCCGAAGCCGCGCTTCTCGCTGACGCTGCTGCTGGCGCTGCTCCTCGACCCAATCCCCGATCAGGCCGCTCGAACGACCACTCATATCGCTCGCTCCCCCCGCACACTCCCTGGAAGACAAGTGTGCCGGAGGGGGGAGACGGGGACTACTGGTTGGACGAGAGGTACTTCAGGACATAGAGAAGCTCAGGTCAGATGCGCTCTGACCTGAGCTTTTCGTTGAGCCGCCTGTCGGAATCGAACCGACGACCTTCCCATTACAAGTGGGGAGCTCTTCCGCTGAGCTAAGGCGGCACCACGCACAACAACGCCGTACGCGAAGGCTGCTCCACCTTACACAGAGCCTGTTTCCCCAAGCCACAAAGTTGCCCAGCCACCCGCCATCCAGATCCACACGTAACCAGCCGCGCACCCGTTCGTTGAACGGACTGACGCGCTGTTCCGACTATCGGACTGCGGGACACGGGGAGGGGTACATGGGGGACGCGATAGAGCAGCCGAAGGCGATATCGGGGGCAGAGGCCAAGCGCGTCAAGCGCGAGGCTCTCGGCATCGCCGACCGCCGCAAGCACCACGCCCGCCAGGCGTCTCCTATGAAGAGCCGCGCCAAGGAGCCCGGCACCCAGCAGCGCGTCTACCGGTACCGCTGCTATCCGACCAAGGCCCAGGCCACGCAGTTGGAGCAGACGTTCGGCGCCTGTCGCTGGGTCTACAACGAGGGTCTGGCCCTGCGTTCAGGAGCCTGGGAGCGGCATCGGGTGAACGTCGGCTTCGCGGAGACGTGCCGGGCTCTGACGGGGTGGCGGCGGGCGGAGGAGACGTCTTGGCTCCAGGAGGTGTCGTCGACGGTGCTGCAGCAGTCTTTGCGGCATCTGGATCAGGCGTACACGCGTTTCTTCAAGGGGTCGGCGAAGTATCCGAAGTGGAAGAAGAAGGGCCGGTCGCGGGATTCGGCGACGTACGTCCGGACAGGGTTCAGCTGGGTGGAGGATCCCGAGCGACCGGGGACTGGTTCGGTCAAGTTGGCCAAGCAGTCGTCACCTCTGGATGTGCGGTGGTCCCGCCCACTGCCTGCCCAGACGCTTCCGATCCGGCTGTCGGTAACACGGGATCGGGCGGGGCGGTACTTCCTCTCCGTGCTCGTGGAGGAGAAGATCGCGCCTCTGCCAACCGCCTTTCTTCCTGGCTCGCAAGAGCCGAGAGCCGTCGGTCTGGATCTCGGGCTTGCGTCGCTGGTGACACTTGACGACGGGACGAAGTTGGATCACCCGCGGCTGCTGAAGCGGTACGCCGAGAAGCTGGCGCGGTTGCAGCGTGAGTTGCACCGCAAAGTACGAGGTTCGAAGAACCGGGAGAAGGCCAGGCAGCAGATCGCCCGGCTGTACGCGCTCATCGGCGACGTACGCAGAGACATGCTGGATCAGTTCACCACCCGCCTCGTGCGCGAGAACCAAGTGCTCGTGGTGGAGGACCTGTCCGTCGTGACCCTGATGCGTGCGACGCGCGGCAAGGGAAGGCAGCGCAAGGCCAAGCTCAACCAGGCGATCATCGATGCCGGGTGGGGCGAGCTGTTGCGGCAGCTGCGTTACAAGTGCGAGTGGTACGGCCGGACGCTGGTGGTGGTCGACCGCTTCTTCCCGTCCACCCGCCGCTGCTCGGCCTGTCACGTGAAGGGGCCGAAGCTGGATCTCTCGGTCCGGGAGTGGACGTGCGCCGAGTGCGGTGCGGTCCACGACCGGGACGTGAACGCGGCGGTCAACCTCCGGGACGAAGGAATGCGGCTGTACTGGCTGGTGGCTGCCGCGCTGCCGCCGGGCCGGAAGGTGCCGACGGTGATCAAGTCGTCGGAGCTGGAGGAGTGTCTGCTGGCCGCATAGGCGCGGCTGGTGCGGTTGGTGCGGTACGGACCGACGGGCCGTCGGCCGGAATGCCTGTGGAGCTCGTGTAAGACCGTGCGCGATGGCGGGGTAGCCCGCTGTCCGTCGGCTGTGGGCCGTGAAGCAGGAAGCCTTGAGATGAGGTCAGAAATCACGTGCTCTGCCCTCAGCTCAAAGCAAAGCCAAAAGTGAATTGCTCTGCCAAGCTCGAAAATTTCCTCGAAGGTCACAGCTCCCCGGCTACTGACAGACGTATGACCTCCGGGGTACGGTCACGAGCAGTTCACCCAGGTGGACTACACCACTTCCTCTCTTTACAACGGATCGTCCGGCACGTTCCTGCCGGTGAAGGGGGCCCTCACCATGGCCACTGTTTCGTTCGACAAGGCGACCCGCATCTACCCGGGTGGCGACAAGCCCGCCGTCGATCAGCTCGAGCTGGATGTCGCGGACGGCGAGTTCCTCGTACTCGTCGGTCCCTCCGGCTGCGGAAAGTCCACCTCCCTGCGCATGCTCGCCGGCCTGGAAGACGTGAACGGCGGTGCCATCCGTATCGGTGACCGCGACGTCACGCACCTGCCGCCCAAGGACCGGGACATCGCCATGGTGTTCCAGAACTACGCGCTCTACCCGCACATGACCGTCGCCGACAACATGGGCTTCGCCCTGAAGATCGCCGGCGTCAACAAGGCCGAGATCCGCCAGAAGGTCGAGGACGCGGCGAAGATCCTCGACCTCACCGAGTACCTCGGCCGCAAGCCGAAGGCCCTCTCCGGTGGTCAGCGCCAGCGTGTCGCCATGGGACGCGCCATCGTGCGTGAGCCCCAGGTCTTCCTCATGGACGAGCCGCTGTCGAACCTCGACGCCAAGCTGCGTGTGAGCACGCGTACGCAGATCGCCAGCCTTCAGCGGCGCCTGGGCATCACCACCGTCTACGTCACCCACGACCAGGTCGAGGCCATGACGATGGGCGACCGCGTGGCCGTCCTGAAGGACGGTCTGCTCCAGCAGGTCGACTCGCCGCGCAACATGTACGACCGCCCCAACAACCTCTTCGTCGCGGGCTTCATCGGCTCCCCCGCCATGAACCTCGTCGAGGTCCCGATCACCGACGGCGGCGTGAAGTTCGGCAACTCCGTGGTGCCGGTCAACCGCGAGGCGCTCTCCGCCGCCGCCGACAAGGGTGACCGCACGGTCACCGTCGGCGTCCGCCCGGAGCACTTCGACATCGTCGAGCAGGACGGTTCCACCGCGAAGGCCCTCTCCAAGGCGACCGAGGACGCCCCGGCGGGCCTCGCCGTCTCCGTGAACGTCGTCGAGGAGCTCGGCGCCGACGGTTACGTCTACGGCTCCGCGGAGGTCAGCGGCGAGCACAAGGACCTCGTGGTCCGTGTGAACGGCCGCAAGGTCCCGGAGAAGGGCACGCAGCTGCACGTCGTGCCGCGCCCGGGCGAGATCCACGTGTTCTCGACGTCGACGGGTGAGCGTCTCACCGACTGACGACTCAGCCGGCGAACCGGCTGACCAGCACGGGTAAGGGCCCCGCACCTCGGTGCGGGGCCCTTACCCGTGCGTCAACGTTGTCGACAAATACCCCGGCAGACCGGTCATTTCGCTCCGCCCCCGTCAACACCGCACCAGAAAAACCTCATTCTCCGTCGCTCGACCGAGTGACTAAATGTCGCCAAATCATCACCGACCGCTACGCTCACTCGCGTGACGCACTCCGCCAACTACACCCAGAAGCCGCGCCGAGCCCATCGGGGCCCCGCCCGACGCATCGGCCGCACGCTCGCCCTCGTCCTGCCCGTGATGCTGGTGCTCTCCGGGACCCTCGCGGTCACCAGCGTCAACTGGTCCGGAAACAACTCGGATTCGATGCTCACCGCGTCCTCCGACGACCTTTCCGTACCGGCCAAGTCCCGCGCCCCGCAGGATCTCCTGCGCGACCGGCTCCTCCTGGAACTCCAGGAGAGGAACCCGGGTGTGGCGCTCACCCATCTCCAACAGGAGGTGAACCGCCATCCGTCGCTCGCCAAGCACTGTGTCTCCATCGCCCGTGCCCTCGGCCGCGCAGCCGCCCAGAAGTACGGTCCGAGCCGTGCCCAGGGGTATTCACGCCCCGTCTGCGACACGTCCTTCGCGACGGGCGTCGCCGCCCATCAGAACGGCTGATCGGGCGGGCACGTAGGGTTTCCGGCATGACCGGCGACCCACACGCTCACAAGCCCACGCAGGCCGTCGTCCTGGCCGGAGGCCAGGGCTCGCGCCTGCGTCCGTACACCGACGACCGGCCCAAGCCGATGGTCGAGATCCCTGGCACTGGGACCCCGATCATCGGCCATCAGCTTTCCTGGCTGGCGGCCGAGGGCGTGACGGACGCGGTCGTCTCCTGCGGTCATCTCGCCGAAGTGCTCCAGGAGTGGCTGGAGTCGGCCGACCTCCCCCTGAACGTCACCACGGTGGTCGAGAACGAGCCCCTGGGCCGCGGCGGCGGCCTCAAGTACGCCGCCCGCCACCTCCCGTACGCGGACCGCCCCTGGTACGCGACGAACGGCGACATCTGGACCCGCTTCTCGCTGCGCGACATGGCGGCCTTCCACGCCGAGCGCGACGCCACCGCGACCCTCGCCCTGGCCCGGCCCCGCATCCCGTGGGGCGCCGTCGAGACGGACGCGTTCGGCCACATCACGGACTTCATCGAGTCCCCGCCGTCGCCGTACCTGATCAACGCGGGCGTGTACGTCTTCTCCTCCGCCTTCGCGGCGCTTCTGCCGGACCGCGGTGACCACGAGCGCACCACGTTCCCGCGCCTGGCCCGTGAGAAGAGCCTGGCGGGCTTCCCGCTGCCGCAGGGCGCCTACTGGCGCGCGATCGACACGGCCAAGGACCTGACGGAAGCGGCCAAGGAGCTCGCGGCGCAGACCGGGACCGGTTGAGGTTCTCTCGCCCATAGCCCCATAGCCCCATAGCCCCCTACGCCGTTGGGCCCCGCACAGTCTCTGTGCGGGGCCCAACGGCGTAGGGGGTGGTGGGTAGGTCGCAGGTCCGCTCAGCCTCCGCCGAGCAGCCCTCCCACGAGCCGGCTGTTGCCGCCCGTGCTGCCGCCGCCGCCGCCACCGCTGCCGCTGCTCGCGCCGCCCTCGGGCGCACCGCCGCCGCTGCTGCCGCCACCGCCGCTGGACGTGGGTCCCGCGGTGGCCGAGGCCGGAGGCTGCTGGGGAGAGGACTGCTGGGGCGGGGCCTGCCCGGTGCCCTGCGTCTGGCTCGGCTGCTGCCCCTGGCTGGTGCCCGCGTTGGTGGTCTCGGGCGCGGCGCCCGGGGTGGCCGCCCCTCCTGCGCCCTGCGTGGGGCTCGCGGAGCTGCCCTGCGTCGGCGCCTGGGACCCGGAGGCCGTGGGGCTCTGCGACTGGCCCTGGCGGTGTCGCTGCTTTCCGGGCTCCTGCGGGAGCGGTGAGCCCGGCAGTTCGTTGCGCGGGGCCTCTCCGGGGCCCGGCACGGTCACGCGGTCGGCGTCCCGCACGGCGCCGCCGAGCATCGAGCCGATCAGCAGCGTGAGACCGACGACGAGGCCGCCGACGAGCGCGCCGCGCCGCAGCACACGGCGTCGCAGCTCCCAGATGTCCACGCGAGGACCGAGCGTCCGCCAGGCCTCGCCCGCGAGGCGTCCGTCGACGGAGTAGACGGGTGCGCCCGCGATGATGAGCGGCGACCATGCGGCCAGATAGATGATGTCCGGCGCGTCGTACGCGGGGACGGTCTTCCAGCTGACGGTGACCAGGAGCGCGGCGGAGAGGAGCACGCCGATACCGGCCGCGACCCGCTGCCAGAGCCCGAGCACCGTGAGCACGCCGACGATGATCTGCAGGAAGGCGATGCAGAGTCCCGCGCCCACCGGGTGCGAGAGGGCGAACTCGCGCAGCGGCTCGGCGAGCGTCCAGGGGTGCAGCGAGTTGAGCCACTTGACCATGGAGCCGCGTTCGCCGCCGTCGAAGTACACGGGGTCGCAGAGCTTGCCCATGCCGGCGTAGATGGAGATGAACCCGAGGAAGACGCGCATGGGGAGCAGCACGACGCCGAGGTTCATGCGGCGGCCGGGGTAGTAGGCGTGCCGCACGGGGTCGGCCCCGTGCCGCCGTACTACCTGGCGGCCGTTCTCGTCGCGCTCGTCGTCCGCGTCGTCGAACTCGTCGTCCCCGTAGGGGCGTTGTTCATCGAAGTCGCTCTCCGACACCGGCATGCGCGGGATGAGCCGGGTGCCGGATTCGGGGTGCCGAGGACCGATGACGGCAGGCGTGGCCTGCGTACTCTCGAGATCGTCGTCGTCGATGCGGGGGATGACCTGCGTGGCACCTCCGTCGTCGTGGGAGATGCCCCCCACTTCGGCCGAATGGCGCACGCCTGTGCCGCGCACCGCCTGCAGCAGTCCGGTGGCTCCGGGGTCGCCCGGCTCGGACTTCCCGCTCCAGACGACGGGCGAGCGGCGCCGCACGGCGGAGCCGGACGCGGGGATGTACATGGTGTCATCGGCATTGCTCAAGTGCCGTGCGATACGCGGGGATTGGGTCCGCTGCGCGGTGGGGAGCTGCACGCGGAAGCTCGCGTGATTCACGATGACCTGCGCCGGGTCGCTCGGCACTTTCACCATGCTCAGCGCGGGAGCTTCGTCGAACCCTGACGAGCTTCCCCCCGTGGGATTGCGGGGCGTTCTGGTGTCCACACTCATCTAACCGAGTGATGTGTGTTTAGGACACTGCCTTGACCGCGCGGAAATGTCCGGACCGCGTCAAGATCTTCGGCGGCTGTCCGTCAGCTCTGCGATCAGCTCTGCGCCGACTCTTCGCCGGGCGTCGGCCGCCCCCCCCGGGGACCGGGGGCCCCCCCCCCCCCCC
>NZ_JBSGRD010000021.1:0-132979 GCF_053606205.1 Streptomyces sp. NPDC055239 | reverse complement strand
CGCCGCACCAACAAACCCAGCAACACCACCACCTGCACCACAAAACCAACCCACGGACCCCACCCAGGAACACCCTCCACCCGCGACCCATCCCAGACGACCAAGAAGACGCTCAGCACGATGAGAGCGGCGACGAGGATGGTGTCCTGAACGGCGCTGCGGCTCAGCCAACGCATCGGCCATTTCACGGCGGTCACCCTACTGGCGCCCACGTGCCCCGGGCCGGTATGTGCGCCATTGGTCAACGCGGAACCTACGAAAGTAGGTAGTGCGCCCCGAGGTCGCGACCTTGGTCGCTTCCACTCCACACGAATCGCTCTGTCTGCCCTCCCACCCGGCTTGTTTGGGTGGTGGGACAGAAAGGCGGAGGAGTCCGGGAAACGGGAACGGGAAGCGGCGCAGAGAGGCGGGGAATCGTGTTCACGGCACTAGGACGATTCGTCGTCGGCCATCGCTGGCCGGTGATCCTCACCTGGCTCATCGCCGGGGCCGCCGTGATCGGCTTCGCTCCTTCCCTCACCACGACGTCTGATCAGGCGGAGTTCCTTCCCGGTCACTACGAGTCGATCCAGGCGCAGAAGATCCAGGAGAAGGCCTTCCCGAAGGGGTTCAGTCCCTCCGCGATCGTGGTCCTCACCCGTGAGGACGGCAAGCCGCTGACCGCGGCCGACTCGGCGAAGGTCACCGAGATCGGCAAGTCCCTGGAGGCCGAGAAGTACGACAAGGTCGAACAGGTCGTCACCACGCCGCCGTCGCCGCACAAGAAGGTGCAGACGGTCATGGTGTCGATGGCCGACGTCCGGACGGGCGACAAGACCCAGCAGCACGCGGTCGAGGACATGCGGGACGACCTCAAGTCCCTGATCGGCCCTACGGGGTTGAAGGCCGGAGTCACCGGTGACGCGGCTACTCAGCTGGACAACGAGAAGGAGTCCGAGGAAGCCGACGGGCTGATCTTCCTCGGCACCATCGGGCTCATCGTCGTACTCCTCACGATCATCTTCCGCAGCCCGGCCATCACGATCCTCACCATCGCCGGGATCACCCTGGTCTCGCAGGTGGCAGTCGGACTCATCGCGACCTGCGCTGAGGTGTTCCACCTCAAGGCCGACAGCTCGGTGTCGTCCCTGTTGATCGTGGTGCTCTTCGGCGTCGGCACCGACTACATCCTGTTCCTGATGTTCCGCTACCGGGAACGGCTGCGGCTCGGGGAGGACCCGAAGACCGCGATGATCTCCGCGGTCGGCCGGGTCGGCGAGGCCATCGCGTCGGCGGCGGGCGCCGTCGCCGTCTGCTTCCTCGCGCTGCTGCTCTCCACGCTCAGCTTCCTCGTGTCGATGGGCCCGGCCCTGGCCATCGCCATCGTGGTGACGCTGCTCGCCTGTCTCACGCTGATTCCGGCGATCGTCTCCCTGCTGGGCACCAAGGTGTTCTGGCCGTCCAAGACGTGGCGGTACGAGCCGCGTGCCGCACGCTTCGGCGCGATCGGCAACGCCGTGAGCCGCCGTCCCGTCCCGGTCGTCATCGGCTCCGGCCTCCTGATGGTCGCCGTGGCCGTCGGAGCGTTCGGCTACGAGCCGACGTTCGCGTCCGACGAGGCCGCGACATCCACCAAGGAGTCGCAGGTCGCCCTGCACACGATGAGCGAGGACCTGCCGGCGGGCAGCACCAACCCCAGCGCGGTCCTGATGCATTCCACGAACGGCGAGAAGCTCGGCCCCGCGGACATGACCGCGTTCGTGTCGAAGCTGGGGCAGGTCGAGGGAGTCGGTGAAGTCTCCCGCAGCCAGCTCAGCAAGGACGGCAGGACCGCCCAGTTCGACGCCGTCCTGACGAAGGACCCCAACGGCCGCGAGGCCATGGACATCGTCCGCGGACCGCTGCGCACCACCGCCCACGAGGCAGCGCCGGCCGGTACGGAGACGAAGGTCGGCGGCATCACCTCCGTCTTCGTCGACGTCAACAAGGCGATCAACCGGGACTTCTCCGTGGTGTTCCCGACGGCGGCCGTGCTCATCATGCTCATCCTCGGACTGCTGCTGCGCAGTGTCGTCGCACCGGTCTATCTGATGGTGTCCGTGGCGCTCGGCTTCGGCGCCACACTCGGCGCGACCGTGATCCTCTTCCAGCAGATCGAGGGCAAGTCGGGCCTGACCTTCTTCCTGCCGGTCATCATGTACTTGTTCGTCGTCGCCATCGGCACGGACTACAACATCCTGATGGTGGCGCGGCTCAGGGAAGAGGCGAAGGAGGGGCTCGGCCCTCGGGAGGCCACCGCCAAGAGCATCCAGCACGCCGGGCCGACCATCGCCGCCGCCGGTGTGATCCTCGCGGGCACCTTCGCCTCGATGCTGCTCGCCAGTGACACCTCGCTCTCCCAGATCGGGTTCGCGGTCGCCTTCGGCATCATGGTCTCGTCGTTCGTCATGGCGATGTTCTTCACGCCCGCGCTCACCGCACTGTTCGGCAGGGCCGCCTGGTGGCCGCGCCGCATCGGCCCGGACGTCCCGGTCCGGAACGAAGGTGACTCCGGCCAGGGGGCGCCGGTCCACCCGGCGGACGCGGAGCAGGTGCCCGCCCAGGGCGGTTCGCCGTACGCCCCGCACTCGCCGTACGCCCCGCACTCGCCGTACGGTCGGCGCGACTGACGGGCCATCATGCGCGCGGAGACATGCGCGTAATTACTTGCGCGCACAGACGTGCAGAGAACTGTGTCCCATCACTCCTTCCCAGTGGTGGGGCACAGTTCTCTGGGTGCCGTCTTCGAGAAACACGGGCCTCTCTTCTTGCTCCCTCGGTGTCGCCCCCTATTGTTTTGCGTCACCATGCCCATCGGAAAGCCATGAGATACCCGTACGCCACTACCGCTCTCTCCCTGACGTAAGATGCTGGCCAGAGTGCCATGTGAATCAAGCCAACTCGGGCCGAGAAGGATTGAGATACTCGTGGCCCGGCGTGCCGGACCGCCCCGAGTCGCCAAGCGAGAGGCCCGAGCGCAATGCCGTCGCGTTATCGGTCTAACGAAGTATCAGGCGTGTGAGGTGAAACACAGCGGCCGTGTATGAGCCCGAAACGGACAGAATTCGGAGCGCATAAACGGGGAAACGGGCACGTTTGATTCGCGGATACCGGCGTCCGGATGTGGAGTGCCGCGCGTTTAATACTGGGGAGTCAGATGTCGCGGACGCGAACTGCGGAGATCGATGCCAGGTGGTGGCGGTGGCGGGCATTCGCGGTGGCATATACACGGGCGCGTTTGTCACATGAGCAAGCGCTTCCTAGGTGTCGGTGGAGAGGTGGCTTTCTGCTTCCGTCAGTCACATAAGGAGAGTCTGGTGCGGGCCGCGCCTGCTCGGATACTGTTGGGCCGAGCGCGAGGCCCTGGGTATCGCGTTCGATCCGACCATGTGCCACCCGTTCGTAGACCGACCGGTCTTCTCGGAGCGCCCTTCGGTGGTCCTCCGTATCGATCCCGGCGGCTGCGCGGGGTTTATATGAAGGGGATGAGCATCTGTCAGCCATGACGCGGGTCCCGTACTTGCAGACGTACCGCCTTGGCTGTCCCTGTCAAGATCAGATGGCCTGTACCTGCGGCTTTACCTGTGCCTGAACGCAAGTCGCTGTTCTCCTGAACGGCTTATGTCTTCTCTGGTTCTCGGCTGATGGGTCCTGAACCGACCGCCGCGAACGTTGATTCCGGCCGGCGTCCCGGTGAGGCGGCCAGGGGTTTGTGCGTCACTCTTCCCTGCGCCCCCGCCTTACCCACGCCGGTTCCCTCGCTACCGTTGTCCCCCCACTCATCCAACGGAGTATTGAGTGGTCCAACAGTCCTCGCCCTGGCAAGGCGGCGCGACTGAACCCCCCAATGCTGAGCCCGCCTTCGGACCGTTCCCGCGTTTCCCGGGCCTGTGCCGCCAGTCTGTATCGAACCTCCCGTGCGAGCTTTGCATGTGCGGTCGACCAGCCACTTTCAGCCCCCTATTCATTCAGTGTTTCAGAGTGAACGTGCTGGGGGCCGGATTCTTAACGGAACCCGTATGGCTGGATCGTGACGGCCGTACGGCGGATTGCCGACGCGCGGGTGGTACCGCCCATCCACTCTC
The DNA here is from genome assembly GCF_053606205.1 of Streptomyces sp. NPDC055239. NCBI lineage: Bacteria > Bacillati > Actinomycetota > Actinomycetes > Kitasatosporales > Streptomycetaceae > Streptomyces > Streptomyces sp. NPDC055239. Next base: position 128,876 of record NZ_JBSGRD010000021.1, on the reverse strand, counting down.
CCGGGTGCGAGCTGCCGCTGCGCGATGAGGCAAAAGTCGCTGCACGATAGGGCAGGCGCTGCTCAGCGACTCCGCAAGGGGCAGTCCTGCCTCTCTCCTCGGCGCGTTAATAACAGAGTAAATTTTGGAAGTCCGTACGGTAAATCGCGTGAGGCGGCAGGCGCCTGACCCGCGCCTACGCATGCCGTACGAACGTTTTCCGCCTGCGACAGACCAAAAATAGACCGCAGTTGACAATTTCCGGATAGCTGGCTTTGACTTGCGCTCGTTGCCGAGGCCAAGTGGCCGAGAAAGTATCGAGCCGATTCAGGCCAACCATGCATGTTTCCAGTTCCAGTTCCAGTGGATGACTGACGAAGGCCGAGGCTGCCATGCGCTTATCAGAAGGGGTGCACACCGGCACTGTCGCCGTCATCGGGGCCGCGTCAGCGGCGCCGGTGGTGCGGGCGGAGCGCGCTCACGGTGTACTGGCTGAACTGACCGGTGTACCGCTGCCCGCGGACCGGACGGACGAACTGGAGTCGGCGTGGACGGCCTGTGAGGACGCAGGCATCGGCGCGGACGAGCGGGCAGGTGTCGGTGTCTATCTGGCCGCCGACACAGAGGGCGACGACAACGCTGTCGAGCTGGCACGCGTGCTCGGCTTCCACGGTCCCTGCCGGACCGGACACGACCCCCTCGCCGATGCCTTGGCCGCCGTGCGTTCCGGTGAGTGCGACCTGGCCCTCGTCGGGGCGGACGGTGCCTTCGCCGTGCTCACCCACGGGGACAGCGCGCGGACGACCGCCTTCGCCTACCGGCTCGACACCGACACCGGCAGCGACAACGAGTGGTCCGACGGCGTTGCCTCCCTGGTCGAGGCCGCGCTGCGCTCGGGCCGCCCCGAGCTCGGCCGCACCGCACCGGACGAGCTCGCCGTCCCGATCACGCTGTCGGCGCACAGCCAGGGCGCGTTGCGGGCCCGGGCCGCCGATCTGCGCGCGCTGATCGAGGCCGAGCCGGCCCTTCCGCTCATCGACATCGCCTTCTCCCTCGCCACCACTCGACCCGCCCTCGACCGTCGCGCCGTGTTGGCCGGCGGGGACCGCACGCGCCTCGCCGAGGAACTGCTCGCCGTCAGCGAGGGGCGAATACCGGTGCCGGGGCTCGCGTCCGGAGGGCCGACGCGGGCTGCGGCCGACGACATCGCCTTCGTGTTCCCCGGTCACGGGCCGCAGTGGCTTGGCATGGCCGACGAACTCCTCGCCACGTCGCCGGTGTTCGCCGAGCAACTGCATGCGTGTGCGCAGGCCCTCACTCCGTACGTGGACTGGCCCGTCCTCGACGTGCTGCGCGGCAAGACCGACACGCCGTCCCTCGACCGGCCGGACGTGGCGCAGCCCGCACTCTGGGCGATGATGGTGTCCCTGTCCGCGCTGTGGCGGTCCTGGGGTGTGTCACCCGGTGCCGTGATCGGCTCCAGCGTCGGCGAGATCCCGGCGGCGACGGTCGCGGGCGCGCTCTCCGTCGAGGACGGCGCGCGGGCCGTTGCCCTGTTCAGCCAGGCGCAGGTGCACCTGCTCGAACAGGGCGTGATGCTCTCCGTGTTGGCGTCGGCCGACGAGGTGCGCGAACGGCTGACCCGCTACGAGGGCCTCGATCTGGCCGCCGTACACGCTCCGGGCTCGGTCCTGGTCTCCGGCACCGAGGACGAGGCCACCGAACTCCTTGCCGAGCTGGCCGCCGACGGCGTCAGGGCCAGGAGCATCCCCATCCGTCTCGCGGCGCACGGCCGCCAGACCGACTCCGTGCTCGACCTGGTGCGCGAGGGCCTCGCCCCCATCACGCCCCGCCCGACCGAGGTGCCGATCTATGTCGGCACCACCGGCACGCGGGTCGACCCGCTCACGCTCACCGCGGACCACTGGTGCCGCAACCTGCGCAACACCGCCGACTTCCAGAGCGCCACGCGCGCCGTCCTGGCGGCCGGACACCGACTGCTGCTCGAACCGAGCCCTCACCCCGTGCTGACCAGGGCCGTACAGGAGACCGCCGAGGACGCCGGCGTGGAGGCCGCCGTAGTCGGCACGCTGCGCAGGGAGCGGGGCGGCGCCGACCAGATGACCGCCGCGCTCGCCGAACTGCACGCGCACGGCGTGCTCCCCGACTGGAACGCGGTGTTCGCGGGCCGGGACGCACGCGCGGTGCCGCTGCCCACCTACCCGCTGCACACGTCGCCCGGGGACGTCCCCGCCCCGACCCTCACCGACCGGCTCGCGGCCGCTCCCGACCGCGCCGAGTTCCTGCTCGACCTGGTCCGCGCACAGCTGGCCGCCGTCGTCGGGGACACCGCGTCCGCCGCCGACGCGGACGCGCCGCTCCTCGAACTGGGCCTCGACTCGGCCGGCGCGGTGACACTGCGCAACCTCCTGAACGCGGCCTCCGGCCTGAACCTGCCCGTGTCGGCCGTGTTCGACACCCCGACGTGCCGTGGCCTCGCCGAGCGCATCGACCGGATCCTGCTCGGCACACCGGCCGATGACGACGAGCCGTTGGCCTTCGCGACGGTCGGGGACGACGAGCCGATCGCCGTCGTGGCGATGAGCTGCCGTCTGCCCGGCGGAGTGCGCAGCCCCGAGGACCTGTGGCAGCTCCTTACCGCGGGCGGCGACGGCATCACCGCGTTCCCCACCGACCGGGGCTGGGACCTGGAAGGACGCTACGACGAGGACGCCGAGCGGGTCGGCGGCTACTACCAGCGCGAGGCCGGTTTCCTGCACGACGTCCACCAGTTCGACCCGGAGTTCTTCGGCATCTCGCCGCGCGAGGCCCTCGCGATGGACCCGCAGCAGCGACTGCTCCTGGAGATCGGCTGGGAGGCGATCGAGCGCGCGGGCATCGACCCGGCAGGGCTGCGTGGCAGCCAGTCGGGCGTGTTCGTGGGCGCGATGACGATGGACTACGGGCCGAAGCTGCACGAGGCCCCCGCGGACCTCGAGGGCTATCTGCTCACCGGCAACACCGCGAGCGTCGCCTCCGGCAGGCTCTCCTACTCGTTCGGGTTCAACGGGCCCGCCGTCACCCTCGACACGGCGTGCTCATCGTCGCTGGCCGCCCTGCACCTCGCCGTGCAGTCGCTGCGGCGCGGCGAGTGCCCCATCGCCCTCGCGGGCGGCGTCACGGTCATGCCCTCGCAGGGCATGTTCGTCGAGTTCAGCAGGCAGCGCGCGCTCGCCCCCGACGGGCGCTGCAAGGCGTTCTCGGCGAGCGCCGACGGGTTCGGCCTCGCCGAGGGCGCCACCATGGTGCTCCTCGAGCGGCTCTCCGACGCGCGCCGCAACGGACACCCCGTACTCGCCCTGATCAAGGGCACCGCGATCAACCAGGACGGCGCGTCCAACGGCCTCACCGCCCCCAGCGGCCCCGCGCAGCGCCGGGTCATCCGGCAGGCGCTCGCCGACGCGGGCGTCCCGGCCGCCGAGGTCGACGCCGTCGAGGCGCACGGCACCGGCACCCGCCTCGGCGACCCGATCGAGGCGGACGCCCTCCTGGCCACCTACGGCCGCGAGCACCCCGCCGACCGGCCGCTGCTGCTCGGCTCGGTGAAGTCCAACATCGGTCACACGCAGGCCGCTTCCGGCGTCGCGGGCCTGATCAAGATGGTCCTCGCGCTGCGGCACGGCGTACTGCCCCAGAGCCTGCACATCACCGAGCCCACTCCGCACGTGGACTGGACGTCGGGCGCCGTGTCGCTGATCACCGAGACCACGCCGTGGCCCGAGGTCGGACGCCCGCGCCGGGCTGCCGTGTCCTCGTTCGGCATCAGCGGCACCAACGCCCACGCCGTCCTTGAACAGGCGCCCGACGAGATCCCGGCCGCCCCGCTGCCGACGTCCGAGCCGGCCCCCCTGGTGTTCTCCGCGCGCACGGAGGACGCCTTGCGCGCCCATGCCGCTCAACTCGCCACAGCATCAGCGGTGTTGGCGCCCATCGACGTGGCGGATGCCCTGCTGTCCCGAGCGGTGTTCGATCACCGGGCCGTGGTGGTCGCGGGCGGTGCCGACGCGCTGACGGCGGTGGCCGGTGGTACGGAGTCCGCCCGTGTGGCGGTCGGTGTGGCGCGCCCTACGGGCAAGGTGGCGTTCGTGTTCCCGGGGCAGGGTTCGCAGTGGCTGGGGATGGGTGCGGAGTTGGCGGAGTCGTCGCCGGTGTTCCGTGCCTCCCTCGACGCCTGCGCTGAGGCGCTTGCCCCGTATGTGGACTGGTCGTTGCATGACGTCCTGGCTGATGCGGGTGAGTTGGAGCGGGTGGATGTGGTGCAGCCCGCGTTGTTCGCGGTGATGGTGTCGCTTGCTGCGCTGTGGCGTTCGTATGGTGTGGAGCCGGATGCGGTGGTGGGGCACAGTCAGGGTGAGATCGCGGCTGCTCACGTCGCGGGGGCGCTTTCTCTGGACGATGCCGCCAAGGTGGTGGCGTTGCGGAGTAAGGCGATTCTGGCGCTCTCGGGTCAGGGCGGCATGGTGTCGCTTGCGGTGTCGATCGAGCAGGCGCGGGAGCGGATCGCGCGGTGGGACGGCCGGATTTCGGTCGCTGCCGTGAACGGTCCGCGTTCGGTGGTGGTGGCGGGTGACGCCGACGCACTGGACGAGCTGATGGAGGCCTGCGCGGCCGATGAGGTGCGCGCCCGCCGGGTCCCCGTCGACTACGCCTCCCACTCGCCGCATGTGGAACGTATCCAGGAAGAACTGGCCGGTGTCCTTGCGGGAGTTGAACCCCTGACCGCGAGTGTGCCGATGCTGTCCACGGTCACGGGGGAGTGGCTGACCGGGACCGAGGTCGGCACGGACTACTGGTATCAGAACCTGCGCAACACCGTGCGGTTCGAGGACGCGACGCGCGGCCTGCTCGACCATGGCGTCGGCGCGTTCGTGGAGTGCAGCCCGCACCCCGTGCTCACCTTCGGGGTGCGCGAGACGCTGGACGCGACTGATGGTGACGCCGTCGTCGTGGGCACGCTGCGCCGGACCGACGGCGGCCTCGACCGGTTCCTGCTCTCCGCCGCAGAGGCGTACGTGGAAGGCCTGCCGTTCGAGTGGCGGCAGACGGTGCCCGCCGGACAGCACGTGGAGCTGCCCACCTACCCCTTCCAGCGCCGACGGTTCTGGCTGGAGGAGACGGCCCGCCCGACGGGAGCCGCTGACCCCGCCTTCGAGGAGTTCTGGTCCGCGGTGGAGCGCGGCGACCTCGCCACCACCCTTGACGTGCCCGCCGACGCGCCGCTGACCGACGTCCTGCCGAGCCTGGCCGACTGGCGGCGCCGCAGGCAGGAGCGGTCCACCGTCGACGCCTGGCGCTACCGGGTCACTTGGCACGCGCTCGGCACAGGCGTCGCCCCGGCCCTGGACGGCACCTGGCTCGTGGTCGGCTCGCCGTCCGAGGCGGAGCACCCGTGGCGTGCGGCGGCCGTCGAGGCCCTGCGCGCCCACGGCGCCGATGTCCTGGAGGTCGACGGCTCGCTGGAGTCGCTGCGCGCCGTGGACGTCGCACCCAGCGGTGTGTTCTCCCTCTTGGCCCTCGATGAGCAGCCCGACCCCGCATCGCCGAACGTCCCGAGAGGCCTTTCCGGCATGCTGGAGCTGGTACAGGCACTCGGTGACGCCGGGATCGACGCGCCGCTGTGGCTGGCCACGACGGGTGCGGTGTCCGTCGGCCGGTCCGACCCGCTGACCCACCCGGCGCAGAGCCAGACGTGGGGCCTCGGCCTCGCCGTCGGCCTGGAACACCCCGGCCGCTGGGGCGGCATCGTCGACCTGCCCGTGACCCCCGACACCAGGACCGCGACGCGGCTCGTCTCCGCCCTTGCCGGTCTCGCGGACGAGGACCAACTGGCGATCCGGGCCTCCGGTTCGTCCGTACGACGGCTGTCCCCGGCCCCCGTACCGGCGGCGACTCCCGAGAGCTGGCGTGCCAAGGGCACCGTACTGATCACCGGCGGCACCGGCGCCATCGGCGGCCACGTGGCCCGCTGGCTCGCGGGCAACGGCGCCGAGCACATCGTGCTGACGAGCCGCAGTGGCGCGAACGCACCCGGCGCGCAGGAGCTTGAGGCCGAGCTGACCGGGCTCGGCGTCAAGGCGACCATCGCCGCCTGTGACGCCGCCGACCGTGCCGCGCTCGCCGACCTGTTCGCACGGTTGGACGCCGAAGGCACCCCGATCCGCTCGGTCTTCCACGCGGCGGGCACCGTACCGTCCCTGCCGCTGGCCGACACGGACACCTCTGACCTCGCGTACGCCCTGGCGGCGAAGGCCGGCGGCGCGGCCCACCTCGACGAGCTGTGCGCCGGACGCGAGCTTGACGCGTTCGTGCTGTTCTCCTCCGGATCCGCGGTGTGGGGCAGCGGCGAACTGGGCGCGTACGGCGCCGCCAACGCCTTCCTGGACGGCCTCGCGCAGCGCCGCCGCGCCGAAGGCCTTCCCGCCACCTCGGTCTCCTGGGGCATGTGGGCGGGCGGCGGCATGGTGACCGGCGACCTCGACGACCAGCTGCGCCGCCGGGGCATGCGCCCCATGCGGCCCGAACTCGCGGTCGGCGCGCTCGCCACCGCCCTCGCGACGGGCGAGACGACCCTGACGGTCGCGGACATCGACTGGGCCCGCTTCGCCCCCGGCTTCACCGCCGCCCGCTCACGCCCGCTGATCAGCGACATCCCCGACGTCGTCGCCCTCGCCGCGCAGGACGCGGAGGAGCAGCCGGCTTCCGGCGGAGCGCTCGCCGACCGGCTCACCGGGCTCGCCGAGGCCGACCGGCAGCGGCTCCTGCTCGACCTGGTACGCGGCCACGCGGCGACGGTGCTCGGCCACGAAGGCCCCGACACCGTCACGGCGGACCGGGCCTTCCGCGAGCTGGGCTTCGACTCCCTCACCGCCATCGAACTGCGCAAGCGACTCAACACCGCGACCGGCGTACGGCTGCCCGCGACCGTCGTCTTCGACCACCCGACGCCGGAGGCTCTGGCCGACCACCTGTACTCCGTGGTGCTCGGCGAGCGGCAGATCGCCGCGTCCGCCGCGTTCGCCGGGACCGCGCCGAGCGCCGCCGACGACCCGATCGCGGTGGTGGCGATGAGCTGCCGCTACCCCGGCGGCGTACGCGGACCCGAGGACCTCTGGTCGCTCGTCCTTGGCGGGCACGACGCCGTCGGCTCGTTCCCGGACGACCGGGGCTGGGACACCGACCGGCTGTACGCGGCCGACGCGGAGGTCCAGGGGCGCAGCCGCACCCTGGAAGGCGCCTTCGTCGACGACGCGGGCGGGTTCGACGCGGGCTTCTTCGGCATCGCCCCGCGCGAGGCCCTCGCGATGGACCCCCAGCAGCGCCAGGTGCTCGAACTGGCCTGGGAGGCCTTCGAACGGGCGGGCATCGACCCGTCATCGGTACGCGACAGCCTCACCGGCGTGTTCGTCGGCGCCTCACCGCAGAGCTACGCGGGCACCCTGGAACAGGCGACGCCCGAGATGGACGGCTACCGGCTGACCGGCGACGCGCTCAGTGTCGTATCGGGCCGGATCGCCTACTCGCTCGGCCTGCGCGGCCCCGCCGTCACCGTGGACACGGCGTGCTCGTCCTCGCTGGTCGCCCTGCACCTCGCGGTGCAGGCGCTGCGGTCGGGGGAGTGCTCGATGGCCCTGGCGGGCGGCACGGCGATCATGGTGACGCCGACGGCCTTCGCCGAGTTCAGCCTCCAGGGCGGCCTGGCCCCCGACGGCCGGTGCAAGCCCTTCGCCGACGCCGCCGACGGCGTCGGCTGGGGCGAGGGCGCGGGCCTGATCCTCCTCGAACGGCTCTCCGACGCACGGGCCAACGGCCACGAGGTGCTCGCCGTCGTCCGGGGCTCCGCCACCAACCAGGACGGCGCGTCGAACGGCCTCTCCGCTCCGAGCGGGCCCGCACAGCAGCGGGTCATCCTCGCGGCACTCGCGAACGCGGGCCTGTCCACCGCGGACGTCGACGCCGTCGAGGGCCACGGCACGGGCACCCGGCTCGGGGACCCCATCGAGGCGCAGGCACTCCTCGCCACCTACGGCCAGGACCGCCCCGCCGAGCGGCCGCTGCTCCTCGGCGCCCTGAAGTCCAACATCGGCCACACCCAGGCGGCTTCGGGCATCGCGGGCGTCATCAAGATGGTGCAGGCGATGCGGCACGGCGTACTGCCCCGCACCCTGCACCTCGACCGCCCCTCCGAGCACGTGGACTGGACGACCGGCGCCGTGGAGCTCCTCTCCGAGGTCCGGCCGTGGCCGGAGGCGGGCCGCCCGAGGCGCGCCGCCGTCTCCGCGTTCGGCGTCAGCGGCACCAACGGCCACGTCATCCTCGAACAGGCCGAACCCGTACCCGCGGCTCCGATCGATGAGCCCGAAGGACGGACGCTGGCGTGGGCCCTGTCCGCCCGTGACACGTCCGCGCTGCGCGACCAGGCCACCCGCCTGGCATCCACCGTGGACGAGCGGCCCGAGCTCTCGCCGCTGGACGTCGCCGCGACGCTCGCGACCGGGCGGGCCGCGCTCGACCACCGCGCCGTCGTACTCGGCACCGACACGGCCGAACTGCGCGTCGCACTCGACGCGCTGGCGGCAGACGCCGAGCACCCGGCCGTGGTGCGGGGCGCCCCCGACGGCGGCAGGCTCGCCGTGCTGTTCTCGGGCCAGGGCTCCCAGCGCATCGGCATGGGCCGCGGCCTGTACGAGGCGTACTCCGCCTTCGCCGACGCGCTCGACGAGGCGTTCGCCCAGCTCGACCCGCTGCTCGCCGTGCCGCTGCGCGACGTGGTCTTCGGCGACGACCAGGCTCTGCTGGACCGCACCGAGTACGCACAGCCCGCGCTGTTCGCCGTCGAGGTCGCGCTGTACCGGCTGTGGGAGTCCTGGGGTCTTGCGCCCGACGCCCTCGCGGGCCACTCGGTCGGCGAACTGGCCGCCGCGCACGTGGCGGGCGTCTTCTCGCTGGCCGACGCCTGCACGATCGTCGCCGCGCGCGGCGCGCTCATGCAGGCGCTGCCCGACGGCGGCGTCATGGTCGCGGTGCAGGCCACCGAGGACGAGATCACGCCGGAGTGCTCCGAGAACGTCGGAATCGCCGCCATCAACGGCCCCAACTCCCTCGTCCTGTCCGGCAGCGAGCTCGAAGTGATCGGCCTCGCCGACCGTCTCAAGGCGCAGGGACGCAAGGTGACCAGACTGCGGGTCAGCCACGCGTTCCACTCGCCCCTCATGGAGCCGATGCTCGCGGAGTTCCGCAGCGTCGTGGCGGGCGTGACCGCCAACCCGCCCGCGCTGCCGATCGTGTCCACGCTGACCGGCGCGCCGGTCGACGCCGAGGAACTGACGTCACCGGACCACTGGGTACGGCACGTGCGCAGGCCCGTGCGGTTCGCCGACGGCATCACGGCGCTCGTCGCGCAGGGCGTGACGACCATGGTGGAGATCGGCCCCGGCGGCGCACTCGCCGCGATGGGCCAGGACAGCGCCCCCGACGCCGTGTTCGTGCCGACGCTCCGTTCCGAGCGCCCCGAACCTGACGCGCTGACCCTCGCCGCCGCGCGACTCCACGTCCGGGGCGCGCGATGCGACCTGGCCGCGGTGCTCGGCGGCCGCGGCAACCGAGTCGACCTGCCCACCTACGCGTTCCAGCACGACCGGTACTGGCTCACCGCGGCCGTCGCTCCCACGGGCGACGGGGCGACGACCGCCCTCGGCCTCGCCACGGGCGACCACCCGCTGCTCCGCGCCGCGATCGCGCTGCCCGACACCGGCGGCGTCGTGTTCACCGGCAGGCTGTCCACCCGTACCCAGCCCTGGCTCGCCGACCACGGCGTCGGCGACCGGGTCCTGTTCCCCGGCACCGGCTTCCTCGACCTCGCCCTGCACGCGGCGAGCCACTGCGGGCTCGACACGGTCGAGGAACTGACCCTGCACGCCCCGCTCGTCCTGCCCGAACACGGCGGCACCGCCCTGCGGGTCGCGGTCGGCGAGGAGAGCGACGGCAGGCGCGGCATCCGGATCCACTCGCGGGCCGAGGACGCCGACCGGGACACACCGTGGACCGAGCACGCGACCGGCGCGCTCACGACAGGCGATGCCCCGGCGACCGAACTGGCGGCGTGGCCGCCGCAGGACGCGACACCGATGGACGTCGACGACGTCTACGACCGCCTCATCGAACTCGGCTACGGCTACGGCCCTGTGTTCCGCGCACTGCGCGCGGCCTGGCGCCTCGGCTCCGACGTGTACGTCGAGGTGTCCCTGCCCGACGGAACCGGTGGCGAAGGCTTCAGCGTGCACCCCGCGCTGCTCGACGCCGCCCTGCACGCGCCGGTCCTTCGCGCCCTCGACGAGATCGGCGGCGGCCCCCGGCTGCCGTTCAGCTTCACGGGCGTACGGCTGCACGCCGTCGGCGCCTCGACGCTGCGGGTGCGCTGGTCGCCCACCGGGCAGGACCAGATGTCCCTGGCAGTCGCGGACCCGACCGGCAGGCCCGTCGCGACCGTCGAGTCGCTCGTGATGCGGCCGGTGGACCTGAAGAAGACCGCGTCGCCGACCGCGGACGCCCTGTTCGCGCTGGAGTGGACGCCTGCCGACGGGACCGGGGACAGGCCGGTCCGACTCGCCGTGCTCGGTGACGAGGGCCTCGGTGAGTACGACCTCGGCGTCGACGCGCCGACCGTGTCCGACTTCGGCGCCCTCGACGGCGTGACCGACCTGCTCGCCCTCTGCCCCCGGCCCTCGGGCACGGACGGAAAGGCGGCGCGGGAGACGGTCTCCTGGGCGCTGCGACTTGCCAAGGACTGGCTCGCCGATGAGCGGACGGCCGATACCCGCCTGGTCTTCGTGACCCGTGGCGCGTTCGACACCGAGTCGCCCGACCCGGCGCAGGCCGCCGTGTGGGGGCTCGTGCGGACGGCACAGACCGAGAACCCCGGCCGGTTCGCGCTGATCGACCTCGACACCGCGGAGTCCGCGCTCGCCGTACTGGCCGCGCTGGCCTACGAGGAGCCCCAGACAGCCGTACGCGCCGGCCTTGTCACCGTGCCCCGGCTCACCCGTGCCAGCGCCGACAGCCCGCTCGCTCCGCCCGCCGATGGCCCCTGGCGCCTCGACGTCCGGTCGCGCGGCTCGTTCGACGACCTCGCCCTGGTGCCGCACCCCGATGCCCTCGCACCCCTCGCACCCGGCGAGGTACGTGTCGCCGTCCGCGCGGCGGGCCTCGACGTCCACGACGTGCTGAGCACCCTCGGCGACCGCTCCGAAGGTGCCGAGACCGGCAACGACATCGCGGGCATCGTGACCGAGACCGGCGCCGAGGTGACCGACCTGACGGTGGGCGACCGCGTGCTCGGCACGGCCACCCAGGGCTTCGGGCCGCTCGCGGTCACCGACCGCGGGCTGCTCGCCCCGGTGCCCACCGGATGGTCCTTCGCGAAGGCCGCATCCGTACCGAAGGCGTTCCTCACGGCCCACCACGCCCTGCGCGACCTGGCGGACCTGCTCCCCGGCGAGTCCGTGCTCGTCCATGAAGCGGCGAGCGCCGACGGCATGGCGGCCCTGCAACTCGCGCGGCACCGGGGCGCGGAGGTCTACGCGACCGCGAGCCCCGCCGACTGGGATGCCCTGCGGGAGACGGGCGTGCCCGACTCGCACCTGGCGTCCTCGCACGACACCGACTTCGCGGCGAAGTTCGCCGCGCAGACCGGCGGCAACGGCGTCGACGTCGTACTGAACCCGCTGGCACGGGAGTTCATGAACGGCCCCGTCCCTGCGCAGGAGTTCATAGAGGCGTCCCTCCGACTCCTTTCCGACGGAGGGCGGTTCGTCGAGCCCGGCGCGGCCGACGCCGGCGAACCCGACGACCTGCCGCCCGGCGTCAAGTACGCGACGTACGACCGGACTCAGCCAAGCCACGACCGCGCCCAGGCGGTGCTCGTCGAGGTGCTCGCGCTCTGCGAGACGGGCCGGTTGAGCCCCCTCCCGGTGCGCGCCTGGGACGTCCGCCGCGCCCCCGAGGCGTTCCGCGACCTCAACCGGGCCCGGCACGCGGGCAAGGCCGTGCTGACCGTGCCCGCGCCGCTCGACCCGGACCGCCCGGTCCTGGTGACCGGCGGACTCGGCACCCTCGGCGCGCTGGTGGCCCGGCACCTGGTCGTCGACCGGGGCGCACGGAACCTCGTACTCACGGGACGCAAGGGGGCGGACACCGAGGGCGCGGAGGAACTGCGCGACGAACTGGTGGCCCTGGGCGCCGAGGTGTCCCTGGCGGCGTGCGACGTCGCCGACCGCGACTCCGTGGCGGCACTCCTGTCATCCCTCGACCGGCCGCTCGGTGCGATCGTGCACGCGGCGGGCATCGTCGACGACGGCGTCCTCGAATCCCTGACGTCCGCCCGGATCGACCGCGTCTTCGCCCCGAAGATCGACGGCTTGCAGCACCTGGACGAACTGACCAGGGACGCCGACCTTTCCGCGTTCGTCGTGTTCTCCTCGGCGGCCGGCATCATCGGCAGCGCGGGCCAGGCGAGTTACGCCGCGGCGAACGCGGCACTCGACGCCTTCATGCGGCGCCGCCACTCGCTCGGCCTGCCCGGCGTCTCGGTCGCGTGGGGCATGTGGGCGGCCGCGAGCGGCATGACGGCGGAACTCGACGCGGGCGACCGGGCCCGGCTCAGCCGCTCCGGAATCCGCGAACTGCCCACCGAGGACGCCCTCGCGCTGTTCGACGCGGTGACGGACGACGACCGCACGCCACTCGTGCCGCTCCTCCTCGACACCGCCGCACTGCGCGGACAGGCGGCGGACGGCACCCTGCCCCCGGTACTGCGCGGTCTGGTCCGCGCCCCCGCCCGCCGCGTCACCACGGCGGCCCCGGCCGCGACCACGACGTTCGCCGACACCATCGCGGGCCAGTCCCCGGCGGACCGCGAACAGACGGTCCTCGACCTGGTACGCGGACAGGTCGCCGCGGCGCTCGGCCACTCGACCGACACGCACATCGAGCCCGGCCGCCCGCTGCAGGACCTCGGGTTCGACTCGCTGACCGCGGTGGAACTGCGCAACAGGCTCACCTCCGCCACCGGACTCCGGCTGCCCTCGACACTCGTCTTCGACCACCCGTCGGCCGCCGCGATCACCCGGCACGTGCTCACGCTGCTCCCGCGCACCGAGCACGAGCCGGAGACCGGCGTCCTCGAACAGCTCGACCGCCTCGAGAGCGCACTCCTCGCCCTCAACGACGGCGCCGCGACAAGCGACGGCGCCGCCACGAAGGTCGATCTGCGGCTGCGCGCCCTGCTCGCCAGCTGGAGCGACGCGCGGGCCGGGGACGCGGACGAGGACGACGCGTCCGACCTCACCTCGGTGACCGACGACGAACTCTTCGGCTACCTCGACGACGAACTTGAGACCTCGTGACCGGGTCGGACCACAACGAACTCGACCGCCCCGCCGTAAGGAGCACACGCACGATGCAGAACGAGGACAAGCTCCGCGATTACCTCAAGCGGGCGACCACCGATCTGCGCACCGCACGCCGACGCCTGCGCGAGGTCGAGGACCGCGAGCAGGAGCCCATCGCCATCATCGGGATGAGCTGCCGCTACCCGGGCGGGGTCGAGTCGCCGGAAGACCTCTGGCAGCTGGTGTCCGAGGGCCGCGACGCCGTGGTGGAGTTCCCGTCCGACCGCGGCTGGGACGTCGAATCGCTCTACGACCCCGACCCGGACCACGCGGGCACCTCGATCACCCGGCACGGCGGCTTCCTCCAGGGAGCCACGGGCTTCGACCCGGCGTTCTTCGGGCTCAGCCCGCGCGAGGCTCTGGCGACGGACCCGCAGCAGCGGCTGCTCCTCGAAACCTCCTGGGAGGCGTTCGAGCGCGCCGGCATCGACCCGGCGCAGGCCAGGGACACCAGGACCGGCGTGTTCGCGGGCGTCATGTACAACGACTACGCGACACGCCTTCCGCAGGCGCCCGAAGGGTTCGAGGGCTTCCTCGCCAACGGCAGCGCGGGCAGCATCGCCTCCGGCCGGATCGCCTACACGCTCGGCCTCGTCGGGCCCGCCGTGACGGTGGACACGGCGTGCTCGTCGTCGCTCGTCGCCCTGCACCTCGCGATGGTGGCGCTGCGCCGCGACGAGTGCTCCCTCGCGCTCGCGGGCGGTGCCACCTTCATGTCCACGCCGCGTACGTTCGTCGAGTACAGCAGGCAGCGCGCCCTGTCCGTGGACGGCCGCTGCAAGGCGTTCTCCGACAGCGCCGACGGCACCGGCTGGGGCGAGGGCGTCGGCATGCTCCTGGTGGAGCGGCTTTCCGACGCGCAGCGCAACGGACACCCCATTCTCGCGGTCGTCCGTGGCTCGGCGGTGAACCAGGACGGCGCCTCCCACGGCCTGACCGCACCGAACGGCCCGTCCCAGCAGACGGTGATCAATCAGGCGCTGAAGAGCGCACGCCTCACCCCCGCGCAGGTGGACGCCGTCGAGGCGCACGGCACCGGCACCACACTCGGCGACCCGATCGAGGCGCAGGCCCTCATCGCGACCTACGGCGCCGAGCGGGACGCGGACCGGCCGCTGTGGCTGGGCTCGCTGAAGTCGAACATCGGTCACTCCCAGGCGGCGGCCGGGGCCGGCGGCATCATCAAGATGGTCATGGCGATGCGGCACGGCGTGCTGCCCAAGACCCTGCACGTCGACGAGCCGAGCAGCCACGTCGACTGGTCGGCGGGCGCCGTGGAGCTGCTGACGGAGGGTCAGCAGTGGCCGCGGACGGATGAACCGCGCCGCGCCGGTGTCTCCTCGTTCGGCGTCAGCGGCACGAACGCCCACGTCATCCTGGAGGAGGCACCCGCTACCGAACCGGCACCCGCAGTGGCCGACGATCTGACGGCCCCGGCCGTCACTCCGTGGGTGCTGTCCGCCCGGACCCCCGACGCGCTGCGCGCGCAGGCCGACCGTCTCCGGTCCGCCGTGGAGACCTCCGCCGACTTCGACCCCGCGGGCATCGGCTACTCACTGGCCACGACACGCTCCCTGTTCGAGCACCGCGCCGTACTCCTCGCCGAGGACCGGACCACCACCACCGACCGTCTCGCCGCGCTGGCCGAGGGGCGGGGTGGCTCCGGTGTCGTGGTCGGTGAGGCGACACCGCATCGGGTGGGTTTTCTGTTCTCGGGTCAGGGTTCGCAGCGGTTGGGTATGGGGCGTGAACTGGCTTCCCGTTTCCCGGTGTTCGGTGCGGCTCTGGATGCTGTGCTTGCGGAGTTCGGGCCTGAGGTCCGTGAGGTGTTGTTCGGTGAGGATGCCGACGCTCTGAATGAGACGGGGGTGACGCAGCCCGCGCTGTTCGCGGTTGAGGTGGCGTTGTTCCGTCTTCTTGAGTCGTGGGGTGTGCGCCCGGATGTGCTGGCGGGGCACTCGATTGGTGAGCTGGCCGCCGCGCATGTGGCTGGTGTGTGGTCGCTGACTGACGCCGTGAAGGTGGTGTCGGCGCGGGGTGCGCTGATGCAGGCCCTGCCGTCCGGTGGCGCGATGGTCGCGATTCAGGCGTCCGAAGACGAGGTCGCCGCGGATCTGCCGGAGACGGTGGGCATCGCTGCGGTGAACGGCCCGAACTCGGTGGTCATATCCGGTGTCGCCGCCGATGTCGAGGCGGTGGCCGAGCGGTGGCGCGAGGCGGGTCGGAAGGTGTCTCGCCTGAAGGTCAGTCATGCGTTCCACTCGCCGTTGATGGAGCCGATGCTCGACGAGTTCCGTCGGGTTTTGGAAGGCGTGTCGTACGAGGTGCCCGCGCTCCCCATCGTGTCGACGCTGACCGGTGAGCGGGCGACGGCCGAGGAGTTGACCTCGCCGGAGTACTGGGTGCGGCACGTGCGCGAGCCCGTGCGGTTCCACGACGCGGTGGTGGCACTGCGCGAGCAGGGTGTCGACGTCTTCCTGGAGGTCGGTCCCGGTGGCGTGCTCTCCGGTCTCGGGCAGCTCAACGCCCCGGAGGCCGCCTTCGTACCCGTGCTGCGCGGCGACCGCCCCGAACTCGTCGCCCTGACCACCGCCATCGGTCAACTGCACGTACGCGGTGTCCCGGTGGACCTGGCCGCCCTCTTCGACGGCAGCGGCGCCGGCCGGGTCGACCTGCCGACGTACGCGTTCCAGCGCGAGCACTACTGGCTGGACGCACCGGCCGTCGAGGAGAGCGCCGAGCGGATATCGCCGGTGGACGCGCGGTTCTGGGCGGCCGTGGAGGAGGGCGACCCCGCGGATCTCGCCCGCACGCTCGGTGTGTCGTCCGACGACCCGCTGAGTGCGGTGCTGCCCCGCCTGTCCGCGTGGCGCCAGAAGCAGCGGGACCGGTCCACCGCCGATGGCTGGCGGTACCGGGTCGAATGGCGGTCGGTGGCCGCCGGGAACAGGCGACTGGACGGTGCCTGGCTGGTCGTCGCTCCGACCGGTGAAGAGCGCGCCGAGTGGGTGCGCGAGTCGCTGACGCGCAATGGCGCGGACGACGTGCACGTGCTGCGTGTGGACGCGGGAGCGGTCGACTGGGCGGAGCAGTTGGGCGGTCTGCCGTCCATGAACGGCGTTGTCTCGCTGTTGGGGTTCGCCGAGGCGGGTGCGTCGACTGTGCCCGTGGGTGTCGCGGCCACGGTCGGGCTGCTGCAGGCTCTCGGCGACAGGGACGTACCGCTGTGGTCCCTGACATCGGGCGCGGTTTCGGTGGGCGGGAGTGACACCGTCGCCGGGTTCGAGCAGTCGATGCTGTGGGGTCTCGGCCGGGTCGCCGCGCTGGAACACCCCGGCCGCTGGGGCGGCCTGGTCGACCTGCCCGAGACGCAGGACGACCGGACCGGTGATCTGCTGGCTTCCGTGCTCGCCGAATCGGCAGAAGGCTCCGCCGAGACGATCGGCGAGGACCAGATCGCCCTGCGCGGCAACGAGATCCTCGGCCGCAGACTGGTGCCCGCCCCGCTGGGCGACGCCTCCGGGGAGAGCTGGTCGCCGCGCGGCACGGTCCTGGTAACCGGCGGCACCGGCGCCCTGGGCGGCCACGTGGCGCGCTGGCTTGCCACGCACGGAGCCGAGCACATCGTCCTTGCCGCCCGTCGTGGCAGGGCCGCCGCCGGGGCCGAGGAACTGGAGGCCGAGCTCGTCGAGTCGGGCGCCCGGGTCACGTTCGCCACCTGTGACGTGGCCGACCGGGACGCCGTCGCGGCGATGCTGGAGAGCGTCCCGCCGCTCGACGCGGTCGTGCACACGGCGGGCGTCGAGCGCTCGGCAGCCCTCGCCGACCTCGACCCGGACGACCTCACCGGGTTCGCCGAGGTCCTTGCGGCGAAGGCTGACGGCGCGCGGAACCTGCATGAGTTGCTCGCCGACACACAGTTGGACGCGTTCGTGCTGTTCTCGTCCATCGCCGGTGTGTGGGGCAGCGGCGGCCAGGCCGCCTACGGGGCCGCCAACGCCTACCTGGATGCCCTCGCGGACCACCGCAGGGCGGCGGGCCTTCCCGCCACAGCCGTCGCATGGGGCCCGTGGGGCGGTGGCGGCATGGTCGAGGACTCCGGGCAGGCCACCCACCTCCAGCGCCTCGGCCTGACCACCATGGCCCCCGACGCGGCGCTCGCGAGTCTCGGCTCGGCCATCGAGAACGGCGACGGCAAGATCACCGTCGCCGACGTCGACTGGACCCGGTTCGCCGGAGCCTTCATGGCGCAGCGTCCGAGCGCGCTCCTGAGTGAACTCCGCGAGGTCCGGGCCGCGTTCGACACGGCTCCCTCCGAGCGGAGCAGCGGAACGTCGGCTCTCGCGCAGCGCCTCGCGGGTCTTGACGAGTCCGAGCAGGAGCGGCAGCTCACCGACCTCGTACGGTCCGAGGCCGCCGCGGTACTCGGTCATTCCTCCGCCGACGCCTTCTCCGCGACTCGCGCCTTCAGGGAACTCGGCTTCGACTCGTTGACGGCCGTGGAACTGCGCGCCCGGCTCAGCCAGTCTACCGGCGTCGCCCTGCCCGCGGCCGTGGTGTTCGACTATCCGACGGCCGCCGCCCTGGCCGCCTACCTCCGCGTGGAACTGTCCGGAGCGACCCCTGCCGCCTCCGTCCCCAACGCCGTCTCCGGCGTGACCGACGAGCCGATCGCGATCGTGTCGATGGCCTGCCGGTTCCCGGGCGGTGTGGCGAGCCCCGAGGACCTGTGGCAGGTGCTCCTGTCGGGCGAGGACGCCGTGACGGAGTTCCCCACCGACCGCGGCTGGGACGTCGAGGCGCTGTACAACCCCGACCCGGACACGGCGAGCGTCGGCACGTCGTACTCCCGCATGGGCGCGTTCCTCGACCACGTCGCGGACTTCGACCCGACGCTCTTCGGGATCTCGCCGCGCGAGGCCCTTGCGATGGACCCGCAGCAGCGACTGCTCCTGGAGACCTCCTGGGAGGCGTTCGAGCGGGCGGGCATCGACCCGAACTCACTGCGGGGCAGCAGGTCGGGTGTGTTCGTCGGCACCAACGGCCAGGACTACACGACGCTGATGATGGCCGCGCCGGACAGCGTCGACGGCTACTTCGGCACCGGCAGCGCGGCAAGTGTCATCTC
This sequence comes from Streptomyces sp. NPDC055239, assembly GCF_053606205.1. Lineage (NCBI taxonomy): Bacteria > Bacillati > Actinomycetota > Actinomycetes > Kitasatosporales > Streptomycetaceae > Streptomyces > Streptomyces sp. NPDC055239. The sequence continues at coordinate 110,264 of NZ_JBSGRD010000021.1, read as the reverse complement.
CGGCCGCCTGTCGTACACCTTCGGTCTCGAAGGCCCCGCGGTGACGGTGGACACGGCGTGCTCCTCGTCGCTGGTGGCCCTGCACCTGGCGGTACAGGCCCTGCAGAAGGGCGAGTGCGAGCTGGCGCTCGCGGGCGGCGTGACGGTGATGTCGACGCCCGCCGCGTTCGTGGAGTTCAGCCGCCAGCGCGGACTTTCGGTCGACGGCCGCTGCAAGGCCTTCGGGGCTGACGCGGACGGCACAGGCTGGGGCGAGGGCATCGGCATGCTGCTCGTCGAGCGCCTCTCGGACGCCCGGCGCAAGGGCCACCAAGTCCTCGCGGTCGTACGGGGATCCGCCGTCAACCAGGACGGCGCGTCCAACGGCCTGACCGCTCCGAATGGTCCCTCGCAGCAGCGCGTCATCCGGGCCGCGCTGGAGGCAACAGGCCTCACGCCGTCCGATGTGGACGCGGTCGAGGCGCATGGCACGGGTACCAAGCTGGGTGACCCGATCGAGGCGCAGGCGCTGCTCGCCACGTATGGCCAGGACCGTCCCGCCGACCGGCCGCTGTTGCTCGGCTCGATCAAGTCGAACATCGGTCACACGCAGGCCGCTGCCGGTGTCGCGGGCGTGATCAAGATGGTCATGGCGATGCGGGAGGGTGTGCTGCCGAAGACGCTGCACGCGGATGAGCCGTCACCGCATGTGGACTGGTCGGCGGGTGCGGTGGAGCTGCTCACCGATCGGCGTGAGTGGCCTGCTGCGGACCGGCCGTGGCGGGCGGGTGTGTCGTCGTTCGGGTTCAGCGGTACGAACGCCCACGCCATCATCGAGCAGGCCCCGGTAGCCGAACCCGAGGCAGCTCCGGAGCCGCTGCCGGCGGGCACGGTCGTCCCGTGGATGTTGTCGGCCAAGAGCCCCGAGGCGCTGCGGGAGCAGGCCGCACGGCTCAAGTCCTTCGTGGACGGAACGTCGGACCTTGCAGTGGCGGACGTGGCCCGTTCGCTGACGTTCTCGCGGGCGGCTCTTGAACACCGTGCGGTGGTGGTCGGCGCAGAGCTCGCCGAGTTCCAGTCGGCTCTGACCGCGCTGGCCGAGGGGCGGGGTGGCTCCGGTGTCGTGGTCGGTGAGGCGACACCGCATCGGGTGGGTTTTCTGTTCTCGGGTCAGGGTTCGCAGCGGTTGGGTATGGGGCGTGAACTGGCTTCCCGTTTCCCGGTGTTCGGCGAGGCTCTGGACGCCGTGCTTGCGGAGTTCGGGCCTGGGGTCCGTGAGGTGTTGTTCGGTGAGGATGCCGATGCGCTGAATGAGACGGGGGTGACGCAGCCTGCGTTGTTCGCGGTTGAGGTGGCGTTGTTCCGGCTTCTTGAGTCGTGGGGTGTGCGCCCTGATGTGCTGGCGGGGCACTCGATCGGTGAGCTGGCCGCGGCGCACGTGGCGGGTGTGTGGTCGCTGGCGGATGCCGCTGTTGTTGTGTCGGCGCGTGGTGCGTTGATGCAGGGGCTGCCGTCCGGTGGTGCGATGGTGGCGATCCAGGCGTCCGAGGTCGAGGTCGCGTCGGATCTGTCGGAGACCGTCGGTATCGCAGCGGTGAACGGCCCGACATCCGTGGTTGTTTCCGGTGTCGCCGCTGACATCGAGACGGTGGCCGAGCGGTGGCGCGAGGCGGGTCGGAAGGTGTCTCGCCTGAAGGTCAGCCATGCCTTCCACTCCCCGCTGATGGAGCCGATGCTCGACGACTTCCGCCGGGTCCTTGAAGGCGTCTCGTACGAGGTGCCCGCACTCCCCATCGTCTCGACGCTGACCGGTGTCCGCGCGTCCGCCGAGGAGCTGACGTCGCCCGGCTATTGGGTGCGGCACGTGCGGGAGTCGGTGCGGTTCGCCGACGCCGTCGGCACGCTCGTGGACGAGGGTGTGACGACGTTCGTCGAGGTCGGTCCCGGCGGCACACTGTCCGCCCTTGGCCAGGAGTCCGCGTCGGAAGCAGCCTTCGTACCCACGTTGCGTGGCGATCGCCCGGAGGCGGTCTCCGCGACGACGGCTGTCGGGCAGTTGCACGTACGCGGTGTCGAGGTGGACTGGGAGGCGTTCTTCGCGGGTCGTGGCGCGCGGCGCGTCGACCTGCCGACGTACGCCTTCCAGCGTGAGCGCTTCTGGCTGGACACTCCGGACGTGGACGACGCCGTCAAGGGCGCCGAGCGGATATCGCCGGTCGAGGCGCGCTTCTGGGAGGTCGTGGAAGAAGGCGACATCGCGGATCTCGCCCGCACGCTTGACGTGTCGTCCGACGACCCGTTGAGCGCCGTGCTGCCCCGCCTGTCCGCGTGGCGCCGCAAGCAGCGGGACCGGTCCACGGCCGATGGCTGGCGGTACCGGGTCGACTGGCGGTCGGTGGTCGCCGGTAGTCGGAAGCTGGACGGTGCCTGGCTGGTCGTCGCGGCGGCCGGTGAGGAGCGCGCCGCATGGGTCGGTGATGCGCTGATCCGCAATGGTGCGGACGTGCATGTCCTGTACCTGGACCCGGAAGGAGTCGACTGGACGGAGCAGTTGGGCGGTCTGCCGTCCTTGGCCGGAGTCGTCTCGCTGCTGGGGTTCGCCGACGCGGGTGCGTCGACTGTGCCCGTGGGTGTCGCGGCCACGGTTGGGCTGCTGCGGGCTCTGGGCGACAGGGACGTACCGCTGTGGTCCCTGACGTCGGGCGCGGTTTCGGCGGGCGGGAGTGACACCGTCGCCGGGTTCGAGCAGTCGATGCTGTGGGGCCTCGGCCGGGTCGCCGCGCTGGAGCAGCCGGCCCGCTGGGGCGGTCTCGTGGATCTGCCCGAGACGCAGGACGACCGGACCGGTGATCTGCTGGCTTCCGTGCTCGCCGGGACGAGCGGCGAGGACCAGGTCGCGCTGCGCGGTGGCAAGATCCTGAGCCGCAGACTGGTCACCGCGCCGGTGAGCAAGGCGTCCGGCGACGGCTGGTCGCCGCGCGGCACGGTCCTTGTCACCGGCGGCACCGGCGCACTGGGCGCACACGTCGCCAGATGGCTGGTGGGCAAGGGCGCCGAACATCTCCTGCTGACCAGCAGGCGTGGGCCTGAGGCCGATGGTGCGGATGAGCTGCGTGCGGAGCTGACCGCGCTGGGCGCCCGGGTCACGATCGCGGCCTGTGACGCGGCCGACCGGGATGCGCTGGCCGACGTGCTCGCGTCCGTACCCACCGAGTTCCCGCTCACCGCGGTCGTGCACGCGGCAGGCATCGAGCGCTCGGCCGCCATCGCCGACCTCGACCCGGACGACCTCGCCGAGTTCGCCGACGTACTGACGGCGAAGGCCGACGGCGCGCGGAACCTGCATGAGCTGCTCGCCGACACGCAGTTGGACGCGTTCGTGCTGTTCTCGTCCATCGCCGGTGTGTGGGGCAGCAGCGGGCAGGGCGCGTATGCGGCTGCCAACGCCTACCTCGACGCCCTCGCCGAACACCGCAGGGCGGCGGGCCTTCCCGCCACGGCCGTCGCATGGGGCCCGTGGGGCGGCGGCGGCATGGTCGCGACCGACGAGCAGGCCACGCAGCTGCACCGCTGGGGCCTTGCGACGATGGACCCGGATGTTGCTGTCGCCGGTCTGGCCACGGCCCTTGAGCGTGACGGTGACGGGAACGTCGTCGTCGCCGACGTCGACTGGACCCGGTTCGCGGGTACGTTCATGGCGCAGCGCCCGAGCGCGCTCCTCGGCGAACTCCCCGAGGTCCGCGCCGCGTTCGACGCCGCCCCCTCGGAAAAGGGCAGCACGTCGGCTCTCGCGCAGCGCCTCGCGGGTCTGGACGCAGCCGAGCAGGAGCGTCAGCTCACCGATCTGGTCCGCTACGAGGCTGCCGCGGTCCTGGGTCACGTGTCCGGCGACGCCTTCTCCCCGACGCGTGCGTTCAAGGAGCTCGGCTTCGACTCGTTGACGGCCGTGGAACTGCGCGCACGGCTCCGCGAGGCCACGGGCATCGCCCTGCCCGCGACCCTGGTGTTCGACTACCCGACGCCCGCCGCCCTGGCCGCCTATCTGCGCGGCGAGCTGTCCGGTGTGGACGCGACGCTCACCGCCTCCACCCCTGTCGCCGTCTCCGGCGTGACCGACGAGCCGATCGCGATCGTGTCGATGGCCTGCCGTTTCCCCGGCGGTGTGACAGGACCGGAGGGCCTGTGGGACTTCCTCCTGTCGGACGGCGACGCGGTGACGGAGTTCCCCACCGACCGCGGCTGGGACGTCGAGGCCCTGTACAACCCCGACCCGGACGCGGTGGGGACCACGTACCTGCGCTCCGGCGCGTTCATGTCGGACGTGAGCGGGTTCGACGCGGGCTTCTTCGGTATCTCGCCGCGCGAGGCCCTTGCGATGGACCCGCAGCAGCGCCTGCTGCTCGAGACCTCCTGGGAACTCCTCGAGCGCGCCGGGGTCGACTCGGCGTCGCTGCGCGGTGAGCGCGTCGGCGTGTTCGTCGGGTCGAACGCTCAGGACTACGGCCTTGTCCTCGGCGACGCCGCCGAGGATGTGGGCGGCTATGTGGCGACCGGCAACGCGGCCAGCGTGGCCTCGGGCCGCCTGTCGTACACGTTCGGCTTCGAAGGCCCCGCCGTCACGGTGGACACGGCGTGCTCGTCGTCCCTGGTGGCTCTGCACCTGGCGGTGCAGGCGCTGCGGACGGGGGAGTGCGAGCTCGCCCTTGCCGGTGGCGTGACGGTGATGTCGACGCCGGGTGCGTTCATCGAGTTCAGCCGCCAGCGCGGACTGTCGTTGGACGGCCGGTGCAAGGCGTTCGGCGCGGGCGCCGACGGCACCAGCTGGGGCGAGGGCGTCGGCATGCTCTTCGTCGAGCGGCTCTCTGACGCCCAGCGCAACGGGCACCCGGTCCTTGCCGTCATCCGTAGTTCGGCGGTGAACCAGGACGGCGCGTCGAATGGTCTGACCGCGCCGAACGGTCCCTCGCAGCAGCGCGTCATCCGCCAGGCGCTCGCCAGCGCGGGCCTCACGCCGTCCGATGTGGACGCGGTCGAGGCGCATGGCACGGGTACGAAGCTGGGCGACCCGATCGAGGCGCAGGCCCTCCTTGCCACTTACGGCCAGGACAGGCCCGTTGACCGGCCGTTGTTGCTCGGCTCGGTGAAGTCGAACATCGGCCACACCCAGGCCGCCGCGGGTGTCGCGGGCGTGATCAAGATGGTCATGGCGATGCGGCACGGCGTACTGCCCCGCACGCTGCACGCGGATGAGCCGTCACCGCACGTGGACTGGTCGGCGGGTGCGGTGGAGCTGCTCACCGATCGGCGTGAGTGGCCTGCTGCGGACCGGCCGTGGCGGGCGGGTGTGTCGTCGTTCGGGTTCAGCGGTACGAACGCCCACGCCATCATCGAGCAGGCCCCGGTAGCCGAACCCGAGGAAGCTCCGGAGCCGGCGCGTGAGGGTGGCCTGGTGCCGTGGGTGCTCTCGGCGGGCGACGAGGGCGCGTTGCGTGGCCAGGCCGAGCGCCTGCTGTCCCTGCTGGACGAGCACGCACCGGTCGACATCGGCTACTCGCTCGCGGCATCACGGTCGGTCCTTGACCACCGTGCCGTGGTGATGGCCGCCGACCGGTCCGAGTTCCTTGCGGCCTTGACGGCCGTGGCCGACGGCCGGACGACCGGTGCCGTGGTCGCGGGAGTCGCAGGCGAGCCCGGCCGGGTGGGATTCCTCTTCTCGGGCCAGGGTTCGCAGCGGCTCGGCATGGGCCGCGAACTGGCGTCCCGTTTCCCGGTGTTCGCCGAAGCACTGGACGAGGTTCTTGACGCGTTCGACCCGCAGGTGCGCGAGGTGCTGTTCGGCGAGGACGCCGACGCACTGAACGAGACCGGGGTGACCCAGCCCGCGCTGTTCGCCGTCGAGGTCGCCCTCTTCCGCCTCCTGAAGTCCTGGGGCGTGCGCCCCGATGTGCTGGCCGGTCACTCGATCGGTGAGCTGGCGGCGGCGTACGTGGCTGGTGTGTGGTCGTTGACGGATGCCGTGAAGGTGGTGTCGGCGCGGGGTGCGCTGATGCAGGCGCTGCCGACGGGTGGCGCGATGGTCGCGATCCAGGCCGCCGAGGCCGAGATCGCCTCCGACCTGCCGGAGACCGTGGGTATCGCCGCCGTCAACGGCCCGAACTCGGTCGTCGTCTCCGGTGTCGCCGCTGACGTCGATGCCGTCGCCGAGCGGTGGCGTGAGGCGGGGCGCAAGGTGTCACGGCTGATGGTCAGTCACGCGTTCCACTCGCCGTTGATGGAGCCGATGCTCGACGAGTTCCGTCGGGTTTTGGAAGGCGTGTCGTACGAGGCTCCCGCGCTCCCGATCGTCTCGACGCTGACAGGCCGGTTGGCCACCGCCGAAGAGCTCGCCTCGCCCGACTACTGGGTGCGGCACGTGCGCGAGTCCGTGCGGTTCCATGACGCGGTGGTGGCGCTGCGTGAGCAGGGCGCCGAGGTGTTCGTCGAGGTCGGTCCTGGCGGGACGTTGTCCGCGCTGGGGCTTGGCGGTGCGCCGGATGCGGTGTTCCTGCCCGCGCTGCGTGCGGACAGGTCCGAGGAGGCCGCGCTGGTGACCACGGTTGCCGCGCTGCATACCCGGGGTGTGACGGTCGACTGGGCCGCGTACTTCGCCGACAGCGGCGCCCAGCGCGTTGACCTGCCGACGTACGCCTTCCAGCACCAGCGCTACTGGATGGAGGCTCGGCCCGCCGTCGTCGAGGCCGCCACGAACGCGGACGAGGCGAAGTTCTGGGCCGCGGTGGACAGCGAGGAGGCGACCGCGCTCGCGTCGTCCCTGGGCATCACCGACGACGGGGCCACCGACTCGCTGCGCGCCGTGCTGCCGCTCCTGACGTCGTGGCGGCGTCGGAGCCACGAGAAGTCCACCCTTGACAAGTGGCGTTACACCGTCGGCTGGAAGTCGGTCGGTGTCCCCGCGACGAAGCCGCCCTCGGGCATCTGGCTGGTCGTGGCGCCCACCGGTGACGAGCGCGCCGCCGCGCTGGGAGAGCTGCTCGCGGCCGGTGGCCTGGCATTCGCCGTGGTCGAAGCCGACACGGCGACGAGCACGGACCGCGCGGGCCTTGCCGACGCGCTGCGCGCTGCCGTCACGCAGGTTCTCGCGAGCGAGGAAGAGATCGGCGGAGTCCTGTCGCTGCTGGCGTTCGACGAGTCGCCGCACTCCGACCACCCCGCTGTGCCGAACGGCGTGGCAGCCACCCTCGCGCTGATCCAGGCCCTCGGCGACGCGGACGTACAAGCGCCCCTGTGGTGTGCGACATCGGGTGCGGTGGCGGCGGTCGCGGACGACGCGGTCGCCGGGTTCGCGCAGTCGATGGTGTGGGGTCTCGGACGGGCCGCCGCGCTGGAACTCACCTCCCGCTGGGGCGGGTTGGTCGACCTTCCGGAGACGGTGGACGAGCGGGCGGCAGCACGGTTGTGCGGGCTGCTCGGCGGGTCGGAGGACCAGGTCGCCGTACGCGGGTCCGGTGTGCTCGCACGCCGCATCCGCCGGGCCGACCCGCTGGCCCCGGGCTCCGGCTCCGGCTGGACGCCGCGCGGCACGGTACTGGTGACCGGCGGTCTGGGCGCCCTTGGCGCCAGGGCCGCGCGCTGGTCCGCGGCGCACGGCGCCGAGCACCTCGTCCTCGTGAGCCGTCGCGGCATCGAGGCCGAGGGGGCGGCGGAGTTGGAGGCCGAGCTCGTCGACCTCGGCGCACGCGTCACGGTCGCCGCCGTCGACATCGCCGACCGGGACGGGCTCGCGGCCCTGCTCGACGGCCTGGCAGCCGCCGGAGACCAGGTCGACGCCGTCGTGCACACCGCGGGACTCAACGACAGCACCCCTGTCGAGGACACCGACCTCGCGCGCTTCGCCGACGTGGTCGGCGCCAAGGTGGCGGGCGCCGCGCATCTGCACGAACTGCTCGCCGACACACCGCTCGACGCGTTCCTCTCCTACTCCTCGATCGCCGGCATCTGGGGCAGCGGCGGCCAGGTCGGCTACAGCGCGGCCAACGCCTACCTCGACGCCCTCGCCGAGCACCGCACCGCACACGGCCTGCCGGGCACAGCTGTCGCCTGGGGTCCCTGGGGCGGGGGCGGCATGGCCGACGACGAAGCGCAGCGGCAACTCTCCCGGCGCGGGCTCCTGGCCCTTGAGCCCGAACTCGCGCTGGGCGCCATCGCCGACGCCGTCGGCGGCGGCACGGCGAGCACCGTCGTGGTGGACGTCGACTGGGAACGGTTCGCTCCCGCGTTCACCATCGGCAGGCCGAGCCCGCTGCTCACCGACCTCGCCGAAGCACGTGACGCGATCACGGGCCGGACCGCCGGGGCCGAAGGGGCTGCCGGATCCGCGGGGTCGGACGGGTCCGATCGGGAGGGTGCGGAGCTGCGTGGCCGGCTCACCGGTCTTGACGCGGCCAAGCAGGGCGAACTCGTACGCGGCCTGGTGGTGGCGCAGGCGGCCACCGTCCTCGGACACACCACGGCCGGTGCCGTCGATCCCGAACGGGCCTTCCGCGACCTGGGCTTCGACTCGCTGACCGCCGTGGAACTGCGCAACGGCCTCGCGGCCGCGTCCGGCCTGACCCTGCCCGCGACCGTGGTCTTCGACTACCCCACTCCCGCCGCGCTCGCCGACCACCTGCTGTCGGCGGTCCTGGAACCGCACGGCGAGTCGCCCCTGGCACCGACACCGGACACCGCACCGCCGGCCGTGACCGACGAGCCCATCGCGATCGTGGCGATGACGTGCCGCTACCCCGGTGGCGTCACAAGCCCGGAGGACCTGTGGCAGGTGCTCCTGTCGGGCGGCGACGCGGTGACGGACTTCCCTGCCGACCGCGGCTGGGACCTGGAGGCCCTGTACGACCCGGACCCCGCGGGCATCGGCACGACGTACTCGCGCAGGGGAGCCTTCCTCGACCGTGTCGCCGACTTCGACGCGACCTTCTTCGGGACCTCGCCGCGTGAGGCCCTCGCGATGGACCCGCAGCAGCGGCTGCTCCTCGAAACCTCCTGGGAGGCGTTCGAGCGGGCGGGCATCGACCCGAACTCGGTCCGCGGCGAAAGGGTCGGCGTGTTCGTCGGCTCGAACGTGCAGGACTACGGCCTCGTCCTCGGCGATGCCGTCGAGGACGTGGGCGGGCATGTGGCGACCGGCAGCGCGGCGAGCGTCATGTCCGGCCGCCTGTCGTACACGTTCGGCCTCGAAGGCCCGGCCGTCACGGTGGACACGGCGTGCTCGTCGTCCCTGGTCGCCCTGCACCTCGCGGCGCAGGCGCTGCGGTCGGGGGAATGTGAACTTGCCCTCGCGGGTGGTGTGACGGTGATGTCGACGCCGGGTGCGTTCATCGAGTTCAGCCGTCAGCGCGGACTGTCCGTGGACGGCCGCTGCAAGGCGTTCTCCGACAGCGCCGACGGCACAGGCTGGGGCGAGGGCGTCGGCATGCTCATCGTCGAGCGTCTCTCCGACGCCCGGCGCAACGGCCACCAAGTGCTGGCCCTCGTACGGGGATCCGCCGTCAACCAGGACGGCGCGTCCAACGGCCTGACCGCCCCGAACGGTCCCTCGCAGCAGCGCGTCATCCGCCAGGCGTTGGCGAGCGCGGGCCTCACGTCGTCCGATGTGGACGCGGTCGAGGCGCACGGCACCGGCACCACACTCGGCGACCCGATCGAGGCGCAGGCCCTGCTCGCCACCTACGGCCAGGGCCGCCCCGACGACCGCCCGCTGTTGCTCGGCTCGGTGAAGTCGAACATCGGTCACACGCAGGCCGCCGCCGGTGTCGCCGGTGTCATCAAGATGGTCATGGCGATGCGGCACGGCGTACTGCCGCAGACGCTGCACGTCACCGAACCGTCGTCGCACGTGGACTGGTCGGCCGGAGCGATGGAACTGCTCACCGACCGGCGCGAGTGGCCCGCCGTGGACCGGCCGTGGCGGGCGGGTGTGTCGTCGTTCGGGTTCAGCGGAACGAACGCGCACACCATCATCGAGCAGGCCCCCGAGACGACATCCCCCGCAATCGAATCGGCGGAGCCGTCGGAACCCGTTGTCGTGCCGTGGATCCTTTCGGCGCGATCCGCCGAAGCACTGCGGGAACAGGCTTCCCGCCTCCGCGAACAGTTCGAGGGCGCCGACACGACCGTGTCGGTCGCCGACATCGCCCACTCGCTGCGGTCCCGCTCGGTGTTCGACCACCGGGCCGTCGTGGTGGGTCTCGGCCGGGAGGAGTTCAGCACCGGTCTCGCCGCCCTGGCCGAAGGCCGCGAGGCGCCGAACGTCGTGACGGGTGCGGCCGAGAACCGCGGCACCGGCACGGTGTTCGTGTTCCCCGGCCACGGCACGCAGTGGGTCGGCATGGCCCTTGAACTCCTCGACTCCTCACCGGTGTTCCGTACGCGGATGGAGGAGTGCGCGGAGGCACTGGGCGAGTACGTCGACTGGTCGCTCCTCGACGCGATCCAGGACCCCGCCCTGATGGAGCGTCTCGACGTCGTTCAGCCCGCCCTGTTCGCCGTGATGGTGTCCCTCGCCGCCACCTGGCGGTCCTGGGGCGTCGAGCCGAGCGCCGTACTCGGCCACTCCCAGGGCGAGATCGCCGCGGCGTGCGTCGCGGGCGCCCTGTCCCTGAAGGACGCGGCACGCCTCGCCGTCCTGCGGAGCAAGGCGCTGACCGCCCTCGCGGGCCAGGGCGGCATGGTCTCCGTCGCGCTCGGCGTGGACGACGTACGGGAACTCATCGCGAGGTGGGAAGGACAGCTCGCCGTCGGCGTGGTGAACGGCCCCGCGTCGGTCGTCGTCTCCGGTGACGTCGCCGCGCTGGACGAGCTGATGGAGGTCTGCGCCGAACAGGGCGTATGGGCGCGGCGGGTCCAGGCGGACTACGCCCCGCACTCCCACCACGTCGAGCAGGTCGAGGCGGAGATCCTGGAGGGCCTTGCGGACGTGGCGCCGCGTTCCGGCGACGTGCCGTACTACTCGCCGCTGACCGGCGGCTGGCTGGACACCTGTGACCTGGACGCCTCGTACTGGTACCGCAGCCTGCGGCAGACGGTGGAGTTCGCGGACTCCGTCTCCACCTTGGTGGCGGAAGGCTTCACCACCTTCGTCGAGGTCAGCCCGCACCCGGTCCTGGTGGCCGGGCTCGGCGAGCTGGCCGGTGCCGACGGCCTTGTGGTCGGCTCACTGCGGCGCGGCGACGGCGGCAAGGACCGGCTCCTCAACTCGGCCGCCAGGCTGTTGGTGCGAGGCGGCCGGGTCGCCCTGCCGCTCCCCGAGGCAGCCCGGCGCGTGGACCTTCCCACGTACCCGTTCCAGCGCCTGCGCTTCTGGCCCACGACGGCGCACACCGCGTCCGGCGACGTGACATCGGCAGGACTCGGCCGGGTGGACCACCCCCTGCTCGCGGCCGTCACCGAACTCGCGGACTCCGAGGGCCTCGTGTTCAGCGGCAGGCTGTCCCTGCGCACCCACCCCTGGCTCGCCGACTACCGCGTCCTGGACACCGCTGTGCTCCCCGGCGCGGCCTACGTGGAGCTCGCACTGCGCGCCGGTGACCACGTCGGCTGCGCGTCCCTGGACGACCTGGTCCTCGAAGCGCCCCTGGTGCTGCCCGAACGGGACGGCGTCCAGATACGACTCAGCCTCGACGGCCCTGACGCGTCGAGCGCGACGGACGCATCGGGCTCCGGCAGCCGGACGTTCACTGTGGACTCCCGAGGCGACGACGGCGGGGAGTGGACCCGCCACGCCACCGGCACCCTGACGGCCGAGGCACATCCCGTCACCGACGACCTCGTCGTCTGGCCTCCGAGCGAGGCCGAACCGGTCGACCTGGACAGCCACCACGCCACCGTCGCCGCCTCCGGCCTCGACCACGGCCCGGCCTTCCAGGGCCTGCGTGCCGCCTGGCGCAAGGGCGACGAGGTGTTCGCCGAAGTGGCGCTGCCGGACGGCATCGCCGACGAGAGCTTCGGCCTGCACCCGGCTCTCCTGGACGCCGCGCTGCAAGCCGTCGGACTCAGGGTGAGCTCGGACGGGCTGCCGTTCTCGTGGGCCGGAGTACGACTCCTCGCGACCGGCGCGACTGCCCTGCGGGTCCGGTTGACGCCGGTCGGCGTGGACTCTGTGGCGGTGCTCGTCGCCGACGGCTCGGGCGAACCGGTCGCCGCCGTCGACGAGCTGAGCCTGCGCCCCCTCTCCGCCGACCAGCTCAACGCCGCTCGCTCCGCCCACCGGGACTCGCTGTTCGAGGTGAAGTGGGTCCCGATGCCGGACGCCGCTCCCGAAACCGGCACCTGGGCGGTCATCGGCGGCGACACCGCCCGCCTCGCCCACGCGCTCACCGCGGCCGGCGAACCGGTGGACGAACACGCCGACCTGGCCGCGCTCCTGGCCGCCGTCGACGCGGGCGCACCCGTACCGCGCCACGTGGCCGTGACACCCGGCGAGAGCGCGACAACCCCCCGGGAGGCGACGCACCACACTCTCGACCTGCTCAAGTCCTGGCTCGCGGACGACCGGTTCGCCGCATCGCAGCTCGTGTTCCTGACGAGCGGCGCGGTGCCGACAGGACCGGACGAGGCCGTACCTGACCTGGTGCGCGCTCCCGCGTGGGGCCTGGTGCGGTCGGCGCAGTCGGAGCACCCGGAGCGGTTCGTCCTCGTCGACGTGGACGCCCTCGCCGACGTGGACGACTTGGACGACTTGGACGACCTGGTCGACACGGCCGGGAACGAGAAGTCGCTGCGCAGGCTGCCCGCCGCCGTGGCGACCGGGGAACCGCAGATCGCCGTCAGGAACGGCACCGCCACGGTGGCCAGGCTCGCGCGGCTCGCCGCTCCGGCCGACGCCCCCGAGCAGACGGCGTTCACCCCCGAAAGCACCGTGCTGATCACCGGCGGTCTCGGCGTGCTCGGCGGCGTGACCGCACGGCACCTCGTCACCCGCCACGGAGTCAGGGACCTGGTACTGACCGGCAGGCGCGGCCTGGCCACACCGGGCGCGGAGGAACTGCGCCGGGAACTGGCCGAACTGGGCGCGCGCGTCACTGTCGTGGCGTGCGACGTGAGCGACCGCACCGCGGTAGCCACGCTCCTTGCCGAGCACCCCGTGACCGCCGTGGTCCACACGGCGGGCGTCCTCGACGACAGCATCATCGAGTCCCTGACCCCGGAGCACGTCGACACGGTGTTCGGGCCCAAGGCCGACGCGGCGCTGCACCTGCACGAACTGACCCTGGGCACTGACCTCACGGCATTCGTACTGTTCTCCGCCGCAGCCGGTGTGTTCGGCGGCCCCGGCCAGGGCAACTACGCGGCAGCCAACGCGTTCCTCGACGCCCTCGCACAGCACCGCAGGGCCGCCGGGCTCCCCGCGACTTCGCTCGCCTGGGGCCTGTGGGCCGAGGCAAGCGGCATCACAGGGCACCTCGACGACGCCGACGTACAGCGGATGGCGAGGGGCGGCATGACCCCGCTGTCCTCCGCCGACGGCATGGCACTGTTCGACGCGGCGCACACGACCGGCACCGCGACCGCGTTGCCCGCCGCGATCGACCTGGCCGCGCTGCGGGCCCACCCGGAGCAGGTACGGCCGCTGCTGCGCGGCCTGGTCCCGACACCTGCCCGCAGGACCGCACGGTCCGGCGATGGCTCCGGCCCGGTCCCGCTGGCCCAACGGCTCGCCGGCCTCACCGAGGCGGAGCAGGACCGGACCCTCGTGCAGCTCGTCCGCACCCACACCGCGGCCGTGCTCGGCTTCCCCGGACCGGACGCCGTCGAGGCGGATCGGGCGTTCAAGGAACTCGGCTTCGACTCGCTCACCGCCGTGGAACTGCGCAACAGGCTCGACGCCGAGGTCGACTCGCGACTGCCCGCCACCCTGGTGTTCGACCATCCGAACCCGGCGGCACTCGCGGCCCATCTCCGGACAACGGTGCTCGCAGGCGACGGCACACCGGCCGCCGCAGTGCTCGGCGAGCTGAACAAGCTGACGGTCACCATCTCCAAACTCGACCCCAACGACGCTCTGGCCGGGGACATCCGGCTGCGGCTGCGCTCGCTCCTGTCCACCTGGGACGAGAGCGAACCCGAGCCCGCGGCGGACGACTTGACCTCGGCAACCCTCGACGACGTCTTCGACATCATCGACGACGAACTCGGAAGGTCCTGACCCGCAGGTACGGACTCTCACCAACCTGATCTGACCTGACGACCTGATCTGACCCGACGACCTGATCTGACCTGAGCTGCCCGGTGCGGACTCTCATCAAGACGGGTACGGACTCTCACCCAGAGGGGTATCAAGCACATGCCGACCGACGACAAGGTCCTCGACTATCTGAAGCGCCTGACCGCAGACCTGCGGCAGACGAAGCAACGTCTCCGTGAGGTCGAGGAGAAGGACAGCGAGCCGATCGCGATCGTCGGCATGAGCTGCCGTTTCCCCGGTGGTGTCGAGTCGCCGGAGGACCTGTGGCGTCTTGTCGAGTCCGGTGCGGACGCGGTCGCCGGGTTCCCCGCCGACCGTGGGTGGGACCTGGAGTCTCTGTACGACGCGGACCCCGACCACACGGGCACCACCTACGCCCGTGAAGGTGGGTTCCTGTACGACGCGACGGAGTTCGACCCCGCCTTCTTCGGGATCTCCCCGCGTGAGGCCGCCGCGATGGACCCGCAGCAGCGGCTGCTCCTCGAAACCTCCTGGGAGGCGTTCGAGCGGGCGGGCATCGACCCGGCATCGCTGCGCGGCAGCAGGTCGGGCGTGTTCGTCGGCACCAACGGCCAGGACTACGCGGCGCTGCTGATGGCCGCGCAGGAGGAAGTCGAGGGGTACGCGGGCACCGGTATCTCGGCGAGCATCATCTCCGGCCGCCTGTCGTACACCTTCGGTCTCGAAGGCCCCGCCGTCACGGTGGACACGGCGTGCTCCTCCTCGCTGGTGGCCCTGCACCTGGCGGTACAGGCATTGCACAAGGGCGAGTGCGAGCTTGCGCTTGTCGGCGGCGTGACGGTGATGTCGACGCCGGGCTCGTTCATCGAGTTCAGCCGCCAGCGCGGCCTCGCCCCCGACGGCCGGTGCAAGGCGTTCTCCGACAGCGCCGACGGCACCGGTTGGGGCGAGGGCGCGGGCATGCTGCTCGTGGAGCGCCTCTCGGACGCCCAGCGCAACGGCCACCAGGTGCTTGCGGTGGTACGTGGTTCGGCGGTGAATCAGGACGGTGCGTCCAATGGTCTGACGGCGCCGAACGGTCCGTCGCAGCAGCGGGTGATCCGCCAGGCCCTCGCGAGTGCGGGCCTGACACCGTCCGACGTGGACGCCATAGAGGCGCACGGCACGGGTACGAAGCTGGGCGACCCGATCGAGGCGCAGGCGCTCCTTGCCACCTACGGCCAGGACCGTCCCGCGGACCGCCCGCTGATGCTGGGCTCGATCAAGTCGAACATCGGCCACACCCAGGCCGCCGCGGGCGTGGCGGGCGTGATCAAGATGGTCATGGCTATGCGGCACGGCGTACTGCCGAAGACGCTGCACGTCACCGAGCCGTCGTCACACGTGGACTGGTCCGCGGGTGCGGTGGAGCTCCTTACGGACACCCGGTCGTGGCCGGAGACCGGTCAGCCGTGGCGGGCCGGTGTGTCGTCGTTCGGCGTGAGCGGCACGAACGCGCACACCATCATCGAGCAGGCCCCGGAAGTCGAGCAGGCCGCGCCCCTCGAGGAGTCGGCTCCCGCCGTCGCCTCTAGGACGGTCGGGTTCGTGCCGTGGGTGCTGTCGGCGCGCAGCGCGGAGGCGCTGCGGCAGCAGGCGGAGCGGGCGCTCTCCGGTGGGCTCGGTCTGGACCCGGTGGATGTCGGCTTCTCCCTCGCGACGACGCGGGCGTCCCTTGAACAGCGTGCGGTGGTCATCGCGGGCGATGCGGAGACCCGCCTCGCTGCTCTGACGGCGCTGGCCGAGGGTGGTCAGGCGGCGGGGGTGGTGACGGGCAGCACCGTTGCCGGTCTGGTGGGCTTCCTCTTCTCGGGCCAGGGGTCGCAGCGGCTCGGTATGGGTCGTGAGTTGTCTGAGTGCTTCCCGGTGTTCGGCGAGGCTCTGGACGCTGTGCTTGCGGAGTTCGGGCCTGAGGTCCGTGAGGTGTTGTTCGGTGAGGATGCCGACGCACTGAACGAGACCGGGGTGACGCAGCCCGCGCTGTTCGCGGTCGAGGTGGCGTTGTTCCGCCTTCTCGAGTCGTGGGGTGTGCGTCCCGATGTGCTGGCGGGGCACTCGATTGGTGAGCTGGCCGCCGCGCATGTGGCGGGTGTGTGGTCGCTGGCGGATGCCGCTGCTGTTGTGTCGGCGCGGGGTGCGCTGATGCAGGCGCTGCCGTCCGGTGGTGCGATGGTGGCGATCCAGGCGTCCGAGGCCGAGGTCGCCGCGGATCTGCCGGGGACTGTGGGAATTGCTGCGGTCAACGGCCCATCGTCGGTGGTCGTTTCCGGTGTTGCCGCTGATGTTGAGGTTGTTGCGGAGCGGTGGCGCGAGGCGGGGCGCAAGGTGTCACGGCTGAAGGTCAGTCATGCGTTCCACTCGCCGTTGATGGAGCCGATGCTGGACGAGTTCCGCCGGGTCCTTGAGGGTGTCTCGTACGAGGCTCCAGCGATCCCGATCGTTTCGACGCTGACGGGCCGGCCGGCCACTGCTGAGGAGTTGACCTCGGCGGAGTACTGGGTGCGGCACGTGCGGGAGTCGGTGCGGTTCGCCGACGCCGTGAGCACGCTCGTGGACGAGGGTGTGACCACGTTCGTCGAGGTGGGTCCTGGCGGGACGCTGTCCGCCCTTGGGCAGGAGTCGGCTCCGGAGGCCGGGTTCGTGCCGGTGCTGCGGAACGATCGCCCGGAGGAGGCGGCGGTGACCGCCGCGATCGCGGAAGCGCACGTGCGGGGCGCTCACGTGGACTGGGCCGCCTATTTCGAGGGCAGTGGCGCGCGGCGGGTGGATCTGCCGACGTACGCCTTCCAGCGTGAGCGCTTCTGGCTGGACGTGCTGCCCTCGGTCGGCGATGTCACGGCGGCCGGACTGGGGTCGGCGGATCATCCGTTGCTGGGTGCGGCTGTCACGGTGGGCGGCACGGACGGCGTGTTGCTGACGGGTCGGCTGTCGGTCCAGTCGCATCCGTGGCTCGCTGATTATGTGGTGCGGGGTTCGGTGTTGTTGCCTGCTGCCGCGTTCGTCGAGTTGGCGGTGCGGGCGGGGGATCAGGTCGGGTGCGATCTGGTGGAGGAGTTGGCGCTGGAGGTGCCGCTCGTCCTGCCGGAGAGTGGTTCGGTTCGGGTGCAGGTGTGGGTCGGTGCGGCGGATGAGTCGGGTCGGCGTGAGCTGAGTTTCCATTCCAGTGTGGGTGACGCGGACGATGGTCGTTCGTGGACGCGGCATGCCACGGGTGTGCTGCGTGAGGGCGACCGCTCTGGTGGGGCTTCGCTGATCGAGTGGCCGTCGGCTGGTGCGAAGGCCGTACAACTGGGCGGGTTCTACGGTGAGTTGGAGGAGTCGGGCTTGGGATATGGCCCGGTGTTCCAGGGGCTGCGGTCCGCTTGGCGCAAGGGCGATGAGGTGCTCGCCGAGGTTGCGTTGCCGGACGGTGTGAAGGTCGAGGGCTTTGGTCTGCATCCGGCGTTGCTGGACGCGGCGCTGCATGCGATCGGCCTGGCGGGTGGCGGCGCTGACTCTGGTGACTTGCCGTTCTCGTGGTCGGGTGTACGGCTGCATGCCTCGGGTGCGACGGCGCTGCGGGTGCGGCTGACCCCTGTGGGGTCGGACGGATTCTCGTTGGCCGTGGCGGATGGTGCGGGTGCCCCGGTCGCGACCGTGGACTCGCTGGTGCTGCGTCCGGTGTCGCTGGACGAGATCGCCGGTGGCGGTCAGGACGACGCGCTGTTCGGCGTCGACTGGGTGACGGCTCCTCGGATTGACGGTGAGGTACCGACGGTCGAGTGGACCGACCTGGAGGCGCTGGCGGGGTCGGCGGAGCTGGCCGACTTTGTGGCTCTTTCGTGCCCGGTCACGTCGGAGGCAGACCCGGTGGCCGGTGCGCATGAGGCGGCGCACTGGGCGTTGAACGCGGTCCAGTCCTGGCTCGGTGACGAGCGCTTCGACGCGTCGCGTCTGGTTGTCGTGACCCGTGGCGCGATCGCCGTCACGGCTGATGAGGACGTGCGTGACGTCGCGCAGGCGGCGGTGTGGGGTCTGGTGCGCTCTGCCCAGTCGGAGAACCCGGACCGGATCGTCCTGGTCGACCTCGATGAGGAGACGGCCTCGCTGGAGGCGCTGGCGTCCGCTCTGGCCACGGGTGAGCCGCAGGTGGCGGTGCGTGCGGGTGCTGTCAGTGCGCCGCGTCTGGCCAGAGCCCGTCAGGCTGTGGTGGACGACCCGGGCTTTGGTTCGGGTGCGGTGCTGGTCACCGGTGCGACGGGCACGCTCGGCGGCCTTGTCGCCCGGCACTTGGTCGCGGAGCGAGGCGTACAGAGCCTGCTCTTGGTGAGCAGGCGCGGTGGCACCGCCGAGGGCGCCGAGGAACTGCGTGCCGAACTGGTCGCGCAGGGCGCCGAGGTCGCGTTTGCCGCATGTGACGTGGCCGATCGTGAGGCCCTCGAGGCTCTCCTTGCCGAGCACGAGATCTCCGCCGTCGTACACACCGCCGGTGTGCTGGACGACGGCACCATCGGTTCACTGACGCCTCAGCGGATCGACGGTGTGTTCCGGCCGAAGGTCGACGCGGCCTGGCATCTGCACGAACTGACCCGTGACCTGGACCTGTCCGCGTTCGTACTCTTCTCGTCCGCCGCCGGTGTGTTCGGCGGCGCGGGGCAGGGCAACTACGCGGCCGCCAACGCGTTCCTCGACGCACTCGCACAGCACCGCCGCACAGCGGGGCTGCCCGCCACATCGTTGGCGTGGGGCCTGTGGGCGGATGCGGATGGCATGGCGGGCAGTCTCGACGAGGCTGATGTGCGGCGCATCACCAGCGGCGGCGCGATGCCGATCGACGCGGCCGAGGGCCTGGCGCTTTTCGACGCGGCGGGCTCGACGGGGCGTGCCGCGCTGGTGCCGATTCCTCTCGACCTGCCGGTGTTGCGTCGGCAGGCGCGTTCGCAGCCGGTGCCGCATCTGATGCGCGGCCTGGTCCGTGGCGCTGCGCGTAGGACGGTTGAGTCTGGTTCGGTTGTTGCCGGGTCTGCGTTGGCGCAGTCGCTGGCGGGTCTGTCCGCCACGGAGCGGGAGAAGACGCTCCTTGATCTCGTACTCGGGCACGTGGCCGTGGTGCTTGGCCATGGTTCGGCGCAGGCCGTCGGTGCCGATCGTGCGTTCAAGGAGCTGGGCTTTGACTCGCTGAGCTCGGTGGAGCTGCGTAACCGGCTGAACGCGGCGACCGAGCTGGCTCTGCCGGCCACGCTGGTCTTCGATTACCCGACCCCTGCCGCGCTGACGGCGCATCTCGGCGCCGAGTTGCTGGGTGGTGTGGTCGATGTCGTGGCCAATGATCCGGTGGCGATGGTGGCTGACGAGCCGATCGTGATCGTCGGGATGAGTTGCCGTTTCCCGGGCGGGGTCGAGTCGCCGGAGGACTTGTGGCGCTTGGTGGCCGGAGGCGGCGACGCGGTGTCGCAGTTCCCGACGGATCGCGGCTGGGACGTGGAGTCGCTCTATGACCCCGACCCTGAGCAGTCGGGCACCACCTACACCCGTATGGGTGCCTTCCTGGACGGTGTCGCGGACTTCGACCCGGCGTTCTTCGGGATCTCGCCGCGCGAGGCCGCGGCGATGGACCCCCAGCAGCGGCTGCTCCTGGAGACCTCCTGGGAGGCATTCGAGCGGGCGGGCATCGACCCGAACTCCCTGCGGGGCGGCAGGTCGGGTGTGTTCGTCGGTACCAACGGTCAGGACTACGCGGCGTTGCTGATGGCCGCGCAGGAGGAAGTCGAGGGGTACGCGGGCACCGGCATCTCGGCGAGCGTCATCTCCGGCCGCCTGTCGTACACGTATGGCTTCGAAGGCCCTGCGGTGACGGTGGACACGGCGTGCTCGTCGTCCCTGGTGGCGCTGCATCTGGCGGTGAACGCGCTGCACAAGGGCGAGTGTGAACTGGCGCTGGTCGGCGGCGTGTCGGTGATGTCGACGCCGGGCTCGTTCATCGAATTCAGCCGCCAGCGTGGCCTGGCTACGGACGGCCGTGTCAAGGCGTTCGCCGATGCCGCCGACGGCACCGGTTGGGGCGAGGGTGTCGGCATGCTGCTCGTGGAGCGCCTCTCGGACGCTCAGCGCAACGGCCACGAGATCCTTGCCGTCGTACGGGGATCCGCCGTCAACCAGGATGGCGCGTCGAACGGTCTGACCGCGCCGAACGGTCCCTCGCAGCAGCGCGTGATCCGCCAGGCGTTGGCGAGTGCGGGCCTGGAGTCGGCCGATGTGGACGCCATGGAGGCGCACGGGACCGGCACCACGCTCGGCGACCCGATCGAGGCCCAGGCGCTGCTCGCCACCTACGGCCAGGACCGCCCTGCCGACCGGCCGCTGTTCCTTGGCTCGGTGAAGTCCAACATCGGCCACACGCAGGCCGCCGCCGGTGTCGCAGGCGTCATCAAGATGGTCATGGCGATGCAGCAGGGGGTGCTGCCGCAGACGCTGCACGTGGATGAGCCGACCTCACAGGTCGACTGGTCGGCCGGCGACGTCGAGCTCCTCACCGAGGCCCGCCCCTGGCCGGAGACTGACCGGCCGCGCCGGTTCGGTGTGTCGTCGTTCGGCTTCAGCGGCACGAATGCGCACACCATCATCGAGCAGGCCCCGGCCGTCGAGGAAGCGACTCCCGTTGTAGAGCCCGTGCCCATAGGCGTTGTGCCGTGGGTCCTTTCGGCCCGGAGCGCCGAAGCATTGCGGGAACAGGCGGCGCGGCTGCTCTCCGGCGCGATCGACCTGAACCCGGTGGATGTCGGCTCCTCCCTCGCGATGACGCGGGCGTCACTCGAAGAGCGTGCGGTCGTCATCGCCGACGATGCGGAGACCCGGCTGGCCGCTCTGACGGCGCTGGCCGAGGGCAGGCAGGCGTCGGGTGTGGTGTCCGGTTCCGTCGCCGGCGGGCTGTTGGGCTTCTTGTTCTCGGGTCAGGGTTCGCAGCGGCTGGGTATGGGCCGCGAACTGGCTCCCCGTTTCCCGGTGTTCGCCGAGGCTCTCGATGCCGTGCTGGGCGCGTTCGACCCGCTGGTGCGTGAGGTGATGTTCGGTGAGGATGCCGACGCGCTGAACGAGACGGGGGTGACCCAGCCCGCGCTGTTCGCGGTCGAGGTTGCGCTGTTCCGTCTCCTTGAGTCGTGGGGGGTTCGCCCCGACGTGCTGGCGGGGCACTCGATCGGTGAGCTGGCAGCGGCTCACGTGGCTGGTGTGTGGTCGCTGACCGATGCCGCCAAGGTGGTGTCGGCGCGTGCCGGGTTGATGCAGGCGCTGCCGTCCGGTGGTGCGATGGTCGCGATTCAGGCGAGCGAAGCCGAGGTCGCCGCGGATCTGCCGGACACCGTGGGCATCGCCGCGGTCAACGGGCCGACGTCGGTGGTCATTTCCGGTGCCGACACCGATGTGGAGACGGTCGCCGAGCGCTGGCGTGCGGTGGGCCGGAAGGTGTCTCGCCTGAAGGTCAGCCACGCCTTCCACTCGCCGTTGATGGACCCGATGCTCGACGAGTTCCGCCGGGTGCTCGAGGGTGTTTCGTACGCGGCTCCCGAGATCCCGATCGTTTCGACGCTGACGGGCCTCCCGGCTTCTGCTGAGGAACTTGCCTTGCCGGAGTACTGGGTGCGGCATGTGCGCGAGTCCGTGCGCTTCCACGACACGATCCTGGCGCTGCGTGAGCAGGGTGTCGGGGTGTTCGTAGAGGTCGGTCCGGGTGGGACATTGTCCGCGCTGGGGCTTGGTGGTGCGCCGGACGCGGTGTTCCTGCCCGCGTTGCGTGCGGACCGGGCCGAGGATGCCGCGCTGGTTACTGCGGTGGCAGCGCTCCACACGAGGGGTGTGGCGGTCGACTGGGCCGCGTACTTCGCGGGCAGCGGCGCCCGGCGCGTAGACCTGCCGACGTACGCCTTCCAGCACCAGCGCTACTGGCTGGACGTGCAGGCCGAGGGGCGCACCGGGCGTCTGTCGCCGGCGGAGACACGGTTCTGGGAAGTCGTCGAAGACGGTGACCTCGCTGACGTCGCCCGTACGTTGGATGTGGCGTCGGACGCTCCGTTGAGTGCGGTGCTGCCGAGGCTTTCCGCGTGGCGCAAGGAGCAGTTGGGGCGCTCCACTGTTGATGGTTGGCGGTATCGAGTCGAGTGGCGGTCGGTGGCTGCTGGGTCCGGGCATCTGGAGGGTGCTTGGCTGGTTGTCGCGCCCGTTGGTGAGGGCCGTGCGGAGTGGGTTCGTGAGGCGTTGGTCCGTAACGGTGCGGACGTCCATGTCCTGGCGGTGGAGCCGGGGTCGGTCGACTGGGCGGAGCAGCTGGCTGACCTGCCGACTCTGAGTGGTGTGGTATCGCTGCTTGGTCTCGCTGACGCGGGCGCATCGGCTGTGCCGGTGGGTGTGGCGGCCACGGTTGGGTTGCTGCAGGCGCTCGGTGACAGGGACGTATCGCTGTGGTGCGTGACGTCTGGTGCGGTGTCGGCGGGCGCGGACGACGTGGTTGCCGGGTTCGAGCAGTCGATGTTGTGGGGCCTGGGCCGGGTGGCCGCGCTGGAGCAGTCCGCCCGCTGGGGCGGCCTGATCGATCTGCCCGAAGCGCAGGACGAGACGACCGGTGATCTGCTGGTCTCGGTGCTTGCCGGGTCAGGTGGTGAGGACCAGGTCGCGATGCGCGGCGGCGAGATTCTGGGACGCAGACTGGTACCCGCACCGCTGGGCACGAAGCCCGGGGCGGGCTGGTCGCCGCGTGGGACGGTCCTGGTCACAGGCGGTACCGGTGCGCTCGGCGCGCACGTCGCGAGGTGGTTGGTGGGCAAGGGCGCCGAGCACTTGCTGCTGACCAACAGGCGCGGACTGGAGGCCGATGGCGCGGAGCAGCTGCGCGCGGAGCTGACCGAGCTGGGAGCCCAGGTCACCATCGCGGCCTGCGACGTCGCCGATCGCGACGCCCTGGCGGATGTGCTGGCGTCGGTTCCCGACGAGTTCCCGCTCACTGCGGTGGTGCATGCGGCGGGTGTTGAGCGTTCTGGTGTTCTGGCCGATCTTGATCCGGCTGATCTGGGTGGGTTCGCCGAGGTGTTGTCGGCGAAGGCGGATGGCGCGCGGAATCTGCATGAGCTGCTGGGGGAGCGGCAGTTGGATGCGTTTGTGCTGTTCTCCTCCATTGCTGGTGTGTGGGGCAGTGGTGGGCAGGGTGCGTATGCGGCGGCCAATGCCTATCTGGATTCTCTTGCTGAGCACCGTCGGGCGGCGGGTCTGCCGGCGACGGCGGTGGCGTGGGGTCCGTGGGGTGGCGGTGGCATGGTCGCGGGGGCCGGTCGGGATGCGGCGGCGCAGTTGAAGCGCCGGGGTCTGCCGACGATGGCTCCGGCGGTGGCGATCGCGGGTCTGGCCACGGCCCTTGAGCACGGCGACGGGAATGTCGTCGTGGCTGATGTGGACTGGGAGCGGTTCGCGGGTACGTTCATGGCGCAGCGGCCGAGTGCGTTGCTGGGGGAACTGCCGCAGGTGCGGGCTGCGTTCGAGGCGACGTCGGCGAACAGCGGGATGTCGGAGCTGGCGCAGCGCCTGGCCGGTCTGGACGTAGCGGAGCAGGAGCGGCAGCTCACGGAGCTGGTCCGCTATGAGGCGGCCGCGGTGCTGGGCCATGTATCGGGTGACGCCTTCTCCGCCTCCCGTGCGTTTCGGGAGTTGGGCTTTGACTCGCTGACGGCGGTGGAGTTGCGGGCCCGGCTGAGTGAGGCCACCGGTGTCGCGCTGCCCGCCACGCTGGTCTACGACTACCCCAACGCCGCCGTACTGGCCGCCTACCTGCGCACCGAACTGTCGGGTGTGGACGTGGCCGTCCCCTCCGCTGCCACCTCCACCTCTGGTGTGACCGATGAGCCGATCGCGATCGTGGCGATGGCCTGCCGTTACCCCGGTGGTGTGTCGAGCCCGGAGGATCTGTGGCGGGTGTTGCTCTCCGGTGGGGACGCGGTGTCGGAGTTCCCGACTGATCGTGGTTGGGACCTGGAGGCGTTGTACGACCCCGACCCGGATGGAGTGGGGACCTCGTATTCGCGTTCGGGCGCGTTCCTGGAGGACGTGGGCGGGTTCGATGCGGACTTCTTCGGTATCTCGCCTCGTGAGGCGCTTGCGATGGACCCGCAGCAGCGGTTGCTGCTTGAGACCTCCTGGGAGGCGTTCGAGCGAGCGGGGGTCGACTCGGCGTCGCTGCGCGGTGAGCGCGTCGGCGTGTTCGTGGGATCGAACGTGCAGGACTACGGGCTCGTGCTGGGCGGGGCCGCCGAGGATGTGGGCGGCTACGTGGCTACCGGCAACGCGGCCAGCGTGGCCTCGGGTCGTCTGTCGTACACCTTCGGCTTCGAAGGCCCCGCGGTGACGGTGGACACGGCGTGCTCCTCTTCCCTGGTGGCACTGCACCTGGCGGTGCAGGCGCTGCGGTCCGGTGAGTGCGAACTGGCCCTCGCGGGTGGCGTGACGGTGATGTCGACGCCGGGTGCGTTCGTCGAGTTCAGCCGCCAGCGTGGTCTTGCTGAGGATGGTCGCTGCAAGGCGTTCGCGGCCGGCGCTGACGGCACCGGTTGGGGTGAGGGCGTCGGCATGCTGTTCGTCGAGCGCCTCTCGGATGCTCAGCGCAACGGCCATCAGGTGCTTGCAGTGGTACGCGGTTCGGCGGTGAACCAGGATGGCGCGTCCAATGGCCTGACCGCGCCGAACGGTCCCTCGCAGCAGCGGGTGATCCGCCAGGCGCTCGCGAGTGCGGGCCTGGCTCCGGCTGACGTGGACGTGGTCGAGGCGCACGGCACCGGTACGAAGCTGGGTGACCCGATCGAGGCCCAGGCGCTCCTCGCCACCTATGGCCAGGACCGCAGCGGTGAGCCGCTGTTGCTTGGGTCGGTGAAGTCGAACATCGGTCACACGCAGGCCGCCGCCGGTGTGGCGGGTGTGATCAAGATGGTGATGGCGATGCGTCACGGTGTGCTGCCGCGCACCCTGCACGTGGACGAGCCGTCGCCCCACGTCGACTGGTCCGCAGGTGCGGTGGAACTCCTCTCGGAGGAGCGCCCCTGGCCCGAGACCGGCCAGCCGTTGCGCGCTGGTGTGTCGTCGTTCGGGTTCAGCGGCACCAACGCGCACACCATCATCGAGCAGGCTCCCGTGCTCGAGCAGGAGGAAGCTCCGGCGCCGGTACGTGACGGCGGGTTGGTGCCGTGGGTGCTTTCGGCGGGCGACGAGGGCGCGTTGCGTGGCCAGGCCGAGCGGCTGTTGGCCGTGGCGGACGAGCACGCGCTCGTTGACATCGGCTACTCGCTCGCGACGACGCGGTCGGCGTTGGACCACCGTGCGGTGATCGTGGCTGCTGACCGGTCCGAGTTCCTGGCTGCTCTGGCCGATGTGGCCGAGGGCCGGACGACCGGCGCGGTGGTTGCGGGAGTGGCTGATGAGCCTGGTCGGTTGGGCTTCTTGTTCTCGGGTCAGGGCTCGCAGCGGTTGGGCATGGGGCGTGAACTGGCGTCCCGTTTGCCGGTGTTCGGCGAGGCTCTGGACGCTGTGCTTGCGGAGTTCGGGCCTGAGGTCCGTGAGGTGTTGTTCGGTGAGGATGCCGATGCGCTGAATGAGACGGGGGTGACGCAGCCCGCGCTGTTCGCGGTCGAGGTGGCGTTGTTCCGGCTTCTTGAGTCGTGGGGTGTGCGTCCCGATGTGCTGGCGGGGCACTCGATTGGTGAGCTGGCCGCCGCGCACGTGGCGGGTGTCTGGTCGCTTACCGACGCCGTGAAGGTGGTGTCGGCGCGTGGTGCGCTGATGCAGTCCCTGCCGTCCGGTGGTGCGATGGTCGCGATTCAGGCGTCCGAGGCCGAGTTGGCGTCGGATCTGTCGGAGACCGTCGGTATCGCAGCGGTGAACGGCCCGACATCCGTGGTTGTTTCCGGTGTTGCCGCTGATGTTGAGGCGGTGGCCGAGCGGTGGCGCGAGGCGGGTCGGAAGGTGTCTCGCCTGAAGGTCAGCCATGCCTTCCACTCGCCGTTGATGGAGCCGATGCTCGACGAGTTCCGCCAGATCCTTGAGGGCGTCTCGTACGAGGTGCCCGCGCTTCCGATCGTGTCGACGCTGACCGGTGAGCGGGCGACGGCCGAGGAGTTGACCTCGGCGGAGTACTGGGTGCGGCACGTGCGTGAGTCGGTGCGGTTCGCCGACGCCGTGAGCACGCTCGGCGCCGAGGGTGTGACGACGTTCGTCGAGGTCGGTCCCGGCGGCACACTGTCGGCCCTTGGCCAGGAGTCCGCGCCGGAAGCAGCCTTCGTACCAGTACTGCGTGGTGATCGCCCCGAGGCAGTGGCCGCTACGACTGCCGCAGGACAGCTCCACGTGTCCGGCGTACGGGTGGACTGGGAGGCGTTCTTCGCCGGTCGTGGCGCGCGGCGCGTGGACCTGCCGACGTACGCCTTCCAGCGTGAACACTTCTGGCCCGACGTGCTGCCGATGATCGGAAACGTCGCGGCGGCCGGGCTCGGTTCGGCGGATCACCCGCTCCTTGGCGCGACCGTCACCCTCGGTGGCACGGATGGGGCGCTGCTGACGGGCCGGTTGTCGGTCCAGTCGCATCCGTGGCTTGCTGACTATGTGGTGCAGGGTTCGGTGCTGCTGCCCGGTACGGCGTTTGTCGAGCTTGCGGTGCGGGCGGGGGACCAGGTCGGGTGCGACCTGGTCGAGGAGTTGACGCTGGAGGCGCCGCTCATCCTGCCGGAGAGCGGTTCGGTGCGGCTGCAGGTGTGGGTCGGTGCGGCGAATGAGGCGGGCCGGCGGGAACTGAGTTTCCATTCCAGCGTGGGTGACGACGACGGTCGCTCGTGGACACGGCATGCCACGGGTGTGCTGCGTGAGGGCGACCGCTCCGGTGGGGCCTCGCTGGTCGAGTGGCCGCCTGCGGGCGCGGAGGCCGTGGACCTGGACGGCTACTACGACCGCATGGTCGCGGGCGGCTTGAAATATGGCCCGGTGTTCCAGGGATTGCGTTCGGCCTGGCGCAGCGGGGACGAGATGTTCGCCGAGGTCGCGCTGCCGGACGGTGTGAAGGCTGAGGGCTTTGGCCTGCACCCGGCTCTGCTGGACGCGGCGCTGCATGCGAGCGAACTGATGACGGACGGCGATGCCGATCAGCTGCCGTTCTCGTGGTCGGGCGTGCGACTGCATGCCTCGGGCGCGACGGTACTGCGGGTGCGGCTGGCGCCTAGCGGCGCTGACGGAGTGGCGCTGACGGTCGCTGACGGCTCCGGTGCTCCGGTGGCCACGGTCGACTCGTTGGTGCTGCGCCCGGCGTCGTTGGACCAGTTCGCCGGTGACGGGCAGGGCGACGATGCGTTGTTCGGTCTCGACTGGGTGTCGATGCCTCTGTTCGACGGTGACGTACCGACGGTCGAGTGGACCGACCTGGAGGCGCTTGCGGGGGCGGCGGAACTGCCTGACTTCGCCGTTCTGCCGTGCCCGGTCACTTCCGGGTCCGACCCGGTTGCCCGTGCGCATGAGGCGGCGCACTGGGCGCTGAACACGGTCCAGTCCTGGCTCAATGACGAGCGCTTCGACGCATCGCGCCTGGTCATCGCGACCAACGGCGCGATCACCGCGACAGACGATGACGACGTGCGTGACGTCGCTCAGGCGGCGGTGTGGGGGCTGGTGCGCTCCGCCCAGTCGGAGAACCCGGACCGGATCGTGCTGGTCGACCTCGATGGGGAGACGGCTTCGCTGGACGTGCTGGCGTCCGCGCTGGCCACGGGTGAGCCGCAGTTGGCGGTGCGTGCGGGTGCTGTCAGTGCGCCGCGTCTGGCCAGGGCCCGCCGGTCCGTGGTGGATGACCCGGGCTTTGGTTCGGGTGCGGTGCTGCTCACCGGCGCGACCGGCACGCTCGGCGGCCTTGTCGCCCGGCACTTGGTCGCGGAGCGGGGCGTGCGCAATCTGCTGCTGGTGAGCAGGCGCGGTGCCACCGCCGAGGGCGCGGAGGAGCTGCGTGCCGAACTGGTCGCACAGGGCGCCGAGGTGACGTACGCGGCCTGCGACGTGGCCGACCGCGAGACCCTCAAGGCTCTCCTTGCCGAGCACGAGATCTCCGCCGTCATCCACACGGCGGGCGTGCTGGACGACGGCACCATCGGCTCCCTTACCCCCGAGCGGATCGACGGGGTGTTCCGCCCCAAGGTCGACGCGGCCTGGCACCTCCACGACCTGACCCGCGACCTGAACCTGTCCGCGTTCGTACTGTTCTCCTCGGTGGCGGGCATCCTCGGTGGCCCCGGCCAGGGCAACTACGCGGCGGCCAACACCTTCCTGGACGCACTCGCCCACCACCGCCGCGCTCTCGGCCTGGCCGCGACCTCGCTCGCGTGGGGCCTGTGGGCCACGGCGGACGGCATGGCGGGCAGCCTGGATGAGGCCGACGTACGGCGCATCACCAGCGGCGGCGCCATCCCGATCGGCGCGACCGAGGGTCTGGCGCTGTTCGACGCGGCAGGTTCCACGGGACGGGCCGCGCTGGTCCCGGTCCCTCTCGACCTGGCGGAGCTGCACCGGCAGGCGCGAACCCAGCCCGTGCCGCACATGCTGCGCGGCCTGGTGCGTGGCACCGCGCGCAGGACGGTCGAGTCGGGCCGGGCCGTTGCCGGGTCCGCGCTGGCGCAGTCGCTGGTGGGGCTGCCCGTCGAGGAGCGGGAGAAGCTCCTGCTGGACCTCGTGCTCGGCCATGTGGCCGTGGTCCTCGGTCACGGCTCGGCACAGGCCATCGCTCCCGACCGTGCGTTCAAGGAACTGGGCTTCGACTCGCTCAGCTCCGTCGAACTGCGCAACCGTCTCAACGCTGCCACCGAGTTGACACTGCCCGCCACGCTGGTCTTCGACTATCCGACCCCTGCCGCACTCGCCGCTCACCTCGGCGCCGAGCTGCTGGGCGGCGTGGTCGATGTCGTGACCGACGAGCGCGTCGCGATGGTGGCGGACGAGCCGATCGTGATCGTCGGTATGAGTTGCCGTTTCCCGGGCGGGGTCGAGTCGCCGGAGGACCTGTGGCGTCTGGTGGCCGGAGGCAGGGACGCGGTGACGCAGTTCCCGACGGACCGCGGCTGGGACATGGACTCGCTCTATGACCCCGACCCCGAACAGTCCGGCACCACCTACAGCCGCATGGGCGCCTTCCTGGACGACGCCGCGGACTTCGACCCGGCGTTCTTCGGCATCTCGCCGCGCGAGGCGCTGGCCATGGACCCCCAGCAGCGACTGCTCCTCGAAACCTCCTGGGAGGCCTTCGAGCGGGCGGGCATCGACCCGAACTCACTGCGGGGAAGCCGGTCCGGAGTCTTCGTGGGCACCAACGGCCAGGACTACGGCACGCTGTTGATGGCCTCGCGGGACAACGTCGACGGATACGCGGGTACCGGCAACGCGGCGAGCGTCATCTCGGGCCGGCTGTCGTACACGTTCGGCCTCGAGGGCCCTGCCGTCACCGTCGACACGGCGTGCTCGTCGTCCCTGGTCGCCCTGCACTGGGCGAGCCAGTCGCTGCACAAGGGCGAGTGCGAACTGGCGCTCGTCGGTGGCGTGACGGTGATGTCGACGCCGGGTGCGTTCATCGAATTCAGCCGCCAGCGTGGCCTGGCTGCGGACGGCCGGGTCAAGGCGTTCGCCGATGCCGCCGACGGCACCGGTTGGGGCGAGGGCGTTGGCATGCTGCTCGTGGAGCGCCTTTCGGATGCTCAGCGCAACGGCCACGAGATCCTTGCCGTCGTACGTGGCTCCGCCGTCAATCAGGACGGCGCGTCCAACGGCCTCACCGCGCCGAACGGTCCCTCGCAGCAGCGCGTGATCCGCCAGGCGTTGGCGAGTGCGGGCCTGGAGTCGGCCGATGTGGACGCCATGGAGGCGCACGGCACCGGCACCACACTCGGTGACCCGATCGAGGCCCAGGCGCTCCTCGCCACCTACGGCCAGGACCGCCCCGGCGACCGGCCGCTGTGGCTCGGCTCGGTGAAGTCCAACATCGGCCACACGCAGGCCGCTGCCGGTGTCGCGGGTGTCATCAAGATGGTCATGGCGATGCGGCACGGCGTACTGCCGCGCACCCTCCACGTGGACGAACCGTCGTCGCACGTGGACTGGTCCGCCGGTGCGGTGGAACTGTTGACGCAGGAGCGTCCGTGGCCGCAGACCGGCCAGCCGTGGCGGGCGGGAGTGTCCTCGTTCGGTGTGAGCGGCACGAACGCACACGTCATCGTCGAGCAGGCTCCGGCGGGCGCGGAGGAGCAAGCCCCGGTGCCGGAGCCGGTGAGTGACGGCCTGGTGCCGTGGGTGCTCTCTGCCCGGAGCCCGGAGGCGCTGCGGGAGCAGGCCGCACGGCTCAAGTCCTTCGCCGACGCGGCTCCCGAACTCTCCGTGGCGGACGTGGGCCGTGCGCTGGTGTCCTCGCGGGCGGTGCTCGAGCACCGTGCCGTGGTGGTCGCCGACGAGCGGTCGGAGCTGCTGGCCGCCTTGGCGGCCGTGGCCGAGGGCCAGGCGACCGGTGCCGTGGTCACAGGAGCGGCCGGCGAACCTGGCCGGGTGGGATTCCTGTTCTCGGGTCAGGGTTCGCAGCGGCTCGGCATGGGTCGCGAACTGGCCGCCCGTTTCCCGGTGTTCGCCGAGTCCCTGGACGCCATCCTTGCGGAGTTCGACCCGCAGGTGCGCGAAGTTCTCTTCGGTGCGGACGCCGACGCTCTGAACGAGACGGGCGTGACGCAGCCCGTGTTGTTCGCCGTCGAGGTCGCACTCTTCCGCCTCCTGGAGTCCTGGGGCATCCGGCCGGACGTGCTGGCCGGGCATTCGATCGGTGAACTGGCCGCGGCCCACGTGGCCGGTGTCTGGACGCTGGCCGATGCCGCCAGAATCGTCTCGGCACGGGGCGCGCTGATGCAGGCGCTGCCGTCCGGTGGTGCGATGGTGGCGATCCAGGCGACGGAGGCCGAGGTCGCGACTGACCTGCCGGAGACCGTGGGTATCGCCGCGGTCAACGGCCCGACATCGGTGGTCGTCTCCGGAGTGGCCGCTGACGCCGAAGCAGTCGCCGAACGCTGGCGCGAGGCGGGCCGGAAGGTAACCCGTTTGAAGGTCAGTCATGCCTTCCACTCGCCGCTCATGGAGCCGATGCTCGACGACTTCCGTCAGGCGCTGGAAGAGGTGTCCTACGAGGCTCCCTCGTTCCCGGTCGTGTCGACGCTGACCGGCGCGCGGGCCTCCGTCGAGGAGCTGACCTCGCCGGAGTACTGGGTGCGGCACGTGCGTGAGTCGGTGCGGTTCGCCGATGCCGTGAGCACGCTCGTCGCCGAGGGCGTGGGCACGTTCGTCGAGGTCGGCCCGGGCGGGACGTTGTCGGCCCTTGGCCGCGAGTCCGCGCCGGAGGCAACCTTCGTACCGGTACTGCGGAACGACCGCCCCGAGGCGGTGGCCGCCACGACCGCCGCAGGGCAGCTCCACGTGCGTGGCGTCCGAGTGGACTGGGACGTGTTCTTCGCCGGTCGCGGCGCACAGCGCGTGGATCTGCCGACGTACGCCTTCCAGCGCGAGCGCTACTGGCCCGACGTGCTGCCGATGATGGGTGATGTCTCGGCGGTCGGGCTCGGTTCGGCGGAGCACCCGCTCCTTGGTGCGGCTGTCACGGTGGGCGGCACGGATGGTGTGCTGCTGACCGGTCGACTGTCGCTCCAGACTCACCCGTGGCTGGCTGACTCCCTCGTTCAGGGTTCGGTGCTGCTGCCCGGTGCTGCGTTTGTCGAGCTTGCGGTGCGGGCTGGGGATCAGGTCGGGTGCGATCTGGTGGAGGAGTTGACGCTTGAGGCGCCGCTCGTCCTGCCGGAGAGCGGTTCGGTGCGGGTGCAGGTGTGGGTCGGTGCCGAGGACTCGTCCGGTCGGCGCGAGCTGAGCTTCCACTCGAGCCCCGGTGACACCGATGACGGTCGTTCGTGGACCCGCCACGCCACCGGCGTGCTGCGTGAGGGCGGTCGCTCTGTCGGGGCCTCACTGGTCGAGTGGCCGCCCGCGGGCGCGGAGGCCGTCGACCTGGACGGCTACTACGACCGCATGGTCGCAGGCGGCTTCGGCTACGGGCCGGTGTTCCAGGGACTGCGCTCGGCCTGGCACAGGGACGAGGAGGTGTTCGCCGAGGTCGCGCTGCCGGACGGTGTGGGAGTGGACGGTTTCGGCCTGCACCCGGCGCTGCTGGACGCGGCGTTGCACGCGATCGGCCTGGCGGACGGCGACGGTGAATCCGGCGGCCTGCCGTTCTCGTGGTCCGGCGTGCGGCTGCATGCCTCGGGTGCGACGGCGTTGCGGGTGCGGTTGGCGCCCACAGGCGCAGACGGAGTGACGCTGACGGTCGCTGACGGCTCCGGTGCTCCGGTGGCCACGATCGACTCGCTGGTGCTGCGACCGATGGCGGCGAAGCCGTCGCGGCAGGACCGGGATTCGCTGTTCGGCGTCGACTGGGTGTCGGCCGCTCCGTTCGACGGTGACATACCGACGGTCGAGTGGACCGACCTGGAGGCGCTCGCGGGATCGGCGGAACTGCCTGACTTCGTGGCTCTGCCCTGCCCCGTGGCCTCGGGGACCGACCCGGTCGCCGACGCACATGAGGCGGCGCACTGGGCGCTGAACGCGGTCCAGTCCTGGCTCGACGACGAGCGGTTCGATGTATCGCGCCTGGCCATCGTGACCAATGGCGCGATCGCCGCGACAGACGATGACGACGTACGAGATGTCGCGCAGGCGGCGGTGTGGGGTCTGGTGCGCTCCGCCCAGTCGGAGAACCCGGACCGGATCGTCCTTGTCGACCTCGATGAGGAGACCGCCTCGCTGGACGTGCTGGCGTCCGCGCTGGCCACCGGCGAGCCGCAGTTGGCGGTGCGGTCCGGAGAGGTTCACGTGCCCCGCCTGGCCCGGGTGCGGCAGTCCGTGGTCGACGATCCCGGCTTTGGTTCCGGTGTGGTGCTGGTCACCGGCGCGACGGACGCGCTCGGCAGCCTCGTGACCCGGCACTTGGTCGCGGAGCGAGGCGTGCGCAACCTGCTCCTGGTGAGCAGGCGCGGCGCCACCGCCGAGGGCGCCGAGGAACTGCGCGCCGAACTCGTCGCGCAGGGCGCCGAAGTGACGTACGCGGCCTGCGACGTGGCCGACCGCGAGACCCTCAAGGCTCTCCTTGCCGAGCACGAGATCTCCGCAGTCGTCCACACCGCCGGCGTGCTGGACGACGGCACCATCGGCTCGCTGACCCCGGACCGGATCGACACCGTCTTCCGGCCCAAGGTCGACGCGGCCTGGCACCTGCACGACCTGACCCGCGACCTGGACCTGTCCGCGTTCGTACTGTTCTCCTCGGCGGCCGGCACCCTCGGTGACCCCGCCCAGGGCAACTACGCGGCGGCCAACACCTTCCTGGACGCACTCGCCCACCACCGCCACACCGCTGGCCTGCCCGCCACATCCTTGGCGTGGGGCCCGTGGGTGGACGCCGACCCGAACGGCACGGCAGGCACCCTCGACGAGGCCGAAGGCCTGGCGCTGTTCGACGCGGCGGGTTCCACAGGGCGTGCCACGCTCGTCCCGGTCCCCCTCGACCTGCCGGTGCTGCACCGGCAGGCGCGTTCCCGGCCCGTGCCGCACCTGCTGCGCGGTCTCGTGCGGGGCACCGTGCGCAGGGCAGCCGAGTCCGCGGCCGCCGCGTCCGCGCTGGCGCAGTCCCTCGCGGGGCTGACCGAGGCGGAGCGGGAGAAGGCGCTGCTCGACCTCGTGCTCGGTCACGTGGCCGTGGTACTCGGCCACAGTTCGGCGCACGCCGTCGTACCCGACCGGGCGTTCAAGGAGCTCGGGTTCGACTCGCTGACCGCCGTCGAGTTCCGCGACCGGCTCAACGCGGCGACCGAGCTGCGCCTGCCCGCCACGCTGGTCTTCGACTACCCGACACCTGCCGCACTCGTCGCGCACCTCGGCGCCGAGCTCGCCGGTACGCCCGTCGCCGCGGCGCGCACCCGTACGACCGTCTCCGTGACCGACGAGCCGATCGCGATCGTCGGCATGAGCTGCCGCTACCCCGGAGGCGTCGCATCGCCCGAGGACCTGTGGCGGCTCGTCCTCGACGGTGGCGACGCCATCAGCGAGTTCCCCGGAAACCGCGGCTGGGACCTGGACGCGATCTACCACCCGGACCCCGACCACATGGGCACCACCTACACCCGCGAGGGCGGCTTCCTGCACGACGCCGACCTGTTCGACCCGACGTTCTTCGGGATCTCGCCCCGCGAAGCCCTTGCCATGGACCCGCAGCACCGGCTGCTCCTGGAGACCTCATGGGAGGCCTTCGAGCGCGCCGGCATCGACCCGAACTCGGTGCGGGGACGCGACATCGGCGTCTACGCCG
Source organism: Streptomyces sp. NPDC055239 (assembly GCF_053606205.1). NCBI lineage: Bacteria > Bacillati > Actinomycetota > Actinomycetes > Kitasatosporales > Streptomycetaceae > Streptomyces > Streptomyces sp. NPDC055239. The sequence goes on along the minus strand of NZ_JBSGRD010000021.1, from coordinate 75,633 downwards.
GTACCAGCATCCAGGACTACGCCACGCTCCTCGGCGCGAGTGAGGAGAGTGTCGAGGGATACGTCGGTACGGGCAACGCGGCGAGCGTCACGTCCGGGCGGCTGTCCTACACGTTCGGTCTCGAGGGACCTGCCGTGACGGTCGACACCGCGTGCTCCTCGTCCCTCGTGGCCCTGCACCTGGCCGTGCAGGCGGTGCGGTCGGGCGAGTGCTCGATGGCCCTTGCCGGTGGCGTGGCGGTGATGACGACTCCGGGCGCGTTCATGGACTTCAGCCGCCAGCGCGGCCTGTCCGCCGACGGCCGCTGCAGGCCGTTCTCGTCGGACGCCGACGGGACCGGCTGGGGCGAGGGCGTCGGGATGCTCGTACTGGAGCGTCTGTCCGACGCCCGGCGGAACGGGCACCGAGTGCTCGCCGTAGTGCGGGGCACCGCGGTGAACCAGGACGGTGCGTCCAACGGTCTGACCGCTCCGAACGGTCCTTCGCAGCAGCGGGTGATCCGCCAGGCGCTTGCGAGCGCGGGCCTGGAGTCGGCCGATGTGGACGCCATGGAGGCGCACGGCACCGGTACCACACTCGGTGACCCGATCGAGGCGCAGGCGCTGCTCGCCACCTACGGCCAGGACCGCCCCGCCGACCAGCCGCTGTGGCTCGGATCGCTGAAGTCCAACATCGGCCACACCCAGGGCGCGGCCGGAGTCGGCGGCGTCATCAAGATGGTCATGGCGATGCAGCACGGTGTACTGCCGAAGACGCTGCACGTCGCCGAGCCGACTCCGCAGGTCGACTGGTCGGCCGGTGACATCGAGCTCCTCACCGAGGCCCGCCCGTGGCCGGACATCGACCGGCCGCGCCGGTTCGGTGTGTCGTCCTTCGGATTCAGCGGTACCAACGCGCACGCCATCATCGAGCAGGCACCGGTCACCACCCGGGCCGCGGTATCGAAGGGCGCCCCGGACTCGTCCGCGCTGCCGCTGCTGGTATCGGCTCGGGGCGATGACGCCCTGCGGGCACAGGCAGGGCGCCTGCGCACCCACCTTGTGGCGCACCCGGAGCTCAACCCGCTCGATGTCGCAAGCACGCTCGCGGAGACGCGAGCCGCCCTGAACCACCGGGCGGTCGTCGTCGGGCAGGACCGCGACGGCCTCCTCGCGGCCCTCGACGCACTCGCCGGTGGAAGGACCGCCAACGGTCTTGTCTCCGGCGTCGCAGCGGGGCGCCGGGCGGCGTTCCTGTTCTCGGGTCAGGGTTCGCAGCGGCTCGGTATGGGCCGCGAACTTGCCGCCCGTTTCCCGGTGTTCGCCGAGGCCCTGAACGCCGTACTGGGTGAATTCGACCCGGCAGTCCGTGAAGTGCTGTTCGGTGAGGACGCCGACGCCCTGAACGAGACCGCCGTGACGCAGCCCGCGCTGTTCGCGGTCGAGGTCGCGCTCTTCCGGCTCCTCGAGTCCTGGGGTGTCCGGCCCGAGGTCCTTGCCGGCCACTCGATCGGCGAGCTGGCAGCGGCCCACGTGGCCGGAGTCTGGTCGCTGGCCGACGCCGCCGCCGTGGTGTCGAGCCGGGGCCGTCTGATGCAGGCGCTGCCCGAGGGCGGCGCGATGTTCGCGGTCCAGGCGACCGAGGCCGAGATCCTGCCGGAGCTGACCGACACCGTGGGCATCGCCGCGGTGAACGGCCCGACGTCCGTGGTGCTCTCGGGCGTCGCCGCCGATGCCGAGGCCATCGCCGATCGCTGGCGTGAGACCGGGCGGAAGGTGACGCGGCTCCGCGTCAGTCACGCGTTCCACTCGCCGCTCATGGAGCCGATGCTCGACGAGTTCCGCCAGGTCCTTGAGGGCGTGTCGTACGAGGCTCCCGCGCTCCCGATCGTGTCGACGCTGACCGGAGTGCGGGCGACCGCCGAGGAGCTGACCTCGCCGGAGTACTGGGTGCGGCACGTGCGCGATGCGGTGCGGTTCGCCGACGCCGTCGGCACGCTGCGGGACCAGGGCGTGGACACGTTCCTGGAGATCGGCCCCGGCGGAGTGCTCACCGCGCTCGGCCAGGAGACCGCGCCGGACGCCGTGTTCGTGCCCGCGCTGCGCGCCGACCGGTCCGAGACGCTCGAACTGGTAACAGCAGCAGGGAAGTTGAACGTACTCGGTGTCACCGTCGACTGGACGGAGCTGACCTCCGGGGGCGCACACATCGACCTGCCCACCTACGCCTTCCAACGGCAGAGGTTCTGGCCGACCGTGGCCGCGGCCCCCTCCGGCGACGTCTCGGGGGCCGTCGACGCGCGATTCTGGGCGGCGGTGGCCGACGGCGACCTCGGTGAACTCGCGGACGAGCTTGCCGTGTCCCTCGACGACCCGATCAGCGCCGTGCTGCCCCGCCTTTCGTCGTGGCGGCAGGAACAGGCCGAGAACTCCGCGGTCGACGGCCTGCGCTACCGCGTCACCTGGCAGTCGGTGAGCGAGCCCCCCGCGGCACTCACGGGCACCTGGCTCGTGGTCAGCCGGGACGGTGCCGGTGAGGAATCCGTCGCCGCCGCGCTGAGCAGGCACGGGGCGCGCGTGGTTCCCGTACGGACCGGTGGGGCGGTGGACCGGGAATCCCTGGCGGCCCTGATGGCGACCGAGGCCCGGACAGCGACCGGGGAACCCGTCGCGGGTGCCCTCTCCCTGTTCGCGCTCGACCCCGAACTGCCGTCCGGCGGCCTGCACCCCACCCTCGCCCTCGTCCAGGCCCTCAGCGACATCGGCCTCGCAGCCCCGCTGTGGTGCGCCACACGAGGCGGAGTCGCCATCGGCGGCTCCGACGCACCCGCGGGACCCGACCAGGCGATGGTGTGGGGATTCGGCCGGGTCGTCGCCCTGGAACACCCCGAACGCTGGGGTGGCCTCGTCGACCTGCCCGCCACACTGGACGAGCGCAGCGGCGCCCGCCTCGCGGGTGTCCTCTCCGGAACCAACGGAGAGGACCAGGTCGCGCTCCGCGCCAGCGGGGTGTACGGCCGACGGCTCCAGCCCGTGTCATCGGCACGCCTCGACGACTGGGACCCCACCGGCACGGTGCTCGTCACCGGCGGCACCGGCTCGCTCGGCGGCCACGTCGCCAGGTGGCTCGTGGCGAAGGGCGCCGAGCACCTGCTGCTGACCAGCAGGCGCGGAATGAAGGCCGACGGCGCGGAGGAGCTGCGCGCGGAGCTGACCGCGCTGGGCGCCCGTGTCACCATCGCGGCCTGCGACGTCGCCGACCGGGACGCGCTCGCGGACCTGCTCGCGTCGGTCCCCGCCGAGTTCCCGCTCAACGCGGTCGTCCATGCGGCGGGCACTCTGGACGACGGCGTACTGTCCGCGCTCACCCCGGAGCGGCTCGACGCCGTACTGCGGCCGAAGGCCCACGCCGCGGCCAACCTCGACGAGCTCACCCGCGACCTGGACCTGTCGGCGTTCGTGATGTTCTCCTCGGTGTCCGGCACGTTCGGTGCGGCGGCCCAGGGCAACTACGCGCCCGCCAACGCCTTCCTCGACGCACTCGCGGAACAGCGCGTGGCCGCGGGTCTGCCCGCCACCGCCGTCGCGTGGGGGCCCTGGGGCGGCGGCGGCATGGCCGACGGGCAGCTCGGCGAACAGCTGCGCCGCCGCGGCCTTGCCCCGCTGGAGCCCGAGCAGGCCGTCGCCGCCCTTGACCGGGCCGTCCGCCAGGGCGACCCGACGGCCCTGGTGGCGGACGTCGACTGGAGCGTGTTCGCCCCGGCCTTCACATCGGTACGGCCGAGCCCGCTGCTCCAGGAACTGCCCGGCGTGCAAGGCCCCCAGGGTTCTGCGGACGCATCGGCTCCGGTCGACGCGATGGCCAAACTCACCGCGCTGTCCGGCCCCGAGCGCGAACGCGCCGTCCTCGACATGGTGCGGGAGCTGGCCGCCGCCGTCCTCGGACACGAGGGCACCAAGCTGGTCGAACCCGGCCGGGCTTTCCAGGAGTTGGGCTTCGACTCGCTCACCGCGGTCGAGTTCCGCAACGTCCTCAACGCCACCACCGGTCTCAGCCTGCCCGCCACGCTCGTCTTCGACTTCCCCACGCCGTCCGCGCTCGCCGCGTACGTCCTCGAAGGGTTGCCCGGAGGCGGGACACCGACCATCGACAGCGAACTGGACCGCCTGGAGTCCACGCTGTCCCTCCTCACACCGGGCGACGAGCAGAGCGCGGGTGTCGGAGACCGCCTCCGTGCCCTGCTGTCCATGTGGGACGAAACGCACAACCGCACGGAACCCGCCGAGTCCGGAACGGACGCGCGTACCGCGTCGGCGGATGAGCTGCTCGCGCTGCTCGACGAACAACTCGGCAATTCCTGAGCACGAGCCGCTCCCGCTGCTCCTTCCACCACTCCTCTCGCTGCTCGACGAACTACTCGGTAGGTCCTGAGCCGATGAACTCACCTGAAGGGTCCCAAGACATGTCCAACGAGGAGAAGTACCTCGACTACCTCCGCCGAGCCTCCGTGGACCTCCAGGAGGCGCGCGGCAAGCTGCGCGAGGCCGAGGATCGCGAGGCCGAGCCGATCGCGATCGTCGGCATGGGCTGCCGGTTCCCCGGGGGCGTCCGGTCGCCGGAGGACCTGTGGCGTCTTCTCCAGGACGGCGAGGACGCCGTATCCGAGTTCCCCACCAACCGTGGCTGGGACCTGGAAGCGCTCTTCGACGACGACCCCGACCGCCAGGGCACCTGCTACACGCGTGAGGGCGCCTTCATCCACGACGTGCCGGACTTCGACCCGGCGTTCTTCGGTATCTCGCCGCGCGAGGCCGCCGCGATGGACCCGCAGCAGCGGCTGCTCCTCGAAACCTCCTGGGAGGCGTTCGAGCGGGCGGGCATCGACCCGCACGCGCTCCGCGGCAGCAAGTCGGGCGTTTTCGTCGGCACCAACGGCCAGGACTACTTGGCACGCCTGCTGACCGGAGCGCCGGACGGCTACGAGGGCTACCTCGGCACCGGAAACGCGGCGAGCGTCATCTCCGGCCGGCTTTCCTACACCTTCGGTTTCGAAGGCCCCGCGCTGACGATCGACACCGCATGCTCGTCGTCCCTTGTCGCCATGCACCTCGCGGTGCACGCACTGCGGCACGGCGAGTGCCCGATCGCCCTCGCGGGCGGCGTCACCGTGATGTCGACGCCGGGCGTGTTCATCGACTTCAGCCGCCAGCGCGGCCTGGCCACGGACGGCCGCGTCAAGGCGTTCGCCGATGCCGCCGACGGCACCGGCTGGGGCGAGGGCGTCGGCCTGCTCGTGCTCGAGCGCCTCTCGGACGCGGAGCGCAACGGACACCCCGTCCTCGCGGTGATCCGTGGCTCGGCGGTGAACCAGGACGGCGCGTCGAACGGTCTGACCGCGCCGAACGGCCCTTCCCAGCAGCGCGTGATCCGCCAGGCCCTGGCGAGCGCACGGCTCTCCGCGGCGCAGGTGGACGCGGTCGAGGCGCACGGTACGGGTACGAAGCTTGGTGACCCGATCGAGGCGCAGGCGCTCCTCACGGCCTACGGCCAGGACCGGCCCGCCGACCGGCCGCTGTGGCTCGGCTCGATCAAGTCGAACATCGGTCACACGCAGGCCGCCGCCGGAGTCGCCGGTGTCATCAAGATGGTCATGGCGATGCGGCAGGGCGTGCTGCCGAAGACGCTGCATGTGGATGAGCCGTCGACGCACGTGGACTGGTCCGCCGGTGCGGTGCAGCTGCTGACCGAGTCGCGTCCGTGGCCGGAGACCGGCCAGCCGTGGCGGGCGGGCGTGTCGTCGTTCGGTGTGAGTGGCACGAACGCGCACGTCATCGTCGAGCAGGCTCCGGTGGTGGAGCAGCAGGAGGCTCCGGCACCAGTAGGTGATGGCGGCCTTGTGCCGTGGGTGTTGTCGGCGCGGAGTGCCGAGGCGCTGCGGGAGCAGGCCGTACGGCTCAAGTCCTTTGTGGACGAGGCGTCGGATCTGCCGGTGGCGGACGTGGGCCGTGCGCTGGTGTCGTCGCGGGCGGTGCTCGAGCACCGTGCGGTGGTGGTGGCCGGTGAGCGGTCGGAGTTCCTGGCCGCCTTGTCGGACGTGGCGGAGGGCCGCTCGACGGGCGCCGCGGTCACGGGGCTTGCCGACGCTCCCGGTCGGCTGGGTTTCCTGTTCTCGGGTCAGGGTTCGCAGCGGCTGGGCATGGGGCGTGAGTTGTCCGCCCGTTTCCCGGTCTTCGCCGAGGCTCTGGACGCCGTGCTTGCGGAGTTCGGGCCTGAGGTCCGTGAGGTGTTGTTCGGTGAGGATGCCGACGCCCTGAACGAGACCGGGGTGACGCAGCCTGCGCTGTTCGCGGTCGAGGTGGCGTTGTTCCGCCTGCTTGAGTCGTGGGGTGTGCAGCCCGATGCCCTGGCCGGTCACTCGATCGGTGAGCTGGCAGCGGCTCACGTGGCTGGTGTGTGGTCGCTGGCGGATGCCGTGAAGGTGGTGTCGGCGCGAGGTGCGCTGATGCAGGCGCTGCCGTCCGGTGGTGCGATGGTCGCGATCCAGGCGTCCGAGGCCGAGGTCGCCGCGGATCTGCCGGAGACGGTGGGCATCGCTGCGGTGAACGGCCCGAACTCGGTGGTCATATCGGGTGTCGCCGCTGATGCGGAGGCGGTTGCGGAGCGGTGGCGTGGGGCCGGGCGGAAGGTGTCTCGCCTGAAGGTCAGTCACGCCTTCCACTCGCCGTTGATGGAGCCGATGCTGGACGAGTTCCGCCAGGTCCTTGAAGGCGTTTCGTACGAGGCGCCGGCGCTCCCGATCGTGTCGACGCTGACCGGCGTCCGCGCGTCCGCCGAGGAGTTGTCGTCGCCGGAGTACTGGGTGCGGCACGTGCGCGAGTCGGTGCGGTTCGCCGACGCCGTGAGCACACTCGTTGACGACGATGTGACGACGTTCGTCGAGGTCGGCCCGGGCGGCACACTGTCCGCCCTTGGCCAGCAGTCTGCGCCGGAGGCCGGGTTCGTGCCGGTGCTGCGCAACGACCGCCCGGAGGCGGTGGCCGCCACGACCGCCGCAGGCCAGCTCCATGTGCGCGGCGTCCGAGTGGACTGGGAGGCGTTCTTCGCCGGTCGCGGCGCGCGGCGGGTGGATCTGCCGACGTACGCCTTCCAGCGTGAGCGCTACTGGCTGGACGCTGTCCCCGTCGACATGGATGTCGAGCGTCTTTCGCCGGTGGAGGCGAAGTTCTGGGGCGTTGTGGAGGACGGTGATATTGCCGATCTCGCTCGTACGTTGGATGTGGCGTCGGATGCTCCGTTGAGTGCGGTGTTGCCGAGGCTTTCTGCGTGGCGTAAGGAGCAGCAGGGCCGTTCGACTGTTGATGGTTGGCGGTATGGGGTCGAGTGGCGGTCGGTGGAGGCTGGGTCTGGGCGTCTGGAGGGTGCCTGGCTGGTTGTCGCGCCGACTGGCGAGGACCGTGCGGAGTGGGTTCGTGAGGCGCTGGTCCGCAATGGTGCGGACGTGCGTGTCGTGGAGGTGGACCCGGCATCGGTTGACTGGGCGGAGCAGCTGGCCGATGTGTCGGCTCTGAGCGGTGTGGTTTCGCTGCTGGGACTCGCGGATGCGGGTGATTCAACCGTGCCTGTGGGTGTGGCGGCCACGGTTGGTCTGTTGCAGGCGCTCGGTGAGTCGGATGTGCCGTTGTGGTGCGTGACGTCGGGTGCGGTGTCGGCGGGTGCGGATGATGTGGTTGCCGGGTTCGAGCAGTCGATGGTGTGGGGTCTTGGCCGGGTGGCCGCGCTGGAGCAGTCGGCCCGCTGGGGCGGCCTGATCGATCTGCCCGAAGCACAGGACGAGACGACCGGAGACCTTCTCGCATCCGTCCTCGCGGAACCGAACGGCGAGGACCAACTCGCCCTGCGCGGCAACGGGATCCTCGGCCGCAGGCTGGTGCCCGCGCCGATGAACACGGACACCCCCGGCGCAGGCTGGACGCCGCGCGGCACGGTACTGGTGACCGGTGGACTCGGTGCCCTGGGTGGTCACGTGTCGCGCTGGCTGGCTGGGCACGGAGCCGAGCACGTCGTCCTGGTGAGCCGTCGCGGACAGGCCGCTGATGGAGCCGCGGAGTTGGAGTCCGAGCTCGTCGATCTCGGCGCGCGCGTGACGTTCGCCGCCTGCGACATGACGGACAGGGAGTCCGTCGCCGAACTCCTTGAGAGCATTCCGTCGCTCACTGCGGTGGTGCATGCGGCGGGTGTTGAGCGTTCTGGTGTTCTTGCGGATCTTGATCCGGCTGATCTGGGTGGGTTCGCCGAGGTGTTGTCGGCGAAGGCGGATGGCGCGCGGAATCTGCATGAGCTGCTGGGGGAGCGGCAGTTGGATGCGTTTGTGCTGTTCTCCTCCATTGCCGGTGTGTGGGGCAGTGGTGGGCAGGGTGCGTATGCGGCGGCCAATGCCTATCTGGATTCGCTTGCTGAGCACCGTCGGGCGGCGGGTCTGCCGGCGACGGCGGTGGCGTGGGGTCCGTGGGGTGGCGGCGGCATGGTCGCGGGGGCCGGTCGGGATGCGGCGGCGCAGTTGAAGCGTCGCGGGCTGCCGACGATGGCTCCGGCGGTGGCGATCGCGGGCCTGGCCACGGCCCTTGAGCACGGCGACGGGAATGTCGTCGTGGCTGATGTGGATTGGGAGCGGTTCGCGGGTACGTTCATGGCGCAGCGGCCGAGTGCGTTGCTGGGTGAGCTGCCGCAGGTGCGGGCTGCGTTCGAGGCGACGTCGGCGAACAGTGGGATGTCGGAGCTGGCGCAGCGCCTGGCCGGTCTGGACGTAGCGGAGCAGGAGCGGCAGCTCACGGAGCTGGTCCGCTATGAGGCGGCCGCGGTGCTGGGCCATGTATCGGGTGACGCCTTCTCCGCGTCTCGTGCGTTTCGGGAGCTGGGTTTTGACTCGCTGACGGCGGTGGAGCTGCGGGCCCGGCTGAGTGAGGCCACTGGTGTCGCGCTGCCCGCCACGCTGGTCTACGACTACCCCAACGCCGCCGTACTGGCCGCCTACCTGCGCACCGAACTCTCCGGCGTCGTCCCCACCGCCTCCACGTCCGTGGCCGTGTCGAGCGCTACCGACGAGCCGATCGCGATCGTGGCGATGACGTGCCGCTTCCCGGGTGGTGTGTCGAGCCCGGAGGACCTGTGGGACGTAGTCCTGTCGGGTGGGGACGCGGTGTCGGAGTTCCCGACCGATCGTGGTTGGGACCTGGAGGCGTTGTACGACCCCGACCCGGATGGAGTGGGGACCTCGTATTCGCGTTCGGGCGCGTTCCTGGAGGACGTGGGCGCGTTCGACCCGGCGTTCTTCGGTATCTCGCCGCGTGAGGCCCTTGCGATGGACCCCCAGCAGCGACTGCTCCTGGAAACCTCCTGGGAGGCGTTCGAGCGGGCCGGTATCGACCCGAACTCGCTGCGCGGTGAGCGCGTCGGCGTGTTCGTGGGATCGAACATGCAGGACTACGGCTGGGTGCTCGGCGCGGCTGCCGACGACATGGGCGGCTACGTGGCGACCGGCAACGCCGCCAGCGTGGCCTCCGGACGCCTGTCGTACACCTTCGGTCTTGAGGGACCTGCGGTGACGGTGGACACGGCGTGCTCCTCGTCGCTGGTCGCCCTGCACCTGGCGGTGCAGGCGCTGCAGCGGGGTGAGTGCGAACTTGCCCTCGCGGGTGGTGTGACGGTGATGTCCACGCCCACCTCGTTCGTCGAGTTCAGCCGCCAGCGCGGGCTCGCTGTGGACGGCCGGTGCAAGGCGTTCGCGGCCGGCGCTGACGGCACCGGTTGGGGTGAGGGCGTCGGCATGCTGTTCGTCGAGCGCCTTTCGGACGCTCAGCGCAACGGACACCAAGTCCTCGCCGTCGTGAAGGGATCCGCCGTCAACCAGGATGGCGCGTCCAATGGCCTGACCGCGCCGAACGGTCCCTCGCAGCAGCGGGTGATCCGCCAGGCGCTCGCGAGTGCGGGCCTCACGTCGTCCGATGTCGATGTGGTCGAGGCGCACGGCACGGGCACCAAGCTGGGCGACCCGATCGAGGCCCAGGCGCTCCTCGCCACCTACGGCCAGGACAGGCCCGCCGACCGGCCGCTGTGGCTCGGCTCGATCAAGTCGAACCTCGGTCACACGCAGGCCGCCGCGGGCGTGGCAGGCGTGATCAAGATGGTCATGGCGATGCGACACGGCGTACTGCCCAAGACCCTGCACGTGGACGAGCCGTCGCCCCACGTCGACTGGTCCGCAGGTGCGGTGGAACTGCTCACTGACGAGCGTGAGTGGCCCGCAGCGGACCGGCCGTGGCGGGCGGGTGTGTCGTCGTTCGGATTCAGCGGCACCAACGCGCACACCATCATCGAGCAGGCTCCCGCGATCGAGCAGGAGGAAGCTCCTGCGCCGGTACGTGACAGCGGCCTTGTGCCGTGGGTGCTTTCGGCGCGGAGTGCTGAGGCGCTGCGCGAGCAGGCGGCACGGCTCAAGTCCTTCGCGGACGCGACTCCCGAGCTGACCGTGGCGGACGTGGGCCGTGCACTGGTGTCCTCGCGTGCGGTGCTCGAGCACCGCGCCGTGGTGGTCGGTGCGGACCGGTCGGAGCTGCTGACCGCTCTGGAGGCTGTGGCCGAGGGCCGGACGACCGGCGCGGTGGTCGCAGGGGCGGCCGATGAGCCCGGCCGGTTGGGATTCCTCTTCTCGGGTCAGGGTTCGCAGCGGCTCGGCATGGGTCGTGAACTTGCCGCCCGTTTCCCGGTGTTCGCTGAGGCCCTGGATGAGGTTCTTGGCGCGTTCGACCCGCTGGTGCGTGAGGTGTTGTTCGGTGAGGATGCCGACGCGCTGAACGAGACGGGGGTGACGCAGCCCGCGCTGTTCGCGGTCGAGGTGGCGCTCTTCCGTCTCCTCGAGTCGTGGGGTGTGCGCCCCGACATGCTGGCGGGCCACTCGATCGGCGAGTTGGCAGCGGCCCACGTGGCTGGTGTCTGGTCGCTTACCGACGCCGTCAAGGTGGTGTCGGCGCGGGGTGCGCTGATGCAGGCGCTGCCGTCCGGTGGCGCGATGGTCGCGATTCAGGCGTCCGAAGACGAGGTCGCCGCGGATCTGCCGGAGACCGTGGGCATTGCTGCGGTCAACGGCCCCACCTCAGTGGTCGTTTCCGGTGTCGACATCGACGTGGAGACGGTCGCGGAGCGCTGGCGCGAGGCAGGCCGGAAGGTGACTCGCCTGAAGGTCAGCCACGCGTTCCACTCGCCGCTCATGGAGCCGATGCTCGACGACTTCCGTCAGGCGCTGGAAGAGGTGTCCTACGAGGAGCCCGCGCTTCCGATCGTGTCGACGCTGACCGGTGAGCGGGCTACGGCCGATGAGCTGACGTCGCCGGAGTACTGGGTGCGGCACGTGCGCGAGTCGGTGCGGTTCGCCGACGCCGTGACCACGCTCGTCGCCGAGGGCGTGGGCACGTTCATTGAGGTCGGCCCGGGCGGGACGCTGTCCGCCCTGGGCCAGCAGTCGGCTCCGGAGGCCGGGTTCGTGCCGGTCCTGCGCAACGACCGCCCGGAGGCGGTGGCCGCTACGACCGCCGCAGGCCAACTCCACGTGCGCGGTGTGCGGGTGGACTGGGACGTGTTCTTCGCCGGTCACCGTGCACGGTGGGCGGACCTGCCGACGTACGCCTTCCAGCGCGAGCGCTTCTGGCCCGACGTACAGCCGATCATCGGAAACGTCGCGGCGGCCGGGCTCGGTGCCGCAGAGCACCCGCTCCTCGGCGCCACCGTCACCCTCGGCGGCACGGACGGCGTGCTGCTGACCGGCCGGCTGTCGGTCCAGACCCACCCGTGGCTGGCCGATCACGAGATCTTGGGCTCGGTGCTGCTGCCCGGTACGGCGTTCGTCGAGCTGGCGGTGCGGGCGGGTGACCAGGTCGGGTGCGACCTGGTGGAGGAGTTGACGCTGGAGGCGCCGCTCGTCCTGCCCGAGAACGGGTCCGTGCGGGTGCAGGTGTGGGTCGGCGCCGAGGACTCGTCCGGCAGGCGCGAGCTGAGCTTCCACTCCAGCCCCGGTGACACCGACGACGGCCGTTCGTGGACCCGCCACGCCACCGGCGTGCTGGGGGCGGCAGATCGCTCCGTCGGGGCCTCGCTGGTCGAGTGGCCGCCCGCAGGCGCGGAGGCCGTGGACCTGGACGGCTACTACGACCGCATGGTCGCGGGCGGCTTCGGCTACGGACCGGCGTTCCAGGGTCTGCGTTCGGCCTGGCGCAGCGGGGACGAGATGTTCGCCGAGGTCGAGCTGCCGGACGGTGTGAAGGCTGACGGTTTTGGCCTGCACCCGGCGCTGCTGGACGCGACGCTGCAAGCCATCGGCCTTATGGGCGAGGCCGACGCTCCCGGCAAGCTGCCGTTCGCATGGTCGGGCGTGCGACTGCATGCCTCGGGTGCGACGGCGCTGCGGGTCCGACTGGCACCTACCGGTGCTGACGGAGTGGCGCTGACGGTCGCTGACGGCTCCGGTGCTCCGGTGGCCACGGTCGACTCGCTGGTGCTGCGCCCGGCCGCACCGGTCCAGGGCGCCGGTGACGACCGGGATGACGCGCTGTTCGGCGTCGACTGGGTGTCGGTACCCCTGTCCCACAGCGACGTACCGGCAGATGTACCGACGGTCGAGTGGACCGACCTGGAGGCGCTCGCGGACGCGGCGGAACTGCCTGACTTCGCCGTTCTGCCGTGCCCGGTCACTTCCGGGTCCGATCCGGTGGCCGGTGCGCACGAGGCGGCGCACTGGGCGCTGAACACGGTCCAGTCCTGGCTCAATGACGAGCGGTTCGACGCATCGCGTCTGGTCATCGCGACCAATGGCGCGATCGGCGCCACCGACGATGACGACGTACGAGATGTCGCTCAGGCAGCGGTGTGGGGCCTGGTGCGCTCCGCCCAGTCGGAGAACCCGGACCGGATCGTGCTGGTCGACCTCGATGAGGAGACGGCCTCGCTGGACGTGCTGACGTCGGCGCTGGCCACGGGTGAGCCGCAGTTGGCGGTGCGTGCGGGTGCTGTCAGTGCGCCGCGCCTGGCCAGGGCCCGCCGGTCCGTGGTGGACGAGCCGGGCTTTGGTTCGGGTGCGGTGCTGCTCACCGGCGCGACCGGCACGCTCGGCGGCCTCGTCGCCCGGCACTTGGTGGCCGAGCGGGGCGTGCGCAACCTGCTGCTGGTGAGCAGGCGCGGTGCCACCGCCGAGGGCGCGGAAGAGCTGCGCGCCGAACTGGTCGCGCAGGGCGCCGAGGTGACGTACGCGGCCTGCGACGTGGCCGACCGCGAGTCCCTCCAGGCTCTCCTTGCCGAGCACGAGATCTCCGCAGTCGTCCACACGGCGGGCGTGCTGGACGACGGCACCATCGGCTCCCTCACCCCCGAGCGGATCGACGGGGTGTTCCGCCCCAAGGTCGACGCGGCCTGGCACCTCCACGACCTGACCCGCGACCTGGAACTGTCCGCGTTCGTGCTGTTCTCGTCCGCCGCCGGTGTGTTCGGTGGCGCGGGGCAGGGCAACTACGCGGCGGCGAACGCGTTCCTGGACGGGCTCGCCCAGCACCGCCGCGCGGCCGGTCTCGCCGCGACCTCGCTCGCCTGGGGCCTGTGGGCCTCGGGCGGCGGCATGGCGGGCAGCCTCGACGAGGCCGACGTACGGCGGATCACCAGCGGCGGCGCGATCCCGATCGACGCGGCCCAGGGTCTTGCGCTGTTCGACGCGGCGACCTCCACGGGGCGCGCGCTCCTCGCGCCGGTTCCCCTGGACCTGTCGGTGCTGCAGAAGCAGGCCCGCTCCCATCCCGTACCGCACCTCCTGCGCGGCCTGGTGCGCGGCACCGCGCGCAGGACCGTCGACCCCGCCGCAGCCAGGACCGCCCTCGCGCAGTCCCTTGCCGGCATGACCGAGGCCGAGCGCGAGAAGGCACTGCTCGACCTCGTCCGTACCACCGCCGCCGCTGTGCTCGGCCACAGCTCGGCGCATGCCGTCGCACCCGGCCGCGCCTTCCAGGAACTGGGCTTCGACTCGCTCAGCTCCGTCGAACTGCGCAACCACCTCAACGCGGCCACCGAGCTGCGCCTGCCCGCCACGCTGGTCTTCGACCACCCGAACCCGGCCGCTCTCGCCGCGTTCATCGGCACCGAAATCGCGGGCGTGCCCGTCGTCGTGGCGCCCACCCGCAAGACCGGCGCCGTGACCGACGAGCCGATCGCGATCGTCGGCATGAGCTGCCGCTACCCCGGAGGGGTCGAATCGCCCGAGGACCTGTGGCGACTCGTCCTCAACGGTGACGACGCCATCAGCGAGTTCCCCGTCAACCGCGGCTGGGACCTGGACGCGCTGTACAACCCGGACCCCGAGCACATCGGGACCTCGTACACCCGCGAGGGCGGCTTCCTGCACGACGCCGACCTGTTCGACCCGACGTTCTTCGGGATCTCGCCCCGCGAGGCCCTCGCGATGGACCCGCAGCAGCGACTGCTCCTGGAGACCTCCTGGGAGGCCTTCGAGCGCGCCGGTATCGCCCCGGAGACGGCGCGGGGCAGCGCGACCGGCGTGTTCGCGGGTGTGATGTACCACGACTACGTGGCCCGGCTGCGTTCCGTCTCGGAGGACGTCGAGGGCTACCTCGGCACCGGCGGGGCAGGCAGCGTCGCCTCCGGCCGCGTCGCCTACGCACTGGGCCTTGAGGGTCCGGCCGTCACCGTCGACACCGCGTGCTCCTCGTCCCTCGTGGCCCTGCACTGGGCCATCCAGGCGCTGCGCCAGGGGGAGTGCTCGATGGCGCTCGCCGGTGGCGTCGCCGTGATGGCCACCGCCAGCACGTTCGTCGACTTCAGCCGCCAGCGCGGCCTGTCCGCCGACGGCCGCTGCAAGTCGTTCTCCGACGACGCCGACGGGACCGGCTGGGGCGAGGGCGTCGGCATGCTCCTCGTGGAGAGGCTCTCGGACGCCCGCCGCAACGGACACCCCGTCCTTGCCGTCATCCGTGGTTCCGCGGTGAACCAGGACGGTGCGTCCAACGGTCTCACCGCGCCCAACGGCCCGTCGCAGCAGCGCGTCATGCGACAGGCGCTCGCGAGCGCGGGCCTGACCCCGTCCGACGTGGACGCGGTCGAGGCGCACGGCACCGGCACCACACTCGGTGACCCCATCGAGGCCCAGGCCCTCCTTGCCACCTACGGCCAGGACCGCACCGGCGAGCCCCTGTGGCTCGGCTCGATCAAGTCGAACATCGGCCACACGCAGGCCGCCGCAGGTGTCGCGGGTGTGATCAAGATGGTCATGGCGATGCGGGAAGGTGTGCTGCCGCAGTCCCTGCACGTCGGCGAGCCCTCAACGAACGTGGACTGGTCCGCGGGCGACGTCGAGCTCCTGACCGAGGCGCAGCCGTGGCCGGAGACCGGCCGCCTGCGCCGGGCCGCTGTGTCGTCGTTCGGCGTGAGCGGGACGAACGCGCACACCATCATCGAGCACGTGCCGAGCGAGGACCGCCGTCCGGCCCCGGCCAGCGGCGCCCCGGTCGGCGGCGCTCCGACCGACGGCGTCCTGCCGTGGGTGCTGTCCGCACGGAGCCCGGAGGCGCTGCGCGAGCAGGCGATCCGGCTGCGCGAGCACGTCACGGGCGAGCAGATCGCGGGAGAGTACGTCACGAACCAGCCGGGAGCGGGTGCGCTTGACGTCGGCTACTCGTTGGCGACGACGCGATCGGCCTTCGACCACAGGGCCGTTGTCGTGGGCGACGATCGCGCGACGCTCCTCGACGGGCTCACCGCACTGGCCGAGGGACGGCCGTTCCCCGGACTGGTCGCCGGGTCCGTCGCCGTGGGCGGTGTGGGCTTCCTGTTCTCGGGTCAGGGTTCGCAGCGGCTGGGCATGGGCCGCGAACTGGCTGCCCGTTTCCCGGTGTTCGCCGCGGCCCTGGACGAGGTCCTTGGCGCGTTCGACCCGCAGGTGCGTGAGGTGTTGTTCGGTGAGGATGCCGACGCTCTGAACGAGACCGGGGTGACGCAGCCCGCGCTGTTCGCAGTCGAGGTGGCGCTGTTCCGTCTCCTCGAGTCGTGGGGTGTGCGCCCCGACATGCTGGCGGGCCACTCGATCGGCGAGTTGGCAGCGGCCCACGTGGCTGGTGTCTGGTCGCTTACCGACGCCGTGAAGGTGGTGTCGGCGCGGGGTGCGCTGATGCAGGCGCTGCCGTCCGGTGGCGCGATGGTCGCGATTCAGGCGTCCGAAGACGAGGTCGCCGCGGATCTGCCGGAGACCGTCGGTATCGCTGCGGTCAACGGCCCCACCTCGGTGGTCGTCTCAGGCATCACCGCTGACGTGGAGACGGTTGCCGAGCGGTGGCGCGAGGCGGGCCGCAAGGTCACCCGCCTCCGCGTGAGCCACGCGTTCCACTCCCCGCTCATGGAGCCGATGCTCGACGAGTTCCGCCAGGTCCTTGAGGGCGTCTCGTACGAGGCTCCCGCGCTCCCGATCGTGTCGACGCTGACCGGCGTCCGCGCGTCCGCCGAGGAGCTGACCTCGCCGGAGTACTGGGTGCGGCACGTGCGTGAGTCCGTGCGGTTCGCCGACGCCGTCGGCACGCTCGTGGACGAGGGCATGGCGACCTTCGTCGAGATCGGCCCGGGCGGGACGCTCTCCGCCCTTGGCCAGGATTCGGCTCCGGAGGCCGGGTTCGTGCCGGTGCTGCGCAACGACCGCCCGGAGGAGCCCGCGCTGGTCTCCGCTGTGGCCCAACTGGGCACGTGGGGCGCACGGGTGGACTGGGAAGCCTTCTTCGCCGGTCGCGGCGCACACCGCGTCGACCTGCCCACGTACGCGTTCCAGCACCAGAGCTACTGGCTGGACGCCGGGGTGTCGGCAGGAGACCTGGACGCCGCGGGGCTCGGCTCGGCCGGTCACCCGCTGCTCGGCGCGTTCGTCGACACGGCAGACTCGGACGGGCAGATCTTCACCGGCCGGTTGTCGGTGGCGACCCACCCGTGGCTGGCCGATCACGTGATCCAGGGCTCGATCCTGCTGCCCGGCACGGCGTTCCTCGAGCTTGCGGTGCGCGCCGGTGATCAGGTCGGGTGCGACCTGGTGGAGGAGCTGACGCTTGAGGCGCCGTTGGTGGTGCCCGAGCGCGGTGGCGTACGGGTGCAGGTGCAGGTCGGCGTGTTGGACGAGTCCGGTCGGCGTGCGGTGACGGTGCACGCGCGGGACGACGGCGGTGACCTGTGGGTGCGGCATGCGAGCGGTGCGCTCGTGAGCAGCACCGAGGTGCCGTCGGCCGACGTCGGCGCCTGGCCGCCGGCCGGGGCCGAGGCCGTGGACCTCGACGGTCTCTACGACCGTATGGCCGACGGCGGTTTCGGCTACGGACCGGTGTTCCAGGGTCTGCGGGCCGCGTGGCGCAAGGGCGACGAGGTGTTCGCCGAGGTCGCGCTTCCGGACGGTGCGGGGGTGGACGGCTTCGGTCTCCATCCGGCGCTCCTCGACGCCTCGCTGCACGCCATCGGCCTGATGGGCGAGGCGGACGGTCCCGGCAAGCTGCCGTTCTCGTGGTCGGGTGTACGACTGCACGCCTCGGGCGCGACGGTACTGCGGGTGCGGTTGGCGCCCGCCGGGGCGGACGGGGTGTCGTTGGCGGTCGCTGACGGCTCCGGCGCTCCGGTGGCCACGATCGAGTCGCTGGTACTGCGGCCGGTGACGGCGGCGACGCTGTCGCGGCAGGGCCTGGATTCGCTGTTCCGCCTGGACTGGGTGCCCGCCGCCGTGTCGGCAGGGAACGCCGGTCCGGTGGCGGAGTTCGCGGACTGGGCGGCCGTGCGATCGGCCCTCGACGCGGGCGAGTCGCTGACGGAGAACGTCGTGGTGCGGTGCGCGGACTCCGACGACGTGGACGGCGTACGCGCTCGGACGCTGAGTGCCCTTGAGCTGGTGCAGGGCTGGCTGGCCGATGACCGGTGCCTGGCGTCGCGACTGGTCCTCGTGACACGTGGCGCTGTCGCCGTGGGTGCCGAGGACGACGTGGCGGACCTGGCGTCGGCCGCGGTGTGGGGTCTGGTGCGGTCCGCCCAGTTGGAGGACCCGGATCGCTTCGTCCTCGTAGATGTCGACGACGAGGACGGCTGGCGGCCGGCGCTCGCGACCGGCGAACCCCAGGCCGTCGTGCGGGACGGGCGGGTGTTCGTGGCCCGTCTGGCGCGGGTGCGACCGGAAGTGGCCGAGACCGAACCGGCGTTCGGCCCCGACAGCTCGGTCCTGGTGACCGGCGCGTCGGGCGCGCTCGGCAGTCTCGTCGCCCGGCACCTCGTCGGCAGCCACGGCGTCGGACGTCTGGTACTGGCGAGCAGGCGCGGGGCGACGGCGGAAGGCGCCGATGAACTGCGTGCCGAACTGCTCGCGCAGGGCGCCGACGTGACGTTCGCGGCGTGCGACGTCGCGGACCGGGACGCGCTGGCCGCGCTCCTCGCCGAGCACCCCGTGACCGCCGTCGTGCACACCGCCGGTGTGCTCGACGACGCCACCATCGGCTCGCTGACCCCGGACCAGGTCGACACCGTGTTCCGGCCCAAGGTCGACGCGGCGAACCACCTGCACGAACTGACCCGCGACCTGAACCTGGACCTGACGGCGTTCGTGCTGTTCTCCTCGGTGGCGGGCACCCTGGGCGCGACCGGTCAGGGCAACTACTCGGCGGCCAACGCGTTCCTCGACGGCCTTGCCCGGCGCAGGCGCGCCCAGGGCCTGCCCGCGACCTCCCTCGCCTGGGGCCTGTGGGCCGACGGCATGGGCGCCAAGGTGGCACAGTCCGCCTCGACCGGCCTGTCCGCCGAGGAGGGCGTCGCGCTGTTCGACGCCGCGGTCTTCGGGACCGACCCGGTCGTCGTACCGATGCGGCTCGACCTGCGGGCCGTACGGGAACTACCGGCGATACCACCGGTGTTCAGCGGCCTGGTGCGCACGACGACCCGCAGGGCGGCGGAGAGCGGAGGCGACCCCGCAGCGGCGCTCCGCGACCGCCTCGCGTCGCTGGCCGACGACGAACGCGAGCGGGTGCTCCTCGACCTCGTCCGCACCCAGGCCTCCGCGGTGCTCGGCCACGCCGGTCCCGAGGCGGTCTCGCTCGGCCAGGCATTCACCGAGCTGGGCTTCGACTCGCTGACCGCCGTCGACCTGCGCAACCGGCTCAACCTGGCCACGGGCCTGCGACTGCCCGCCACGCTGGTCTTCGACTACCCGACCCCGGCGGCACTCGCCGGGTTCATCGGCACGGAGTTCGCGGGCGCCCCCGTAGCCGCGGCACCCACCACCATGGTGGTCGCCCCGACCGACGAGCCGATCGCGATCGTCGGAATGAGCTGCCGCTACCCCGGTGGAGTCCGCACGCCGGAAGACCTGTGGCGACTGGTCTTCGACGGCGCCGACGGCATCACGCCTTTCCCGACCGAGCGCGGCTGGGACATGGAGGCCCTCTACGATCCGTCCGGCGAAAGGGACGGCAGCTCCTACACGCGTGAGGGCGGCTTCCTGCACGACGCCGACCTGTTCGACCCGACGTTCTTCGGGATCTCGCCCCGCGAGGCGCTTGCCATGGACCCGCAGCAGCGGTTGCTCCTGGAGACCTCCTGGGAGGCCTTCGAGCGCGCCGGCATCGACCCCAGGTCGCTGCGTGGCAGCTCGACCGGCGTGTTCGCGGGCATCATGTACCACGACTACGCCTCCCAGCTGCACGGCGTGTCGAAGAGCAGCGAGGGCTTCCTCGGTACGGGCAACGCGGGCAGCGTGGCATCCGGCCGCGTGTCCTACACGTTCGGCCTCGAAGGCCCCGCGATGACCGTGGACACGGCGTGCTCGTCGTCGCTCGTCGCGCTGCACCTGGCGGCGCAGGCACTGCGGTCGGGGGAGTGCTCGCTCGCGCTCGCGGGCGGCGCCACCGTCATGGCGACGCCCGGCGCGTTCGTCGACTTCAGCCGCCAGCAGGGCCTGTCCGCCGACGGCCGGTGCAAGTCGTTCTCCGCCGATGCCGACGGCACCGGCTGGGGCGAGGGCGTCGGCATGCTCGTACTGGAACGTCTCTCGGACGCCCGGAGCAACGGCCACCCGGTGCTCGCGGTGGTCAGTGGCTCGGCGATCAACCAGGACGGCGCGTCCAACGGACTCACCGCTCCGAACGGTCCTTCGCAGCAGCGGGTCATCCGCCAGGCGCTTGCGAGCGCGGGCCTGAACCCGTCCGACGTGGACGCGGTCGAGGCACACGGCACCGGCACCACCCTCGGCGACCCGATCGAGGCACAGGCGCTGCTCGCCACCTACGGGCGGGACCGTGTCGGTGAGCCCCTCCGGCTGGGCTCGCTGAAGTCCAACATCGGCCACACCCAGGCCGCCGCGGGCGTGGGCGGCGTCATCAAGACGGTGATGTCGCTGCGGCACGGCGTACTGCCGAAGACGCTGCACGTCGGCGAGCCCTCGCCGCACATCGACTGGTCCGCGGGCGCCGTGGAACTGCTGACCGAGGCCATGCCGTGGCCTGAGGCGGACAGGCCCCGACGGGCGGGAGTGTCCTCCTTCGGCTTCAGCGGCACCAACGCGCACGTCATCATCGAGTCCCCGTCGGACGTCGACATGCCGCAGGCCTCCGAGACCCCCGAGGCACCGGCCGGTCCGTGGCTCCTTTCAGGCCGCACCGAGAGCGCCCTGCGCGACCAAGTGGCCCGACTGCGCGACCACTTGACCGCGAGGCCCGACGCCGACCCGACGGAGGTCGCCCGCGCGCTCGCGACCTCGCGGTCCGGGTTCGAGCACCGACTCGCCGTCGTCGGCCGTGACGTGGCCGACCTGACGGCCGGGCTCACCGACGCCGTCGAGGGGCGGCCTGGCAGCGGAGTCGTACAGGGTGTCACCGATGAGCACCGGGTCGGTTTCCTGTTCTCGGGTCAGGGTTCGCAGCGGCTCGGCATGGGGCGCGAACTCGCTGCCCGTTTCCCGGTGTTCGCCGCGGCCCTGGACGAGGTCCTTGGCGCGTTTGACCCGCGGGTGCGTGAGGTGTTGTTCGGTGAGGATGCCGACGCACTGAACGAGACCGGGGTGACCCAGCCCGCGCTGTTCGCGGTCGAGGTCGCGCTGTTCCGCCTCCTCGAGTCGTGGAACATCCGGCCGGACGTGCTGGCAGGCCACTCGATCGGCGAGTTGGCCGCCGCGCACCTCTCCGGTGTCTGGTCGCTGGCCGACGCCGTGAAGGTGGTGTCGGCGCGCGGTGCGCTGATGCAGGCGCTCCCCGAGGGCGGCGCCATGGTGGCGATCCAGGCGACCGAAGACGAGGTCGCCGCGGATCTCCCGGAGAGCGTCGGTGTCGCCGCGGTCAACGGCCCCACCTCGGTGGTCGTCTCAGGGATCACCGCTGATGTCGAGGCGGTCGCCGAGCGGTGGCGCGAGGCGGGCCGGAAGGTGTCTCGCCTGAAGGTCAGCCACGCGTTCCACTCGCCGCTCATGGAGCCGATGCTCGACGACTTCCGCCGGGTACTGGACGAGGTGTCCTACGCGGCACCCACCATCCCGATCGTGTCCACACTGACGGGCAGTTCCGCCTCCGCCCAGGAGCTGGGTTCGGCCGAGTACTGGGTGCGGCACGTGCGCGAGTCCGTGCGGTTCGCCGACGCCGTGGCCGACATGGGCGCGGACGTCCTCGTCGAGATCGGCCCCGGTGGCGTCCTTTCGGCCCTCGGGCAGGAGTCCCTGCCGGACGCGGCCTTCGTACCGGTGCTGCGCGGCGACCGTGCGGAGGGCGGCGCCGTCATGACGGCGCTCGCCGAACTCCACGTGCGAGGCGTGCACGTCGACTGGGCCGCGTACTTCGAGGGCAGCGGCTACGGCGTCGAGCTGCCGACGTACGCCTTCCAGTACCAGCGGTTCTGGCCCGACACGAGCGTGCGGCCCGCCACCGACGCGAGCGGCCTCGGGCTCGGATCCGCCGACCACCCGCTGCTCGGCACCGCGGTCGCGCTGGCGGACGAGGACACCGTCCTGTTCACGGGCAGGCTGTCGCTGCGGACGCATCCGTGGCTCGCCGAGCACGAGATCATGGGGTCGGTCCTGCTGCCCGGCACGGCGTTCGTCGAGCTTGCGGTACGCGCTGGTGACCAGGTCGGTTGCACCTCGGTGGAGGAGCTGACCCTTGAGACGCCGCTGGTGCTTCCCGAGCACGGCGGTGTGCAGGTCCAGGTACGGGTCGGCGCGCCGGACGCGTCAGGACGGCGCCCGGTCGCGGTCCACGCCAGGGACGAGCGCGGCGACCTGCCGTGGGCCCGGCACGCGAGCGGTTTCCTCGCCGGTGACGGCGGTGCTCCCGCCGACCTCGGCGAATGGCCGCCGACGGGCGCGGAGACCGTGGACCTCGACGGTTTCTACGACGGAATGGCTGACGGCGGCTTCGCCTACGGTCCGGTGTTCCAGGGCCTGAGGTCGGTGTGGCGCAAGGGCGACGAGGTGTTCGCCGAGGTCGCACTGCCGCAGGACACCGCTGTCGCCGGGTTCGGCGTGCACCCGGCACTCCTCGACGCGGTGCTGCACACGGTGGCGTTCGGCGTGCTGCCCCCGGTCGAGCACGGACGGCTGCCGTTCGCGTGGACGGGGGTACGTCTGCACGCCGAGGGCGCGACGACGCTGCGGGTGCGGGTGAGCGCGGTCGGACCTGACGCGGTGGCCCTGGCCGTCGCCGACGGCTCCGGCGCCCCGGTCGCGACCGTGGACTCGCTGGTCCTTCGCGCGGTGTCGCCGGGTTCGCTGGAGACGGCACGCGGGCACGAGTCGCTGTTCCGGCTCGACTGGGTGGCCGCTGCGGTGGCGTCCGGAAGTGCCGGTTCGGTGGCGGAGTTCGCGGACTGGGGCGCCGTGCGATCGGCGCTCGACGCGGGCGAGTCGCTGCCGGAGAACGTGGTGGTGAGGTGCGCGCGGTCCGGTGACGCGGACACGGACGCGGGCGTGGTGCGCCGTCAGGTGCACACCGCGCTCGAACTGGTGCAGGGCTGGCTGGCCGACGACCGCTGCGAGGCGTCGCGTCTCGTGCTCGTGACCAGCGGCGCCGTGGCGGTGGGCGCCGAGGGCGATGTCGAGGACCTGGCATCGGCCGCGGTGTGGGGTCTGCTGCGGACGGCGCAGGCGGAGAACCCGGACCGCTTCGTCCTGGTGGACGTCGACGACGAGGACAGCTGGAAGCCGGCTGTCGTGGGCGCGGAACCCGAGCTGGCCGTACGCGCCGGCGAGACGTTCGTGCCGAGGCTCGTACGGGCCCGTCCCGCAGTGGAGGAGGGGGCGGGCTTCGGTTCTGGTCCTGTCCTCGTGACCGGTGCGAGCGGGATGCTCGGCGGCCTCGTGGCGCGGCAACTGGTCGTACGACACGGGGTGCGACAGCTGGTGCTCGCCAGCAGGCGCGGGCAAGTAGGCTCATTGCGCGGTGAGTTGGAGGCGCTGGGCGCTGAAGTCGTCCCCGCCGCTTGTGACGTGGCGGACCGCGACGCGGTGGCGGCGCTGCTCGCCGAGCACCCCGTGACGGCCGTCGTGCACGTGGCGGGTGTCCTGGACGACGGTGTGATCGGGTCGCAGACGCCTGAGCGGATCGACACGGTGTTCCGGCCGAAGGTCGACGCTGCGCTGAATCTGCACGAGCTCACCCGGGACCTGGACCTCTCCGCGTTCGTGCTGTTCTCGTCCGCGGCGGGCACGCTGGGCAACCCCGGCCAGGCCAACTACTCCGCGGCCAACGCGTTCCTCGACGCGCTCGCCCAGCACCGGCGAGCGCAGGGCCTGCCCGCGACCTCGCTGGCGTGGGGCCTGTGGGCCGGGGACGACGGCATGGGCGCCCGGATGGCCGAGGGCGGCGCCGCGGGCCTGTCCGCCGATGAGGGCATGGAGCTGTTCGACGCGGCGGCACTGGGCGATGCCCCCGTCGTCGTACCGATGCGGCTCGACCTGCGGGCCGTACGGGAACTCCCGGTGATACCGCCGGTGTTCAGCGGCCTTGTGCGCACGACGGCTCGCAGGGCGGCGGACACCGGGGTCGACCCCGCCGCCGCGCTGCGGGACCGGCTCGCGGCGCTGCCGCCGTCCGAGCGGACGTCCGCCCTGATGGACGTGGTGTGCACGCACGTCGCGGCCGTCCTCGCGCTCCCCGGCGCCGGAGCGGTCGACGAGCGGCGCGCGTTCACCGAGCTCGGCTTCGACTCGCTGACCGCGGTCGAGCTGCGCAACCGCCTCGGCGCCGCCACCGGCCTGCGCCTGCCCGCCACCGCGATCTTCGACTACCCGACCGCGCTCGACCTGGTCGGCCACATCGAGGACGCGCTCGTCATCGACGAACCCGACGGGGTGGCACCGCTGCTCGCCGAGCTGAGCCGCATCGAGGCGGGCCTCGCCTCGATCAAGCCCGGCGACGACGAGGGCGACCGGGTCGGCGCCCGTCTTTCGGCGCTCCTCGCCGTGTGGCGCGACAGCCGTGCCGACGCCGCCGCGCAGGAGTCCGACGACCTGGAAGCCGCAACGGACGACGAGGTGTTCGACCTGCTCGGCAAGGAGTTCGGCATCTCCTGACCCGCCCGCTCCCCCCGGCCACCGACTTGCACGAACACTCCCTGGAGTTGAGAACGATGGACAACGAGGACAAGCTCCGCTATTTCCTGAAGCGGGTCACCGCCGACCTGCGTGACACCCGCAGGCGCCTGCGCGAGGTCGAGGAGGGCGAGCAGGAGCCGGTCGCGATCATCGGTATGAGCTGCCGCTACCCCGGTGACGTACGTTCCCCCGAGGATCTGTGGGAGCTGGTCTCGAACGGCCGCGACGGCGTGACGGCGTTCCCCGCCGACCGTGGCTGGGGCGACGTCGAGCTTTCCGACCCCGAGGACCCCGACCGCGCGTTCCTCACCGAGGGCGGGTTCCTGCACGACGCGGCCGAGTTCGACCCCGGCCTGTTCGGGATATCGCCGCGCGAGGCCCTTGCGATGGACCCGCAGCAGCGACTGCTCCTCGAAACCTCCTGGGAGGCGTTCGAGCGGGCCGGGATCGACGCGTCCTCGCTGCGCGGCAGCAGGACGGGCGTGTTCGCCGGGTTGATGTACCACGACTACACGTCGCGGCTGCGGTCGGTTCCGGAGGGAGTCGAAGGCTTCCTCGGCACCGGCAGCTTCGGCAGCGTCGCCTCCGGCCGTGTGTCGTACACGTTCGCGCTCGAGGGGCCCGCCGTCACGGTGGACACCGCCTGCTCGTCCTCCCTGGTCACGCTGCACCTGGCGGCCCAGGCGCTGCGCTCCGGCGAGTGCACGCTCGCCCTCGCGGGCGGTGTCACCGTGATGGCGACCCCGGACACGTTCATCGGCTTCAGCAAGCAGCGGGGCCTCGCCGCGGACGGCAGGTGCAAGTCCTTCTCCGAGGACGCCGACGGCACCGGCTGGGGCGAGGGCGCCGGCATGCTGCTCCTCGAGCGGCTCTCCGACGCCCGGCGCAACGGCCACACCGTCCTCGGGGTCGTGCGCGGTTCGGCGGTGAACCAGGACGGTGCGTCGAACGGCCTCACCGCGCCCAACGGTCCCTCGCAGCAGCGGGTGATCCGGCAGGCGCTCGACAGCGCCGGACTGACCGCCGACCAGGTCGACGCGGTCGAGGCGCACGGCACCGGCACCACGCTCGGTGACCCGATCGAGGCCCAGGCGCTCCTGGCCACCTACGGCCGGGACCGCCGCGCCGACCGGCCGCTGTGGCTCGGCTCGGTGAAGTCCAACATCGGTCACACACAGGCCGCCGCAGGCGTCGCGGGCGTGATCAAGACGGTCATGGCGATGCGGCACGGCGTACTGCCGCAGACCCTGCACGTCGGCGAGCGCTCCCGGCACGTCGACTGGTCGGCGGGCGCCGTGGAACTGCTCACCGAGGCGCGACCGTGGCCTCAGACGGGCCAGCCGCGCAGAACGGCGGTGTCGTCCTTCGGCATCAGCGGAACCAACGCCCATGTCGTCCTCGAACAGGCCCCGGCCGAGGACGCCGAGCAGGACGACGAGCAGGACGACCAGCTCGGCGGGCCCGCCGAGCTTGCCGACCCCGTCCTCGCCGACGCCGTGCCGTGGGTACTCTCCGGCAACGACCCCGCCGCCCTGCGCGAGCGTGCCGCCACCCTCATCTCCCACCTGGAGGGCCTGGACCGCCGGGACGAGACGCCGGTGGACATCGGCTACTCGCTCGCCGTGAGCAGGACCGCCCTCGAACACCGGGCGGCCGTCGTCGGCGCGGACCGCGCGGAACTCCTGCGCGGCCTCGAGGCCCTGGCCGACGGAGGCGAGGCACCGAACCTGGTGCGCGGCACGGTCGGTACGCGCGGCAAGCTCGCGTTCCTGTTCAGTGGGCAGGGCAGTCAACGGGTGGGCATGGGCCGCGAGTTGTACGCGGAATTCCCCCTGTTCGCGCAGGCCCTCGACGAGGTCTGCGCGGGCCTGGACCCGCACCTGGACCGGCCGTTGCGGGAGGTGCTCTTCGCCGAACCCGGCACCGAGGCCGCCGCCCTGCTCGACCTGACCACCTACACGCAGCCCGCGCTGTTCGCGATCGAGGTGGCGCTGTTCCGCCTCGTCACCGCGTGGGGCCTGACCCCCCAGTTCCTCGCGGGCCACTCCATCGGGGAACTCGCGGCGGCGCACGTCTCGGGCGTGTTCTCCCTCGCCGACGCGTGCAAGCTCGTCGCCGCGCGCGGCAGGCTGATGGGGGCGCTGCCCGAGGGCGGGGCCATGCTGTCGCTGCGCGCCGACGAGGACACCGTCCGCCGCCTCGTCGCCGAGCACGGCGGCACGGTGGACATCGCGGCGGTCAACGGCCCCGAGTCCACGGTGATCGCGGGCGACGCCGACGCCGTGGCCGCGATCGACGGCGCGTGGCGGGAGCGCGGCGGCAAGACCCGGTACCTGCGGGTCAGTCACGCGTTCCACTCACCGCACGTGGACGCCGTACTCGACGACTTCCGCGCCGTCGCAAGGACCATCACCTACGGCACCCCGGCGATCCCGATCGTCTCCACCCTGACGGGCACCCTGCTGACCCCGGAGCAGGCGCGCGACCCGGAGCACTGGGTACGCCATGTCCGCGAGGCCGTCCGGTTCCTCGACGGCGTACGGAGCCTGGGCGAGCAGGGCGTCACCAACTTCCTGGAGCTCGGCCCCGACGCGGTCCTTACCGCGGCGGGCCGCGACTGCGCCGACGAGGGCGCACTCCTTGTCGCCGTGGCGCGCGCGAACAGGCCCGAGGGCGCCACGCTCACCTCGGCGGTCGCGGCACTGCACGTGCGGGGCGTCGCCCTCGACTGGCAGGCGGTGTTCGCGGGCCGCGGCGCACGGCGGACCGACCTGCCCACCTACCCGTTTCAGCGCACCAGGTACTGGCTCGACGTCGGCGCGCACGTCGGCGACGTGGCATCGGTGGGCCTGCGGCCCGCCGACCACCCGCTCCTCGGCGCCGCGGTCACGCTGGCCGACGAGGAGGGCGCCCTGCTCACCGGCAGGCTCTCCCTGGTCACTCACCCGTGGCTGGCGGACCACACGGTCGGAGGTGTGGTCCTCGTACCCGGCGCCGCGCTGGTGGAGCTCGCGATCAGGGCGGGCGACCAGGTCGGGCTCGACCACGTCGAGGAGCTGACGCTGGCGGCGCCGCTGGTCCTGCCCGCGGACGGCGCGGTACGGCTCCAGGTGTCCGTCGGGGCCCCGGACGATTCGGGGCGCCGCGCGCTGAGCGTCTACTCACGGGCCGACGACGCGGCCGACGACCAGCCGTGGACGCGGCACGCCATCGGCACACTGGCGGCGGGAGCGCCGGCCCCGGCCGCCGACACGGGCGCCTGGCCGCCCGCCGGAGCCGAGCGCATCGACACCGAGGGCCACTACGACGACCTCGCCGATTCGGGCCTCGGCTACGGCCCGGCGTTCCGCGGGCTGCGTGCGGCATGGCGCCGCGGCGACGAGGTGTTCGTCGAGCTCGAGCTGCCCGACCACGACAGTGCGGGCTCCTTCGGACTGCACCCCGCGCTGCTCGACTCCGCACTGCACGCCATCGGCCTCGGCGACTTCGTCACCGACACGGAGCAGTTGCACCTGCCGTACTCCTGGCGCGGTGTGCGGCTGCACAGCAGCGGCGCGTCGGAGCTGCGGGGGCGGCTGTCCCCGGCGGGCGCCTCGGGCGTCGCGATCGCCCTGACCGACGGCACCGGCGCCCCCGTCGCCTCGGTCGAGGAACTTTCGCTGCGCCCCCTGACGGCGGACGCCCTCACCGGCGACCGTCTCGACTCGCTGTTCCGGGTCGACTGGACGAAGGTGCGGCCCGCCGACTCGCCCTCGTCCCGCTGGGCGGTCCTGGAGGACGAGGACCAGGGTGACGCGGGCCTGGCCGCACTGGCGGAGAACGGGGTGCCGGACCTCGTGTTCGCCCCCGTGCCCCCGGCCGCCAATCCCGCTGAGGCGACGCACAGGGCGCTGGCCCTGGTGCGCGCCTGGCTCGCCGACGACCGGTTCGGCTCGGCGCGGCTGGTGTTCGTCACCGGCGGCGCGGTGGCGGCAGGGCCTGACGAGGATGTCCTCGACCTGCCCAACGCCCCGGTGTGGGGCCTCGTACGGGCGGCGCAGTCCGAGCACCCCGGCAGGTTCGTGCTCATCGACACCGACACCGACACCGACTGGTCGGCTGGCACGGCCCGGACGCTGTCGGGCGCCGTCGCGACCGGCGAGCCCCAACTGGCCCTGCGCGCGGGTGAACTGCTCGCGCCGAGGCTCGTACGCGCTCGTCCCACAGCGGAGGAAGAGGGAGCGGGCTTCGGCACAGGGCCGGTTCTCGTGACCGGTGCGAGCGGGATGCTCGGCGGCCTCGTGGCGCGGCACCTGGTCGTACAGCATGGGGTGCGACAGCTGGTGCTCGCCAGCAGGCGCGGGCAAGTAGGCCCGCTGCGAGGTGAGTTGGATGCACTGGGCGCCGAAGTCAACGCCTTGGCCTGCGATGTGGCGGACCGCGACGCGGTGGCGGCGCTGCTCGCCGAGCACCCCGTGACGGCCGTCGTGCACGCGGCAGGTGTCCTGGACGACGGGGTGATCGAGTCGCTGACCCCGGAGCGGATCGACACGGTGTTCCGGCCCAAGGTCGACGCGGCATTGAATCTGCACGAGCTGACCCGCGACCTGAACCTGTCGGCGTTCGTCCTCTTCTCCTCCGCCGCGGGCACGTTCGGCAACGCGGGGCAGGCCAACTACTCCGCTGCCAACGCGTTCCTCGACGCGCTCGCCCAGCACCGGCGAGCACAGGGCCTGCCCGCGACCTCGCTCGCCTGGGGCCTGTGGGCCGACGCGAGCGGCATGACCGACGATCTCGCCGAGACCGACCGCGGCCGCCTCGCACGGGCCGGCGTCACCGCGCTGTCCGCCGATGAGGGGCTGCGCCTCTTCGACGCCGCCCTCGCGCTGCCGTCCGCCGTGGCCGTGCCCATGCGCCTCGACCTGGCGCCGCTGCGGGCCCGCCCCGAGACCGTCCCCCCGCTGCTCCGCGCGCTGGTGCGCACGGCGCGCCCCGAGGCCGTCAAGGCCGACGGGGGCCTGGCGGCGCGCATCTCCGCGCTGCCGGGGGACGAGCGACTTCCGGCACTGCTCGACCTCGTACGCACCTGTGTTGCCGCCGTGCTCGGCCACGGTTCCGCCGCCGCGGTGGAGGCGGAGCGTGCCTTCGACGAGCTCGGGTTCGACTCGCTCACCGCGGTCGAACTGCGCAACCGGCTCGACGCGGCCACCGGCCTGCGCCTGCCCGCCACGCTGGTCTTCGACTACCCGACACCCCTGGCCCTCGCGAAGCACCTGCGCGCCACGCTGCTCGGCGACGACGAGACGCGCACGCCGATCATCCGCACGGCCGCCGCCGACGACGAGCCGATCGCCATCGTCGGCATGAGCTGCCGCTACCCCGGCGGAGTGCGCTCGTCGGAGGACCTGTGGCGCCTCGTCGCCGAGGGCCGTGACGCGGTGTCCGACTTCCCGGACAACCGGGGCTGGGACGTGGAGTCGCTCTACGACCCGGACCCCGAGAACACCGGCACAAGCACCGTCAAGTCGGGTGGCTTCCTCCATGACGCCGCCGAGTTCGACCCGGCGTTCTTCGGCATGTCACCGCGCGAGGCGCTCGCGGTCGACCCGCAGCAGCGACTGCTCCTGGAAACCTCCTGGGAGGCGTTCGAGCGGGCCGGTATCGACCCGAAGTCGCTGCGCGGCAGCGCTACCGGCGTGTTCGCGGGCGTGATGTACAACGACTACGCCGCCAGGCTCGGGCGCTCTCCGGAAGGTTTCGAGGGCCAGCTCGGCGTCGGCAGCTCGGGCAGTGTCGCGTCCGGCCGCGTCTCGTACGTGTTCGGCCTCGAAGGCCCCGCGGTGACCGTGGACACGGCGTGCTCGTCGTCGCTGGTGTCGATGCACCTTGCCGCCCAGGCGCTGCGCTCCGGTGAGTGCACGCTGGCCCTCGCGGGCGGCGTGACGGTGATGGCGAGCCCGGCGACCTTCGTGGAGTTCAGCAGGCAGCGCGGCCTGGCCCCGGACGGCCGCTGCAAGGCGTTCTCCGACAGCGCCGACGGCACCGGCTGGGGCGAAGGGGTCGGCATGCTGGTTCTGGAGCGTCTCTCGGACGCCCGGCGCAACGGCCACCAAGTCCTCGCGGTCGTACGAGGATCCGCCGTGAACCAGGACGGCGCGTCCAACGGCCTCACCGCGCCGAACGGTCCTTCGCAGCAGCGGGTCATCCGCCAGGCGCTCGCGAGCGCGGGCCTGACCCCGTCCGACGTGGACGCGGTCGAGGCACACGGCACCGGCACCACCCTCGGCGACCCCATCGAGGCCCAGGCCCTCCTTGCCACCTACGGCCAGGACCGCGCCGGAGAGCCCCTCTGGCTGGGCTCGCTGAAGTCCAACATCGGCCACACCCAGGCCGCCGCCGGTGTCGGTGGCGTGATCAAGATGGTGATGGCGCTGCGGCACGGCGAACTCCCGAAGACGCTGCACATCACCGAACGCTCCCCGCACGTCGACTGGTCGGCGGGCGAGGTCGACCTGCTGACGGAGACCCGGCCGTGGCCGGCACTCGGCCGTCCGCGCCGGGCCGCCGTGTCGTCGTTCGGCGTGAGCGGGACGAACGCGCACACCATTCTTGAGCAGGCGCCCGATGAGGCGCCTGATGAGACCCCCGCTGACTTGCCCTCGACGTCCGGGCCGGTTCCGCTGGTGTTCTCCGCGCGCACGGAGGGCGCTCTGCGGGCCTACGCTGCCCAACTCGCATCGGTAGGGAATGAATTGGCATCGGCGGACGTGGCGGACGCCTTGCTGTCGCGGTCGGTGTTCGATCACCGGGCCGTGGTGGTCGCGGGCGGTGCCGACGCGCTGACGGCGGTGGCCGGAGGCGCCGAGTCCGCCCGCGTGGCGATCGGCGTGGCGCGGCCCGTCGGCAAGGTGGCGTTCGTCTTCCCAGGTCAGGGTTCGCAGTGGCTGGGGATGGGTGCGGAGTTGGCGGAGTCGTCGCCGGTGTTCCGTGCCTCTCTGGATGCGTGTGCTGAGGCGCTTGCTCCGTATGTGGACTGGTCGTTGCATGACGTCCTTGGTGATGCCGCTGAGTTGGAGCGGGTGGATGTGGTGCAGCCCGCGTTGTTCGCGGTGATGGTGTCGCTTGCTGCGCTGTGGCGTTCGTATGGTGTGGAGCCGGATGCGGTGGTGGGGCACAGTCAGGGTGAGATCGCGGCTGCTCACGTCGCGGGGGCGCTTTCTCTGGACGATGCCGCCAAGGTGGTGGCGTTGCGGAGTAAGGCGATTCTGGCGCTCTCGGGTCAGGGCGGCATGGTGTCGCTTGCGGTGTCGATCGAGCAGGCGCGGGAGCGGATCGCGCGGTGGGACGGCCGGATTTCGGTCGCTGCCGTGAACGGTCCGCGTTCGGTGGTGGTGGCGGGTGACGCCGACGCGCTGGACGAGTTGATGGAGTCGTGCGCGGCCGATGAGGTGCGCGCCCGCCGGGTCCCGGTCGACTACGCGTCGCACTCGCCGCATGTGGAACGTATCCAGGAGGAGTTGGCGGGCGTCCTTGCCGGGGTCGCGCCGAGGTCCGCGAGTGTGCCGATGCTGTCCACGGTCACGGGGGAGTGGCTGACCGGGACCGAGGTCGGCGCGGACTACTGGTATCAGAACCTGCGCAACACCGTGCGGTTCGAAGAGGCCACGCGCGGCCTGCTCGACCATGGCGTCGGTGCGTTCGTGGAGTGCAGCCCGCACCCCGTACTCACCATCGGCGTGTCCGAGACGGTGGAGGCCACCGGCGGTGACGCCGTCATGGTGGGCACGCTGCGCCGGGACGAGGGCGGCCTCGACCGGTTCCTGCTCTCCGCCGCAGAGGCGTACGTAGGAGGCCTGCCGTTCGAGTGGCGGCAGACGGTGCCCGCCGGACGGCACGTGGACCTGCCCACCTACCCCTTCCAGCGCAGGCACTACTGGCTGGACGCTCCCCGTGATCTGCGATTCGTCGAAGCGGCCGGTGGTCTCGGCCTGGCGGACGCAGACCACCCGCTGCTCGGCGCCGCCGTGGAACTCGCCGACGAGCAGGGCCTGGTGTGCACCGGCAGGCTCGGCACGGACACCCACCCGTGGCTCGCCGACCACGCCGTCGCACAGACGACGCTCCTGCCCGGCACCGCCTTCGCGGAGATCGCGCTGGCGGCGGGCGGCAGGCTCGGCCTCGACGAGGTGGAAGAACTGGCGCTCGCCGCGCCCCTGGTACTGCCCGAACGCGGCGGAGTGCGACTGCGCGTGACGGTCGGCGGCGACGACGGCTCAGACCGCCGGGCGCTGAACATCGACTCCTGCCCGGACGATCCTGCCACCGTGGCGGACTGGACCCGGAACGCCACCGGCTTCCTCACCACCGGAGCCCCCGCCGAGCCGGCCACCGTCACGCCGTGGCCGCCCGCCGGAGCCGAGCCCGTCGACGTCGACGGCCTCTACGACAGCCTGGAAGGAGCCGGGTTCGCCTACGGACCCGCCTTCCAGGGCCTCAGGGCGGCATGGCGCGACGAGGGCGCCGTGTACGCCGAAATCAGTCTTGACGAGGACCAGCACCGGGACGCCGCGTCGTTCGGGCTCCACCCGGCGCTGCTCGACGCCGCGCTGCACGCCTGCATGCTCGGCGGCCTCGTCGAAGACGCCGGTCGACCCCGGCTCCCGTTCTCCTGGAGCGGGATCCGGTGGCACGCGACCGGTGCCACGGCGGCACGGGTACGGCTCACGCCTGCCGGACCCGACGCCGTCTCCCTGGAACTGACCGACGTACAGGGGAACCCCCTGGCGACGGTCGCATCCCTGGTCCTGCGGCCGATCGCCGCGGACCAATGGGGTGCGCGCCACCGCGATTCACTGTTCCGGCTGGAGTGGGTGGCCGCACCGACCCGTGCGGCCACCCCCGCTCCCGTCCGCGGTTGCGCAGTCGTCGGCCCGGACGACCTGAAGGTCGGCGCGGGCCTCGCCGCCGCCGGTATCGTCGTCGAGGAGCACGAAGACCTCGCTGCCCTCGCCGAGACCGGAGTACCGGGCCTTGTCGTCGTCCCGTGCGTCGAGGACGACGCCGATCCTGTCGCCGCCTCCCGCACCGCCGCCCTGCGCGCGCTGCGCCTCGCCCAGGAGTGGCTCGCCGACGACAGGTTCCTCGAATCCCGCCTCGTCTTCGTGACCCGAGGGGCCGTCGCGACCGGCCTTGACGAGGACGTGCCCGACCTCGCCGACGCGACGGTGTGGGGTCTGATCCGGTCGGCGCAGTCCGAGAACCCCGACCGGTTCACGCTGGTCGACGTGGACGGGGACGGCACCTCCTGGCCGGTACTGCCCGCCGCCCTCACCGCATCCGAGCCGCAACTTGCTCTGCGTACCGGCGACTTGCTCGTCCCGCGCATCGCAAGGACCCGGCCGTCCGACCACGACGCGGACTCCGGAATCGGGTTCGCGTCCGGCGGCACCGTCCTGGTGACCGGCGCCACCGGCATGATCGGCGGCCTCGTCACCCGGCACCTCGTGACCGAGCACGGCGTCCGGCACCTCGTCCTCGCGAGCCGCAGCGGCGCAACCGCGCCCGGCGCCGACGAACTCCGCTCCGAACTGACCGACCTCGGCGCGCACGTGACGCTCGCCGCCTGCGACGTCACCGACCCCGTCGC
This sequence comes from Streptomyces sp. NPDC055239, assembly GCF_053606205.1. Classification (NCBI taxonomy): domain Bacteria; kingdom Bacillati; phylum Actinomycetota; class Actinomycetes; order Kitasatosporales; family Streptomycetaceae; genus Streptomyces; species Streptomyces sp. NPDC055239. The sequence continues at coordinate 41,404 of NZ_JBSGRD010000021.1, read as the reverse complement.
GCTGGCCGGACTCCTCGCCGCGGTGCCCTCGGACCACCCGCTGACCGGCGTGGTGCACTCGGCGGGCGTCCTGGACGACAGCACGATCAGGACGCTGACCCCGGACCAGGTCGACAGGGTGTTCCGGCCCAAGGTCGACGCGGCCTGGCACCTGCACGAGCTGACCCGGGACCTGGACCTGTCCGCGTTCGTCCTGTTCTCCTCGGCGGCAGGCATCCTCGGTGGCCCCGGACAGGGCAACTATGCGGCGGCCAACGCGTTCGTCGACGCGCTCACCCACCACCGCAGGGCCGCAGGACTCCCTGCGACGTCACTGGCGTGGGGCCTGTGGGAGACGGCAAGCGCGATGACCGGCGACATGGAGGAGGCCGACGTGGCGCGGCTCTCCCGCTCCGGGGTCGCGGGCCTGACCGAGGAGCAGGGTCTCGCGCTGTTCGACCTCGGATGCGCGGCGGACGACGCGGTCGTGGTGCCGATGCGGCTCGACATCGCCTCCTTGCGCGGCGGGCCCGACGATGTGCCCCCGCTGCTGCGCGGCCTCGTGCGCCCGCGGGCCACCAAGGCGGCCGCCGTGAGCGAGGAGCCGTTGGCACAGCGGCTCGCCGGTCTCACGGAGGAGGAACAGGGGCAGGAACTCCTGCTGCTCGTCCGGGACCAGACGGCGGCCGTGCTCGGCTACGCGCCACAGGAGCTCGATGTCTCCGGCGCCCTGACCCAGCTCGGCCTCGACTCCCTGACCGCGCTGCAACTGCGCAACCGGCTCGCGGGCGCGACCGGGCTCCGTCTGCCCACCACCGTCGTGTTCGACCAGCCGACAGGACCGGCGCTCGCCGGGTACCTCCGGCGTGAACTCGCGTCGGGGGCCGCGACGGATGCCGGGGGCGAGGCTCCCGCCACGACCGCCGCCCTTGCGGTGGAGGACACGCTCACCGGCCTGTACCGGCAGGCCTGCGACCTCGGCCTGTACGAGGAGGGATGGCAGATGGTGAACGCCGCCGCGCGGGTGCGGCCGGTGTTCGAGACGCCGGACGAGGTGCCCGCACTGCCGCCGGTCACCCTTGCGACAGGACCCGGAACCCCGCTGCTGTGCCTCCCGCCGACGATGGCGCCCTCAGGGCCGCACTACTTCGGCCGGTTCGCCCCCGTGTTCGCGGGCGAGCGGGACGTGACCGTGCTGCCCAACCCCGGCTTCGCCGCGGGGGAGGCGCTGCCCGCGACCAGGGAGGCGGTCGTACGCTTCCAGGCCGAGGCCGTCATGAGGCAGGCGGGCGACCGCCCGTTCGTGCTCGTCGGATACTCGTCGGGCGGGTGGCTGGCCAACGCGGTCGCCGCGCTGCTCGAAAGGGAAGGCGGCACACCGGTGGCGGTGGTCCTCGTCGACACCTACACCGCGACGACCTCGTTCGAGGGCCGACTGGAGGAGGCACTGCGGCAGCGCGCGGCCACCAGCGAGGCGTTCGAGCTGATGTCGGGCGCCCAACTCACCGGACAGGGAGGATACTTGCGCGTGTTCGGAGACTGGGAGCCCGAACCGATCGACACGCCGACACTGTACGTGCACGCCACCTTCCCGCCCGGGGAGTCGCAGGCACTGGAGACCGAGGACGACTGGCGTCCCCAGTGGCCCCTGCCGCACGAGGACGCCGACGTCCCCGGCGACCACTTCACGATCATGGACGACCACTCGGAGTCGACGGCCCTCGCCGTACGGACCTGGCTGGCCGACGACCGGCACAGCGCCGACACCAGCTCCCGCTGAGCGCGACAGAGCCGGCGGAACGCCGAGTACGACAACCACCACAGCAGAACGGACGATCAACATGACTGTTACCGACGGCAGCGACCTCTGGCTCCGCCGGTTCCACCCCGCACCGGACGCCCCGGTACGGCTGGTGTGCTTCCCGCACGCGGGCGGCTCGGCGAGCTTCTACTTCCCCGTATCGGCCGCGCTCGCGAGCGACAGCGACGTGGCGGCCCTCCAGTACCCCGGCCGCCAGGACAGGCGGATGGAACCGAACGTGGACGACATCGGCGTCCTTGCCGACCGCATAGCTCCCGTGGTGGCGCCGCTGTTCGACCGGCCCGTCGTGTTCTTCGGGCACAGCATGGGCGCGATCCTCGCCTTCGAGGTCGCGCGCAGGCTCGAGGAACAGGGCCACACGCCCGCGATGCTGTTCGCCTCCGGCAGGCGCGCACCGTCGACGCGGCGCGAGGAGAACGTCCACCAGCGGGACGACGACGGGATCGTGGCCGAGATGAAGGCCATGAGCGGCACCGACGCCCAAGTACTCGGTGACGAGGAGCTGCTGCGGATGGTGCTGCCCGCGATCCGCAGCGACTACCGGGCCATCGAGACGTACGGTCCGGTGGACGCGACCGTCGGCTGCCCGATCACCGCGCTGGTGGGCGACGACGACCCGAAGACGACGGTGGCGGAAGCGGACGTGTGGCGCTCCCACACGACAGGCGCGTTCCGCATCCAGACGTTCCGCGGGGGCCACTTCTACCTCAGCCCGCGCGCGGCGGAGGTGATCGCGCTGACGCGTGAGGCGCTGCGCGGTGCCGTAGCCGTCGGATAGGCGCAAGCGGGAACGGGGGTTGGGCGAGCAGGTGGTCCAGCCCCCGTCGTGCTCGGTGGTGGTCCGCGTACGACCTCAGATGTAGCCGGCACGCACCGCGTAGGCCACCACATGGGTGCGGTTGCGCAGTTGGAGACGGGAGGTCAGATTCTGCAGGACGTTCTTCACCGTCCGTTCGGAGTACGCGAGCTTGACCGCTATCTGCCCGGTGTCATGACCTTCGGCCACTAACTGGAGGACTTCGACCTCCCGCGCCGTCATTCCCATCGGGGGGAGTCCGGCCGGACCCGGTGTGCTGCTCTTGAGCTGTCCCATCCGGGTGAGGAATGTGCCCAACAGATCAGCGGGCAGGTCCCCTTCACCTCGGTGAGCTGCGAGTATGGCCCGAAGCAGCCGGGCAGGCGTCGCCTCTCGTCGCCATACGATCGAGGTGACGCCGCACCCGGCGACATCGAACAGGTCGGCCTCCCGCATCCGGTCCACCACCAGGACCGCCCGGACGCCCTTGACGTCGACGAGCGTGCGCAGTTTCAGCAGAGTCGTCTCGTCCACGGAGCCGACGACCAGCAGGGCGACTTGGCCGCAGTCCTGCTGGGCGGTGTCCACCAACTCGATCTCCGGGTACTGACGGAGCTGGGTGAGCACTCCGGCCCGGGAAATCGGGTCCGATGTGTGAACGGACAGCTGCACCCGCTCAGTCGTAGGGATGCTCGCGAGGGTCTGCTGCACGGGCTAGAGCTCCTTCTGCTTCCACGAAGACCAGGGGCTCGAGCGCTGCAGACACGAGTTGCGGCGCTACCCCCTCGTCGACCAGGTCACCAGATATTGCGTTTGTGCCCTAAGAGGCTCCACGCGATCAACAGGTTGTGTGCTGACGCTCACGTCCTGCTGATGTTCTGCTGACGTCCACTCCTGTGCCATCCGTTTCCACCGCTCCTCCGACGCCGCGGCACTCGTGCTTTCTGGCCTTCATCGTCCGAGCTGATCCCGGCACAACTCCACCGTGGCCGGGTCGACCACACCGTCCGCCATCCGGCACACCACCTTGCCGTCGTACGTCTGCCGCGGCAGGACGGGACGCGGTGCCACGTGTTCGGGGCGCTGCACCGTGGACCGGGCAGGCGCCGGCGCCCGGTGCACGGGGGCACGCGGAGGGGCAGGCGCCGGACGCTTGTGGCCGACGCCGGCGGTCGCCTCGCGGCGGGGGGCCACCTCCTTGGCGTCCGCAGCCGTATGCGCCTTCCTACCCTGGGGCTTGCTGGTGCCGCTCTCGACCAACGCGTCCCGGGCCGAGGGCTGCACGGCGGGGGAGCGGGACTCGATCGGCGACGGCACCTTGCCGCCCGTGGGCGCGAGCGACTGGCGGGGCGGTAGCCGATCCGGATCGGCGCCCGGCGTCACGGAGGCGCACCCGGCAGTACTCAGCAGGGCGAGGGCTACGAAGGCGATGATCCGGCGATGCACGCGGCCACTCTCCCTCAGCGCGGAGCCCGAAGACGTGCGCAGAGCAGCCGGTCCACCGGACCGAGTGACGGCGCGACGCGTGATGACCGGGACTGCCTACTGCAGAGAAAGGGGGAGACCCTGCCACTCACCGCGCCGAGCAGCGCCGGGTGGCCCATGTCAACGGTCGGCCACCCACCGCGTGTCCGGGGGCCAGGATCCCGCCCTTGTCTTCCGCACATCCTGGTCAGCGTCCCCGAAGGCCGCCGACCGTGCACCGTCCCGGCGGCTCGAACCCTGAGCGGCCTCGGTGTTTTCCGCCCGGCTGGGGCGGGAGTCGCGCAGAGTGGTCCCTATGACGACACCCGCAGAGCTGCTCCGTTCCTTCGCCCGCACCCGGGCCTCGCTCGATGGCGAGGAGGTCACCTACTGGTGGTCCGGCGACGTGTACTCCTGGGCCCCCGATGAGCCCTACCAGCGACTCTTCGGCTTCGAAGGGCTCAACGTCGCCCGCCTCGTCCAGGACGCCGAAGACGGCCCCGACTCCTACCAACTGCTCACCCGCGAGGCCGCCTTCTACCTTGACCCCGTCACCCGCGAGATCCTGGAGACCTGGCAGGACCTGCCGGTGGTGCACGTCTGGAACGACCCGGCGAACCAGAAGTGGCGCCCCTTCCCGATCCCGACGACCGATCTCGGCGACCAGGTCTGCTTCAGCCTGGAGATCCCGCTCGCCTACCCCTCACCGCTGCCGGTGGCCGAGTACCCGGTCCACTCGGCCGGCGACACGTACAAGGCCCTTGAGCTCTTCCAGTTCTTCGCCGACCGCACCGATCTGACAGGGCAGGCGCCCAGCGTCCCGGCCACCATGTCGTGGACCCGGATGTCGCCGTGGCTCCCGTGGATGGCCCGCGGCCAGCGCCCCGGCGGCCTCACCTACCACTGCCGGGGTCGCAAGCTCGGCTCGTACACCGAGGTCCCCGAGCGCACCCGCGCCTACATCGCCGACCACCACCCCGAGTTCGCCCAGGCCCCGGAGAAGTGGAGCGAGCCGAACGAGACCAGCTGGACGTACTTCCGCAAGCTCCACCCGCCGCAGTAGCCGCTGGCCGCAGCAGCCTCCGGGCCGATCCCGCCGACCCGGGGTCACCTTCAGGCGTCCATGCCGCGCAGGGTCTGCTGCAGACCGCCGTCGATGCGATCCATCGTGGCTGCGTAGGCCTCCGGCATGTCGACATCGAGCCGGTCGGCGAGCACGAAGACCCACCACAGGCATTCGGCCAGCTTGTGCCGCAGCTCCGCGTCCACGTCACCGTCGATGCCCCAGGTCCGCTCGGCGGCGAGCACCAGGCGTCCGACGTAGGCGGCATCGTTGGTGAAGCCGACCGCCAGCTCCGGCAGTGTCCAGGTCCTGCCCAGTACGCGCTGTTCGATCTGCTCGTACTGGGCCCGGACCTTCAGCGCCCTGTCGTCGGCCTCGACGAGTCCGGCCTTGTCGTCGTGCGTGGGTGTCTCGTTCATCCGGGATTCCTTTCGGACAGTTCGAAGTCGGCCCGGTCGGACTCGACTCCATTGATCTGGAGAGAGATCGTGTGCCGCCCCGGGTAGTACCGGCGTGTCGTGATCGGCCGGAACGAGTGCTCCCGCGTGACATGGATCTGTTCGTCGGGTGCGAGGGTGCGGGTGGTGAGTTTGAAGGTCTTGGCGGTCAGGCTTCCGTTGGCCTTGCGGTGGTGCACGATGTAGTCGATCGCGAGCCGGGCCCGGCTTTCACCGGTGTTGCGGATCGAGGCGGTGAACCGGACGCTGCCGCCGAACGGGACGCTCTCCTGGTCCAGATGAGGTCCGTCGACCTCCAGGGCCGCGGGAGCGAAGCCGAGTAGTTCCAGGGCACCGGGGTCGCCGCGCTTGACGAGCGTGCGCAGCCCGTGCCGTACGAGGCGTTCGGTGGTGGCGTCGGGGTGCTCAAGCCAGCGGCGGGCCGTGTCGAGGACGACCTCGGGATGGTCGCGGCTGAGGTCGTTGAGATGGTTGGCGACCGAGCGGCGTACGTACTCGCTCTCGTCCTGGTGGAGGGCGTCAAGGATGGGCACGGTCGCTCCGGGGCGGGCCATGATGTCCGGCACCCGTACCGACCAGGGCAGGTAGGGGCGCGTGCCTTCGGAAGCGAGCCTGCGCACATCGGCGTCAGCCGAGCCGGTCCAGCCGCCGACGATGATGCCGAGTGCCCGGTCGAGGTCGTGCCGCAGCAGGATCCTGATGGCGAATTCCGAGGAGAGGCGCCCGGTGAGGCTCGCGAGGAGTGCCATCGCGTCGTCGAAGGGCGCCGCCCCGCCTTCCTGGACGGCGCGGGTGGCGATGGCGCTGGTGACCGGCCAGATCATCCATCCGGTGAAATGTGGCGAGTCATCGCGGGCCTTGCGTACTGTCCGGGCCAGTGCCGCGTAGTCGCCCGGAAGATCCGCGAGCAGTGCGTCGCGCAGCAGATCGGAGCGCTCCCGCAGGGACAAGGAGTCGATCTGCCCGGGCGCCGCACGCAGTGCGGTGAGGTCGGCGTCCGGGGCGGCGGCCCGGACGGCGCGGGTGAGGCTCTGCACGGTGTGGCGGCCGATGAGTTCGTCGGCGAAGGGCATGGAGGTCTCCCCCGGTCACGCGAGGGACTGCAGCGCGGTGGTGAGCTGCCAGTCCACGCTGTCGTGGTCGATCGTGGCGTGCACGGGAGAGTCCGCCATCTCACCGGTGATGCCGGCCGCACCGGCACGCGCGTGCGGCAGGCTGTCGTAGGCGACGATGTCGATGACGCGTCCGTCGTCGGTCTCGACGATGCGTCGCCACAGGAAGCCGGGCTGTCGCTCGAGGTAGGTGTTGATGTCGGCGTTCGCCTCGACGAAGTCGTTGACAGTGTGGCCCGGGGCGGGGCGCAAGGTGGTGATTTCCAGTGTCTCGGCCATGGCGTGTCCTTATCTCGGCAAGTGTGTGTCAGCGGACGAAGGCCTGAGCGGCCAGGCCGTTGACGGTGGTGTCGCCCTGCTGGAAGCCGACCATGGACTCGATCATGTTGTGCGGGTAGTCCAGGACGGGCTTCGTGAGGCTGTCGAGTGCGGTGATCTGCTCGTCGGTGAGCGTGACGTCGAGTGAGGCGAGGTTGGCGGCCAGCTGTTCCTGCGTGCGTGCGCCGATGAGTGTCGACGTCACCTCGGAACGCTGACGGACCCAGGTGAGCGCCACCGCGGCCACGGTCGTGCCGAGGCTGTGGGCGATCTCCTCAAGGGCGTCGAGGAGGGTGAAGGTGGATTCGTTCAGGTAGGCGGCGGCGTACGCGGTGCGCCCGGACCCGGCTACCTCGGTGGCGGTACGCGAGTACTTGCCGGACAGGGTGCCGCTGGCCAGCGGGCTCCAGGGCGTGATGCCGAGCCCGAAGCGGCGGGCGGCGCCGAAGGTCTCCCCCTCCACGCTGCGGGCGAGCAGGGAGTACTCCACCTGGAGCGCGGCGATGGTCTCCCAGTCGCGAAGCCGGGCGGTCGTGGCGGCCTCCGCGACCCACCAGGCAGGCACGTTGGACAGACCGATGGCGTGGATCTTTCCGGCGCGCACCAGGTCGGTGAGGGTGGACAGGGTCTCTTCCATGGGGGTGTGCCGGTCCCACTGGTGCATCCAGTACAGGTCGACGTAGTCGGTGTTCAACCGGCGCAGCGAGGCGTCCAGTTGGGCCCGGATCGCCTTGCGTCCCGCTCCGCCGGAGTTCGGGTCGTCGGCCGCCATGTTGCCGCCGAACTTCGTCGCGAGGACCACGCGGTCACGGGCTCCGGGGCGCTTGTCGAAGTAGCGGCCCAGAGTCTCCTCGGAGGCGCCCTTGTTGTACATGTTGGCGGTGTCCACGAAGTTGCCGCCGGCCTCGAGATAGTGGTCGAGCAGCCCGAACGAGGTTTCGGGGGCGGAGCCCCAGCTGCCGTCGTCGAAGTTCATCGCGCCGAAGGCGAGCGGGCTCACGCGCAGACCGGAGCGGCCCAGGGTGCGATACGAAGTGAGAGACATGATGTTCCTTCTTGGATCGTGGGTTCTCGGGCGGCGGCGGGGTGTGCACACCACATTCGCTGACCGGGCGGTGAAGAGGGAGGTTGTGTGAGGGTGGGTGTCCCGCACCCAGGCAGACCTGGGCGTCCCGCACCCGGGCAGGCGCGGTTCAGGGCTGTCGCCCGCCCATGGCGGTGAGATAGGTGAGGGCCTCGGCACTGCGGCCTCCTGGGGCAGTGCCGATCAGCAGATGCTGTCCCGGGGCCTCCGGCACGCTGAAGACGCGGTACGTGAGCTCGATGCGCCCGACCGCGGGGTGAACGATGGCCCCGAACAGGCGACGGCGATCCAGGCCGCCTGCCGCACCGGCCTCCCACTTCCTTCTGAAGTCGGCCGACTCGGCGGACATGTCGGCGACGAGGTCGACGATCTCGGTGTCCCCCGGAAGCCGGGCGGAATGGAGACGCAGCGCGTGCAGGGAGACGGCCACGGCCGACGGCCACTGGGCGAAGTAGCTCCTGGCTTGCGGATGTGTGAAGAGGATCCGGATCAGATTCAGTTCGCTGCCCGTACTTTCGGCGCGGTCAACGCTGCCAACGCTGCCAACGCGGTCAGCGACGCTGTCGGCACTGCCGAAAGGAGACAGCAGCGCCTGCGCGGGCGCATTGGCCGCCAGGATGTCGAGGCAAGGGCTCAGCACGCAGGCCGCCGCCGTGTGGGACGACTCCAGCAAGTACAGAAGTTCCGGGTGCGCATGGCTTCGGGTGGTGTCGGGGCGCAGACTCGGGTTGAGTCCGGCGAGACGGAAGAGGTGACCTCGTGCGTCCGGGTCCAGATGGAAGGCCCGGCCGAGGGCTTCGACGATCCGGGGCGAGGGGTACCGCTTCCGTCCTTGCTCCAGGCGTGCGTAGTAGTCGGCGCTGACTCCGGTCAGGACGGACACCTCCTGTCGGCGCAGTCCCGCGACCCGGCGATGACGGACGTCGGCTCGCAGACCGACGTCCGAGGGAGCCAGCCGGGACCGGCAGGTCCGGAGGAACTCGCCGAATGTGTTGTCCCGTGGCTCCTGACCGTTCCCACCGGCTCGGTCGGAGCCCATGGGCGGCACGGCAGGCACGTACATGCGCATCTGCGCTCCTTCCAGGGGCGGCGCACCGCATCGCACCGCATCGCACGAGGACGTGTCCCGGCAGCGGGCTGTCAGACGCTCCGCTGTTCCACGAGGTGGTAACGGGTGTCGCCGGTGAAATCGATGGTGACCTCGCGCCGGGCGAAGTACCACGTGCCGCCACGCCGTTCGAAGCGGTCGCGGTACCGGCCGCCCGCCACCGTCTGCGGCGGAAGGAGGCCGGGCACTGCCTGGAGGATGTTGTAGTACGACCGTGCCACGGCACTGTCGTCGGCCTCGTCCACCTCGATGAGGATGTTCGTCGTGACGTGCCGGGTACGCGGCGTTCCGTCGTCGTGGACGATGAGTGTCGATCTGATCAGGCCCTCGATGGCCTTGTGTCCACGGAGCGTCAGATCACCGAACACGAAGTCCGCTTCGTCGAAGAGCGCGCCGAATTCCGCGAAGTCGCCCTCGTCGACGAGGTGTGAGTACCGGACGATGAGGTTCTCGATCTGACGGGCGCTCGAGAGGGAATTCAAGAGGGAAGAAGACATGGCAGCGGCCTTTCGACGGAGATCACGCCTGCCCTGTCCGGGCGGGCACCCTGAGTCTGTCTCCGCGCCGCCGGGCCAGGAAGGACGTGTCGGCCTAGGTGCGCCACACCCATGCTCATGACCGGCCTAGAGGTCCTTGATCCAGGAATCGCCGACAGCGAGGGCCAGTTCGGGGCCGTAGGCGGAGGAGGGCGACTGGAAGCCCGGAGTGAAGGAGCCGGCCAGCACGCGGCGGGCGATCTCCACGGACGACAGCTGTGTGAACCGGTAGCCGGTAGGCGTGTCGATCATGGACAGGGCCGTGCTGCCGTCCCGCCCTGTCACCTCGGCGACGACCTTGCTGCGCCCCACCTCCCGCTCCCGCGCGGTCGGTCCGTCGGGCAGCGCCGAGAGGTCCAGGTCGACGGGGAGCGGCTGCCCGGTCTGCACGTACACCTCGATGGACGGGATGCCGGTGGAGAGATGGCTGGTGATCAGGTCGCCCATGGAGGCGGACACGCATTCCTCCGGGCCGCCGTCGCCGAAGTCGAACGACGCGATTCTGGGCTCGGGCAGAGTGACGATGTCGCCGTCGGTGCGGACCAGCACGCCCAGGTCGCCGATGCCTTCGGTCGCGCTGACGATGGACCCGCGGGAGAAGAGGTTCAGGCCCGCCGCCTCCTCGGGGGTGGCGCTGAGCAGCTTGAGGGCGATGCGCAGGCCGACGGGATCGGCGACGCGCGCCGCGACGTGGGCAGCGACGCAGTCACTGGGTACGACGTCCCAGCCGACGCCGGACATGACCATCACGCCCGCGGCCGCGGCCTCCGCCTGCCGGGATTGCGCGCCGGCGAAGACGTCGTACTCGGCGGAGGTGTCCAGGTAGTGCACACCCTTGTCGATGCAGGCGTCCATCAGCGGGCGTGCGGTGCGATGGAAGGGGCCCGCGACGTTCAGGACCACCGTGATGTCGGCGAGTGCGTTCCGCAGGAGTTCCGGGTCGTCGAGCGTGAAGGCGCGGCTCTCGACGCCGAGTTCCTCGCCGAGCGCGGCAACGCGCTCCCGGTTCCGGCCCGCCACGACGACGTCGAGGCCCGACTGCTCGGCGTGCTCCGCGACCAGCTTCCCGGTGTAACCGGTGGCTCCGTAGACCAGCAGGCGAGGGGGGACTGACATGACGCGCTCCCGTTGAAAGGTGAGATCGGATGGTGAGAATCGAAGAGGTCAGGGCGCATCCGGAGCGGTGACGCGCTCGGCGGCGTGTGCCTCGTATTCAGGCTAGGAGCAGATCCGGACACCTTCGGTCCTGGTCTCTCCTGGTCTTTCTGGTCTTTCACCGGCCTGTTTCTGGTGCCCGGTTACCGCGGTAAAGGGCGTCGAGACGGGCCAGCAGCGCCTCGCGGACGGAGTCCGGCGACAGGACATCCAGCGGTGTTCGCAGGCTGAGGAGGTAGCCCGCGAGTTCGTCGGGGTCGGATCCGCCGATGGTGATGACCGTCTGCTCCGGTCCGTCGGATTCGTGGGTGGCGACGATGGGTGCCACAAGGCGTCGGGCGTCGTCGTAGGGCAGCGGAAGGCGGACACGGGCATAGAAGGGGTACCCGGTGCGGGTGATCGTGTCGGCGACCAGCTGCGCGGCGTCCGGAGCGTCGGCCAGGTCGACCGCTTCTCCGGTGGAGTGTGCTGCGACCACTCTGTCGGCACGGAACGTTCGCCAGGCGTCGCGCTCGACGTCGCGGGCCACGAAGTACCAGTGGACGCCGGTGTGCACCAGGCGGTGCGGATCGACGTTCCGGACCGTGGTGGTGCCGTGCGTGTCGCGGTAGGTGAGCGTGGTGCGCTCGGACGCCCTGCAGACGGAGGCAAGCAGCAACAGCACGTCCGCGGACACCTGAGGAGTCTCGCAGCGCGGGGTGTGTTCGACGATGGCGTCCAGGCTCGCCAGGCGCTTCGCCATACGGGCGGGCAGGATCTGTCGCAGTTTCAGCAGCGCCGAGAGTGCTGCCGGGTCGGCGCCAAGGGCCGCGCCGTGTGCGGCTTCCCTGAGTGCCACGGCCACGGCGAAGACCTCGTCGTCGTCCAGGTTCAACGGTGGCATGCGGTTGCCCGTGCCGAAGCGGTAGCCACCGCCGGGACCCGGCACCGACTCCACGCCGTATCCGAGCTCACGCAGCCGGTCGATGTCCCGGCGTACCGTGCGCTCGGTGACCTCCAGTTGCCGTGCCAGCTCCGTGTTCGACCAGGTCGGCCTGGACGACAGCAAGGACACCAACCGCAACAGCCGGGCAGAGGTAGTGATCACGGAACGAACCGCGCTGTCCCGTCGCCGCGCTGACGGGACTTCACGTGGTGACCGCACCCTGTCCGGAAGCGCCCCGCCCGGAAGCACCCGGCTCGCCCGCACCCCGCTCGGCCGACACCGACACCGCGAGGGAGGCGATCGCCGCGGCGCTCGCGCTGCCGGGTTCGGGGATGCCGACCAGGAGCTGCTGCCCGGGAGCGTCATGGACGTCGAAGGTCTGGTACGTCAGCTCGATGCGGCCGGTCTCGGGAAGGACGAACACCTTGAACGCGCGCGCCATGTTCTCCACGTCGTTCTCCTGCCACAGACGCCGGAAGTCCGGTGACGCCTGCGACATCTCAGCGACGAGATCGTTGATGCCCGGGTCGTCGGGGAACCGGCCGGCGTGCAGCCGCAGGGCGTGCACGGTGGCGCGCGCGACCACGGGCCACTCGACGAAGACCTCGCGCGCACGCGGGTGCTGGAAGAGCACGCGAACCATGTTCGATGTGCCTTCGAAGGGCGAGAGGAGCGCGGTGGCGACGGCGTTCTTCGCCAGCACGTCGAAGGCGGGACTCAGTACGTAGGCGGCGCCCGCGGGGAAGGCGTCAAGCAGGTGCAGCAGAGAGGGGTGGACCACGTCGCGGCCCGCGGCCGACGTGAGGGCGGGATGCAGACCGGCCAGCCGGAAGAGGTGGGTCCGCGCGTCCGGCGTCAGCCGCATCGCCCGCCCCACGGCATCGACGACCTGGGGTGAGGGGTGGCGCTCACGCCCCTGCTCGAGGCGCGCGTAGTAGTCGGCGCTCACACCGGCCAGGACAGCCACTTCTTCCCGCCGCAGCCCCTTCACTCTGCGGCTGCCGCCGCCGGCGGGCAGACCCACGTCGGCCGGCTCGGTGCGGGCGCGGTTCGCGCGAAGGAAGGCACCGAGTTCGTTCTGTGTCTTCTGTGACTGCTGCATTTTCCGACCTATTGGCTGGTGGGTGTCCTCAGATGCCGGACAGGACGGTGGGGTCGCCCTCGGTCCAGGCGTTGTCGACCGTGACGCGCTCGATGAGCCAGACCTCGCCCTTCCTCACCAGCTCGACGTCGTACCGGTTCGTCATGAGGACGTGGCGCGAGTGGTCGTCTCGGGGCAGGTGCTGGCACGCCATGATCGCTTCCAGACGCGCCTTGTCGCCGTCAAGACTCACCCGCGGGTTGCTCAAGGAATGAGTCGTGTCCAGGTGACTGAGGGAGTCCGACAGGGCTGAGGCGATGGTCTCCCCGCCTTCCACCGGAGGGTACTCATGGCCGGCCTTCTTCGTGGCAGGACCGAAATCGGCTACCGCGTCGTCTGTGAACGCGGATGCGAGAAGGGCTCTGTCGCGCAGATCAAGGCCGGCGGCATATCGGTAGAGGGTCTCCACCACCGCGAGCTTGTCCGCGGTGGCCGTAGGAGGGGTGTTGCTGTCGGTTCGCGACATGGCGCTTCCTTGCCTGGCGATTCGATGGGTCCCTCACCATAGATCGCTGATCGACAGGTGTCGAATAGTGGTGACGCGAAGAGTGCCGGGCGACGGCGTCGGAGTAGTGTGCGGGGATGGTGAGTGATCAGCCCCCGGCAGTCGGAGCGGACCCGCGCTTCACCCGCTCGCGGCGGGCGATCGCGGACGCACTGGCCGACCTCATGCTGCGGACACAGTCGTGCCCTTCGATTTCCGCCTTGGCGACAGCCGCGGGCATCCACCGTGCGACCTTCTACAACCACTTCGACTCGCTCGAGGAAGCCGCGGTGTACGTGATCGCCGAAGACTTCCGTGCCCTTCGGACCCTGGACCTCAGTGACCGACAGCTGGGTGCGGATCCGACCGCCGTGGCGCTGGCCACGCTCAACAGCATGCTCGACAGTCTTCGGCAGCGCAGGAGCCTCTTTCTGCTGGCTTCGACCTGGCAGTCACCGAGCGGACTGCCGGGTATCGGCGATCTCCTCGTGGATCAGGTGCGCAGTCTTCGGCGGGACTTCGGCGGCGGCGAGCGGGAGTCCGAAGCGCGCGACTGGGTCGAGGACGTCTACACGGCCTCCGGGGTGAACGGAGTCTTCTCGGCCGCCGTCGGCGGGAGCCTTGGTGTCGAGCCGGAGGAGATCGCCGTCCGTCTGTACGCCGTCCTGCCCGACTGGATTCGTCAGCCGCCGGAGACGTTGGCGACCTGAGCGATTGAACCTGTCCTGGTCCGAGGCCCAGGCAGCGTCCGGGATCGCCGCGGCGATCCCGGGCGCCCGGTGTGAGGTGAGCACCTGGGAACGGCCTACCAGTTGTCCGGCCGTACCTCGTACGTGAGGGTGTAGTGGGCGCCGTCGCCCCGGAACTCGGCGACCTGCTCGCCGCGGCCCGAGACAGCGGCACTGATGAGGAAGTCGCCCAGGTGGTCGTCCGGGTCCAAGTCGTCCTGGTCCCAGATGGAGACGACGTCGGCGTCGCTGTTGACCAGCCTGAACGGCCCGTTGTTGACGTTGATGACATCGCCGTTGTTGATGTCGCCACGACCCCAGACACGCTGGCCGCGGAAGTCCACCCACGCCTCGTCCTCGCCGTCGTCCTCGGTCTCGATGCACCGCAGTTGGTAGAACATGACCTGGTATCCCATGACTGTCTCCCGGGTCCTTCCGGCCGTCGGACGTGTTTCCGACATCCATCAGAATGCGCGCTTCGAGGCCGCCATCGCGTCCACTCTGGAGTGGATTAGAGGTGTACGACCGAGGGTGTACGTTTCTGCGTGCCGCCGAGGCAGTTTCATGGAGCCATGAGCGACTCGCGCGACCCCATGGATGAGACAACCGTGCTGGTCACGGCCGCGGATGTCACCCTTGAACCGATCGGCGCCAAAGCCCTCCTCGTGGACGGGGACGCGCTCCTGGTCCCTGACCCGCCGCCCCTGCTCGTCGAACCGCGGGGGGAGCTGGTCGCCGTGATCACGCCGGTGCCCGCCGGCAGCGGTCCTGTGGAGCGGATCGCTGTGACCGGTGTGGAGCAGCTCGGCTCCGACGAGCCCATGCCGGGTGTGACGGCGAGCGTGGTCCGGCTCGCCGGACGCTCCCGCTACGTGGTGCGCGCCGAGTCCTTCTCGCAGCGCCGGCTCACCGAGGCGCTGCTCGCCGATGACGGCGATCTGTGGGCGGCGATGCGCGAGCTCGGCTACGAATCGCCGGTGCCTGCCCGGCCCCGGAAGGCGGGCCTGACCGGGGTGAGCGAGGATCAGCTCGACGCGTTCGCGGCCGGACCGTGCCGGGTCATCCGCACCTGCTTCCCACACCCGCCACACCCACCGCACCCCGACGACCCGCGCCCACCGCACTCCGACGACGACCCGCGTCCGCCGCACTCCGACGACAGTGACCCGCACCCGCCGACCGGGCCATGACGGTCAGACCCAGAGCCGCCATCGGCGGGCTCTATCGTGCGGCCCCCGCCGCCCAGGACACGGTCCTCGCCACTGCCCTGCTGCTGCCCGACTTGTTCCTCTTCTCGGACTTCGCCCTCCCGAATGTCGGCCTGGCCGACCGCCTTGCCACGGTGGGGTACGCCGTCATCGGCTATGCGGCGCTCGCGGCCCGGCGGCGAGCGCCCCGTACGGTGTTCGGCTACCTGTGGGCGCACGCCCTCGGCGGTGAACTCCTCACCGCCGCCGGGGTGTTCGACTACAGCCCGACTCTGGCCCTGCTCGCCGCGCTCTACACCGTTGCCGCTCTCCAGAGCGCTCGCCTCGCCGTGCTCGCGCTGGGCTCCGTGATGGTGCCTGTGGCGCTCTCGGTGCGGGCGGCGCTCGCTGACGTACCCGCCGCGGAACGACTCACCACCCTGATCGGGGTGGCCTGCTTCTACGGGCTGCTCAACCTGGAAGTGTGGGCCGTCGGCCGATGGGTGTGGGCGGGGCGGGCGGCGGCCGCCAGGGACCGGCTCGCGTTGCAGCGCGCCGAGGAGGCGATCCTGACTGAACGGGCCAGTACCGCACGCGAGTTGCACGACATCGTCGCCAACGCGGTCACCGTGATGGTGCTCCAGGCCGGGGGCGCCCGCCATGTGCTGCGGGCCGATCCGGACCGCGTCGAGCACGCGCTCGACCAGATCGAGTCGAGCGGCAAGACCGCCGTCGCCGAGCTGCGCCACATGCTCCTCGTGCTGCGCACCGACGGTGAGCGGCTCGCGGCCGACGGTCCTGGCTTCGGGCTCGCCGACCTGGACCCTCTTCTGAACGGGGCGCGCCAGGCTGGCCTGGAAGCCCGCTTGGAGGTGAGCGGTGTCCCCGCCGTGCTCGCCAGGAGCGTGGACCTGACCGCGTACCGCCTTGTGCAGGAGGCGTTGACCAACGCGACCAAGCACGCGGGTCCCGGATCCGCCACGGTCGTACGTCTCGACTGGTCCCGGGCCGACGGCCGGCTGCGGATCGAGGTCGGGGACGACGGACGGGGCACCCCGGCGGCGGCCCGCTCCGAACTGTCCACCGGACACGGCCTGATCGGACTCCGTGAGCGAGTGGCCGTCTGCGGCGGCACGTTCGACGCCGGTCCCACCAGGAACGGTGGATTCCGGACCGCCGCCACCCTTCCGGCAGGGGAGTGGTGAGGAAGTGGTGATCCGGGTGTTGCTCGCGGACGACCAGGCCATGGTGCGTTCCGCGCTTGCCATGCTGCTCACCGGCGAGGACGGCATCGAGGTGGTGGGCGAGGCCGCCGACGGCAACGAAGCTGTGGCCCTCACGGCTGAACTGCGCCCCACCGTCGTCGTCATGGATGTGCGGATGCCCGGCATGGACGGAGTCGACGCGACCCGGCGGATCACCGCCGACGCCTTCCCCGGTGAGGCCCGGGTGCTGGTGCTGACGACGTACAACGTCAGCGAGGCCGTCTACCGGGCGCTGCGGGCCGGGGCCTCCGGCTTTCTGCTCAAGGACGCGGCACCCGGCGAGCTGGCCGGGGCGGTACGGGCGCTCGCCGACGGGGACGGCTGGCTGGACCCCGCGGTGACCGCTGACCTCCTTGCCGAGTTCGCCGCAAGGCCGGAGAGGATCAGGCCGGCCCCCGAGGAGCTTGCGGCGCTCACCCACCGGGAGCGCGAGGTCCTCGTCCTGGTCGCGCACGGGCTCTCCAACGCCGAGATCGCCACCCATCTGTTCATCGGTGAGGCGACGGTCAAGACCCACCTCGGGCGGATTCTCCTGAAGCTCGGCATGCGGGACCGGGCCCAAGTGGTCGCAGCGGCCTACCAGAGCGGTCTTGTCGCGCCGGGCTCGTCCCCGCCGCCGCCCGCATGGTGAAGGAGGGGCTTGGAGGCTTGGAGGCCTGGGGGGGGGGGGTAAATGCCAACCCGCCCTGGAGTGAACTGAGTTGGCCTGCCGCATATATCAGCGGCCTTGCTGCTGACCGGAGTTGGACAACAGGAGGTGACTTCTGTCACATGGATGGATACTTCTGAGTGTCACCGACCGGCGCACGCAGGGGTTTCGGTGGGAACGGGCGTGCGCTTCCGTGGCGGCGAGCGAGCGGATTTCCGCTGGCCAGGCGTCTGCACGTAGAGTGAGAGTTCGTTACCGATCGTTCACTCTCGAACGCTCATTCTGCCCTACGGTTACTAGTCAGTCACTTTGTGTCGAAAATTGATTGCCTCTGGCATACGCGTTTGCCCCCTCCGATCCGAAATCCTGCGGTTGAGGACATTGTCGTTCTCCGGCAGTCCGCACATGGTGCGGGACGGGCCGCAGCCAGCAGGACAAAGGACAGAATCAGTGGCCTTCACCCTCGACGACGTGCTCGTCGCGACCGTGGTCATCACCGCGCTACGGGTCTTCGCCCCCGACGCCCGGCATCTGGCGCGCCGCCTGCTGCGCGCCGGTGTGCGCGTGGGCGCCAACGAACTGCTCAAGGGCGGCCACCTCGCCGACGCCGCCCCCTCGTTGACCGCCGCATCCACCGACGAGGGGGCCCAGCGATGAGTGAACACCCGAGATCGCTGCCGCCCGAGGACGCGGACGAGCCGGAAGGAGCCCCCGATGCGCTGGCCGGCTACCCCAATCTGGACAACCTCACCGGACTGTCCTACGAGATGCCTCCAGACCTGGAAGCGTTCTTCGCTGTCTGCGCAAGGCCCCACCTGCGCTATGCCCACCGGATGCTCGGGGACAAGCAGGCCGCCAAGACCGTGGTGCGCCGTTGCTTCGGCCACCTTGCCCTGAACTGGCCGAACGTCGCCAAAGAAGAGAGCCCCGAGGCGTATGCGTGGAAGCTGCTCAAGCATCGGGTGGGGATGCAGCTGCGGCTTTCGGGGCAGCCCGCCCCGCCGCCGTCCGTGCAGGAGGCCGCCGTCCAGGACACCGCGCGCGCCACGCTGGAGGCCGCGCGCCGCACGTTCGCGGCGATGGAATCCACCCTGGGGCTCTACGCCGCGATAGCCGGACTCCCGGAGCGCCAGTACGACGTCTTCGTGCTCTATTACGTGCTGGGCTACACCTCCCCGCACATAGCCAAGATCATGGGCATCAAGCCCGACACCGTCCGGTACCACCGCCGGCTGGCGTATCAGCGCATCGCCATCAAGCTCGGCCTGTCGATCACCAACGAGACGGAGTAGCACTGTGCCAAGCCACATCGACGACGTCCTCGCCCAAGTCGCAGTGGATGACGACGTGTTCACCGACGCCGACCTGGACGACCTTCGGCAGGAAGTCGTCCGTGACGTCACCGAGATCCTCATGTTCGGTGCCGTCCCCGCCCCGGCCGGGTATTCGCCCACCGTCCACGGAGACGCGGCCACCCGGCTCGATGCGCTGTCCACCCAGGTCCTGCACGATCGCGACGCCGCCGGGCGTCTTGCCCGGTTCGTCACCGACGGGCCCGATCCGGAGGGGACGCTGCACTTCGCCTGCCTGCTCAGCCTGGCCGGCTGCCATGACGGCGCCCAGTTCTGGTGGCAGTTCTCCGCCGGCGCGGGCAACGCCGTCGCCGCCCAGTGCCTGCACCTCTACCACCTCAGTCGCGGTGAACTCCGCGACGCCGAATTCTGGGAAGAGCAGGCGATCACCCTCGCGGGCCCGCCCGCCCCACACACTCCCTGGGCGCGGCGTCAGGCCACGGCATCTCGCGAAACCCGCCTGCCCAAGCAGCTGCATGACGCCGTACGCCGTCTGAAGGTCGACACCGTGGAGGAGTTCGGCATGGGGCGCGTACCTCACCCCGACCCCCACCTCGCCGACCAGGTCGAGGAGCTCGCCGACGCCCTGCCGCTGCCGACGCCCTGCAGACGCCGATGCCCTGTGGACATGGGAAAGCCCCGGCTGGACGGGGGAGACCAGCCGGGGCCGTAAAGCGTGACACGCGGAGGGCGGTCGCCTCTCGGCGAAAGGCTCCATGGGGCTTCAGCCGAACGATCTTCCCCATGGGCTATAGGTGGGCCCGGGGACACTGTCCCCTCCGCAGCCACATCTAGAAGAACGACGACCCGTATCCGAATGTTCCGGACCAACGACGTCTGCGGGGTGAACTACGACACATCGGAGAAGTCGCCCTCAGGCCCGGCTGCCGTCGGACGGGCCGAAGAGCTCGACCTCGGCGATGGCCACCTGCTTCTTGGCGGACGCCGCGTGGGACGACTCGACGGTGAAGCGGACGCGGGTGGCGTCGCCGATGCGGAAGGACCGGCGCTGGCCGCCCGGGCCCGGGTCCAAGGAGAGTTCCCGGGTCGTGGTCGTACCGTCCTTCTTGGTGATCGTGGCCTTGACGCGGTGGGGCAGGGCGGACTTGGAGAGCTGGTCGGCCTGGACCGACACGCCCGGCGTGATGATGACGTCGAGCAGGCGGGTCGGCCGGATGAAACGTACTTCGATCCACTCGCCCTGGCCCGATTCCGCGACTCCGGGACCCCACCAGGTGTTGTTGAGCTTGTCGAAGGCCAGCTTCGCAGGATGGCCCTCGTACGACTTCGAGGCGCGGATCTCGTCCGGCTCGACCGGGACGCGCTTGGCGAAATGGTCGCGCGTGGCCTGGATGCCGTCGGGGAGGTATACCGCGGTGAAGATGAGCGCGGTCACGACGAGGGCCGCGGTGATCCAGCCGCCGATGTTGTCGAACACGCGGCGCAGCCTGGGGCGTTCACCCGCCCAGGGCGTCTGGTTGCGGCCGGGGCCCATGAGGCGGCGCCACCACGGCAGCGGCGCCTGCGTCTGATCCGCGGTCTCGGCGAGCGGCATCGCGCAGCGGGCGCAGAAGTGCCGGTCAGGGCGGTTCGGGGTGGCGCACCAGTGGCACGGCGGGCCGTTTCCGGTCTGAGGCTGCGCGCTGGGCACGCGCACGTGCGGGCGCTGGGTGTCGGGCCGTCCGGGCAGGACGGGACTCACGCCCGGGGGCGGCGGGGCGCCCTCGGGGTCCGAGACGGGGACCAGGAGGGAACGGACGGTGTCAGGTCCTGGGGTGTACGCGGGCACCGGATCGTTGGGTGCCGTGTCCGTCAAGTCCGGTGACTGGTAAGGAGGGTGGGGTGTGGCGGCGGCCGGGGGCTCCGAAGGCGCCGCCGTGTGGGGGCGAAGGGGCAGGCCGGAATCGGCGCGCAGATCGGTGGCCGGGGGCGGCACAGGACCGGATGCGGGGGCACCCGCCGGGCCGGACGCGGCGGGCGCCGTACGGTCCGGACGCGCGAAGCCGTCCCAGCCGGGGCCGGGGTCGGACTGTGCCCCGGCCCCGGAGTTGGCGCGGGCGCCGGAGTCGGCGGCCGACGCCGCCCCCGAGCGCGCCCCGGCCGGATCCCAGCTGAGGACGGCGCCGCAGGCGTCGCAGAACGACTGGCCCGGTTCCACGCGGGCGTCGCACTCGGTGCAGTTCTGCCTGGTCATGACTCCAGAGTCCTTTCAGCGGCCGTGACGGTCACGGTGTAGGGCATGTGGGCGGGGCGGGCGGCGGCCACGAGCGTGTCCAGGCGGTGGGTGTCCGCCGGGGTCGGCTCTGCCAGTTGGAGCACCACGTGGAGGTGGGGGCGGGGACTGCCGGGGACCGGGCCGCGGGGGCGGGCGCTCCACGTCGCGCCGCCGCTCTCGGTGATCTCCGGTGCGGTGCCGAACGCGAGGCGCACCGCCTCCGACAGGCCCTGTCGCGTACCCCGCACCCGGTGCAGCGCCGCCGCGGCGGCGACGGCGGCGCGCAGCCGTGCCTCCGACTCGATGCCGTCCGTCTCCGCGCCCACCCAGGTGCTGAGCCACTCGGCGAAGTCGACCGGGGTGAGCGCGGGGTCGAAGTACGTGTCCAGGCAGTCGAGGACGTTCAGGATCGGCGCCAGGACGTCGTCGAGGCCCGCGACGAACCGCTGGGCCAGGTCGTCGTCCGCGAAGACGGCCGGGAGCATCATCCCGATGGGCGCGGAGGAGCCGAGGCCGTCGACGGAGCCCCTCACGTGGCGTCCCCGATGACCCGTACGCGGTGGTCGAAGGAGAACACCAGGGCGGACGGCTCCAGGTCGATGCGGTCGGTGCGGTCGCCGCGCTTGCCGGTCAGCGGGTCGGCCTGGTGCAGGAAGACCTCGTCCACCAGTTCCACGCCGGGCACCCGCTGAAGGACCGCGAAGATCTCGCCCGCCTGGACGGGGCGGCCGAAGGGCCAGCCCCTGCCGTCCGCGCCGCCGGTGAGCGGGTCGAGGTGGCGGTAGAGGGCGTCGTGGGTGGCACGCCGCACCCGGTCGGTCTCCACACCGCGGAACGCGTGCACCGTGGCCACCACCGTGATGCCCTGGTAGTACGGCGGGCCGACGGCGAGACGGGTGCCGATGAGACGGCGTTCGTCGAGATGGCGGGTGATGCGAGCGAGCAGAGCGTCGCCGGGGACGAGTTGCTCGAACCGCAGCCGCCCGCCGGGGTCGGGCACCGCCTGCGGCACGACCAGGACGCGCACCGCGTGCGCCCCGTAGTCGTCGAGCTTGCCCTCCAGGCACATGATGCGGGCGGTCTCCGGCGCGGCTCGGCGGGCGAGTTCCTCGTAGTCGCGCAGGGTCACGGCACGCTCCTGGGCGCGCAGCGTGATGGGGGCGCGGACCTTCGCCTCCTGGACCGTCTCGCCGTCGACCCCGCTGTGCGCGGCTTCCCGGTTGACGACTTCGGTGACGTACGGGATGGAGGTGCGCAGCACGCTCAGGGCGCCGCGGGCCACGTTGCCGGCCCGGCCGCCGCCGGTGCGGTAGCGGCGGGCGCGGATGACGGCGCCCTTGGGAGCGACCCTGCCGTACTGGCGCAGGGAGCCGTCGGCCTCGCGGACGGACGGGCCGAACGCGATGTCGCCGGTGGCCGCGTCCAGGGTGATGTGCCGGTCGTCTGAGCGGGACTCGGCGAAGTGCCGCACCACCTGCCAGTCCTCCCAGCCGTTGTGCTCGGCGGTCTGAAGAAGGACCGGCGGGTCGTCGCCGACGATGGGCGCGTGGGCGAGACGCAGCCGCTGACCGGGAAGCCCGGTGGCCTCACCGAGTGCCTCGTCGTACACCGTGTCCGCGTGTATGACACCGGTGGTGCCGCCGATCGTGCAGGCGTCGCTGGAGCGCACCGTCGGCGACGTGGTGTAGAAGGGCTGGTCGGCCAGCGGTTCGGTGACGCGGCAGCGCAGCCAGCCCGCCTCGTGGCCGCCGTTGCGGGACAGGACGTGACCGCCGGGCACATGCAGGACCACGTCGCCGGGCCGGTTGAGGCCGCCGGTGCCGTCACGGTGCACCTCGCACGGCTGCCAGCCGTCCGCCGTCCACGCCTCCCAGACAAGCGGGGGCTGGCGGGGGTCGACGCCGACGCCGTCGACACGGCTGTCGAGTTCGATGGCGACCGCGCAGTGCGGCACCGCGGCGGTCAGGCCGAACAGCAGGCAGTCGCCGGCGGCCGGGGCCTCGGCGAAGCACAGCACGTCGGTGCCCTCGGCGAGATCTGCGGTGCGGTCGGTGACGGGCTCGCCGCGGCGCTGCACCATCAGGTGCCGCAGCATGCACGGGACGATGCGCAGGTCGTGCTCGGCGGCGAAGACAACGGCGTCCTCGGTCTCCGTGCGCAGCGTCGTCACCTCGGTGCCGACCGGCACGGCCACCACCTCTTCGCGGGGAGCCGACAGCCAGAAGGTGACGTCGGTGCGCGCGGCTGACGGCGGGAACAGGGTGATGCCGACCAGGTCGAGGAAGGCCAGGTGGTTCTTCTCCGGGACGCGGTTGAGGCGGTAGACGATCTGGTCCGCCATGTGCGCGACCGTCTCGACAAGGGTGACGCCGGGGTCGGAGACGTTGTGGTCGGTCCACTCCGGGGCGCGCTGCTGTATGTAGCGCTTGGCGTCGTCGACGAACTGCTGGAAGCGGCGGTCGTCGAGGTTGGGGCTCTGCAGGGACATCAGCGGTCGCTTTCGGGGAAGGCACCGGGGCCGTCGGACGTCTCCGCGGCTCCCGGCTCCTCGTGGGAGGGAATGACGTAGAAGGGGAAGACGAGGCTGCGTGGGTTGTTCGTGCCGCGGATCCCGTAGCGCACGTCGATGTACAGCACGGATTGGTCGTCGCCCGCGGTGACCTCGACCTCGTGCACCTCGATGCGCGGCTCCCAGCGGTCCAGGCTCAGATAGACCTCGTGCTGGATGCGGCCCGCGGTCTGCTCGTTGACCGGCGCGAACACCAGGTCGTGGATGGCGCAGCCGAACCCCGGGCGCATCGGCCGCTCGCCGGGGGCGGTCGCGAGGACGAGCCGGATGGCCTCCTCGACCTCGCGCTCCCCACTGACCAGGGCGATGCCCCCGGTGGGGCCGATGCGCATCGGGAACGCCCAGCCGGAGCCGACGAACTGTTCGGCCATCAGGAAGAGCACCTGTCCTTTCTCGGGATGCGGGGATACGGGGATGCGTGGGTCATCAGAAGGGCAGGGGTTTCCGGTTGACCAGGACCACACCGTTCAGCCCGATGTTGGTCGAGTTCAGGGCCATCGTGGCGCCGGAGGTGAGCGCCATCGCCCCGACGGTGTTCAACGTGACGCCGCCCGTCGCGACGAGGGACGCCATGCCGGCCGCCCTCACGTTGAAGAACGACGTGTTGACGCTGAACCCGCCGCCGCCCGCGTTCACGTTCACGGCGCTCCCGGCCCGGAGGCTGAGCATCCCGCCGCTCTGGATGGACACGTTGCGTTTGGCGCTCAAGGTGAGGTCCGTCCCCGCCCGGACGGACACGGAACGGCCGCCCTTGATGGTGACCGAGCCCTTGCTGTCCACGGTGATCTCGGTCTTGGCGCGGTCCAGGTTCACGGTCAGCTTGTCGTCGCCCGTGGAGACCCGCACGCCCCGGTGGCTGCCCACGCGCTGACTGAGCAGGTCGACGCGGTTGCCGGTGCGGTCGGAGATGGTGTGGCGGCTTGCCTGGTTACGCGCCCCGGAGTACAGAGGGGCCTTGTTCCGGGTCGGACTGGCCTTGCCGTTGTAGAGCCCGCCGATCACGAAGGGATGGTCGAGCGCGCCCCGGTCGAAGCCGACAAGAACCTCGTCGCCCACGTCCATCGGGAAGATGCCGCCGCCGCGCTTCCCGCCGAGCTGCACACAGCGCGTCCAGTCGCTGACGTACGTGTCGTCCAGCCACGGGAACTTCAGCTTCACGCGGGCCTGGTCGTCCTTCTTGTCGACGTCCGTGACGACGGCGTTGGCCACACCGGGCAGCCGCGGCTCGCTCTCCGTACCGCCCGACGTGAGCCCGTACAGGGAGCGCCACTGGCGGCCGCTGACGGTCACCCAGGACTCGTAGCGCTGCCCGTTGCCGAACACGTGCCGCACGGAGGTCGTCGTGTACTTGCCCTGGAAGGGCCAGCCGACGTCGGCGAGCGCCACGGGCACGCCAGGACGCAGCTTGGGGTTGCCGTGGACGATCACCTCAAGTTCGGAGAACGAGGAGGACACGTCGTCGAAGAGCGCGTCGGCGGCGTGCTTGGCCTCGGGCCCTTTGTCGTAGGGCATCGAGGTCTGCACGAGCTTGGTCTTCTTGAAGGCGGCCGCGGCCTTCTTCGGCGAGGTGCCGATGGAGAAGACGGGGTTCTCGGCGCTGCGCGAAGTCTCCACGATGTCCCGCGCGTTGGCGACGTCGTAGCCGCGCACCTCCACCTCGGCCACCTGGTCGGCGGCGGTCACGGAGGTACGCAGGCGCAGGATGTCGGTCCCCGACTTCAGGACGAGGGGGTTCTTCGCGCTCCGGCCGCCGCTCGGCGACGGCGCACCCGACGAGGGCTTCGGCGAGACGAAGTTGAACTTGCCCTTGGCGTCGAGGGACATCACCATGTTGTTCTCGTCCGCGAGGCGGGCGATGAAGTCCCAGTCGGTGACGTTGGCCTGGCTGATGAACTCGTAGGTGCCGCGGGTGGATTCGATCTTTCCGACGGGCACGCCCGCGAGCCCGGCCAGCTTCCTGACGATCGAGGACGCGGTCTCGTTCGTGTACGCGACCACGCGGCGCCTGCGCATGAAGCGGTGCCCGAGATCGTAGCCACGGATGACGGTGAAGGATCCCGTGCCGTCGTAGTCGGCCTCCAGGGCGGTGACCTCGCCGGTGAGGAGCGGTTCGGCCGAGCCCTGGCCGTCGGCCACCGGGGTCAGCACCACCGGGGTGCCGAACTTCACGCCCAGCTCCTTGAGGAGCAGGCGGTGCGGGTCGCGGAAGGTGAGCCGGAACGCGGCGGGCACCCCGGCGCCCTGGTCGACCCAGCCGTCGACGAACATCCGGGAGTACTCGTCGGGGATCTTGGCCCCGCCGAGCTTCACCTTCATGACACTGGAAAAGGCGATGTTGGCCATCAGCGACGCACCTCCTGCGCTGCGGGCAGCACCAGTTCGGTGCCGGAGGTGAGGGTGGACGGGTCGTCGATCCCGTTGGCCTCGGCGATGGCCCGCCACACCGTGGCGTCGCCGTACTCGCGCCAGGCGAGCGACTGCAGGGAGTCACCGGCGACGACCCGGTGCACGCTCTGCGCGGTGAGCGCGCCGGAGGTCGGGTTCTGCCCCAGAGCCTCGCTCGGGATCTCGTGCAACCGCAGCTGACAGGTGGCCCGGATGGGCACGCCCGAGGTGCCGAAGAGGGTGTACGAGGCGTCGACGGAGGCGACGTAGGCGACGAACCGTGCCGTTTTGAACGACCCCCACTGGAAGATCACCCAAGGCGGCGACGGCTGGTCGGCCTTCTTGCTCTTGGGGGTCACTCCACAGCAGTCGAGGAGCGACTGCACCTTCTTCAGGACCACGTTGCTCGTCGGCCGGTCGGAGGAGTCGAGGAAGATCTCCAGGCTCATCTCGCGCTGCTCCGAGCCCATGAACTCCGGCATCGCGCCGTCCCGGTTGTCCGCCGTCGGCGTCACCGTCCAGTTGGCGCGGCGGCCGATGGTCAGCTGCGCCGGGTTGAAGTCGAATTTGAACGTCCTCATGAGCCCGCCCGGCGATGTGCTGGTGCCGATGGGGGGCTCATGGATGGCGAGGCTGGCGCGCACGAGGCTCTTGCCTGCGCCCTTGCTCTGGGGCATGTGGGTGTCTCCCGCTACTCTCTCCGGACTCCCGGGTCACTCGGACCCCGGGCCCCTTGCTCTTTGAGGCCGCTCAGTCCGTGAACCCGTGGTGGGCGATCTCCAGGACCTCCGTGGCGACGGCCGGGCTGCTGGGGTCGAGCCGGGGGCCCTGCCAGCTGACGGGAAGCACATCGACAAGCCCCCACCGAGCGACCTCAGACCCGTCCGCGCGCAGCGCCGCGATCTCGGCGGTGGGCCGTTTGATCCCCGTCTGCACGGAGGAGATCCACTTGGCGACCTTCGTGGTGTCCGGGGTGAGGGGACGGGTGAGCCGGATGGTGGAGAAGGTGACGCGGGACGGCAGCTGCCAGACGAAGCCGTTGTTGCCGCCCTCCTGGCGATGCTCGACCTCCACCTGCGTCGAAAGCCCCTCGCATCCGTTGAAGTAGCCGAGGCTCTGGCCGTCGATGGAGAGGCTGAACCAGATCGTGGAACCCGGGTCCTGGCGGGGCATCGCGGGTGGACCTTTCTGTCGTTACTGCTGCTCTTGCTGTTGCTGTCGCTGCTGCGCACGGGTCAGCGGCGGTCGTCGCGGAGCCTGCCGATCCGTTCGCGGTCCATGCGGAGTTCGGTGCGGACGAGGCGCGTGATGCGGCCGATCATGCGGTGCACGAGTTCGTCGATCTGGAAGTCCGTGAGGTCCTTCGGGTCGAAGGTCCCCTCGGGCACCCGCGAGTACTCGGGTGGTGGTGGCGCGCTGCTGGTGGAGGTCGCCGAGGCCGTGTTCCTGTCGGGCGGGAAGGGCAGCGGGTCGTCCTCGATGCTTTGCTGCTTCTGCTCTTGCTGGCTCTGGCCGCTCGGCAGGATCCGACCCAGGGTGGATGCGACGGTGGAGGCGGCCGCGGCGGCGAATGTCTGGGTCGCCGAGCGGAAATCCCGCTGCACAGTGGGGCCGCCGCCGGGTGGTGGGGCAACAGGCCTGGATGAGGGCGGAATTACTCGGGTCGGCGTCGAGGGGGCGACGAGGCGGGCCACGGGGAGGGGCGAAGAGGCGGCGGGGGTGGTGCTGGTGCTGGGGGAGGTGAGGCGGCGTACGGGTTTGGCGGGGGCGGCGGCCGGGGTGAACGCGGTGAACGTGGTGGATTCGGGGGCTCGTTGGATCGGCAGGATCGGCAGGACCGGTTGGGCGATCGGCCGGGGAGCCTCCGGCGCCTGCGGCAGGGCGCTCGCGTACGGTGCTGCTTCGCGGGGCGGGGTGGCCAGTTGGACCGGCGGGGGAGTGGCGGCGTTGGGGCGTGACGTGCGGGGGGCCTGGGTCGGGGCAGCCTCGGGAGGCGTCGCTGTGCTCTGCGCCGGGGCGAACGCGGCCGGAGAGTCGGGTATGGCGGCGCGCTGAACGGGCGGCACTGCGGGGGTGCTGGTGCGAGGAGCTACGGGGGCCTGCTTCGAGGGGGCGACAGGCGAGCTGGGTACAGCCCTCTGTACTGGCGGCGCTACCCGGCCGGTGGGCGGGCCGGAAGCGGTGGGCGGAGCCGACGTGGTGGTTCGCCGGACCGTCGGCACCGTCGGCACCGTCGGACCGGTGGGCCCGGAGGACTCGGGAGTCCGCTTCGGAGCATCTACGGGCGGCACGGGCTTCGACGACGGCGCGGACTCGGAGGCCCATGGTGCTGACGACGGGACGTGAGGCTGTGACGCGCCGGCCGACGCGGAGGGTGAGTCGGTAGAGGCGGTCCGCTGAACCGGGGACGGAGCCGTGCGGTCGATGGGGCGCGACGCGGCAGCAGGCCCCCGCTGCCGGGAGTTCGTGAGCGGTACGGCTTCCGGAGGCGGGGCGATGAGCGGAGCGCCGAGCGGGCTGCGTCCGCGTGACGCGGGCTTGGTGACGGGAGTTGTGGAGCGCTGGACCTTGTGTGCGGGCTGCTGGGAAGCAGGCGGCGGCTCGGCAGGAGTGGCGGGCGCGTTGGGGGTGGTGACGGGAGCGCCGAGGGGATTGGTGACGGGGGCTGTGGAGCGCTGGACCTCGTGCGTGGGCTGTGTGGAAGCAGGCTGCACGGTAGGAACAGCGGAAGCCGTGATGGGAGCGCCGAGTGGGGTGTGGCTGTGTGGCGCGGGGTTGGTGACGGGAGCCGTTGAGCGCTGTACCTCGTGTGCGGGCTGCGTGGCGGCCGGGTTCGCACGCGGTCCGGTCGGAGCGGCGGGCGCGGCGGGCGCTGCGGGGGTGGACGTCGGGCTCGGGTGCGCCGAGGTGACCGGGGCGCCGAGACCCGCACGGGGTGCCTTGCGGGTGGCGCTGCGCTGCACTGCCGGACGCTGGGGGTTCATGGGTGTCTGGGGTGTGGCCGAACCCGGCAGGCTTGTAGGGGAGTTCTGAGTATCCGTGCGGGGTGCGCTCGCCGTGGCACGTGAGTTCGACGCGGCCGGGGACGAGTTACTTGCAGCCGTGGGCGAAACACCGCTGTCCGTACGGGGCTTGCTCACCGTCGTACGAGACTCGGGTGCCACGGCAGGTGTGGCGGACGGAGAGGGGCGTGAAGCGGATGGCGCGGGGCTGTGCGCACTCCGAGTCGCTCGCTGTGCCACTGGCCGCGCATCGGACGGTCCGTTCCGGTCAGTCGGCTTCGCGGCAACCGGTGTCGCGGTATCCGACAGAGCGGCAGCCGTTGATGAGGCACCCGACAGAGCGGCACCCGACGAGGCGGCAGTCGGTGACGCAGTACCCGACGAGGCGGCAGCCGGTGACGCAGTACTCGACGAGGTGGCAGCCGGTGAAGCGGCACCCGGCGAAGAGGCAGGCGAAGTCGGAGCACCCGACGAAGCGGCAGGCGCTGTTGCGGGAGCCGATGAAGTACCCGGCTCAGGCGTGGACGAAGAGCTCGTGAACGGGCTCGAAGGGGAGGCCGGTTCGCCTCCCCCTCGTTCCCCGCCGCCCCCGCCCGGAGGCGCCGCCCCCGCCCGGGCCCCGTCACTCGCGGCAGCCCGCGCGGGTGCAGGCTCCCGACGGGCCACAGGCAGGACGCGGCGCTGCACGGCCGTAGGTGCGAGAGGCGCCTTGGTCAGGGCAGGGGGCCGCGTGGCCGCCAGGGGCGCGGCGGCGGGGGCCGGCGTCACGCGTACCCCATGGGCCGGTGTGGGCGACGGCGTGGCAGCGCTCGGCACACGGGGCGGCGTGGCTGCCGACGCTCCGTTCCCCTCCTGCGCGGCGTGCGAGCGCTGCACGGTCCGGGAGGCGGGACGCTGCCGACCGGAGCGCTGCTCTCCAGGAATCCGTGCCAGTGGCTGTGCGACAGGTACCGGCACCCCGGGTGCTCCGGAGCGCCGTACGCCGGAGACCGCAGCACGCTGCACCGCTACGGGGACGGGCGCCGTCAGCGGAGTCTGCCCGATACCTCCAACGTCCTTTGCGGGTACGGAAGATGCCGTGGGCCCCGGCCGCCTACCGGGACCCACGGGGGCGGTGCGCCCGGCGGTCGACCCCGCCGTTCCCGCCGACCCCGCCGATCCCACGGTCCCCACCGATCGACGGGATGAGGCAGTCCCCTTCGGGCCGCCGGACGCACCTGATCTCGGCGCCTGAGCTCCGGACACCTCCGGAGCGGCAGGCGATGCGGGCGCGGCGTACGTCGACTGCGTCCGCTGCACCTCACGCAGCGGCGCCACCGGTAGACGGTGCGCCGACGCGGGCGGCGACACGGGTGTCCAGGGCGCCGCGCTCGCGGCACCCTCGAGCCCCGTGACCGGCCGCGCCGTCTCGCTCAGCGCCGCGGACGACGAGGAGAAGGTGGAGGAGAGCAGGCTGCTCGACGACGCCCCGTCCAGGACGCCGATGCGGGTCGAGGTCGCAGTGAACGAGGGGTTCTGCCACGTGGGCAGCCGGTTCCCGAACGCGGAGTCCGCGACACCGGACCCGCCGTCGCGCACGGACCGCTGGATCGGCGGCAGCCCGGACCACGCACCCGCGGCACGTCCGGAGCCGTCGGACGCGCCGTGGGACGTACCACCGGACACGGCGTCGCCTGCCGACGGAACCGCGACGGCACCGCCGTCACCACCCCCGCCACCGACATCGGCAGCGTCAGCGAGCACGCCCCCGTCCTCGCCCCGGCTCCGCAGCCTGTCGAAGAATCCCACCGCTCAGCCCTCCGCCCCGGCGAGCGTCACGAAGGACGCGATCTGGTCCGCGTAGAGGCGGCGGTCATGGTGCTCCAGATCCAGGATCGTCTCCAGGTTCCAGTGGAAGTGATAGGCGACGTACGCGATCTCCTCGTGCAGTCGGTCGGTCGCGTACGTCACGATTCCCCCAGGCGGCTCCCGCCGAGTTCCACCTCGAACGGCTCGGAGCAGTGCGGGCACTCCACGGCGGCGCGGGTGTGCCCCTCGGCGTTGATCTGTCGGTAGAAGTCCTGGAGGAACGCCAGGTCGGAGGCGAACAGGTTCTCCACCGTCCCGTCGTGCACCGACGGCAGCGTGCCCAGGCGCGTGATGACCCGGCCAAGGAGCACCACCGACAGGTAGGCCGGGTTCTCCTGGACGCGGACGTCACGCAGCGGGATCAGTTCGTCCCGCGCCGTCGACAGGCGCATCACGCCGTCCCGGTGCACGGTCCCCGCCTCGTCCACGTATCCACGTGGCAGCTGGAAGGGAAACTCCGTGCGCAGGACCCGTGGTGCGGTGTCGGGTTGAGCGGCGGGGGGAGCCTGAGCGGGGGACTCCGCTCCCCCCGCCGCGGTCTGGGTGGCCGGGGGCGCCGCGACGACCGTGCCCGCGTCCGGCGCACCAACAGCCTTGCGCCGCATTACTCGATGACCAGTTCTTCGAAGACGATGGTCACGGTCTCGGTGAGTACGGCGGCCTCGCCGGCCTTCAGGCTGCTGGCGTCGATCTTGTTGCACCAGGCGTTGCGCAGGTTGTACCGCTTCACCGGGTTGTCCTGGTAATCCATCATGATGATGGAGGCGTTCTTGCGGGCCGTGCTCATCTGACCGTTGATCGAGTCGTTGATCCACTGGGTGAACGCGGACGACTGGGTCATGCCGCGCACCACGGTGCACTGCCCGTTCTTCTTCACACCCGGCAGGATGTTGATGTCGATCTTTCCCTGCGCGGTGTTCTGCTGGCTGACGATGATGTCCTGTTCGAGGGTCAGACCGCTGACCTCCTGGAGGTACTCGACCATCACGCCGTCGATCTGCAGACCGAAGTTGTGTGAAGTGAGGGAGTCACCCTGCAT
Organism: Streptomyces sp. NPDC055239; assembly: GCF_053606205.1. Taxonomy (NCBI): domain Bacteria; kingdom Bacillati; phylum Actinomycetota; class Actinomycetes; order Kitasatosporales; family Streptomycetaceae; genus Streptomyces; species Streptomyces sp. NPDC055239. The sequence continues at coordinate 9,720 of NZ_JBSGRD010000021.1, read as the reverse complement.
GAGACTCATGGAATCGCTGTCCTTCTAAGGCTGGCTTCGTGGCGATGGCGTACGAGGGCGGGGGCGGGACGGGGAGGGGGACGGTGGCGCGGACGGCGGACTACTCGTCCAACTCCCCGCTGCCGCTGGAGAACTGGGACAACCGGAAGATCACGAACTCCGCGGGCTTGACCGGCGCGACGCCGATCTCGCACACGACCCGGCCCAGGTCGACCGACTCCGGGGGGTTGGTCTCCTCGTCGCACTTGACGTAGAACGCGTCCTCGGGCCGCTGGCCGAAGAGCGCGCCGTTGCGCCACTCCGTGATCAGGAACGCCGAGATGTTGCGCCGGATCCGGGCCCACAGCGCGTGGTCGTTCGGCTCGAACACCACCCACTGGGTGCCGATCAGGACCGACTCCTCCAGGTAGTTGAAGTACCGGCGGATGTTCAGGTAGCGCCACTCGGGGTCCGAGGAGAGGGTGCGCGCGCCCCAGACGCGGATGCCGCGGCCGGGGAAGGAGCGGATGCAGTTGACGCCGATGGGGTTGAGCAGGTCCTGCTCGCCGCGGGTGATCTGCAGCTCCAGGTCGACGGCGCCGCGCACGACCTCGTTGGCGGGGGCCTTGTGCACGCCGCGCTCGGAGTCGTTGCGGGCCCAGATGCCGGCGATGTGGCCGCTCGGCGGCATCATGCGGGCCTTGCCCGACGCCGGGTCGAAGGTCTTCAGCCAGGGGTAGTACAGGGCCGCGTACTTGGAGTCGTAACCGGCCGTCTCCTGGCGCCACCCGCGTATCTGCTGGGCGTTCAGGCTCGGCGGCGGGTCGATGACCGCGACCCGGTCGCCCATCAGCTCGCAGTGGGCGATCAGCCCGAGCTGCACGGCCTTGACGGACTCCAGGTCGATCGCGCCCTGCTGGTAGGCGGCCATGAGGTCGGGGACGGCCACCATGGAGATCTCGTCGATGGCCTCGAGGCCGCCGAAGCCGGTGCGGTCGGCGGAGTCGCCGAGGTACTTGGCCGGGCCGGGGTGCGAGGGCGTGTCCTGCTCCACGGGCGCGGGTACGGGGGCCGTGGCGGGAGGCGCGGGCAGTGCGACGGTCTGGTTCTCCGGGCGTACGAGCTGCGCGCCGGAGGCGTTCTCCGTCACGGTGATGAGCTTGGAGCGCTCCTTGACCTGGGTGACGACGTACGACCGGTTGCCCTTCTTGGCACTCACGTCGAAGGTCTCGACCGGCTTGTCACCGCTCTTGACGATCAACTTGAAGCGCTCCGCGGGGCCTTCGCCCTCGGGGTCGGCGACCTCGACGGACAGCTGGCCGTTCGCGCCGGGGGCCGTGGCCGCCACGGAGAACGCGCCGAGCTGCTTCGGCTCGGCGGCGGGCAGTGCTGCCGCAGGTGCCCCGCCGGTCACCGCGGAGGGAGCGTTGCCGTCCGAGGACGAGCCGTCCGCGGAGCCGCCCACACGGATCACGTACGCGGCGGATCCGCCGTTGTTGAAGAAGCCGTAGACGGAGTGCGCGAGGTAGTACCCGTCGGTGAAGTCGCCGAAGGCGGCGACGTACTGGGTCCAGTTGGTCACCAGCGTGGGCTCGTTCAGGGACCCGGTCGGCGCGAGTCCGACGAAGGCCGCCACGGAGGTGCCCACCCCCTCGATCGGACGCGAACCGCTGGCGACCTCCTCGACGTAGACGCCGGGCGACAAGTAGGACGGCATGCTCTGCTCTCCTCGGGGTACGAAACGGGACCTGTTCAGCCTGGCCGGTGCGGGCCGTCGCCGAAATGGCCTCCGGTGCCGGTTGCCGGGCAACGCTGATGCCCGCAAGGGCACTTCGGCGTGGCCGGAACTCGCACCCCGGGCACCCCGCCCGCGTCGGTGCCCCTACGGCTGCCCCTGTGGCCCTGTCCGGGTGGGAGGCGGCCGGGTAGGGGTGGTGGGTCGGCCCCTCGTTCCACCAGCGGTGGGGCCACTTGGGCGGAGGCGGGCGGGGCCGGCCGGCGGCCGTCATGAACTGGGCGTGAAGTTCGCTCCGCGGGACGGGAGTCCGGCGGGCCGGGCAGCACATGCCGCTGCCCCTCCAGGCAACAAGGTCTGCCCGGCGGACTCCTGACGTGCCGTGCGGTCTCTCCTAGCGTCGTGGCGTGAGCCTTTGGACTTCCCTAGAACCCGCCTCCGCAACCGTCGATCCCGGCAGCAGTACGACGGTGCGGCTGAAAGTGCGCAACACCGGTGACATCGTCGACGAGTACCGCTTTGAACCGGTCGGTGACCTCACCCCCTGGACCAGAGTGGAGCCGCCGTCGCTGCGGCTGTACCCGGGGACGACGGGCACGGTGGAGCTGACGTTCGCGCCGCCACGCACGCCGGACGCGACCGCAGGGCCCAATCCGTACGCGGTGCGGATCACTCCGACAGAACATCCCGACGCCGTCACCGTCCCCGAGGGCAACCTCACCATCACCCCCTTCACCGAGGTGCGCGCCGAGCTGGTGCCGCTGACGGTGAAGGGGCGTTTCCGGGGGCGGCCGCGGCTTGCGGTGGACAACCTCGGCAACACCAAGGTCACCGCATCGCTCAGCGGCAGCGACAGCGGGGACAAGCTGTCGTACGACCTTCAGCCGAGCAACGTCCAGATCGAGCCGGGCCGGGCCGCGTTCGTGAAGACGACGCTGCGGCCCCGGCAGATCACCTGGTTCGGTTCCAAGCAGGAGCAGCCCTACTCGCTGGCCGTACGGCGCTCCGGCACCGAGCCGATGGACGTGAACGGCACCTTCGTACAGCGCGGGATCCTGCCGGGCTGGCTGGCCACCGCCTTCGCCCTGCTCCTCGCCCTGACGATCGCCTTCGTGGTGATCTGGCTGTCGTACCGGCCGCAACTGCAGAGCGCAGCGAAGGAGAAGCCACAGGAAGCCGGGAACATCGCGCCGTCCAGTTCACCTCCTCCGATCAGCAGCCCGCCGCCCGAGCCCGAGGACAAGCCGTCCGACTCCGCTGAGAAGCCCGGCGGTGGTTCGGACGACGAGAAGGGCGGCGGCGGAGGCGGTGGTGGCGGGGGGGACAAGCCCGCGAAGCCCAAGAAGGAGACCGCGGCCGACGCGGTGCGCAAGCTCTCCGAACGCAGCGAGGGCCGCCACATCTGCTACCGCGCGCTCGTCAAGGGTGACGGCTGGCAGGACCCGGTGTGTGACGGCGTCGAGGCCGGCACGGTCGGCAAGGGGAAGGCCATCAAGGCGCTGAACATCGCGGTGATCGGCACCAAGGGCGTCACCGGCACCGGAGCCTGGGTGGGCGAAGGGTGGCGGAAGGAGATCCCGTGGGCGGAGAAGGAGGACGGGAAGAACATGTACTTCGGCAGCTCCAAGGCCGAAGACCCCCCGCTGGAGGGGTACACCTTCAAGGTCTTCGACGGCTCCGTGTGCAGTGACGCCTATGTGAAGGACAGGAACTGGATGGGGCCCGTCTGCACCGACCCCGGCGGGTGGAAGTACCACGGGAGCCCGATCGAGCAGTACCAACAGCTGGAAGCGGTCCGCTTCAAGGTGTGACGGCTTCACCCCTCACCGTATGACGGCCTTGGCCGTCATACGGTGTCGTCGTGGTCACCAGCTCGCTTCGCCCGGGACGAGGCGGCCGGCCTTGCGGTACTCGCGGCGGGCGCCCTCCACCAGGTCGCCCGCCGCGACCGGCTCGTCCCGTCCGGCCGCGAGGTAGGCGGCGGTGACCACCGCGCTGCGGATGGCGCCGCCCGACAGCTCGAAGTCCCGTGCGAGGCCGTCGACTTCGATGCCATCGGCGCGCGGGACGTGCGAAAGGCCGTGCCGCCACAGGGCAAGGCGCTGCCCGGGGTCGGGGAAGGGAAAGTCGACCACCAGGTCGAGACGGCGGGTGAACGCGTCGTCGATGTTGGCCCGCAGGTTGGTCGTCAGCAGGGCGATGCCGTCGAAGGACTCCAGGCGCTGGAGCAGGTAGGCGCTCTCCATGTTGGCGTACCTGTCGTGGGAGTCCTTGACCTCCGAGCGCTTGCCGAAGACGGCATCGGCCTCGTCGAAGAGGAGCACCGCGTCGGTGCGGTCGGCCTCGGTGAAGATCCGCTCGAGGTTCTTCTCGGTCTCGCCGACGTACTTGTCCACGATCGAGGAGAGCTGGACCACGTAGAGGTCCACACCCAGATCGGCGGCGACCACTTCGGCGGACAGCGTTTTTCCGGTGCCGGACTCTCCCGCGAACAGACCGACGACCCCGCGTCCGCGTCCGCCGCCAGCGCTGAGCCGCCAGTCGCCCAGGACCCGGTCGCGGTGGCGGGCGCGCAGGGCGAGCTCCCGCAGCTGGGTGAGAGGGGCGCCGGGCAGAACCAGGTCCTGCCAGGTCACCGCGGGCCGGATCCGGCGAGCGTGCTGTTCGAGGCCCGATGCCGACTGCTGCCGGGCGGCGAGACGGACATGGGCGGCGGTGACCGCGGTCCCGTCGAAGGCGGCGAGCGTGGCGGCGGCCTGCGCGGCGCGCCCGATGCGCTCGGCACCGAGGTGGTAGGGGGCCACGGTGCCTGCCAGGTCGAAGGCGTCGGCGGCCGGACCGAGCGCGGTCCGCCACGCGGCCGTTCCCCCGGCGGGGAGCCGGGGAGCCTGGAGCACCAGCGGGTCGTGCGTGGACCACTGCGGGTCGTAGGGACGCGGATCGGCCAGGAGTACGGTCACGTCCTTGGCCGCGGCCAGCTCGGCCACCATCGGGCCCGGTTGTTCGGGCAGGCCGGACACGACGACGGCCCGGCCGCTGAGGCGTGCCTCGCGAAGCAGCTGGGGGACGTGGTCGGCGGGACCGGAGAACCGCAGGGCGTCGAGACCGGCCGCGTGCAGGGCTGACGCGAGGGCGGCCAGGGCATCGCCCTCGCGGTGTTCACGCAGATATGCGGTGATCGGCCCTTCGCCGAGCCGGGCGGCCAACTGTCCTACGAAGCCGTCGTCGTGCTCCGCGTGGGGCTGCGGGACCGGCATCGGACGCAGCAGACCCAGGAGCGCGGCATCCGAGGAGGCGTCATCACCCAGCAGGTGGGCGGTGAGCCGGTCGGGCACGCGCAAGGAGCGGGTGAGAAGCGGCCGTTCGTCCTCCTCGACCGTCAGCAGCCCCAGGGCACGCAGCGGCGCCGCGAGGTGGAAGCGGGCGCGGGCGTCCGGCAGGTGCGCGGGCACCCCGCACAGGTCGAGGGCGAGCCCCACGGTGGCGCGGCGCCGGCTCACATCGTCGTTGAGGTAGCCGTACAGCGGCTCGAAGGTGCGGTCCAGGTCGGGGGCGAGGGCGATGAGCAGGACGGCCGCGTCCAACTCGGTCAGGCGCAGCCGGGCGGCCGTCCGGGCAAGGCGGTCGTCGGGGTCGCCGGTGTCCTCGGGCCACGGCGCCCACACCTCCGGCGGGGCGTCCGCATCCGGCTCCGCACGTGGCCAGGCCCGCAGCAGATGACGTACGGACTCCTCGGACATGTACAGACCGCGCAACGGGTCGCTCGCGGTGGGATCCCCGGCGGAGCGGTGTTCGACCAGGGCGCTCGCCGTCTGCCGCAGTCCGGCAAGGCGGTCGAGCAGGCAGCGGGCCGGCCCCGCGGCCACGAGGTCCGGTGGACGGGCAGCCGTGAGGGAGGGATCTTGCAGAGACGGCGACGACGGCGACGGCGACGACGGCGACGGCGAAGACAGAGACGAGGTGCTCATGACTGCTCCGTACGGCGGACCGTCGCCTGCTCGCGGGCGGAGCGCGCGGCCGCCACTTGGTGGGGCCGGTGAGCGCGTTCCGTCGACCGGGGCGGGCCGCCGTCGACACCGCCGACCCGGACCGTGGCGCCCTCGGTGACCGGCGGCCCCGCGTCGTAGTCGGGGTATGCCGGGAACGGCACGGTCACCGTGACGTCCAGAGACGGCTTGAGCTCGCCGCCGAGGGCCGCCCAGATGTCGGCGAGTGAGCGGGCCTCCGACTGGTTGGCGGAGACCGTCAGCGGCACCGAAAGACCGAGATCCCCCAGTGCGCCCGGGAGTTCCTGGGCGGACAGGAGCTCGTGCGGCAGCAGTGTCGCCAACACGGCGGACAGCAGCCGGTGTTCGTCCTGCGGTGTCTTCGTCCAGGAGGTCACCAGGTAGGAGAGCCGGAACCAGCGCGGGGGACGGCGGCGGCGTACGACTACGTCACGGTCGTCGCGCAGCCCGGTGTGGCCGCGCTGCCGCAGGCTCACGTCCTCCCGGATGTCGTACAAGTACGCGTTGACTACGGGCGCGTTGCGCCGGGCCGCCCAGTCACGGGTGGGCACGTCGAAGGACACGTCGATCCCGGACCCGGCCAGTGCCCCGCCGCCGATGAGGCCCTTGAGGACCTCGTCCACCTCATGGATCACTCTCAGGCTCCCACCTGCCGTTGGCTTCCCCGCCGAACGATGTGATGGCGGCCCTGCCGTCGATCGTGCTCCCCGGAGCGGCCGGAGGACAGGGACGTCAGGGATGACGGCGGGGCAGTGCTCTCTGCCTCAATGGGCCGCCCGGGAGCCCGCCCGGTCAGATTCCGGGTAGCCCGTCCGGTACTCCGGGGAGCCCGTCCCCTCAGATGTAGCCCTCACGCAGGGCGTGGGCCACCACGTGCGCACGGTTGCGCAGGTTCAGGCGTGTGGTGAGGCCGTGCATCACGTTCTTGACGGTTCGTTCGGAGTACGACAGCTTCATGGCGATCTCCGAAGTGTCGAACCCCTCCGCCACGAGGCGCACGACGTCCACCTCGCGCTTGGTGAAGCTCAGGAAGGACACCGGCAGATCGGCGCCGCCACGGTGGAGGCGCCGCACCTGGCCGATGAGCTGGCCCAGCAGGTCCGACGGCAGATCGCCGCCACCTCGGGCGGTGGTCAGCACCGCCTGGACCAGGCGCTGGGCGGTCGCTTCGTGGCGCCACACTATGGCTCCCACACCGCACTCGATGACCTCGAGGAGTTCGTGCTCGCGGACCGTGCCCGCGACGAGCACGGCACGCGCGCCCTCGCTGCGCACGACGCGCCTCAGCCGGGTCAGCGCGGCCTCGTCGAGAGTGTCCTCGATGAGCAGCGCGACCGTGGTGGGGCCGGACTCCGCTTCCAGCTCGACCTCCGGGTGACGGCGTAACTGGCTGAGGACGCCCTCGCGGCTTATCGGGTCGGAGGCGGTGACGGCGACCCGTACCCGGTTCGTCATCGGTAGGGCGGCCGAGGGGGCCGGGGGCGAGCTGGACAAGCGGACTTCCTCAATTCTGGGACTGCGGCAACGGGGGCCCGGGTGTGGCAAGGAGCCGGGCCTGCGTCAGGAGCGGGGCTTTTATCAGGAGCAGGACTTGTAGAAGTGCTTCCAACCGCTGGTGGGCATGGCGGGCAGCTCGGCCGGGGTCCCGGTCTCGCCGTACTTCTGCTGCAGCTCGTAGTCGTAGGCGCGGGGGCCGCCGCCCGGCTTGGTCAGGCGCACGGACCGCTCGATCACTCCGTCGCCGGCGTTGTTGAGGACGGCGAGGTCCGGGTACGTGTCGTCGCCGTAGTTGGCGATGCGGAGCTGCTTGGCCTCGCCGAGGTCGCCGACGTCGGAGTGCCGGGCGGCGGCGGAGGACAGGTTCGAGCGCTTGAGCGGGCCGGGGCGGAATTCGGCGACGCGTGCCTTGTTGGGGTCGTCCCCGCCGGCGGGCGTCACGAGGTTGACGACCATGTCCAGGGTGCCGTCCTTCTGGAAGTCGGCGACCGCGGCGGTGGCGACCTCACCCGTCTTCGCGCCGAGGAGCTTGGTGACCGTCTTCTTGCTGCCGAACGAGCCGTCCGCGGCGCCCCACTGGACCGTCATCTTGGTGCCGGTGTGCCCGGGGTTGACGACCTTGTCCGGACGGCCGTCGCCGTCCAGATCGCCGACCAGCGTCGTGGCGCCGGACAGACACGGGGCCGCCGCGGCGGCGGCCTTGCCGGACCGTGCCGCGCCGCCCGATTCCGACGACCCTGCCGCGCTTGCCTGGTACCCGGCAGCGGTCAGGGTCAGGGCGAGCGCCGCCACCGGGGCGGCGATCAGGCGTGAGCGCTTGCGAAGCATCTGCGAACTCCTCATGTCGTTGCTGTGGGGACGTGCCTGTCGGGACTCGCGGGTCTCTCGGGTCTCCCGTAAGGGCACGGCTTGAGCTTGCGGGGTGATCCCCTCCTACCGCCACGAAAGCCGGGCAGTTGGGGACGCTGGAACGAGAAATACGCCTTTGACCAGCTGAAACGTAAGCGGCCTGGAACGCTGAGATGGGACGCGCGGGGCTCATCGGGCAAGCGGAGGGGCAGTGTCAGGTGTCATTTGGGGAAGCAATCGAGGAAACAACGAGCAGGCGCCGCGCTCTTCGTCGCCGCGAACGACGTTAGTGAGGCGGCGGAGTATTTGGCAGTGTCAGATTTTCTTCACATCACGTGACTTCTGCGTCGGCCGCGCGTTCAGGCGCTCCAGCCGCCGCCGACCGCCCTGCTCGACAGGTACGAGTCGCGCAGCGCCCTGCGCAGGCCGGGAACGATCTCGTCGAACTGCGCGGCGAGCGCCTTGAGCGCCTGCTTGTGGGTGCGGAGGTCTCCGCGGCTCCACACGCAGGTCACCTCGAGCTCCGCCGCGAACACGGCCATGGCCAGCTCCTCCAACGGGATCGTCACCGGGGCGAACCCTTTGAGTACGGTGTCGCGGACCCGCTCCTGGAGGGCGCGCACCTCCTCCGGGTGGGCGACGGTGACACGGTCGGCCGGGATGAGCCCCATCACCCTGCCCCGCGAGACGGAGACCTCTCCGGCGGCGGCGAGCTGGTCGCGGACCGGTGTCTCCGCGGTGTGGGCCTTGTTGTGCACGAACGACAGCCAGCCCTTGGGCTTGCTGTCGGGCAGGTCGCTCCACACCGCGGCATTGAAGGAGTTGTCCGGCGTCTTCCCGAGCATGCGGACCACTTTGCCTCCCTTCGCGTCGAGCAGTCCGTCGCGAGCAAGCTCGGTCAGGGCGCCGGCACGCAGCAACTGGCCGCGGCCCTGCAGGTTGTCGAGCTGGAACTTGCCCTTGTCCACGGAGTAGCAGAGCAGGTAGAGCCGCTGCGGCAGTGTCTGGGTCATGTCGTCTCCCATGCAGAGGATGCGGGGCGCCGGGGTGGTCGTGCGGTGGGCGCGGCCTGTCACTTAGTGACACTGTCACTAAGTGACAGATTGCGCAAGCGTCCGACCCTGTCGAGCGTGAGGGGGTAGCCAGACGCGTCACTTAGTGACACGATGTCATCAAGTGATGCAGCGGCATCGCCTCGCCCTCAGACGAATCGGGAGAAGTGACCACCATGGAGAGCAACAGCTTCCTGGAGACAAAGTCCGCCGCGCAGGCCCAGCAGACGGGGCAGGCAGGGGAGGCGGCGCCGCGGCCTTCGGCCCTGGACCAGGCGGGCGGCACCAAGGGCGTCATCTACTCGGCGCTGCCCGCGCTGGCCTTCGTCGTCGCCCACAACTTCCTCGGGCTCACGGCGTCGATCGTGGCCGCCTTCGCGGTCGCGGTGGCCATCGGCGTGGCCCGGCTGATGGGAGGGGAGTCGCTGCAGCCCGCGGTCGGCGGCGTGTTCGGCGTCGCGATCGCCGCCGGGGTGGTCTGGTTCACCGGCTCCGCCAAGGACTATTTCCTCATCGGCATCTGGGCCAGCCTGGCCGGCGCGATCCTCTTCCTGGCCTCCGTCCTGGTGCGCTGGCCGCTGGCCGGCGTGATCTGGAACGT
>NZ_JBSGRD010000020.1:0-133967 GCF_053606205.1 Streptomyces sp. NPDC055239 | reverse complement strand
GGTGATTCATCAAAACCTCAAGCAGGTCACATGACGAGGCAGACTGGACGCCTGCCCGGGTCATCGGCCAGCATGATGACAGCCTTGATCCGTTTACCCACCGGCTCACGCCGTAGCTCCAGAAACCGGCACACGCCCGTCACGATCTCCAGGCCGTGCTTTCCTACCCGCCCAGGGTCCACGCCACCGATCACCGGCAGCGTCGGATCGGCGTCCCACACGCTGACCTCCACGCCTTCGCCCCTGATCTCCAATTCCAATAAGCACGGGCCGGGCGCGTACTTGTAGGCGTTGGTGACCAGCTCACTCACCACGAGCTGCACCATGCCCATCACGCGCGCGGAGACCGGAATGCCGTGAACGGCCTGGACTTCGATCAGGAACTGGCGGACGGCATCTCGGGCAGTAGCCACCGACTCGTGCCCCATGAGCGCCTCGGTGAACAGTATCGGGCGGCCGGAGAGCGGCTGCGCTTCGCTTCTGTGCACCATTGCTTCACACCGCGCCCTTGGCCTGAGTTCACCGCTAACGACTGCCGACTACCCCCACATCGACCCCACACGCAGTTTTGGGGAGCAGGCAGCCGGGGGAACTCACTTTCGAAGGAAGTATGACTGACCGTGTTGTGAGGGTTGATGTTGCCGCTATTCAACGGCAGTTGGAGAGTTTCGGTGGGAGGATCGACGCTCTCCTCTCCTCGGGGGCTCAAATGTGCATACTGGCGGCCAAGGCCGAGCCGTACGCGACGATACGCCCTGCCCATCGTGCCGGTTTGTCGGGGCGATCACCGAGGCGCAAGTACGGGATGGCCCGGCGGAATGCGCTGCCACGAGGGTGCGGTCGGGGGTGAACACCGATCCGAACCAGCGGACAAAGGGCCTGCGGATGACCTTGAAACGCAGCCCCCTCACCCCCGACTTTTTTATGACGCTGGCTCTGACCGGAGAGCTGGACACCGACAGCATCCCGGCCCTCTGCGAGCTCACGTCGAAGGTCCTGACCGAGGGCAGCCGACACCTGATCATGGACCTGACCGGAGTGACGCGCTGCGACGACGCCAGCCTCTTCACAGTCCTTGGCATCCGCCAGGCCGTCCACCACGCGGGCGGCAGCCTCATCCTGGCCAACCCCAGCCCATCGGTGCAAAACACCCTGGCACGAAGCGCCCTGCGAGACCAACTGCCCTACCACGACATACTCGCCCCAGGCCCACCGCGCAGGTCCGCACCGCCCGACGGCTTTCCAGGCAGGCCAAAATGATCCGGCTACCGGATCTTGTGGCTTCTGGGGCGCTTCGAAGTGCAGGACGCAAGGGCGACTGAGCAGGAACAAGGGTCCTACGCCGCCTCGTAGTGGTGCGCCCGCCGACCCCGCCACTTCACCCAGGCCGGGTCATCGAGCAGCCCCTCCGCATCAGGCAGACCAGCCCGGCGCAGGAACTCGATCACATCCGCATCCGAGTGAGCGAGGCCAAGGATCTGCCCGCGCGCCGTCACCCGCCGGCCGCCTGTACCGGACGGCGGATGGACGACTATCGGCGCGGTGGACACACCTCCAGCGTCCCCCGAACGAACTGTCGACGCATCTGCACTCGATAGCAGGGAAGAGGACCCCGGAGCCCCCGCGCCCAGCCCCTGCGCGGGGGCTTGCTGCGCCGCCATTTGCCAACACGCCGAGCCCAGCTTCAGACCGGCAGCGGCGGGTACTCGACCGTCGGCGACTCGGCAGGCAGCGAGACGCGGCCACCGCCAGTCGCTCGAACCAGCGGCAGCCGCCCAAGTGCGAGGCGATGGCTCCCCCATCCCCCTCGCACCGGCGTCCTCACGGGCCGGGTGCAGGAGAGTCCCCGCCGGTACCTGAGGACGTATAGGCCGGGGTTGCGTTCGCTGCAGAGCGTGGCCCCGGCCGCTTGATGTATTGCCTCGGTATAAGCTCGGGAGCCGGGCGCGGGCGCCTGTCTGTCGAGATTTTAAGTCAGCGTGGCTGAGACGGTAGAGCGAAAACGGGCCTACTCCAGCACGCCAGGCTCAGTGTCCGGGCGGCAGTGCGGGCACGCCTCGTACCCGACGGGACATGCGCGAACCGGGGGCAGATGAACAACGCCGGATGGCCGACAAGCGAGAAGCCATTGCGGATGAGCGCGAGACCATCGCCGACAGGCGGGAAGCCGCTGCGGATGCGCGGCAAGACCAGCTCGCCGCCGAGGGGACAAGCCTGGACGCACGAGCTCGTGCAGCCGGGGATTCGGCTGCACGTATCCAGCAACGCTCGTACGAGCAGATCGATCGGATTCAGGGCCTGCTGACGGCCAGCCAGGAACGTCTGGACCGCAACAACGCAGGACTGCGCCGCTCGGACGCGAAGAGCCAACGGGAACAGGAAGCCATCGACCGGGAGGTCTGCGCCTCCCTCACCCTGATGGACGCGCAGGGCCTGGCACCCCTTAAGGCCCTGGAGGCCCAGGCCGACCGACTTCGAGAGTCCTCCCCGCCAGCGTGGGGGTGTTCCCGATCCCAGAGCGATACCGGTGGGGTCCAGCTCATCTTCCTCACCGGCGTGGGGGTGTTTCGACACCAACCGGGACGAGCTACCGGGAGTCGTCGCCCGCTCCACCGATGGAGGGGGTCCACCGATCGCCTCGTTCAGCGTGCAGCCAGGGAAACCTTCCCAATTCCAAAGGGCTGACGGACTCGCCGACGCTCGGCGTCATCCTCGTCACGGTTATCGGCTCCCGACAAACGGCCGCGATACCCGCGCGCAACGGATTGTCATGCCGCGCGTCCGTGCCTCTCTTCCGCAGCCGCACCCAGTTCAACATGATCAACGCCTACCAGAGGGGGTCGAGGTGGTCCTGAGCATGTCCGAGGTAATCAGCTCGAAGCCCATCTGATTACACGTCAGTAGAGTCAGCATTGGGTCAGCATTAGGTTTGCCAGACCTGGACACAGAAGGCCAAACCTGCGACTCGATGCGCGACCCCGAATCCCCTCCGGCGAGCATGATCACTCACCCAGAGCCACCCGCCTTCGCCGCACTCAGGACCACCCCGAGGGTCATACCCTGACGACAGCGACCGTGCCGTTCAGCGCACCCGTCCCCGCGGTTTCAGCGGTACAGACGGCAATTCCGGCGCTGGGATCCGGGCACCGTCGTAACCCCTCACCTCCCCGAAGCGTGAGCCATCCATCCAGTCCGAACGGGCCTGTGCGATATCATCGTTCGACCGTCCGACGAAGTTCCACCACATGACGATCTGCTCCTCGAACGGCACTCCGCCCAACAGGACCACCCGGGCAGGGGAGTTCGTCTCGTTCGTCAGCGTCAGCGTGTGGTGGCCCGTGTCGAGGTATCCCAGGTCCGCGGCGTGCAGCGACGTTCCGGCCATGCGGACCGTTCCCTGGTCGACGAGCAGTCCGTGCTCGAAGTCGGCGTCCGTCTCCAGGGTCGTGGACGCTCCCGGATCGAGGACGATTTCGGCGCCGAGCAGGGGTGTGAAGGTCGGCACCGGTGAGGTGTCACCGGCCAGGGACCCCAGGAATACGCGGATGTCCGCCCCGCCGACCCTGACCGGGGCGGGCACATGGTGCCGGAAGTCCCGACCGGTGTCCCGGTGTTGCTCGGGGAGCGCCACCCACAGTTGGACGCCGTGCAGGATCGTGGTGCTCGGCGTGGAGACCTCCGTGTGGCTGATGCCGTGCCCGCCCGTCATCAGGTTGAGCTCTCCGGGGCGCACCATGGCGTGGCTGCCCATGCTGTCGCGGTGTTCGATCTCCCCGCTGAACAGCCAGCTCACGGTCTGCAGCCCGATGTGCGGATGCGGGGCGACGTCCATGCCGCCCGACACCGCCACGTCGTCGGGACCGTAGTGGTCGACGAAGCACCAGGCCCCGATCAGCGTCCGGGCCCGCTGCGGCAGCGTACGCCGTACGGTCATCGCCCGCGGTCCGCCCAAGGGCACATCTCTCGCCGACAACACCTCGACATTGCTCATCGCACGCCCCTCCTCAGAAGTGGTTTTATGTTCAACAACTATGCCTGATACTAAGTCCTGGCGCTCCTGAAGCGCACGGCAGAGCACCGCAGAGCACCGCAGACCGGAAGACGGCAGATCGAAAGAGGGACGGCAGCGTTCCATGAAGGGGTACCAGTTGAGCGACACGGCGACCGTCCGCGCGGGCCAGCGAGTCTTCCTCGACAAGCAGAGCCCGAAGGCCTACCGGGCCATGGCCGAGGCGGCCAAGGAGGTCCGCGCGTCCGCCGACGAGGCCGGTCTCGACCGCATCCTCGTGGAACTGATCAACCTCCGCGTCTCGCAGATCAACGGCTGCGCCTACTGTCTCGACCTCCACACCCGGGCGGCACTGCGGGCGGGCGAGACCACCCGGCGCCTGGGTGTGCTGCCTGCCTGGCGTGACACCGAGTTGTTCACGGCGCGGGAACGCGCGGCCCTCGCCCTGGCCGAGGCGACCACCACACCGGCGGACAGCGCCCTGCAAGCGAGCGCCTACGACACGGCCCGCCAGATCCTCACCGACGACGAGATCTCCACGGTCATCTGGGTGGCGATCGCCATCAATGCCTTCAACCGCGTCTCCATCCTGAGCAAACACCCGGTGCGCGCGAACCCCGCACCGTGATCGCGAGGACGCTCCCCCGGGCAACACCCCACGGTCAAGAACCTGCCCCTCGCAGTGCGCTGTCAGGTCACATCCAGTGCGCTGGTGGACAATTCCATGCTCCCGTCCGCCTCTAGCTTGGCGGCAGTACCCCTCAGGGCTTCGCGTCCTGACCGGGGCCGCCCCGCCGGACAGTCCGGTGCGGGCCAAGTGGTGAGGAGCAGGGCATGTCGGATGGTGCAGAGCTGGTGGTTCCGGTCCTCGAACCGGAAGCGACGGCGTTCGCCGAGGCGACGGCGCGTCCGCCGTTCCTGTTCGAGCTTGCGCCGAAGGAAGGCCGTGGCGCGGTCGACGAGGTGCAGTCCGGCCCGGTGGAACTCCTGGACGTGGACGAGGAGTGGATCACCGTCCCTGGGGGCCCGACGGGCAGCGTACGGGCGAGAATCGTGCGGCCCGCAGGGGTGTCGGGGCCGCTACCGGTGATCCTCTACATCCATGGCGCGGGCTGGGTTTTCGGCAACGCGCACACCCATGACCGGCTGGTGCGCGAGCTCGCGGTCGGTGTCCGGGCCGCGGTGGTGTTCCCCGAGTACGACCTCTCCCCGGAGGCGCGCTACCCGGTGGCCATCGAGCAGAATTACGCGGTGGCCCGGTGGATCGTGCGGCAGGGCGCCGCACACGGCCTTGACGGGGCACGCCTCGCGGTGGCCGGGGACTCGGTCGGCGGCAACATGAGTGCCGCGCTGACGCTGATGGCCAAGGAGCGCGGGGATGTGCCGCTGCTCGGCCAGGTGCTGTTCTACCCGGTCACCGACGCGAGCTTCGACACCGCCTCCTATCACCAGTTCGCCGAGGGCTACTTCCTGCGCCGGGACGGCATGCAGTGGTTCTGGGACCAATACACCACCGACGAGAGCGAGCGGGCGCAGATCACCGCCTCACCGCTGCGGGCCGACCTCGAGCAGCTGGCCGGGCTGCCGCCGGCCCTGATGATCACCGGTGAGGCCGACGTGCTGCGCGACGAGGGCGAGGCGTACGCCAACAAGCTGCGTCAGGCCGGTGTCCCGGTCACCGCCGTCCGCTTCCAGGGCATCATCCACGACTTCGTCATGCTCAACGCCCTGCGCGACACCCACGCAGCCCGGACGGCCATCGCCCTGGCCGTCACCACGCTCCGCACCACCCTCGACGCGGGCTGACCCCAGCCCGGTCAGCCCGCGCGGGGGCACTATCCGGCGATCTGTGTCAGCGAGTGGCGGTCAGGGACGGCGAACGGCTTGCTGCTCCTGTCGCCGTTCCGTCCGGCATTCAAGCTGCGCCATTCGCGAGGGGAGATGCCGTAGGCGGCGCGGAACACCCGGCTGAAGTGCGCGGGATTGACGAACCCCCACCGCTGCGCCACGGACGACACGGTCGGGGCGGCCCTCCTGCTGCGGCCCAGTTCGCGGGCGCACTCCTCAAGGCGGCGCCGCTGTATCAGGCGGCCGACGGTGATGCCCTCGTCCTGGAAGAGCCGGTGCAGGTAGCGCACGGAGATGTGGTGGGCCTTCGCGATGTCCTCCGGTGACAGGGCCGGGTCCCCCAGGTCCCGGTCGACGTGGTTACGGATGCGCGCCACCAGGTGGCCGTACGAGGTCTCCTCATCGGCACCCGTGTCCCGGGCCTGCTCGGCCACCAGAGTGGCGAAGAGGTCGACGACGGTGGAGGCCAGTCTGTCCGCGGCCGACGGGGAGTACGAGTCCGCGGAGTCGACGAGGGACGTCAGGAAGGGCACCAGGACCGCGCCGCACCCCTGCCCGGTGTCGATCGCTGTACCGATGACCCGGCGAAGGTCCTCGTCGGGCAGGCCCAGAGCGCGGCGAGGCATGTGGATGACCCGGGCGGAGAACCGCTCTGAGTAGGCGAGAGAGTAGGGGCGTGCGGCGTCGTACACCAAGAGGCCACCCTCCCCCGCGTCGGCCAGGCGACCGTCCTGGGCCAACGTTGCCCGGCCGCCCGACACCTGGATGCCGAGCGTCACGAACTGATCGGGCGAACGCGCGATGTGCGAGGCCGTCCGACGGGTGCGGTGCGCATCCGCGTCTACGGTGGACACCCGGAGGAAGCCGACCCGGCCGACGGCGATCCGGCCCACGAACGGTCCTTCGCCCCGCCGTGTGACGGATACGGGCACCTGCTCTTCGGCCATCACGTCGCGCCAGTAGGCGAGTTGGTCGTTCTCACGAACCGCGGCAGTAGTCAGCACCAGATTCATCCGGCTTTCTTCTCCATCCATCCACGTTCCATGGCGGAGAGCTCAGACGGGCAGCACACATTGATCGGTTGCCGCCCGGTTTCTCCGCCATTGCCAGACAATCACCGGGCACAGCCGGTCTCCAGGCAGAAAGCAGGCAGAAAGCGAGCAGGGAACCGTGCGCTCAGGGAGAAGAAGCGGGCGCTCCGTCGGGTGTACCGCGCGCCTCCAGGCGGGCCAGGGCGTCACGGGCGTCGGCGACGCTCTGCGGATCGGCGCCGGGGCCCAGGTCGGCACAGCGGCGGAAGGCTCCGTACGCCTCCTCCGGCCGCCCGGCATCGAGCAGAACGGCGCCAAGTCCGTGGAGGCGGCGGCTCTCCAGAGCTCTGTTGCCGTTCTCGTGATACATGTCGACGGCGGTCCGCAGATGCGCCACAGCCTCGTCCCATTTCTCCAACTGCGCGTACGTGGTGCCCATGTTGGAGTGAATTTCGAGGCGGGCGATGGCGGCGGCGTGCGGTTCGATGCCGTCGCCTGCGTCCTCCAGGAAGGCAGAGGCGCGCCGGTAGTCGCGAAGAGCTTCTTCGGACCGCCCCTGGCCCATGAGGCTGACGGCGTGACTCATCTTGGCCTGGAGGCTTCCGTGCAGGTCCCCGGCACTTTCGAACAGACCCGCCGCCTGACGGACGTCCTCGTCACTCGCCGCCAGGTCACCAAGTCCTCGAAAACCCATGGCCCGATAGTTGTGGGCCCATGCCTGCTGCGTCGCGTCACCCGCACGCCGTGCGGCGGCGAGGGCTTCGGTCGCACGGGCGATGCCGTCGCGCGGGCAGCCTTCGCACACGGTGAGGGCCCAGGCGAGGTAGTTGAGCTGCGTCGCTTCGATCAGCGGGTCGTGCAGAGCACGGGCGGCGCACACCGCGGTGTCGAAGACCTCCGGCCAGTGCCCCCAGAAGATCCACTGGTCGGAGAACCAGTGCAGCGCCTCGGCCACCTCCACCACCCTGGCGTGTTCGCCGACCGCCGCGGCCGCGCGCAGAGCGGCCAGCCAGTTGGCACCCTCGGCCTTCAGCCACACCAGCGCCTTGTCGGCACAGGACAGGTCGACCGTCCCCTGCCAGGTGGCGGAGGGGGCGCCGTGGTCGGGTTCGAACCAGCGGCCGGCCACCACGGTGGTCTCCAACAACCAGCGGTACAGGTCCGTGCGGGCCCGGTGGACGTCCTCGGTGCTCTCCTCGGCCTCCAGCCGCGTGCGGGCGAACAGGCACAGCAGGTCGTGCAGGCGGTAGCGGTCCCGGTCGGTGCCGAGGAGACCGGCCTCCACCAGTTCCTCCAGGGTGTCCTCGGCGTCGAACAGCCGCTGCCCGGTCAGCCGGGCGGCGCCGGGAGCACCGACATCCGGACCCGGGACGAGGGACAGGCGCCGGAAGAGCCGGGCGGCCGTGGGGGTGAGCTGACGGTACGACAGATCGAAGGCGGCCGAGACGCGTACGTCGCCCGCGGTCAACGCGTCCAGGCGCCGTTCGTCGAACGCCAGGCGGTCGGCGAGGCGGCGTATCGACCAACCAGTGCGCGTGGCGAGCCAGTTGCCCGCCACCCGAAGGGCCAACGGCAGATGCGCGCACAGCCGGGCGACGTCCGCGAGGGCGTCCGGCTCCGCCTCGGCACGCTCCGGCCCGACCATCGCCGCCAGGAACCTGGTGGCCTCCAGGTCACTCAGCTCACCCAGCGGGAGGCGGTGCACGCTCTCCAGGCCCGTGAGCATGCGCCGGCTCGTCACCACGACCATCCCGGCACCGGAGCCGGGCAGCAGCGGGCGCACCTGGGCCTCGTCACGGGCGTTGTCCAGGACAAGGAGGATCCGCCGGTCGGCCAGGAGTTGCCGGTACAGACCGGGGTGACCCTGGGGTCCGGCCTTCGCGAGGTCTCGGTCGGCCACCTGGAGGGCCTTGAGCACACCGAGCATGAGCTCGGCGGGTGCGGGCGGTACGTCGTCCATGCCGCGCAGGTCGAGGACCAACTGCCCGTCCGGGAACCGGTCCGCGAGCTCTCGGGCCGCGTACAGCGCCAGCGTGGTCTTGCCCGTACCCGGCGGTCCGGACACCGCGACCGTCACGGGCTGGGCGGCCCTGTCCCCCGGGCCGCCATCGGAGACGTACCGGCCCGCGGACTGTTCGGCGAGTTTCGTGAGGTCCGCGAGTTCCTGCTCCCGGCCGACGAAGTCATCGATGCCGCGGGGAAAGGTCCGCACCCCCGCCGGGCTGTACCCCGAACTGCGGCCGGTCCGGGCGACGGCGAGGAGTCGCTCCCTGCCCGCCTCGTCAAGCCCCAGACCGTCAGCGAGCGCCGCGACCGTGCGCCGCTGCGGAGCCGCCCGCCGCCCACGCTCCAGGTCCCCGATCCCGCGCACACTCACGCCCGACGCCTCCGCCAGGCCCTCCATGGTCAGCGACGCCGCAAGGCGAAACTCTCGCAGCACGGTCCCGAAGGCTGCTCGCCCGCCACCCACCTGGTCCCCACCTCTAGGTCCATGCCTCCATCGAACCCCCTGAGCATGATCACCGGAATTCTACGACCTGTCGTCCCTGTTCGCCGCGATCGACTGTGACCCGGCGAGCTCGTCGAAGAGCAGGGCGCAGTCGCCGGTCTGCCCCGTGCGGTAGGCGACGCGCGCCACCAGGTGCGCGGCGACCGGGCTTGTCAGGAGCTGGAAGAACACCACAAGGGCGAGCGTGCCCAGGTCGACCCACGAGCGCAGCCGCAGTGCGACGCCCGCGGTGAGCAGGAGGATGCCGAGTGTCTGCGGGTTGGTGGCGGCGCTGCTCCGGGCGAGGACGTCGGGCAGGCGCAGCAGGCCGATGACGCCGGTCAGGCAGACCAGGGCGCCGATGAGCAGCAGGGCCGCCCCTGCGATGTCGGCCGCGTGGTGCCAGTTGCTCACGGGCCCTCCTTGGGCTGGGTGGTGGGCAGCTTGGGGCGGTCGCGCACGGCGATGAAGCGGGCGATGCCCACGGAGCTGGTGAACCCGAGGAAGGCGATCACCAGCATGATCGACAGGTAGTAGCGGGTACGGGTGGAGGCCGCCTGCACACCGATCCCGGCCACGATCAGCGCCGCCGCGACGTCGAAGCCCACCGCTCGGTCGAGCATGGAGGGGCCGCGCCAGATGCGGATCAGCAGGAGTGCGCCCGCGAGCAGGATCACCGCCAGGGCGGCGTCGAGCAGGATGGCGTCCACGGAGGTCACGGCCGGGGGTCCTTTCGTGCGGGGGATGCGGGAGGTGTGGGAGGAGCGGGAGGCACTGGAGGTACGGGTCCGGGCTCCACGGCGACGCGTGCGATCTCGGCGCGGGTGCCGAAGGCCCGTACGACCAGTGACTCCAGGCGCCACGCGTCGCGGCGGGTGCGGCGTACCGCGTCGCGGTCGTCGGCGTCGGACATGTGCAGGTACAAGGTGGCGGTGGATCCGTTCACCTCGACCAGGGCGCCGCCCGGGACACAGGAGACGGCGACAGCGGTCGCCGCGATCATCAGGTCGGTGCGGCAACGCAGTTGGACGGCGATCACCGCGGCGGGGCGCCTGCGGCCGCCCAGGGCCTGGCGGGTCACCGTGGCGCTTGAGGCCACCATGTCGTAGGCCAGATAGCCGGCGAGCCGCAGGATCCCGAGCGGACGCAGGCGCAGGTCGAGTTCGACGGCGGGCAGCGGGAAGACCAGGCACAGCGCGACGGAGACGAGGATGCCGCTGACCAGATTGCCCCAGGTCGGCCCGGACCACAGCAGCATCCAGATCACCGTGAGCCAGGCGATCAGCGACGGGTCGATGCGGCGCGGGCGGCTCTTCGATTCAGGGGAACTCACGGGCCGAGCACCGCCGCGATGTACGGGGTCCGAGCGAGGATTTCAACGGCCGAGCGGTCGGCCAGGCCCGTCAGGGGGGCGGCGAGCACGGTGTAGGAGAGGCCGAGCAGGACCGCGGCGATGGTCGCACCGACCATCACGCGCGGCACCCTGGCCGTGGTGCGGACACATGCGGCGGGGGCGACGGCCACCGCGCCGGTGCTCCCGGTCCTCCTTGGAGCGTCACTGTCGTCGCTGTCGTCGCTGTCGTCCACGTCCTCCAACACAGTTCCCTCCATCGGGAGTTGGGAGGGTGCGGCCCGCCAGAACGCCAGGTTCCACACCTTTACCATCACGTAGAGCGTCAGGAGACTGGCGACGGCGCAGGCGCCGAGCAGGACGTACGCGTCAGTGCCGCCGTCCGCCGCGCCCGCCCGCATCAGCCCCAGCTTGCCGATGAAGCCGGACAGGGGCGGGATCCCGGCGAGGTTCATGGCGGGCACGAACCACAGCGCCGCAAGGAGCGGCGCGGTGCGTGCCGCGCCTCCCAACCGCGTCAACTCCGTTGTGCCGTAGCGCCTTTCGAGCAGCCCGGCGGCCAGGAACAGCGTCGTCTGTACGGTGATGTGGTGCGCCGTGTAGACGATGGCGCCACCGATGCCGTCCCTGCTGCCCAGTGCGATTCCGTACAGCATGAAGCCGATGTGGCTGACGAGAGTGAAGGAGAGCAGCCGTTTGAGGTCGGTCTGGGCGACCGCGCCGAGGATGCCGATCAGCAGGGACGCGCACGCGACCGCCATGAACAGGAGCGAGAGCCGGTTGCCGGGGAACAGCAGGGTCTCGGAGCGCAGTATCGAGTACACGCCGACCTTGGTGAGCAGCCCGGCGAAGACTGCCGTCACCGGGGCGGGCGCGGTCGGATAGGAGTCGGGCAGCCAGGCGGCCACCGGGAAGACGGCGGCCTTGACGCCGAACACGGTGAGCAGCAGCGCCTCGATCAACCCCCGTACACCCACGGGTAGTTCGGAAAGACGTACGGCGAGCTGCGCGAAGTTGACGGTGCCGCAGGCCGCGTAGGCGACCGCGATGCCCGCGAGGAACACAAGGGACGAGACGAGGGAGACGACGACGTACGTCGAACCGGCCCGCAGGCGCGGCTCGGTGCCGCCCACCGTGAGCAGCACGAAGCTGGCCATCAGCATGATCTCGAAGCCGACGTAGAGGTTCACGAGGTCGCCCGCGAGGAACGTGAGCGAGACGCCTGAGACAAGGACCAGGTAGGCGGGGTGGAAGACGGCGATCGGAGCGCGTTCCTCGCGGTCGACCATGTCCTGGCCAAGGGCGTAGATCAGGACGATGAGGGTGACGGCTCCCGACACGGTCAGCATCAGCGCGGCGAGCCGGTCGACGACCAGGGTCACGCCGAGCGGCGGGGCGAAGTCGCCGAGGTGGACGACGAGCGGGCCGCCGCGGTCTGCCTCGACGAGCAGGACGATGTCGACGGCGAGGACGACGGCGAGGACGCCGATGCCGATGAGGCGGTGCAGCAGGCGCAGCCGGGGCCCGATGAACATGCTCAGGCCGCACGCGGTCAGCGGCAGCACGACGGGCAGCGGGACGAGGGCGTTCACCGGGGGTCTTTCTCCTGCCTTTCGGGGCTTGGCGGGTGGGGCGGGTCCGCGCCGAGGATGTCGTCCCACAGGTCGCCCGTGGCGTCCCGGGCACGGGCCTGGTACGCACGGTCGTCGCGCAGCCGGTGGCGCTGCTCGCGGCGTTCGTCGCGCCAGGCGCGCGGCCCCTCGTCGCGGTGCAGTTCGCGCAGCTCGGCACGCTCCTCGCGGATCTCCGCGCGCAGGACGACGCGCCGGTCCTCCACGTCGTCCGGCACGAAGTCGGAGCCGGTCAACTGGCTGCTGCGGTAGACCATCGCGAGCAGGAACGCCGTGGTGGCGAGGGTGATGACGACGGCGGTCAGCGCGATGGCCTGGGGCAGCGGATCGGTGACCCGTGCGTAGGCGACCCCCGGGTAGAGGAGCGGCGGAGACCCGGCACGACCGGTGGTGGCGAGGACGAGGAGATTGACGCCGTTGCCGCACACGATGACGCCGATGAGCACCCGGGTCAGACTGCGGGTGTGGATGAGAACCGCGCCGACAGCGGTCAGGACGACGGCACAGACCAGCAAGGTCAGGCTGACGGTCACCGCTCCCCCTCTCCGGCGAGCACGAGCCGTTCCCTGACTTCCGTCTGCTGGTCGATCTTCGATCCGAGGGCGCGGACGATGTCGAGGACCGCGCCGAGGACCAGCAGGTAGACCCCGAGGTCGAAGAGGATGGCGGTGCCCATGTGCCAGTCCCCGATCAGGGGCAGATGCCCGTGCCACGTCCAGGCGTGCAGCACCGTCCCGTCGGCGAGCCCCAGGAGCGCGACGCCCGTCGACAGGGCCAGACCGAGCCCGGTGAAGAATCCGGGATGCGCCGGGGCCGCGGCCGCCAACTCGTGCCGACCGCCAGCGAGGTAACGGATCATCAGGGCCACACCCGCGACGAGTCCGCCGACGAATCCGCCGCCCGGCAGGTTCTCCGCGCACAGCAGCAGGTACACGGAGAGCACCAGGATCGGGTGGAAGACAAGACGGGCGATCACCTCGAAGACGACGGAGCGGTGTTCGGGCGCGAGGGTGTCACCGGCCATCAGCCAGCTGCGCTCCGGCGCGGTCTGCCGGTACTCCGGCGGCACCTGGATGGCGGGCGTCGCCAGGGACCACGCCGTCACCCCGCCGGGCAGCGCGGGCGGCGGACCGGATGCCGGGCCCTGTCTGCGGTGCACGTACAGGAGGCTCGTCACGCCCAGGACGGCGACCGCGAGGACGGCCGACTCGCCCATGGTGTCCCAGGCGCGGAAGTCGACGAGGATCGTCGCCACCACGTCCTTGAGGCCGTGGTGCGCCGTCTCCTCCGTCATGGCGGCCCCGGCCGGAACCGCCGTCCGCGCCGCCGCCGCGAGCCATACCGCGCAGGCGACCACGACGCTGCTGCCGAGCGCGAGCAGCAGGCTGGCCACGCGGCGCCAGGACCTCAGCGACTCTCCGAAGTGCACGGGCAGCCGCCGCAGGACGAGGATCAGGACCACGGTCGAGACGGTCTCCACGCCGAACTGCGTGAGCGCCAGATCGGGGGCGCCCTGGACGACGTACAGGAGCGCCGTTCCGTACCCGGTCAGGCCCGCGAGCACGGCCGCCTTCATGCGGCGTTGTACGACCAGGCACATCAGGGCGCACGCGCTGGTCAGCGCGGCGACCGCGGCCTGCCACGGGGTGTCCCAGATTCGGGGCGCGGGGGCGCCGTGCCAGGGGCGGTCGGTGACGAGGACGGCGATGAGCCCGGCGAGCACGACGCCCAGGATGGTGGCCACGTACGCGGGGAGTGACCCCTTCTGCACCGCGCCCGTCACCTGTAGCGCGGTCCGTTCCAGACCGAGCACGATCCGCCCGAAACCCTCGTCCGCCTTGGGCCACGCGATCCGCCGCCCAAGCCTGGCCGTACCGTCCCGCCCCGCGAACAGCGCGGCGCCCCCCGCCCAGGCGAGCGCGGACAGACCGAGCGCGGGCCCGAACCCGTGCCACAGCGCGAGGTGATAGGGGTGCGCGGGGGCGGGGTACTGCGCCGCGTACGCCTCGAAGAGAGGCGCCACCCACCCGATCCCGGGGCCGAGCACCAGCGAGCCTGCGGCGAGCAGCGCGGGCGGCGCGAGGAAGCCGGGGCCGACGCGGTGGACGGCGGTGTCGGCGACGCCCGGCTTACGGGCGAACGCGCCCCACAGGAAACGCAGTGTGTACGCGGTGGTGAGCGCCGAGCCGACCACGATCAGGGCGAGCACCCACCGCTCGGCGACACTGCCGTGCAGCAGCGCCTCGAACGCGGCCTCCTTCGCCACGAACCCGAGCAGCGGCACCATCGCGATCATCGACGCGCCCGCGACGACGGCGACGACGGCGACCCATGGCAGCGCCCGCCCCACACCGGACAGGCGTCGCAGGTCGCGCGTCCCCGACGCGTGGTCGACGATCCCGGTGACCAGGAACAGCGGCGCCTTGAACATCGCGTGCCCGAGGATCATCGCTCCGGCCGCGAGCGCGGTGTTGTACGAGCCGTCCCCCGCGAGCACGATCAGGAAGCCGAGTTGGCTGACGGTTCCGTACGCGAGCACCAGCTTGAGGTCGTTGAGGCGCAGCGCGCGCCAGCCGCCGAGCAGCATCGTCGCCGTGCCCAGGGTGAGCAGCACCGGCCGCCACGGCGCGACGTCCGCGAACGCGGGGGCGAGCCGCGCCACCAGATAGACGCCCGCCTTCACCATCGCCGCCGCGTGCAGATAGGCGCTGACGGGGGTGGGAGCGGCCATCGCGTTCGGCAGCCAGAGGCTCAGCGGCCACACCGCGGACTTGGCGAGCGCCCCGGCCAGGATCAGCACGAGGGCGACCGAGAGCGTGGTGTCGGCCGGGGGCGGTGACTCCAGGATCCGGGAGATCCGGTAGGTGCCCGCCGCGTGACCCAGCATCAGGAATCCGACGAACATGGCGAGTCCGCCCACCGTGGTCACGGTCAGCGCCTGCAGCGCGGAACGGCGGCTCCCCCGCTTCTCGCTGTCGTACCCGATCAGGAGGAAGGACAGGACGGTCGTCAGTTCCCAGAACAAGTACAGGGTCATCAGATCGTCGGCGAGGACGAGCCCCAGCATCGCTCCCGCGAAGGCGAGGAGGTTCCCGCCGAACGCCCCCAACTGCCGCGTCCCAGGATCGAAGTAGCTCACGCAGTACAGCAGTACGAGCGCCCCGATCCCGGCGGCGAGCAGCACCATCACGAGGGACAGCGCGTCGAGCCGGAACGCCACGTCGACGTCGTACGCCTCCATCCACGACCACGCCTCGGTACGCGCTCCGCCGCCCGTCACCGTGCCCCACTGGCAGAGCGCCCAGGCGAGCGCGGCCGCGGGCGGCAGCGCGAGCACGATGAAGGCGCGCGGACCGGCGCGGCGGACGAGCGGGGCGGCGCAGAGCGCCACAACGAAGTGGGCCAGGACCAAAACGGTCATGAGTCATGCATATCGGCAAGTAACCGACATACAGGGTGGGCGCGCCGGGAAACGGTGCAGGGCGACGCAACTCCAGGGGAACGGAGCGCGGCTCGCGGAACCTCAGCGGCCGCGCAACGCCTTCCAGTCGTCCTCGAGGATGGAGTACTGCACGATGTCGTGCCACACGCCGTCGACATGGCCGTAGTGCCGCAACCGTCCCTCACGGACCATGCCGGCCTTCTCGATGGCCCGCTGCGCGGCGACGTTCGACGGCATGAATCCCGACCAGACCCGGTGCAGGCCGAGCCGGTCGAAGCCCAGGACGCCGAGGAGGAAACCGATCTCGACGCTGTGGCCCACGCTCACCCGGTCGGCGCGCAGAGCCAGACCCACCTCCGCGCTGCGGTAGCCGACGCGGACCATCCCGCCCTCGGACGACTGGTCCTCGACGATCAGCTTCGCCGAGCCGATCAGCTCACCCGTGGCGATCTCGCTGACGCCGAGGCGGTAGTGCGAGCGCGGAGTCCGCCGGGCACCGGCTCTCGCCTGCTCGACAAGTGCCGCGGCGTCGTGGCGCCGGAAGGGCGGCATACCGAACTCGCGGGTCGTGCGGGGGTCGCCGAAGATGTCGAGCACACCTTCGACATCGCTGGGCACGAACTCCCGCAGGCGCAGCGTGGTGCCTTCGATGAGGACCGCACGCTGCTCCGCCACTTCCGACGCTCGCGGTGGCCATTCGTCGACCCGCGCCCGGTGCGGCTCTCGCGGAGCCCACAGGGGGGCTTGCTCCCGCTCGGCTTCCAGGCGATCCGTCATCTGTTGACTCCTTGGTGATGTTCTGTGAGGCCGAACGACACGCGCGTGACCCAGAGCGGTTTGCGCGTGCGGATCGCAGGAAGGAAGTTGGCGAGCGGCATGACCCAGCCGCAGAGGAACCCGCGGCCCCGTGGTTCGCGGACTCCCCGCACGGCCGCGATGTTCGGGTGCACCGTGCGCAGCTTCCGCCGCTCGCCCGGTGTCATCCCCCAGAGCATCGGCGGCGGACGGTACCCGGCGGGGTAACTCCACCGGCCCCGTACGGTGCGGGCGGCCATCCAGGCGGGCGGGGTGTCGAAGACCAGGTCCGCTCCGGGGAAGCGGGCGGCGCACCCCTCGATGAGGCGGTGGACCACGTCCCGGGTGAGATACATCAGCATCCCCTGGGCGAGGATAAGGAGCCCTCGCGAGGCGTCGACCTCGTCCATCCACCGCGCGTCGGTGGCCGAGCAGGGCAGCGTCCGGTGGCGCGGCTCGTCCGGCAGCAACCGCTGCCGCAGCTCCGCGACTTCGGGCAGGTCGACCGCGAGCCAGCGCACCCTGCCGTTGTCCACGCGCCAGAACTGCGTCTCCAGGCCCTCGCCGAGCGAGACGACCGTGCCGTCCGGGTGGTCGTCGAGGAAACGGCGCACCTCCCGGTCGTAACAGCGCGCCCGTACCGCCATTCCTTGTGCCAGGCCCCAGTTACCGGTGCCGAACCGCTGCTCGAAGGGGTAGTCGACCGTGTCGATGACCTCGATCGCCTTCGGGTCGAGCAATGCCGAGCCGGGGTCCTTCGCGGCCAGAGCGCGGTGGTGCAACGTCCATAGCGTCGTCTCGGCGACGCCGTCCAGCTGGGCCTGCCGCTTCTGTCCGTCCATCCGGCGATGGTCACAACACCGGCGGCGCCCCAGCAAGGAGCGTCACTCCTCCGAGCGGATAGATCACTCCTTCAGTTGGGATTTGCCGTCGTGCCGTTCCCGGCCCCGAATCCTCCGCCTCAGCCTCGCTGTACGGCGGCGAGGGCCGCCTCGGTGTCGGCGGCGGCCAGGTCGGCGTTGATGCGGGCACCGGCCAGGGCGCCGGCCGCGGCGGAGGCTCCGACCTGGGCGGACAGATCGGTGGCGTTGCCCGCCACCCACACCCCCGGCACGTCGGTGGCGCCCGCCGTGCCGGTGGCGAAGTGGCGGCCCATGCCGCCGGGCAGGTCCTGCATCGGCAGCTTCAGTTCGTCCAGGCCATCGGTGCGGGCCCGCATGGTGGTGACGGCGGCGAGGACGCGCCGGGGCACGAGCTGTCCGTCGCTCAGGCGTACGCCCGCGATGTCGCCGGACTCGGTGGCCACGATCTCGGTCACGGGGGTGTCGACGACCCGGATGCCGCGAGCGGCGAAGCGCGCACGGGTGTCCTCGTCGAGTTCGGTGCCGCGGGTGAAGTAGACGAGGTCGTCGGTCAACTGGCGGAAGAGGAGCGCGTGGTGGACGGAGGCCGGGCCCACGGCGATGATCCCGATGGGCTCGTCGCGCACCTCCCAGCCGTGGCAGTACGGGCAGTGCACCAGGCCGTGCCCCCAGTGCTCGGCAAGCCCGCGGACGTCGGGCAGGACGTCGCGCAGTCCGGTGGCGACGAGCAGGCGGCGCGCCGCCAGAGTGCTGCCGTCCACGAGGGTGACCGTGAAGCACGGATCTCCCTCAGCGGCCGAGGGGGTGATGGGAGCAGCGGAGGTCACTTCCCCGGTCACGACAAGACCGCCGTAGCGGCGCACCTCCTCGCGCCCTCTGCGCAGCAGTTCGGCGGGCGGGGTGCCCTCCAGGCCGAGCAGGCCGTGCACGCCGTCGGCGGGTGCGTTGCGCGGGGTACCGCTGTCGATCACGACGACCGAACGGCGGGAGCGGGCGAGCATCAGCGCGCCGTTCAGGCCCGCGGCGCCGCCGCCGATCACCACGGCATCGACGGTCTTGCCCGGCAGCTCGTCAGTGGCGTACGCGGCAGTGGTCACAGACATGGCGTCGCACCCTTCCTTTCAGGTGAGCACCCGCGGTTCGGGGACTCTGGTTCATGACGATAGGCGCGCTTTGCCGTTAAGGCATACGCTGTTGCCCATGACGCAAGAAGATGGCGAGATGGACAGCCTTGTACGCAAACGGATCCGGGCCCTGCGGGTGGCGCAGGGCTGGTCCCTGGAAGAGCTTGCCGCCCGCGCCAAGGTCAGCCAGTCCACGCTCAGCCGCATCGAGAACGGACAGCGCCGCCTGGCCCTGGATCAGCTCGTCACGCTCGCCCGGGCCCTTGACACCTCCCTCGACCAGCTCGTCGAGACCGCCACCGACGATGTCATCACCAGCCCGGCGATCGACGCGGCCCATGGGCTCATGCGCTGGCCGATCAAGGCGGAGCCCGGCATGAGCGTCGTACGCCAGCGCATGACGGACCCGGCGCCCGACAACCCCTCACGCATGCGGGCCCATCCGGGCCGCGAATGGCTGGTCGTCCTGTCCGGCACCGCCGTCCTGCTCCTTGGCAACCGGCGCCTGCGCGTCGAGACCAACCAGGCCGCGGAGTTCCCCACGATGCTCCCCCACGCCATCGGCGCCGAGGGCGGACCGTGCGAGATCCTGGGCATCTTCGACCGCGACGCCCGCCGCGGCCACCAACGCGAGGACAAGGGCGAGAGCGGCCGACCCGGCTCATGACTGACGCATCAGCCGGTCGCACGTTGCGCGTACGGCACCGCCGCCGATCATCTTCTTGCGCACTCCGGGATTCATGGTGCCCTTACGGCATCATCGACTTAGCGTCGCCGTCATGACGCACTCTTCCTCGCACGCGGCCCACGACCACGCCGACCACCACCTTTCCTCACACGAGCCGGATGCCGACGGCCAGGCGGAGATCCTCGATCTGGACGCGGAAGTGCTCGGCGAGCACATCGCGTCCATCACCGCATGGCTGCCTCTCGACAAGGAGCCGCGCCACATCGTGGACCTGGGATGCGGAACGGGGGCAGGTACCTTCGCTCTGCTCTCGCGCTTCCCCGACGCGCGGGTGACCGCCGTCGACACTTCGGCCAGTCACCTCCACCGCCTGCGGGCAAGGGCCGAGGCGCTCGGTGTGGCCGACCGGGTGCGCACGGTGCAGGCCGATCTCGACGCGGCCTGGCCCGATCTCGGCCGACCCGAGCTGGTGTGGGCGTCGGCGTCGATGCACCACATGGCGGACCCCGGCCGCACCCTGCGCAAGGTCCACGATCTGCTCGGGTCCGGCGGTCTGTTCGCCGTCGTCGAGCTGGCCGACTTCCCGCGCTTCCTGCCCGCCGACGCTCCGGAGGAGCGGCCCGGCCTGGAGGATCGCTGCCACGGCGCTCTAGCGCACGACGCCGCCGAGGGCGTGCCGCACCGCGGCGCCGACTGGGGGCCCAAGCTGGCAGCTGCCGATTTCACCGTCGAGGGCGAGCGCACGATCACCGTGAACATCGACGGCTCGAGCAATGAGGCGGTCGGCCGGTACGCGCTCAGCAGCCTGAAGCGCCTGCGCGGCAGCGCCGCCCACGCCCTGACGCCTGAGGACCTGGACGCCCTGGACCAACTGCTCGACGCCGAAAGCCCCTTCAGCCTCTTGCGCCGCAGCGACGTCGCGGTACGCACCGAACGCACGGTGTGGGCAGCACGCCGCGCCTGACCCGCGTCAGTCCCACCAGAGCACGAGGAGAAGGCGACGCCGAGCCGCGCCCCGGTAGAACTCGCGCAGGGCCTCGAAGTACTCGCCCAAGTACTTCCTCGGTCCACCCATGATGTCCTGGGCCCCCAGCCCGATCAGGCGAGCGGCTTTCGCCTCACGGGCCGGCAGACCGGCGAGGACCGCGGGGAAGTCGATCTCACCGAGCAGATCCGCGATGTGAGCGACTTGAACCACGCTCAGGGCAGTGGGAGTTACGTCGAAGGGTGCGATGTCGTGGGGCGGGACGTCGAGAAATCCCAGGTCGATCGCAGTGTCCCCGTCGGTGGACTGCCGGAGAGCCCGCATGTGCGGCTCGTCGAGACCCGCCAACTCGCAGACGCGGACCAGGAGACGCGGCGCCCAGTCGAGGTCGAGGACGTCTGCCGTCGGCGGATCCCAGCCGTGGTCCCCGTCCGGAGACGTGTCGGCTGACTGCCGGCAGGCATCGACGTACTCCGCCGGGACGCGGGCGAGTTGTTGAGTGACGGCCATGACAGGAGTATCCCGGCCGCGTCCGACGGACCGCCTATGGGGCACGGCCCGCCGCGACGGCGCGGACGACGGCCGCGACGCCCGCCCGGTCGGTGGGCTGGGCGTCGACGGAGTTGTGGATGGAGAAGCCCTCCACCAGCGCGTCGAGCGCCCGCGCCGTCAGGGGGTCGAAGTGCCGGGCCAGGGACTGGCGGCTGGCCTGCATCCAGGCGCGTACCACCTCAAGCAGTTCCGGGTGGCGGGCGGCGAACGCGTACAGCTCGTAGCTGAGCAGCAGGTTGCGGTCGGTGCCCCAGACCTTGCCGCAGATGATCTCGACGACGGCTTCCTGCGCCTCTTCGGGTGTGCGCGCCGCGGCGAGCAGCGCCCCGTAGCGCATGGACACGGACTCGGCGAGACGGGTGAACGCCTCGGTGAGCAGATGCTGCATGTCGTCGAAGTAGTAGGTCAGCGAGCCGAGAGGCACCCCGGCCGCCGAGGCGATCTTGCGAAAGGTCACTTTGATGGCGCCGTGCTCGGCGATGACGTCGAGCGCCGCATCGAGGATGCGTTCACGCCGCCTGGGGTCGTTGGGGCCGCGGGTGCTGCCAGTCATCTCTGTCGTCTGCCTTCTTCTTCCCGTATCCGAGTGTGTACATTTGTACATACCCCGATGTCGGTCCTGTCGCCGACCCGAGCATTCTTCCGGATTCCGTGGAGCTTCCCCTTGATAGACCGCGCCGTGCGCCGACGCCGTCAGGCTCTGTATCTCTTCTTCTTCCTGCCGGGCATCTCCATGTCCTCCTGGGTCACGCGCACGCCTGACGTCCGCGATCAACTGAGCGTTTCCACCGGACAGATGGGGCTCGTCCTGTTCGGCCTGTCCGTCGGTTCCATGGGGGGCATCCTGTGTTCGGGCCGCCTCGTCTCGAGGTTCGGGACCCGGCCCGTGATCGCGCTCGGCACCGTCCTGATCATCGCGAGCATGGCCGTGATCGGAGGCGGCAGTTCCGTACCGTCCGCGCCGATGGTCGCCGCCGGTCTGTGCCTGTTCGGGGCGGGAATGGGGGCGGGCGAGGTGGCCGTCAACGTAGACGGCGCCGACGTGGAACGCCTCACCGGCACGACCGTCCTGACCACTCTGCACGGCTGCTTCAGCCTGGGCACCGTCATCGGCGGCCTTGCCGGCATGGTGGCCACCGCCGCCGACTTCCCCGTCGTCTGGCACCTGATCGCCGTCGCCGCGGTCTCCGTAGGGATCTTGGTCTACGCCCTGCGCGCCGTCCCTGCCGGTATCGGGACCAGTGACACACCCCGCGCCACGGGCACGGCCCAGCACGCCGGACCCTCGGTGTGGAGGGACCGCAAGCTTCTGCTGATCGGCGGCATCGTCCTGGCCATGGCCCTGGCCGAGGGCGCCGCCAACGACTGGCTCCCCCTCCTCATGGTCGACGGCCACGGCCTGGACGCCGCACTGGGTTCGCTCGTCTTCGTGGGTTTCGCCGCCGCGATGACCGTGGGGCGTTTCAGCGGCACGTTCTTCCTCAACCGCTTCGGAAGGGCGACCGTCGTACGTGCCAGTGCCATTTCCGGTGCCATCGGGCTCGTGCTTGTCATCTTCTCCGACAGCGCCGTCGTGGCAGCGGCAGCCGTACTGTTCTGGGGACTTGGGGCGTCGCTGGGATTCCCCGTCGCTCTGTCCGCGGCAGGCGACTCGGGTCCGGACCAGACCGCGCGCGTGAGCCTGGTGGCCACGATCGGCTACGTAGCCTTCCTGGTAGGCCCACCGGCCCTCGGATTCCTTGGCGACCACTACGGGCTGCGGTCCGCCATGGTGGTGGTCCTGGTGTTCGTCGCCGCGGCCATCGGCCTCGCCCCTGCCGCCGGCGCCCGCACCCCGGCCGTGGCGCACGGCGGTTCCCCCCAGGGCACGCCGTCCAGCAGCCCGGACGCCCCCACCTCCGCCGATCGTGAGCTTCAGTGATGCTGCGTCATGTGGGCGAGGGTCTGCTCGGCGCTGTCGGGGGCGAAGGCGCTGTCGATGCCCTCCGCTGCTCCTTCGGCGGCTTCGACGGAGCGCGGCATGAGGGTCTTCTCGTACGCGGTGATGGCCTCGTCGATGGTGGGGTGGTCGATGAGCGCCCGGGCGAGGTCCGCGCCGTCGAGCATGGCGAGGTTGGCGCCCATTCCTGAGAAGGGGGACATGAGGTGGGCGGCGTCTCCGAGGAGGGTGACGCCGGGTGTGTGGGGCCAGGCGTGCGGGACCGGAAGGGCGTACAGGGGGCGGTTGGTGAAGCCGGTGTCCGTGTCGGTGATGAAGCCGAGCAGGGCGGGGCTCCAGCCGGTGAACTCTCCGAGGAGGGCTTCGCGTACGGCGGCGGTGTCTGTGCCCGTGCCGGAGAAGTCGAGGCCCGCCTGCCGGTGCCAGTTCTCGTCGGTGCGCATGCCGACGTAGATGCGGATGTGTCCACCGCTGTTGCGCTGGGCGACGAAGCCCTGGTTGTTGTCGAGAGCCATCATCGTGCCCGCACCGGTGAGTTCAGCGAGGCGGGGGTGGCGGCGGTCGGCGTCGCCGAGGCCGGTTTCCACGAAGGTGACGCCGGTGTAGAGCGGCTTCGCGTCGGACAGCAGGCGGCGGACCTGCGACCAGGCTCCGTCGGCCCCGATGACGAGGTCGGCATCGGCGAACGTGTCGTCGTCGGCGAAGTCGTCGTCGGCGAAATGGAGGCGGTGCGTGCCGTCGCCAAGGGGCTCGACGCGGGTCAGCTTGTGGCCCCAGCGCACGGTGTCCGGCTTGAGGGAATCGAGGAGGAGGTCGCGCAGTTGGCCGCGGTCGATCTCGGGGTTGCCCTCGGTGGTGTCGGCCTCGGGCGGGACCGCGTCGAACAGTGTCCGGCCGTCCCGGCCGACCAGTCGCATCTGCTGGCCCTCGGGGCGGGCCGCGGCCAGGAATTCGTCCAGCAGTCCGGCTGCGCGCAGGGCGTGCTGACCGGAGTCCGGATGCATGTCGAGGCTGCCGCCCTGTGCGCGAGCGGTGCGGGAAGCGTCGACGTCGTGGACGGTGGCCGTGACGCCGTGCTCCTGCAGGACGCGGGCGCAGGTCAGGCCGCCGGGACCGGCCCCGATGATCGCGATGCGGGGTGTCTGGGTGGTGTTCATGGT
Organism: Streptomyces sp. NPDC055239; assembly: GCF_053606205.1. Classification (NCBI taxonomy): domain Bacteria; kingdom Bacillati; phylum Actinomycetota; class Actinomycetes; order Kitasatosporales; family Streptomycetaceae; genus Streptomyces; species Streptomyces sp. NPDC055239. The sequence goes on along the minus strand of NZ_JBSGRD010000020.1, from coordinate 110,061 downwards.
GATGGTCCTCCGTTCGTGCGGCACAGCAGTGCTGCGCCGTGGTGCGGTGCGGTGTTGCTCGGTGAGATGCGCGGAGTGGTGGGGTCAGCCGGTCGTCGTGGCCGGGGCGTTCCGGGGCCGATCGGTGGTGGGCGGCGGCCCGGCCTTCTTCAACGGGACTTCGATGACGCGGAGCGCGGCGACGAAGGCGAGAGCACACAGGACCGCCCCGATGAGGAAGAGCTGGTGGGTGCCGTCGGTGACAGCGGTGAGGTAGGCGTCCTTGGCACCGGCGGGCAGCTTCGACACGGCGGTCGAGTCCGTCGCGGCGCCGACGCCCGGCAGGTGGGACTGGACGGCGCGGGTGAACAGCGAGCCGAAGACCGCGATGCCGAGCGAGCCGCCCAGGGTGCGGAAGAGGTTCACCGAGCTCATCGCGGCGCCCATGTCCCGCATGGCGACGCTGTTCTGCGCGACAGTGCTCGCCATCTGCAGGGTGAAGCCAAGACCGACGCCGACCACGACCATGTAGAGCGCGGTCAGCAGTCGTGAGGTGCCGGTGTCCATGGTGGCAAGGAGTGCCAGGCCCACGGTCAGGAACGCAGTACCGAGGATGGGGAAGATCTTGTACTTTCCTGTGGCGGACATGACCTTCCCGGCGAAGGTGGACACGATCACCACCGGGATCATCATGGGCAGCATCAGCAGCCCGGAGTTGGTTGCCGAAGCGCCCTGGACGGTCTGCTGGAACAGGGGAAGGTAGAGCCCCGTACCGAACATGACCACGCCTGCGGCCAGGATCATGGCCACCGCGAGCGGATAGTTGCGGTGGTTGGTGAACACCGACGGGGGCAACAGCGGCTCGTCGGCCCGCTTCTCCGTCCGGACGAACAGGGCAAGCCCGATCACGGCGACGGCTCCCAGGGCGACTATCTGCCAGGAGCCCCACGTGTAGGTGGTGCCCGCCCAGGTGGCGGCAAGGACGACGGCGCCAATGGAGATCGTCAGCAGGGCGATCCCGGCCCAGTCGATCTTTGCCTTGATACGCCGGGCGGGCACGTCCAGCATCAGCCACAGCCACACCAGGGCGAGCAGGCCGAGCGGCAAGTTGATGTAGAAGGCCCAACGCCAGTCCCAGTGCCCGGTGATGAACCCGCCGAGGAGCGGGCCGCCGATGGTGCCGATGGCCATGACCGAGGCGGTCATGCCCTGATACTTGCCCCGCTCCCGGGGCGGCACGAGGGCGGCGATCAGAGTGAAGGCGCCCGCGCCGATGCCACCGGCACCGATGCCCTGCAAGGCGCGGAAGGCGATGAGACCGGTCATGGACTGTGCGGCGCCGCACAGCGCGGAGCCGACGATGAACACGGCGATCGAGGCCAGGTACAGGGGCTTACGGCCGTAGAGGTCGCCGAACTTGCCCCAGATCGGGGTGGTCACGGCGGTGACGAGCGTGTACGCGGTCACGACCCAGGACATGTGCTCGAGCCCGCCCAGATCTCCGACGATCGTGGGCATCGCGGTGCCCACGACCATGTTGTCGAGCATCGCCAGGAGCATCGCGAGCATGACGCCGAGCAGTACCCAGCGCACGTTCTTCGGCACGGCCGCGGGGCCGGTGGCGGGTCCTGTGGCGGGGAGGGATGCAGACGTGGACATGGCTGATCACCCCTTTCGGAGATGAGGAAGAGGAAAGGAACAGGAAGAGAGCGGGGCCGAGCGGTGCCTCACGGCCGGCCGCTGCTCCAGAAGAGCACACCAACCCAATAAGTGCAACGACTCAACTTTTGAAGCTGAACAACCTAGGAGTAGAGTGCTGGTATGACCGACACCGAGACCGGCGCCCCACCGGCCCCGATGGGGCGCCGCGAACGCAAAAAAGCCGCAACCCGCCAAGCCATCGCGGATGCGGCACTACGCCTGTTCCTGGAGCGTGGATACGACGACGTCGGTATCCGGGAGATCGCGGACGCCGCGGACGTGTCCACCACGACGTTGTTCAAGCACTTCCCGGTCAAGGAGGCCCTCGTCCTCGACGAGGACGCCGCCCAGGAAGCCCGCCTGCTCGCCGCCGTACGCGAGCGGCCCCGAGGCCGGTCCATCCCGGCGGCACTGTGCGGGCACGCCCTGCTCCATCGCATGGCGGCCGCGGATGCCGACGCCCGCTTTACGGCCTTCTTCGACCTGGTCAACGGCACACCGGCCCTGCGTGACTACGTCCAGAACATGTGGCTGCGCCACACCGCGGCCCTGGCCGGGGTCATCGCCGAGGAGAGCGGTCTGCCCGCGGACGATCCCGCCTGCACCGCTCTGGCTCACTTCGCCCTCGAAGCCCCCCGCGCCGCTCGCGGCCACGACGACCCCCGCGGGGCCATCACGCGCGCCTTCGAGCTCCTGGAGAACGGCTGGCGCGCCCTTACCTGAACGCCAAGGGGTTGTTTCAGGCGGCCGGAACCGTTGCCTCCCCTGCCGGGCCGCTGTCCTCGGGCGAGTCTCCTTCCGGGCCCAGCGGGCGGCCCTCCCACACCAGGGCGCGCCAGCCCTCGTCGGGCGAGCCCTCGAGGATGACCACGCCCGTGTTGGCCAGCGGGTGGCAGGCCGAGTACGCCACGTCGACGTTGGCAGCCCGGGCGGCCACCCACATCCGGATCGCGGCACCGTGGCTGACCATGGCCACCGTCTCCACACCCGTCGCGGCCGCATCGGCGACGACGGCATCGAAGCGCCCCAGCGCCTCCACGCCGGTCTCGCCACCGGGCATCCGGCGCTCGATGTCGCCTCCGGACCAGGCGAAGGCGGTGTCGAGGTAGAGGGCGGCGGCCTCGTCGTCGCCGCGCATCTCCAGGTCTCCGGCGATCAGCTCCCGGATCCCGTCCCGGATCTGCACCTCAAGCCCTGCCGCGGCGGCCAGAGGCGCGGCGGTCAGCTGAGTGCGCTGCAGCGTGGAAACGTACAGGGCGTCGATCTTCTCCCCCGCCAGGGCCTCCGGCAGCGCGGCAGCCTGCTCCTGCCCCAGCGGCGTCAGACCCGGTCCCGGCGCCCCGGTGTCCAGGAGGTGCTTCAGGTTGGACGGGGTCTGGCCGTGACGTATGAGCAGCAGGCGCATGCGGGGACTACCTCCATGGGATGAAACAGACCCCTCCACTCTGCCACCACCAGCCCCCGGCCCCGCGCTCGGCCACGACCGTGGCCTCTCCCCCCACTGCGGTGGACCGGGGCCGGGAGGCGGTCTGCCTCCCGACCCCTCGTCCGTCAGGAAGTCGGCGTGGCCGACACCTCGGGCGACAGGGCAGCCTCGAGGCCGTCCTCGTTGTAGGCGGCGACGGCGTAGTAGTACTTCGTTCCACTCGTCAGACCACGATCCACGTACTCCGTGCTGCTCGTGGCGTAGCTCACCTCGGCGTTCTCTTTGGTGACTTGGGGACTCGTCGAGCGGTAGACGCGGTAGCCGGTCACGGGTGACTCGTTGCTGCCGTTCGGGACACCGAACCAGCTGAGCCGCACGCTGCCCGCGCCCGGTGTGACCTGGTAGATCTGCGTGGCGCTCGGCGGACGCGGCTCCGAGTACGTCGGCTTGACCGACGCGGAGGCGGGCGAGGCGACGGAGTGCTGGGACGTGGCGACGACGGCGTAGTAGTAGTCCCGCTCGCCCTCGCTCTCTCCCACCGTGCCGGTGTACTCGGTACGTGTCGTGGTGGCCACGCTGTTGGCCGGGTCGGTTATGTCGACCGGGGAGGTCTTGGAGCGGTAGACGGTGTAGGAGGAGATCGGTACGTACGGGCTCTGCGACCACGACAGGCTGAGCCGGTTGCCCACGAGTTGGGCGTTGCCGAGGGTCGGAGCCTTGGGCGCGGTGCTCGAGGTGACGGTCCTGGTGCCGCTCACGGAGTTCGACGCCACGGACTCGTTCCCGACGGCGTCGACACCCCGCACCTCATAGAAGTACATGAGGCCGGGGTCACCCTTCGTGTCACGGAGGGTCAGCGACGTCGTCGAACCGACCTTGACGCGACGGGCGTTGGGAGACTCGGCGCGGTACACCACGTACTTCACCGCGTCCGAGTCGCCGGTGCGCCACGTCAGTGTCACACCCCGCTCGTCCTCGGCGGTGCGGGTGAGGTCCCGCGGCGCGAAGGGCGCGACGGTGTCCCGGGTGCCGCGGAGGGGCTCGGTGTAGGGCGAGACGTGTCCGGCGCCGTCCAGGGCGCGGACCTTGTAGGCGTACTCGACGTCGGGGTCGGCCTCGCTGTCGACGTACGTACTCGTGGACACGGTGTCGAGCAGCGTGTACGGGCCGACCTCGTCCGGCTCGGTTCCCTCGGCCTCGGCGCGGTACACCTCGTAGGCGGTGGCCGCGGAGAGCGAACCCCAGGAGAGCGAGACGGTCTCGCGCCCGGAGGCGACGTTGAACATCTCGGGGGCGTGGTACAGGGGATCGTCCGGCTGATCCGGGTCGTCGCTGACGCTGCCTGCCCAGCTGGTGGCAGCCGTGGCGGGCGGGGCGGCGTGGGCGGTGCCGGTGGACCCGAGGGCGAGGAGGACGACAGCGGCCGCGGAGGCGACAGCTGCCGGTCTGAGACGGTGGTGTTGAGACACGGCTGGCGTTCCCTTTCCGGTGGAACCACGTACGAGCGTACGGGAGTTCGGGATGCAGTCGTGGGGGGAGTTGATGGCGCCGTGGGGGCAAGGAACTGTAGCTGTATCCGGCCAGGAGATGGGAGGCGGCGCGCGTGGTGGCCGCCCCTGTATCGGACCTCGGCCGCACCGGACCTCAGCGTCGTGCCAGCGCAAGCACGCTCAGCCCGAACATCAGGACACCCAGGGGAAGATGGACCGACGGTACGTGCGCGATACCGAGCGCGACCTGGGCCGAGGCGAGGACGAGGAAGCCGGACGCGTGCCAGACGGGCCGGGGCGAGCCGCCGCCCGGCTTCCACGCCAGGACCGCCACGAGCACGTACAGCATCGACGCCCCGTACATCACGCGGGCTCCGACACTGTGCAGCGTCTCTCCGTAGGACGCGGTCAACAGCAGTCCGGCGGAGACCGCTTGAAGGAAGATGGTCAGGGTCTGCAGAGTGATCGCGATCTGCAGAAACGGGAAGTGTCGCTGTGCCGTCGCCACTTGGGTCGCCATGTCACGGTCTCCAGTTCCGCCCGGGGCAGTTCTCCCGCCCGCGGGCAGTAGATCGATAAGGTCTCACTGCGCCGACGAGGCAGGCCTGCGAAAGGTAAGGCCGCAAGGCAAGGCGAGGGGGCGGTCGGGAGCATGGGGACGGCTGGAACGCGCATCGATGAGATAGCCGGTGAGCGGCGCCAACTGATCAATGTCGCCTACCGGTTGCTCGGTTCGCTGGCCGAGTCGGAGGACGCCGTACAGGAGGCCTACGCGCGCTGGTACGCGCTGCCACGAAACCGGCAGGAGGAGATCCTGTCCCCCGGCGCCTGGCTCACGACGGTGACCGGCCGCATCTGCCTGGACGTGCTCGGCTCGGCGCGGGCCCGGCGTGAACGTTATGTCGGCGCGTGGTTGCCCGATCCGCTGCCCGACCATGCCGAGCGGGACCACGGCCATGGCACCGATCTGGCCGACCAGATGGTCCTGGACGAATCGGTGACCATGGCCTTCCTCGTCGTCCTGGAGTCGATGACACCCGCCGAGCGGGTGGCGTTCGTCCTGCACGACGTCTTCCGGTACCCCTTCGCCGAGATCGCCGGCGTCCTCAGCCGGACCCCCGCGGCCTGCAAGCAGCTCGCGGCCTCCGCACGGCGTCGGGTGCGCGTCGCGCGGGCTCCGGTGACGGTGGCAGTGGCGGCTGCCGGGCAGGCCGACGCCGTGCGGCATGTCAAAGAGGCCTGGGAGTCCAAGGACATCGCGGCCCTCGTCGACCTCCTCGACCCGGACGCCGTCATGACCGCCGACGGCGGCGGCATGGCCGGCAGCGCCCTGCGCCCGATCGAGGGCGGCGCACGCATCGCCCAGTACATGGTCGCCATCGCCGACAGGGCTCCGGGGCTCGAACTCCTGGAGCGGTCGGTCAACGGCATGCCGGGCCTGGTGGCCCAGCGCGCCGGGACCGTCATGACCGTGGCCTCGTTCGATGTCACCGACGGCCGCGTCACCCGGATCTGGGCGGTTCGCAATCCGGAGAAGCTGCGGCCGTGGGGGCGGGACGCCTAAGAACGCCTGCGGCTGACCACCGCGACTGTCGTCCCGATTCCCGCCATCACGAAGCCGATCCCACCCAGGACGACCGGCAGCAGCCACAGCGAGGCGAACCCGTTGATACGCGCGTCCTCGGGCGAATCGGCGAGATACAGCACCTCGACCTGCTCCCCCCTGTCGTACGACGGCGGATTGGAGCCCGCCGAGCCCCGGAACGTCCTCGGCGTGCCGTCCGCCGGGGTGAACTCGACGACCGGGTACGCCGTGGGCCCGTCGTTCGCCCGCTGCTTACGGGATGTGCCGTGGATGTCGTTGCGCCACTCCAGCGACACCACCGTCCCCGGGGCCCGCTCGGCATCCGCCAGGAACGAGACCGATACCCCCACCGCGATCAACCCGCCCAGCATCAACAACGTACCGACCGTGATCGCCCCGAACGTGACCCACCGACCGGCACCCCACCCACGCACCCGAACCCGCACTACATCCCTCTCACTTGCCCAAAGTCAGAGGGACGTTATCCCAGGCCATCGGGCCGCTGCGCCTCAGCCCCTTGGGGTCCACGAGTTTCACAGCATCTGCACCGAGGGCCCGAGAACTGACTAGGCCCCGCGCTTCTTCGGTGTCGTCTTTCTCCCGGCTGCCGTCTTCTTGGCCGTGGACTTCTTGGCGGCGGTCTTCTTCGCGGTCGTCTTCTTGGCGGCCCTCTTCTTCGGCATCTCGTGGACGGTCGCGTTCTTTCCGCTGTCGCCGCTCTCGCCGCTGTCCCCGCTCTCTCCGCGGGCGGCCTGCGCCTTGGACACGGACTCCTGGAGCGCCGCCATCAGGTCCAGGACCTGCCCACCGGCCGGTGCTTCCTCCTCGTCGGGCTTGGGCGGCTTCTCTCCTCCGGCCTTTGTGCTGATGAGCTGCTCGAGGGCTTCGGTGTAGCGGTCGGTGGCCCAGTCCTGACCGGCGATGCCGTCGGCGGTCATGGAGTCGATGAGGAGCACGGCCCTGTCGATCTCCTCGTCGCTCACGTCGACCGCCTTGGGCGCCAGCTGCTGCGGATCCCTGACCTCGTCGTCCCATTTCATGGCGTGCAGCAGGATCACACCGCTCTGCACCCGGAGCAGGCCCAGGCGCTCTCTGCCGTGCCACGCGAACTTGGCAACGGCGGCCTTGCTGTTCCGTTCGAGGGCTTTGCGCAGGAGCGTGTACGGCTTGGCGGCGACCTGTCCGTCGGCCTGGAGGTAGTACCCCTCCCCGATGCGGATCGGGTCCACGCTCTCGTAAGGCACGAACGCGGCGATCTCGATGGCCTTCGCGGTCGGGAGCGGCAGCTCGTCGAGCTCGGCGTCGGTGACCGCGACGATCGTGTCCTTGCTGACCTCGTAGCCCTTGCCGATCTCGGCGCTCGTCAGCTGCTTGCCGTCGATCTCGCAGATCTTCCGCGTGCGGACCCGGCTCATGTCCTCGAGATGGAACTGGTGAAACGAGATCGAGTGGTTCTCGGTGGCGGGCAGAACCTTGATCGGGATCGTGACCAGGCCGAACGAGATCGCACCGGACCAGACGGGGCGGGGCATGCGATACCTCCGTGACAGCCCCGAGAAGACCAGTGTGGGGTCTCTGCGATCACTTCACCATCGCAGAGCCGACCCATCAGGGGCAGTGCGACCGGTAAGGGGCAGTGTCACTTACACGTAACCCGCGATACCCACCCGCATCACTCCGCTAACATGATCGAACTCACAACGAGTGCCGTGATCGCCGCCTTTCACCAGGAAACCATGCTATCTAGCACGAAAAGTGAGCTATTTAACTGACATCTAACAAATCGGCTGAAGCATTGATATCTATAGCATCTCGAATGTTTTCGCGGGAAAACTTCAGAACAATGTTCGTCGCGTGGCGTCAGCCACGGGCGATGCTGTGGACCGCGGTGAGCGTGGTGGCCTTCGGGTTCCTCATCGCTCTGGAGATCGCGGCGCGCCACTACGGCGTGGCGGGGCCGATCACCAATCAGGCGCAAGAGGTGATCTTCGCGCCCAAATCCGGTCCGCTGCTGTACGCCGGTATGGCGTTGATGATGGTGGCGCTCACCTGGCGACAGCGATTCATCGCGCTCGGTGTCGCGGCCGGGATCGACATCGTCTTCTTCCTGGTGCGGTGGGCTGTCGACGCCAAAATGATGTTCGGCAACGGCGCGTTGTGGGTGATCCTGGGCTGTGCGGTCATCGCGCTCACGCGCCGCACCGGCCAGGAACGCGTCCTGCTCCTGAAGGGCGTCGGACTGAGCCTGCTGCTCGTGGCCGGCCGCAAGACAGGTGACACCTGGCTGCTCATCACGTCGAAGACCCGCCCGACCGTGCTCGACCAGTACGTGGCGACCGCCGACCACGCGCTGGGCAACCCGTCATGGCTGGCGGGCCGGGTGGTCGCGTCCACCGGCTCGATCGGCGCCCACGTCCTGGACTACGTCTACATCCAGCTCGCGGTGGCCGCGGTCATCGTCGCGCTCTACCAACTGCGCAACGTGTCGGTCGAGCGCCGCTTCCCGGGCCATCATCTGGTGCGCACCTTTCTGGTCATCGGCCTGCTCGGGCCTGCCATCTACATGATCTTCCCGGTGGTCGGGCCGATCTTCACCTACGGCACCGGCGCCTTCGGAACCGGTGGCGAGCAGTGGGCCCTCGCCAACCTGTGGCCGCACACGCCACCGCCGATCGCGAATCCGCACGCCATACCCTTCGACGAGATCACCCCGCGCAACTGCATGCCCAGTCTGCATACGGCGTGGGCCACCACGATCTTCATCCACTCCCGCAAGGGCCCACGACTTCTGCGCTACGCGGGCGTGTTCTGGCTGATCGCCACGCTCTCCGCGACGCTGGGATTCGGCTACCACTACGGCGTGGACCTCATCGCCGGCGTGGTGTTCGCGTTCACGATCGACGCGGCGCTGCGCGCGATGGCCCGTGGCTGGGACCGGGCAGGAATCCAGCTGGTCGCCTATGGCACGACGGTCTTCGCTCTGCTCCTGGTGTCGTATCGCTATCTGCCGTTGCAGATGGCCGAACACCCGTGGATCTTCGGACCACTTCTCATCCTGGCGATGATTTCGGTGATCCACGGATATGTGCGGACCACCAAACTGTGGGAGCCGGAAGTCGCACCGGCGCCGAAGCCGGAACCCCAGCCCGAGCTGGTCTGAGGCATGTCGCACCCGCGCCGATGGTTGCCCGTCGCGCGCGAGTACGGCACAAAAGTCCGCCGCAGCGACCTGCCCCACTGATGCAACCGACGCATCCGCACCGCGCAGGGCACGCGACACATTGACCCCCGGGGTCTCCCGGTGTTCGCTCGCCTACGGTGCACCTGGTCACGACCGATCGCCGCAGAGACCGATGACCCGGGGGCCGCACGGGGGACTGCGCACGGCGGGAACTGCGCACGGGGATCGACACGCTCTGCCACGCCCTCCCCTCCCCTTCACGAGCGGGCCCGGAAGGCACACGCAGACCGCAGTCGACACAGGAGGAACCGATGACCGTTCATCAGCGCGTGACGGCCGCGAGCGCCGCGCTCGCCGCCCTCTGCGCCGTGACCGTCCTGGCACCCGCGGGCGCGTCCGCCGACACCGCCGCGCCGAGCACCGAGCGGCTGAGCGTCGGCCCGGGAGGCGTTCAGGGCAACGCCGCTTCCACGAACCCCTCCATCAGCACCGACGGACATTACGTCGCGTTCGTGTCGGCGTCCAGAAACCTGGTCGAGAACGACACCAACGGCACTCCTGACGCCTTCGTACGCGATCTGCGCACCGGGAAGACGGAGCGCGTCAGCGTCAAGAGCAACGGAAAAGCGAGCCACGGTGTCGTACGGGAGGTCTCACTCAGCCCCGACGGGCGGTATGTGGTCTTCACCTCCACCGCCGACGATCTCGTGAGCGGCGACCCGAACGACCTCGACGACGTCTTCCTGCACGATCGGAACACCGGTAGGACCACACGGATCAGCCCCACGGGCGCGTCCTACGACGGGCTGCGCAGCAACCTGACGTACGACCCCGTGGTCAGCGGCGACGGTCGCTACGTGGCCTACGCGTCGGGCGCCGAGGATCTCGTCGCGGGGGACGCCAACAAGCGGGACGACGTCTTCCTCTACGACCGCAAGAAGAAGACCACGGAGCTCGCTCAGCTCACCAACGAGGGCAAGCAGGGCGAAGGCGACGCGTTCGCCCCGGCGTTCGCGGGCGACTCCGGCGGCCGGTATCTCGCCTTCACCTCCAACACCTCCGGCCTGGCCGGGGTGGAGGACCACTCCCTCGCGACGGACATCTTCCTGCGCGACCGGGAGAAGGGCACCACGGAACTCGTCAGCATTCCGCACAGCTACAACCGCAAGACCCCGTCCTGGGACCCCGCCCTCAGCGGTGACGCCCGCTATGTGGCGTTCACCTCGACCTCCAGGGCACTCAGCCCGGAGGGACCGGCACCGACCGCCTCGCACAACGTCTTCCTCTACGACCGCGAGTCGAAGCGTATGCGGCTGGTCAGCGCCGCCGCGGACGGCACTCCGGCCAACGGGGAGAGCGACGACGTCTCGCTGAGCCGGGACGGGCGCTACGCGGCCTTCACCTCCGCCGCCTCCAACCTCGCCCCCGAGGAGGACGGCGACAGCAGCACGGACGTCTTCCTGCGGGACATGGTGACCGGCGATGTGCGCCTCGTCAGCGAGGAGAACGAGTCGGCGTCCGAGGACACCGCACCAGGGCCGCGGACCGGCGTCAGCGAAGACGGCGGCGCGGTGGTGTTCGACTCCCCCGCCGGAAACCTCGTGCCCGGCGACACCAATGGCGCGGCCGATGTCTTCCTGCGTCTGCTGCGCTGACGTACTCCGCTCTTCAGCGCGTTGATCTTGGGCACACGGAGGCAAGTGATCTTCGCTTTCGACCTCCGTAGGGAGTGCAATGACCGTAACCTCGCGCCCGGTTCGGCGTATGGACCGTGAACGGCGCTTCGATCTGCGCGGGACTTCGCTGTTCTTCGCTCTGCTCGCGATCATCCTGTGCGTTCTGGTGTTCCTGGTCCGCACCGCGGCGAACATCGTCGAGAGCCGCCCGCTGTGGGTCGGCTCTCTCGTCGTGGTGGGCATCGCTGGCGCGTATCTGTGCCGGTCCAAGTGGCGCCGCGTCTCCGCCGCGAGATACGCGCGCCGTGCCGCCGAAGCGCTGGAGGAAGCGACCGTCGCCCTCGCCCCTCCCGTCGAGCGGGCCGAGTACGCCGCACTCGATCCCGACGGCTTCGAGCGCGCCATAGCCGACCTGTGCGTTCGTGACGACTGCCAGGAGGTCGAAGTGGTGGGAGGAGCAAACGACTTGGGCGCGGACGTCACGGCGATCACGTCCGACGGGCTCCGCGTCGTCATCCAGTGCAAGCGCTACGGCGACGCCAACAAGGTCGGATCTCAGGATCTGCAGCGCTTCGGGGGGACCTGTTTCACCGTCCACGAGGCCGACATCGCGGCGCTCGTCACGACGAGTGACTTCACCGCTCCCGCCCTCGAGTACGCACAGCAGAGCGGCATCGTGTGCGTGAACGGCGAGGACCTGGACGCCTGGCTCGACGGCACCGGTCCAAGCCCCTGGGAGGAGGCGGGCGCCGCTGCCTGACCGGGGCGGAGCACTTGCTGAGGGGTTCCCGCTTGGATCAGCCCTAACCGAGTCACGCGTTCTGGTCGACGTGCCGCTGGAGCACGTCGCAGACGTGCTGGAACTCCTCCATGAGGCGGCTGGACTCGACGACGAGAACTCCGTACGGGCGAGCCGGGTCGGTCAGCGGCAAGCCTGCCCGGCTCGCCCCGTCGGCCACGTTACGACAGCGTCCCTGCGCCTCGTCGGCCAGGCCGCACATCTGTCGGGCCTGCTCGGTGAGCGAGTCCTCGTCCAGCTCGCCGAGGACCTGGGCGATCTTCGCGAGGGTCTCCAGGAAGTCGGCGTAGCCCCGGAGGAAGGCCCGGTCGTCGTGCCGGCCGCCCTCCTCCTCGTGCCACTGGTGCAGGCTGCGTGTCAGCGACGCCACTTGGTAAAGCGAACGTTCGAGGGCGCCGAGGACCGCGCCGTACCCCTCGACGGAGGTCCGGCCCCGATACCGGCGCAGCAGTCGGCGCGGGTTGAAGTAGAGACTCTCCTCCGCGGTACGGAAGCCGTCCCGTGCCTGCGTGATGAGGCCTCCGGTCTGCTCGGCCCTCCAGCGCCACTGCCGGCAGTTCTCCTCGTCCAACTCCCCCTCGCGCAGCACCGGATACATGTCGCTCACCAGCTCGCCCAGAGCGGTGGACAGCGAGCGGATCCCGTATTCGGCGCTGCGGTAGCGCATCGGCGGGGCCACCGTGACGTTGACGACGACCCCGATGGCGCAGCCGATGAGGACCAGCAGGACGATCTCCCCGAGCTGGGTGGCCTTCTGGGTCGCGGACGTGGCGGAGGCGTAGGTGGAGAAGGCGAAGAACGCCGCGGTGGCGACCTGCGCCCCCTGCGCGCCGAGCGCCGGCCAGCGCCCGATGGACAGGCCCACCAGCGCGACGAGGACGAACGTCAGCAGGTCGGGACCGCCCAGGAACCCCAGGACCGCGACCATGGCCACGCCGGCCGTCACCGCCGCCAGGTAGCGCAGGGACTGCAGCAGGGACTGGTACACCGTCACCTGCATGATCAGCACGGCGGAGAACGGGGCGAACGCCGGGGACGGCGCGTCGAGCACGTAGGAGGAGACGACCCAGGCCAGGGTCGCGGCCAACGTGCTCTTGAGGACCAGGAGCAGCGTGTGGCGCTCGTAGCCCGGGATCCCCCGCGCCCGCTGCCACCATCGCCGCGCGCGCTCGAACCGCCCCTGGGCCGCGGCTTCAAGCCCCTGCCCTCCGCCCTCGCCGGCCATGCACCGACTCCATTCCGATCAGCTGGTCATCGAGCCCAGCCTGGTACCCGGCAGATCCGCCCGCATGCGGACCGGCACCGCTGTGACCCTGAGTGATCTCAGGCGATCCACCCGTGCCTCCACATCCGTGCCGATCTTGTGCATCTTTGCAGTCAGTGCCATGGAACCCGGACGAGACCTCACATCTTGCTGAGCGGCACCTGCCGACAGCGTGATAACACGGAGTGATCAAATCCAAGGAGACGACGCATCATGGGTATCTTCAGCCGTCGCCAGACCGCGACCCTCGAACCGACGCAGTCAGTGGGCCCCGGTTCGTCTTTCCCCGCGGTATCCGATGCCGCGCTCGACCCGGCGCTTCGTGCGCTGACCGGGCAGTGGACCATCGACCGTCCGCACAGTCGCATCGGGTTCTCGGTGCGGCACGCGATGGTCACGACGGTGCGAGGTGCCTTCGCCGACTACGACAGCACGTTGTACTTCGACGGTGCCAGGCCCTCCGAATCGCGGGCCGAGATCGTCATCAAGGTCGCCAGCGTCGACAGCGGTGTGGAACAGCGGGACACGCACCTCATAGGCACCGACTTCTTCGACGCGCGCCGCCACCCGGAGATGACGTTCCGCAGCACCTCCACGGTCCACGAGGGCGGCGAGACGTTCCGCATGTCCGGGGACCTGACCATCCGGGGCGTCACCAGGCCCGTCGAGCTGCAACTCGACTACCTCGGCTCGGTCGTGGACCCCTTCGGCTTCGAGAGGGCCGGTTTCGACGGCACCACCACCATCGACCGCACCGACTGGGGCCTGGTCTACAACCAGCGCCTGGAGCAGGGCGGCGCCATGGTGAGCGAGAAGGTGCGGCTGCAGTTCGACATCTCCGCCATCCGGGCCACGCTCCCGGAGTAGTACGGAGCAGTACGGAGCAGTACGACGAGGGGAGGGCCCCATCCCGGTGCCGGGATGGGGCCCTCCCCTCGTTCACTGGCCGGAGGACGACGCTCAGTCCTTGCCCTCCAGATCGCCTTCCGTCTCCAGGTACGCCTGGCGCAGGGCCTCGATCACAGCCGGATCGGGCTTGGCCCACATGCCGCGCGACTCCGCTTCGAGGAGGCGCTCGGCGATGCCGTGCAGGGCCCAGGGGTTGGCCTGCTGAAGGAATTCACGGTTGGTCGGGTCCAGGACGTACGTCTCGGTGAGCTTGTCGTACATCCAGTCGGCGACCACGCCCGTCGTCGCGTCGTACCCGAAGAGGTAGTCGACCGTGGCGGCGAGCTCGAAGGCTCCCTTGTAGCCGTGGCGGCGCATCGCCTCGATCCACTTGGGGTTGACCACGCGGGCGCGGAAGACACGCGAGGTCTCCTCGACCAGGGTGCGGGTGCGGACCGTCTCGGGGCGGGTCGAGTCGCCGATGTACGCCTCGGGGGCGCTGCCCTTCAGCGCGCGGACCGTGGCCACCATGCCGCCGTGGTACTGGAAGTAGTCGTCCGAGTCGGCGATGTCGTGTTCGCGAGTGTCGGTGTTCTTCGCCGCGACCTCGATGCGCTTGTACGCCGTCTCCATCTCCTCCCGCGCCGGACGCCCGTCGAGCTCACGGCCGTAGGCGTAGCCGCCCCACACCGTGTACACCTCGGCGAGGTCGGCGTCGGTGCGCCAGTCGCGGGAGTCGATGAGCTGGAGCAGGCCCGCACCGTAGGTGCCGGGGCGGGAGCCGAAGATGCGGGTGGTGGCGCGGCGCTCGTCGCCGTGGGCCGCCAGGTCGGCCTGCGCGTGGGCGCGGACGAAGTTCGCCTCGTCGGGCTCCTCAAGGGATGCGGCGAGGCGGACCGCGTCGTCCAGGAGGCCGATGGTGTGCGGGAAGGCGTCGCGGAAGAAACCGCTGATGCGCAGGGTGACGTCGATGCGCGGGCGGCCGAGCTCGTCCGCGGGGATGGCCTCAAGGCCCGTGACGCGGCGCGACGCGTCGTCCCAGACCGGGCGGATGCCGAGGAGGGCGAGGGCTTCGGCGACGTCGTCACCGGCGGTGCGCATGGCACTCGTACCCCACAGGGACAGGCCGACCGAGGTCGGCCAGTCGCCGTTGTCGGTGCGGTAGCGCTCCAGGAGCGAGTCGGCCAGGGCCTGGCCGGTCTCCCAGGCGAGGCGCGAGGGCACCGCCTTGGGGTCGACGGAGTAGAAGTTGCGGCCGGTCGGCAGGACGTTGACCAGGCCGCGCAGCGGGGAGCCCGAGGGCCCCGCGGGGACGAAGCCGCCCTCCAACGCGTGGACGGCGTGGTCAAGTTCGTCGGTCGTGGCGGCGAGGCGGGGCACGACCTCGCTCGCGGCGAAGTCGAGGATGTCGGCGACGGACTGCGGGTGGCCCCCAGCCACTCCCGCCACGGCCTCCGGGGCCCAGTCCGCGTCCTCCATCGCCTGGACAAGCGCGCGTGCCTGCTCCTCGACCTCGTCGGCGCTTGTGCGGGTGGCCGCCGACTCGTCGAGGCCAAGCGCCTCGCGCAGGCCGGGCAAGGACGCCGTGCCGCCCCAGATCTGGCGGGCGCGCAGGATCGCCAGGACCAGGTTGACGCGGTCGGCACCGGCCGGGGCGCCGCCAAGGACATGGAGGCCGTCGCGGATCTGGGCGTCCTTGATCTCACAGAGCCAGCCGTCGAGATGCATGATGAACTCGTCGAAGCCCTCGTCCTCGGGGCGGTCCTTGAGCCCCAGGTCGTGGTCGAGCTTCGCCGCCTGGATCAGGGTCCAGATCTGGGCGCGGATCGCGGGCAGCTTCGCCGGGTCCATCGCGGCGATCTGGGCGTGCTCGTCGAGGAGTTGTTCCAGGCGGGCGATGTCGCCGTAGCTGTCGGCGCGGGCCATCGGCGGTACGAGGTGGTCCACGAGGGTGGCGTGGACGCGCCGCTTGGCCTGCGTGCCCTCCCCCGGGTCGTTGACCAGGAACGGGTAGATCAGGGGCAGATCGCCGAGCGCCGCGTCGGGGCCGCAGGCGGCGGACAGGCCCGCGTTCTTGCCGGGCAGCCATTCGAGGTTGCCGTGCTTGCCGAGGTGGATCATCGCGTCGGCGCCGAAGCCGTTGTCGTCGGCGGAGGCGGCGATCCAGCGGTAGGCGGCCAAGTAGTGGTGCGAGGGCGGCAGATCGGGGTCGTGGTAGATCGCGATCGGGTTCTCGCCGAAGCCGCGCGGCGGCTGGATGAGGATGAGCAGGTTGCCGCGGCGCAGGGCGGCCAGGACGATGTCGCCCTCGGGATTGCTCGACCGGTCCACGAACATCTCGCCGGGGGCGGGGCCCCAGTGCTGCTCCACGGACTCGCGGAGCTCGGCGGGGAGAGTGGCGTACCAGCGGCGGTAGTCGGCCGCCGGGATGCGGACGGGGTTGCGGGCCAACTGCTCGTCGGTGAGCCACTCCTGGTCGTGGCCGCCTGCCTCGATCAGGGCGTAGATCAGCTCGTCGCCGTCGCCGGAGACAAGGCCCGGCACCTCGTCCGTACCGAAGTCGTATCCCTCGGCCTGGAGTCGGCGCAGCAGGGAGACGGCGCTCGCGGGGGTGTCGAGGCCGACGGCGTTGCCGATCCGGGAGTGCTTGGTCGGGTACGCGGACAGAACGAGCGCGATGCGCTTGTCGGCGGCCGGGATGTGGCGCAGCCGTGCGTGCCTGACGGCGATACCGGCCACGCGGGTCGCGCGCTCGGCGTCGGCGACGTACGCGGGAAGTCCGTCCTCGTCGATCTCCTTGAAGGAGAACGGCACCGTGATCAGCCGGCCGTCGAACTCGGGGACCGCGATCTGGCTCGCCGCGTCCAGCGGCGATACGCCCTCGTCGTTGTCCTCCCAGTCGCTGCGCGAGCTGGTGAGGCAGAGCGCCTGGAGGATGGGTACGTCGAGGCCGCTGAGGGCTCCGGCGTCCCAGGACTCGTCGTCGCCGCCCGCAGAGGCTTCGGCGGGGCGTGTGCCGCCTGCCGCGAGGACCGTGGTCACGATCGCGTCGGCGGCGCCCAGTTCCGCGATGAGTTCGGGTTCGGGGGTGCGCAGCGAGGCGACGTACAGCGGCAGCGGGCGGGCTCCTGCGTCCTCGACGGCGCGGCACAGGGCCTCGATGAAGGCGGTGTTGCCGCTCATGTGGTGGGCGCGGTAGTAGAGCACCGCGACGGTCGGTCCCTCGACCTGACGGGCGGTGCGCTCCAGCGGGCCCCACGAGGGTGCGGGGGCGGGCGGTTCGAAGCCGTGCCCGGTCAGCAGGACGGTGTCGGAGAGGAACCGGGCCAGCTGCTCCAGGTTGTCGGGGCCGCCGTGCGCCAGGTAGGCGTGGGCCTCGGCTGCGAGGCCGATGGGGACCGTCGATGCGGCCATCAGCTGGGCGTCGGGGGCCTGTTCGCCGGTGAGGACGACCACGGGACGTCCGGTGGCGAGGACTTGGTCGAGGCCGTCCTGCCAGGCGCGCACACCGCCGAGCAGACGTACGACGACCAGGTCGGCGCCGTCCAGGAGCTGCGGAAGGTCCTCGAGCGGGAGCCGGGAGGGGTTCGCGTAGCGGTAGGCGATCGGTCCGCCTGCGGCGCGGGCGCTGAGCAGGTCGGTGTCGGACGTCGACAGGAGCAGGATCATGCGGCGTCGGGCCTTCCTCGGGGTGTCCACGCCCCGGGTGGTGTCGATGGCGTCTCCCCTGCTCGAGCGGACGAGAGCTCGGGGAAGGGAGTTCCTGACTCACCCGGCACCAGGACCGGGCTCACAGTGGCGGGACCGCGCCGGATTCACACCGGGCTTCCTCCCCTTGTCGCCGTCTGTGGCGACGACGGGCCGGTTGGCCCGTCGCTAGGAATACTAAGGGCCGGGCAACTACCGGGGGGCAGGCGGACCTGCTGCGATAGGTCGGTATGCTCGCCGCCATGCCCCCATCGGTCCCCCCGCCAGCACTCCCGGGAGACGAGTCTGCCCGCGACCGCGGTGACTCCTGCCCCGGGACGCTTCGGCTGCACCGGGCGGACGACGGGGCGCTGGCCCGCGTCCGCGTTCCGGGCGGCCTCCTGAGCGTGGGGCAGGCAGACGTGCTGCGGGATCTGGCCGAGCGCCTTGGAGATGGCGAGTTGCATCTCACATCGCGCGGCAATGTGCAGCTGCGCGGTCTTCGCGCGGACCGCGGGAGCGAACTGGCTTGTCTGCTTGGCGAATCGGGGCTTTTGCCCTCCGAACGCCACGAGCGGGTGCGCAATGTGGTGGCCTCCCCGCTCTCGGGGCTCGACGGTCTGGGTGAGCGGGACATCCGTCCGTGGCTGTCTGCCCTGGACGAGCTGCTGTGCGCCAGCGACCGGGCCACCGCCCTGTCCGGCCGGTTCTTGTTCGCCCTCGACGACGGTCGCGGCGACGTGGCCGCCCTCGGCGGTGATGTGACCCTGACGGCGCGGGGCGAGGACGAGGCTCTGCTGCGGATCGGACCGGCGCGCGACGCCGTCCTGATCGCGGCCGCGCAGGCACCGCGGGCCGCCCTCGTCGCGGCCGAGACCTTCCTGGAGCAGGCGCCCGACGCGGGTGCCTGGCGGGTGACGGATCTGCCCGGCGGCGTCGGTCCTCTCCTCGACGCGGTCCTGCACCGCCTGCGGGAGGCCGGTTTCCGCGTCACTCCCACCACAGGGCCGCTCCCCCAGGACGCGGTCGGGCCCGCCATCGGCGTCGTACCCGGCCCCCCCGACAAGGCCGCGCTGTCCATCGGCCTGCCGCTGGGAAGCGTCAGCGCGCCCTCATGGCAGACGCTGACGGACACCGCCCGCGAGCACGGCAGCGGCGAACTGCGGCTGACCCCCTGGCGCGGAGTCGTCGTGCCGGGAGTCGAACGGTCAGAGGCCGCACGACTTCTGGCGGATCTGGGGGCCGCCGGCCTCATCACCGCGCCCGACTCCCCCTGGACGGGAGTGGGTGCCTGTATCGGCCGGCCCGGCTGCGCCAAGGCTCTGGACGACGTACGCGCCACGGCGCAAGCCTCGTTGGGACCTGTCGGGGCCCTGCCCGTGTACTGGTCCGGGTGCGAGCGCCGGTGCGGACATCCCCACGGGGAGTGGGTCGACGTCGTCGCCACCCCCGACGGACATCAGATCTCCCGCGTACACGGCGAGAAACGGGACGCTCCTGCGAGCATTCCGGGCAACACGGGCAGCCCGGGTGCAGCACTCGCCGCCGCCGTGGCCGCTACCCGCGGCTGACAACACATGAACACATGAACAACTCTGCAACACTTGACTGCCCCATGCCCTATCAAGAGAGCGAACGCACTGTGCATCAGTACGAGAAGGACGGACCGGCGATCTACCGCCAGTCCTTCGCCACGATCCGCGCGGAGGCGGATCTGTCGGGCCTGCCCGCCGACGTGAGCCAGGTCGCGGTCCGCATGATCCACGCCTGCGGCATGGTCGACCTCGTACGCGACCTCGCTTTCACCCCGGACGTGGTGGCCCGGGCCCGCGAGGCCCTGCGCGCGGGCGCCCCCATCCTGTGCGACGTGGCCATGGTCGCGAGCGGCGTCACCCGCAAGCGGCTGCCCGCGGACAACGACGTGGTGTGCACCCTGTCCGACCCGTCGGTGCCCGCTCTGGCCGCCGAGCTCGGCACCACCCGCAGCGCCGCCGCCCTCGAACTGTGGCGCGACCGGATGGAAGGCGCGGTCATAGCCGTCGGCAACGCGCCCACCGCGCTGTTCCGGCTGCTCGAAATGATCGAGGAGGGCGCACCGCGCCCCGCCGCCGTCATCGGTGTGCCCGTCGGTTTCGTCGGCGCCATGGAGTCCAAGGACGCCCTGGCCGCGCACCCGTCAGGCCTTGAACACATGATCGTGCGGGGCCGCCGGGGCGGCAGCGCCATCGCGGCCGCCGCACTCAACGCGATCGCCAGCGAGGAAGAATGAGCGTGAGCGAGCACAAGACAGGCCGCCTGTACGGCGTCGGGGTCGGCCCCGGCGATCCGGCCCTCATGACCCTGCGCGCGGTGGAGGTCATCGCCGAAGCCGATGTCGTCGCCTATCACAGCGCCCGGCACGGACGGTCGATCGCGCGGTCCATCGCGGCCGAGCACCTGCGCGCCGACCACATCGAGGAAGCGCTGGTCTACCCCGTCACGACGGAGACCACCGACCACCCCGGCGGCTACCGGGGTGCGATGGAGGACTTCTACACCGAGGCGGCGGCCCGCCTCGCGGTGCACCTCGACGCGGGACGCACGGTCGCCGTCCTCGCGGAGGGCGACCCGCTCTTCTACGGCTCGTACATGCACATGCACAAGCGGCTCGCCGACCGCTACCCCACCGAGGTGATCCCCGGAGTCACCTCCGTCAGCGCCGCCGCCGCCCGGCTCGGCACTCCGCTCGCCGAGGGCGAGGAGGTCCTCACCATCCTGCCCGGCACCCTGCCGGAGGAGGAGCTGACCGCCCGTCTCGCCGCCACCGACGCGGCTGTGGTGATGAAGCTGGGCCGTACGTTCCCCGCGGTGCGCCGCGCCTTCGAGAACTCCGGGCGGCTGCCCGAGGCCCACTACGTCGAGCGCGCCACGATGACCGGCGAGCGCACCGATGAGCTGGCCGCGGTCGACGCCGACACGGTGCCGTACTTCGCGGTCGCCGTCCTGCCCAGCAGGATCGACGCGCCCCGGCCCGAGCGCACCCCGGACTCCGGCGAGGTGGCGGTGGTCGGTACCGGTCCCGCCGGGCCGCTGTGGCTCACGCCCGAGACCCGTGGCGTGCTTGCCGCCGCCGACGACCTGGTCGGCTACACCACCTACCTGGACCGGGTGCCGGTCCGCCCGGGGCAGGTGCGGCACGGTTCGGACAACAAGGTCGAGTCGGAGCGCGCCGAGTTCGCCCTGGATCTCGCCCGGCGCGGGCGGCGCGTGGCCGTGGTCTCCGGCGGCGACCCGGGCATCTTCGCCATGGCGACGGCTGTCCTTGAGGTGGCCTCGCAGAAGCAGTACGCGGATCTGCCGGTACGGGTGCTTCCGGGGGTGACTGCGGCCAACGCCGCTGCCGCCCGCGCGGGCGCTCCGCTGGGCCACGACTACGCCACGATCTCGCTCTCCGACCGGCTCAAGCCGTGGGAGGTGATCGCCGAGAGGCTGCGGGCAGCGGCATCGGCCGATCTGGTGCTCGCGCTGTACAACCCGGGCTCCCGCAGCCGGACCTGGCAGGTCGGCAAGGCCCGCGACCTGCTCCTCGAACACCGCTCGCCGGACACGCCCGTGGTCCTTGGCCGCGATGTCGGAGGACCGGCCGAGAGCGTACGCACCGTGCGGCTCGCCGATCTCGATCCGGCCGATGTCGACATGCGCACGATCCTGCTCGTCGGGTCGTCGCAGACCCGCTGGGAGCAGCGGGGCGACGGACAGCAGATCGTCTGGACGCCGCGCCGCTATCCGGAGGACTGAGCGTCCGGTGCCGCTAGGTCTGGCTGCCGACGATTGCTCGCAGCCAGGCCAAGGCCTGCTCCGGGGTGTCGGCCACCGTCACGCCCTCCGGCACCGGCGGTCGGCGCACCACGACGACGGGGATCCGCGCCTCGCGGGCCGCGGCCAGCTTGGGGGCGGTGGCGGCGCCACCGCTGTCCTTCGTGACGACCACGTCGATGCGATGGCGGCGGATCAGCTCGCGCTCCCCCTCCAAGGTGAACGGGCCGCGGTCGAGCAGGACCTCCATCCGCGCGGGGTGCGGTGCGTCCGGGGCGTCCACCGAACGCATCAGGAACCACAGCTGGTCCAGAGCGGCGAAGGCGGCGAGACCCATGCGCCCCGTGGTGAGGAAGACCCGCGTGCCCAGCGCGGGCAGCGCGTCGGCCGCATCCGCCAGGGAGTCGGCTGGGTGCCAGGCGTCGCCCTCGCCCGGCACCCAGCCGGGCCGACGCAGCGCGAGCAGGGGAACATGGGCGGCAGCGGCGGCAGCGGCCGCGTTGAAACTGATCGTCTCGGCGAAAGGATGGGTGGCGTCGATGAGCGCGCTCACCTGGTGCGTACGCAGCCATGCGGCCAGGCCTTCGGCTCCGCCGAAGCCGCCCACGCGCACCTCGCCCGGCGGCAGCTTCGGGCTCGCCACGCGTCCGGCCAGTGAGCTGGTCACCCTCGCTGTGGCGGGAAGCGTCTCCACCAGTTTCTCGGCGAGGCGGCGGGCCTCCGTCGTTCCGCCGAGTACCAGTACGTGCATCGGATCCATCCATGGGTGAGGCGAAGGGCGGGCGCAGCGCCCAACTCAAGCACACCGGTCTGCGGCCCGGCTGGACGACCGGTGCCTGCGCCACCGCAGCGGCCACCGCCGCCTACACGGCCCTGCTCAGCGGCGACTTCCCCGACCCGGTCACCATCACCCTGCCCAAGGGGCAGACACCGGCCTTCGCCCTCGCTGTGGAGGAGCTGGCCGAGGGGCGGGCGACGGCGGGAGTGGTCAAGGACGCGGGCGACGACCCCGACGTGACGCACGGCGCGCTCGTGCGGGCCACCGCGCGACGGCTGCCTCCGGGGTCGGGTGTGGTCTTCAAGGCAGGGCCCGGCGTGGGCACGGTCACCCTGCCGGGGCTGCCGCTCGACGTCGGCGAGCCCGCGGTCAATCCCGTGCCGCGCCAGATGATCCGCGACCACATCGCACGGGTCGCCGCGGAGTACGGGGGTTCGGGAGACGTCGAGATCACCGTCTCCGTGGACCACGGCGAGGAGATCGCCCGCTCCACCTGGAACCCTCGCCTCGGCATCCTGGGCGGCCTGTCGATCCTGGGCACCACCGGGATCGTGGTGCCGTACTCCTGCTCCGCGTGGATCGACTCGATCCGCCGGGGCGTGGACGTGGCACGCGCCGCCGGACATACGCACGTGGCGGGCTGTACGGGCTCGACCTCGGAGAAGACGGTGGTGGCCGAGTACGGCCTTCCGGAGATCGCCCTGCTCGACATGGGGGACTTCGCGGGCGCGGTGCTCAAGTACGTGCGGCGGCACCCGGTGGACCGCCTCACGGTGTGCGGCGGGTTCGCCAAACTGTCGAAGCTCGCCGCCGGACACCTCGACCTGCACTCGGCCCGCTCCCAGGTCGACAAACCGTTCCTGGCCGCGCTCGCCCGGCGCGGCGGCGCGGACGAGGCCCTGGCGGCAGAGGTGGAAGTCGCCAACACGGGTCTCGCCGCGCTCCAGTTGTGCCAGGCGCGGGGCGTCCCGCTCGGCGATCTGGTGGCGGTGGCGGCGCGTGACGAGGCACTGGCGGTCCTGCGGGGCGCGCCGGTCGCGGTGGACGTCATCTGCATCGACCGGGCGGGCACGGTGGTGGGGCGCAGCAGCGTGCGCTGACAGAGCGTCGCCCCCCAACTGCGGCTAAGCCCCAGGCCCAGGCCCGCCAGAGGGGCGTTTGCTGGTGGGGGCCCGTCGCTCATGGCGGCATGATGTCTGTACGCGGGCGGAGGCACGCCGTGAACGGCGTGCCTCAGAACTGGAGTCGACGGCACATCGAAGCTCCGTTGCAGGCAGACGGCTCGGGAAGGTCATCTGCATCTACGGGGATTCGCTGCGTCAGGTACGGCCTCCCCGCCCCGCGACGCTACAAGATCATGCGATTCCGCAACGGCCCCGCGCCGGGACCTGCCATGCTGAGCGGGTTCGATTCGATCCTCACACCTTGGAGGTTTCGATGCGTGCAGGCGTCGTTGTCGCCGCGCGGCCCGGTGTGGAGGATCTCGCCGTGCAGGCCGAGGAGTTGGGCCTGCACAGCTTCTGGGTCAACGACACCCCGATGGTCCACGGCGACCCCTTCGTCGCCTTGAGTCTGTGTGCGAAGGCGACCAGCCGCATCAGGCTCGGCATCGGCGTGACCTCACCGGCGCTGCGCTCGGCCCCGGCCGCCGCGAGCGGGCTCGCCAGCCTCAACGCCCTGGCACCGGGCCGGATCATCTGCGGAGTCGGCACCGGAAACACCGCCCGGCGCACCCTGGGCATGCGGCCGACCACGGCGGCCGGTCTGGAGAACTTCACCGTCGCGCTGCAGGACCTGTGCGCCGGACGTTCGACCGAGTACCGCGAAGGTGACCGGGTCCGCGACATCCGGTTCCTGCACGCCGGGGCGCACGTGAACACCGCCGACCCGATCGAGTTCGTCGTGGCCGCGCTGCTCGGGCCGAAGGCCGCCGCCGTCGCCGGCCGCCGCGGCACCGGCCTCATCTCCTTCGGCCTGCTGGACCCCACCGCCTGGCACGCGCTGCACGACACCCGCCGCCACGCCGCCCAGGGCACACCCCGCGCCCCCGGGTCCCGGGCGGACTCCTACGTGGTCACCTCGCTCCACCTGCTCCGCGAGGACGAGGACCCCCACGGCGACGCGGCCCGGGACGCGACGGGCCACCTCGTCCTGTCGCTGCTGGCCTTCGCCGCCGACACACCCTCCTTCGCCGAGCAACTCGGCCCCGAGGAAGGCGAGGCGGTACGGCGGCTCCTCGACCGGCGCGGCACCACCGCCACCGCGCCGGACCGGTACACCAAGCTCTACCCCAACTACCTGGGACGCATCGCACCACAGGACCGGGACCTGGTTCTGCCCTCGCTGATGAACACCCTGGCTCTGGTCGGCACCCGCGACGACCTGCTCGCCCGCATCACCACCCTGGAACAGGCCGGCGTCGACGAACTCCTCGTCCAGCCGGTGATCGACCCGCCCACCGAGATGGCCCTGCTCGCGAAACTCCCTGCTGTGCGGCGGAGTTGAGACCTCAGGCTTCGAAGTAGGCGACGGTGACGATGGTGCGCCGGATGGTCAACGTGTAGATGATGCGCACACCGGTGCCGGGCGCCCGGTACTCCCACATGATCCCGCCGTGCTCGGTGCGGGTGCGGAGGATGCCGATCGTGGGGTCGGCGGCGACGGCTGCCAGGGCACGGTCCACGGAGATCTCTTCAGCCGGGGTGAAGCGGTCGGCCTGTTCGACGGCTGTGGGGCCGAGGAAGATGCGGGCTCCCTGCCCTCTGCGCTTGAGCACCATGACCCGGGTTATGCCGCGTTGCCACTCACGTCGATGCCGTGTTGCGCATACAGGTCGACGCGCAGGTCTTCCCAGTCCACGGTCGGCGTTTTGCCGTCCCGGATGCCCTGCCAGTAGTCGGCGAGTTCCTCGTTGCCGGACTCCCGCGCGGTGGCGATGGTCTCGTCGAAGTCGGCGAACTCCTCTGTACTCCACGGCTCGCTGCTCATCGCTGCCTCCGAGTGAGATGACTATTCCCTGCCGAGCGTACCGAGAGTGATACCTGTCAGATACCGTTCTCACTGTTCTGGCAGGTCAGGCCGCGTCAGGAGGCTGGCGTGACCAAGTAGTCGCCGTGCTCCACCTCTTCGAGCAGTGCCGGACGGGTGGGCGACCAGCCAAGCAGCTTCTGGGTGTAAGCGCTGGAGACAGGCCCGTCGAAGCCGTAGGCGGTGGCCATGAACGGGCTGGCGTAGGGCTCGGCCGCCTCGTCAGGGGTCAGTGACACCGTGGGCAGATCGAGGCCCCGGGCGATCGTCTCAGCGATGCTCTTGAAGATGACGTTCTCGGCCGCTCCGTGCAGCACGCTGCCGGCAGGCGCCTTCTCCACTGCCAAGCGGAAGAGGACCGCCGCGTCGAGGCGGTGCACCGCGGGCCACCGGTTGGCGCCGTCCTTGACGTACGCAGAGACGCCACGTTCGCGCGCGGTGGCGATGAGCATGGGGATGAAGCCGTGATCCTCCGGACCGTGAACGGTGGGGGCGAGGCGGACCACGCTCGCACACACTCCCCGGTCCGCGAAGTCCAGGCAGGCCCGCTCTCCCGCGACGCGGAAGGCGGCGATCCCTGCCGTGTCGGGCTCGTCCTTCTCGGTGGATTCCCGGTCGGCGGGCATGACCAGGGTGCCGGATGTCGTGACGAGTGGCCTGCCCGAGTTCTCCAACGTCCGGCCGAGCGCCTCGATGGCGTTCGTGTCCCGCCGCATCATGTCGTCGAGGTCGGAAAAGTCGCCGCCGTAGGCCATGTGCAGGACACCGTCGGCGGCTTCGGCGCCGCTGCGCAGGACGGTGAGGTCGTCCAGGGAGCCACGGTGCGGTGTCGCGCCCAGGGACCGCAGCAGGGCGGCGGCGGTGTCCGAGCGCGCCAGACCCGTGACGGTGTGGCCGGCCGCGATGAGCTCGGTGACGACTGCGGGGCCGGTCTGGCCGGAACCGCCGGTGACGAAGACATGCATGAGGCTCTCCCGTTCAACGTCAGTGACTGGCACTACGTAGCGCCAGTCACTGACATTACGTAGCGCCATTCACTGACGTCAAGAAGCGCCAGTCACTGACACGTGCGGTACCCTCGGGGCGTGCCACGAAGCGGAGCAGAAGCGCGTCGCCGCCTACAGCAGGCAGCCCTGGAGCTGTACGGGGAACGCGGATTCGACCAGACCACCACAGCCGAGATCGCCGCTCGGGCGGGCGTCAATGAACGCACGTTCTTCCGGCACTTCCCGGACAAGCGCGAGGTTCTCTTCCACGGCGAGGCCGACCTGCGCGCCGAGCTGGCGCGGACGGTGGCCGAAGCACCCGACGGCCTCCAGCCGCTCGACATACTGCTGCGCGCCTTCCGCGCCGTCGAACGGATCCTTGAGGACAATCGCCCCTTCGTCGAGCCACGGCTGCAGGTCATCGCGCGGACACCGGCACTGCGTGAACGTGAACTGGCCAAGTCCGCGTCGCTCATCGACGCGATGGCTCAGGCGCTGCGGCAGCGCGGCGTCGCCGACCGGCTGGCCGGCCTTGCCGCTCAGACCGGGTGGGTCACCTTTCACCAGGCGGTCCAGGACTGGATCGACGACGGCTCACAGAGCTTGGACGCGCATCTCCTTCAGGCTTTCGAAGACCTGCGCGCCCTCACCGTGACCGCCCTACCGGCAGAGGCGCAGCCTGAAAGCTGACGCTGCCTGTGACGGGCCGGTCCGCTAGCAGGCGTGGCGATCGCGGGCGGGCGAGTAAAGGTGGCTGTCACGGAACTGCTCCGCGCCCAAAGTGCGGCCCACCATGATGACGGCGGTACGGATCACGCCCGCCGCCTTCACCTGCTCCGCGATCTCGTCGAGGGGCCCGCGCAGGATGAGCTCGTCCGGTCGGGAGGCGAGCGCCACGACGGCCGTCGGGCAGTCGGCCCCGTAGTGCGGCAGGAGTTCATCGACCACGCGGTCCACGTACTTGGCGGCCAGGTGGAGCACGATCAGTGCCCCGCTGCGGCCAAGGGTGGCCAGGTCCTCGCCCTCGGGCATCGCGGTGGCCCGGTTGGCGATCCGGGTGAGGATGACGGTCTGGCCGACGGTCGGCACCGTCAGCTCCCGCTTGAGCGCCGCCGCGGCAGCCGCGAACGCGGGCACGCCCGGCACCACTTCGTAGGGCACACCCGCCTCGTCGAGGCGCCGCATCTGCTCGTTGACGGCGCTGAAGACGGAGGGGTCGCCCGAGTGCAGACGGGCCACGTCCTTGCCCTGCTGGTGCGCGGTGACGAGTTCCGCGGTGATCTGGTCGATGTCCAGCTGTGCGGTGTCGATCAGGCGGGCGTCCTTCGGACACTCGGCGAGCAGTTCGCGGGGCACCAGGCTGCCCGCGTACAGGCACACCCCGCAGGCGGCGAGCGTGCGGGCGCCGCGCACCGTGATCAGGTCGGCCGCACCGGGCCCCGCGCCGATGAAGTACACGGTCATGTGTTGTCTCCTGAGGGTTCTGCGGGGGCTTCTGCTGAGCGGTCCGCGGTGGGGGTCGGGCTCGGAGTCGTCGACGGTTTGCGTACGGACCACTGTTTGCGTACGGACCACTGGGTGACCGGCATCGCCTGGCGCCAGCCGGTGAAGCCGCCGACGGGCACGGCGTGCGCGACGGCGAGGCGGACCAGGTCACCGCCGTGCCTGCGGTACCGCTCGGCGAGCAGTGCCTCGGACTCCAGCGTGACGGTGTTGGCGACCAGACGGCCACCGGCGGGCAGCGCCTCCCAGCAGGCATCGAGAAGGCCGGGGGCGGTAAGCCCGCCCCCGATGAACACGGCGTCGGGCGTGGGCAGTTCGGCCAGGCTTTCGGGTGCCCGGCCGGTGATCACGCGCAGGGCGGGCACCCCGAGGTGCGCGGCGTTGCGTTCGATGCGCTGCGCCCGTACCGGATCGCGTTCCACGCTGATCGCCCGGCAGGAGGGATGCGTACGCATCCATTCGATCGCCACGGACCCCGAGCCGCCGCCGATGTCCCACAGCAGCTCGCCGGGGGCCGGTGCGAGGACGCCGAGGGTGGCGGCCCGGACGTGGCGCTTGGT
Source organism: Streptomyces sp. NPDC055239 (assembly GCF_053606205.1). Lineage (NCBI taxonomy): Bacteria > Bacillati > Actinomycetota > Actinomycetes > Kitasatosporales > Streptomycetaceae > Streptomyces > Streptomyces sp. NPDC055239. The sequence continues at coordinate 81,736 of NZ_JBSGRD010000020.1, read as the reverse complement.
GAGCTGCCCGTCGTTCTCGTACGCCTCGTCCGGCAGCCCGGGGACGGCGCCGATGCGCGGGGCGTCGGGGGCGCGTCGGCATGCGATCGCGATGACGTTCAACGGGTCCCCCGGCGGGTGCGCCCAGGTGTCCGCGATTCCTTCGACGTGCGTCTCGCCCTCGCCGCCGAGCTGTTCGAGGACGCGGACCTCGCTCGGTCCGAAGCCGTGTTCGCGCAGCAGCGCGGCGACCACGGCCGGTGTGGAGGCGTCCGCGCTGAGGACCAGGAGCCGTCGGCCGTCGTGCAGGGCCGCGGCGAGGCGGGCCGCGGGCCGCCCGACCAGGGTGATGACCTCGGTGTCCTCCAGCGGCCAGCCGACGCGGGCGCAGGCGTAGGACACGGACGACGGGTGGGGCAGGATGCGCAGCCCGTCGGGGCCGAGGACCTCGGTGAGAGCCCGGCCGATTCCGTAGAACATCGGGTCACCGCTGGCCAGGACTGCGATCTTGCTCCCCGCGTGCGCGGCGAGCAGGCCCGGAACGGCGGGCCTCAGCGGCGAGGGCCACGGCACGCGCCGTCCTGTGCACTCAGGAGGGAGCAGGTCCAGTTGGCGCCGACCGCCGATCAGGACCTGAGCCCCGGTGAGTTCCATGCGTGCCGCGTCGGGCAGTCCTGCCCACCCGTCGGCTCCGATGCCCACCACGCTCACTGCAGGCGGGAGGGGGTGTGCGGCGGGGGCGGGGGTCACGGACGGTACCTCGGTCTTCGGGGGCTGGCGCACTCGAACTCTACTGTCCGGCCGCGTTCGGGCACCGGCCAGGTGGCCCCGTGGGGCCAGAGGCCCCAGGCGTAGGCTCGGCGGGCATGACGGTACTGATCTCGGTGTGCGGGGCGTCTCCAGGGGTGGGCAAGTCGACGCTGTGTGGCGGGCTTGCTCAATGGCTGACCGATACGGGACTGCGGGTGGACCACTTCCGTGAGGAGGAGATCCTGACCCGGCCGCAGTACGCGGCGGTGGCTGAGCAGTTCGAGGCGACCGGCACGGTCGAGCTGGGGACGCTGACCGCGGCGACCGCGGAATTCGTCGGCGCGATCGTGGCGAGCGGCGACGACGTGGTGGTCGCGGACGCGCTGGTGCCGTACGTACCGACTCTGCTGGCCATGGGACACGACGAAGAGACGATCGACGCGTTCACGACCGACCTCACCGAGGTGCTCGCACCGGTCGGCCCGGTCGTGCTCTTCCTCGACGGGGATGCCGCGTCCGCCCTGCCCCGAGCCGCCCAGAGGGAAGGCGTGCACTGGCTCGACTGGTACGTCGGAAAGCTCTCCCGCTACGAGGTGACCCCGCCTGTGACCGACGTCCCGTCGGCCGTGCAGTACCTACTGCGTGAGCGTGCGGTGGCCCTCGACGCAGTCCGCCGGAAGAAGTGGGGGCTTGCTGTGGTCGAGCGGGCCGACGAGCTGTCCCGGGACGAGGTGCTACGGGTCGCGCAGCGTGAGCTGAAGCCGTGGCTGGGCGGGACCGGCACTGAACTGCCGGGCCCCGCGATGTGAGCCGACCCTTCTTATGCGCTTGTCCGGCTTTGTGGCACCGCACTACCTTTGCGGCGTGGATCTCTTCTCGCGCTCATGGACTGCACTGCGCACGGCCGTCGCCGAACTCCCGGACGAGGACTTCGCACGGCCCTCCGGCTGCACCGGCTGGCTCGTACGGGACCTGGCGTGCCATCTCGTCATCGACGCCCAGGACGTCCTGATCACCCTCGTGACCCCCGCCGACACGGAGCCGACCCGCACCGCGTCGACCTACTGGGACGTCACCACAACGCCGCCGACCGGCGAGGACCCGCTCGACGCGCTGACCGTCCGCCTCGCCGCCGCGTACGAGGAGCCCTGGCTGCTCAAGTTCCACCTCGACGACGTCGGCTCCGCCGCGGGCCGCGCCGCCGAACTCGCCGACCCCGGCGCCCGGGTGAGCACCCGCGACGAGGTCCTCACCGCGGGCGACTACCTCATGACGTACGTCATGGAATGGACCCTGCACCACCTCGACCTGATCGCGCACCTCCCCCACGTGGCCGGACCGCCCTCGGAGTGCCTCGCCCGGAGCCGCGAGATGCTGGAGGAGATCGCCGGCGCCGCGTTCCCCGCGTCGTTCTCCGATACGGACGCGCTGCTCATCGGCACCGGCCGGCGCGCCCCCACGGATGTGGAACAGAGCGATCTGGACCAGCGGGGAGGCCTGGCCGCGAGACTCCCGCTCGTACTCGGATGACGGCCACCCGGCCGTGACCAGCATTGAGTAGAGGCGCAGGCCGAGTTCCGCTCCCGCGTGCTCCGGTGCCGCCAGAGTGATGCCGACTTGCGACAGATACCGGTTTCTATGTCACGACACTCAAGTGGCGCTTCTCTATTGAGTGTTCAGCCACAGCCATGCTAGAAACCGTTTACTCTCCACCTGTCGTACTGATGGCACACAGCCACGCGAGCCCCTTCCCCCCACTCGCAAGGAGCCCCCCCCCATGCGCAAGCGAAACGGCGCGCTCACGGCCGCCGCCTCTTCCCTGGTCCTGCTCACCGCCGCCCCCGCCGACGCCTCCGTCATCTGGGACGGGGACGCCTCTGGAGGGACGGGAGTGTTCTCCTCGACCCTCTGCGACTCGCCGGGCAGCGTCTCCGCACAGGACAACGGCGACGGCCGTGGCCAGGTCTTCAAGTTCAACAAGCCGCTCGGCCTCCAGCGCTGCGAGGCGCACGGGATCAGCGTCGGCGGTTCGCGATACACGTTCAAGAACAACTCGACGTACTGGATCGGCTGGGACACGTCCACCAACACCCCGGACGCGGGCACGATCTTCCAGTGGAAGTCGTACGGCACCAACGACCAACACCAGCAGAACTACCCGGTGTTGATGAAGGTCGAGGGCGGCGTGCTCAAGCTGTTCCACATCGAGGTCGGCGAGAAGTGGACCCTCAAGTGGTCGACACCCGTCACGACCAGTACGTACAAGCGCATCGTGCTCGGCATCCACACCTCGTCGGACGCCTCCGACGGGTGGGTGACGGCCTTCTACAACGGCACCAAGGTCGCCGAGTTCTCCGGTCGCACCTGGGACGACCTGGGCAACGACACCCGGTTCGGCTCCTACGGCTCCGAGGTCAAGGACAAGCGCGTCATCAACTGGGTCGACGGGCTCAAGGTCGGCACGGCGTACGGGGACGTGGACAACTAGACCGGCCGGACCAGCCGTCCTTCGGCCAGCTCCAGCAGGCTCTCGCGATGGTGTTCGCGCAAGGCCCGGTCGTGGGTGACCATCACCACCGGTCCTGTGAACTGCTCGACGGCTTCCTGCAGTTGCTCGACGAGAGCGAGACTGAGGTGGTTGCTTGGCTCGTCGAGCAGCAGGAGGTTCGGGCGCCGTGAGAACAGCAGCGCGAGTTCGAACCTTCGCAGCTGGCCGACGGACAGCCGGTTCACCGGAACAGCGAAGTCCGCGATCCCGAACAGGCCGAACCGGGTCAGTTCCCTCGCGGCGTCGTCGACGTAAGCGGCGCGGTGCGCGGCGAAGGTGTCCAGTACGCCGCGCCGCTCCTGGGAGAAGTCGCTCTCCTGCGGCAAGTACCCGATGCGCAGACCTGGTTCATGTACGACCGTCCCCGCGTCGGGGGCCCGAAGGCCCGCCAGGACGGAGAGGAGCGTGGACTTGCCCGCGCCGTTCGGTCCGGTGATCACGTGCAGCGAGCCGGGAGCGAGCTCCAGGTCCGCGCCACGCACGACATCGCCGACGACCAGGCCTTCGGCCCGGAGCAGCACTCCGTCGGGCAGCTCGGCACTCTCGCTCTCCGGCGGGTGGAAGGCCAGTGGCTGGGGCGGGCATTGCACTTCCTCGTCAAGGAGCCGCCCCAGTTGCTGTCGAGCCGCGCGGGTCGCGCGGGCGGCGGCAGCCTGGGCAGCGCCTCCGGCGAGGTTGTAGGACAGCTTGTCGCTGTCGCGCATCCCGCCGAAGGTACGGCCGGACCTGCCCGCCTTGTCGAGCCGTCGACGGGTCTCCGCAAGCTCCTGGCGCCAGTCCCGGTACTGCTGCCACCAGCGTGCTTGTGCCGCGGCGCGTTCATCGAGGTAGTCGCGGTAGCCGCCGCCGTAGCGCACGGTGGTGCCGCGGGAGCCGTCCAGATCGACGATGGCGGTGACAGCGGTGTCAAGCAGTACCCGGTCGTGCGAGGCGATGAGGCACGGCCCCTGGTACTTGGCCAGCCACGGGACGAGCCAGTCCACCGCGCGGTCGTCGAGGTGGTTCGTCGGCTCGTCGAGGAGCAGCCCGGCCGGTTCGGCGAGGACGAGTTCGACGAGCGCCAGGCGGGATCGCTCACCGCCCGACAGCGTCTCGGTGGGCCGTAGCCGGTCCAGGGCGCCGAGACCGAAGACGTCAAGGACCTCGCCGACGCGGGCGTCGAGTTCCCAGCCGCCGCGTCGGGCGAACTCGTCCTGGAGTCGCCCGTACTCACTGAGCACCTCGCTCAGGTCGCCCTTGTCGGATGACATCAACTTCTCGGCCGCGCGCATCCGTTCGGCCATGTCGCCGAACTCGGCGGTCGCCCGCGCGAGCACGTCCTCGATGGTCGCGCCGGCCGGGAAGCCGGGTTCCTGCGGCAGGAACCCCACCTGGCCCGCGACCGCCCGTACGACCTGACCCCGCTGCAGCGGCACTTCACCAGCGATGGCGCGCAGCAACGTCGACTTGCCCCGGCCGTTCTCGCCGATCAGGCCCACCCGCTCGCCCCGGGACACCTTCAGCGAGACGTCGCGCAGCACCGTCCGGTCCCCGAGCACGCAGTGCACGTTCTCGGCGAGGAGGTGCGCGGAGCGGTGGTCACCGGACAGGACGTCCTGCGCACCGGGGTGACCCGCGTTCGTTTCGGACATCGTGAGGGGCTCCTGTCTTACGTTGCCGAGAACCGTTGGAGGAGGGCCCGTCAGCCTGCCAACGGTGTTCCGCAGCGGGCGCAGTAGAGGGCATCGCGTTCGGCGGCGAGACGGCCGCACTCGGGGCAGACCCGGCCGAGCAGACACACCGGCTCTCCCGCGTCGAAGCCACCGGCGCTACCCGTACCGGTACCAATACCAGTACCGATGGCCGGGTGGCGGCGGTGGGCCGTCGTGTACACGAGCCCCGCCTCCCCCGCGTCCACGCGGCGGGTGATCCCGGCGGGAAGCCAGGCGAGGGCGCCGGGCGTCAGCACCCAGGTCGCGTCCTGGGTGCGGAGTTCACCGGTGCCGGTCAGTACGGTGAGCAGGACGCCGAAGTCGTCCTCCGCGTGCTCGCCGATGCTCGCGCCCGGGGCCAGCCGGACGACGTCGGCGTCCAGATCCCGCGTACGGTCGCCGAGCGACCACAGGACGCTGATCCGCCCTCGCCCGACGGCCGCGGTCTGTTCGGGCCCGACGAACACCGGAGCGGCGGGGGCTGGGGTGCTCATGCGGGCTCCAGTCAGCGGAGGCGGGCGTAGGGCGACGGACTGCGGACGAAGGACGACGGACAGCGGCGGGCTGAAACTTCGGGTCGGCTGCGGCGCCGACGGGATTCGAACCCGCGGACAGGGAAGGGCAAGGCCCGCCCCGCTCCCGTCAGTCGGCGTGGGAGGGGCTTCCCCCACGCCGATCGCAATGGACCGCTCTGCCACGGCGCCGCAGCCTACGGGACCACGCGATCCCGCTCCGGTGAGAATAGTTTCAGCGCACGGCGCGGGCGAGTTCATTATCGCCACGCCATCGCCACGCGTGATTGCCAAGCGTGATTGCCACGCGTGATCGCCACGCGTCCGCCTGGGTCACTGGCCCGCGCGCATCAGCAGACAGCCCTGACGGAACTGCCGCTCGCCCTCTTGCGGCTCACACAGCATCCGGCCGACTTCGGCGAATCCGGCGTCACGGGCCATTCCCGCGAGGGCGTCGATCGGCCACCGGTACGCGGTCGCCACTTTGTGGTCGAACGGCGTGACCGGCTCCTCCTCCGACTCGAAAAAGCCGAACAGGAGGTGACCGCCGGGTGCGAGTACCCGCCGGAACTCGGTGAAGTACGCGGGCAGGTCCCGGGGCGGCGTGTGGATGATCGAATACCACGACACGATGCCGTTCACCCCGCCGTCGGCCAGGTCCAGGGCGTCCATGGAACCGACATCGAACCTCAGGTCCGGGTAGTTCTCGCGGGCGATATCGATCATCGCCGGCGACAGGTCGACACCGGAGACATTCAGGCCCAGATCCCGCAGGTGCGCCGTCACCTGCCCAGGACCGCATCCCAACTCGGCCACGGGTCCGGCGCCGTTGGTCAGCACGAGCTCGGCGAACGCGGCGAGCAGCGCACGATCCAGCGGACGGGCGTCGAGAGCGTCGCGGAACAATTCGTCATAGAGGACGGCGACGGCATCGTAGGCATCCGCCGTCGAACTCAGGTAGGAAGGAGTCTCAGTCACGAGCGAGGAATCTAGTCCCGCCCGTCCCGCCGTGGCTACGTGGATTCCGAGGACGTGGCTCCGAGGACGTGGCGTGGACCCTCATCCGGGGCGGCGTGGCAGGCGTACCACCTGCACGAAGAAGTCGTCGATCTGGCGTACCGCGGCGATGAACTGGTCGAGGTCGACCGGCTTGGTGACGTAGGCGTTCGCGTGCAGTTTGTAGCTGCGCAGGATGTCCTCCTCCGCCGCCGACGTGGTGAGCACCACCACCGGGATGTCCTTCAGGTCCGGGTCCGTCTTGATCTTTTCCAGGACCTGGCGCCCGTCGTACTTGGGGAGGTTGAGATCGAGCAGGATGAGGTCGGGACGCGGTACCCCGACGTACTCACCGCGCTGATAGAGGAAGTCGAGCGCCTGCTCACCGTCCCGGGCCACATGCAGCTTGTTGCGGATCTTGTTGTCCTCGAACGCCTCGCGCGTCATCAGCTCGTCGCCCGGATCGTCCTCCACGAGGAGCACATCGATCGGCGTGGCAGCAGGGGTGGTCATGTCAGGGCCTTCTCCTCGGTGCGGGGTGCGGCGTCCTTCGCGGTGTCCTTCGCGGTGTCCTTCGCTGTGTCGGCGTCAGTGTTCGCGTCGGTGCCGCTCTCGGTGCCGGACGGCAGGGTGAAGCAGATCCGCGTTCCTCCGGCATAGCCGCTGTCGATCCAGATGTGGCCGCCGTGATGTTCGACGATCTTCTTGCACAGTGCAAGGCCGATGCCGGTGCCCCCGTAGGCGTCGCGGCCGTGCAGCCGCTGGAAGATCACGAAGACCTTCTCCGCGAACTCCTCCGGAATACCGATGCCGTTGTCGGTGACGCAGAGCTTCCAGGCACCGGCGCTCTCGTCCTCCTCGCAGGTGATCCGGATCCGCGGGGTGCGTTCGGGGTGGTGGAACTTGACGGCGTTGCCGACGAGGTTCTGCCACAGCATCGTGAGGAGCGTCGGGTCGCCGATGATCTCGGGCAGCTTCCCGGGGCGTTCGACGAGCGCGCCGGAGTCCCGGACGGAGGCGTCCAAGTTGGCCAGCGCTTTGGTGAGGCACTGTTCGAGGTCGACGGGCACCCGGGCGTCGTTGAGGCGCCCGACGCGGGAGAAGGTGAGCAGGTCGTTGATGAGGACCTGCATGCGCTTGGCGCCGTCGACCGCGAAGTCGATGTACTGCTTGGCCCGGTCGTCGAGCGCGTCTCCGTACCGCTTCTCCAGGAGCTGACAGAAAGAAGCGACCTTGCGCAGGGGCTCCTGCAGATCGTGGGAGGCGACGTAGGCGAACTGCTCCAGTTCGGCGTTGGAGCGCCGGAGTTCCACGGCCTGGGAGTCCAGTTCGGCCGCCTGCTGGGTCAGCTCGTCCCGCTGGCGGCGTGAGGCTTCCAGTTCCTCCACGATCTGCTGCCGCATACCCTCTACGTCCGCTGCCACCGCCCTGAGGTCCGCAGGACCGTCGACCGTGATGACGTGGTCGAAATCGCCGCGCGCCACCTGGCGCGACGAGACACGCAGAGCCTCCAGGGGACGAGCCACCAGTGTGCGCACCAGCAACGCCAGGGCGACCCCGGCGAGCACGAAGACCGCCACCATGGCACCGAGGATCACGGTCCGCACCGAGCGGCTGCTGTCCAACTCGTCCTTGCCGTCCTCGACCGCCCTGGCCAGATCGGCGTTCTGGGCGGACCACACCGTGCGGATCCGGTCGAAGACCTCCTTGCCGCGCTCCGCGTTCGTCTCGGCGACCGCGCGTGGCTCACCGGGCGTGACCTGGGAAACCAGCGGTTCGGCGTACGCGCGCCGCCAGTCCGCCGCCTCCCGCTGGACCGCGTCGAGGTCCGCCATCAGCCGGGGCCGGTCTCCGATGAGGTCGCGCAGCTGAGCGGCAGCTCGGGCCTCGTCCCGCTGGCCCTGGGCGTAGGGATCCAGGAACTGGCGGTCGGCGGTGATGGCGTAGCCACGGATGCCGGTCTCCTGGTTCACCAAAGCGGTCTGCAGACGGTACGCCTGCGTTCGGGCAGGCTGGAGGCGATCGACCAACTGGTCGGTCACGTCCGCGGTCTGTCCCAGCAGGCGGGCGCCGACCACGGTGCCGGCCACCACCAGGAGCACCATCAGAGCAAGCACCAGCTGGAACCAGCCCCGCACCGTCAGACGACGGCCGATCCATGCCCTGCTCGTCGTCTCAGCCACGACGTTGCTCCCCGATGCTGTTCTTGTGCCAGTGCAGGTGCACCACGGCCACGTCGTCGGCCAGACCGCCCTGTGCCTCGGCGAGGTCCTCGGCCCGCTGGATCAGCGTGTCGACGAATGCCTCGGGTGCCAGCGCGGTCAACTCCCTTGCGAGGCCGAGCAGTCCCACTTCGCCCAACCGCTCTCGGCCGTTGCCGACATGGCCTTCGAAGAGACCGTCGGTGAACAGCACCAGTGCCGCGCCCGCGGGAAGCGGAAATTCCTCGACCGGCCAGAGCAGAACGCCCGGCGCGACACCCAGGGCCGGTCCGCCGGCCACCTCCACCCACTCGACGGCGCCCTCGCCGGTGCGCAGCAGCATCCCGGGATGGCCGGCGCGCGTCACCCGCACGTGCTGCGCCCCCGCCGGGACGGAGAGACTCGTCAGCGTGGCGAAGACGTACGGCTTCACCCGCTCCGCCAGCATGATCTCCTCGAGCCGAACCACCTGTTCGGGGCCGGTGACGCCGCTGAGCACCAGCGTGCGCCAGGCGATGCGCAGTGCCACGCCGAGGGCCGCCTCGTCGGGCCCGTGACCGGAGACGTCCCCTATGAGCGCGTGCACGGTGCCGTCCGCGCTCTGCACGATGTCGTAGAAGTCGCCGCCGAGGAGGGCTCGGGAGCGGCCGGGCCGGTAGCGGGCCACGACGTCGACGCCCGCGCTCCTCAGCAGTGGCCTCGGCAGCAGTCCCCGCTCCAGCCTGGCGTTCTCCTGTGCCTGCATCTGGCTGGCCTGCAGGGCGACGGCCGCCTGCTCGGCCTGCTTGCGCTGGATCGCGTAGCGCACGGCCCTGCCGAACAGCTCCGGTTCGACACGGCCCTTGACGAGGTAGTCCTGGGCCCCCGCGGCCACGGCGGCGAGGCCGGTCTCCTCCTCCGCGAGGCCCGTGAGCACGACGACGGCGACCTGTTCGGCATGGGACTGGATCATGGAGACGGCTTCAAGACCTCGGGCATCCGGCAGATGCAGGTCGAGCAGCACGCAGTCCGGCATCTCGAAGGCCAGCGCCGCACGCGCCTCGGACATGGAACGCACCCACTGCAGACGCATCTTCAATGCGCTGTCGGCGACGAGCTCCTCGACCAGGAGGGCATCGCCGGGATCGTCCTCGACAAGAAGCACGGACGGCTGCGACACCTGCCGGTCCGCTACGGTGTCGCTCTCGGCGGCAGAACGCATGCCTGAAGTCCACGGCTGTGACGCCACCGCCAGCTCCCGCCTTCCCCACCCAGTAAGTCCGCCTGGCCGTGTGGCCGTTGCCGACACCACCCACTACGGGTCACCGGATCTTCGCACAATGCACACACTCGTCGGTAGCGAACCGGCATGCCAGGAGGGTTACGGGAAGGGCGTATCCGTCACTGGCCCACCCTGCCGTCGATGCACTCGCGCAACAGGTCGGCCTGCCCGCAGTGCCGGGCGTACTCCTCGATCCTGTGCACCATCAGTTCCCGGACGGCGAATCCGTCCTCCCCCAGGCGCTCGCCCAGATCCGGGTGCCGGGCCAGTGCGGCGTCCGTCGCCGCCTGCTCGCGCGCCAGATCGGCGTATGCGGCGTCGACTTGGACCTGCTCGCCCACAGCTCCGTCGAAGTCCGCGTCGCGCTTGCCGTACAGCTTCGGGAGCGGGTCTCCGTCGCTGATCCAGTTGCGCCAGTCCCGCTCCACCTCGGCGAGGTGGCGGAGCAGGCCGAGCAGCGACATCGTCGACGGCGGAACCGACCGCCGGGCCAGTTGCTCGGCATCCAGGCCGTCGCACTTCATCCGCAGGGTCATGCGGTAGTTCGTCAGGAAGTCTTCCAGCGTGGCCAGCTCGCCGTCCGGACTGACTCCGTCGCTGTTGCGGGGGTCGTCGTCCGGGTCGGCCCACATGTCGGGGTAGGTGGTTGCCCGGCTCCACCGTTCGGGTTCGTCGCTCATGCGCGCCATGGTCGCCCGTGAGGAGTGGGCGCGCCACTGACTTTTTCGGCTCCGGGTGATGCAGCGCGGCCCCTACTTGCCGTGCTGCTCGATCTGGATCAGGTTGCCGCAGGTGTCGTCGAGGACCGCGGTGGTGACCGGGCCCATGTCCAGCGGCTCCTGGGTGAAGAACACCCCGAGCTCACGCAGCCGCTTGAACTCCGCCGCGACGTCGTCCACGGCGAAGGCTGTGGCCGGGATGCCGTCCTCGACCAGCGCCGTCTTGTACGGCCGCACAGCGGGGTGGCCGGAGGGCTCGAGGAGCAGTTCGGTCCCGTCGGGGTCTTCCGGCGAGACAACGGTCAGCCACCGGTCCCCTTCCTCGCTGACCGCGACGTCGTGCTTCTTCACGAAGCCGAGGACATCGGTGTAGAAGCGCGCGGCCTTTTCCTGGTCATCGACGAAGACGCTGGTCAGGTGGATCCTCATGGGGTGCTCTCCGGTGCATCGGGCTTGAGCCATCGGGTCACGATGACCTCAAGGGGTTCGGTGTTCAGGTCGTGGAACTTGTAGCGGCCCTGACGACGCGAATGGACCAGGCCCGCGGATTCCAGTACGGCCAGGTGCTGGCTGATCGCCTGACGGGACAGTCCCAGGCCGTGCTTGTTCGTCAGCCGGGCGCATATCTCGAACAGGGTCTGACCGTCCCGTTCCACCAGCTCATCGAGGATGTGCCGACGGGTGGGATCGGCGAGTGCCTTGAAAACATCCTCCGCCATGACATCCACCATAGGCAAGTCACGACTTACCTATCAAGTGGGGGAGCGGCGCCGTGTCGCGCTGCACAGTTCCCGCACCGCACTGCACTGCACTGCACTGCACCGCGCCGTCAGCGCCAGTCGGGAGCGCCCGAGACGGGCGACAGAAGGCTCTCGATCTTTCCCTGGATCTCCCGCATGACGGACACGACGCGCCCCTGATGCACATCGGTGAGCCGGACCACGGGTACCGAGCAGCTGATGGCATCGACGGCCGGCGCGTCGTACCGCAGGGCGAACCCGAAGCCGGCGATGCCGCTCACCGTCTCCTCGCGGTCGATGGCGTAGCCGCGCTCACGCACCCGCCCGAGGTCGGCGAGCAAGGCGGCGTGATCGGTGTGCGTGCTCTGCGTGAAGGCGGTCAACGAACCCTCGGGGAGCGGGAGTTCACCGTCCGGGCGCTCGGCGAGGAGCGCCTTTCCGAGGGCTCCGGCGTGCGCAGGGACGCGGCGGCCGACCCTGCTGATGGTGCGCAGGTACTCGTGGGACTCGCGGGTCGCGAGATACACGACGTGCGGTCCGTCGAGCCGTGCCAGGTGGATCGTCTCCCCCAGGGCGTCCGAGGCCTCGTCCAGATACGGGCGGATGGCGCGCACCCGCTCGTCGCTGTCGAGATAGCTCGTGCCGGTGAGCAGCGTGCGGATACCGATGCCGTAGAGCGATCCGGTGGTGTCGGTGCGCACCCAGCCGCAGTCGATCAGGGTCCGCAGCAGCTGGTACATGCTGCTGCGCGGCACATCCAGCTCCTCGGCGAGCTCGTCGAGGCGGGCCGGCCGGTCGGCGCGTTCGGCGAGCAGTTCGAGGAGCGCGACGGTGCGCAGCGCCGACTTCACCCCGCGAACACCCGGGCCGGACCCGCGGTCCGTTCCGCTGTCCGCCATCCGCCTCTCCGCCATCCGCCCATCGTAGATCTGCGGCGCCTGGCCATTGACCCCGATCGTTCATGACTCTAGCCTCCATTCTCATACGTGGACGCCATCTGCATATAGAGATGAGTTTCATGAACCAGCACAGCACGAACAAGCCCGGCGCGAACAGGCCCGGCGCGAAGCCCGATACAAAGCCCCGGGATGTTGCCCGGCGCCTGCGGGAGGGCATGGCGCGCGGCGTTCTCTCCTTCCCGCTCACGAGCATGGGCAGCGACGGCAGCCTGGACCTGGAGTCCTACCGTTCCTATCTGACCGCCCAGTTGACCACCCAGCCCGGCGCCGTGTTCCCCGCATGCGGAACCGGCGAGTTCTTCTCGCTCGACGAGGAGGAGTACCGCGCGGTCATCCGGGTCACGGTCGAGGTCGCCGACGGCCGTCTGCCGGTGGTCGCGGGCACCGGATACGGCTGGGCACAGTCGCTGCGGTTCGCCCGGATCGCCGAGGAGGAGGGCGCGGACGCCCTGTTGGTGATGCCCCACTACCTGGTCGAGGCGTCGCAGGACGGCCTGGTGGAACAGCTGCGCCGCATCTCCGAAGGCACCCGGCTGCCCCTCATCGCCTACCAGCGCGGGCAGGTCACGTTCAACGCAGGGGCCGTGCGCAGGATCGCCGGGATACCCGGCGTCATCGGCCTCAAGGACGGGCACAGCGACCTCGACCAGCTGCAGCGCCTCACCCTCGCCGCCCCCGACGGCTTCCTCTTCTTCAACGGCGCCGCCACCGCGGAGATCCAGGCCCGCGCCTACGCCACCGTCGGTGTCCCGGCCTACTCGTCCGCCGTCCACGCCTTCGCCCCCGAGATCGCCGACGCCTTCTTCAGCGCGATGCGGGAGGGGAACGACACGGCGATGGACCGGCTGCTGCGGGAGTTCTACGTCCCGCTGGTCGAGCTGCGCGACCGGGCGCCGGGGTACGCCGTCTCGCTGGTCAAGGCCGCCGCACGGCTGCGCGGGCTCCCCGTCGGCCCGGTGCGCGCGCCCCTCACCGACCTGAGTCCGGACGACCTCGCCGACCTGGAGAAGGTCCTCGACGCCGGTCTTGATCTGGTCTCGGCCGTACGGCACAGGGCCTGATCCGCCTCACCTTCCTCACCGCCCCGTCCGCAGTTCAAAGGGGAACTGAAATGCCGCTCGTCGTAGTCGGGGTCAGCGTCTTGATCCTGCTGTTCCTCATGACCCGGTTGAAACTGAACGGCTTCGCCGCCCTCCTGTTCGTGGCGGTCGGTGTCGCGCTGGTGCAGGGGATCCCGGTGGCCACGATCCCGGACGTCCTCTCGGAGGGCATCGGCGGCCAGATCGGCGACACGATGCTGGTCATCGGGCTCGGCGCGATGGTCGGCCGCGTCATGGGGGACTCCGGTGCCGCGCAACGCATCGCCAACAAGATGCTCGACGCGTTCGGACCGCGGTGGGTCCAGGTGGCCATGGTGGTCACGTCCATGCTCATCGGCGTGACCATGTTCTACGAGGTCGCCTTCATCATCATCGCGCCCATCGCGTTCACCCTCGTACGCGTCACGGGGGCGAAGCTGCTGTGGATCGGGCTTCCGATGTCCATCACGCTCTCCACGATGCACAGCTTCCTGCCGCCGCATCCCGGCCCCACAGCCGTGGCCGCGACGTTCCACGCCTCCGTCGGACTGACGCTGGTCTACGGCCTGTTCATCGCGATACCCGCCGGTGCGCTGATCGCGCTCGTGTGGCCGCGGCTTCCGTTCATCAAGGCGATGAACCCCTCCATCCCCAAGGGCCTGGTCAGCGAGCGCGAGTTCACCGACGAGGAGATGCCAGGCCTCGGCTGGGCCCTGACCGTGGCGCTCTTCCCCGTCGTGCTGATCGCCGGTGCCTCGGTGACCGAGATGGCAGCCTCCGGCGAGAGTCCGTTCCTCCACTTCATCACCTTCATCGGCTCGGCACCGATCGCGCTGCTCCTCACCCTCCTGCTGGCCATCTGGGCGTTCGGGCCGCGCATCGGCCGCAGCCTGGCCGACGTCAGCGCTTCCTGCACGTCGGCGGCTCAAGCAATGGCCATGATCCTGCTCGTGATCGGAGCGGGCGGCGCGTTCAAGAACGTCCTGGTCGAAGGGGGCATCTCCGACCACATCAAGGACACCACCCACGGCTGGTCCATCTCGCCGCTCATCCTCGCGTGGCTCATCGCGGTGATCCTGCGCATAGCCCTCGGCTCCGCCACGGTCGCGGTCGTCACCGCCTCCGGCGTGGTGCTGCCGCTCCTGGCGGGCAGCGGCGTACATCCCGAGATGCTCGTGCTCGCCGTCTCCTGCGGTTCGATCGCCTTCTCCCACGTCAACGATCCAGGATTCTGGCTGTTCAAGGAGTACTTCAACCTCTCGGTCATCGAAGCGATCAAGGTCCGCACCACCTATACGACGGTCCTCGCGATCCTCGGCCTCGGCGGCGTCCTCGCGGTGGAGTGGACCTTGGACGTCCTCAGCCTCTGAACCGCCCGACCACAGCTCAGCCCTCCCCGTACCCCTACCTGAGGACTTTCCATCATGAACAGGCAGCCGATCGTCACCGCGTTCAGCGTCTACCCGGTCGCAGGACGGGACTGCATGGAGCTGAACCTCTCCGGCGCGCACGGCCCTTACTTCACCCGCAACATCGTGGTCCTGAAGGACTCCGAAGGCCGCACGGGCCTGGGCGAAGTGCCGGGCGGCGAGAAGATCACCCAGACCCTGCGGGACGCCGAGTCCCTCGTCGTCGGCGCCCGCGTCGGTGACTACAAGCGCGTCCTGCGCGAGATCGGCGACCGTTTCGCCGACCGTGACGCCGGTGGGCGGGGCGCGCAGACCTTCGACCTGCGCACCGCGGTCCACGCCGTCACCGCCGTCGAGTCCGCGCTGCTCGACCTCCTGGGCCAGCACTTGGAGGTGCCGGTCGCGGCGCTGCTCGGTGACGGACAGCAGCGTGACTCCGTCCGCGTACTCGGCTACCTCTTCTACGTGGGCGACCCCGACCGCACCGATCTTGAGTACGTCCGCGAGCCCGAATCGCCCGTCGACTGGCACCGCGTCCGGCATGAGCAGGCCCTGTCCCCCGATGCGATCGTCCGGCAGGCCGAAGCCGCCTACGACCGCTACGGCTTCCGGGACTTCAAGCTCAAGGGCGGGGTCCTGGAGGGCGCCGAAGAGGTCGCTGCCGTACGCGCCCTGAAGGACCGCTTCCCCCAGGCCCGGATCACCCTCGACCCCAACGGCGCATGGTCGCTGCGCGAGGCGATCGAGCTGTGCGCACCCCTGAACGGCACGCTCGCCTACGCCGAGGACCCCTGCGGTGCCGAGGACGGCTACTCGGGCCGCGAGGTCCTCGCCGAGTTCCGCCGGGCCACGGGACTGCCGACCGCCACCAACATGGTCGCCACCGACTGGCGGCAGCTGACCCACGCCCTGGCCCTGCAGTCGGTCTCCATCCCCCTGGCGGACCCGCACTTCTGGACGATGCAGGGCTCCGTGCGCGTGGCGCAGCTGTGCAACGCGATGGGGCTCACCTGGGGATGCCACTCCAACAACCACTTCGACATCTCCCTGGCCATGGTCACCCACTGCGGGGCCGCGGCCCCGGGCGACTACAACGCCCTGGACACCCACTGGATCTGGCAGGAGGGTCTGGAGCGCCTCACCACCGCCCCGCCTCGCATCGTCGACGGGGAGATCGCCGTACCCGACGCCCCCGGCCTCGGCATCGAGCTCGACATGGACCGTCTGCTGGCGGCCCACGACCTCTACCAAAAGAAGGCACTGGGCGCCCGCGACGACGCCACCGCCATGCGCTACCTCATCCCCGACTGGCAGTTCGACAACAAGCGGCCCTGCCTGGTGCGGTAGATCCAGGACAGGCCTAGGACCCTGTCGGGGGCCTCTCGATGAGGGCCTGGACCCCGTCCAGGAACCGCTCGAGCCCGAACTCGAAGAGCGTGCCGAGCTCCAGACCGAAGTCGTCGTCGCCGAAGAGCGTGGACAGGACCGGATACGCCCCCGCGGTCTGGATGGCGTCCATGCGCGGCTCGTTGGACGCCATCCACTCCTCGGGAGTCATACCGGTGTCCTGCCGCGCCTGCGACTCCAGCTCGATGGCCAGCGCGACGCCCTCGGCGTACCCGAGGACCGCGAGGCGGCTTTGTCTGGTTGACCCAGGTGCACACCGACTCGGCCCTCTGGGTCACGCTGGCCGCCGCCTCCGTCTACGCGGGTGGCCTGGTCGCCGCCATGGCGCTCGCCAATGAACTCGCCCTCGGAGCCGCCCCGCCGGAGCGTGCGGGCTCGGCCGCGGCCGTCCTCGAGTCGGGCCAGGAGCTGGGCGGGGCCCTGGGCATGGCGATCCTCGGCTCCATCGGCGCGGCGGTCTACAGCCGCGACATGGCCGACGCCCTCCCGGCAGGGGTTCCGCACGCCGACGCCGTACGCGAAACCCTGGGCGGCGCGACGACAGTTGCCGCGCGGCTGCCCTCCGGCACGGCGGACACCGTGCTGACGGCCGCGCGCGATGCCTTCACCCACGGGATGGGGTTCGCCGCGATCGGCGCGGCCGTCGTCATGGCGGCGGCGGGCCTCTTCTCCGTCGTCCTGCTGCGCGGGGTCGGAACGACCACACACTCGAACGAGCCCCACCCCGAAGCCGAACCTGCGGAGCCGGTCCGGGCGACGCACGCGCGCTAGGGAGGCAGGGAGCAGGGGAGGGACGGGCTCGAGGCGGAAGGCAGGGGACGTGACTCCATCGACACTGGTCAGGGCGGTGATCGCCGGACCTGGTCGCGGGACGCGCGACAGGGCTTCGTAGGATCTCGGGTGAGTACGCGGACGCCCCGACCCCGGGCCGCCGACGCTGCCCGCGCCCCCTGCCGACCGTACGGGCGGCCGCGGCGACTCCTGCCCTGTCACCCCGCCGTCCGGGTCTCCCCGCCGGCTGAAGTCCGGAACGTCCTTCTCTTGAGCACCGACGAAATCACCGAGGCGCCGCCCGCGCCTGCCCAGCCGCGCCCACTCACCCCCACCCCTCGTCCCCGCATCCTGCCCCGCCTCGTGGGCCGCGCCCCCGCCCCGCCGCCCGCGGGCACCGCCCTGCACACCATCGGTGCCGTCACCGCCGTGCTCCTCGCGCTGGTCGCCGTCGGGTCCGTCGTGCACGAGCCGGTCCTGATACCCCCGCTGGCGGCGTCCGCCGCGATCGTGCACAGCGTTCCCCGGCTGCCGCTGGCCCAGCCGCGCAGCGTGATCGCGGGCCATCTGCTGTGCGCCGGCATCGGTTACGCGACCTTCGGCATCTTGGGCGACGCAGCCTGGGCGGCGGCGCTCGCCGCGGGCATCGGCCTGGCCGTGATGACCGTGGCGCGTACCCCGCACTCACCGGCCTGCGCCACCGCCGTCGTCATCGTCCTGCACCACCCCCGGCCCGCCACCTTCGTGCCCCTGCTCGCCGGTGCGGTCGTCGTGATCGTCCTGGTGGGCTGGGCCTCCTCGTACGCGCGGCCCGGCGCACCGCGCTATCCCGCGTACTGGTGGTGATCACGTGTGATGTCCTTGGCGTGACGGCATAAGAGCCTGACGGCATACGAGAAGGGATACGCGATGGCAGCGGCGAAGACAGTGACGTTCCCCTCCGGAGTGAGCGTGCCCGCCCTGGGCCAGGGCACCTGGCGCATGGGCGACGATCCTTCGCGCCGCACCGAGGAGCTCGCCTCCCTGCGCAGGGGCCTGGACCTCGGCATGACGCTGATCGACACGGCGGAGATGTACGGGAGCGGCGCATCGGAGGAGCTGGTCGGCGAGGCGATCCGCGGGCACCGCGACGACGTGTTCCTGGTGAGCAAGGTGTTGCCGTCGAACGCCGACGCCCGCGGCACCGTCGACGCCTGCCATGCGAGCCTGCGCCGCCTTGGCACCGACCGCATCGACCTGTATCTGCTGCACTGGCGGGGCGGTGTGCCGCTCGCCGAGACCGTAGAAGCTCTCGAAGGTCTGGTGAGCAGCGGCAGCGTCGGCGCCTGGGGCGTGAGCAACCTCGATGTCGACGACCTGGCGGAACTCCCCCGAGGCGCCCTCCCGCAGACGGACCAGGTGCTCTACAACCTCACCCGCCGCGGCCCCGAGTACGACCTGTTCCCCTGGTGCCGCGAACGCTCGGTGCCCTTGATGGCCTACTCCCCGCTGGAGCAGGGGCGGCTGCTCGGCCATCAGGCCCTGGAGTCCGTGGCGTCGGCGCACGGCTGCACCCCTCTTCAGGTGGCGCTCGCCTGGGTGCTGCGTCACGACGACGTGATCGCCATTCCCAAGGCCTCCACCGCGGCGCACGTGGAGGAGAACCACGCCGCCCTCGACCTCGATCTCACCGCCGATGACCTCAAGGCTCTGGACGCCGCGTTCCCCGCGCCGGTCCGCAAGGAGCCTCTGGAGATCCTCTGAAGGGCTACGTCCGAGGGATCCGGCCAGCTGAGGAATCCGACCAGCCGCGGAAGTGTGCGCTCCGCATCTCCGGGCACTCGTCAGGTCGCCGCACATGCTTCCCCGCGCATGTCGCTCTAGGGTGAATCCCGGGGGCCGCAACGCCCGGAGTCATTGGCTTCTGGCCCTATAGGAGGCAATACATGCTCCTCGCCGCAAGCGGAACCTCGTCGCTGATGCTGATCATCGGCGTGGTGATCGTCGCCGTACTGCTCGGCCTCTTCTACTTCGGACGGCGACAGGCCGCCCGCCGCCCCGACCCGCCACAGGAGCCCCAGCCGCGCGCGGATTCCTGGCAAGAGCCTCATGAGGGGCCTCCCGAGTCGCGCTAGGCGTTCCGCGTTCCAAGGAGGAACGGCATGCCCATCTCCACGGTCGATCCCGCCACCGGTGAGACGCTCAAGACCTTCGAGTCGCTCGACGACACGGAGGTCGAGCGCCGCCTGGCGGTCGCCCACACCACGTTCGGGCAGTACCGCACCAGCGCCTTCGCGGAGCGGGCCCGGCTCATGAACCGGGCCGCCGACCTCCTTGAGGAGGACAACGCGGCCATCGCCCGGACCATGACCACGGAGATGGGCAAGCCCATCAAGGCGGCCAGGGCCGAAGCGGCCAAGTGCGTCAAGGCCATGCGCTGGTATGCCGGGCGTGCCGAGGAGCTGCTCGCGGACGAACACCCCGCGCAGGCCGACGTGGAGGATTCCGGGGCGACCCGGGCGATCGTCCGTTACCGCCCGCTGGGCGTCGTGCTCGCCGTGATGCCGTGGAACTTCCCGCTCTGGCAGGTCGTACGGTTCGCGGCCCCCGCCCTCATGGCGGGCAACGTAGGTCTGCTCAAGCACGCGTCGAACGTGCCCCAGACCGCCCTCTACCTGGAGGACCTCTTCCGCCGCGCCGGGTTCCCCGACGGCTGCTTCCAGACGCTCCTGATCGGCTCGGGCGCCGTCGAGGGCATCCTGCGCGACGAGCGGGTGGTCGCGGCGACCCTCACCGGCAGCGAACCCGCAGGCCGCTCGGTGGCGTCCACCGCCGGAGACGAGATCAAGAAGACCGTCCTGGAGCTGGGCGGCAGCGACCCCTACCTCGTGCTTCCGAGCGCCGACATCGAGCGTGCCGCCGCGACCGCGGTGACCGCCCGGGTGCAGAACAACGGCCAGTCCTGCATCGCCGCCAAGCGCTTCATCGTGCACGCCGACGTCTATGACGCCTTCCGTGACCGCTTCGTCGCGGGCATGCGGGAGCTGACCGTCGGGGACCCGGCGAGCGAGGACACCGACGTCGGCCCGCTCTCCACCGAGCAGGGCCGCAGCGATCTGGAGGAGCTCGTCGACGACGCGCTGGCCCACGGGGCCACCGCGCTGTGCGGCGGGCAGCGCCCCAAGGAGCAGGAGCGGGGCTGGTACTACTCCCCCACCGTCCTGGCCGACGTGACCCCGCAGATGCGCATCCACAAGGAGGAGGCGTTCGGCCCGGTGGCCACGCTGTATCGCGTGGCGGACCTGGACGAGGCCGTCACTCTGGCCAACGACTCGCCGTTCGGGCTCAGCTCGAACGTGTGGACGCGCGACGACGCCGACATCGAACGCTGCGTACGGGACCTCCAGGCGGGCGGCGTCTTCTTCAACGGCATGACCGCATCCCACCCCGGCCTGCCCTTCGGCGGCGTCAAGCGCTCGGGCTACGGGCGGGAGCTGGCCGGACACGGCATCCGCGAGTTCTGCAACGCCACGACGGTCTGGTACGGCCCGTCCGACCCGGCCACCGAGGGCTGACAGCCGGCCACCGAGGGCTGACAGGGGCCCGCCCCTCAGTGCCCCGGGTCAGTGCCCCGGGAGCGGCGGCTCCCCGTGCTCCGCGCCCGTCAGGCGCAACTGCACCTGTACCTCCTGGTCACCGGAGGCGGTGCCGGTGTCCGAGACGACGAACGCCGAATCGAGCGTGGCACGCAGCCGGTCCACCGCCACCGGGCTGCCTTGCAGATCGGCGGTGACCGGCCCCGCGAGGAGTACGCCCCGGACGGGACCCGGGTTGCCGGTGGCGAGGAAGCCGCCGGTCCAGACGGCGGGCCGTACCTGCTCCGTGCGGTGCGGCGCGTCCTCGCCGCGGTCGGAGGCGAAGTGGGTCCGCAGCACGCCGAAGACGGCGTCCGCGTCGGCCGCCGAGCACTCGCCGAGTACCACTTGCACGAGGTCGGGCGAGTCGGACTGCGCGATGAGGGCCGCCGGGTCGGGTGTGTCGTTCACGCTGTTCTCCAGTGGGGTCGCGGATACCTGACGTGTGATCACGGGTACCCGATGTGCGGGCAGGTATCTACGGGCTCACATCGTCGCGGCCAGATCGTCGACGAGGGCACGGGGGCCCGCCTGCTCAGCCATCACCGTGTAGCCGATTTGCATCATATTTGCACGGTTTGCCGAACTGCTTCCGCTGAAACATCACCATCAGCGGCCACGCGAGGCGGCTGCCCACGCCTCACGGGACTGCTCGGGTCTCCTCAGGCCCTACTTCCAGTCGTACGCGTACGCGGCGACCCAGGTGATCTCCAACTGCGCACTGCTGCCGGGCGCCGCTCCCGGGCCTTCGAGAGCACTCTCGTTCTGCAGCACCCAGGACAGCGGCTGGTCGGGCACGCCCCGGGTGTCCTCTCCCGTCTCCCGGCCGTCCACGAAGAAGCGCACGCGCCCGGGTGTCCATTCGGTCGACACCGTGTGCCATTCGGTCCACTCGTCGGCACCGCGGAACGTGCCCTGTCCGCCGCCGCCGCACGGATGGTGGAAGGCGGTGAGGGATCCGGCCCAGTTGCCCTCGGGGTGGTCCATCTCGCAGCCGCCGCCGTAGTGCAGCCAGGCCGACTTGTATCCGGGGGCAGGCTTGGTCACCTTGATGCGGGCGCTGTACTTGCCGTACTTCATCTGCATGACGGCACGCGGTACGACAGCTGCAGCGTGGATAGGACCGCCGTCGTCGGGCCGCCACATCCGGATACGCATCCGGCCGTCGCCGTTTTCCGCAGGACCGACGCTCACCGTGTCCTCCGGGTGGTAGACGCCCACGACGTCACGGCCGCGATCGTTGGCCGTGTCGCGCCAACCGGTCGGGTAGGCCCACCAGTTGTCGCGGTAGGAGCCTTTGAGTCCTTCGCAGTACGCGGCGGACGTGTCGGTGTGGTGGTCGCAGTCGCTGAACGCACCGAGGGGCACCCGGTCGCCGCTGAAGTCCTCGGCGACGACCTGCCAGAACGGCCCGCAGTCGCCGCGCGGCAGCTCAGTGCCCACGCTGCCGCAGGCGTCGCCCGACTGCGGCGCTCCCCCGGCGCTCGGGATGGACAGCAGGGCCGCGAGCAGTGTGGTGCCGAGCGCCGCGAGCACGATCGGTCTGCGCCGTCTCGCCGCCGCGTGTGTTCCCATCGCGTTTCCCTTTCTCCCGGCCGCACACGCTCCACAGGAGCCGTCGGACACCTCACGAGAAGGGGGCATCCTCTCGGAGCGCGCGCCGTCCCGCCATACCCTCGGCCCCGGCGCTGCCGGGCATCGACGATTCGACCCGCCGAACAGTGAACTGGTGTAAGCGTCCGAACTGTTGAGACGTAGGTTGTGCGTTGAACGGTTCACACATCGGTGGAAAGACAGGCCCTGACCATGACCGACCCCATGACGACGCCCGGTTCCGCGGCGCATCAGGAGATCGACACATCGGTGCCGCACTCGGCCCGGATCTGGAACTACTGGTTGGGCGGGAAGGACAACTACCCCGTCGACGAGCAAGCGGGAGACGCCTACAGCGCCGTCTTCCCCGGCATCGTCACGGTCGCCCGCAGCAGCCGCGCCTTCCTGCGCCGCAACATCACCCACCTGGTCACCGGGGCGGGCATCGGGCAGTTCCTGGACATCGGCACCGGCCTGCCGACCGTGGACAACACCCACGAGGTAGCCCAGCGGCTCGATCCCCGCACCAGGATCGTGTACGTCGACCACGACCCGATGGTCCTCGCGCACGCCCGCGCCCTGCTCACCTCCACCCCCGAGGGAGCGACCGCGTACGTCGACGCCGATCTGTCCGACTCCGACCGCATCCTGGCGGCCGCGGCGGAGACGCTCGACCTCACCCGCCCCACCGCCCTGATCCTGAGCAACATCCTTGGTCACGTCGCCGACTACGACCGGGCGCGCGCCATCGTCACCCGACTGATGGAAGGCCTGCCCTCCGGCAGCTACCTCTCCATCAACGACGGTTCACGGGGCACCGACGCCGACTACGAGCAGGCCCAGGACGCCTACAACGAAACCGGCGCCGTGCCGTACTTCCTGCGCCCCGTCGACCAGATCACCGCGTTCTTCGACGGCCTGGAGCTCCTGGAGCCCGGCGTCGTCTCGGTCCCCTTCTGGCGCCCGGACACCGACTCCCCCGTCCCGGTACCCATCGGCGAACACGGCGGCCTCGCCCGCAAGCCGTGACGCCCTCGCCCCGGGGGTGAGCCGATGCTCCGCCCGCACGCGCCCGGCGTGCCGGAACGTGTGTCCTGACTCAGGCTGGTGACGCGGTGACACCGCAGACCACGCGTCGACGAGGGAGCAGAGCGCCATGGGAACCGATGTGTTCCGCTCGGAAGTGCCTCTGACGGTGAACGGCACACCGTGCCGCCCGACCGTCGACCACCGTTCGACGCTCCTCGACGTCCTGCGTGAACAGCTGGGTCTCACCGGCGCCAAGAAGGGCTGTGATCACGGCCAGTGCGGTGCCTGCACCGTCCTGGTCGACGGGCGCCGCGCGAACAGCTGTCTGCTGCTCGCCGTCGCCCACGAGGGGTGCGACATCACCACCGTCGAAGGGCTGCACGCCGCCGACGGCGAGGACCTGCACCCCGTGCAGCGGGCCTTCCTGGAGCGCGACGCCTTCCAGTGCGGCTACTGCACCCCGGGCCAGATCTGTTCGACCGTCGGCGCCCTTGCGGAGGCCGCGGCGGGCAACGCGTCGCACGTGACGGATCCGGGCGCCGCCACCGGCGCCCCCGTGGAGCTGACCAGGGACGAGATCCGTGAGCGGCTCAGCGGCAACCTGTGCCGCTGCGGCGCGTACCCCCACATCGTCGAGGCCGTCGAGGACGTGACCCGGTGAAGCCCTTCCGGTACGTACGCGCCTACAGCGTCGAAGAGGCGACCGCGGCCCACGCGGGCCGACCGGCATCCCGCTATCTGGGCGGCGGCACCAATCTCGTCGACCTGATGAAGCTGGGCGTGGAACGCCCCGGCACGCTGATCGACGTCAGCAGGCTGCCGCTTGACGCCGTGGAGGAGCTGCCCGACGGGTCCGTCCGGGCCGGAGCGACGGTGCGCAACAGCGATCTCGCCGCCCATCCCCTGGTGCGCGACCGCTACCCCGTTCTTGCCCAGGCGCTGCTCGCGGGGGCGTCGGGGCAGCTGCGCAATGTGGCCACGACCGGCGGCAACCTGCTCCAGCGCACCCGCTGCCCCTACTTCCAGGATCTGGCCAAGCCCTGCAACAAGCGTGAGCCCGGCAGCGGGTGCGGCGCGCGCGACGGCGCCCACCGCGACCACGCGATCCTGGGCCACTCACGGCTCTGCATCGCCACGCACCCCTCCGACATGGCGGTCGCGCTCGCCGCGCTCGACGCCCAGGTGGAGCTGCACGGTGTGCGGGGCCGGCGCACCCTGCCCGTGGCCGAGTTCCACCGGCTGCCCGGCGACCGCCCTGATCTGGACACCGAGATCACCCCCGGGGAGCTCATCACCGGCGTACTGCTCCCGCCCGCGGCCGCAGGGCTGCCTTCCGCCTACCGCAAGGCCCGCGACCGCGCCTCGTACGCCTTCGCGCTTGCCTCGGTGGCCGTGGTCCTGGACGTCGAGGACTCCGTCGTACGCCAGGTGCGCATCGCGTTCGGCGGCCTGGCCCACCGGCCCTGGCGCGCCCGGGAAGCCGAACGGGCCCTGCTGGGCTCCACGGCGAGCGACGAGGCGTTCCTGCGGGCCGTGGACGCCGAGCTCTCCGCGGCCGAGCCGCTGCGGGACAACGCGTTCAAGGTGCGTCTGGCCCGCAATCTCGCGTGTGACGTACTGCGGCGCCTCGCCGGCTCGTCCCCCGCCTCCTGAAACTCAAGCCCCCCTCCAGGGAGAACCCCCATGCCGGACACCGCCAGTGCCCTCGGATCTCCCGCCGCGCGCAGGGAGGGCCCCCAGAAGGTGACCGGGACCGCCCGCTACGCCGCCGAGCACACCCCCGAGGGGTGCGCCTACGCCTGGCCGGTCCCCGCCACGGTGGCGCGCGGCACGGTCACCTCCGTCGACGCCACAGCGGCCCTTGAGGTGCCCGGCGTCGTCGAAGTCATCACCCATCTGAACGCGCCGCGCCTGGCCGAACCGGACGACGCGACGCTCGCCGTGCTGCAGGACGCGCGTGTTCCGCACCGGGGCTGGTACGTCGCGCTCGTTGTCGCCGACACTCTGGAGGCAGCACGCGAGGCAGCCGCGGCCGTCAAGGTCGGTTACGCCGAGGAAGCGCACGACGTCACGCTGAAAGCCGATCACCCCGACGCCTACGTACCTGAGGACAGGGACGGCACATCGGGCGAGCACGTGCGCGGCAACGCGGAGGGGGCGTACGCCTCCGCGCCCGCCCGTGTCGATGTCGCCTACCGGGTGCCTCCGCTGCACAACCACCCCATGGAGCCGCACGCGGCCACCGCCCACTGGCAGGACGGGCACCTGACCGTGCACGACAGCAGCCAGGGCGCCACCACGGTCCGCAACGTCCTGGCCGGGCTTTTCGAGCTGCCCAGGGAACAGGTCACGGTCGTCTCGGAGCACGTCGGCGGCGGCTTCGGCGCCAAGGGCACGCCCCGGCCACACGTGGTGCTCGCAGCCATGGCCGCCCGCGTGACCGAAAGGCCCGTCAAACTCGTCCTGCCGCGCCGCCAGCTGGCGGCCGTGGTGGGCCACCGCGCACCGACGCTCCACCGGGTGCGCCTCGGGGCCAAGGAGGACGGCACGCTGACCTCCGTGATCCACGAGGTGGCCACGCACACCTCGCGCGTCAAGGAGTTCGTCGAGACGGCCGCCGCCGCCACGCGCATCATGTATCCCTCGCCGCACGCCCGCACCACCCACCGCGTGGTCCCGCTCGACGTGCCGAGTCCGTCCTGGATGCGGGCACCCGGTGAGGCGCCCGGCATGTACGCCCTGGAGTCGGCGATGGACGAACTCGCCGTGACCCTCGGCATCGACCCCGTCGAGCTGCGGCTGCGCAACGACACCAGCACGGAGCCCGACAGCTCCAAGCCCTTCAGCAGCCGCCACCTCGCCGAGTGCCTGCGCGAGGGCGCCCGCCGCTTCGGCTGGTCCGAGCGCGACCCACGCCCGCGCTCGCGCTCCGAGGGGCCCGTACTGATCGGCAGCGGGGTCGCCTCCGCGACGTACCCGGTGGTCGTCGCGCCGTCCCGGGCCGCCGCCCACGCCTACCCGGACGGCAGCTTCGTGGTCCGCGTCAATGCCACCGACATCGGCCAGGGCGCCCGCACCGTGCTGGCCCAGGTCGCAGCCGACGCGCTCGGCGTCCCCCTGGACTCCGTGCGCACCGACATCGGCAACAGCGACCTTCCGGCCGCGTCGCTGGCGGGCGGTTCCTCCGGGACGGCCTCCTGGGGCTGGGCCGTCCACGAGGCCTGTACGCGACTGGCCTCGCGCCTGGCGGGACAGCAAGGGCAGCAGCTGCCTCCGGAGGGCGTCGGTGCCACGGCGGACACGGCGGGCGAGGCCGACGCGGACAGCGACTACTCCCGCCACTCCTTCGGCGCGCACTTCGCCGAGGTCGGCGTCGACACGGTCTCCGGCGAGGTCCGGGTACGCAGGCTGCTCGGCGTCTACGCGGCGGGGCGCATCCTCAACTCCCGTACGGCGCGCTCGCAGTTCATCGGCGCGATGACGATGGGCCTGGGCATGGCGCTGACCGAGGGCAGCACGATGGACCCGGCCTTCGGCGACTTCACGGAGGCCGATCTCGCCGCCTACCACGTACCGGCGCACGCGGACGTACCCGCGATCGAGGCCCACTGGATCGACGAGGACGACCCCCATCTCAACCCCATGGGCAGCAAGGGGATCGGAGAGATCGGCATCGTCGGGACGGCCGCGGCCATCGGCAACGCGGTGCACCACGCGACCGGGCGGCGGCTGCGCGAACTGCCGCTCACGCCGGACCGGGTCCTGACGCGCGCGCTCTGAAACTGAACCGCCAACCCTCCTCAGGCAGCGGCCCGGCTCTCCCCCGTCCAGGCAAGGAGCTTCTCCGCCGTCCAGGTCGTCACCACGCGCTCGGCGGGCACCCCGCACTCCTCGGCCCGCGCGCATCCGAACACCTGCCAGTCCAGCTGCCCCGGCGCGTGCGCGTCGGTGTCCACGGAGAACAGCACTCCGGCGTCCACGGCCCGGCGCAGCAGCCGACGCGGCGGGTCGAGCCGCTCCGGCCTGCTGTTGATCTCCACCGCCGTGCCCGCATCCGCGCACGCGGCGAACACCGCGTCCGCGTCGAACTGCGACTCCGGCCTGCCGCGACCTGTGACGAGTCGGCCCGTGCAGTGCCCGAGGATGTCGGCCCGAGGGTCGCTGACGGCGGCGACCATGCGCCGCGTCATCGCTGCGGCGTCCATGCGCAGCTTGGAGTGGACGGAGACGACCACCACGTCGAGCTGGTCGAGCAGCTCGGGCTCCTGGTCGAGCGATCCGTCGTCGAGGATGTCGCACTCGATGCCCGTGAGCAGCCGGAAGGGCGCCCAGCGTGCGTTGAGGTCGGCCACCACCGCCAGCTGCTCGCGCAGCCGCTCGGGCGACAGGCCGTGTGCGATGGTCAGCCGTGGCGAGTGGTCGGTGAGCACGGCCCACTCGTGGCCGAGATCCCGGGCCGCCCGGCCCATCTCCTCGATGGGGCTGCCGCCGTCGGACCAGTCGGAGTGCAGGTGGCAGTCGCCGCGCAGCAGCGCCCGCAGCCCGGTGCCGCCCTTGACCAGCGGGGCGTCGGCCTCAGCCTCGAGCCGCTCCAGATACTCCGGTACATCGCCTGCGAACGTCTCGCGGACCACTGCGGCGGTCTTGGGGCCGATCCCTTTCAGAGACTCCAGGGACCCGTCCGCGACGCGCCGCGCGGCCTCGCCGTCGGCAAGGGAGCCGACCACCGCGGCCGCGGTGCGAAAGGCCCGCACACGGTAGGTCGGGGCGCGTCCGCGCTCCAGCAGAAAGGCGATCCGTTCCAGCGCCTCGACGGGATCCATCGGCACCTCCGGCCGTCGTGACCGCGACGGCGTACGTGTGCTTCCAGCGTCGCCCATCGAGGGCCGCGGGGCACGCGAGGCAACCGGATGCCCTCGATGGGCGCCTACGCGGACTCGACGGCCGGGGCGTCCGGGACGACCGAGATCGGCCCCCTGAAGTCCAGCACGGCCTCGGCTCTCTGCTGGGTCTCCTCGGCGGCCTGGCGGGCTGTCGCGAGGACGTCGCCGTGCTCCTGGACGAGGGTGTCGTAGATAGGCGCCTGAGCGGCGTCATTGGCTGGCATGACCAGCGGCTCCTTGTTCGGGTGACGGTATTGGTCGGTTCGGCCGCATGCGGCCGGTCCGCGACCTTACGCTGCGCTTGCGTGGCTCTGCGGACCGGGGTCGACCGCTGAGACGGCCGACCCGACGCACCGGGGAGAGCACGTGTACGCCGGAATTCCCGGGGTGTACGCGAAATGCGCGTCCCGCACGGCCGAGCCCGGGCGGGATCCGGGACCCGGTGTGAGACTGCTGATGAGGCGGTGATCACAGATGTCGAGCCAGCCCAGGGAGCCGGGACCCGGGAGCGCCGGTCCCGAGAACCCCGGCTCCGGCCCCGGAACCGGGAAGCGCGGCCCCCGACAGCCCGGCCCCGGGGAACAACTGTTTGAGCAACTGCTCGCCTCGGCGCACGCGGCATCTCCGATGGAGCTTCCCGGCCTGGCGCAGCAGTTCGCCGACGCGGTCGGGCTCGACCGGATCGACGTGTATCTCGTGGACATCCAGCAGCGGTATCTGGTGCCGCTGGCCGAGGGGCCGACCACCCTCGGTGTGGACACCTCCGTCGCCGGTTCGGCCTACCGGGCGCACGCGCTGCGCGTCGAGGAACTGGCCCAGGGCAGGATCGTGGCCTGGCTGCCGCTGATCGACGGCGCCGAGCGCCTCGGAGTCATCGGCGCCACGGCGTCGGTCATCGACGTCGCGCTGCTGCGGCGCTGCCGCATGCTGGCCTCCATCCTCGCCATGACGATCACCTCGAAGCGGGCGTCGAGCGACAGCTTCGCCCGCCGGACGCGGTCCGAGCCCATGCAACTTCCGGCCGAGATGCTGCGGGCCTTCCTGCCGCCCAGGACGATCGGCAACTCCCATGTGATCTCGACCGCCGTCCTCGAACCGGCGTACGAGATCGGCGGTGACGCCTTCGATCACTCCCTGACCCCTTCGACGCTGCACGTGGCGATCCTGGACGCCATGGGCCACAACCTCGCGTCGGGTGTCACGACCGCCGTGGCCATGGCCGGCTGCCGCAACGCCCGCAGGGCCGAGGCCGATCTGCCCGAGCTCGTCGACACCGTCCAGCACGCGCTGGCCGGATGGCTGCCCGAGCAGTTCTGCACGGGGATCCTCGCCCAGCTCGACCTGGCCGAGGGAGTGCTGCGCTGGTGCAACTGCGGCCACCCGCCGCCCCTGTTGATCCGGGACCATCGCGTGCTCGACCGTGCCCTTGAGCGCCCGGCCCAGCCGCCCATGGGCACGCCCGCCGTGCTGGCCGACGTGGCGTGGCAGGTCCATGAGGAAGTACTCGAGCCGGGTGACCGGGTGCTGATGTACACCGACGGCGTCACCGAACTGCGGACCGGGGGCGGCGCCGAGTTCGGCCTCGAGCGGTTCACGGACAGCATCATCCGCGCGACCGCCGCGGGCGAACCGGCGCCGGAGGCCCTGCGTCAGCTCATTCACTCCATCCTCGACCGGCAGGACAACCAACTGCGCGACGACGCGACGCTGTTGCTCCTCGAGTGGCGACCGCCGGGAACGCGGTGACCGCCAACCCGTCGCATCTGCGCCCCCGCCCCGGCATGCCGGAACGTGTGTTCTGGATCAGGGTGGATACACGGCAGGAAACGAGCATCAGTCGCGCATGAAGGAGGACGAGCACCGTGGGAAACGACGAGGTCATGGGCGACGAGGTCTACCAGCCCGACACGGAGGACGTCCGCGAGGACGAGGGCATCCTCGACGCGGAGGACACGCTCAGCGACCGTGGGGCGGATCCCTACGACGAGGGCTGGTCGCCTCCCGAACGGCCCCTCGGGGTGGCCCACACCGGCACCACCGCTCAGGAGCAGCAGGACGGCGAGAGCCTGACGGAACGTCTCTCGGAGGAGCGGCCCGACCCCGCGCTCGAAGTTCCCGGACCGGCCGAGGACGACGACGGCATCGGGGACACGACCGACACCGATGGCGAGCCGATCGACGTGGCGGAGGTGGGAGACGCCCGCGCCGGTCGTCTCTTCGCCCCGGACGACGGGGCGAGCCAGGACGCTGAGGACGACGCCGAACAGGACATGATCGGCGAGGACATGGGCATCGACGGCGGGGCGGCCTCCGCCGAGGAGGCCGCGGTGCACATCATCGATCCCGACGCCGACGACGCTACGGGCTCTTCGCGCTGACTTCCTCGGTCACGGCCGCGGCAACGGCCACGGCGGCGCGGACAAGCGCCGCCGTCGCCGTCGAACGGGACTGCTGTGGCCAGGCGATGGCGAAGACCACGGGTGGCGCGTCCGCGACAGACCGGTAGACGACACCGGGGCGCGGATAGCGGGCGGCGACGGAGGCAGGAAGCAGCGGGGTCGGGCCCCCGAGCCCGACGAACGTGAGCAGTTGGGCCAGATCGCGGCTCTCGCCGCAGATGTCGTCGAGGTACTGGTGCACGTCGCCGGGGCGCAGGCCCAGGTCGGCGAGGGACAGGTGATCCCGGTCGGCGAGCGGATGGGTGGCGGCCAGGGCCGCGACGCGCGGTTCGGCGACCAGCGTCTCGGCGTCGAGACCTGTGCGGTCGAACGGCTCGTGGACCAGGGCCACATCGGCTTCGCCCAGAAGCAGGAGCCGCGGCTGTTCGCGCCAGCCGCACAGCCGGACGGCGACCGGCAGGGCGGTCGGCTCCGCCGCGAAGCGCGCCAGGATCGGCTCGAGGAGTCCGGCGTCCCCGTCGGCCTTCATGGCAAGGACCAGCTTGGGATCGGCGTCGGCCGCGCGCTGGGCCCGCCGTCCGGCGGCCCGCAGAGCGTCCAGGGCGATCCTCGCCTCCGCGAGGAGGACTGTTCCGGCCGGGGTCAGGGCCACGCTGTGGGTGGTGCGCTTGAAGAGGGTGACGCCCAGCTCCGTCTCCAACTGGCGGATCGCGCGGGACAGCGGCGGCGGGGAGATGCCGAGCCGTTCGGCGGCGCGGGCGAAGTTGAGTTCCTCGGCGACGGCGAGGAAGTAGCGCAGGGGACGGGACTCCACGCTTCACGCCCTTCCTTCGATCTCTGCTGTCTACCCTCGGCTCGGTATTGCTCTGAGGGTAACAAGCCGGAGCGGATCGATCCTTCAGTTCGGGTGCGCGACGCAGCAGGCTCGACGACATCCGACAGAGCACCCCTCGGGAGTTTTTCATGATCGTCGTCACCACCCCCACCGGCCAGATCGGCCGACAGGTCCTCAACCGCCTCCTCGAGAGCCCGGACGCCACCGCGGGAATCCGGGTGATCGCCCGCGACCCGGCCCGCCTGCCGTCGCGTGTGCGCGCGCGAGCAGAGGTCGTGCAGGGATCGCACGCCGACCCCACCGTCTTGAAGAAGGCATGCGAGGGCGCCGACCGCGTGTTCTGGCTGGTGCCTCCGACACCTCAGGCCGACAGCGTCGAGGGCCACTTCCACGACTTCACCGAACCACTGCGCGAGGTGATCGCCGACGGGGGCATCCAGCGGGTCGTCGGCGTCTCCACGCTGGGCCGCGGGGTGGCACAGAACGCAGGGCAGGTATCGGCATCACTCGCCATGGACAGGGCGATCGCGGAGACAGGGGTGCACTACCGGGCCCTGTGCCCGCCGTTCCTGATGGAGAACCTGCTGGGCCAGGCCGAGTCGATCCGCGACGCGGGCGCGTTCTTCCTCACGCTGGCGGACGACCAGGTTCTGCGCACCTGCGCGACCGACGACATCGCCGCCACGGCGGCCCGGCTGCTCTTGGACGACTCCTGGACGGGGCAGGAGGACATCCCGCTGGTCGGACCCGACGACCTGTCCCCCGAGGGCATGGCGCAGGTCATCTCCGAGGTGCTCGACCGCCCGGTGCGCGCCCAGCGAACCAGCAGCGCGGACTACAGGGCGACGATGCTGCACCACGGGGTGAGCGAGGCTTGGACGCAGGGTCTGGTCGACATGACGGAGGCCATGAACGCCCAGGGCTTCTACGGCACCACCGCACCGAGCACTCCCGAAGCCGCGCCGACCGGCTTCCGCCAGTGGTGCCAGGAGGTGCTCAGGCCGGCAGTTCTGGGCCAAGCGGGCAAGCCCTAGGTAAAGCCGGGTCAGGCAGCGCCGATACGGGTTCAGCAACTGCCCGCGTGAGGCCGCAACCACGCATCGAGGGCGGCGAAGTGCTCATCCACCCAGGACCGGTCGTTCGCGTCGGACATCCACGTCGTGGCCCCGCCCGACCGACGGCCCCCAAGGCCAACTCGGCGTGCGAAAAACGTCGCGACTGCAAGGTGGCGCGAACAGAACAGCTTCACGCAGTCCACATGATCTCCACATGAACCCTTGCCCAACGGTTGAGGGTTCGACCAAATCCCTGCTCAGGGGCGTTTATTACTCAATCTTTGGCAGAATTTTGCTCTGTCATTAAAGGTTAATGCGATGGCAAAGTGGGAGACACGGCTGCCGTACAGGCTGTCACCGGGGCGACGTGGTGCCCGCTGTCACTCAGCGGCCCGCAGCGCCTCACTGTCACCATCGACCCGACCACACCGCGTCCCGGCTCCGCCACAGAGACGCAGGAGGCAGGCCACACCATGAAGACCCTCATCGACAACGCTCGTTCCTTCGCCGCGACACACGTCGCGGACCCGCAGAACACCGAGGCCTTCCAGGCTCTCGAGGCCGGGCAATCGCCCGAAGCCCTGTTCGTCACGTGCTCCGACTCACGCGTCGTCCCGACCCTGATCACCGGCGCACGCCCCGGCGAACTCTTCGAACTCCGTACCGCGGGCAACGTCGTACCGCCTTACCCCACCGTCGACGACGCCAGCAGGGACGGCCGCCCCATGAGCGAGGCGGCCACCATCGAGTACGCGGTGTGCGTGCTCGGAGTCCGGGACATCGTCGTCTGCGGACACTCGCACTGCGGCGCGGTGGGCGCCCTGCTGCGGGGCGAAGACCTGTCGGGCGTACCGGCCGTACGCGACTGGCTCGACCATTCCGTCGCCCCGGACGCCGCCCTGCGCTCCCTCGCCCCGGCCTCCGCGGACGTGGCGGAAGCCGTGCAGACCCACGTGCTCGCGCAGTTGGAGCGGCTGCGCGCGTACCCCTGCGTGAGAGAGCGGGTCGCCGACGGCTCACTCACCCTGCACGCCTGGTACTACGAGGTGCACACCGGCACCGTCACCTGCCAGCGCCCGTCGTTCGACGACCGGCCGGCGTTCGGTCCGCTGTGAGAGCTGTCGCGCCTCACCGACCGGACCGCTCCCACGACAGGACCCCCCACCCTCATGTCCAACTTCCTCGCTTCACTCCGCTCCCCCTTCAGCCCGCTGCGTGAACCGGGCGTCAAGCGCAAGGACTTCCTCGCCTCGCTCGTCGTCTTCCTGGTAGCCCTGCCGCTGTGCGTCGGCGTGGCTGTCGCCTCCGGGGTGCCCGCCGAACTCGGCCTGGTCACCGGCATCGTCGGCGGCCTCGTCGTCGGCTTCCTGCCGGGCAGTGCCCTCCAGGTGAGCGGACCCGCCGCAGGGCTCACCGTGCTCGTCTTCGAGGCGGTACAGGAGTTCGGGCTCGGCATGCTCGGCGCCATCGTGCTGCTCACCGGCGCCCTGCAGATCATCCTCGGCCTGCTGCGCTGCGGCCGGTGGTTCCGCGCCATCTCCGTGTCCGTAGTGCAGGGCATGCTGGCGGGCATCGGGCTCGTACTGATCCTCGGCCAGCTGTACACCATGGCCGGGGCCGAACAGCCGCGCTCCGGGCTCGACAAGATAGCCGGGCTCCCCGGCCTTCTGGTCGACGTCCTCGGTGACACCGCCTCACTGACCGCCGCCGCCGTGGGACTTGGCACCATCGCCGTACTCGTGCTGTGGCCGAAGCTGCCCGCGGCCGTGCGTGTGGTGCCCGCCCCGCTGGCCGCCGTCGCTCTGGCGACCGCCGTTTCCGCCGGGTTCGGCCTGAACGTGGCCAACGTGACGGTCCGCGGTCTGATCGACGCCATCCAGCCGCCGGGATTCGGCGACCTGGCGTCCCTCGGCAGTGTGGCCGTACTCGGCACCGTCCTGGCGTTCACCCTGATCGCATCGGCCGAATCACTGTTCAGCGCGGCGGCCGTGGACCGCATGCACGACGGACCGCGCACGCAGTACGACAAGGAGCTCGTCGCCCAGGGCATCGGCAACACGGTGTGCGGTGTGCTGGGTGCTCTGCCCATGACGGCGGTCATCGTCCGCAGTTCGGCCAACGTCGAAGCCGGTGCCCGCACCCCGCTCTCACGCATCCTGCACGGCGCGTGGCTGCTCCTCTTCGCCGTGCTGTTCCCGGCCGCGCTCGGCGTCATCCCGCTGGCGGCGCTCGCAGGTGTCCTGGTCCACGCGGGCTGCAAGCTGATCCCCGTCAAGGCGATCGTCCCGCTCGCCCGTACCCACCGGGGTGAGGCCCTGGTCCTCGCCACCACCGCGATCGCCATCGTGGTGACCAACATGTTCGAGGGCGTGGTGCTCGGCCTGGTGCTCGCGGTGGTCAAGTCCGCCTGGGACACCTCGCATGTGAACCTGGACGTGCGGGAGTTGACCGGTGGCCGGATGGTGGTCACCCTCACCGGCAACGCCACGTTCCTGCGTCTTCCGCGCATCCTGGAGACGCTGGAGGCCCTGCCCAAGGACCGGCCCATCGAGCTGGATCTGACCGCGGTGCGCCACCTGGACCACGCCTGCCGTACGACGCTGGAGAACTGGGCCCTGCGGCACAACGACAGCGGTACGGAAGCCGTGCGGATGAAGACGTTCCAGGATGTCGAGTCCGACGCGGAGAAGCCCGCGGAGGTTCCGATGCGGCGCTGACGCCGCCTGCCCCCGCATGATCCGCCGCTCCGCCCGCCTCCCGCCCCGGTGGCGGGCGGAGCGGTGTGCCGGATCACCGCTGAAAGGCTGAAGACACACCGCCGCTGAAAACAAATCGCCGAAGCAGGAGTGAGTCGCGCCTCGCCGGGCACTCGCTTAGTTGGCCCCGCCGCGTCCCCCCGTCGCGGCGGGGCCACTTGCGTCTCGGCCACCGGCGTCTCGCTCCGGCCTACGTTCGGGTGCCATGGGTGCTGTTGAGGCTCCTGGGAAGATGGACCGCATGACTGGCAAGCCTGACGCGGGTGAGGCACAGCTGGAGACCCTGGCCCGCGAACTGGACGAAGAGCTCGGGGTGGAGCCCCTGGAACCTCAGTTCCTGGCCCATGTCGAGGCCATGGCGGCCCTTGAGCGGACACCCATGAAGCTGACGGTCTTCGAGGCGCGCATCGGCCAAGTGCCCGAGCCCGCCGCGGAGCTGGCCGCCCTGCGGTGGGTTTCCGGTCATGAACGGGATGTTCGGCTCGCTCCGGCGGTCAGGAACCACGTGCTGCCGCTGCTCAGGCAGCGCGGATCCATGGCGTCGTAGCAGCACGCAGCCGCCACCCACTACCCGCTACCGGCGGCTGCGCACCAGCAAGTACACGAAGTAGGGCGTGCCGACGACGGCCGTCATGAGCCCCGCGCCCAGCTGCGCCGGGGCGATCATGGTCCGGCCCAGCAGGTCCGCGAGGCAGACGAGGGTCGCCCCGAGGAGCATCGCGACCGGGACGACCTGTACGTGCCGACGCCCCACCAGTGCGCGAGCCGCGTGCGGCGCCACGAGACCCACGAAGCCGATCGTGCCCGCCGCGGCCACGGCGGTGGCGCTGAGCAGCACGCTCACGACGAGGAAACCGAGGCGTCCACGGGCCAGGTCGAGGCCCAGGAGCCGGGGGGTGTCCTCGTCGAGCGACACGAGGTCGAGTTCCTTGCGGCGGGCGACGGCCACGACCGTCCCGGCCACGAGCACGGCCGCGACGGGCAGGACGTCGGTACCGGTCCGTCCGTAGGTGGAGCCCGAGAGCCAGATCAGCGCCTTGGTCGCGCTGAACCGGTCGGTGAGCACGATGAGCAGGCTGATGAGCGCCATCGTTCCCGAGGACACACCGATGCCTACGAGCACGAGCCTGCTGTTCTGGAAGCCGCCCTTCGCCGCGAGCCCGAAGACGACCACGGAGCTGACAGCGGCGCCGGCGAACGCCGCGCCCGCGATGCTCCACGGTCCGGAGCCCGGTGCCGAGGTGACGAGGATGATGGCGCCGAGCGCCGCTCCGCCGGAGACGCCGAGGACACCGGGCTCCGCGAGCGGATTGCGGGTCACGGACTGCACGAGCGTGCCGGACAGGGCGAGCGCGGCGCCCGCGAGGAGTGCGGCGAGCACGCGTGGCACGCGGGTGTCGAGGACGAAGGTGATGGCCTGGCCCGACTGGCCGCGCAGCCAGTTGACCACGTCGCCGAGCAGGAACGTGCTGTCGCCGACGAGCACCGCGGCGATCGTGACGCCGATCAGCGCGCCGATGAGAAGCACCACGGTGATGACGTACGCCGTCCGGCTCGGAATGCGCAGCCGGTCCGGCGCGGAGGCGTTGCCGCTGTCGCGGGTGCGCATCGCCATGACGACGAGGAACACCGCGCCGACGATGCTCGTGATGACGCCCGTGGGCACGGTGACCGCGGTCTGGGACGACGTCACGGCGCGCAGGAGTACGTCAGAGCCAAGGACGAGGGCCGCGCCCACGAGACCCGCGACGGGGATACGGGTCCGATGGCGCACGAGTGCACGGAAACGGCCGGCGAGCGGCCGTACGAGGGCCGGTGCGCACAGCCCCACGAAGGCGATCGGCCCCGCGAGGGTCACCGTTCCGGCAGCGAGCAGCGACGCGAGGACGACTGCCGTGACGCGCGTGCCGCGGACCGGGATGCCGAGCCCGTGCGCGGCGTCGTCCCCGAGGGCCAGGGCGTCGATGCGGCGGGCGATGAGGAGCAGGCCCGCGAGGGCGGCCACGATGACGGGCGCCATCTGGGCCACGCCGTCGAACCCGTTCTGGCTGATGCTCCCCTGGCCCCACTGGTAGAGGCCCTCGGTCCGTTCGGGGTACAGCAGCAGCAACGCCTCGGTGATGGCGTTGAGTCCCAGGGCGAGCGCACTGCCCGCCAGGACCAGGCGGACCGTTCCGGCACTCCGCCCCGCGAGTACGAGGACGACGGCGGCCGACGCGAGTCCGCCGACGAACGCCACTCCCGATGAGGCGAGCAGCGGCGCCGTCACACCGCTGGCGACCAGTGCAGTCAGGGCGAGGTACGAACCCGCGTTGACGGCGAGGGTGTCCGGTGCGGCGAGCACGTTGCGGCTCACCGCCTGCAGCGCGGCGCCCGCCGCGCCGAGCGCGACGCCGACGAGTATCCCGGCGAGCATGCGCGGCACGCGTGAGGCAATGACGACGGAGGAGTCGCCCTGCTCGGCCTGGCCGGTGAGTGCCTTCCACACCTGGCCGGGGCCGACGGAACTGGTGCCCTGTGTGACGTCGACGACGGCCAGGAGGGCGACCAGAAGTACGAGCCCGGCCGTCACCGCGACCGCGCCCGAGGGGGACGAGGCCGCGCGCGCGGGCGTGGCGGGGGGAGTCGCGGTGACGGCCACGGCGTTACTTCGTCAGGGCGTCGACGAGGGCGTCGATGTACGCCTCCATCGCCCCGGGCCCGCCGAACATCCAGATGCCGTCGGCCAGCGGGTGCACATCACCGGACTTGACGAACGGCAGCGACTTCCAGACGCCGTTCTCGGCGAGTTCGTCGGTGAACACGTCGCTCGAACCGTCGGTCTTGTTGCCGATGTAGACGAACTGCACGTCGTCGCCGAGGCCGGTGAGGCCTTCGACGTCGGTGGTCGCGAGGCCGTAGTCCTTGTCGCCCTTGATCTTCCAGGCGTTCTTGAGGCCGAGGTCCTCGTTCACGGCGCCCAGCAGGGAGTTGCTGGTGTAGCCGCGGATGGAGACCTGGTTGGAGGCGGCGTAGCCGTCGGCGAAGGCGACCTTCGAGCCGTCAAGGTCGGCCTCCTTCAGCGCCTTCTTGCCTTCGGCGACCTTGGCCTCGTACGACTCCTTGGCCTTCTTGGCCTCGCCGGTCGTGCCGGTGGCCTTGGCGATGACGTCGAGCGTGTCCATCATCTGACCGACCTGGTCGGAGCCGTCGGCGGCCTTGACCTGGAGGACCGGGCCGACCTTCTTCATCTGCTTCACCGCGGACGCCGACATGTCCGTCGTGGTAACGATGAGGTCCGGGGTGAGACCGGCGAGGGTGTCCATGCTCGGCTCGCCGC
Organism: Streptomyces sp. NPDC055239; assembly: GCF_053606205.1. Lineage (NCBI taxonomy): Bacteria > Bacillati > Actinomycetota > Actinomycetes > Kitasatosporales > Streptomycetaceae > Streptomyces > Streptomyces sp. NPDC055239. The sequence goes on along the minus strand of NZ_JBSGRD010000020.1, from coordinate 43,231 downwards.
GGGTGCCGATGTCCTTGGGCTCGTTCTTGAGCGGTACCGCCGAGTCCCACGCCTTGTAGCCCTTGACGTCGGCGACGCCGACGGGGTCCACGCCGAGCGTGACCATCGATTCGACGACGTTCCACTCGGTGCCGACGACCTTCTTGGCCGGGCCGTCGAGCTTCACCGTCGCGCCATTGGCGTCAGTGAGAGTGATCGGTTCGGACTTCTTGTCCGAGCTGGTCTCGGCGGGCTCCGAGGTGCCGCAGCCGGACAGAACCAGGGCCACGGCGCCTGCGGCCGCCGCGGCGATGAAGGGGCGTCTCATGAGGAGGTGTGGAGCCTTTCACTTCTGCTGTGGTGGCGGCCTATCGCGCGGGTGCGCAGCCGGCCGGTGAGGGGATCGGTGTCGACCTCGATGCGGATGCCGTACGTCTGTGACAGGCGCTCCGGCCGCAGTACGTCGTCGGGGGCGCCGTCGGCGACGATGCGCCCCGCGTCGAGCAGGGCGATCCGGTCGGCGATGGCGGCTGCCTGGTCGAGGTCGTGCAGGACGACGCCGACGGCGATGCCGCCGTCGTCCGCGAGGTCACGCATGAGGTCGAGGAGTTCGATCTGGTAGCGCAGGTCGAGGTAGGTGGTCGGTTCGTCGAGGAGGAGTACGCCGGTCTCCTGGGCCAGGCAGCTCGCGAGCCACACCCGCTGGAGCTGCCCGCCGGAGAGTTGGTCGACGGCTCGGTCGGCAAGTCCTTCGACGCCGGTCATGGCGAGCACGCGATCCACCACGGCGACGCCACCGACGTCCGTCTGGCCCCAGCGGCCCCGATAGGGGTAGCGGCCGAACTCCACCACGTCACGGACGGTCAGGCCCCCGGGCGTGGGGCGTCCTTGGGTCAGGAGCGCGACGCGCCGGGCGAACTGGCGGGCGGTGAGGTCGAAACCGTCGGCGGCCTCGGCCGTGCCGGAATCCAGGGTCAGCGTGCCGAGCCGGGCGCCCTGGAGCCGGGCGACGGTGCGCAGCAGTGTCGACTTGCCGCTCCCGTTGGGTCCGACGAGAGCCGTCACTTGGCCGGGCCTGAGCTGGATGGCGGCGTCGTGGACGACGTCGACGCCGTCGTACGACACGGTCATGTGCTCGGCGGACAGTTCGTGACCGCGCGGACGTGTAGCGCTATCTGCGCGTTCACCTGATCTCACGGCGTGAAGGTTAGCCTAACCTTATTCTGGCCGGAAGTAGGGGGTTCGAAGTCGGGCGAAAGGCACGCGCGGAACGGAACGGTGCCGCCCGTCGGTCGAGACGACGGGCGGCACCGGTGGCGCTGGGGTCACTCCCGTTTCGTCAGTACAGCTTGTTGACCGCCTTGACGGTCGTCTTCTTGAAGTCCGCCACCTGCGCGTTGGCGAAGTTGCCCATCTGCCCCCACTGGACGAGCGTCACCGTGGTCCCGTCACGGCCGACCGAGAACATGTTGATGTCCGAAGCTCCCCATGTGGCCTCGGTGTGGACGCCGTAGACGTGGGCGCCCTCCTCGACGTTCAGCTTTCCGTAGTACTTCTGCGTCGCGGTGATCTCGGGGTGCTGCTTCATCAGATTCTCCGCACAGCCGTCGAGGTCCTTGCGCAGCAGAGCCGCGAAGTCCTTGGCGCGCTGCTCACTGCGCTCGACGACCGTCACCTGGAGGGCGCCGGTGTCGAGGTCCGTGCGGTAGACGCGGTGCATGGAGATCGAGGGCAGGGCCTCCCCCACGCACATCGGCAGCGGGTCGGGCTGCCCGGAGGTCACCGGTCCCGCGGTCCAGGCCGACGTCGCGTGCGGCGGCAGTTCGGACGGAGCCAGGAACCGGGGCGAGTCTGCGGCGGCCGCCGGACCCGTACCGGCCACCACACCCGCCACTGCCACCGCGGCCCCCAGCGCACACAGTCCTCGGCTCATACGAACGCTCATGATCGTCAACTCCCCGTCGTCGAAAGGCCGGCCTGCCTGTTGCCCGACCCTCATGCCACGTACGACCCGCGACACCCCGCACCCGTTGCCCCCGCCCACGTCACAGCTCCGTCCGCTATGTCATGGAACGGCAACGTCCGCAAGCGTGTTCACGTGCACGGGTTCGCCGGTACCCGCCGCGACCGGCGCGCGACGGGAAGGGGAAGATTACTTTCCGCCCGCTTCCGCGTGACGGACCCGCGCGACACGTGTCCAAGGGGTCGAGCCGGGAAGGCGGCGCAGGGCGCCGTCCGCAAGAGACAACGAGGAGTAACCCCATGGACAGTTCCGCGACACCTGCGCGTGCGGCATCCGCCGGCGTCGCGGACGGGCCCGGCGCTCTCGCCGCTCCTGCCGGGCGGGCCGATGCCCCTTCCCTGTGGGCGCGGCGGGGCGCCGCACTGCGCCGTACCCCGGTGTCGATGTGGAACGACGACGTGTCGGACTGGGCCGCGGCGTTGACGTACTACGCGATTCTCGCTCTGCTGCCCGCCCTCCTGGTCACGGTCAGCCTGATCAGTCTCGTCAGTCCCGGCACGACGCAGACGCTCATCGCCGAGGTCACCGACTGGGCGCCGGCGCAGGCGGGCAGCGCCTTGAACGAGGCGCTCACCGAGATGGCCGGCGCGCGTTCCGCCGCCGTGACGGTCGTGGTCGCCGGCGGAGTCAGCGCTTTGTGGTCCGCCTCCAGTTACGCGGCCGTCTTCCGGCGGGCGCTGCACGCGATGCACGGCGTGAAGGACACGCGGCCCGCGTGGCGCAAGGCGCACCGTGTGCTCATGACCGCCGTCGCGCTGCTCGCGCTGCTTGCCGCAAGTGCGGTCGTGCTCGTACTGAGCGGCTCGCTCGTCCAGGCCGTGGGGCGGTACGCCGGTGTCGGCGACGCGGGGCAGACCGTGTGGAATGTCTTGAAATGGCCCGCTCTGGTCTGCCTGGTGGTCCTGCTCGTCCTCGTACTCTTCTTCAACGCGCCGCCCTCGGAGCGCGGTTGGCGACGCAGCCTGCCCGGCGGACTGCTTGCCGCGCTGCTGTGGCTCCTTTCCTCGGGTCTGTTCACCTTGTACGCCTCGGGGTTCGGCACCTACGGCAAGCTGTACGGCTCACTGGCGGGAGTGGTCGTCTTCCTTGTGTGGCTCTGGGTGTCCAACCTGGCGCTGCTCGCCGGAGCGCAGTTCACGGTGGAGATGGCCCGCGCCCCGGCCGTGCGGTGCCCCGCGCAGGGCGCCGAAGGGCAGTGACCGGCAGGGGCTGAGCCCCCGAGCCGTAGCCCCAAAGTCGTCCCGTGCGCGGCCGAACCGTGCGCCCCCAGGCGGAAATCCGAACCCATGTGCCCGCGTGCGCCCTTCCCTGCGCGCCGCGTGCGCTCCCCTCGCAGGGGTTCGGGCCGGGCATGTACCGGTGATACGCCTGAAGGACAAAATACTCGTGCGCGTGTTCATCGCCACGCGGCATCGAAGAGGAGTCATCCCATGGCCTCGTTCGACACGGGACGGTTGTGTGCGATCGTCAAAATCCTGGACCAGGCAAGCACCCATCTCCGGCTGGCTGCCCGCGAGTGCGCCCTCACCGGATCCGCGACGGCCGCCACCCGGCCGCCCTTCGAGCCCGCCACATCGGGCACCACCACCACGTCGGGCACCACCACCCCGTCGAGCACCACCGCAACCGGCATAGCCGCGCTCCTGAGCGTCTCGGAGCAGGCGTCGGGCAGTGTCCGGCGCGCTCTCGTCCACATCCGCAACGGTGAGGTCCAGGACGCCGAGAACGAACTGGACCGGGCGCGAACCCAGCCGTGCGGGCCCGCCCTCGCTCCGGTGGGACTGCCGCGGCCGCTCCCCCGGCGCGTGACCACGGCACTGTGCCTGATGCAGGGGATCACCGGCTTCTTCCCGTCCGAAACGGAACAGGTCCTGCTGCGGGCGGCCCTCCCGGTGGGGGCACCTCCCCTCCGAGCGGGGGCATCCCTCCCTTAATCACCTCCTCACTCGTATGGGCTAAGGAAGGAGCGGGGGGCCAGATCGGCCCGATCGCCGCAAACAGCCTGCCGAAAGGCTCTCGGCGAGCCATGCGCGCACGCTCAGTCACTCTCCTGGTTGCGTCATGCACCGGTGGGGCGCGCGATGGAGAGGACGCGTGCGACGTCCGTGGCGAGATTCGATTCTGCCCGTCGCGCGCTGCGAGGGAGTGATCACCCATGACTCAGGGCGAGGCCTTCACCAGCGCCGATGGGCTCGCGGGCCTTACGGCCTACGACCGGACCGGCGAGAAGATCGGCAGCGTCGAGCAGGTGTATCTCGACGACCGAACTGGGCGTCCCGAGTGGGTGACCGTCAAGACCGGTCTCTTCGGTATGAAGCAGAGCTTCGTGCCGCTCTCCGGGGCCCGCCGCCAGCAGGACGAACTGCACGTGTCAGCCACGAAGGAGGCCGTCAAGGACGCCCCGCGCGTGGACGCCGACCAGCACCTCGAGCCGGACCAGGAGCAGGACCTCTACGCCCACTACGGCCTCACCCGTCCCGGTGGCGCCCAGCAGCCCCGTAAGCCGGCGGCCAGTGGTCGCGGCCAGGCTGGGGCCGCGGGTATGGCCGGTGCCGGTACCGGTATGGGCATGGGCGCAGGCGAGGGCCGAAATGCGGGCGCGCGTGAGTTCGCGACCCGCTCCGGAGCGGCCGACGACAGCAAGGCCGCCCACGAGCACGAGATGGTGCGCTCCGAGGAGCGACTGCGTGTCGGGACGCAAGAGGAAGAGGTCGGGCACGCCCGGCTGCGCAAGGTGGTCGTCAGCGAGGAAGTGAAGACCTCCGTGCCCATCTCCCACGAGGAGGTGCGCGTCGTACGCGAGCCCATCCGCGAGGGTGACCGCAGCGTGCGCGCCAACATCGGCGAGGAGCAGACCGAAGTGACCCTGCACGCCGAGAGGGCGGTGGTCAGCAAGGAGTCCGTGCCGGTCGAGCGGGTCCGCCTGGAGACCGAGAAGGTCACCGAGACCCAGGAGGTCTCCGACACCGTGCGCAAGGAGCAGATCGAGTTCGACGACGCCAAGGGCGAGCGCAACGCCAAGGGCGAAGGCATGCGCGACCGGAAGCAGGGTCCGCGGCACTGACGCCCTTCAGGGTGCCTTTCAGGACGCCCTGATCGTGGGCAGCTGACGGTGGAGGGAGGGAGCACTCGGCAGGAGTGCTCCCTCCCTCCGCGTTCGCCCTGTCCGGCGTCGGAACGCCGGTGGTCACGCCCGCGCAGGCGGCCCGGGTGTGAGGAGTTCCAGGGCTTCCTCCCAGCGGAAGGGGGCGTCGTCTCCGGACGTGGGGCGGTGGGGTTCTTGGTCGCCGAGCAGCACGCCCATCGCGCGCAGGCGGGCGATGCTCTCGTGGTACGCGGGATGCGCGGCCAGGGACGCGTTCACACGGGGCAGCACCGCGGTGGGGATGCCCGCGCCGTACGCCTCGCACAGGGTGGCCACAGCCAGTGTGTCGGCGATGCCCGCCGCCCATTTGTTTATCGTGTTGAAGGTGGCAGGGGCCACCACGATCGCGTCCGCCGACGGGAAAGGGCGGGGGTCGTCGGGAGTGCGCCAGGCCGATCGGATCGGGCGGCCGGTCTGGGCCTCGATGGCCCGCTCGTCGATGAAGCCGAGTCCCTGCGGGGTGGCGATCACGCCGACGTCCCAGTTCTGCTCCTGTGCCGCAGTGATCAACTTGCCGACGCCGTCGGCTGTCCCGGCCGCGCAGACGATGACGTACAGGAAGGGCTTGGTCGGCTGTTCGGTCACGCGGGCGCTCCTGGGGTGGGCGGGCGAGGGCAAGGTGCGGTGCGGTGTGGTGCGGTGCGGTGCGAAGAGCGTAGAGCGGCAGTCGTCACGGCATACGCGCGCGTCACATTGATCTCCCGTTGACCTCAACCCCTGTAGGGCTGTGAACTGGCGTCAGTCCAAGGAGGAACAACTTGCCCACCAAGTCACTGCAGATTCCCACCACCGACGGTCAGGCCGACGCATTCGCCGCTTTCCCCGACCGTGGCGAGCGGCACCCGGGGGTGCTGCTGTACCCGGACGCCTTCGGCCTGCGGCCCGAGTTGGAGGAGAAGGCCCGCGAACTGGCCGAGCACGGTTACTACGTGCTCGTCCCCAACCTCTACTACCGGCACGGCCCGGCACCGGTGATCGAACTCCCCGAGCACATCGGGGAAGAGTTCAGGCCCGCGGTCTTCGCCCAGCTGATGCCCCTGGTCCAGGAGCACACCACCGAACGCGTCCTGCGTGACGCCGACGCCTATCTCAGGTTCCTCACCGCCCAGCCCGAGGTCGGCGCGGGGCCGGTCGGCGTGATCGGCTACTGCCTCGGCGCCGCCCTGGCGATGCGCACGGCAACGGCCCACCCGGATCAGGTGGCCGCCGTCGCCGGATTCCACCCCGGCTTCCTGGTCACCGACGCGCCCGACAGCCCGCACCGCCTCGTCCCGAAGCTCACCGCCCAGGTCCATCTCGGCCTCGCCGAGGGCGACCTGACGCCCGAGGCCATCAGCGAGCTCGACCAGGCCCTGGATGCCACAGGTGTCGGCCACTCCATCGAGACCTACCCCGACACCATCCACGGCTTCACCATGTCCGACACCGACGCGTTCAGCCCCGCCGCGCTGCAACGCCACTGGGATCGCCTGCTCCCCCTCCTCGGCCGGACTCTGGTCAACAAGTGAGGCGCTGAGCCACTGAGGCTTCGCCCCGGAGACCGGGCATGCGGGACGACATCGACAGATTGGGCTCGGACCGGCTTTCGCCGCTCAGGACGCGCCCGCGCATTCGAGGCAGGCCGGTTCGCCGTCGATCGTCGTCCCGTCCTCGGAGGCGGCTTCGCAGATGCCGGGGCGGCTGGGGTGATTGGCCTGGCAGTGGCAGGTGCAGGTGTCGGTGACCGCTTCCAGGTCGGAGTCGCATTGGGGGGCGAGGCCCATGCGGACGTCGTGGCAGTTGCGGCACAACGGCACCTGCTGCGGGCCGACGATGGGCGCGTTGAAGACGACGGTGAGACCTGGTTCGGCGTAGCCGCCGCACGCTCCGGGGAACTCGGGGTGGGTGTCGCACAGGCAGTGGCAGGAGCCGAGCTCGGCGGTGAGCGGAGTCGGGTTGGACTCGTACTCGGCGGATGCAGGCTCGGTCATGCGCCCATTGTCTTGATCGACCCGGCGTAGCGCCAGTGGCCCTGAGGGCCGGGAGGTGCTGACGGTCGCCCCGGGCATGGCGGTCCCTCCTCCCATTGAGGGGCGCCGCGCGCCTCAGGCGTCGGCTCCCGAGAGGCCGACGACGCTGTTCCCGCACGCAGCCGCCGCGGCAGTGATGGCCTGCTCGTACTGGTCGTCGTCGAGGAGGACGGAGAGCCCGAAGGCGATGCCCCATGCGACTTGGGCCTCGTCCTCACCGAAGGTCCGTTCTTGCTTGATCAGCTCTCGACCGAGGTACTGGCCGTGCAGGTCCCTGGGCTCTTGGCTCTCCGCGCGACGTCGGACGGCTTCGAGGGCGCTCACCGTGAACGCCTCGTAGTGGATGTCACCCAGCAGTCTGCGCAGTTGCTCGAGTTGGGAGTGGGCGGCACGTAGGTGCAGCGGCCACGTTCGACTGGTGCCGAATTGCGCTTCCATGGCCTGCGTCAGGTCGATCCGCCGGAACATCTCGTCGAGGGGGTCGTAGGTCATGATCCCTCGGTAGCTGCTACCGGCGTCCGGACATCGAAGGCTCGCTGCGGGCTCCCCCATGTGGCTGCAACCGGGAGCCCAGGGGCGCCGTTCGTTCGTGTCATGAGTAGGACCCGCCGACGCCGGCCGAGGTGAGGTGCCACCTCGGCCGGCGTCGCGCGCTCAGGCCGCAGGCACCGACCCGGTGGCGAAGTACGGCTTGCAGACCGAGCCTGACCAGTCCGTGGCGATTTCGAGGAGCCTGTTGCCGTCGGCCGACGGCAGCAGGCTTGAGCTGTAGTTGGGGCAGTAGTCGATGGTCGTCGACTCGACGGCGACCGGCGCGGGGATCTCCCGCCACTTTCCGGCGCCGCCCGCGCTGTTGACCCAGACGGTGCGCCCGCTTCCGGCCGCCTTGCTGCCGTCGCGGTTGTACATGACCTGGCCGACGAGGAAGAGCCTGCCCTTGGGGTTGCCCGCCTCCGGCGCCCACGCCAGGTTCGGCGCGTGCTTGAAGTACTTGCCGTCGGCGGTCTCCGGGCGGATGCCCAGGGAGGTGACGGCGCCCCAGTTCCAGCCGTCGGACGAGGTCCGGTAGTGCACGACGCACTGGAACTGTCCCGCGGCCGCGCAGATCTCGAACGACATGAAGTAGGTCCCGTTACCCATCTTGCGCACCACCGCCATCCCGGGCCGGTCCGAGGCGAGCGTGCTGGCGACGGTGTCGTGGTGGCCGGTCCAGTTCACTCCGTTCGCGGTGCGGGCTGCCACCAGCTTCTGGCTGTGGGTGCCGTCGGTCTCGTCGGAGTAGTGCGCGACGAGCTGCCCGGAGGCGTCGACGGAGAACTCCGGCTCCCACAGCCCCTTGTCGTTCGACGCCGTGGCGATCGTGGACAGGTAGCTCCAGCTGCGGCCCACGTCATTGCTCTTGAAGACCCGCAGAGCCATACGCCGGTTCGCCTCGTCCTGACCTACGGAGGCGGCCCACAGCAGCGTCCCCGCAGGCATGTTGCCCACCCGCTGCGGCAGTTCGTACAGCGTCGAGCAGCACAGTCCCTGCCCGCCCGCGGCCTCGGGGTCGCGCACCGTTCCGACTTCACGGAACGACGCGCCGCCGTCCGTGCTCTCGTGAATGGCGCCGAGCCCGTTGTTCCCGGAGAACGTCACCACGGAGGCCAGGATCCGGCCGTTGGCGTCGCCGCTGTGGGCGAGGCTGACGGCACGCGGGTACAGGCCGGTGCCGTCACGCAACAGGGTGCCTGTCGCGGCATCGGCCGACGACCCTGACTGCGAGACGAACAGTGCCGCCAGAAAAGCGAGCAGCACGGGGAACAGGACGGTGGGACGGAGGAGACGTGGTCGTGCGGGGTGGTGCGCTGACATGGGCCTCTCCTGACTCTGCGGTGTGGGTGCGCGTGTGGGTGCGCGTGTGGGGCACAGGACGGAACAGGTCGAACTACTGGCGTGGCGGAGCCTCAGTCACCCTGGGGCGCGAGACGGATCACGTTCCAGGAGACCGGCGGCAGTTCGGCCGCGAGCGCGCCCTCTGCGGTGATGTGCGTCCCGGACGCGCGGCGCGGCACCACCCGGTCCGGCTCAGCCTCGGTGTTGACCGCGTCGGGGTCCTGATCGGCGAGGACCAGGTGCTCCACGACGCGGTATCCGGCGGCCTCCCCTCGCAGCGCGGCCTCGAGTCGCAACGGCTGCTCCTGGTCGCGGTTGACGGCCAGGACGGTGATCGCGCCGCTCTCCTCGTCGTGCGTCACCACGGTGTCGAGGGTGGAGACATCGCCGTACTGAGGTGTGTCGATGCGGGGCCCGGTGGCGTCGGTGCGCAGGACGCGGCCGGTGGCGAACCTGGCCGCCTGGGCGAAGGGGTGGAAGATGGTCTGGCGCCAGCTGGCGCCGCCGGGCTCGGTGCGGATGGGCGCGATGACGTTGACCAGCTGGGCGAGGCAGGCGATGGCGACCCGGTCGGCGTTGCGAAGGAGCGTGATGAGCAGCGAGCCGACCACGGCGGCGTCGGTCACGCTGTACGTGTCCTCGATGAGGCGGGGTGTCTCGGCGGTCTCCAGGTTGCGCTCACCGACGAAGCGGGCCGCGTACCAGACGTTCCACTCGTCGAAGGAGAGCTTGATGTGCTTCTTGGCGCCGCGCGCCGCCCGTACGTGGTCGGCGGTCGAGACCACGTCGCGGATGTACTGGTCCATGTGGGCGCCCGATGCGAGGAAGCTGGCGCGGTCGCCGTCGAACTCCTCGTAATAGGCGTGCAGGGAGAGGTAGTCGACCTCGTCGTAGGTCTGCTCCAGAACCTCACGCTCCCAGGTGCCGAACGTCGGCATCCGCGAGTTGGAACTGCCGCACGCGACGAGCTCGATGGAGGGGTCGACCTGGCGCATCGCCTTGCCCGCCTCGGCCGCGAGCCGCCCGTACTCGGTGGCCGACTTGTGGCCCGTCTGCCACGGTCCGTCCATCTCGTTGCCCAGGCACCACAGCTTCACGCCGTGCGGATCGGGCACACCGTGCTTGATGCGCAGGTCCGACCAGGCCGTGCCGCCCGGGTGGTTGCAGTACTCGACCAGGGCGCGGGCGGCGTCGATGCCGCGCGTCCCCAGGTTCACGGCCATCATCGGATCGAGGCCCAACTGACGTGCCCAGCCAAGGAATTCGTTGGTTCCGACGCGGTTGGTCTCGATGGAGCGCCAGGCCAGGTCGAGCCTGCGCGGGCGGTCGGCGACAGGGCCGACGCCGTCCTCCCAGTGGTAGCCGGAGACGAAGTTGCCGCCGGGGTAGCGCACGAGGCCGGTGCCCAGCTCGCGTACCAGTTCCGCCACGTCTCCGCGGAATCCGTCGGCGTCGGCGGTGGGGTGCTCGGGGTCGTGGATGCCGGTGTAGACGCAGCGTCCCATGTGCTCGACGAAGGTTCCGTACAGACGCGGGTCGACGTCGCCGACGCTGAACTCGGGGTCGATGACGAACCGTGCGGTGTGCGGCATGTTCTGGTGCCTCTCTCTATGGTGCGGTTTTCATGGTGCGGTTCTCAGGTCGTACGGAGGGTGGCTGGGCTACTTGAGGCCGGTCCCCGCGATGCCCTCGACGATGCGGCGCTGGAAGAGCGCGAAGACGGCGAGCAGCGGGATCGCGCCGAGCACGGCGGAGGCCATGAGCTGGGCGTAGGGCACGCCGAACACGTCCTGGACGGAGGTGAGTCCGACGGGCAGGGTCATCATCTCGGGGTCGGTCACCACGAGCAGGGGCCACAGGAAGTTGTTCCAGACGCCCACGAACACGAAGATCGTGACCGCGGAGACGGCGGGCCGGGAGATCGGCATCACGATCTGCCAGTAGGTGCGCAGCCAGCCCGCGCCGTCCGCGCGTGCCGCGTCGATCAGCTCCCGCGGTATCCCGTCGAAGAACTGCTTGAAGACGAACACGGCGACGACGTTGGGTACTTGGGGCAGTACGACACCCCAGTAGGTGTTCAGAAGCCCCGCCGACTGGAGCGCGAGGAACTGCGGGATCATCAGGACCTGCCCCGGGATCATTATCCCGGCGAGGAGCATCACGAACGCGGCCCGGCGCGCCCTGAACCGGGTCTGCGAAAGGGCGAACGCGGCGAGGGACGCCATGATCACCGTGAGGACCGTGGTGAGGATCGAGGTGATGAAGCTGTTGGCGTACCAGTAGGGCAGCTTGCCCGCGTCGAAGATCTGCCCGTACGCCTCCAGGGTCGGGTGCGCGGTGAACCACGCGGTCGGGTTGGTGACGACCTCCTGGGCGGGCCGCACCGACGTGGCGAGCGCCCAGGCAAGGGGCACGAGCCACAGCACCGCGAGGGCGATGAGCGTGCCGAGGGCCACCCGGTTGAACAGGCGCTCCGAGTCGCGACGGCGGCCCTGCGGCGCGGTGGTGCCGCGGGGCTCGGTCTCCGGCTCCGGTCGCGTGGCGATCGCGGTCATGGTCAGTTCTCCTTCTCGGCGCGGCGTACGAGGGCGAACCAGACGAGGGAGACGAACAGGATCACCAGGAACAGCAGGAGCGACACGGTCGACGCGTAGCCCACGCGGCCCTCGACGAACCCGGTGTCGTAGATGAGCTGCAGTGACGGGCGAGTACTGCCGTCGGGGCCGCCGTTCGTCATCATGTAGATCTGGTCGAAGACCTTGAGTGAGGCGATGACCTGCAACACCGTCACCAGGGTCGTCGTACGACCGAGCATCGGCACGACCACGTGACGGATGCGCTGCCAGGGCCCGGCCCCGTCGATGGCGGCCGCCTCGTGGACCTCGCGCGGCACGTCCTGCAGACCGGCCAGGTAGAGCACGAAGTTGAAGCCGACGGTCCACCACACCGTGGCCGCCGCGATGGAGATCATCGCCCAGTCCGGGTCACCGAGCCACGACGGCGGGGTGTCGACGCCGAACCACTTCACCGCCTCCTGGGCCAGGCCCAGTTGATCGGCGTAGATGAACATGAAGAGCAGCGAGACGACGGCGGAGGGCAGCACGAACGGCGCGAAGAACGCGAACCGGAAGAACCAGCGGCCGCGCACGAACCGGTCGGCGAGCAGGGCGAGGACCAGGCTGAGCAGCACCAGCGGCACGGTCGTCAGGACCGTGAACCACAAGGTGTTGCCCAGGGTCCGCCAGAACTCCGCGTCGCCGAGCGCCGCCTTGTAGTTCGAAAGGCCCGCGAATTCACCGAGGCCGCTCTTGAACAGGCTCGTGTCGAAGAACCCGGCGACCACCGTGTAGATCAGCGGCCCCACCAGGAACACCAGGTAGAAGAGGGCGAAGGGCAGCAGCATCCCCGGGCCTGCCCAGCGTTCGCGTCTGCTGGATATCGGGGAGTTCGCGGTCGTCGTGGCCACGGTTCGGCCTTTCGGTCAAGGCGTACGGGATCCGAGGGAGGGTGAAACGAGGGGGGTCGGGCGGAAGTCGTCAGCACGGTGCCGGGTCATACGGGAGCGGGGCGCGAGGCCAGGGTCTGCAGCTCGCGGCGCAGGCGGGCGGCGCCCGCCGTGGGGCTTGCGTCACCGGTGAACACGGTGGTCACCACGTCGCCCACCACGGTCTGCATGGTGCCTCCCGCGCCGCCGTACCAGGCGGCCGGGTCGTAGACCGCGCCGTCGGCGGCCGTGGCGTAGTGCGACTGCGGCTCCAGTTCCTTGTACGCGCGGGAACGCTGCGTCGGCAGCCAGGCCGGCACATGGCCGCCCTCCGCCCACAACTTGCTGGAGTGCAGCATCGAGGCGATGAACCCCAGGGAGAGGTCGAGGCGTTGGGCCTTCTCGGTGGGGGCCTTCGGCAGCACCAGGGCGTGCGAGTCGGCGGCGCAGGCGTAGGGCGCGTCCTTGAAGATGCGCGGCAGGGGCCGCATGTCGAACTTCACCTTCGCCGACTGGACCGCCAGTGCCTGCCAGACGCCGTCCATCAGGAACCCGGCCTTGCCCGTGGTCAGCAGCGTGATGGCGCCCTTGCCGTCGGTGTTCGCGGGAATCACCTTCTCCTGGCTGAGGCGGCGGATGTACGCGAGCGCCTCGGCCGCGGCGGCGGTGTCGATGACCACCCGCTTGCCCTGGTCGGCGACGAGATCCCCACCGCCGACCTGCCGGTACAGCGACCAGAAGATGCGGAACTGCATCGAGGCGTCCTTCACCGAGGCGATCGAACCGCCCCAGGCGCCGGTGACCTCCTTCGCCGCACGCAGCGCGTCGATGAACGCGTCGGGTCCATCGACGTCCACCAACTGACCCTTGCCGTCTAGCAGTCCGGCCTTCTCGGCGATGTCCGTGCGGAAGTAGAGCACGAAGGGGTGCGTGTCCAGCGGCACGGCGTGCGGTTTCCCGTTGAACTGGGACTTGCGCCAGGGCCGCGCGTCGAACTTGTCCTCGGTCAGGCCGTGCCGGGCCAGGTCCTCGGGGTGCAGCTCGCTGAGCAGGCCGGCCTCGGCGAGCGTGGGCAGCTTCGACAGATGGATCACCGCGGCCTGCGGCGGGCGGTCGCCGAGCGTGGCCAGGGTGAGCTTCGTGTAGTACGGGTTGCCCCACAGGAACGTCGCCGACTTCAGGTCGGTCGAGCGGTGCGAGGCCCGGTAGGCGTCCTGCATCGCCAGCATCCGCTCGCCGTCGCCGCCGGTGAACGGGTTCCAGAAGTTCAGCCGCGACGGCGAGGGCGCGCCGCCGGTGAACCCCTGCGCCAGGGTGCTGCCGCAGCCCGTGGCGGTGAGCGCGGCGGCGCCGGTCGCACCGATCGCGAGCCCTGTGCGCAACACACGGCGGCGGGACGGGGCGGGCGGCGACGGGGTCGGTATGCGGTCCCGCATGGGCATGCGTCCTTCCACGGCGAACAAGGAGAACAGGGACAACGAGGAGAACAGGGAGAACAGGGAGAACAGGGAGAACAGGACAGACAAGGCAGGCAAGACGGACAAGGCTGATGCGAAATGCAACGTTGGAATGCCGCCGCGACGACAACCACACCTCTGGTTGCTCGCTGCGTTTACAACGTTGTACTCAGCTGGCAATACGGCGTCAACACCTAGGGACGCATTACCTGTTCACGTACTCGACGGATCCACACCGGGCCCTGCCGATTACAACGTTGAACCATGACGTACGCTGCTGCTGTCGGGGGAGGGAGAAACACCGTGGCAGGCACCCGCCTGAAGGACGTCGCGGAGCGCGCCGGGGTCTCGATCAAGACGGTGTCGAACGTCGTCCGCGGCGAGGCCAGAGTCGCCGACCGGACACGCGAACGCGTCCTGCGCGCCATCGCCGACCTCGACTACCAACCCAACGCGTCGGCACGCCACTTGCGCACCGGACGCAGCGGCATCATCGCGCTCGCCGTCCCCGAACTCGTGGCGCCGTACTTCGCCGAACTGGCCGCCGAGGTCATCGCGGCCGCGAAGAAGCGCGGCTGCACCGTGCTCATCGAGGACACCGGGGGCAGCGCGGACGAGGAACTCCGCATCGCCTGCGGACTCAGTGATCCGCTCATCGACGGCGTCCTGCTCAGCCCGCTCCGGCTCGACGAGCAGGTACTCGCCGCCCGCGAACGCCGCGTACCGCTGGTACTCCTCGGCGAGCAGTCGTACGAGATCCCGGCCGACCACGTCCTGATCGACAACTCCGCGGCCGCGCGCGAGGCCACCGACCACCTCCTGTCCCTCGACAGGCGCCGCGTCGCCGTCATCGGTCAGCCCTCGGGCCCCGCCCACGCCACGACGGTCCAGCGCATGCACGGCTATCTGACCGCACTGCACGCGGCGGGCGTCCCGCACGACCCCCAACTCGCACCGGACACCCGGGCGTTCACCCGCGCCGAGGGAGCCACCGCGATGCGTACGCTCCTGATGCTGGACGACCCGCCGGACGCGGTGTTCTGCTTCAACGATCTGCTGGCATCCGGCGCGCTGCGGGTGGCGCACGAGCACGGCCTGCGCATCCCGCACGACGTGGCCGTCGTCGGCTTCGACGACATCGAGGAGTCCCGCTACAGCGTGCCGAGCCTGACCACCGTCGCCCCGGACAAGCGCGGCATCGCGGAACTGGCCGTCGACGCGCTGCTGCGCAGGATCGACGCCGGGGCGATGGCACCGCCCACACGGCTGACCGCGGGATACGAGCTGACGGTGCGGGAGAGCACGCGCGCGACCGGCTGAACCAGGCAGCGGGCAGGGGCCGGCGGGCAGCCGCCTCACTCGTAACGTACGTACGGGCCAATTTTAAGTCAGTTGATTGACTTATGAAAAAGCATGCGTTTGACTTCTGATGCCAGCACGATTTACCGAACCGCCGAACCGCCGAACCGCCGAACCGTGGAGGCCGCACGTGGCCGGACGCCAGGAGACGAAGCCGCTCACCCGCCTGCGGGCCGAACGCGTGGCGGAGACCCGTGGGGCGATCATGTCGGCCGCGGAGCGGCTCTTCGCCGAGCAGGGCCTCTCCGCCGTGTCGAACCGCCAGATCGGTGAGGCGGCGGGGCAGGGCAATGTCACCGCCGTCAGCTACCACTTCGCGTCGAGGGCCGTCCTGGTGCGCGCCATCATGGCCCGGCACGGCGAGGCCACAGACCTCATCCGGAAGCGGTATCTGGAGGAGATCGGCGACAGCGAGGACATCCGGGACTGGGTGGACTGCCTGGTGCGCCCGGGTCCGGAGTATCTGGACTCGCTCGGCGTTCCTTCCTGGCACGCCCGCTGCGCGGTTCAGGTCATGACCGACCCCCTGCTGCGCGCGATCGTCACCGACGAGGCGCTCGTCAGGCCGTATCTGCAACAGACCCTGGACGGCCTGGGTCGACGTCTTCACATGCTGTCGGCCCAAGTGCGCGCGGAGCGCGCGGCGATGGCCCGCGATCTGATGACCCACGCGTGCGCGGAACGCGAACGCGCCCTGGCCGACGGCAGAGTGCCCCTGCACGACTCCTGGCAGCGCACGGCCGATTCGCTCTGCGACGCGCTCGTCGGCCTGCTCACCGCACCCGTCACCTCCCCCCGCTCCCCCCACAACCATCTGGAGGACACCGGACCATGAAGATCACCGTCGAAGAGGACAAGTGCTGCGGCGCCGGAAGCTGCGTACTGATCGCCCCCGAGGTGTTCGACCAGCGGGACGACGACGGCATCGTGGTGCTGCTCAGCACCGAACCGCCCGAGGAACAGCACGCCGCCGTCAGGGAGTCAGCCGGTGTCTGCCCCACGGCCGCCATCCACCTCAGCGTGAACTCGTGAACGCCCCCGGCCACGTCCTGGTGGTCGGCGCCTCCGCCGCCGGTCTCGGTACGGCCGAATCTCTCCGCCGCCAGGGCTACGAAGGCCGGATCACCCTGCTGGGCGCCGAGTCCCGTCTCCCCTACGACCGTCCGCCGCTGTCCAAGCAGGTCCTGTCCGGCGCCTGGGAACCCGAGCGGGCACAACTGCGCAGTCAGGAAGTCCTCGACGCTCTCGACGCCGAGTTCCTGCTCGGCGACGCGGCCGTCGCCCTCGATGTACCGACGCGCACGGTCCGTACGGCCTCCGGTCGTACTCTGAGCGCCGATGCCGTCGTCGTGGCCACGGGCCTGCGCGCTCGTACGCTGCCCGGCCAGGAGGGTCTGCGCGGCGTGCACGTGCTGCGTACGCTCGAAGACGCTGTCGCGCTACGGAACGATCTGCTGGGCGGTTCGCGGGTCGTGGTCGTAGGAAACGGGGTGCTCGGCGCGGAGATCGCGTCCACGGCCCGGCAGTTGGGCCGCGACGTCACGCTGGTCGGTCCGCAGTCGGCGCCGATGGCCGGTCAGCTCGGGCCCAGGGTCGCCGGTCTGCTGGCGGAGTTGCACATCCGAAACGGCGTCCGTCTCATGAACGGCACCGCGGTCAGCGGCCTGACGTCTGATCAGGGTCAGGTCAGCGGTGTGCTGTTGGCGGACGGCGAGACGCTGCCCGCTGACGTGGTCGTGGTCGCCATCGGCTGCACTCCGGCCACCGCCTGGCTGGCCGGGAGCGGCCTGCGCCTCGACGACGGGGTGATGTGTGACGCGAACTGCCGTGCCGCGGAGGGCATTTACGCGGTGGGCGACGTAGCACGCTGGCACCACGAGACCCTGGACATGTCGCTGCGCCTGGAGAACCGGACGAGCGCGGTCGAGCAGACGGCGGTCGTCGCGTCGAACATCCTGGGCACGGGCAGGACCTACACGCCCATCCCCTACTTCTGGACCGACCAGTTCGACACGAAGATCCAGGTCTACGGGACGGCGTCCGCCGATGCCGAGGCGACGGTCGTGGAGGGCAGCGAGCAGGACCACCGCTTCACCGTCCGCTACTCGCGGGCGGGACGGCCCACCGCCGTACTCGGCTGGAACATGCCCAAGCAGGCCCGCCAGCACCGCCAGGCCCTCGTCGACGCGGACACGCGCGCCACCACGCGCGCCACTGCGCCGAACCCGTGACGCCGGCGGTCCGGGGTGAGGTCGCCCCGGACCCCTCCTCGCCGAAAGCCGCGGCCCCACCCCCATCCCTCCCCCGGCGACTTCCCGACCACCACAGAAGGACGGACATGACCAGCGTGCCCCCCACAGACACCGCCCCGGCCGACATACCCGACTTCCCCCCGGCCCGCTCAGCCGTCTGCCCCTTCGACCCGTCGCCGCAGATGCGCGACCTGGCCAAGCGCGGCCCGCTGACGAAGGTCCGCTCCTGGGGCGACAGCACCCCCTGGGTGGTGACCGACCACGCCGAGCAGAAGGCGCTGCTCGCCGACGCCCGGCTGAGCGCGAAGTTCTCCAACCCCGGCTTCCCCAGCCCGGTCGCCCCTGATCCGGCCCATCAGCACGCGGGCAACGCGACCGACTTGAGCTTCGTCGGCCTGGACGACCCGGAGCACTCGCGGCTGCGCCGCATGGTCAGCGGGGTGTTCACCATCAAACGCGTCGAGGCGATGCGCCCCGTCGTCCAGAAGATGACGGACGGCTTCATCGACGACATGCTCGCCGGGCCGAAGCCCGCCGACCTGGTCCAGGCCCTCGCCCTGCCGATCCCTTCCCTGGTGATCTCCGAACTGCTCGGCGTGCCGTACGAGGACCACGCCTTCTTCCAGAGCAACAGCAAGGACATCGTCTCCGCCGTCGCCACCCCCGAGACACGGCAGGCCGCGCACGCCAACCTGGGCGAGTATCTGGACCACCTGGTCGAAGAGAAGCTCACGAGCCCCGGCGACGATCTGCTCTCCCATCTCGGCGAGCAGATCAAGGCGGGTGAGCTCACCCGCCGCCAGGCCGTCGCGATGGGCGTACTGCTGCTCCTCGGCGGGCACGAGACCACCGCCAACATGATCACTCTGGGAACTCTGCTGCTGCTCCAGCACCCCGACCAGCTCGCCGTCATCCGCGACACCGACGACCCCAAGGTGGTCGCCTCCGCGGTGGAGGAACTGCTGCGCTATCTCTCCATCGTGCACCTGGGCCGACGCAGGACGGCACTGGAGGACATCGAGATCGCGGGCCGGACCGTTCGCGCCGGCGAGGGCGTGATCCTGCTCGGCGAGCTGGCCAACCGGGACCCCTCGGTCTTCCCCGACCCGGACCGCCTCGACATCGCCCGTGACGCTCGCCTGCACCAGGCCTTCGGCACGGGCACGCACCACTGCGTCGGTCAGCCCCTGGCCCGGATGGAACTGCAGGTCATCTACCCGACCCTGTTCCGACGCATCCCCACTCTGCGGGTGGCGACGGGCCTGGAGGAGATCCCTTTCAAGTACGACGCCGTCATCTACGGGGTCCACCAGTTGCCGGTCACCTGGTGAAGAACGGGCGCCCGCTCCTGCCGCGCACCGGTCGGTCCACGTCCACCAACTCTCACCCTCACGCTCACCTTGAGGGTGAGACGCCACTCGATGCGCGTAACGGGTCAGCCCGGCAACCGAAGCCTCATCCGCCGAAGCCTCATCCGCGCTTGCGGAGGTACGCGTCCAGCTCCGCGGCGCCGTTCAGCATCTCCCGCCCGCGGGCGGAGAGCCGACCGTGCCAGTCGTGCAGTGCGGCCTCCAGCGGCTCAAGGCCGCCGGCCGCACGCACCTGGGCGATCAGCGGAGCGATCTGCTCGAGGAGGTAGCCGCCCCGCCTGAGCTGGTGGGCGAGCCGGGCGTCCCGTACGTCGGCCTCGTCGTAGACGCGGTACCCGGTCCGCGGGTCGCGGACCGGGCTCACGAGACCCGCCCGCTCCCATTTGCGCAGCGTCGCGGGCCGGATTCCGAGCTGCTCCGCCAGCGGCCCGATGAACGTGCCGCCGGGTTCGGATCCGACGCCGGATCCGGACCCCGTGGTGGGCTCCAGGTCGCGGAGTGCGCTCTCCACGGCCTGGAGGGTCCGCCGGTCGTCGAGGAGCTGGGCGTGGCTCTCGTCGATGAGGCGGAACGCCCCGTCGACCGCGCCCTCGTTCACCGCCCGCATGATCGATGTCGCCGTCCGGTGGCCGTGGCCGGGCATCAGAGCCAGAAACGTGCGCAGGGCCGTCGCGTGGAGCGACGTATAGGTGCGGTAGCCGTGAGGTGTGCGGGCGGCGGCAGGGAGGACGCCCGCCTCTTCGTAGTTCCTGATCGCCTGCGTGGACAGACCGTGCCCGCGCGCGAGATCGACCGGCCGCAGCCGATCACCACTTTGAAGGTTTCTCCCCATAGAGCCGACGATATCGCGGAAAAGTTTCAACCGAAGGTTCAACGATACCGTTTAAGGCATGGTTACTGACGTCAAAGACACCGCCCATGCCGTCGAGGCCGCCACGGTCATGAGGCTGCTCCCGGCCCGCCGGCCCCGGCTGCTCGCCCTGGGCGAGCCCACCCACGGCGAGGACGCTCTGCTCGACCTGCGCAACGAACTCTTTCGGCAGCTCGTCGAGCAGGAGGGCTACCGGACGATCGCGATCGAGAGCGACTGCGTGATGGGCCTGGTAGTGGACGAGTACGTCACCTCCGGCACAGGCACGCTCGACGAGGTCATGGAGCAGGGCATCAGCCACGGCTGGGGCGCCTCCGCGGCCAACCGCGAGCTCGTGCGCTGGATGCGCGCCCACAACGTCCGCGCCGCCGACGAAGGCAGGCCCGCCTCCGAACGGCTCCGCTTCGCCGGTTTCGACGGCCCGCTGGAGATGACTCACGCCGAGAGCCCCCGCCAGGCCCTCACCGCACTCCACGACTACCTCGCGACCCACGTCGACGCCGACCTGCTCCCCTGCACGGCGGACACCCTCGACCGCCTGCTCGGCGCCGACGACCGGTGGACCGATCCCGCCGTGATGTGGGACCCGACCCGGTCCACGGGGCAGTCGCCCGAGGCCGGTCGACTGCGGCTGCTCGCCGACGATCTGGTGGCACTGCTCGACCGGCAGACGCCACACCTGCTCGCGACGACCTCACGGGACGACTGGGACCGGGCACGCCTGTACGGGCGTGCCGCCATCGGCCTGCTGCGCTATCACCACTGGATGGCCGACACGTCGACGGCCCGCATGACCCGCCTTGCGGGTACCAGGGACCAGATGATGGCCCACAACCTCCTGGCCCTCGCTGAACGGGGCCCGGCACTCGTCCATGCCCAGAACGCACACCTCCAGCGGCCCAAGAGCTCGATGCGGATGGGCGGGATGCCGCTGGAGTGGTGGAGTGCCGGTGCGCTGGTGAGCGCGCAGCTCGGGGAGGAGTACGCCTTCGTGGCCACGGCACTCGGCACGATCCGGCACCAGGGAGTGGACACGCCGCCGCCGGACACCCTCGAAGGGCTCCTGTACACGCTCCCGGAGGACCGCCGCGTCATCGACGCCCCGAGTCTGGCAGCCGCCCTGGCCGACACACCTCCCGCGCACCGCGCATCCCCCTGGTTCGGCTACGCCCCGCTCGACCCGGCCCACTTGACGGACATCGACGGCATCGTGTTCGTCAAGGACATACCGCAGAGCTGACACCCTCACCTCCCCCCTCTGGCCAGATCCTTGCACTCCCTGGCCATCTGGCCACTCGTCGCCCGCCGGGCCGCGGCGGAGGATCGATGCCATGAAGATTCTTTGGGTATTCGCACACCCCGAACCGCGGTCCCTCAACGGTTCCCTGCGTGACGACGGGATACAGGAACTGCGTGACCTCGGGCACGAGGTCCGCGAGTCCGATCTCTACGCCATGGACTGGAAGCCCGTGGTCGACTCCGGTGACTTCCACCGCGAAACGGCCGACCGGCTCCTGGTCGGCGCCGAGCAGGAACACGCCTACAGCGCGGCGAAACTGACGGACGACATCACCACCGAGCAGGAGAAGATCGCCTGGGCGGACGCACTGGTGTTCCAGTTCCCGCTGTGGTGGTTCGGGCCGCCGGCCATCCTCAAGGGATGGTTCGACCGGGTACTCGTGCAGGGCTTCGCGTTCGGGCTCCAGGACCACCGGGGGCGAACCCTGCGCTACGGGGACGGCGGCCTCGCGGGCAAGCGCGCCATGGTCATCACCACGGTCGGCGCGCGGGAGTCGGGCTTCGGGGCACGCGGGATCCACGGCCAGCTGGACGAGGTGCTGTTCCCGCTCCTGCACGGCACCTTCTGGTACACGGGGATGGACGCACTCCCGCCGTACGTCGTCTACGGCGCCGACCGCCTCGACGCCGACGGCTACCTCTCCCACGCAGCCGAACTGCGCGACCGACTCCGCACGCTGTCGGACACCACGCCGCTCCCCTACCGCCACGAGCACAACGGCGACTACGACGACGCACTCGTCCTGCATCCGGAGATCGAACCGGACCTCACGGGCGTCGCGGCACACAGGTCACGAGCAGCAAGGCGCTGACACACCCCTGTCAGGGACGAGGAGGTCAGCGGCGCGGTTCCCAGCGGAAGAGGCGGAAGGCCAGTGCTACGGAGATGATGACCCAGCCCAGTGTGGGCAGCAGCAGGGGCAGGGACTCCGCCACGGGAACGCCGCCGTTCCAGGCGTTGAGGGCCAGTTCGGTGGCTGAGCCGCCGGGGAGCAGGCGTTTGAGCAGGGTGAGCTCCTCGGTGCCGGTGATGGCCACCCAGTTGGTGACGGCCATCGTGCCGAGGCTGACGGGCAGCGTGGTCACCTGAGCGTGCTCGGGGGAGTTCGTCAGTCCCGCCGTGGCGAGGCCGAGGCCGAGCATCATGACCACCGTGGAGAGGACCGCCGCCGCCAGGAGGAGCACGTTGTCCGGCGCGCCCGCGACCCCGGCAAGCACGGCGAGGATCACGGTCACCTGGACCAGTGCGAGGACGGTGACCGGGAGTACGAGGCCGGAGAGGATGCCGGCGTCGCTTGCCGGGGTGGAGCGCAGCCGCTTGAGGAAGAGCGTCTGACGGCGCGAGGCGAGCGTGGTCACCGTACTGGCGTAGAGCCCGAAGGCGGCCACGGTGAACATCACCACCGCCGCGATGTATCCCAGGCTGCGCAGGTCCGCGAAGGCTTCGTGCTTGTAGACGAAGAACGCGCAGGCCGCCACGGGAATGATGAAGCTGTTGAGCAGAACAAGACGGTTGCGGAAGATCTGGATGAGCTCGCTCAGAGCGATGGGGAGCATCGTGAGGGTCCTCTTCTCGGGAAGGTCCGGGAGTGGGCTACGCGCTGCCGATGGCGCGGAAGACGTCATCGAGCCGCGTCGGTCCGGCCTGGAGTTCCTCCAGCTCCACCGCGTTGGCGTCCGCCCAGCCGAGGAGGGTGTGGAGGTCCTTCTGCAGGTGGAAGGTCTTGACGACGAACCCCCCGTCCGTCTCTCGCGCGGCCCGGAGCGGTAGCGCAGGCACGGCGGTGGCCGTGGCGGTGGCGGTGTCGGTGTCGGTGGCGGGAAGAGAGAAGCGGATGGCGGCCGGGAGCGTCCGCGTCAGCTCGGCGACCGTCCCCTCCTGGTGAAAGGCGCCCATGTGCATGAGCCCGATGCGGTCGGCGCGCTGCTGTGCCTCCTCCAGATAGTGCGTGGTGAGCACGATGGTGGATCCGTCTTCGCGCAGCTTGTCCACGGCGTCCCACAGAGCGTCCCGGGACTGGATGTCCAGGCCGGTGGTCGGCTCGTCCAGGAAGATCAGCTCAGGGTTCCCGTACACGGCGGTGGCGAAGTCCAGGCGCCGCTTCTCGCCGCCGGAGAGCTGCGACACCTGGGTGGCGGCCTTGTTCGTGAGGTCGACGATGCTGAGCACGCGCTCGACCCTGTCCTCACGCCGGGAGAGTCCGCCGATCAGGCGGATCGATTCCTTCACCGTCAGGTCCGGGGAGAATCCGCTCTCCTGCAGCATGATGCCCATCCGGTGCCGCACGGCGTGCCGGTCGCGCGGGCTGCGTCCGAAGACGCGCACGGTGCCCGACGTGGCCGTACGGTGGCCTTCGATGATCTCCAGGGTCGAGGTCTTTCCGGCCCCGTTGGTGCCGAGAAGCGCGTAGAGCTCTCCCTTGTTCACCTGGAAGGTCAGGTCTTTCACAGCGTGAAAGTCGCCGTAGCTGATGTTCAGACGTTCTACGTCGATGACTGGTGTCGAGGTCATGCTTCGATTTCAGCCGTCGTCACGCTCGTCCGGCAGGGGCGTGGTGTCATCACCGCGCCATGACATTCCTTGGGGTGCAGGCATGACGTGGCGTCACTGGTGGCGCCCTCTGAGCCGGAGGAATATTGCGGGGCAGGCAGACTCTGCTGTCCTCCCCCACCCCCGACCCCGGAAAGCCACCACAAGATGCCTGAGCACGCCCAGACGACGCAGGGACGGCTGCGCGGCGTCAACCTCGCCATGATCATCCCGCCGCTCGCCGCCGTGGGGGCGGTTCTGGTGGCGGTCGATGCCAGGTCGTGGTGGGAGGGTGCTCTCCTGACCGTGGGGGTGGTCGCGGCCCTGGTGGTCATCGAACGGTGGACAGCCGGTGACACCTCGCGCGTAGCGCTCCCCTGCCTGATCATCACCGCTGCCGTATGGGTGCTCGGAGTCCTTGTGACCGACAGTCACACGGCGTTCTACGGCATCACGATCGTGGGCCCCTACTTCATCTCTCAGCTGTCCCGCAGCCACCGCGTCCCTGCGACCCTGGCACTGAGCGCGTTCGTCGCCGCGGTGGGCGCGGCGAAGCTCCTTGAACCACCGGCCGATGTCACCGGCGTCCTGATCCGGTACGTCCTCCTGCCCACGGGCATCATGGTGGTGGCAACCGTCCTCATGTTCGCCAACCAGCGCTTCTACGAGGTCATCGAGCAGTCGCGGGAACGCGAGGCGGAGCTGGCCGTCATCCGGGAGCGCATCCGATTCGCCGGCGATCTGCACGACATCCAGGGCCACACACTGCATGTGGTGAAGCTGAAGATCACCCTGGCCGAGAAGCTGCTGCGCAGCGACATCGAGCGCGTGGAGGAGGAACTGCGGGAGGTGCACGCCTTGGTCGGTGACACCATCGCCCAGACCAAGGAGCTCGCCCACGCACAGCGGCGGCTGAACCTGTCCGTGGAGCTGGAGAACGCGAAGAACCTCTTCGAAGCCGCGGGCATCCGGGTACGCGTCAACCGCGAGGCCGACCCCGATGAGAGAGTGAACGGGCTGCTCGGCCAGGTACTCCGCGAGACGACGACCAACATTCTGCGCCACGCCCAGGCCACGCGGGTGCGGATCACTCTCTCGGAGTCGGGCATCAGCATCGTCAACGACGGCGCGCGGGAAGCTCCCCTTCCGGAGCTCAGTGGCCTTGCCACCCTCAAGGAACGAGTAAGCGACGACGGAGGCGAGCTGACGGTGGAGCAGAAGGACGGACGGTTCCTCACGGCCGCGGAATTCCGCTCCCTCCGCCCGGCGAAGCCGCACTCCGCGGCGCGGGAGGAGAGCCGATGACCAGCGTGGTGCTCGCCGACGACGAGGCCCTGCTCCGTAAAGCCCTGGCGGCACTGCTGCCTCTCGAAGGCGACATCACCGTGCTCGCCGAGGCACAGGACGGCGCATCGGCCATCGAGGCCACCCTGCGGCACCGGCCTGACGTGCTCGTCATCGACCTGGAGATGCCCGGTGTGGACGGACTCGGCGCTGTCGCGGAGATCCGCCGCGCCCAGCCGGACCAGGTGATCCTGATGCTGACCCGCCATGCCAGGCCCGGGGTGCTCCGCAAGGCCCTGAAGCTCGGGGTCCAGGGCTTCGTCAGCAAGTCGGCGGAGCCCGCGCACATCACGACGGTCATCAACACCCTGCACGAGGGCAAGCGTTGGATCGACCCTGACGTCTCCGCACTGGCAGTCGTCGACGACTGCCCGCTCACCGACCGGGAGATCGACGTCCTGCGGGTGACCGGCGACGGGTACTCCGTCGCCGAGATCGCCACCCGACTCCGCCTGGCGCAGGGCACCGTACGCAACTACCTCTCGAACGCCATGCAGAAGACCCAGACACGGACCCGGCACGACGCGGCGCGCTATGCGCGTGAGCACGACTGGCTGTAGCGGCGGACGGCCGGTCGGCGCGGTCAGGCGGGAGGGGACGGCATGGGGGCGCGTTCGATCTTGGACCAGCCCTCGGGGGTCACGCGGTAGTGGTCTCCGTCGTCGCCGTCCATCCGCGAGTGGCCGTGCACCCCCAGGACGTTCTCATCGAGCCTGTCGAGCCAGTAGGTGAAGCCGCCCATCATCCCGATCACGCGGAAGAAGATCTCCACGGCCGGCCCCTCCGTCAGTGGGGACAGCGGCGGCAACCGGTACTCGGTCTCCTCGAAGACGCTGCCGGTCTTCTCCCGCAGCAGCGTATGGAAGTGGCGCTCCAGCACATCCGGCGGTCCGGGAAGCTGCCGCACCGCGACCGGCTCGAGAAGCTCAAGGAGATGCGTGTGCCCCCGCTCCCGCGCCACGTCGACGGCACGCCGCCCGTCACGGGTGCGCTGCGTACGCCAGGCGCCGTGCGCGATCAGCCGGGAGACGACAGCGAAGTCCGCGCCGTGCCAGGCCGCTTGATGCAGCGGGGCGAAGCCGCTGCGATACCCGGGCCGTGCGAAATTGGCCTGCGCGGGATGCTTCCCCAACTCCTCGAACAGGCCGTTCCAGTCGGCGTCCCTGGCCAGGTCCGCGGACCGGTCCCGCTGCTTCAGGTACCAGTCGTTGTACCGCTCGCGATCGTTGAGCCCGTCCCACTCCATCGGCTCGATAATGATCATCCGGACACGCTAGCCGACCCGCCGGGGACACTGGGGCCGCCCACCGGGTCGGCTTCGCCTGCGGCTCGCTCCCCCTGGGCGGCACCCTCCGCGCCCATCCGCGCCAAGTACTCGTCGACCAGCGCGATCTGCCGTTCGGCAGGGAACTCCACGGGCGCGAACAGGGCCTGGACGACAAGACCCAGCACGAAGCTCTGGGCGGCCGCCGCGGTGTCCTCGGTCCGCGGGCCGAGCGGCAGTTCGCCAAGATCCTTGGCGTCCGCGATGTGCCCGGCCATCCGCTCGCGCGCACGGCGGTACCGCTCGGCGTGCTCCTGGGCGAGCTCCGGGTCGGCGAGCGCCACGTCCCAGGAGGCCACCCAGATCCGGTTGCTCGCCGCGCTCTCGTCGTCCAGGGGGAGGATGTCGAGCAGCGTCGCCCGCAGCATCACCGTCCCGGCCGCGTCCCCGGCCCGCTCGGCCGCCGGGCGCGGGCGAGCGGCCGAGCGCCGGTCGAGTACCTCGAGTGCGTGTCTCAGGAGGGCCCGCTTGCTGGGGAAGTAATGCGTGAGGAGACCAGTGGTGGCGTCCATCTCCGCGGCGACCGCGCGCAGGGTGAGCCCGCCGAAACCGCGGGCGGCAAGCACCCGCCACACCGCCTGGGAGACCTCGGTCCTGCGAGCGTCATGGTCGGTACGGGCTGGCGGCGTCATAGCCGTTAGAGTACATACCCAACGTTCGTTACGTACCTGAGTGCCAAGCGCCTGAGTGCCACGCACCCGAGTGCCACGCCGCATAGGACCAGCCATGTATGCCATACCGCTGACCGAGAACGCCGAGCTCCGCACGCTGGAGCCCTGGCAGGACGCCGAGTTCCTGGCCCACATCGACCGGGCCCGGTCCAACACCGACCCCTGGATCCCGTGGGCCACCCGCTCCACCGATCTGGCGTCCGCCCGCGCCACCCTCCAGAACTACGCGGACAGGCAGGCCGCCGACTCCGGTCGGATCTACGGGATCTGGCGGGACGGCACGCTGATCGGCGGCGTGATGTTCGTGCAGTTCGACGCCGAGACCGGCAACTGCGAGATCGGCGCCTGGGCCGAGCCCGCGGGTGAGGGCCACGGCCTGATCAGCGCCTCGGTCCGGCACTTGATCGCGTACGCGTTCGGCGAGCGCGGCATGCACCGGATCGAGTGGTGGAACAGCGCCGGGAACGCCCGCAGCCGTACCGTCGCCCAGCGCATGGGCATGCACCTGGACGCCACCCTGCGCGAGCAGTCCCTGTACAAGGGGGTCCGCCACGACATGGAGGTCTGGTCCCTGCTCGCGCACGAGTGGCGGGGCGAGCCGAACGCCGCGTGACGTACTCACCTCAGGCCTCGTACTCGCCTCAGGCAGCGAGGCGTTCCGCGAGCAGCAGTACGCCGATCACGATCATGGCAGCGCCCGAGACACGGGTGACGGCGCGCGCTGCGGCGGGGCGCGCCCGCAGGATGGTGCGGGCAAGCACGCCCACGCACAGGTAGATCGCCGCGCAACTGAGCGTGTGCACCAGGCCGAGCGTGCCGATCTGCGCCGCAAGGGGCCAGCTGCCGTGCGGGGCGGTGAACTGCGGAAGCAGGGCGAGGAAGAGCAGGAGCGCCTTGGGGTTGAGGCCGCTGATCCCCACTCCCTTGAGGACCCGGGCCCCCACCGCCCCGCTCTCCGCGTCCTGCGACGCGGTCCCGGCGACGGCGGGCCGGGCAAGCGTCGTGGCGCCGAGCCACACCAGGTAGAGGGCGCCGAGGACGGTCAGGGCGGTGAGGACGGACGGTGTCCGCGCGACGACCGCCGCCACCCCGGCGGCGACCACGGCGGTCAGTGCCAGATAGCCGAGCAGAAGGCCACTGACGGCCGGCACCACGGACCGGTCACGGAGCCCGGCGTTGATCGCGTAGGCCCAGTCCGCCCCCGGCACGAGGATGAGCAGGACTGAGACCGCCCAGAAGGCGGTTATGGAGCTGACAGCCACGACGTACTTTCTCCCTCTCAAACAGGTTCCGAGAAGGAGATTAGTTCCGATATGCCCAAAGGTGTTTCCAAGTATTGCCAGCTGGAGCAGCCACAGTGGCAGGATCTGCCTCATGGATGATGTGGACCGGAAGATTCTTGCCGAGCTCCAGAAAGACGGCCGTCTGACGGTCACGGAACTGGCGGCCCGCGTGCGGCTCAGCCTCTCCCCCTGCCACCGTCGGCTGCGCGAACTCGAACGCGGCGGGGCCATCCGCGGCTACCGCGCGATCCTGGACGCGGGCGCCGTGGGTCTGAGTTTCGAGGCGCTGGTCTTCGTCACGATGCGCCAGGAGGACCGCGACACCGTCTCCGCCTTCGAGCACGCCCTCACCGAGATTCCCGAGATCCTGCAGGCCGAGCGCCTCTTCGGGGATCCCGACTATCTCGTACGCATCGTCAGCAAGGACCTGCCCGCCTTCCAGCGGCTCTACGACGACAAGCTCGCCACCCTGCCCGGTGTGCAGCGGCTGAGCTCGACGCTCGTCATGAAGCACGTGGTGTACGAGCGGGCTCTGCCCCTGTGAGAGTCAGCGGCTGCTCGGGGAGCCTTCGGAGAGCCCCCAGGGAACCCTCATGGGCCCCGGAGAGCTCACCACTCGGCGAACGAGCCGTCCTCGTGCCGCCACACCGGGTTGTGCCAGTCAGCCTGACTGTCGTCGGCCGCGCGCACCGCCTTCTCGTCGATGTCGATGCCGAGCCCCGGTCCGGTCGGGCGCAGGAGATGGCCCTGGTGGAAGCGGAACACCTCGGTGTCGGCGAGGTAGGACAGGACGTCGGCGCCGGTGTTGTAGTGGATGCCGATCGACTGTTCCTGGATGAGGAAGTTGGGCACGCTGACGGCGATCTGCAGGCTGGCGGCCAGCGAAACGGGGCCCAGCGGGCAGTGCGGGGCGATGAGGGTGTCGAAGGTCTCGGCCAGCGAGGCGATGCGGCGGACCTCGGAGATGCCGCCCGCGTGGGACAGGTCGGGCTGCAGGACCGCGACACCGGCTTGCAGCGCGGGCAGCACGTCCTGCCGTGAGAACAGGCGCTCGCCGGTGGCGATCGGCAGGGGCGAGGAGGCGACCAGGTCGGGCAGCAGGTGACCGTACTCCGGCAGGAGCGGTTCCTCTACGAACATGGGCGCGAGCGGCGCCAGGTGAGGCAGAAGGCGGCGGGCGTTGGCGGCATGGAACCGGCCGTGGAAGTCCAGCGCGAAGTCCCTTTCGGGGCCGAGGACTTCGCGGGCCGCGGTGGCGCGGGTGACGATCTCGTCGATGTCGGCGACGGTGGCAAGGCGGTTCATACGCCCGCTCGCGTTCATCTTGACCGCGGTGAAGCCCGCCTCGACCTGGGCCGTCACGTGATCGGTGATGTGGGCGGGGGTGTCTCCGCCCACCCAGCTGTAGGCGCGTACCCGCTCGCGGACCGGACCGCCGAGCAGCACGTGCACGGGCGCGCCGAGCCGCTTGCCCGCGATGTCCCACAGCGCCTGGTCGAGCCCGGCCACCGCGCTGGAGAGGACCGGGCCGCCCCGGTAGAAGGACCCCTTCGTCATCACCTGCCAGTGGTCCTCGATGGCCGACGGGTCCTTGCCGATGAGGAGTTCGGCCAGCTCGCCGACGGCCGCACGGACCGTGGCCGCGCGCCCCTCGACCACCGGCTCGCCCCAGCCGACGACTCCCTCGTCGGTCTCCACGCGGCACAGCAGCCAGCGGGGCGGTACGGAGAATGTCTCTACGCGAGTGATCTTCATCGGGTGAACCTCCTTGAGCGGCGGGGCAGATCCGGGTTTCGATGCGGCGAGGTTGGTGTCGGTGTCGGCTCAGGCCGATGTCTTGTACACGCTCCAGCCGCCGTCCACGACGAGGCTGGCCCCGGTGACGAAGGACGCCTCATCGCTCAACAGGAAAGCCGCGCTCGCCGCGACCTCGTCCGGGCGCCCGAGCCGGCCCGCGGGGGTCTGCTCGATGCTCCGGGCCCGATCGTCCGCGCCGATGGCGTCCCAGGCCCGGGTCAGGATGGGTCCCGGCAGGAGCGCGTTGACCCGTACGCCGGGTGCGTACTCCACCGCGAGCTGGCGGGCCAGACCGGTCAGGCCCGCCTTCGCCGCCGCGTAGGCAGGACGTCCGGGCAGCCCCATGACAGCGTGCACGGACGAGACGAGGACCACCGCGCCTCGTGTGGCGCGCAGGTCGTCCAGACAGGCTCGTACGCCGAGAAACGCACCGGTCAGCATGACCGCCAACTGCCGGTTCCAGTCGGCCGGTTCGATCGCGTCGGCCGCGCCGCCGCGCACCGTGTAGGCATTGCTGAGCAGCCCGGCCACCGGACCGAAGTGGGCGCGGGCGACCGCCACCGCCCGCGCCCACGACTCTTCTTCCGCCACATCGCACGCCGTGAACACCGCGCGCCCGCCGTCCTTACGGATGGAATGTGCGGTGCGCTCGCCCTCCTCGGCATCCACATCAGCGACCACCACCCCGGCCCCCTCGGCGGCGAGCCGCCCGGCCGTCGCCGCGCCGATCCCGTTGGCTCCCCCGCTCACCACCACACAACGACCGACGAACCGCTGACCGGGCCCCGACGACTCAGCACTCACAGGCAACTCCCCGCCCTACGCACCGGCTCACACGGAAACAGACAGACATCCCCCGCCCCCACCATTAACCACCACCCGACACGCTGCCGCCAACACCCCCTCCGCCCTCAGATCGCCCGCATCACGTGGGACGGACCGGCTGCGCGGCAAGGTCGATGGTGAAGGCCACCCGGTCCAGGCCGGGGCCGTCGTAGTTCGGCTTCACGGTCGAGACCGTGAAGCCGAGCCGGGTGTGGAAGGACTGCGACGCGGTGTTCTGCGGGCTGGTGATGCAGTGCACGTACCGGCGGCCGTGCGATCGGGCGAGAGCGAAGAAGGCCCGGTACAGGGCGCGCCCGATGCCCTGCCCGTGCAGTTGCGGGTCGACACCGACGAAGTGCACGTAGGCGGCGTCGGGTTCGGTCTGCGAGAGGAAGCCGACCAGGAAGGCCGCGAGCTGTTCCCCATTTCCCCCGTCATTTCCCCCGTCGCGCTCGATCACAAAGCTGGTGGTGGTGAAGTGCTGGAAGTAGAGCCGCGGCAGGAGCAGCGCACGTTCCAACGCCCCTGCCTGCCCTTTCAGACCACCCCACCACGCGTCCAACACCTCGAGCACTCGCGGATGGTCGTCCTCGGCAAGGTGCCGTGCCGTCAGTCCACCAGGAAGGTCAGGGATCATCACCGCAGTCTGTCATCGGCACCGAGCACGCCGCCAGGAGCCCGAGACCTCGGCCTACGTCCCCTTTTCCCGCTCACGAGGCAGCGAGCGCATCGCGCCAGACAGGGCTGTCGACATAGTGGTTGTCATAGCGCTCCGAAGACTCCGCGATCTTCTCCGGGTCGGTCTCACCGCGCATCACGCTGCCGAGGAGGCGCAGGTAGTCGAAGCGGGCCATGCCGGGCGTGAAGAGGAACAGGACGTCCGCCTCGCAGCCCGGTGCGGCGGCGAAGGCGTGCGGGGTGTGCGGTGGCACGGCAAGGAAGTCACCGGCGTTCAGGACGGTGATCTCGTCGCCCACCAAGACCTGGAGAGAGCCGCTGATCACGAAGAAGAGCTCCGTGGCCTTGGTGTGGAAGTGCGCGGGAGCGCCGACGGCCCCCTCGGTGAAAGTGGAGCGGTACGCGGTGAACCCGCCCTCCGGTCCGTCCGTGTCGGCAAGCAGCGTCATCACACTGCTCGGGTCGGCGGAGGTCTCGGCCTCCGCGGCGCGGGTGAGGAGAGCGGCGAAGTCGGCGTTCTTGCTGTTCATGGTGGTGTCCCCTTCGGTTCTGCGACGAACTCGCGTCCTTGTGATCACCACTGTATGAAGCCGAAAGACCTGTGCCAGAGTGCAATTTGGTGCCAGAATGCAGGGTCAATTTCCGAGCTGGTCGCGCTGGATCTCACGGGCGAGGGCGCGACGCACGGAGGCCGAGCCGGTGACGGTGACGGTGACGTTCGCGGGGATGTCGAGCGCGCGGCTGATCCCGTCGTACGCCTCCCGGTAGTTACCCGGCAGCTGCGCCTGATGCTGCCTCAAGTCCTCTTCGAGGAGACGCCGTAGCTCGTCGACGCTCTGGGAGGTGAAGCGCTTCTTGCCCCGGGCGAGGGCGTTGACGCAGCGGGTGCACCGGGCACTGTCGTCCAGGGTCTCGGAGACCTCCTCGGCAAGGCCCCACAGACGCCCTTCGAGCCAGGGGAGGTCTCGCTGGTCGAGGTGGAGGTTCATCGGGGGCGGCCGGTCGCCCGGCTGCAGGTGCTCCGTCATCTGCGCGTGCTTCGTCATCTGCTTGGACACGGCGGGCTGGCTCATGTCCGCGAGCTCGGCGATCTTGTCCTGCGTCCAGCCGAAGTCGGCGAAGAGCTTGATCATCTCCGCGCGCAGTTTCCGCATCTCCTCGCCCGCGCGGATGACTTCGTTCATGCCGGCGAGCATCCGCCCGGCCTGCTTCTCGGTCAGCGCCCCGGAGTTCCGGTGAGTGTCCCCTTTACCTGCCATGGCTCGGTTATACAGTCCAGCGCCCCGCCCCCCATAACCGGGTTGTATAACTTGGTTATAAGTGTCAGGATCCGCGTCATGCCTACCTACTCCGCACTCGACGGAACCCAACTCGCCTACCACCTGCACGGAGAGGGCGACCCTGTCGTGTGCGTCCCCGGCGGCCCCGCGGACTCCCGCTATCTCGGCGACCTCGGCGGGCTTTCCGCGCACCGGCAGCTGATCGTCCTGGACACGCGCGGCACCGGCCGGTCCGCGATCCCCGAAGACCCCACCTCCTACCGGTGCGACCGCCTCGTCGAGGACGTCGAGGCCCTGCGCGAGCACCTCGGACTCCCCCGGATGGACCTGCTCGGCCACTCCGGCGGTGCGAACATCGCCACGCAGTACGCGGCCCGGTATCCGCGCAATATCGGCAAGCTCGCCCTGATCGGCCCGGGAACCCGGGCCGTCGGTATCGAGATCACCGGGGAGACGCGCCGTGAGCTCGCGCTGTCTCGCAAGAACGAGCCGTGGTTCCCACCTGCCTTCGCCGCCCTGGAGGCGATCATGGACGGCTCCGGCACGGACTGGGAGGCCATCAGCCCCTTCTTCTACGGCCGGTGGGACGCCGCCGCCCGGCAGCATTGCGCGGCCAGTCGGCCGAGGAACGAGGAAGCGGTCACCGGCTTCGCGGCAGAGGGCGCCTTCGACACGGAGGCCACTCGTTCGGGCCTCGCGGACTGTGATGCACCCGTCCTGCTGCTCACCGGGGAGTTCGACGTGAACAGCCCTCCTCAGCAGACGGCCGAATTCGCGGCGCTGTTCTCCGA
The DNA here is from genome assembly GCF_053606205.1 of Streptomyces sp. NPDC055239. NCBI lineage: Bacteria > Bacillati > Actinomycetota > Actinomycetes > Kitasatosporales > Streptomycetaceae > Streptomyces > Streptomyces sp. NPDC055239. Next base: position 9,585 of record NZ_JBSGRD010000020.1, on the reverse strand, counting down.
TGCGGCTCTCGTGGTGCAACCGGCAGCGGGTCACTATCCCTGGCTGGATGACGCCGACCAGTTCGTGGCGACCACCGCGGCGTTCCTGGAGTAGCACCCCGGAAGGCCCCCGACGCGTCGGCCGTGCGCATGTATGACCGACTGAATTCCGGTCAGATGGGGCCCATGACGCGTTTCGCAATGGTGGGCCTGCTGACGGCCTGCGCAGTGGGCGGTGTACTGCTCGCCCTCCTCGTATCCCCGTGGTGGTGGTTCGCCGGGGCTCTGTTCGTGGCCGCTGCCCTGACCGGGGTGTACGACCTGGCCCAGAGGCGGCACTCCGTGCTGCGGAACTATCCCGTGCTCGGTCATCTGCGGTTCCTCATGGAATCGCTGCGCCCGGAGCTCCAGCAGTACTTCGTGGAGCGCAACTACGACGGCAGGCCCTACGACCGCGACACGCGCAGCATCGTCTACGAACGGGCCAAGGGTGTCGCTGCCGAGGAACCGTTCGGCAGTGAGCGTGACATGGACGAACGCGGCTACGAGTTTCTCGTACCGTCCATGGCGCCGGCGAAGGTGTTGGACGAGCCGCCCCGCGTCCGGATCGGCGGCCCCGACTGCACCCAGCCGTACGACATGGCGCTCCTCAATGTCTCGGCGATGAGCTTCGGCTCGCTCTCCTCCAACGCCGTCCTGGCGCTGAACACGGGCGCGGAACGCGGCGGGTTCGCGCACGACACCGGCGAGGGCGGCCTGTCCGAGTACCATCTGCGGCCGGGCGGCGATCTCGTCTGGGAGATCGGCACCGGCTACTTCGGCTGCCGCACCCGCGACGGAGACTTCGACGCGCGGCAGTTCGCCGAGAAGGCCGCGCATCCCGCCGTGCGCTGCGTGTCGCTCAAGCTGTCGCAGGGCGCGAAACCGGGGATGGGAGGTGTCCTCCCCGGCAGCAAGGTCAACGCCGAGATCGCCTCGGTGCGGGGTGTGCCCGAGGGCGAGACGGTTGTCTCACCGCCTTACCACCGTGTCTTCTCCACACCTCGTGAACTCGTCCGCTTCCTCGCCCGGCTGCGGGAACTGGCGAACGGCAAACCGGTGGGCTTCAAGCTGTGCCCCGGGTCCCGGACCCAGTTCCTCGCCGTGTGCAAGGCCATGGCGGCGGAAGGGATCACCCCCGACTTCATCGTGGTGGACGGTGTGGAGGGTGGCACGGGCGCCGCACCACTGGAATTCGCCGACCACATCGGCACGCCGCTCACCGAGGGCCTCATCACCGTGCACACGGCCCTGACGGGCACGGGGCTGCGGGAACGTATCCGCATCGGCGCCAGCGGCAAGGTGGCGACGGGCTCCGACATCGTCAAGCGCCTCATCATGGGCGCCGACTACACCAACGCGGCCCGCGCGATGATGTTCGCCGTCGGCTGCATCCAGGCCCAGCGCTGCCACACCAACCACTGCCCGACCGGCGTCACCACCCAGGACCCGCACCGCGCCCGCGCCCTGGACGTCGTGGACAAAGCCCAGCGCGTCACGCGCTATCAGCAGAGCACCGTCCGCAGCGCGTTGCAGATCATGGCCGCGATGGGCGTCCGCGACGCCGCGGAACTCGGCCCGCATCTCCTGCGGCGCCGCGAGGACCACGGCCGGTTCCGCTCCTACGCCGAGCTCTACGAATGGCTGTCCCCCGGCGAACTGCTCGCCGCACCGCCCGAGAGCTGGGCCGCCGACTGGCAGGCGGCCGATCCGGACACCTTCGCGATGGGACAGCGAAAGCCCCGATCCGTCGAGAGGAACACCTGATGGCCCGCACTGTTGCCCGCGTCGTGATCGACGCCCTGGAAGAACTCGGAGTGCGCCATGTCTTCGGCGTCGTGGGGGATGCGCTGAACCCCCTCACCGATGCCATCCGCGACAGCGGGTCCGTCGAATGGGTGAGTTGCCGCCACGAGGAGGCAGCGGCGTTCGCCGCCGGCGCCCAGTCCCAGCTCACCGACACCCTCGGCGTCTGCATGGGCACGGTCGGGCCGGGCTCCGTGCACCTGCTCAACGGGTTGTACGACGCCGCCAAGAGCGGAACCCCGGTGCTCGCCATCGCCGGCCAGGTGCCGCTCGCCGAGGTGGGCACCGACTATTTCCAGGAAGTCGACAACGACCTCCTCTTCCGTGACGTCGCCGTCTTCCGCGCCACCGTCACCTCCCCGGAGCAGATGCCCGGCCTCCTCGAGATCGCCGTACGCAATGTGATCGGGCGCCGCGGCGTGGCCGTACTGACGGTCCCCGGCGACATCGGCGACCAGGAGCTGCCGAAGGACCGGCCGGTCCGGCTCTCCGTCGCCGAGTCCGCCAACCGGCCCGACGACCCGGTGCTCGACGACGCTGCCGCGGCCCTCTCCGACGGTGGCAAGGTCACCATGCTCGTGGGCCGCGGGGCGCGCGGGTCCCGCGAGGATGTCCTGGCTCTCGCGGAGCGCCTCGCCGCGCCCATGGTGCTCACGCTCAAGGCGAAGGACGGCTTCGAGGGCGACAACCCCTACCAGGTCGGCCAGACGGGGCTCATCGGCAACCCGGCCGCCTCGCACGCGATGGACCACGCCGACACCCTGCTGCTGCTCGGCACCGACTTTCCGTACCGGGAGTGGTATCCCCAGGGCAAGAAGGTCGTGCAGGTCGACCGGGTCGCCGAGCACATCGGCCGGCGTGTACCGGTCGACGTGGCCCTGGCCGCGGACGTCGGCCCCACGGTGCGTGGACTCCTCGATCGTCTTGAGCGGCGCACGGAGCGCGACCATCTGGACGGAGCGCGGAAGAAGTTCACCACCTGGCAAGAGGGACAGCAGCGGCTCGCCGCACCCGGGCACGACCGCGGGCTCATCGGCAAGGTGCGGTCCGCCTTCGACAACCGGGATCACCTCGTACGCCCGGAAGCGCTGGCCGCCGCTGTGGACACTCTGGCGGCCGATGACACCGTCTTCACCTCGGACACCGGGATGGCCACCGTGTGGCTCTCGCGGTTCGTCGAGATGCGGGGATCCCGGCGCCTGCTCGGCTCGTACAACCTCGGCTCGATGGCCAACGCGATGCCACAGGCCATCGGCGCGCAGCTCCTGGATCCCGACCGGCAGGTCGTCGCCTTCTGCGGCGACGGCGGCCTCGGGATGCTCCTGGGCGACCTCATGACCATCCGCAGCCGACGGCTGCCGGTGAAGCTCGTCGTCTTCGACAACCAGCGGCTCGGGATGGTGAAGCTGGAGCAGGAGCAGGCGGGGCTTCCGGAGTTCGGCACCGAACTCGACAACCCGGATTTCGCCGCGGTCGCCGAGGCCATCGGCATCACCGGCATCCGGGTGAGCCGCGCCGAGGACCTCGCCGAGGGAGTCGGCCGGGCCTTCTCCACGCCGGGTCCTGTCCTCCTTGACGTCCTCACCAACCCCGAGGAGATCGCGGTACCGGGCAAGCCGACCGTTCAGCAGGGCTGGGGGTTCGCCATCGCCAAGATCCGCGAGAACCTCACGAGCCCCGGTGGCCACTGATCAGCGGCCACTGAGAGGGATCGGAAGCGCTCACCACGTATCAGCGGCGCCAAGTCGGGCACTCGGACTCTGGCAAATGGCCACATGTGAATAAAAGCCGCAAGATGGACTCGACGCCGACCCGCCTCCGGCCCTATGCGGCGCAGAGATCACCACCCACCGAAAGGCACTCGTCACCCATGAGCGACGTCACAGGTAAGGCGACCACCACGGACGCCGGTGCTCCGGTCGAGAGCGATGAGCACTCGCTCACCGTCGGCGCCGGTGGGCCGATCCTCCTGCAGGACTCCTATCTGATCGAACAGATGGCGCAGTTCAACCGGGAGCGGATCCCTGAGCGGCAGCCGCACGCCAAGGGCAGCGGCGCCTTCGGACACTTCGAAGTCACCAACGACGTCAGTGCCTACACGAAGGCCGCCCTCTTCCAGCCGGGCACCCGGACCGACCTCGTGGCCCGGTTCTCCACCGTCGCCGGCGAGCGCGGGAGCCCGGACACCTGGCGTGACCCGCGCGGATTCGCGGTGAAGTTCTACACCACCGAGGGCAACTACGACATGGTCGGGAACAACACCCCGGTCTTCTTCGTGAAGGACCCGATGAAGTTCCAGCACTTCATCCGGTCCCAGAAACGCCGGGCGGACAACAACCTCCGCGACCACGACATGCAGTGGGACTTCTGGACCCTCTCGCCGGAGTCCGCCCATCAGGTCACATGGCTGATGGGTGACCGGGGCATCCCGCGCTCCTGGCGGCACATGAACGGCTACACCTCGCACACCTACATGTGGATCAACGCGCAGGGTGAGCGGTTCTGGGTGAAGTACCACTTCAAGACCGACCAGGGCGTCGAGCACTTCACCCAGGACGAGGGTGACCAGATGGCCTCGGCCGACACGGACTATCACACCCGGGATCTCTTCGAGCACATCCGGGACGGCGAGTACCCCAGCTGGACCCTGCACGTGCAGCTGATGCCGTACGACGACGCGGCCACCTACCGCTTCAACCCGTTCGACCTGACCAAGGTGTGGCCGCACGCGGACTACCCGCTGGTCGAGGTCGGCAAGATGACCCTGGACCGCAACCCCACGGACAACCACGCCGAGATCGAGCAGGCGGCGTTCCAGCCGAACAACCTGGTCCCCGGCATCGGCCCGAGCCCCGACCGGATGCTCCTCGCGCGGCTGTTCTCCTACGCCGACGCACACCGTCACCGCATCGGCGGCAACTACCAGCAGCTGCCGGTCAACGCTCCGGTCGCGCCCCTGCGTACGTACTCCAAAGACGGGGCCATGGCGTACAACAAGACGGAGGACCCGGTCTACGCACCGAACTCCAAGGGTGGCCCGGCAGCCGACACGAGCCGCTACGCCCCGCCCAGCTGGTACGCGGACGGTGACATCACCCGTGCCGCGTACGTCGATCACGCCGAGGACGACGACTGGGGACAGGCGGGCACCATGGTCCGCGAGGTCCTCGACGACGCCGCGCGCGACCGCCTCGTGAACAACGTCGTCGGGCATCTGCTCAACGCGGTGAGCGAACCCGTGCTCGCCAGGGCCTTCGCGTACTGGTCGAACATCGACAAGTCCATCGGTGAGCGCATCGCGCAAGGAGTGCGCGCCAAGGCGGACCAGAAGGACCCCAAGGCCGGGGAGCAGGCCAACCCGGCTCGCAGCAGCATGCAGGGCAAGGCCTGAACCATCTGCGCCCGTCGGCCGCTCCTGGGAAGGCAGCGGTCGACGGGCGTTCTCAGTTCCAGGGGTCGGTGAACGAACGGCCGGGCACCGGCTTGGCGATGAGTGCCACGGCGATGAAGAAGTTGACCTGGCCGATCGCGAACATCAGGGTGGCAAGGGCCTTGGGCTCGTAATGCTCCGCCGCCTGGGCGTAGAGCTCGTCGGAGACCCGCTCGCCATTGCCGTGCGCGGACGGCTGAAGCACGGCTTCCACCAGTGCGAGCGCGGCATGTTCGGCACCGGTGAAGTAAGGAGAGTCCTGCCAGGAGGCCACCGACGTGATGCGCTCCTCCGACTCACCGGCCTTGCGCAGGAAGCCCGTGTGCAGCACGGTCAGGTAAGTGCTGCCGACGATCTGGCCCGCCCGCAGCTGCACAAGGCTGATCGTGGTGCGGGGCACGGAACCGTTGCCGGTGACCTTGAACAGCGCCGCCGACACCGCGGCAAGTTCGGGGACGAGCTGCGCGGGGTCCTCGGTCATCCGCGGAACCGTCGCGACCTGCGCCGTGATCGAACGTGTTTCCATCACTGTCTCCTCAGGGTTTTCATGCTGCTTTCACTGCCCTGACGGATCGCGGCGGAGAAACGTGACAGCGAGGGAGTCGATCAGGCTTCCGGCGCGGCGAAGTCGCACCAGACGGCCTTGCCCTCGCCGCGCGGCTCGACTCCCCAGCGTGACGCGACCGCCTCCACCAGGAGCAGTCCACGGCCGGATGTGGCGGTCTCCACCGGCGACCTCTTGCGGGGGCGGGTACTTGAGCGGTCCTTGACCCAGAGGCGGACACGGCGGGGCGGTCCTGTGAGCACTTCGAGCGTGAGGATGGCACCCCCGTCGGTGTGGACCAGGGCGTTGACGAGGAGTTCGCCCGCCGCCACCTCGACATCGTCGGCGACTGCCCCGAGCCCCCACGAAGCGAGGTGTTCCCGCAGCGCCGCACGGGCGTCGGCGAGTCCTTCGGGGTCGGCCTGGTGGACGTACCGATGGATGCGAGGCTCCTGGAGCGTGCCGGGGTCGGGGAGCCTGCGCAGGACCAGGAGTGCTACGTCGTCACTGCTGCCCCATCTCTCCCACAGCGCGCGGGAGAGGTGGTCCGCCAGGTCTTCGGCCGTCTCGGGTCCCGCGGACAACACGTCGGCGAGGTTCTGGATCCCGGTGTCGAGATCGAGACCGGCGTCCTCCACGAGTCCGTCCGTGCAAAGGACCATGGTCTCGCCCGGCACGAGGTCGAGCCGCACCTCGGGGTAGTCCTCCATGCCGAAGTCGGTGGCAAGGCCGAGGGGCAGCCCGCCACGGACCCGTGGCACGCCCACCCTGCCGTCCACATGCCGCACGAGGGGTGGCAGATGTCCGGCCCGCACGGCGCGCACGATGCCGGTGGTGGGGTCGAACTGGGCGTAGGTGCAGGTGGCGAACCGCTCGGTGTCCAGCTCGGACAGGAAGCGGGAGGTGCGCGAGAGCACCGTCGCGGGAGGGTGCCCCTCGCCCGCGAAGGCCCGCAGGGCGATGCGCAGTTGCCCCATGATGGCCGCGGCATGGGTGTCGTGTCCTTGTACGTCGCCCACCACCACGCCGATGCGCCCGCGGGGCAGGGTGATGACGTCGTAGAAGTCACCTCCGACGTCACGGCCGCCCCAGGCCGCGTGGTAGCGCACGGCGACCTCGGAGTCAGGGACGTCGGGGACCCCGCGCGGCAACATCGTGGCCTGCAGACTCTTGGCGAGGTCGCGTTCCTCGTCGAAGAGCATGGCGCGCTGGAGCGACTGGGCGACGATGCCGGAGAGACCGATGCAGAGGTTGCGGTCCGCGTCGGTGAAGTCCTTGCGGCCACGGTAGAAGAGGGCGAGTCCGCCGATGGCGCGGTTCTGCGCGACCAGAGGCAGGAACGCCGCCGAGTCGAGCTCCATGTGGTCGATGTAGGGCCCGAGGCGGGTGAACCGCTGCCCCAGATCGGGCAACGCGCCCACGAAGCTGGGCTGTCGGGTCAGGACGGCCTCGACCAGCGGCAGCGATTCGTCGACCTTGTACAGCTTGAGTTCGTCGAGGGCCTGCATCGTCTGGCCCACCAGGGCGATCAGCTTCAGGTCGTCCCCCTCGACCAGGCCGAGGACGAGGCCGTCGGCGGCGAACCGGTCAAGACCGCTCGCGCCGGAGAGGACGGCCACCACGTCGTCGACCGTGACGGCCCGGGAGAGGGCCTCCGTGGTGCCCTGCACCATCAGGGCGATGCCCTGGCGGCGCTCCTCCCTGGGATCGGTGGCCGCGAGTTCCGTCCCGTCGTGCTCGGCCGTCCGTACGAATCCGACGGCGCGCCCGACCCTGCCGTCGTCGTCGCGCAGGATGCGTCCACGGGCGTGACTGAGGTGCAGCGAGCCGTCGCGGTGGCGGACACGGAAGTAGAGACCGTAGAGGTCGACGCCCGTGGCGGCCGCCTCCTTGACGGCGTGCCTGATGCGCACGACCTCCTCCGGGGGCACGCGCTCCCGCAGTGAGGTCACCGTGCCGCTGAACTCGTCGGGGAGCAGGTCGAGCACCACGAGGGCACTGGCGTCGAGACTGAGTTCACCGCTGTCCAGGTCCCAGTCGAAGCTGCCCATGCCGGTCAGGAGCAGGCGCTGTTCCAGATCGATGTGTGACTTCTTGGCTGACGTCATGTCTGTCTCCGTATGCCGCTCGGTCACCATAAGCGCCAGGCGCCCCGGACGCGCGGCCGTGGACCGGCGCAGAAAGTGGAAATCGACCTTCCGGTGATCTGTCGGGGCGAGGGGGTAACCGGTTGTTTCGCGGCCCCGTCGGGGCCGCGGATGAAGCGGAGGGCGCAGGCGCGTCCCGGGAAGGAGCAGACATGGTGAAGGGCAGTCGAACCATGGCGGCCGCGGTAGCCGGAGCTGCGTTAGTGGCCCTGGCCGGGTGCGGCGGCGACGGCTCGGACGACAAGGACAAGCCGTTCGCGGGCAAGAGCGCCGATCAGATAGCCGCTGACGCGGTCGAGGCCACCGAGCAGGCCGACTCGATGCACATGAAGGGGACGATGCAGCAGTCCGCGGGTTCCTCGATGACCATCGACCTGTCGGTGGACCAGCAGAAGAACTGTGACGGCACCATCCGGTCGGAGGGTGCGTCCGCGGACGTGCGGCACACGAAGGGGACGTTCTATCTGCGGGGCGACGAGAAGTACTGGGAGAACGCCCTCAAGGGCCAGTCCGGCAGCGACAAGATCGTGCCGAAGGTGGCGGACAAGTGGGTGAAGGCACCCGCTGACGACGCGACGACGAAGAACATGTGCGACAAGAAGGCGCTCATGGCTTCCATGGACAAGGACAAGTCGGAGCGCAAGGGCATGAAGAAGGGCTCTACGACGAGCGTCGACGGCACCGAGACGATCCGGCTGACGAAGAAGACCTCCGGCGGCGAGACCGTCACGCTGTACGTGGCCACGGAGGGCAAGCCGTACATCCTGCGTACGACGTCGACCGGCGGCAAGAGCCCCAACACCGCCACCTTCAGCGACTACGGCAAGTCGGTCAGCCCGCAGGAGCCCGCGCCCGGCGAGACCGTGGACCTCAAGGAGCTCGCCGCGTCCGGCCAGAAGGCCTGACGCCCACGCGGTGGCGTGACATCCACGCAGGGCCCCGACACCCGCGCAAGTGGCGTGACGTCTTCGCATGGTCCGGCTGCGGCGGGGTACCGGAGGTCCATGTTCCACCGGCCCGGAGACCGACTCCGTGGCCACTCCCCCGCACAGAAAGAGAGGTGCGTATGTCCGCGTCCCTGCTCGAGTCCGTCGATGTCCAGGCACCGGTTTCCGTCGCCTGGGAGCTGTGGAGCGACGTGACGCGCTGGCCTTCCTTCCTCAGCCACGTACGCCTGGTCGAGCCGATGGACGAGCGGCGCTTCGCCTGGCAGCTGGAACTGCCGGGCGCGGAGAAGAACTTCGTCGCCGAGCTCACCGAAGTGGTGCCCGAGAACCGGATCGCCTGGCACACCGTCGAGGGGGTGGACCACGCGGGCGTGGTGACCTTTCACCGCCTCAGCGACACCACGAGCCGGGTGACACTCCAGATCGAGTACGACCCCAAGGGCTTCGTGGAACACCTGGGCGCCCTCACCAATCTCGACTCCACCCTGGCCAATTACGACCTGGGTGAGTTCCAGAAGATCGCGGAGAAGGCAGCGGCGGCACGGTAGATCCCTGAGCCCTGCACGGCGGGACCACGGACGAGATACGGCGCCGCGTTCGCTTCAGATACTTCTGCAGAAGTTTATGTTTGCGACCCGGGGGCCCCCCCACCCGCGGGAAGGCCCGGGTCGGGGGGGGTTGGGGGGGGGCCGA
>NZ_JBSGRD010000019.1:0-137793 GCF_053606205.1 Streptomyces sp. NPDC055239 | reverse complement strand
CAGACCTTCAACGGCCGCCACCCGGTCGAGCTGATCGGCGGAGTGCGCTTCCCGGCCATCGGCGAACTGCCCTACCTGCTCACCCTGGCCGGACACGGCTTCTACTGGTTCCGACTGCACGAGGACGTGGCCCCGCGCCGCCCGGCGGACCCCGCCGTGTACCTGTGAAGGGACGTGTCGCATGTTGAAGACCGCTACGCCGTCGCGCGGCACCCCCCTCAGTCCTCCGCTCCTGCTCACGTCACTGGGTGGGATGCTCGAGGAGTGGCTGCCCAAGCAACGGTGGTTCGCGGGCAAAGGCCTTCCCATCACGGAACTGAACGTGGTGTCGATGACCGAGCTGCACCCCGGCTGCCTGCACCTGCTGATCCGCTCCCGGCACGCCGGATCGAGCGACGGCTGCTACCAACTGCTCCTCGGCGTCAGCCAGGACCTGCCGCCGCACCTCCACCACGCCGTCATCGGCCGAGCCGGTGCGGGCCCCTTCGAGGGGTTCACCGTGTACGACGCCCTCCACGACCCCCGCTCCGCCATGCTGCTCCTCGAACGCCTGCGCACCCCGGGCGCGGCAGGCCCGTTGCGCTTCGAACGCGACACACAGACCGCGATACCCCCGGGGCTCACGCCCCGCATTCTGGACGGAGAGCAGTCCAACACCTCACTGGTGTACGGCGATTCCTTCATCCTGAAGCTCTTCCGCCGCATCCAGTACGGCATCAACCCGGACCTCGAGGTTCCCTGGGCGCTTGCCCGCGAGGGCTGCGCCCGCGTACCCGCTCCCGTGGCCTGGTTCTGGACCGCCGAGCCCCGCAGGACGACACTCGGAGTGCTCCAGCCCTTCCTGCGCGAGGCGACCGACGGCTGGACCCTGGCTCTGCAAGCCCTCGCGTCGGGCCGGGACTTCACCGATGAGTCGTACGAACTGGGGCGTGCCACCGCCGAAGTGCATCTGGCCCTTGCCCACGCCTTCGCGCCCGGTCTCCCGGACCGGCACGGGGGCGGTCGGCTCGCCGCCGCGATGAGCGCGCGCCTGGACACCACCGCCCGTCAGGTTCCGGGGCTCGTCCCTTACGTGGCCCGTCTGAAAGCCGCGTACGACGTGGTCGGAGCGCGCGTCCTCGGCAGGCCGGAACAGCGGATCCATGGGGACCTGCACCTGGGCCAGGTCCTGCGGGCCGGGCCCCGGTGGTTCGTCATCGACTTCGAGGGCGAACCGGCCCGCCCGGTCGCCGAACGCAGACGCGGCCAGGCCCCCGTGCGCGACATCGCGGGCATGCTCCGCTCCTTCGACTACGCGGCCCATGCCAGACGTCCCTGGCGGCCCGAGTGGGCGCAGCGGTGCCGGGACGCCTACTGCGCGGGCTACGCCGCCGAGTCGGCGTGGGACCCGCGGCAGCAGGGTGCGCTCCTGCGGGCCTACGAGACGGACCGGGCGGTGTACGAAGCGCTGTACGAGGCCAGGCACCGTCCGGACTGGCTGCCCGTCCCCATGGCGGCGATCGCCCGTCTCGCGAAGGGCCACTGATGTCCACGTCCGTGTCCACGGCAGCCGTCACCCGATCACGCCCTGCCGCGCCGCGACTCGACGCGGAGAACCGCGGGCGCCTCCTCTCGGGCACGCACCACGACCCGCACGCACTGCTCGGCGCGCATCCGGTACCCGGTGGCGTGGCCTTCACGGTCCTGCGCCCGTACGCCCAGGCAGCGAAGCTCGTCGTCGGTGAGCGGGTCACGAGCCTGCGCGACGAGGGAGACGGCTTCTTCTCGGGTGTTCTGCCGATCGCGTCGATCCCCGAGTACGCGCTGCGGGTGACGTACGACGGCCGGGACATCGAGCTCCAGGACCCCTATCGGTTCACGCCCGCTCTGGGCGAACTCGATCTGCACCTGATCGGTGAGGGTCGGCACGAGGAGCTGTGGAAGGCCCTTGGAGCACACCCGATGACCCACCAGGGTGTCGCGGGCACCCGATTCACCGTGTGGGCGCCCAACGCCAGGGGCGTGAGGGTGTGCGGGGACTTCTGCGGGTGGGACGGATCCGCCTACCCCATGCGCTCTCTCGGCTCGACCGGCGTGTGGGAGCTGTTCGTTCCCGGTGTCGGCGAGGGGGACCTCTACAAGTTCGACATCACACGCCCTGACGGCACCCACACCCTGCGCGCGGATCCGATGGCCCGCCGCGCGGAGGTACCGCCCGCGACCGCATCGGTGGTCACGCGGTCGGCCCACGTGTGGGGAGACGCGGAATGGATGGCGCACCGGGCGGACCGCCCCGTGTGCCGGGCCCCCTTCTCGGTGTACGAGGTCCATCTGCCCTCCTGGCGGATCGGCCTTTCCTACCGGGAGCTCGCCGAACAGCTCACGGAATACGTCGCCGATGCCGGGTTCACGCACGTGGAGTTCCTGCCGGTGGCCGAGCATCCCTTCGGTGGGTCGTGGGGCTATCAGGCCACGGGGCTCTACGCGCCGACCGCCCGCCTGGGCACGCCCGACGACTTCCGCCACCTGGTCGACGCGCTGCACCAAGCGGGCATCGGCGTGATCGTGGACTGGGTCGCGGGGCACTTCCCCAAGGACGACTGGGCGCTGGCGGCATTCGACGGGGAGCCGCTGTACGAGCCGCGGGACCCCCGGCGTGCCGAGCACCCCGACTGGGGCACTCTCACCTATGACTTCGGGCGCCGAGAAGTACGTAACTTCCTTGTGGCCAACGCGAGTTACTGGTGCGAGGAGTTCCATGTCGACGGGCTGCGGGTGGACGCGGTGGCCTCGATGCTCTACCTCGACTACTCACGCGAGGACGGGCAGTGGGCGCCCAACGAACACGGCGGCCGGGAGAGCCTGGACGCGGTGTCGTTCCTGCAGGAGATGAACGCCACGGTCTACCGCCGCTGCCCCGGGGTGGTCACCATCGCCGAGGAGTCGACGGCGTGGGACGGCGTCACACGGGCCACCCACCACACCGGCCCGGGCGGCCTCGGCGGCCTGGGCTTCGGCCTGAAATGGAACATGGGCTGGATGCACGACTCCCTGGAGTACATCCAGCACGAGCCCGTACACCGGCAGTACCACCACCATGAGCTGACCTTCGCGATGGTCTACGCGTACAGCGAGAACTACCTCCTCCCGATCTCGCACGACGAAGTCGTACACGGCAAGGGCGCGCTGGTGTCCAAGATGCCGGGTGACTGGTGGCAGCAGCGCGCCAACCACCGCGCCTACCTGGGCTTCATGTGGGCCCACCCCGGCAAGCAACTCCTCTTCATGGGGCAGGAGTTCGCCCAGGGCGCCGAGTGGTCACAGGAACACGGCTTGGACTGGGGGCTTCTGGACGCGTCCGATCCGGCGCAATCGGATCACCGTGGCGTGCAGCGGCTGGTGCGCGACCTCAACCATCAGTACCGGGCCGCCCCCGCGCTGTGGGAGCAGGACACGTTCCCGGCCGGATTCGCCTGGGTCGAGGCGGACGCGGCCCAGGACAATGTGGTGGCGTTCCTGCGCTTCGCGGCCGACGGGACGCCGCTCCTGGCCGTCAGCAACTTCTCCCCGGTGGTACGCCACAGCTATCCGCTCGGGGTGCCTGACACCGTCAGCGCCTGGAGAGAGGCGCTCAATACCGACGCGGCCCACTACGGCGGCACAGACGTACGCAATCCCGACCCGCTGCGACCGGCCCCCGAGGCCACCGGAGCCTTTCCGGCCCGCCTCCGCGTGACTCTCCCCCCGCTGGCCACACTGTGGCTGTATCCGGCGTGAACCTCACGGAGATCTGAATCGCGGAGATCAAAATCACTTTGCCCGCCCCGCCAACCTGACGGAAAATTGAAAGCGTAAAACCGCCAGACCGCAGAATCGCGGAGGAGATCAGCCGGAGAAGAGGTTTCGCGTGGAAGCAACCCGGTTCTCCGTACTCGACCGTTCCCGCACCCGCGAGGGGCACGACGGTCCCGAGGCCCTGCGCGACACCGTGCGCCTGGCCCAGGAGCTCGAAGCGCTCGGCTACCACCGTTTCTGGGTGTCCGAACATCACGCGGTCCCGGGCGTCGCGGGATCCGCGCCGACCGTTCTCGCCGCGGCCGTCGCCGCCGCGACGCGCACCATCCGGGTCGGCACGGGCGGCGTGATGCTGCCGAACCATCAGCCCCTCATCGTCGCCGAGCAGTTCGGTGTTCTCGAAGCGCTCCACCCCGGGCGCATCGACATGGGGCTCGGCCGCTCCGTGGGCTTCACCGACGGGGTGCGCAAGGCCCTTGGCCGGGACAAGCACGACGCGGAGGACTTCGCGGCGCAGCTCACCGAGCTCCTGGGCTGGTTCCGCGGCACATCGGACACCGGAGCCCACGCCCGCCCCGCCGAGGGCCTGACGGTCCCGCCGTTCGTCCTCGCCATGGGCGAGGGCGCGACCATCGCGGCACAGGCCGGGCTCCCCATGGTCATCGGCGACATCAGGAGCCGCGAGAAGATGCTCCGCGGTATCGAGCAGTACCGCTCGTCGTTCCGGCCTTCGCAGTGGTCCAGCGAGCCGTACGTCGTCGTCTCGGGCACCATCGCCGTCGCCGGGACGCCCGAGGAGGCCCGCCGCCTGCTGATCCCGGAGGCGTGGTCGATGGCGTACTCGCGCACCCACGGCACGTTCCCGCCGCTGCCTCCGGCCGAGCGCGTCGAGTCGCCGGGGATGACGATGACCGAGAAGGAGCGCGGCTTCTACGAATCCGGGCTCCTCGGCCACATCCACGGCACGGAGGAGCAGGTGGCCGACGAGCTCGAGACACTGATCAAGGAGAGCGGGGCGCAAGAAGTCCTGGTCACGACCAGTACGTACGACCGCGAAGGCCTGCTCGACTCCTTCCGGCGCCTCTCCCGGGTCGCGGGTCTGGCCGCGACCTAGAATCGTGGGGTTTGCCCCCGAGCCGCGTACGGAGTCCCCATGCACAGCCCCCACGATCCGTTCGTCCGTGTCCGGGGTGCCCGCGAGCACAATCTGCGGAACGTCGACGTGGACGTCCCGCGTGACGTCCTCGCGGTCTTCACCGGTGTCTCCGGTTCGGGGAAGTCGTCGCTCGCCTTCGGGACGATCTACGCGGAGGCCCAGCGCCGCTACTTCGAGTCCGTCGCCCCGTACGCCAGGCGCCTCATCCACCAGGTGGGCGCGCCGAAGGTCGGTGAGATCACCGGCCTGCCCCCTGCGGTCTCGCTCCAGCAGCGCCGCTCGGCGCCCACGTCCCGCTCGTCGGTGGGCACCGTCACCAACCTCTCGAACTCGCTGCGCATGCTCTTCTCCCGCGCCGGCACCTATCCGGAGGGCGCCGAGCGGCTCGACTCGGACGCCTTCTCGCCGAACACGGCGGCCGGGGCCTGTCCTCAGTGCCACGGGCTCGGCCGCGTGCACCGGACGAGCGAGGAGCTCCTGGTCCCCGATCCGTCCCTCTCCATCCGGGAGGGCGCGATCGCGGCCTGGCCCGGCGCCTGGCAGGGCAAGAACCTGCGTGACGTCCTGGACGCCATGGGGTACGACGTCGACCTTCCCTGGCGCGAGCTGCCACAGGCGGACCGGAACTGGATCCTGTTCACGGACGAACAGCCGGTGGTGACGGTGCACCCGGTGCGGGACGCGGGCCGCATCCAACGCCCCTACCAGGGCACGTACATGAGCGCACAGCGCTATGTGATGAAGACGTTCTCGGACTCCAAGAGCCAGACGCTGCGCGCCAAGGCCGAGCGGTTCCTGGCGAGCGCCGACTGCCCGGCCTGCGGGGGCAGCAGGCTCCGCCCGGAGGCGATGGCGGTCACGTTCGCGGGCCGCACGATCGCCGACCTCTCCGCTCTGCCCCTGTCGGAACTGGCCAAGGCCCTTGAGGGCAGCACGGGTTCGGAGGCGGCGCGTGTCCTGTCCGACGACCTCCTCGCCCGCATCGCCACGATCACCGAGCTGGGCCTCGGCTATCTGAGCCCGGACCGCGCCACACCCAGCCTCTCCACGGGTGAGCTCCAACGGCTGCGCCTGGCAACCCAGTTGCGCTCGGGGCTCTTCGGAGTCGTGTACGTCCTCGACGAGCCGTCGGCCGGTCTGCACCCGGCGGACACGGAGTCCCTGCTCGCCGTCCTCGACCGGCTCAAGGCCGCGGGCAACTCGGTCTTCGTCGTGGAGCACCATCTCGATGTCATGCGCCACGCGGACTGGCTCGTCGACGTGGGCCCGGACGCCGGTGAGCACGGCGGCCAGGTCCTGCACAGTGGCCCGGTGGCGGATCTGGAGCACGTCACGGAGTCCGCGACGGCCCGTTTCCTCTTCGCTCGCGAGCCCGCTCCGGTGCGTCAGGTGCGTACCCCGCACGGCTGGCTGAAGGTCGGCCCCGTGAGCCGCCACAACCTGCGTGACGTGAGCGCCGAGTTCCCACTCGGCGCCTTCACCGCGGTCACCGGCGTCTCCGGTTCGGGCAAGTCCACGCTCATCGGCGAGGTCACCGAGGACCTTGACGGCGTGGGGCGCCTGGTGTGCGTCGACCAGAAGCCGATCGGCCGCACGCCCCGCTCGAACCTGGCCACCTACACGGGCCTCTTCGACGTCGTGCGCAAGGTCTTCGCGGCCACGGAAGCGGCACGGACACGGGGTTACGGCGTCGGGCGCTTCTCGTTCAACGTCGCGGGCGGGCGGTGCGAGACCTGTCAGGGCGAGGGGTTCGTGAGCGTGGAACTGCTCTTCCTGCCCAGTACGTACGCGCCGTGCCCCGACTGCGGGGGTGCGCGCTACAACCCCGAGACGCTCGAAGTGGCGTACCAGGGGCGGAACATCGCGGAGGTGCTCGACCTGACGGTGGAGTCGGCCGCGGAGTTCTTCGCGGACACCCCGGCCGTCGCGCGCAGCCTGCGGACCCTCCTGGACGTGGGTCTCGGCTATCTGCGCCTGGGGCAGCCCGCGACGGAGCTCTCCGGCGGCGAGGCCCAGCGCATCAAGCTGGCGAGCGAGTTGCAGCGTGTGCGGCGCGGTCACACCCTCTACCTCCTGGACGAGCCGACGACCGGACTCCACCCGGCCGACGTCGAGGTCCTGATGCGTCAGCTGCACGGCCTGGTCGACGCGGGCCATTCGGTGGTGGTCGTCGAGCACGACATGGCGGTGGTGGCGGGCGCGGACTGGGTGATCGACCTGGGCCCCGGCGGCGGTGACGCAGGCGGTCGTGTGGTCGCCGCGGGGCCGCCCGATGTGGTGGCGGGGGTCGAGGGGAGCCGGACGGCGCCGTATCTGGCGCGGGCGACGGCCGGGGGCCTGTGAGATTGGTCCGCACCAACTCCTTGACGCGGAACCGGAGGCTGCCTTAAATCAAGTACTGAACAAAGCCTCGGGGTTGATCGCCCGCCGCGTTCAGTTCTCGATGTCGTGTTGTCATGCGCATGTCTTGACTTGATATGCGTACACCTCACTACCCCCCACCCATCTCGCACCCCCCACTTACTCGCCACCCCCACGTGAAGCGATGTGATGACAGTGCACACCTCTTGGCGCCGCCGCGCGACACTCTCCACGGTCGCCCTGGCCTGCTGTGCCTCGGCCATGGCCGGACTCCCCGCCGGAGCGTCGGCGGCCCCCTCGTCCTCCCCGGCGAATTCAGCCGCCGCCGCCACCTTCACCGACGACTTCAACGGCCCCGCCGGGTCCGGGGTCGACGGCAGCAAGTGGCAGATCGAGACCGGCGACAACGTCAACAACCACGAGCGGCAGTACTACACATCGGGCAACAAGAACGCCGCCCTCGACGGCCAGGGCAATCTGGTCATCACCGCCCGCAAGGAGAACCCCGAGAACTACCAGTGCTGGTACGGCAAGTGTGAGTACACCTCTTCCCGGCTCAACACCTCGGGCAAGTTCACGCAGACGTACGGCCATGTCGAGGCCCGGATGAAGGTGCCGAAGGGGCAGGGCATGTGGCCCGCGTTCTGGATGCTCGGCGCCGACATCGGCAGTGTCGGGTGGCCCAACAGCGGTGAGCTCGACGTGATGGAGAACGTCGGCTTCGAACCGGGCACCGTCCACGGCACGCTGCACGGCCCCGGCTACTCGGGCTCGGGCGGCATCGGCGCGGGCTACACGCTGCCCGGCGGCGAGGCGTTCTCGGACAAGTTCCACACCTTCGCGGTGGACTGGTCACCGAACAAGGTCACCTGGTCCGTGGACGGCAACGTCTACCAGACCCGCACACCTGCCGACCTGAACGGCAACAAGTGGGTCTTCGACAAGCCGTTCTTCCTGATCCTCAACCTCGCGGTCGGCGGCTACTGGCCCGGCGACCCGGACGGCAACACGAGCTTCCCGCAGCAGCTCGTCGTCGACTACGTCCACGTGACCACAAACAACTAGGTGGCACACGCTAGTTGAGGCGCGCCAGCAGGTGCGCGGCCTCGCGGGTCGCCGGATACAGATCGAGGTAGAGCCCGTAGAGCTGGTCATAGACGGTCGAGGCGGTCACCTCCGGGGTGACCACCTCGACCGTCGGGTTCCAGTGCGCGATGTCGCCCGGCTCGGCGAGCCCGGCACCGACCGCAGCGAGGAACGCGTCGCCGTACGCGGCGCCGATGGTGTGACGCGGCAGATGCTGCTCGCGACCGGTCACGTCGGAGACGATCCGGGTCCACAGCGCACGGGCGCCACCGCCGACCGCGACCAGGCGTTCGGCGGTGGCGCCCGCCTCGGCCATGGCGGCGAGATTGTGCCGGACGCCGTACGCGGTTGCTTCCAGTGCGGCGCGATAGAGATGACCCCGGCCATGCCGCAGCGTCAGGCCGTGCACGAGTCCCCGCGCGTCGGGGTCGAAGAGCGGGGTGCGCTCCCCCGCGAAGTACGGCAGCATCAGCAGACCCTCGGCGCCGGGCGGCAACGCGGTTGCCTCCGCGGTCAGTTGCTCGTACGAGGTGCCGGTGAGGTCGCGCAGCCAGCCGGTGACCGCGCCCGACGTCGCCATCCCGGCGGCCAGGCAGTACGTGCCGGGGAACGCGCCCGCCGTGCCCCACAGGTGCGGGCTGGTCAGCGGCCGCGGCTGAATGCCGACCAGGAACATCGTCGTGCCGTACATGAGCATGAGGTCACCGGGAGCGGCGACGCCGACTCCGGCCGCCTCCGCCCAGGCGTCGACCGTGCCCGCGACGACGGGGGTGCCCGCGGGGAGGCCCGTGAGGGCCTCGGCATCGGGGGTCACGGCGCCGACGACGTCGGAGGGCCAGACGAGCTCGGGCCACTCCAGGCCCGGCGCGATCTCCTGGCAGCGCTCGTCGATCCAGGCTCGGGCCGCCAGGTCGTACAGGGGAGTGCACTGGCTCGCCGAGTGGTGGTCGAGGACGTACCGGCCGGTGAGGCGGTGCACGAGGTACGAACTCGCCATGTACCAGCGGCGGGTGGACCGGTAGGCCGTCGGCTCGTTGCGGCGCAGCCACGCCAGTTTCGGGCCAATCGCCTGGCTGGTCAGGGGTGAGCCGCAGCGGCGGATGATGTCGTCGGGGCCGTAGCGCTCGTTCTGCTCGGCGATCTCGGCCCCGGCCCGGGTGTCGACGCCGTACAGGATGGCCGGGCGGACCGGCGTGCCCTTCTCGTCGACGGGGAGCAGGCAGGGGCCGATGCCGCTGACGCCGACCGCGGTGAGCGACTCGCCCGGGGGCAGCCCGGCCAGCAACTCCCGTGCCAGGGAACGGAAGTCGGCCCACCACACGCCCTCCGCGTCGTGCTCGAACCAGCCGGGGTGCGGCGTGGACGTGGCGTGCTCGCGCTGGGCCTGGGCGACGAGCGTGCCGTCGGGGCGGACGAGGACACCCTTGGAGGAGGACGTCCCGATGTCGACGCCGAGCAGGAGGCCCGTGCGGGGCACGGTGCGGGACGTGGTGCGGGGCGCGGTGGCGGAGGTCATGACTACGGGATGCTACGGGGCGATCGAGTCCACGTAGCCGCCGTCGACCCGGATCGCGCCGCCCGTCGTGGCGGAGGCGAGCGGGGAGCTGAGGTAGACCACCATGTGCGCGATCTCCTCGGGCTCGATGAGCCGCTGGATCAGGGACTGCGGGCGGTGCTTGACCATGAACTCGCGCTGCGCCTCGTCCCAGGGCAGCGCGGAGTCGACGAGCTCGTACACGAAGTCCTCCACACC
The DNA here is from genome assembly GCF_053606205.1 of Streptomyces sp. NPDC055239. Classification (NCBI taxonomy): domain Bacteria; kingdom Bacillati; phylum Actinomycetota; class Actinomycetes; order Kitasatosporales; family Streptomycetaceae; genus Streptomyces; species Streptomyces sp. NPDC055239. Next base: position 127,663 of record NZ_JBSGRD010000019.1, on the reverse strand, counting down.
GCCGGTGTGAGTGGGGCCCGCGACCACGGAGTTGACGGTCACGCCCGACCCGGCGGCCTCCTTCGCGAAGCCTCGGGAGACGGCGAGGAGCGCGGTCTTCGACGTGCCGTAATGGATCATCTCGGCGGGTACGACGAACGCCGAATCGCTGGCGATGTTCTGGATCCGTCCCCAGGAGCGGTCCTTCATCCCGGGCAGGTAGTGGCGGATCATGCGGACGGCGGTCAGTACGTTGACCTCGAAGTAGCGGCGCCATTCCTCGTCGCTGATGTCGAGGGCCGGCTGCGCGCCGAAGATGCCGAGGTTGTTGATGAGGATGTCCGCCTGGGGGACGGCCGCGAAGACCTGGGCCGCCCCTTCGTCGGTGGAGATGTCGCCGGGGGCCGGGAAGAACTCGGCGGCGCCGTGCTCCCCCTTCAGCCGGTCGACGGCCTTGTCGACGGAGGCCGCGGACCGTCCGTTGACGGCCACCCGGGCACCGGCCTTCGCCAGGCCGACCGCGATGGCCGCCCCGATTCCCTGGGTCGATCCGGTGACGAGGGCGGTCTTGCCGGAGAGATCGACGAGCATGCTGCGTACCTCCTGCTGTGGTTCGACTGGGCGGGACCCCGTGCGCGGCCCCGCTCTGCCCCCGGGCCCAGTAGATCATTCCGGGGGCGTGGGCGACTGCGGAATCCGGCGTGCGCTCAGGCGGCGAGTGTCTGCTTCAGGGCGGCGAGACCGTCGCTGAAGATGCCGTGGAACAGGGCGACGACCTCGTCGTCGCCGACACCCACCGGGGTGAAGACGCCGGACCACTCCACGCGGGACGCGCCCTGTCCGGACTGTCCGGGCACCTCGTGCACCTTGAGGGTGGCCACGTAGTCGGTGGCGGGGAAGGGGGCCTTCAGGATCGAGTAGCTGTAGGTGCGCGCCCTGTCGTCGAACGTCAGGAGGCGCTCGATGATGACGCCGCCGTCCTCGCTCGTCAGGCTGCGCACGCGGCCGCCCTCGCTGGATTCACTTGCGGGGATGAACGGCAGCCAGTCGGGCAGCGAGTCGAAGCCGCCGATGAGCTGCCAGACGCGGTCGGCCGGTACGGGGATCTCGATGGACGCGGAGGTGGAAGCCACGGTTTCTCCTTGAGGGACGTACGGATACACGGGTGTACGGGGTTATGGGTGGGGCCAGTCGGAAGTCAGGCGGTGGGCACCGGCGCGTCCGCGGCGATCAGCTTCTCCGCGCGCAGGTCGGTCCAGAACGCGGCCGGGACCGTCTCGCCGAGGGCTGCGACGTCCTCGGCGATGCGGCTGGGCTTGGTGGCTCCGGGGATCGCCGCCACCGTCGCCGGGTGGGCGAGGGAGAACTGCAGGGCGGCGGCCTTGATGCCGACGCCGTGGCGCTCGGCGAGCGCCTTGATGCGCTCGACCTTGGCGATGATCTCCGCGGGCGCCTTCTGGTACTCGAAGTGCGCGCCGCCCGCAAGAATGCCCGAGCTGTAGGGCCCGCCCACGACGATGTCCACGCCCTGGGCCTCGGCGGCCGGGAGCAGGCGCTGGAGGGCGCGGTCGTGGTCGAGGAGGGTGTAGCGGCCCGCGAGGAGGAAGGCGTCGGGCTTCGGCTCGTCCAGGTCGAGGGTGAGCTCCAGCGGCTCCACGCGGTTGACGCCAAGGCCCCAGCCCTTGATGACGCCCTCGTCGCGCAGCCGGTCCAGGGTGCGGAAAGCGCCCGTGCGGGCTGTCTCATAGGCGGCCAGCCATTCGTCGCCGTAGAAGTCCTGCGCGACATCATGCACCCACACGACGTCGAGCCGGTCCGTCCGCAGCCGCTTCAGGCTGTCCTCGATGGAGCGGAGGGTGGCGTCGGCCGTGTAGTCGTTGACCATCTTGTTCGGGCGGCCGTGCTCGAAGAGGCCGCCCTTCTCGCCGAGGTCACGGGCGGCGGGGTCCTCGACCTCGTCCAGGATGACGCGGCCGACCTTCGTGCTCAGGACGTACTCGTCGCGGGGGTGGCCCGCGAGGACGTCGCCGAGCCGGATCTCGGAGAGGCCGGCGCCGTAGAAGGGCGCGGTGTCGAAGTAGCGGATGCCCTGGTTCCAGGCGGCCTCGACGGTGGCGGCGGCCTCCTCGTCGGGGATGGCCCGGAACATGTTGCCGAGCGGGGCGGTGCCGAAGCCGAGGGCTCCGGGCAGGAGGGACTTGATGCTCATGGGGGTCGTCCTCGCGGTGGTGGATTTCGAGTGGTTCCGGCGGCGGTTCCGGGGGGGGACCGGGTGAACCGGGTGATCCGTCGGCCTTACGAGTTCGAGGTTAGGATCGATGCTTGAGACTGTCCAAGACTCGCTTGGACATACTTGAGTCCTCCGAGGTCTTACATGCTTGACCTGCGACAACTCCGCTATTTCGTGGCCGTCGCCGAGACGGAACACGTCGGCCGCGCGGCCGAGGCGCTGCACATCTCCCAGTCACCGCTCAGCCGCCAGATCGCCCAGCTGGAGAAGCAGCTCGGCCTCGCCCTGTTCGAGCGCAGCCAGCAGCGCATCCGCCTGACGTCGGACGGCCGGGTCTTCCTGAGCGAGGCCCGCGCCCTGCTGCGGCACGCGGACCGCCTGGAGAACCTGGGGCGCAGGCTCGGCCGCGGCGAAGAGGGCGGTCTGTGCATCGGGTACGTGGGCGACGCCATGCACACCGGCGTCCTGCCCGGCGCGCTGCGCACCCTTCAGGAGGAGCGTCCCGGCATCCATGTCGCCCTCTACAGCCTCTCCACGGCGGAGCAGTTCGAGGGCCTGCGGCAGCGCAGCCTCGACATCGCCCTCGTCCAGGAGCCGCCCGCGCAGGACGATCCGGACCTCCTGGCAGCGCCCCTCCTCGAAGATCCGCTGCTGCTGGCACTCCCCGAGTCCCATCCGCTCGCCGCACAGGCGGAGTTGACACCGGGCGACCTGGACGGCCAGGCGTGGATCGCGGTCGAGAACTCCCAGGATCCCGCCTGGCGCGACACCTTCCTCGCCTCGTGCGTGGCGTCCGGTTTCACCCCGGACATCCGCCTCGATGCCGCCGAGCCGCTCACCGCGCTCGGCCTCGTGGCCTCCGGTCTGGGCCTCGCGCTCATCCAGAAGAGCATGGTGCGCGGCACGACGGACGGCGTCGCCGTACGCGAACTGCCCTGGCACAAGGCGTCCGTTCACCTCTGGGCGGCCTGGCACACGATCGATCTGCGGCCGGTGGTCGCGTCCTTCCGCGAGACGGTCCTGGCGGGCGGCACCATCGACTGACATGCCTGCTCAGTCCCAGTACGCCTTCCGGAGCGCGGACTTGACGAGCTTCCCGGTGGGCGTCCGGGGCAGCGAATCCGCGAAGTCCACGGAGCGCGGCGCTTTGTAGTGGGCGATGCGCTCCCGCACGAAGGCGATCAGCTCCCGCTCGAGACCGGGCCCCGCGGCCACCCCGTCGGCCGGCTGCACCACCGCCTTGACCGCCTCCCCCATCTCCGCGTCCGGCACTCCGATCACGGCGACGTCCGCGACCGCCGGATGCAGGACGAGACAGTCCTCGGCCTCCTGCGGGTAGACGTTCACGCCACCCGAAATGATCATGAATGCCTTGCGGTCGGTGAGGAAGAGATAGCCGTCCTCGTCGATGTGCCCGATGTCGCCCGTGGTGGTCCAGTTCGGATGCGCGGGGTGCTGGGCATCGCGGGTGCGGATGTCGTCGTTGTGGTAGCGGAAGGACAGTTCCTCACGCTTGAAATAGACGATGCCGGTCTCGCCGCTCGGCAGCACCTCGCCCGCCTCGTCGCAGATCCGCAGCTCACCGAGGAATCCGTCCTTGCCCACGGAGCCGGGCTTGCGCAGCCATTCCTCGGGCGAGATGAACGTGATGCCGTTGCCCTCCGTCGACGAGTAGTACTCGTAAAGGACGGGCCCCCACCACTCCAGCATCCGCCGCTTGACCTCGACGGCGCAGGGCGCGGCGGCGTGAATGGCCGCCTTCATGGAGGACAGGTCGTAGCGCTCGCGCACTTCGGCGGGCAGCTTCAGCATCCGTACGAACATGGTCGGCACCCACTGGCTGTGCGTGACCCGATGGTGTTCCACGGCCGCAAGGGCGCCTTCCGCGTCGAAGACGTTCATGAGGACGACCGTGCCGCCGAGCGCCGTGACGACCCCGCAGAAGCGCAGGGGCGCCGCGTGGTAGATCGGAGCGGGCGAGAGGTAGACGGTGTCCTCGCCGAAGCCGTACATCGCCTGGAAGATCAGCACATAGGCGCTCGGCTCATCGCGCACGTCGCCCTCGGGCAGCGCGGGCTTGATGCCCTTGGGGCGGCCCGTGGTGCCGGAGGAGTAGAGCATGTCGGTGCCGCGCGGCTGGTGGGCGGGCGGCTCGGCGGATGCGGACTCCAGGGCCTTTTCGTACGATCCGTCGTCGAGCCCGAGCCGGATCGGCGGACCGCCCGCCAACTCCATGACAGCCGCGCCCATTTCGGTGAGCGATCCGGAGATGACCAGCACCTTCGCCCCGCAGTCGCGGACGATGTACGCGGCCTCGTCCGTCGTGAGGTGGTGGTTGACGGCGGTGAGATAGAGGCCCGAGCGCAGCGCCGCCCAGTAGACCTCGAGGGCCCGCGGGTCGTTGTCGCAGAGCAGGGCGAGGTGGTCACCCCGACGCAAGCCTGCGGCCCGCAGATGATCCGCGAGCCGCAGGGAACGTTCTTCGAGTTGTCCGTAGGTGAGGGTTCTTGTGCCGTCGGCGGTGACGACGGCCGGCCTGGCGGGGTCGTACGCTCCCGGGTGCATGCGGGCGACGGTAGCGCCCCGAAGGGGCGCGGGGAACTGCGCGACCAGCCAGACCCGCAGCTCCCGACGGCCCCACGCAGTGCCTAGCGGCTCACCTTCCTCGTGGCCCGCAACCACTCCTTGTTCATCGCGGAGATGGAAGGCAGCGGGATGCCCTTCGGGCAAGCGGTGGCGCACTCGCCGGTGAGCGTGCAGCCGCCGAAGCCCTCCTCGTCCATCTGCGCGACCATGTCCAGGACACGCGTCTCGCGCTCGGGAGCGCCCTGCGGCAGAACGCCCAGGTGGTTGACCTTCGCCGAAGTGAACAGCATCGCCGAGCCGTTGGGGCAGGCGGCGACGCACGCCCCGCAGCCGATGCACTCCGCGTGCTCGAACGCGAAGTCCGCGTCCGGCTTCGGCACGGGCGCCGCGTGGGCCTCGGGGGCAGCGCCGGTGGGGGCACTGATGTAGCCGCCGGACTGGATGATCCGGTCGAAGGACGAGCGGTCCACGACCAGGTCCTTGACGACAGGGAAGGCGGCGGCGCGCCACGGCTCGATGTCGATCGTGTCGCCGTCATCGAAGGACCGCATGTGCAGCTGGCAGGTGGTGGTGCGCTCGGGACCGTGCGCGTCGCCGTTGATGACGAGCGAGCACGCGCCGCAGATGCCCTCGCGGCAGTCGTGGTCGAAGGCGACGGGGTCGTCGCCCTTGACGATGAGCTCTTCGTTGAGGGTGTCGAGCATCTCCAGGAAGGACATGTCGGACGAGATGCCGTCCACCTCGTAGGTGGACATGGCGCCGTCGGCGTCGGCGTTCTGCTGGCGCCATACGCGCAGGGTGAGCTTCATGCGTAGCTCCGCTGAGTGGGGTGGACGTACTCGAAGACGAGGTCTTCCTTGTGAAGGGTGGGAGCCTCACCCGTGGCGGTGAACTCCCAGGCGGCCGCGTAGCTGAACTCCTCGTCGTGCCGCGCCGCTTCGCCGTCCGGCGTCTGCGACTCGTCGCGGAAGTGGCCGCCGCAGGACTCGGCGCGGTGCAGGGCGTCGAGGCACATGAGCTCGGCCAGCTCCAGGTAGTCGACGATGCGGTTCGCCTTCTCCAGGGACTGGTTGAACTCCTCTCCGGTGCCGGGGACCTTGAGGCGGCGCCAGAATTCCTCGCGGATCTGCGGGATGCGCTCAAGGGCCTTGCGCAGACCCGTCTCCGTACGGGCCATGCCGCAGAACTCCCACATGAGCTCGCCGAGTTCACGGTGGAAGGAGTCGGGGGTGCGGTCCCCGTCGACCGCCAGGAGACGGGTGATGCGGTCGGCGGTCTCGTCGAGCACTTCCCGTACGACGGGGTGCTCGTCGGAGATGGCGTCGTGGTGCGGATTGCGCGCGAGGTAGTCGTTGATCGTGGACGGCAGTACGAAGTAGCCGTCGGCCAGGCCCTGCATCAGGGCCGACGCACCGAGCCGGTTCGCGCCGTGGTCGGAGAAGTTGGCCTCGCCGACCGCGAACAAGCCGGGAACGGTGGTCTGCAGGTCGTAGTCGACCCAGAGTCCGCCCATCGTGTAGTGAACGGCGGGGTAGATGCGCATCGGCGTCTTGTACGGGTCCTCGTCGGTGATCCGCGCGTACATGTCGAAGAGGTTGCCGTACTTGGCCTCGACCGCCTTCTTGCCCATGCGTGCGATGGCGTCGGCGAAGTCGAGGTAGACGCCCTGCCCGCCGGGGCCCACGCCCCTGCCCTCGTCGCACACGTTCTTGGCGGCGCGCGAGGCGATGTCGCGGGGCACGAGGTTGCCGAAGGCGGGGTAGATGCGCTCCAGGTAGTAGTCGCGCTCGTCCTCGGGGATCTCGTTCGCCGGGCGGTCGTCGCCGTGAGCCTTGGGGACCCAGATCCGGCCGTCGTTGCGCAGCGACTCACTCATCAGCGTCAGCTTCGACTGGTGGTCACCGGTACGGGGAATGCACGTCGGGTGGATCTGCGTGAAGCAGGGGTTGGCGAAGTAGGCGCCGCGCCGGTGGGCCCGCCAGATGGCCGTGGCGTTGGAGTTCATGGCGTTCGTCGACAGGTAGAAGACGTTGCCGTAGCCGCCGGAGGCCAGGACCACCGCGTCGGCGAAGTACGTCTCGATCTTGCCGGTGATCAGGTCGCGGGCGACGATGCCGCGGGCGCGTCCGTCCACGACGATGACGTCCAGCATCTCGGTGCGCGGATGCATCTCCACGTTGCCCGCCGCGATCTGCCGCGAGAGCGCCTGGTACGCGCCGAGGAGGAGCTGCTGCCCCGTCTGGCCACGTGCGTAGAACGTGCGGGAGACCTGTACGCCGCCGAAGGAGCGGGTGTCGAGGAGCCCGCCGTACTCGCGCGCGAACGGCACGCCCTGCGCGACGCACTGGTCGATGATCTCCACCGAGATCTGCGCGAGGCGGTGGACGTTGGACTCGCGGGCGCGGAAGTCGCCGCCCTTGACGGTGTCGTAGAAGAGCCGGTGGACGGAGTCGCCGTCGTTGCGGTAGTTCTTCGCGGCGTTGATGCCGCCCTGCGCGGCGATGGAGTGGGCGCGGCGCGGTGAGTCCTGGTAGCAGAACTGCACGACGTGGTAGCCCTGTTCGGCGAGCGTGGCACCCGCGGAGCCGCCCGCGAGGCCGGTGCCGACGACGATCACGGTGTGCTTGCGGCGGTTGGCGGGGTTGACCAGCTTGGCCTCGAAGCGGCGGGTGTCCCAGCGTTCGGCGACGGGACCTGCGGGTGCCTTGGTATCGACGACCGGCTCCCCGGTCGTGTACTCGGCGTACTCACGGGAGGAATTCATCTGCTAGCTCACCACTCCGGTCATGACGGCCACGGGGACGACGACGAAGCCCGCCGTCAGGACGAGCGCGACGCCATTGGCGATGATCTTGAGGGCGCGGTCGCGGGTCGCCTTGCCCGCGCCGAGGGTCTGCGCGGCGCTCCAGAGCCCGTGGCGGACGTGGAAGCCGAGGGCGACGACGGCGACGATGTAGATGACGTTGCCGTACCACGTGGAGAACGTGTCGATGATGTTCTGGTACGGGTGCAGGTGCTCGTAGCCGCCCGGGTGCACGGTGCCGGTCGTCAGGTCCAGGATGTGCCAGACGATGAACAGGGCGAGGATGATCCCGCCCCAGCGCATCGTGCGCGTGGCGAAGCTCGAGCCCGCCTTCTTGTGGACGTACTTGGTGGGGCGTGCCTTGATGTCGCGGCGGCTCAGCTGGTAGGCGGAGACGGCGTGCGCGACCACGGCGACGACGAGCAGGACGCGGATCAGCCAGAGCGTCCACTCGTAGTGCATGAACGGCTCGCCGACCGTGCGCAGCCAGTGGGCGTAGTGGTTCAGCTCCTCGGGCCCGAAGAAGATCTTCAGGTTTCCGATCATGTGTGCGATCAGATAGAGCAGCATGATCAGGCCGCTCACGGCCATCACTGTCTTCTTGCCGACGGACGAGTCCCAGATCGTGCGCGTCATCGACGACCGTTTTCGGTCCGTCCGCGTTGCCAGAGCCATGGGACCGACGCTACGGCCGAAGGTCCCGATCGGTCCAAGAGATGGATCAGCTCATCTCGATAGCGAACGGCTATCATCGGCCGTACGCTGCTGTGTATGCAGTTCCAGCAGCTCCTCTACTTCGTCGCGGTGGCCGAGACCCGGCATTTCACGCGGGCCGCCGAGCAGGTGCACGTATCGCAGCCCTCGCTCTCCCAGCAGGTCCGCGCCCTGGAGAAGGAGCTGGGCGCCGAGCTGTTCAGCAGGGCTCGGGGCAACATCGCGCTGACCGACGCGGGCGAGGCGTTGCTGCCGCTGGCCCGCCGGATCCTCGCGGACGCCGATACGGCCCGGATCGAGGTGCAGGAGCTGGCCCAGCTGCGGCGCGGCCGGATCCGCCTGGGGGCGACGCCCAGCGTCTGTACCGGCCTGCTGCCCGATGTGCTTCGCGCCTTCCACGACCGGCACCCCGGCATCCAGCTCCTCCTGGAGGAGAGCGGCTCCCACGATCTCGTACGCGAACTGGCACGCGGCGCCCTGGACCTGGCCGTGGTCGTGCTCCCGCTGCCGAGCCCGTCGCCCGCCCTGACCACCGTGGAGCTGCTCCGCGAGGACCTGGTCGTGGTGTCGTCGCCGGACGCGCCCAAGTTCGTCGGCAGGACCGTGCGGGTCGCCGATCTCCAGCGGGAGCGCCTCGTGATGTTCCGGCACGGCTACGACCTGCGGGAACTGACGGTCGCCGCCTGCCGGGCCGAGGGGTTCGAGCCGGAGTTCGCGGTCGAGGGCGGTGAGATGGACGCGGTGCTCGGCTTCGTTCAGGCGGGGCTCGGGGTCGCGGTCGTGCCGCGCATGGTGGCCGAACGCGCCGGTCGCGGCCTGCGCATGACTCCCCTTGCCCGGCCGACTTTGCACCGCACGATCGCACTGGCACACCGCAGCGATGTGGCTCCGCCACGGGCTGCGCGGGAGCTGCAGCGGATGCTTTTGGAGCGGTGAGGGTTGTGTGTACCCGCGGGCCCGGTGGGGGTTGGTCGCGCAGTTCCCCGCGCCCCTACGGGCGCTCAGCTTGCTGGCGCCGGGTTCCCAGCGCCCTGTAAGGGGCGCGGGGAACTGCGCGCTCAGCCCCCACCGGGCCCGCAGGTGACTAACGGGCAGAGGGCAGAGCGCCGGTCTCGGGATCCCGGATCGTCAGGCAGTACGTGCCGCCCGCCGGGTCCCGCATCACGATCCAGTGCGGCCCCCGCCAAACGGCCTCGGCGCCGAGCCGTTCGTGACGGACGCGGTCCGCGTCGAGGTCGGAGCAGGAGAAGTCCAGGTGCGCCCCGGCGGGCCCGTCGCCGTCGAGGCGCTGGAGCAGGATCCGGATCGGCAGCCGCGCGGTCGGCTCGACGAGGTGGAACTCCGGCCGCGAGCCCGCCCGCGCAGCCCACCCCGTGAAGGCGGGCCAGAACGCCGTCTCCGCCTCGAACACCGCCTGCGGCACATCGAGACACACCTGGTCGAGGCGGCTCGTGGTCCCGTCCGGCGCGACGAGCGGCTCGGGGCGGATCTTCTCGCCCTCCCACGTCACCACGCAGAACAGCTGCCCACCCGGCGAGCGCAGGACCTCGAGGCCCTCCTCCGCGAAGACCGGCGTGGCCCCGAGCGCGCGGGCCTCGCGCGCCTTGGCGGCGACATCGTCCACGGCGAAGTCGAGATGCGCGCCGCCGGGTCCTCCGACCGCCTGTGCCTTCAGAACGGCGTCGGCGCCGTCCGGAAGCAGCGTCACGAACTGATCGTCCTCGCCCCGGAACGCGGAGAGCCGCGTTCCGGTGACCGCCGCCCAGAAGGCATGGGCCTGCCCGAACCGGTCCCCCGGCCGGTCCACGAAGGCGTACACCCACTGGATCTCTCCGGAGGACACGTTCGTACTCCTCAGCTCGTCGCGTCCGCGAGCGCCAGCTCGTGCAGCTGGTCCGGCGGGCCTGGCCGTGCGTAGTACCAGCCCTGCGCCGTGTCGCAGCCCAACTCTCGCAGCTGGTCCGCCTGAGCGCCCGTCTCGACGCCCTCGACCGTGACCGCGAGGTCCAGGCTGTGGGCGAGCCCGACGATCCCCTCGACGATCTTCAGGTCGACGGGGTCGGCAGGGAAGTGCTGCATGCCCTGCGTGAAGGAGCGGTCGAGCTTGAGGACGCTCACCGGCAGGCGGCGCAGATTGGCGAGGTTCGAGTAGCCCGTGCCGAAGTCGTCGAGCGCGATGTCCACGCCCATCTCGGAGAGCCGCCGCAGCGGCTTGAGCAGGTCGTCGTCGGCGCCGATCAGCGCGGACTCGGTGACTTCCAGGCACAGGGCGCCCGGTTCGAGTCCGGAGCGCTCCAGGATCTCCACCGTGTCCGACACCAGGTTGGGGTGGGTCAGCTGCATGGGCGAGAGGTTCACGTTCACGCGCAGCGGCCCGGCGTCCTTGTGCCGCGCCTCCCAGGTACGTGCCTGGCGAACCGATTCCTCCAGGACCCAGCGGCCGAGCGGCACGATCAGGCCGGTGTGCTCGGCGAGCGGGATGAAACGGTCAGGACCGATGACGCCGTGCTGCGGATGCAGCCACCGCACCAGCGCCTCCGCGCCGCGCACACTGCCGTCGCCGAGGTGCACGAGGGGCTGGTACTCGATGAAGAACTCGCCCCGCTCCAGGGCCGCGGGCAGCGCGGTGGTCAGGCCGTGCCGCGTGATGGCGCGGGCGTCGGCCTCGGGGTCGGCGAGCTCGAAGCGGTTGCCGCCCGCGGACTTCGCGCGGTACATCGTGATGTCGGCGCTGCGAAGCACCTCCGCCGCGCCGCGCTCCCCGGCCGGGCCCTCGACTATGCCGATGCTGCCGCGCACGGTCAGCTCGCGGCCCTCGACGCGGATGGGCGTGGAGAGCGCGTGCATGATGCGCCCGGCGAGGTCGTCCACCTCTGCCTCGGTGTCGCTGCCCGTGGTCAGCGCCACGAACTCGTCGCCGCCGAGCCTGGCGACCATCTCGCCCGGCGCCGTGGCGCAGGACTGGAGCCGGTCGGCGACCTCGACGAGGAGCCGGTCGCCCGCCGCGTGCCCGAGGCTGTCGTTGACGGTCTTGAAGCCGTCGAGGTCGAGATAGCAGAGCCCGAACCGTGCGCCGTCGCCCGCGGCGAGGGCCTTCTCCAGTCGCTCGAAGAACAGCGTCCGGTTCGGCAGACCGGTGAGCGCGTCGTGCGTGGCCTCGTAGCGGAGGCGCAGGTTGAGCAGTCGGCGCTCGGTGGTGTCCTCCATCAGCGCCAGTTGGTACTGCGGCACTCCGTCCGCATCGCGCAGCAGCGAGACGGTCAGGTTGGTCCACAGGACGGTGCCGTCGGGCCGGTAGAAGGCCTTCTCCACGCGGTAGTGCTCGCGCTCCCCGCGCACCAGCTCCTCGTAGAGCTTCCATACGTGCGGTGAGTCGTCGGGGTGCGTCCACTCCGCGACGTTGCCTCCGCGCACCTGGTTCTCCAGGCCCCCGAACATGCGGACCAGCGCGTCGTTCACCTCGAGGACTGTGCCCGTGAGGTCGGCGATGCTGATGCCGATCGCCGCGCCGTGGAAGACGGCACGGAAGCGTGCCTCGCTCGCGTGCAGGGCTTCGGCGACCGCGCTGCGGGCGTTCAGGGCGGCCCGCGATATCGCCTCCTGCTCGGCGAGGGTGCGCTCCTGCAGGGCGGCGGCGAAACCCGCGGCCAGGGCGTGCTGCAGGCGTGCGGAACGGGCCCGCAACTCCTCCTGGGGGCCCTCGTCGCCGCAGTAGAGGACCAGGTAGGCGTCCACGCAGTCCAGTGTGCGGCTCAGCGCCTCGGGATCGGTGCAGTGCGTGCCCACGAGCGCCGCGCCGATCGCCTGGCCCTCGGCCGCGTCGAAGACCCGCTCGTGCAGCGCGGCGCGCAACCTACGGGCCAGCGGAACCAGTTGCTGCTCGAACTCGGGACGGGTCAGCGATGTCGCCGTCACCGGGAAGACGGCGCGGCTCCAGATGGTGGCGAACCTGCGCACTCTGTCCTCGGGCCCGTCCGGCTCCCCGCTCATGCCCTGCGCCCCACGCCGGCGAACCCGGAGAAGGTATACGGATCCTCCTCCTCGGGCGCGGTGTCGGGCCGCCAGCGCGGCATCGGCACGAGGCCGGGTTCCACCATGTCGTATCCCTCGAAGAACCGCGCGATCTCGTCGCGCGAGCGCATGATCAGTGGATTACGGATGTCCTTGTACACGCCGACGGTCTGACCGGCCTGCTCGGCGGGGATCGGCATCCCTTCGTAAGAGGCGTGCGTGAGCACGATCACGCTGCCGGGCGCCAATGCGTCCCGCAGTTCCGCGACCGCTGTGTACGGATCGTACGCGTCCTCAACGAAATGCAGTACGGCGACGAGAAGAAGGGCCACCGGACGGTCCAGGTCGAGGAGTCCGTTGACCTCCGAACTGCCCAGAATGTCCAGTGGTTTGCGCAGATCCCCGGAGACGGCCACCGCCTTCTCGTTGCCGTCGAGAACGGCCCGGCCGTGCGCGACGGCCACCGCGTCGTGGTCGACGTACGCCACGCGGGCGTCCGGGTCCGCCTGCTGCGCGATCTCGTGGACATTGCCGAAGGTGGGAATGCCCGAACCGATGTCGAGGAACTGGGTGATGCCCTCGTCCACGGCGAAACGCACCGCTCGTCGCATGAAGGCACGATTCGCCTGCATGATCTTGGGCAGCCCCGGCATGAACTCCATGGCCCGGCGGGCCGCGTCCCGGTCGACCTCGAAGTTGTGCGAACCGCCCAGGTAGTAGTCGTAGATGCGGGACACGCTGGGCATCGTGATGTCGATGCCCTGCGGGGCCCAGGCGGGACGCTCCATCAGGACTCCAAGACGTAGGCGAGGCGAGCCGGTGTTCGAAGTGAGGCTACTGATCGTCCGCCAAGGGAGCGAGTCAAAACGGAAATTGGCCGTCCGTTCTCGGTCACTGCCTGCGGCAAGTGCCGAGTATCAACCCAAAGAACCGGTCCGTTCCTTCCCCGGGGAGGGGAAAAGAACGGACCGGTAGACCGTACGCGAGGTGCTCCCGACAAGACCCCCTTCTCGGCCGGACTTCTTCTTCTGCGCGTGTCTTCGGTACTGGCCGTACCGGCTGTACCGGCTCCTTCTGTGCGCCTATTTCCCGTACGTCTATTTCCCGTGCGCCTCCTTCCCGTATGCCTACTTCGGCGCGCCGACGGGCTTTCCGTTCGGCCCTGCCGCATACCAAGTGCCGCCTACACCTTGGCCGTTGGTGTCTCCGGGCTTCTTGTCACCGGAGAACGTGTACATCGGCCAGCAGTCGATGGTCTGCTGCTTGCCGCCGTCCGGCCTGTTGTAGGTCATGAATCCCTTCTTCTGGATGCCCTGGGTGTCTCCCTTGTCGACCGGAGCCACGGCCGGCCACTTCTGCGCACAGGCACCCACGCAGTTGGACTTGATGGGCCAGGCGGAGTCCTTCGTGAAGCGGTAGACGGTCATGCCGTTCTTGTCGACGACGATCTCCCCGAGCTTGGGGTCCTTGCGGGTGGAGAGCCCCGCCGGATCGGCCGGAGCCGTCTCGGCGGGAGGGTCGGCCTCGGCGGCGGGCGCGGCCTTCTTGCCGTCGGGGGCGGCCGCGTACCAAGTGCCGCCCACTCCCTGGCCCTTGGCGTCACCGGCCTTGGTGTCCTTCGCGTACCGGTACATCGGCCAGCCGTCGATGGTCAGCTGCTTGCTGCCGTCGGACCTGGTGACCTCGCCGAGCAGGGACTTGTCCACGCCGGGCGCGGCGGCCGCGCCCTCGGGGGACGCGACGGGCCAGGTCGCGGCGCAGGCGCCGTCGCAGTTCGACTTGGGGGGCTGGGCGGTGTCCTTGTCGAAGCGGTAGAGCGTGTGGCCCTCGCTGTCGGTGACGACCTTGCCGAGCTTCTTGCTGTCCCAGACGGCGAGTTGACCGGCGGCCTTCGCCTTCCCCGCCCCCTCCTTCGCGGCGCCCGTGTCGGCCCCGTATCCGTCGCTCCCCGCTCCGTACCCGTTGTCCTTGGCCGGGGCCTGGTTGCCGACGTTCTGTCCGTTCGGCGACTGGTCTCCCTTTTCCTGACCGCATGCCGTCGTCAGCGCCAGGATGGCCGCAGCTGTCGCTACGAGCGAGGCGCTCCGCCAGGCCCGGGGGGAACCCCCTGATGGATGCTGCATCTCCAACTCCCGCTGTCGCTTGGGTATCGCGCCGCTGAGTGCGTCACGCATGGCCCTAGGTACGGGTGGGAACGGCTGGTGCGTTCAACCGGCGTTCAAGATTCTTCTGTTCGTCAAGCACGCGCCCGGCGTCTCCCCCCTTCGGGTCATAGGAGGGCTCGCGCGGCGTGGCAGCACGACACGCTGCCCATGATCCTTGACGTGCATGGATCCACGAAGGCCTCATCCGGCCTGGTCACACGCTTAGCCGCGCTTCTGGTGCTGACCTGGCTGCTCGGCTCGCCGACCGCTGCGGCGGCGTCGGTCACCGCGCCCACCGACAACTGCGCCTATGCCTCGATCGGTGACGATCCCGGCGGCGATTCGGTGGCGGTCGCGGGCGACGGAGTGGTCTGCAGGGCGGGTCCCACACACCGCCCCAAGCCTCCGCCGCCGCCCCCTCCACCACCGCCCGCTCCGGCTCCGCCGCCCCGCCCGGAGCCGCGGGCGCCTGAGCCCCCTCCTCCCCCGCCACCACCTCCGCCCGCGCGTCCGACACCAGCCGCCGAGCCGGCGCCGCCCCCACCGCCACCACCACCGAGTCCCAAACCGAAGCCGACTCCTGTCGTCCGCCCCAAGATCGCTCCGGCCCCGGTGAGTTACCCCTCGTACCACGCCGCTCCACGCAATCCGCCGCCCCGCGGCGGCCCGTCCCTGGTCTCGCTCACCCTGCTCATCACCGCACCCGCGGTGCTCGCCGTCGCCGCGCTGCGGCCTCGCTGACCGTCGGAGGTCCCATGTCGGAATGGCTTGTTCTCACCCTCGCGATGGCCGCCGCGTGCGGCGTCGTCCTGATCGTCACCTTCCTGCGGCACCGCAGGACCAGCCCGGACTACGACGCTTCGGAGACCCCGGACGTCATCGAATACATGACGATGATGATCGGCGTGGTGTACGCCATCGTCCTTGGTCTGGCCATCGCCGGCGTCTGGGAGGCCCGCAGCGTCGCCGAGGACCATGTGCACGCCGAGGCCCAGGCGTTGCACGAGGTGTCCGAGCGGGCGCGGGTCTATCCGACCGAGGTCCGCGAACGCATTCGCACGGATGTACACGCTTATGTCAGCCATGTCGTCACCACCGAGTGGGACTCCATGGCCGACCGCGGCGAACTCACCGACCGCGGCTCCCAACTCCTCACGCGTGTACGCCACGACGTCACGGACTACCAGCCCAAGTCCGATTTCGAGGCCCAGGCCTACCAGCCGCTCGTCGACGCGGTCGCGGCCGCGTCCGACGCGCGCAGCTCCCGGGGCGAAAGCGCCGGGGCCACCATGCCGGGGGTCGTCTGGTTCGGGCTGATCGCCGGTGGTCTCGTCACCATCGGCATGATCTTCACCCTGCAGATCCGCCGCACCCCGCGCGAACTCATCCTCGCGGGGCTGTTCTCGGCCTTGATCGCCTTCCTGCTCTTCCTCATCTGGGACTTCGACGCCCCTTATAGCCGCGGCGTCGCGGCCACCCCGGAACCGTTCCGCGCGCTCTTCGGCCATCTCGGCGGATGAGAGCGGATCAGAACCAGAAGCGGCCGCACCCTCAAGCGCAGGGTGCGGCCGCTTCCTTGACGTTCACTCAGCGATGATCGACGCGACCTGGGTGAGGGAGTCGATCCGCCAGTCCGCGGCCTCGACGACGGCCGGGTCGTCGGCCCACCAGTGGCCCCAGGGACCGCGCCGGATGTGCGCCGTTCTCAACCCGGCGGCCTTGGCCGGGTAGATGTCGTTCGCGGGATGGTCGCCGACGTAGAGCGTCCGCTCCGGCTCGGCCTGAGCCGCCTCGATCACCCTGGCGAAGAACGACGGATCCGGCTTCGCCACTCCCCACTCTCCCGAGGTGGCGACGAGATCGGCGGGCAGATCAAGGCCACGCAGCAGTTCGCCCACGCGAGACGTCTGATTACCCGCGACAACGACACGCAACCCCTGCTTGCGCAGCCCTCCCAGAGCGGGACGTACATCGGGGTAGAGGTCGATCTCGGCCAGGTGCTCACCACGCCCCGCGACCTCGCGGGCCTGATAGGCGGCGGCGACATCTATGTCCGGGCTCAGCAGCCGCAGCGCTTCGGCATTGTCGCGGCCCCGCGTGACGACACCGCCCACGAGCGCGGAGACGGTGTGACGGGGCACGCCGAGCCAATCGGCCCAGGATGCCCAGTAGCGGTCATCTTTGGTGAGGGTCTCCCCCACGTCGAAAACGACGGTCTCAATCATCGGGCTCAGCCTATGGCGCCCCCGCACCTGAACGACCGCCTGACCCGCGCCCTCAGGGGGGATCTCGTGTACGCCACGGTGATCGGTCCCGTATCGGCGCGGCGGGTACCCCGGCTCCACGGCACCGGCTTCGTACACAGGTCCGTAAACCGTGCTGCGCGGCGGCCCCGCGCGGCGCACTCTGGTGGCATGACCTGGCAGACACCCATCATCGTTCACCCGCCCGCTCCCGACGGCGGACGGCGGGTCACAGTGCGCGGACAGGCCGTCGGCGTCGCGCGCGACGACCGTGACCTGGTGGAGTTCCTGCGCCGCGCGGGTCTCGGTGACGCCGACATAGCCCTCGACGACCCGCACCTCGTGGAGTGGCGGGGCAGCGGGGCGCATGTGTGGGCGAAGGGCTCCTGAGTCTCGTCTGAGTGACTTCTGAGCAATCCCTCAGCGACTCCTGAGCGACTTCCGGCGAGCGGCACCGCGCTCCCCGCCCCCCTACACGCCCCGCCACCTGATCTCCGTCACCGACCCCGCGACACCCCGCCGGATTCCCCTGTCCGGCCCACACCGTTGCCCCGTTCGCACGACTGCGATCGCGGTCGCGCGGCTCCCTCCTTAGCGTTTGCGGCATCGAGGCGCATATCAGGTGAAAGCGGAAGAAGGTCCGCGGCTGCTCCTCGGAGACCCGGAGGAATCATCATGCGCGCGATACGCGTCGCCTCGGCCACTCTGCTCGCCGCCACCGCCCTGACCCTCACCGCCTCCGCCGCCTCCGCGGCCGTCGCGGACGACAGCGACTCGAACGACCACAACATCACCTCGTTCGGCTTCCGCGTCACCCCGTCCACGATCGCCGCCGGCGGTCAGGTCACGCTCAACGTGGACGGCTGCGAAGGCGACGCCACAGCGACCTCCGGTGTCTTCGACGACGCCCATATCCCCAAAGGGCAGCAGTCCGTCTCCGCGATGGTCTTCCCCGACGCCAAACCCGGCGCGATGTACGAGGTGACCTTCAAGTGCAAGAAGAAGGATCAGACGGAGGAGACGGGGACCACGGACCTCACCATCGCCACAGGACGCCCGACCTCGCACCCGACAGGACCCTCCCACCATGGCGTCAAGGCCGGCGTCGGCGGCAGCCTCGGCGGGCTCGACCTGCACGAGATCGCGCTCGGCGGCGCCCTGATCGTGGGCACGCTCGGCACCGCGTACTACTGGACCCGCCGCCGCACCGGGGACGGCAACTCCTGACGAACCGCCCCTGACCGGCGCGGAAGGGGGACGCGCCGGTCAGCAAGGCGGAACGGTCGACACCCGACGTGCGAGTGACGGGTGAAGTGCGAGTCACGGGCCTGCCGGTACCGGTATCGGTATCGGGCGTGCGGTCAGATGCCGCGGCCCGCGTTCTCCGAGCGGCGGCGCATCCAGAACACCCCGCCACCGACCACGGCGGCCGCCACGAGCACCCCGCCGATCGCCATGTCCGTACCGGTCGCCCCTGCGCTGCTGCTGCCTCCGAGACCACCGCGGACACCACCGTGGATGACGGTGAACGCGTTGGGCTTGGTGAGGGGCGCGCTGCTGCCGCAGTGGACGGTGATGCTGTGGGCCCCCGGCGACGCGTGATGGTGGATCGTCGTGTTCGCGCTGGCCGTGCCGCCGCCCATGGTCTTCAGGTTCGTGTCGGGGAAGGCGTCGGACGTGACCTTGCTGCCGACGGCCTGGCAGGCCGAGCCGTCGACCGTCACCGTCAGCTGTCCCCCTCTGGGGATCACGCTCGGCATGGCGACGATGTTGGACGGATCGGCCCAGGCCGATGCCGTCGGGGCGGCGAGGCCGACGACGGCACCCGCGGTGACTGCGACCGCGAGGGCACGGGTGGTGCGCATACGAGAAGTACGCATGTGAATCCTCCGCGGAAGACGCCCCGGGGTAACCGTCCCCGGTCGATCGGCGAGAGCGCCTCCCAAACAGACCCTCAGATGCCCTGCACACGCACGCATTTCGGCGATCGGCCGTCCTGGTGAGGCGACACGCCGGAGCGCGAACGCAGAAGCCGATATTGCCGCAGGTCACGGACCGTCAGAAATTTCCTGCGGCCCGCGACTCGGATGGCTCATGCCCGGTATGGGCGCCACCCGTTCGCTCCCGCTCTGTCGCCCGCCGCGCGCGCCGCGCTTAGCGTTCCAGTACGCGCAACGGACGCGGTTCGAATGCCGCGTTGAGAGGGGATCAGAGAATGCCTTCTTCCCAGCCGGCCGATGATGAGGAGCAGCAGAAGAAGCGCGCGCCGTGGGGCGTCATGGCGCTTGTTCTGCTGACCGGCCTCGCGCTGATCCGGAATGGCTCAGGGGAATTCGACGTGGGTCCGCCCCAGCCCGCATCGGCCGCCGCCGCGGACCAGGCACCCGACGGGGCGGGCCGGGGCATCACGCCGATGACGTTCTCCCCCGCCGCGCGGGTGGGCATCAAGGGGATCCGGGTGGACGCGCCGGTCATGCCCGTCGGGCTCGACTCGGAGGGCTGGGTGGACGCGCCGCCGCCGGAGGACCCGAACCTCGCGGGCTGGTTCACCGGAGCCGTGTCGCCGGGCGAGAAGGGCACGTCCGTGATCGTCGGCCATGTGGACAATCAGCAGGGGCCCGCCGTCTTCTACGGCCTGGGTTCGCTCAAGAAGGGAAACCGCGTCGAGGTCCTGCGCAGAGACCGTAAGACCGCGGTCTTCGAGATCTATGGAATCGAAGTGTTCGAGAAGAACGACTTCCCCGGACGCCGCGTCTACAAGGACAAGGGAACTCCGGAACTCCGCGTCATCACCTGCGGCGGCGGATTTTCGAAGCAGTCCGGGTACGACGGAAATGTCGTCGTTTTCGCCCGCCTGGTGGACGTGCGCTGACGGCGAACGCGTCGGCGGAACACGGCGGCACCTGGCGGGCGAAATTCCCCTGCTGAATTCCGGCTGAATTCAGGCTGGGTGCGGGCTGAGGCCCGGCTAGACCCCGTAGCGGCTCGGCAGGCTGATCCGGTACCCCGAATCGATGAGTTCGGGAAGGTACGTCCGCAGCGCCTCGACGCTCTGGGAACGGTCGCCGCCCGCGTCGTGCGAGAGCACAACCACCCCGGGGCCCGCACCGGCCCGTACGCGCCGGATGATCGTGCGGGTGCCCGGCTCGGTCCAGTCCAGGGTGTCGACGGTCCAGGCGAGCGGCTCCATGCCCAGGTCGGCGCCCAGTTGGAAGGCGTTGCGATTCCAAGCCCCGTAGGGGGCACGGAACCAGGCCGGGGGGTCGCCCACGGCGTCCTCGACGACCTCGCAGGTGCGCTCGATCTCCTCGCGCATCGCGCTCCGGCTCATCTTCGGGAGCAGCGGATGCGTCCACGTGTGGTTGCCGATCAGATGCCCGTCGTCGGCCATCTCGCGCAGCAGGTCCTTGTTGTCGACGGCCATCTCACCGCAGACGAAGAACATCGCGCGGACGTCGTAGCGGCGCAGGGTGCGCAGGATGCCGGGCGTGTAGCGGGGGTCGGGCCCGTCGTCGAAGGTCAGCACCATGCTGCGGCCCTGCCCGTCCATGCGCAGGATCGGCTCCTTGCGCACCCGTGGCCGGGCGCGCGGGGCTCCCGCAGGGCCGCTGCCCGCCATGGGCTGGAGGCGGTAGGCGGAGGGCTTGAGGGGGCGCGCGGCGGCAGGCGGGCCACCGGCCGCCGCGCCACTGGGAGCCGCGGGTCCCGGCGTGCCCGGCGTCGCGGTGCCCGGCCCCTCCGTTCCCGCACAGCCGGCGGTCGCGGCCAGACCGAAGACAGCGGCGCCGCGCAGGAGTGCGCGACGCCCTGGAGTCATTTGATCCTTTTTCATGACTAATCCGTCGCATGGCGGAAGCCCAACACGGACCATCAACACCACGGCGGACCGCGAAAGCACCCGATGGGACCAGCAGAGAACCCAGCAGGGAACCCGGCAGAGAACCGCAGCAGGGGCGATATCGCGGGTCAGCGGCGCCGTACGAGCGGGAAGGGCAGCGTCTCCCGGATCGTCAGTCCTGTGAGGAACATGACGAGCCGGTCGACGCCGATGCCGAGTCCGCCGGTGGGCGGCATCGCGTACTCCAGGGCGTCGAGGAAGTCCTCGTCCAGTTCCATCGCCTCCGGGTCTCCCCCTGCGGCGAGCAGCGACTGCGCGGTGAGGCGGCGGCGCTGCTCGACGGGGTCGGTCAACTCCGAGTACGCGGTCCCCAGTTCGGTGCCGAAGGCGACCAGGTCCCAGCGTTCGGCCAGGCGCGGGTCGGTGCGGTGCTGGCGGGTCAGCGGGGAGACGTCGGTCGGGAAGTCCTTGTAGAAGGTGGGCAGCTTCGTCCTCTCCTCGACGAGGCGCTCGTACATCTCGAGTACGACGTCACCGCGACCGTCGTCAGGCTGGTACGGGACGTCGGCGCGGTCGCAGAGCCGGTGCAGCCGCGCCAGTGGGGTGTCCGCGTCGACCTCGTCGCCGAGAGCTTCCGAGATCGCACCGTAGACCGTCTTGACCGGCCACAATCCGGAGATGTCGTGCTCGGTGAGCCGCCCGTCCGCGTCGGCCTTGCGGGCGACGGGTGCGCCGAAGGCGGCGGTGGCGGCGCCCTGGATGAGTTCGCGGGTGAGGTCGAGCATCACGTCGTAGTCGGCGAACGCCTGGTAGGCCTCCAGCATCGTGAACTCGGGGTTGTGCTTGTAGCTCACGCCCTCGTTGCGGAAGGTGCGGCCCATCTCGAAGACCTTCTCCATGCCGCCGACGCAGAGCCGCTTCAGATAGAGCTCGGGTGCGATGCGCAGATAGAGGTCGAGGTCGTAGGCGTTGATGTGGGTGGTGAAGGGGCGGGCGTTGGCGCCCCCGTGGATCTGCTGGAGCATCGGGGTCTCGACCTCGAGGTAGCCGCGGTCCAACAGGCCCTGGCGCAGGGCCTGCACGGCCGTTGACCGGGCCCGGACGACGTCGCGTGCGTCGGGGCTCGCGACCAGATCGAGGTAGCGGCGGCGGACCTTGGCCTCGGGGTCGGTGAGACCGCGGTGCTTGTCGGGCAGCGGGCGCAGGCATTTGCCGGTGAGCTGCCAGCCGGTGACGAAGACGGTCAGCTCGCCCTTGTCGCTGGTGCCGACCGTGCCGGTGGCGGTGATGTGGTCGCCGATGTCCGTGCCGGAGGTGAAGCCTTCAAGGACGTCCGGGGTCGACCGGTCCCGGGTCAGAGCGAGTTGGCGGTCTCCCGACCAGTCGCGCAGGACCGCGAACACGACCCCGCCGAAGTCGCGTACGAGCATGACGCGCCCCGCGACCGTGACCTGCTCCCCCGTCAGAGCGGGCGTCACCTCGGCGAGGGTGTGGGTGCGCGGCGGGAGGCCCACCGGGTAGGGGTCGACTCCGTCGGCGCGCAGCCGGTCGAGCTTGCGGTGACGGATGCGGACCTGGTCGGGGAGTTCGGCCAGGGGGTCGGCGTCCGCGGCGTCCCCCTGTCCCGCGAGACCGAGGGCGGAGATCGGCGGGAGGCCCTCCGTGCCGACGGGCTTGGTGACGCCCTTGGGCCCACGGCCCTTGCCCCAGAGCTTGCGCAGCGAGGGTACGGAGACGAAGCCTTCCGCGATGCCCGAAGCGAGGCTGATCCGGGCGAGGGCTCCGGCGTCGCCGTAACAGATGAAGCGGGGATACCACTCGGGGTGGTACTTGGCGTTGGAGCGGTAGAGCGCTTCGAGCTGCCACCACTTGGAGAAGAAGAGGAGCAGCTTGCGCCACAGGCGAAGGACGGGACCGGCTCCGATCCGGGCCCCTTCCTCGAAGACCGAGCGGAACACGGCGAAGTTCAGCGAGATGCGGCGCACCCCGAACTTCCCCGCCCCCGCGCAGAGTTCCGCGACCATGAACTCCATGACCCCGTTGGGCGCGCTCGCCCGGTCGCGGCGCATCAGGTCCAGGGAGATGCCGTCCTTGCCCCAGGGGACGAGCGAGAGCAGCGCGATGAGCCGTCCTTCGGCGTCCAGGGCCTCGACGAGCAGGCAGTCGCCGTCCTCGGGGTCGCCGAGACGGTCGAGCGCCATCGAGAAGCCGCGCTCGGTCTCGGTGTCCCGCCAGGCGTCCGCCTTGTCGACGATCTCCTCCATCTCCTCGTCGGTGAGGGTGGAGTGGCGGCGGATGCGGGTGGTGGCGCCGGTGCGGCGGACGCGGTTCACGGCCTGCCGGGTGACGCGCATGTCGCGGCCGTCCAGGTCGAAGGCCGCGATGTGCAGGATCGCCTCGTCGCCGAGCTGGAGCGCGCCGAGCCCGGAGCGCGCGTAGGCGGTGGCGCCCTCCTCGGACGCACCCATCACCGCGGGGGCCCATGCGTACCGCCGGGCCACGTCGAGCCAGGCGCCGATCGCGTGCGGCCAGGCCTCGCGGTCGCCGACCGGGTCGCCGCTGGCCAGGCAGACGCCCGCCTCGACGCGGTAGGTGACGGCGGCCTTGCCGCTGGGCGAGAAGACGACGGCCTTGTCGCGCCGGGTGGCGAAGTAGCCGAGCGAGTCCTGGGCGCCGTACGCGCCGAGCAGCGCACGGATGCGGGGCTCCTCGTCGCCGTGCAGGGCGGCTTCCATGCGCTGGGAGCGGAAGAGGGTCGCGGCGGCGTTCAGGAGGGCGAGTGCGCCGAAGAGGCCGAGCCAGAAGTGCAGAGCACGTGAGGGTCTGCCGTCGAAGTAGTCGCCGCCGGTGAAGAGCCCGCCGCAGACGCGGTCCGCCGCCCACAGCAGGGCGTGGCCGCGCGGCAGCGACCCCGGGAAGAGCGCGACGAGGCCCCAGCCGACCAGGATCGCCACGGCGAGGCCCGCGACGAGGACGAGCACGGCCCGCCGGACCGCCCCGCGGCGGGAGTCCGCGGAGAACTCCTTGCGGGCCAGGACGAGCAGGACGAGGGCGATGGAGCAGACGACGAGGGAGGGGATCGAGTCCGCCCAGAAGCCGAGGGCGATGCCCAGGACGTCGAAGGCGAGGAGGAGCCCCAGATAGACGACGACCAGCCACCACGCGACCTTCTTACGGGCCGCTGTCGCCCCGGCAAGGAGGAAGAGGAAGACCGCGTACGCCAGGTTGGGGCTCACCGGGACCGTGAGGAGGTCGAGGACACGGACCACCGGGCGCAGGAGGTGGCGCAGCGGGGCGATGATCGCGAGGATCGCGCAGAAGAGGCCCAGGGTGCCGAAGAAGGTGGCGAATCCCTCCGGCACGCGTCTGAGGAAGCGGGCCTTCGCGCCCTGCGGCGGCGCGGTGCGGGGGCTCTCCACGCTGATGCTCATGGATCGACCCTAGGAAGGGCCGCGCCGCCCCGCTCGTCGGAGCACCCGCGGGCGCTCCGGACAACGCCGCCCACGGCCGAAGCGGAATGACGGCTCCGATAACCTCTCGGCTGTGACTGAACACCACTCCCACCAGTTCGAACGCGGTACGGACGGCCCGAAGGTGATCGTCGTCGGCGTCGACGGCTCGGATTCCTCGCTCCGGGCGGCGGCATATGCCGGAGGCCTGGCGCGGCGACAGCACGCGCTGCTCGCCGTCGTCTACATCCAGCCGGTGATGGCCGCGGGCGCCGCGCTCGGCGCCCCGGTGGCCGAGGCGACCGACGAGATCGCCGAGTCCCTGATCGCCGAGATCAGAGACGCGACCGAGCGGGTGAAGGACATATTCGACGTGCGCTGGGAGTTCCACACCTTCCGCGGCGATCCCTACAGCGGTCTGGTCGCCGCGGCGGACGACCTCACCGCCGACGCCGTGGTCGTCGGCGCCTCCGAGCAGGCGGGCCACCGTATCGTCGGCTCGGTCGCGGTACGCCTGGTCAAGGCGGGTCGCTGGCCCGTCACCGTGGTGCCGTAACCCACAGCGGCCAGACTGCTGAACCCTCGCAGGTCCTCGCAGGTATGGCGGGTGTGGTGTCTTCCGTCATGCGCACGCCTGGGCCATCATGATCCGCCATCAGCCGACTGCCGTCCGCGAAGAGGTGGAGCTCATGGCGGGACTCCGGATGGGGCACGGCGTTCTGCGCCGCAAGCCCATCGAGAGCATCGAAGAAACCGAAGGCGCGGAAGGCGGCGGGCTCTCCCGCTCGCTCGGCCTCTGGCAGCTCACCGCGATCGGCGTCGGCGGCATCATCGGCGCCGGCATCTTCACCCTCGCCGGGACGGTGGCCAACGGCACGGCGGGACCCGCCGTCCTCATCTCCTTCCTCATCGCCGGTGTCGCGAGCGCGGCGGCCGCCTTCTCGTACGCCGAGTTCGCGGGCCTCATCCCGAAGGCGGGATCGGCGTACACCTACGGCTATGTGGTGCTCGGCGAGCTCACCGGCTGGTTCATCGGCTGGGACCTGCTCCTGGAGTACACGGCGATCGTGGCAGTGGTCGCGATCGGCATCTCGGGCTACTTCAACTTCCTCCTGAACGACATGGGCGCTCAGCTGCCCCACTGGATGCTGGGAGCGCCCGGCACGGGCGACGGGCACAAGGTCGACCTGTTCGCCGCGGTGCTGTGCCTGCTCATCGCCTACCTCCTGACCCTCGGCATCAAGAACGCGGCGCGTTTCGAGATGATCGTGGTCGTGCTGAAGGTCATCGTCGTGCTCGTGGTGATCGCGGTCGGCTTCTTCCACATCAACACCGGGAACTACAAGCCGTTCTTCCCCTTCGGCGTCAGCGGAGCGTTCACGGGTGCGGCCACCGTATTCTTCGCGGTCTTCGGCTACGACGCGATGAGCACCGCCGCCGAGGAGTCCAAGGACGCGCAGCGCCACATGCCGAAGGCGATCCTCTACTCGCTCGCGATCTCGATGGTCCTGTACGTACTCGCCTGTCTCGTCCTCACGGGCATGCAGAGTTACAAGGACATCGACCCGGAGAGCGGCTTCTCCACCGCGTTCAAGTCGGTGGGCCTGGGCGGTCTCGCCGATGTCATCGCGGTCGGCGCGATCATCGGCATCCTCACCGTGATGTTCACCTTCATGCTCGGCGTCACCCGCGTCTGGTTCAGCATGTCGCGCGACGGGCTCCTTCCGAAGTGGTTCGCCAAGACGCACAAGACCCGGCATGTGCCGACGCGCGTGACGTGGATCGTCGGGTTCGCCTCGGCCGCCATCGCCGGGTTCCTGCCGATCGGCGAGGCGGCCGAACTGACCAACATCGGGATCCTGTTGGCGTTCGTCGTGGTGTGCGTCGCGGTGATCGTGCTGCGCTACAAGCAGCCCGATCTCCCGCGCACGTTCCGCTGCCCGGGGATGCCGGTGGTGCCCGCCATCGGGGTCGTCTTCTCGATCTGGCTGATCACGTTCCTGCAGTGGCAGACGTGGGTACGGTTCGCGGTGTGGTTCGCGATCGGTCTCGTCGTCTACTTCGGCTACTCGTACCGGAAGTCGGAGCTCGCGAAGGCCGACCGCGTTCCCTAGAGCGGGGTTTGTCAGGAGGTCTGCTCGATGGACTTCGCGAACTCGTTGGCCATCTGATCCAGCCCCTTGCTCCGCCACTCGGACCAGAAGGGCTTCCACTCAGCGATCTTCTTGCGGCCGCTGACGATGTCGTTGACCAAGTCTCCCGCCTCAGTCTGCATTCGGCCGTAGTGCTGGGTGTAGGCGTCCGAGTAGTGGCCGACCGTCGGGTCCTGAATGCCGGTCTCGACGAGCTTCTTCTCCATGCCGTAGACCGTGCGCACGTCGTCGACGCTCTCCTTGCCGGGGAAGGACGAGGCAAGGAGGGCGAACGGCGCGGTGGTGGCGGTTCGCAGACCGCTGTTGAGACCCTCGACCTGCTGCTTGCCCTTCTTCGAGTACTCCGGGAAGCCCCGGTCGTTGTAGGTGAAGGTCTCCCCCTTGGTGCCGAACTCGAGGAACTCGCGCTCCTGGGTACCGAATGGCGCCGCCAGGTAGTTGAGCAGTTCGAGCATCATGCGGACGCGCTTCTCGTCGCCCTTCCTGATGGCCGTGTAGCCGATCGTGCCGCGGTGGAGGTGGTGCGTGGGCTTCTGGCCACCCCCTGCGAACGGGATGAGGACCTCAGCCGCCAAATCGGGGTCGTTGACCCGCGTCTTCACCCGTGCGTCGTAGGGGCTGGAGTACACGCACGCACCGATCGAACCCTGCGCCATCTTGATGTACGCGTCAGCCATCTTCGGGTCGCCCGGATAGAAGACCCCGGCCTTCTTCAGCTTCATGACGAAGCTGAGGGCCTCCAAGTACTCCTCCGTCTCCTGAAAGAATGTCAGCGAACCGTTCTTGTTCACCCGCCACTTGTTGGGTGCGCCGAAACACTGGCTCATCACGCTGGCCGCATTCACATAGATCGGCTCAAGCGCCCACACCTTGCCACCGGTGACCTCCTTGCACTTGGACAGGAACTCTTCGGGGCTGCCCGCAGAGAGACCTTCCGCCTTGTCCCAGGCCTTCGGGTTTCCTCCGTAGACCTGGCCGAACGCCGGGTAGGGGCTTGGCGCACCCCAGATCTTGCCGTTGACGACTGCGGTCTTCCAATGGGCAGGGGTCATCGCAGCGAGGTTCGGATAGTCCTTGACCGCGTCCCCGGAGACATACTCCGTGATATCCGCACACTTGGCCTCCAAGAGCTCGGCAATGTGCTGAAGCCCCTGGTTCGGCGGTATCCACATCAGGTCGGGCAGGTCGCCGCCGGCGATGACGGCCGGAAACTTCTGCTCGTAGCCCGGGTCGGTGCCGAGGATCGCCGAGAGATCGAAGCCGATCTCCTTGTTGAGCTGCTGCCAGTAATCGTTACGGCTTTTCGGCAGCGGGGGCTGCACCCAGATCTCGGTGAGCATCGAGACCTTCGAACCGTCACCGGGCGGCTTCGGCACACTCCTGATCAGCTTTTCGGGGTACTTCAAGTAGCCCGCCGAGAGGCCTTTCGCGCTCGACGGGAGGTCGGGCTCAATCTTGGTGAAGGGGACGTACGCGGGCAGCTTCACCTTCGACGAAGCCGTTTCGCTCTTCTTGTTGGCGGCGCCGCCGCAGCCTGTAAGGGAAGTCATGGTCGCACCCGCGGCAACCGCGGTGGACACGCTCAGGAAGGTGCGTCGGGACATGCCTGTCATGGGAATCTCCGCGAAAGGTGTCAGGTGGTGTCAGGGGAAAGGCAGTTCAGCCCTTGATGGCGCCGGTGAGCACTCCCTTGGTGAAGTACTTCTGCAGGAACGGGAAGAGCAGCAGGATCGGGATGAGCGCGATCATGACGACGGCCATGGAGATCGACTGCTGGGGCGGCATGTGGCTGACGCCGAGCTGGTCGCCCGAGATGGACTTGCCCTGGACCACGTAGGTCCGCAGGACCAGTTGGATGGGCCACTTGCCCGAGTCGTTGAGGTAGAGCATCGCGTTGAAGAACGCGTTCCAGTACGTGACCGCGTAGAAGAGGCCGACGACGGCGACGACTCCCTTGGAGAGCGGGAGCACGATGCGGGTCAGGATCCGCCAGTCGCCCGCGCCGTCGATCCGCGCCGCCTGGTACAGCTCCTCGGGGATGTTCATGAAGAACGCCCGCAGGACGACGAGGTTGAAGGCGTTGATCATGACGGGCAGGATCAACGACCAGTAGGAATCGAGGAGTCCGAGCTCCTTGACCACCACGTACATCGGCACCATGCCCGGCACGAAGAGGAGCGTGAAGAGCACCATCAGGAGGATCGGCTTGCTGCCGGGGACGCCGCGCTTGCTGAGGCCGTAGGCGAGCGCGATCGTCGTCAGGAGCGAGAGCGCCGTGCCGACGAGCGTGATCAGGACGCTGACGACGACGGCGCGGGAGACGATGCCACCGGAGAGGATCGTCCGGTACGCCTCCAGGGTCGGCTCCGTGGGGAAGAGGACGAAGCCGCCCGCCTCGGTGATCTCCTTGCGGGAGGCGAGGCTGGTGGAGAGCACCGTGACGAAGGGCAGGATCATCACGGCGCAGATGACGGTGATGACGACGGCCTTGGCGGTCGAGCCGATCTTCGTGGGCGGCTCTTCCCAGGCGGGCCGCTCCTCGCGGGCCCGCGGCGATCGCAGGGGGAATCCGAAGCTGCTCATTTGCTGTACACCCCGTGCTCTCCGAAGGCGTGGGCGACCTTGTTGGCGCCGTAGATCATCAAGGCCCCGATGACGCCCTTGACCAGGCCCGCGGCGGCGCCGACGCCCCAGTCGCCGTAGACGACGCCGTGGTAGTAGATGTAGGTGTCGAGGACTTCCGACGCGCGGGCCCCGACCGCGTCGCGCTGGAGCAGGAACTGCTCGAAGCCGACGGACAGGACGTCGCCGAGGCGGAGCACGAGCAGCATGATCGTGACGCCGCGCACGGCGGGCAGGGTGACGTGCCACATGCGGCGCCAGCGTCCGGCGCCGTCGACGGCCGCCGACTCGTACAGGCTCTGGTCGACGCTGGCGAGCGCCGCCAGGTAAATGATCATGCCCCAGCCGATGTCCTTCCAGATCACCTGTCCGGTGATGAGGAGGGAGAAGGTGTCGGGGTCGGTCATCACGTCGAGGGCGGACATGCCGTGGTCGCGCAGGTAGTTGCTGAAGAGGCCGGCGCCGCCGAGTACCTGCTGGAAGAGCGCGACGACCAGGACCCAGGAGATGAAGTGGGGCAGATAGACGACGCTCTGCACGAACTTCTTGATCCGCGGGCTGACCAGACTGTTGATCAGCAGGGCGAGGGCGAGCGGCGCCGGGAAGAAGAAGACCAGCTGGAGCGCGGCGAACGACAGGGTGTTGCGGACCGCCTCCCAGAACGCCGGGTCGGCGAAGAGCTCCTGGAAGTTGGCGAGGCCCACCAGAGGGCTGTCCTTGAAGCCGATGAAGGGCTGGTAGTCCTGGAAGGCGATGACGTTGCCGAGCATCGGCACGTAGAAGAAGAACAGGAAGAAGAGCAGGCCCGGGGCGATGAGGGCGAGCATCACCCAGTTGTTCCGCAGTCGGACGCGGAGCGGGACGCGGCGGTAGCGCGGCGGGTCCTGGGACTCCGGACACGACTTCGGATCCGACCCGGATGGTGGCGGCGACGCGGCGCGTGGCCTGCGTTGCGTTGCTGGGGATGTCACACGTACTCCCTGGCCTGGCGGCACGACGGAACAGAAAAGTGGCAGCCGACAGCCCGGACGGCCGTCGGGAGTCGGCCAATTAAGAAGCCAACTTGCCGAAAGAGAGCCACATCATCGAAGCGTGGCTCCCGCCCGTCAACCACCTTCCGGTCCTAGAGAGTTGGATTTTTCTGCGCGGCGTGATCGATGTGTTCCAGTGCGAGACGAGCTGCCCCGATTGCGGTGGATTCCTCGCCGAGTACGGAGGTTTGCACCGTCGGCCGGTAGGGGCAGAGCACGCCGAGCCGTGCCGCGAACGGCTCGCTGAGCAGGGCGCCCGCACGCGAGATCCCGCCGCCGAGCACCACGGACTGCGGGTCGAGTACGGCGACGTGGCGGGCCAGACTGTCGGCGAGCGCCTCGGCGAAGGCGCGCAGGGTGTACTTCGCCCCGCCGTCGCCCGCCGCCGCGGCGGTCACCACCGCGCGGGCGGCGTTCTCGCGCGTCGGCCTGTCCGCGCCCTGGTGCCCCGCGAACCAGTCGAGGAGCCGCTGGTAGCACCGCTCCCAGCCGTCGCCCGCGACCATCTCCCCCGCCGCGCCACGGTGTCCGCGGTGCAGCTCACCCCGGAGCCAGAGGCCGATGCCGAGCCGGTTGCCGACGTACAGATACACGCAGTCGTCCGCGCCCACCGACACTCCCCCGGTGCACTCGGCGAGGGTCGCCAGCTGGATGTCGTTGCCCACGACGACGGGGCCGTGACCCGGGTCGGCGAGTTCCCGGGTGAGGTCCAGACCCGTCCACTGCGGCAACGAGTCGCTCTCCACCACCCGGCCCGCCGCGTCCACCATGCCGCTGGTGCCGACGCCGGTCGCCAGCGGGCGCACGTCCGCCGCCGCAGGCTGCGCCAGGCAGCCCGCGATCGCCTCGCGGACGGCGTCGAGGCGCTGCCCGGCGGGGAGTTCGGGCGTGACGGCGACACGCTGGGTGGCCACCGTCCGGCCGAGCAGGTCGGCGGCGTGCACCAGGATCTTGTGCGCGCCGATGTCCACGCCCAGAACGTGCGCGGCCTCGGCCCGGAACCGGAATCTGCGGGCGGGCCTGCCCACACTTCCGCTGCCCGGCGTCAGTTCCACCAGGTGGCCCTCGCGCAGGAGCTGGGCCGTGAGGTCCTGGGCCGTGGGGCGTGACACCCCGATGAGCGTGGCGAGTTCGGGCACGGTGATCTCGTCCCGCTCGCGCAGCACGCGCAGGGCGGCTGCCGTGTTGAGGCGGCGCAGCAGCGACGGGTCCCCGCTCGTGGCACTCGTGGCACTTGTGGGCCGATTCAAGGCGTCCCCCTTGACAGCGCGATCGGTTGATCTCCAGGGTGACCCGGAGCGATTGAGAAACTTACCTAATAAATAGCGCCCTTGGGGGAGCACAGATGGGTGAGACTGGTCATCCGGAGCTGGCATGCGGGATCGGCTCCTGGGACAGCGACGTCTACGGTAACCACCGGCTTCTCGTACGTGCCGACACCGCCGACATCCGAGACACCGCGGCCCCGGCTGTCGCCGCCGAACTCCCGTGGCGGCGCCAGGATCCGGACCCCGGGGCGGTGGACGTGATCGTGGTCGGCCCTTCCGGGGAACGCGTGCGCAACACCGTGGCCGTGGAGGTCACCGCCGAGGCGGGGCGCATCGCCTTCGAGCCGGTGGACGGCCCCGGCACCTACGCCGTTCACTACCTCCCGTACGCGCACACGGGCAAGCCCTACTATCCGCAGGCCGCCTACCGGCCGCCGACGCGGACCGCGGACCCCGGCTGGGTGCACCGCTGCGGCCTGCACCACGCCACAGGATGGGAGAAGCTGCCGCGCGCCGAGGCCTTCGGCTACGAGGCGGCAAGCGCGGTCGACTCCTTCGCGCCGCTCGGCTTCGCGGCGACGGAGGACGAGCGCACGCGCCTCCATCAGGCCTACGCGAACGAGCAGTTCCTCCTCTTCGGCGAGGACCGCACCCACCCACTCGGCCGCTACGAACGACTGCCCGCACGCTGGGCGCTGGCCACCCCCTTCGCACCACTGGACGTCATGGCGGACCGCGGGGAGTTCCACGCGGTGCAGGTCGGCGTGTACGCGCTCAAGGAACTGACGGAAGTACGAGCCGAGGTCCGCGGGCTTCCCTTCTCCGTACGGTGTCTCAGCACGGGCGGCATCGACGCACGAGGCCAGGCCTTCGAGCGGCGCGTCGCCATCGGCGCCGGGCGTGCGGGGGCCCTGTGGTTCGGCGTGGAGGTACCCCAGGGCGCTCGACCCGGCCTGTACGACGGGGAGATAGCCGTCAGCGCACCCGGCACCCCCGAGCGCGTACTGCCGCTGCGCCTCACCGTCGGCCAGGACGTCGTCGCCGACGGCGGTGCCGGAGAGCCGTGGCGGCTCGCGCGGCTCGGATGGCTCGACTCGGCGCTCGCACAGGACGACGATCCTGTGGCGCCGTTCACCCCGGTCGAGGCGGCGGCGGAGGACGACGGCCTGCGCCTTTCGATACTCGGCCGCACGATCGAGCTCGGCCAGGACGCGCTCCCCCGGCGGCTCGTCTCCACCTTCACACCGACGGTCACCCGCGTCGACGGACCGCCCCGCGACCTGCTCGCCGCACCTCTCACGCTGGACCTCGGCCGCCCCGTCGAGCGGGGCCCGATCAGCCTTGACCGCCTTGGCCCGGCGCGGGTGCGCTGGTCGGCGCGGGCGGCGGGACAGGACGTACTACTGCGCACAGAGGGCGAGTTGGAGGCGGACGGATTCCTCGTGGTGCGTGCCACCGTCGAGGCCACCGCCGACACCGAACTCGACGTGACGCTGGACGTGCCGGTCCACGAGGAGGTCGCGCGGTACGCGATGGGGCTCGGCCTGACGGGCCGGGCGTGCCCGGCGACGTACGACTGGAGCTGGGACACGCCCACCCGCAACCAGGACGCGTTCTGGCTCGGCGACCCGGCGGCGGGGCTCCAGCTCAGCCTGCGTGACGAGCACTACGCACGGCCGCTCAACACCAACTACTACCGGGAGAAGCCCCTGCGCACACCGCACTCCTGGGCGGGCGACGGGGCGGGCGGGGTACGGCTGCGGACGAGCGAGGGAGTGCGCCGCCTCTCCGCCTTCAGCGGGCCGCTCGCGCTGCGCGCCGGCGAGAGCCGGTGCTTCGAGTTCCGGCTGCTCCTGACCCCGTTCAAGCCGCTCGAACCGGGGCGGCAGCTCTCCGAACGCTACTTCCACGCGTACGCCTCGCCCGCGGAGATCGCGGAGTACGGCGCGAACGTCGCCAATCTGCACCATGCGACGCCACCCAACCCGTACATCAACGACCCGCTCCTGGGCGCCGACGCCCTGCACTCCTACACGGAGGAGGCGCACCGACTGGGGATCCAGGTGAAGGTGTACGACACGGTGCGCGAACTGACGCGCCACACACCGGAGTTGCCGGTCCTCGCATCCCTGGGCGACGAGATCTTCGCGCCGGGGCCCGGGGGCGGGCACGCGTGGCTGCGGGAACATCTGGGCGGCGATTACGTGCCCGGGTGGGTGGCGCCCGACGTGGGGGACGTCGCGGTCGTCACGTCCGGCGACTCGCGGTGGCACAACTCCTATGTGAGCGGGATCGAGCGACTGCGGCGGGTCGTCGGGATCGACGGGCTCTATCTCGACGACGTGGCGTACGACCGGACGACCATGAAGCGGGTCCGCAAGGCCCTGTCCGCTTCCGGCGATGCGCCGCCACTGGTCGATCTGCACTCCTGCAACCAGTTCCGCGAGCCGGACGGATTCGCGTCGAGCGCCAATCTGTACGCGGAGCTCCTTCCGTACGTCGACCGGCTCTGGCTGGGAGAGCTCTTCGACTACGAGGGTTCCGTCGGCTCTGACGGTACGGGCGGCTGTGCCGGGGGTGATCCCGCGTACTGGCTCGTCGAGATCTCGGGCATTCCCTTCGGCCTGATGGGCGAGATGCTGGAAGGAGGCGGAAATCCCTGGCGCGGCCTCGTCTTCGGGATGACGGCGCGGGCGCCCATGACGGATGTACGGCCCTTGTGGCGGGCCTTCGACCGGCTCCGTCTTCCGGAGGCGGAGATGACGGGGTGGTGGGCCACCGGCTCAGCACCGGTGCGGACCGGCCGGGACGACGTCCTTGCCACCACATGGCAGGGCCCCGGAGGAACAGTGACGGCGCTCGCCTCCTGGGCCGGGGAGCCGGTGGACGTCGTCCTCTCCACGGACTCCGGCCCCGTCGCCGCCTGCGCTCCCGCGATCGAGGGCTTCCAGCCGGAGCGGAGGTTCGCCGCGGGCGAGGCGCTGCGGGTGGAGCCCGGGCGAGGGTGGCTGGTGCGGGTCGGGTGACCAGCTGACATTGGCCTCATCGGCCGTCATCGGGTAGGTGGCTGACGAGTCGTCAGCGGGCTATCCCCCGGATCGCAGCTAGGGCTAGCCCCATGTTCCGGGCTGCGGGGTTCCACTAGTTTCATCACCCCCACAGCGATTTCGGGCTACAGCCTGTGTATCCGTCAGTACTCAGAACCCGGGAGCGCCGCGCGGAGGATTCCTGCTGCGTCAGGGTCCAGGGCCCCAGGGCTCGACGGATGCACCGCCGAGCCTGACGGGCTTCCCTGCGAGCTAGGAGATCTCCATGCGTTCGGAGCAAGAGCGGTCGATGACGGCCGAGTTGCTGCGCTTACAGGACGTCCACAAGGTGTACGGGCGGTCGCGCAACAGTGTGGCGGCGCTGTCGGGGGTCTCGCTCGGCTTTCGGCGCCACACCTTCACCGCTGTGATGGGCCCCTCCGGTTCCGGCAAGAGCACCTTCCTGCACTGCGCGGCCCTCCTGGACCGGCCGACGTCCGGCAGCGTCTTCCTGGACGGTCAGGACCTGACGACGATGAACGAGCGCTCTCTGACCAAGCTGCGCAGGAACCGGATCGGGTTCGTCTTCCAGAGCTTCAATCTGCTGCCCGCGCTGAACGTGGTGGACAACGTCACGCTGCCGCTGCGTCTCGCGGGCAAGCGGCCCGACCGCAGGCTGGTGGACGACGTCATCGAACGCACCGGCCTCACGTCCCGCCGCAAGCACCGCCCGGGTGAGCTCTCCGGCGGTCAGCAGCAGCGTGTGGCGATCGCCCGCGCCCTGGTCACCCGCCCGGTCCTGCTGTTCGGAGACGAGCCGACAGGCGCCCTGGACACCGAGACCGCGCTGGAGGTCCTGGGACTGCTGCGCGAGGCGGTGGACAGCGGCGAGCAGACCGCGGTGATCGTGACGCACGACCCGGTGGCCGCATCGCACGCCGACCGCGTGGTCTTCCTCGTGGACGGGCGGGTGAGCGCCGAACTCGAACGGCCCTCGGTCCAGCAGGTGGCCGGGCAGATGACCCGACTCGGCGCATGGGCCCGGAAGCAGCAGCCCGTGGGCGCGGAACGGGTGATCTAGTGCTGCGTCTCGCGCTCAAGACCTTGCGGTACCGCAAGGGCGGGTTCCTCGCGTCGCTGATCGCGCTGTTCGTCGGTGCCGTCGTCGTACAGGGCTGCGGCGGGCTGCTGGAGACCGGCATCCGCGCTGACGTCAAGGCCGAGCGTCTTGCCGCGGCGCCCGTCGTGGTGACCGGGAGTCAGGACTATCCCGGCCACGCGGTCGGCTCCGCGACCGATCCGATGACCGAGCGAGTGTTGTTGGACGAGGACTTGGCGGACGCCGTGGCCAAGGTGCCCGGTGTGTCCGAGGCCGTGCCGGACGTCTCGGTGCCGATCACCGCGCTGGCCGATCGGCCGGTCTCCGCATCCGGGCACGGCTGGTCCAGCGCGTCGCTCTCGCCGTACGAGCTGGTTGCGGGCGGCGAACCGACCGCGTCCGGTGAGGTCGTGGTGGACAGCACCACCGCGAGAAGACTGGGGGTGCGGCCGGGCGAGCGGCTGAAGGCGTCGGTGCGCGGCATCCCGCACGTGTTCCGGGTCAGCGGAATCGCCGAGAGCCGCATCGCCACCCGGTCCGCGCTGCTGTTCTCCGACGGCGAGGCGACCCGGCTGTACGACAGGCCCGGAAAGATCGACGACATCGGGGTACTCGCCGCCCCGGGCACCGACCCGGCGAAGCTCGCCGCCGCGATCGACGACGTCGTCGCGGACCGCGGCGCCCAGGTGCTCCGCGGCGACGATCGGGGAGTCGCCGAGTTCCCCGACGCGATCAGCGGGAAGCAGAACCTGATTCCGGTCGCGGGTGCGTTCGGCGGTCTTTCCACCATGGTCGCGATCTTCGTGGTGGGCAGCACCGTGGGCATGTTGATGCAGCAGCGCCGCAGGGAGATGGCGCTGCTGCGCACGACCGGGGTCACGCCGGGGCAGTTGCGCCGCATGGTGATGGCGGAAACGTTCGTGATCGCGTTGCTGGCGGCCGGCCTGTCGCTCGTACCAGGGCCCGTGTTCGGTCATTTCATGTACGACGTCCTGGTCGGACAGGACTTGATCCCGGGCGAGATGGTCTTCAGCCAGGGGGTCATCCCGAAGCTGGCCGGCTTCGGAGCCACGCTGTTCGCGGCGCTGGCCGCCGCGTTCATCGCCTCCCGCCGGGTGTCGAAGGTCCGACCGACCGAGGCGATGGCCGACGCGACGCTGCAGACCCGCTGGGTCAGCCCCATCCGCATGATCCTGGCGTTCCTTTTCCTGGGCGGTGCGACCGCTCTGGCGATCGTGACGGCGTCGGTGATGACCGGGCCGATCGCGGCGAGCACGGCCGGGCCCGCCGCGATGCTGTGGGCGGTCGGGGTCGCCCTGGTGTCCCCCGGTCTGTGCCGCTGGCTCGCGGTTCTGCTGCGCTGGCCGGTCGGCTGGTTCACCGGCCTTTCGGGGCGCCTCGCGATGCAGAACGCGTCGGTGCGCAAGGTCCGGCTGGCCTCGGCGGTCATCCCCATCATGCTGGCGACCGGTCTCGCCACCGCACTGATCTACCTGCAGACCAGTCAGGACGACGCCAACAGCCGGATGTTCACCGACGGCCTGAAGGCGGACGCCGTGGTCAGCTCGCGGAGCGGTGCTCTTCCGCCGTCGCTCGTGGACACGCTCTCCCGCCTGCCGCAGGTCGCCGGAGCGTCCGCTTCAGCGTCGGGCGAGGCGCGTCTGGAGACCGTCCTCGGTTCGGGGGTCGAGCCGAGCCGGATCGATCTGCAAGGGGTCACGGCGTCGGGCGCGCGGCAGACGATCGGGTACCCGACGGTGCGGGGCGACTACGGGCGCCTGACCGGCGACAGCATCGTGCTGCCCACGGATGTCCTCGACGACAGCGGCAAAGGCATCGGCGACCGGGTGAGGCTGCGCTGGGGCAACGGAGAGGCGAGCACGATGACGGTCGTCGGATCGTTCGCCCCGCCGCGCGGGTTCGCCTACGCGATGGTGCCCGCGACCGAACTGCTGCCCCGCACCACGACCGGCATGCTGCCGCAGATCCTGGTGACGGCGAAGCCGGGGGTGTCGTCGGCGGACCTGAAGACGGCGGTACGGAAGACGGCGAGCGGTGTGTCCGGAGTCGTCGTCGTGGACCGCGCGGAAGCGACCGCGGCCCATGCGCAGAGCGATGAGAGCGGCCGGGTGGCGAGCTTCCTGCTGGCCGCGGTGGTGGTCGGCTATGCGGTGATCGCCCTGATCAACTCGCTGATCGTGGCGACCGCCGAGCGGCGCGGCGAGTTCGCGCTGCAACGCCTGATCGGCTCGACCCGGGGCCAGGTGCTGTGGATGATGTCGGTCGAGGCAGGGGTGACGGCGCTGGTCGGGATCGTGCTCGGCACCGGGATCGCCGCCGGGTCACTGGTCCCCTTCGGGCTTGCCCTGGACGGGTCGGTGCTGCCGAGCGGGCCCGCGTGGATCTACCTGACGATCGTCGGGGCCGCGGTGGCGCTGACGTTCGCGACGATCCTGCTCCCGGCGTCGATCGCGCTGCGGGCGAAACCCGCGGAGGCCGCCGTTGCTCCATGACTCCGGTCATGGACGGTCGACCCGGGTGACCACGGCCGACGGGAAGGCCTTGGCCGACCGGGCCTCCGCCGGGGAGGTCTCCCGGCGGAGGCCGGCCCGGCGATGTCGGGCACACGCCTTTCGGGCCGTGCCCCGGTTACTTGCCCATCACCAGGCCGTCCTTCCCCGCGCCCCGGCTCAGGACGACGCGGCGGATCCGGTCGCGGATGTCTGCGACGTCCGCGCCACGGGCCAGCGCCGCGTTCAGGTTGGTCGCGCGCCCCGTGCCGGTGTTGAACCACTGGGGGATGAACTCGGCCTTCTTGACCTCCCAGCGTCCGCCGGGGGCAGCGGGCGGGGCGAACGTGAAGCGGCCGAGGGTGCCCTGGTTGCCCCGCGGGTCGTTCTCGCCGTCGTGATTGATCATCTCGCCCGCGATCTGGTCGCCCATGCCGTAGATGACCCAGGTCTTGTTGACCTTCTCGTACGCCTGAGGGACGTGCGCGTGGGTGCCCAGGATCAGGTCGATGTCGGCTCGGCCCCGCGTGCGGGACGCCGTGAGCTGCTTGGCGAGGCTCAACTGCCGGCGGTCCGGGGTGTCCTGCCACTCCGTGCCCCAGTGGACGGAGACCACGACCACGTCCGCGCCCGCCTTCCGGGCGGCGCGCGAGTCCGCGACGATCCGGTCGCGCTCCATGAGGTTGACCGTCCAGGGCTTGCCCTTGGGCAGCGGATATCCGTTCGTGCCGTATGTGTACGAGAGCTGGGCCACCTTCGCGCCGCCCGCCCGCAGCCAGGCGGGAGATCTGCCCTCGGCGGCCGTGCGGCCCGAACCCGCGTGCTTGACGCCCGCCTTGTCGAGCGCGCCGAGCGTCCGGCGCACCCCCGCGGCGCCGTCGTCGAGCGTGTGGTTGGAGGCCGTGGAGCAGGCGTCGTAGCCGGTGGCCTTCAGGGCGCGGGCGATCTGGGGCGGCGACTTGAAGCTGGGGTAGCCGGTGTAGTCGCCGTTCGCGCCGTAGACGGTCTCCATGTGACAGATCGCCAGATCGGCCTTGGACACGACGGGTTTGACCCCCTTGAGCATCGGCACGAAGTCGTAGCCGTCGCCGCCCGCGTCGGTGTTGGCCCTGCTGATGATCGAGGAGTGCGGGAGCACGTCCCCGGAGGCGACGAGCGTGAAGGGGCGCGGGGCGTCCTGACCACCGCCTGCCGCCGACGGCGCGGGGGGCGGAGCATCCCGGCCGTCCCCCCGTGCGCCGCCCGGAGGTTTTTCGCTCTGTCTCTTCGGATTCGGCTCCTGCGCGGGCTTTTCATTCGCCGTACAGGCGGCGGTCGCGGCGAGAGCGGCTCCGATCATTACCGCCGCCAGAACAGCTGTTCCCTGTGGTGTGCGCTGCGTCATCGACCAGTCTCCGTGAATGGGGAATATTCGG
Source organism: Streptomyces sp. NPDC055239 (assembly GCF_053606205.1). NCBI lineage: Bacteria > Bacillati > Actinomycetota > Actinomycetes > Kitasatosporales > Streptomycetaceae > Streptomyces > Streptomyces sp. NPDC055239. The sequence goes on along the minus strand of NZ_JBSGRD010000019.1, from coordinate 88,542 downwards.
CGAAATGAATCCACATTCGGACACAAGGTCGAGTCAAGCAGCAATGCCGTCATAGTCCCTGAAAGAGAGTCATATCGTCGGGCCATGTGACACGAAGAACAGAGGCCTCCCCACCTGCGACGAAACCGAGGGCCAAGTCAAGCCTTCGCAAAGTGCCTTGCTCAGGGCACCCTTCGGGTAATCGGCTGTCCTCATCCGTGTTCCGGATTGGGGTGCCAGAGGCCGGCGACGCGCACGGATCGGAGGAAGGCGAGACGGGATGCTGCACGAGAGCCGGGGAAACACGGAGGGCCCAAGCGGAGGCGAACTGGCCGTGCCGATGGCATGGCTGTACGCCGAGTACATCGCGGACGAATTACTGCGCACCGGCGACTTGATGCCACCGGCATCTTTCGAATACCGCGCGGGGCGTGATGCTCTGGCCCTGACTATTTTCCTCTCCGACACGAACAATGAACTGTCGGGCATCCGCGTGGTCTCCCAGTTGGAGACCTGGCTGTCCCTGACGGCGTACGACCAGCCGTGGCAGGACTGGGTCGGCGAGCGCATGGCCGTGCTCTGGGCCGACGCGATCACCTCGGACGAACCGGCGCCCGACCTCGATCTTGCCGACCAGGCGTGGCGGTGGCTGGAGGAGACGGAGCTGCTCGCCCCCGATCTGGACTCGGTGCCGGGCGGCGGTCCTGGCAGCGAGGACGACGGGCCCAAGGTGTGGACCGCGGCATGGCGCCTGGGGCTGCCGCTCGGGCACCTGGCGATCCATCTGTTCTGATGCCACGACTGTTCTGATGCCACGGCAGCGACGTTCTGGCGCCACGTACGAGTGTTCGCGTCCCGTGTCTTGAGTGATTCGTCGGTCCATTGCGTACGGGAGGGCAGGAATCACCCCCTGTCCAACTCGTCACGCAAGGAACGTCATGAGGCCCCTGGAGCGGCATCGCGACGCCGGCGCCTACGCGCTCGGTGTCCTCGACGCGGCGGACACCTTCCGCTTCGACGATCACCTCATGGACTGCCCCACATGCCAGGCCCTGGTGGATGAACTCACCCCGACAGCACAGCAATTGGCAGCCTACGACCGCCTCACGCCACCCCACGTCGAACCGCTGGCCGTGCCGGGACCCGGCCTCGTCGACCGGCTCCTCACCGAGACCGGACGACTGCGCAGGACCGGGCGCAGACGGTGGCTGTGCGCGGTCGCGGCAAGCGTCGTGATCGCCCTCGCGGCCCCCGCCACGGCGGCCCTGAGGGCCCACGGTCCTGACTCGGAACAGATCACCGCCCGCGACGGCCGCACCGGCGTCTCGGCGACCCTCACCGCGCGGGGCCGCGACTGGGGCACGGACATCGGGCTCCGTATCCACGCCCCGTACGGCGCCGGTGTCTGCGAGCTCGTCGCCGTGGGCGACGACGGCTCCGAGCAGACGGTGACGACGTGGAAGGCGCCCGCCGCCACATCCGCGGGCGAGCCCTCCGCCGGTCTGTCGACACGGGGCGGCGCGGCCATGCGCCGCGAGGACATCGCCCGCTACGAGGTGCGCTCGATCCGCGGAGAGCACTTGTTGACCTTGCGCCGACCCTGAATTCAGCTCGGCACAGGCCTACTTCAGCAACCGCGACATCCTCCGGTCCGCCAACGGCTTCCCGCCCGTCTGGCACGTGGGGCAGTACTGCAGCGAGGAGTCACTGAAAGAGACACTGCGGATGGTGTCGCCGCACACGAAGCACGTTTCGCCGGTGCGGCCGTGGACCCGCAGGCCACTCTTCTTCTCCGCCTTGAGGCGGCCCGCCGCCAATCCGCGCGAGCGCTCCACCGCCTCGGTCAGCGTGGCCCGCAACGCCACATACAGCCCATGGACTTCCTCCTTCGTGAGGCTCGACGTGAGCTTGAACGGGGACATGCGGGCCGCGTGCAAGACCTCATCGCTGTACGCGTTCCCGACGCCCGCGATCAGGGTCTGGTCCCTCAACGCGCCCTTGATCTGGCGCCGTTCGCCCGCCAGGAGCCCGGCGAATCGGTCCTCGTCGAAGTCCGGCGTCAGCGGGTCGGGGCCGAGGCGGGCAATGCCCGGGATCTCTGACGGGGCGTCGGTCACGTACACCGCGAGGCGTTTTTGCGTGCCCGCCTCCGTCAGGTCGAAGCCCTCGCCCGTCTCCAGGGCGACACGCAGCGCGAGGGGGCCCTTGCCGGGGCGTGGCGGGCCGTCGGGGAGGCGGTCCTTCCAGTGCAGCCAGCCCGCGCGGGCGAGGTGGGTCACCAGGTGCAGGCCGTCCGCGTCGAGGTCGAGGAACTTGCCGTGGCGCGCCACCGCGGTGACGGTGCGGCCTTCGAGGGCGGCGAGCGGTGGATCGTACGTCTTCAGGACGCTGATCGCCACGGGCAGCACCCGGACGATCTCGTGCCCGACGATGTGGTCGGTGAGGAAGGCACGCAGCGCCTCGACCTCGGGAAGTTCCGGCATCCGCTCACTCCTGACCCTGTTCCGGCCGCACCGTCCGCGCGCCCTGATGCTTGCCTTCCCCCTGCCCCCGGCTTCCCCGCGCGGGCACGATGAACTCGCACCACACGCACTTGCCGCTGCCTCGCGACTCGACACCCCACACGTCCGCCAGCATGTCCACCAGCAACAGCCCCCGCCCCGACACACCCGATTCCCCGGCCTCCCTGCGCCGCGGCAGCGCGCTGGAGGAGTCCTCGACCTCGACGCGCAGACGCCGGTCGGTGCCGCTGATGCCCCGCAGGGTCACGATCGCCGCGCCGTCGGTGTGCATCAGGGCGTTGGTGATCACCTCGTCCGCCACCAGTTCGATCTCGTCGGCGCGCTCCCGGGCGCCCCAGGCCCGTACCGCCGCGCGGATCATGTGCCGGGCACCGGCGAGCGCCTCCGGATCCCCGGGGCCGACGTGCTGCTGGAGGCGTCCGCCGGACCGGGGCGCGTCGATCATGCGGCGGCGCAGGAGCAGCAGCGCCGCGTCGTCCTCTCCGCCCCGCTCGTCGACGATCGAGCAGAGCCGGTCGGCGAGCTCCTGGAGATCGCGCGGCCCCGTGCGGACGAGCTCGCCCAGAGCCCGTATCCCGTCGCCCAGGTCGGCGCCCGGCTCCTCGATGAGGCCGTCGGTGAAGAGCAGCAGGGTCTGGCCCGCGTCGAGCTCGAAGGTGGTGACCGGGTAGTCGAGGCGGCCGAACTCGGCCGAGAGGCCCAGCGGGAGGCCGCCGTCGACGGGCACCCTGCGGCAGCTCCCATCCGCCTGCCGCAGGAGCGGGTCGATGTGCCCTGCCCGTACCAGCTGGACGACCCCCGTCGTCAGGTCGGCCTCCGCGTAGAGGCAGGTGGCGAAGCGGTCGGTGTCCAGCTCGTGCAGGAACCCCGACGCACGGGCCATGACGGTGGCGGGCGGGTGGCCCTCGGCAGCGTAGGCGCGCAGCACGATGCGCAGCTGGCCCATGACGGCCGCCGCATGCGTGTCATGGCCCTGTACGTCGCCGATGACCGCCCCGACACGTCCGCCGGGCAGCGGGATCACGTCGTACCAGTCGCCGCCGATGTCCCGGCCGAGCGCAGCCGAGCGGTAGCGGACCGCGATGTCGGCGCCGGGCACACCGGGGATGGTGCGCGGCAGCATCGCCTGCTGGAGGCCCTGGGCGAGGTCCTTCTCCTGCTCGTAGAACATGGCGCGCTGGAGGCTCTGCGCGATGCCGCTGCTCAGCGCGACCAGGACGTCGCGCTCCTCCTCTGTGAAGCCGGTCTTGTCCTGGTAGAGCAGGCCGAGCACGCCGATCGGCTTGGCCTGCGCGATCAGCGGCAGGTACGCGGCCGATCTGATGCCCAGCTTGTCGATGTGCGGCCACAGCTCCGGGTACGAGGCGGCGAACTCCGCGTCCGTCTCGATGAAGCGCGGCGAGAGCGTGCGCACGGCGTCGCTCATCGGATACCGCTCGTCGATCCGCGTGAACTTGGTGCCCGGCACGAAGCTGCCCACGGGCCCCTCGGCGACAAGCCGGATCCGCCCGGCCTCGACCAGGCCCATGACCAGGTTCGACGCCCCCAGGTGCGCCAGGCCGTGGGTGTCCTTGAGTACGTCGATGACGTCCCGGACGGTGCGGGCGTGCGCGAGGGCCGCCGTGGTGCCCTGCACGATGCTCGTGCGGCGGCGCCGGTCCTCCTCCTCGTCGGCGCGCTGGTGCCGGGCCGTGCTGTCGCCCAGTTCCTGCGTGGCATCGCGGACGACGCCCACGATGCGGTACGGACGGCCCGTCTCGTCACGGTGGATGAACCCCTGGGTATGGGTCCAGCGCAGGCCGCCCTCGCGCAGCCGTACGCGGAAGTAGACGCCGTAGGTCTCGCTGCCGTCCTTGAGAGCGTGCGAGACAAGGGCGTCGAGGCGGTGCGACTCGACCGCGGAGACCCGGACGGCGAGGGTCTCCGGGCGACCGTCGAACTCGTCGGCCCGCATGTCGAAGACGTCCAGTGCCGAGGCATCGAAGTGCAGCAGGCGGCTGTCGAGGTCCCAGTCGAAGCAGCCTGTGCGGTTGAACGCCAGGATCGACCGTGGATCCGCTGGCCAGTCGTCCGGCAGTGACGTGGGCGTCATGACACTTCCTGATTCTTCGCTGTCGGGCGCGAGCGCGCACGCCGGGCGAGGGAGTGCCGGTCGTCGGGGACTGTGGCGAACGGGTGACGGGCGAGGGGTGCGCCCTGGGGCGCCGGGCCGGTTCGGGCGCAAGATGGCACTGTGGAGTGGTTCACCGCAGATCAGTACTGGCTCGGCCGTCTCGTCTTCCAGCGGGCGCTCGCCGCGGTCTACCTCGTCGCGTTCCTGGGCGCGGCGCTGCAGTTCCGTGCGCTGATCGGGGAGCGCGGCATGCTTCCGGTGCCGCGCTACGTCGAGCGCGTGCCGTTCCGTAAAGCACCGAGCCTCTTCCAGCTCCACTACTCGGACCGCTTCTTCGCCCTCGTCGCGTGGACGGGCTGCGCCTGCGCCCTCGCGCTGCTCGCGGGGGCCGACAGCTTCCTCCCCTTGTGGGGCGGCATGCTGCTCTGGCTCGTGCCGTGGGCCCTGTATCTCTCGATCGTGAACGTCGGGCAGAGCTGGTACGGCTTCGGCTGGGAGTCGCTGCTCCTGGAGGTGGGCTTCCTCGCCGTCCTCCTGGGCAACGACGAGACGGCGCCGCCGGTGCTCGTCCTCTTCCTGCTGCGCTGGGTCCTTTTCCGCGTCGAATTCGGGGCCGGTCTTATCAAGATGCGCGGCGACGCGTGCTGGCGCAAGCTCACCTGCCTGGACTTCCACCACGAGACACAGCCGATGCCGGGCCCGCTGAGCTGGTTCTTCCACCATCTGCCGGGGCCCGCCCACCGGGTGGAGGTCGCGGCGAACCACTTCACCCAACTCGTCGTCCCTGTACTGCTCTTCACACCGCAGCCGATCGCGACGGCGGCAGCCTGCGTCATGATCGCCACCCAGCTGTGGCTGGTCCTCTCGGGGAACTTCTCCTGGCTGAACTGGATGACGATCGTGCTCGCGGTGTCCGTCCTGGACTTCGGGGGCACGGGAGCGCCGTCGGACACCCCCGCTCCCCCGCCGCTCTGGTACGAGGTGGTGGTCATCGCGGTGACCGTCCTGCTCCTGGCACTGAGTTACCGGCCCACGCGCAACCTGTTCTCACGACGGCAGATCATGAACTACTCCTTCGACCCGCTCCATCTCGTCAACGCGTACGGCGCGTTCGGCAGCGTCAGCCGCGTACGCCAGGAGGTGGTCATCGAGGGCACGGCGGATGCGACACCCCGTCAGGACTCGGAATGGCGGGAGTACGAGTTCAAGGGGAAGCCGGGTGATGTGCGCCGCTGGCCAAGGCAGTTCGCGCCGTACCATCTGCGGCTCGACTGGATGATGTGGTTCGCCGCGCTCTCCCCCGCGTACGCGAGGCCGTGGTTCGGCCCGCTGATCGAGCGGCTCCTGGACGGCGACCGGGACACCTTGCGGCTCCTTCGCCACGTCCCGTTCCCGCCGGACGCGCCTCCCGCGTACATCCGCGCCCGCCTGTACCGCTACCGCTACACGACCTGGCGCGAGCTGCGCGAGACGGGCGCCTGCTGGGAGCGGACGTACGTGCGGGAGTTCCTGCCGCCGACACGGGTCGGGTCGGTGGCTCAGAGGCGGTAGACGCGGGTGGCGGTCCCTGCGAAGAGGGCGGCGCGTTCACTGTCACTGAGCGAGTCGGTCAACTCCCTTGCCAAGTCGACGACTTCGCCGTACGCCGCCGCCAGGGTGCAGACGGGCCAGTCGGAGCCGAACATCAGCCGGTCAGGGCCGAAGGCGTCAAGGACAGTGTCCGCGTACGGGCGCAGGTCGTCGACCGTCCAGGTCTTGGGGTCCGCCTCGGTGACCAGACCGGAGAGCTTGCAGACGGTGTTGGGGAGCTCGGCGAGCGAGCGGACGGCGGTGGCCCAGGGTTCGAGAGCTCCGGATGCGATGGGCGGCTTGCCCAAGTGGTCCAGGACGAAGGTGAGTTCGGGGTGCTCCTGGGCGGCTTTGACGCAGGCCGAGAGCTGATGGGGCAGCACGACGAGGTCGTAGGCGAGACCCACAGCCCCGACCGCGGCCAGGCCACGACGCACGTCGGGCCGCAGCAGCCACTGCGGGTCGGCCTCGCCCTGTACCTGGTGCCGGATGCCTACCAGGTACTGCCTGCCGGGGAGTTGGCACAGCTCCGCGAGCGCGTCGGCGACATCGGGCCGGGTGAGGTCGGTCCATCCCACGACGCCCGCCACGAGGTCGCTGTCCGCCGCCGCGAGGGCAAGCAGCTCGGGGGTCTCATCGGCGACGGTGACCGTCTGGACGACCACGGTCGCGACGACACCGGCCGCGCGGACCTCGGGCAGAAGGTCGGCGAGGGAGAAGTTCCGGCGGATCGGAGCGAGCGCCTCGCCGGTGATCCATTCCTGGTCGCGCACGGAGAGGTCCCATACATGATGATGGGAGTCGATCCTCCACGGCACGTCACTCATCACAGCTCCCATACGACGGGCACTCCCGCGTCCGCGCCATCGGCCGAGTAGTCGTGGACGACGTCGAGCAGCTCGGCCATCCGCGCCTGCCAGGCGATGTTGACCGGCAGCTTGTCCAGCTCGGCGAGCATACGCGCGTAGTCCTCGCACTCCAGGACGTGGAAGAGGTCGGTGCCGCTGCGCCAGATCGTCCAGGAGGTGGCGCCCGCCGCGCGAATGGCGGTGGTGAGCTCGGCGGGCACCTCGCGGTGCGCGGCGTCGTACTCGGCGATGCGGTCGGCGCGGACCTTGGTGTGCAGGGCGATTCTCACGCGGGAACATCCTCTCCGGGAACGGGTACGTGCGCGGGCAGCAGCCCTTCGGCGCGGGCTTCCGTCCAGAAGTCGTCAGGGACGGTGGCCGCGAACTGCTGTGCCGCGTCACGGACCTCGTACGGCGAGCGGGCGCCGACGAGGACGGTGGCCACCGCCGGGTGGGCCAGGGGGAAGGCCAGGGCTGCCGCGCGCAAGGTGGTGCCGTGCCGCTCCGCCATCGCCTTCAGGTGGCGGGCGCGGTCCAGGAGCGCGCCGGGTGCGGTCGTGTAGTCGTAGGTCGCACCGGGTCTCGGGTCGGCGAGCAGACCCGAGTTGAAGACGCCGCCGATCACCACCGCCCTGCCGCGTTCCTGTGCCGCCGGGAGCAGGTCGGTCAGGGCGCTCTGGTCCAGGAGCGTGTAGCGGCCCGCGCACAGCACGGCGTCGACGTCCGTGTCCCGGACGAAGCGGGTGAGCATCGCCGTCTGGTTCATGCCCGCGCCTATCGCGCCGACGACACCTTCGGAGCGCAGCCGCTCAAGAGCCGGATATCCCTCCCGGAAGGCCTGCTCCGCGTGGTCGTCGGGGTCGTGGAGGTAGACGATGTCGACGCGGTCGAGGCCCAGGCGGGTCAGGCTCGCCTCCAGGGAGCGGCGGATGCCGTCCGCGCTGAAGTCCCAGACGCGGCGGTGCGTCGCGGGCACGGCGAAGCCGTGGGCGAGGTCGTCGTCACCCACGGACTTCTCCACCGCTTCGAGGGGGCGCTCTTCGAGGAGCCGGCCCGCCTTGGTCGAGAGTGCGTACGTCTCCCGGGGGCGCGCCCGCAGCGCCCGGCCCAGCCTGCGCTCGGACAGGCCGATGCCGTAGTGCGGTGCCGTGTCGAAGTAGCGGATGCCCTCGTCCCATGCCGCGTCGAGCGCCTCGGCCGCCTCCTCGTCGGTGATCGGCGTGTAGAGGTTGCCGAGTCCTGCGGCGCCGAAGGACAGCTCGGTCACCTCGACGCCGCCCGGTCCCAGGGTGCGCCGGGCCATGCCGCTCACCGGCCCGCCGGCCGCAGCCGCAGGCCCTGCATTCCGCCGTCCACGGCGAGCGCGGTGCCGGTGGTGGCGCCGGAGAGGGGGCTGGCCAAGTAGGCGATGGCGCCCGCGACCTCGTCGGCGGAGACGAGGCGTCCTGTCGGCTGGCGGGCGGCGAGCGCGGCACGTTCGGCCGCCGGGTCGGGCGCGGCGTCCAGGAGACGGCCGACCCACGGCGTGTCCACGGTGCCGGGGTTGACGCAGTTGACGCGCACCCCCTCGCGTACGTGGTCCGCGGCCATGGCGAGCGTGAGGGAGAGCACCGCGCCCTTCGACGCCGAGTACAGGGCGCGCTGCGGCAGGCCCGCGGTCGCGGCGATCGAGCAGGTGTTGACGATCGCCGCGTGGGTGGAGACGCGCAGGTGCGGCAGGGCGGCGCGGGTGGTGCGCACGATGCCGAGGACGTTCACGTCGAGCACCTTGTGCCACTGGTCGTCGTCGTTGTCCTCGACGGTGCCCTGCGCGCCGATCCCCGCGTTGTTGATCAGTACGTCGAGTCCGCCGAGGTCGGCCACGGCGGCGGCGACGGCTTCGCGCACCGATGCGTCGTCCGAGACGTCGGCGCGGTAGCCGGTGAGCGGCTTCTCCACGCCGTCCGGGTCCAGGTCGAGCACCGCCACCTGGGCGCCGCGCGCGGCGAGCAGTTCGGCCGTGGCCCGCCCGATGCCGGAGGCTCCGCCGGTGACCAGGGCCTTCAGGCCCTCGAAGTCCTGGACGTCAGTCATGCGGCTGCTCCTTTGCCGTGTGCGAGGTTGCCTTGTGCGGGGTTGCCATGGGCGAGGTCGGCGGCCCAGAAGGCGCCGTCCGGGTAGGTGAACTCGGCGAGCGACTCGGCCCGCATGGTGGCGGAGAAGCCCGGCGCGGTGGGCGCCATGTAGTGGCCCTCGCGCAGTACGACCGGGTCGATGAAGTGGTCGTGGAGGTGGTCGACGTACTCGATGACGCGGTTCTCGGTGGTCCCGGCGAGCGCCACGTAGTCGAACATCGACAGATGCTGGACGAGTTCGCACAGGCCCACGCCACCCGCGTGCGGGCAGACCGGGACGCCGAACTTGGCCGCGAGCAGCAGGATCGCCAGGTTTTCGTTCACTCCGCCGACGCGGGCCGCGTCGATCTGCAGGACGTCGATCGCGTCCGCCTGGAGGAGCTGCTTGAAGACGATGCGGTTCTGTACGTGCTCGCCGGTGGCGACCTTGACCGGGGCTACGGCCTTGCGGATCGCCGCGTGGCCGAGGACGTCGTCGGGGCTTGTGGGCTCCTCGACCCAGTACGGGTCGAACTCGGCCAGGGCGCGCGTCCATTGGACGGCTTCGTCGACGTTCCAGCGCTGGTTGGCGTCGATCGCCATCCGGATGCCGGGTCCGATCGCCTCACGGGCGGTACGGCAGCGGCGTACGTCGTCCGCGAGGTCCGCACCGACCTTCAGCTTGATCTGGGTGAAGCCGTCCGCCACGGCCTGGCGGGCGAGGCGGGTCAGCTTCTCGTCGCTGTAGCCGAGCCAGCCGGGCGAGGTCGTGTAGCCGGGGAAGCCCCGCTCCCGCAGCAGGGCTTCACGCTCGACGGCTCCTCTGCGCCCCGACTGGAGTATTTCCAGGGCCTCTTGAGGGGCGAGGGCGTCCGCGATGTAGCGGAAGTCGATCTGGGAGACCAGCCACTGGGGCTCGGCGTCGGCCAGGAACCGCCACAGCGGCTTGCGCGCGCGCTTGGCCGCCAGGTCCCACAGCGCGTTGACCACGGCCCCGATGGCCATGTGCATCACGCCCTTCTCGGGCCCGAGCCAGCGCAGCTGGCTGTCCCCGATCAGGTCGCGGTTCAACGTCCCCGGATCGGCGCAGAGTTCATCGACGGACCGGCCGAGCACGTGGTGGCGCAGCGACTGGATCGCGGCGACCTGGACGTCGTTGCCGCGCCCGATGGTGAAGGTGAAGCCGTGCCCCTCCAGGCCGTCGTCCGCGTCGGTACGAAGGACCACGTAGGCGGCGGAGTAGTCGGGGTCCGGGTTCATCGCGTCGGATCCGTCCAGCTCCCGTGAGGTCGGGAACCGTACGTCATAAGTGTCGACCGCGGTGATGCGGGCTGAGGTCGGGGACACGGGAGGCCTTTCCGGAAAGGGGCAAGGAGGCGGGGAACCCGGAGCGGGGTCAGTCCTGTGCGCGGCCGGTGGTGACGCGCGCGATCATCAGGGCGACCAGGATGATTCCGCCGTAGATGGCCTGGATCCAGAAGGACGGCACCTGGGCGAGAGTGAGCAGGTTCTGTACGACCCCGAGCAGCAGGACGCCGGTGAGGGCGCCGAACATGGTGCCCTTGCCGCCGTCGAGACTGATGCCGCCGATGACCGCGGCCGCGAACACGGTGAAGATCATGTTCTGGCCCTGGTTGGCGTTGATGGCGCCGACGTACCCCGTCTGCATGAGTCCGCCGACCGCGGCGAGTACACCGGCGACGACGAACACGCCGAGCATCACGCGCTCGACGCGGATACCGGCGGCGCGTGCCGCGTCCGGGTTGCCGCCGATCGCGTACAGGGCGCGCCCCACGCGGTGGTACTTGAGGACGAAGCCCGCGATGCCGAAGGAGACCGCGGCCAGCCACACCGAGAGCGGGATGGTCAGGAACGTCGAGGTGGCGAGGGTGTAGAAGGCGTCGGGCATGCCGAAGAGTGTCTTGCCCTCCGTCGCGCCGACGAGCAGTCCGCGCAGCACGATGAGCATGGCGAGCGTGACGATGAACGCGTTGAGCTTGAGCTTCACGACGAGGATGCCGTTGAAGGCGCCGATGACCGCGCCGACGACGAGGATCGCGAGCAGCGCCACCACGGCGGGCATCTCGGTGCCGAATCCGGCCTGTGCGGCGGGCAGTACGAGCAGCGCGCCGACGGCGGGCGCGATGCCGACGACCGATTCGAGGGACAGGTCGAACTTGCCCGTGATGAGGACGAGGGACTCGGCGAGCACGACCATCGCCAGGGCGGCGGAGGCGCCGAGGATGGAGATGAGGTTGCGCTCGGTGAGGAACGAGTCGTTGACCAGGGTGCCGAGCAGCATCAGGAGCAACAGGGCTGGTACGAGCGCTAGTTCGCGAGCCCGGCGGAGAACTATGCTCTTCGCTGCGCGGCCTTCGGTGGTGCGCGTCGGTGCGGGGGCAGCCTGCGCGGCCGGGGCCTTGATGTCAGCCATGCTGGTCTCCTTGTGTTTTGGCTGCGGGCCCCTTGTGGCTGGTCGCGCCGTTCCCCGCGCCCCTTTCGGGGCTCGTCTCGCCCACGCCCTCGATCGAAGCGATCAGGTCGTGGTCGGTGAAACCCGCCGCGTGCTCGGCGACGACCCGGCCGTGGAAGAGGACCAGGACGCGGTCGCAGCGCCGCAGGTCGTCGAGCTCGTCGGAGACGACGAGGACGGCGGTGCCGTCCTCGCGGGCGTTGTCCATGCGGGCGAGCAGTGACTCCTTGGACTTCACGTCGACGCCCGCGGTGGGGTTGATGAGGACGAGGAGTCGCGGGTCGGAGGCGAGCGCTCGCGCCATGACGACCTTCTGGGCGTTGCCGCCGGAGAGGTCGGACACGGGCTGGTCGGGCCCCTCGGCATGGATGTCGAGGCGGTCGATGAGCTCCTCGGCGAAGCCGCGCTTGCGTTCGGTGCCGACGAAGCCGTATTTGCCGAGCCGGTCGAGCACGGTCATGGTGGCGTTGTCGCCGATCGTCATCCCGAAGACCAGGCCCTGGTCGTGCCGGTCGCGCGGGACGCAGCCGACACCGGCCCGCAGAGCCGCGGTCACATCCCCGAACGGCAGTTCCTTGCCGTCGAGTTCGGCGCTGCCACCTACAGGCGTGTGAAGGCCCGCGATGGTCTCGGCGAGGTTGATCTTGCCGCTGCCGCTGGATCCGGCGAGGCCGACGACCTCGCCCTTGCGGACGGTCAGGTCGATGTCCGTGTACGACTCGCTGGTGAGGCCTTTGACGTCGAGCATCACCGGGGCGTCGGCGGGAACCTCGGTCCGTACGACGGATTCCTCGGCGGCGGCCTGATCCCTCAGGGCCGCCTCGCCCGCCATGGCCTCGACGAGTGCGGCGCGGGGCAGTTCGACGACGGGGGCGGTGGTGATCCAGCGGGCGTCGCGCAGGACGGTGACGGTCTGGCACACCTCGTACACCTCTTGGAGGTGGTGCGAGATGAAGAGGAAGGTGACGCCGGACTCCTGGAGCGCCCGCATGCGGGTGAAGAGCCGCTCGATCTCACGGTTGTCGAGCTGCGCGGTGGGCTCGTCCAGGACGATGAACCGCGCTCCGAAGCTCAACGCCCGCGCGATCTCCACCATTTGGCGGTCCTCGACCTTGAGGTCGGCGGTACGCGCTTCCGGGTCGACGCGCACGTCCCAGGTGTCGAGCACCTGCGCGGCCTGGGTGCGCAGCTTGCGCCAGCTGATGAAGCCGCCGCGCCCTTCGGGCTGCCGGTTGATGAAGAGGTTCTCGGCGACGGTGAGGTCGGGCACCACGGTGGGTTTCTGGTAGACGCAGGCCACCTTGCGGCGCCAGGCATCGCGGTCGCTGAGCGGCGGTGCGGGCTCGCCGTCGAAGAGGACGGTGCCCGCGTCCGGGGCCTGGAGTCCGGTGAGGATGGTGACGAGGGTGGACTTGCCCGCGCCGTTGCGGCCGACGAGGGCGTGGGACTCACCGGGCAGGACGGTCAGCTGTCCGTCCTGCAGTGCGACGGTGGGTCCGTACCGCTTGGCTATGCCGGTGGCTTCGACGAGCGCAGTCGGCGCCGTCGGCTCCGGCGCGGGGGGCTTGGTCATCGGCGTACTCATTTGACCGTGTTGCCCCACAGCTTGGAGTCGTCCACGTTCTCCTTGGTGACCAGCGGGGCGGGCAGCTGGTCCTCAAGAATGCCGCTGGGCAGCTTCACGATGGTGGAGTCGTGGTCGGTCGGGCCGGGCTTGAACTTCTTCCCGTTCATGGCGGCCTTGATGTAGAACATCCCGTACTTGGCGTACGCGTCGGCGGGCTGCGACACCGTGGCGTCGATCTGGCCCTTGCGGATGGCGTCGAACTCCTGCGGGATGCCGTCGTTCGAGATGACGGTGATGTGCCCCTTCTGGCCCGCTTTCTTCAGCATTCCCTTGGACTTCAGGGTCTGCAGGGTGGGCGCGAGGTAGACGCCGCCCGCCTGCATGTAGATGCCCTTGATGTCGGGGTTGGAGTTGAGCAGCGTGTCCAGCTTGGAGGCGGCCGTGTCGGACTCCCACTTGGCGGGGATCTCCAGGACCTTGAGCTTGGGGTACTTCTTCTTCACACAGGTGCGGAACGCCTCGGAGCGCTCGCGGCCGTTGACGGAGGCGAGGTCTCCCATGATCTGGACGACCTTGCCGGTCTTGACCTGCTCGCCGAGGTAGTCACAGGCCTTCTCGCCGTACGCGACGTTGTTGGCCCGCACGACCATCGCGACCTTGCCCTTCTCGGGGGCCACGTCGACGGCGACCACGGGCACGCCCTTGCGTTCGGCCTGGTCGAGCCCGGCGGAGATCGCGGCGCTGTCGAGGGGCGCGACGACGAGCCCCTTGACCCCCTGGTTGAGCTGGTTGTTGATGTCGGTGATCTGCTGCGAGGGATCGCTGTTGGAGTTGACCGTCTTCAGCGCGTCGACATCCTCGGACTTCGCCATCTTGGGCACGTAGTCGTTGTACGACTGCCAGAACGGCGAGGTCAGCAGGGGCAGGATCACCCCCACCTTGCCCTCGCCGCCGCCTTCGCCGCCCGCGGGCGCCGCGCTGTCCTTCGTACTGCCGCATGCCGTGAGCACGAGGGACGCGCAGGCCGCCGCGGCGGCGATCCGCGCCGCCCGCGACATCCCTGCCCTGCTGGACCTGTTGCGCACTGTTCTGCCGGCCATCTGACGGCTCCTCATCGAGCGTGATCGGGCGAAGTAGTCCTACGAAGTCCTGGTTGCGTACTGGCTGGGCTCAGTGAGCCCCAGCGACTGATGGGCGAATATTTATCAGACCACTTGGCGCTCACAACACCCCTCGACGCCAAGTTTTCCTCGTTTCAGGCCGTAGTGGTCGGACCACATCTCTGATTAGACTGCGGCGCAGCCGGCTAGTGGAGGAGCGTTACGTGGACCAGACCGCCCCGCAGAAGGGCACCGTGACCGGGCGGGCCATCGAGCAGATCAAGGCGATGATCGGCGAGGGCCGACTCGAACCGGGCGAACGGCTGCCGACGGAACGGGACTTGGCCACACAGCTCGGCATCTCGCGGAGTTCGATGCGGGAGGCGATTCGCGCGCTCACGGTGATGGGCGTCCTGGAGGCCCGGCACGGCTCGGGAATCTACGTCACCCAACTGGAGGCCGGTGACCTCCTGGAGACCTTCGGCGTCGTGGCCGACCTGTCACGCGGACCCCGGCTCGTGGAACTCCTCGAGGTACGCCGGGTCCTCGAATCCACGGCGACGGCGCTTGCGGCTGCGCGCATCTCGGCCGATCAACTGGCCGACGTGGAAAAGCACTTGGAGGCGATGAACGCCACGGAGGACCCGGAGGAGATCCTCTCCCACGACCTGGCGTTCCACCGCACGATCGCCTTCGCGGCGGGCAACGACACGATGGCGGCGATCCTGGAGGGCCTGTCCTCGCGCACGTTCCGCGCGCGGGTGTGGCGCGGCTACCAGGAAGAGGGCGCCTTCGAACGCACCCGCCGGGAGCACGCCCGCATCCACCGGGCCCTGGTCGCCCGGGATCCGGAGGCGGCCAGGGCCGCGGCGGCGGCACATGTGGGAGAGGTCGAGGAGTGGATGCGGGCGCAGTTGGACGGGTAGGGCGGCCTAGCCGATGAGAGTCTGCTTCGGGCGGACCACGCAGAACTCGTTCCCCTCCGGGTCGGCAAGGACCGTCCACGACTCCGCACCGCTCTGTCCGACCTCCGCCCTGCGGGCGCCGAGTGCGAGCAGCCGCTCGATCTCGGCGTCCCGGTCTTCCGGCGAGGACGTCAGATCGAGGTGCAGCCGGTTCTTGACGACCTTGCGGTTCGTCACCGGCATGAAGCAGATACCGACGGGCGCGGTCTCATCCGGCCCGATCACGACCTCCCGCTCCCGCTCGGACAGGATCCTCCAGCCCAGCGCCTCGGCCCAGAACCGGGCCAGGGCGGGCAGATCATGGGCGTCGATGACGATGTGATGCAGCGAGACAGGCATGTCGGTCAGTGTGCGCCGGTGCTGCCCCGGGGCGCGATGGCTGGGGCCCCGGACGAGCTGGTGGAACCAGCCGGCCCGGGGCCCGGTGTCAGCCTCTGTTCAGCGAGACATCACGCCCGCGTCAGCCGCAACGTCACCAGCTCGAACGGCCGCAGCGTCAGCGCGACACTGTCACCCGAGCGCTCCGGAGCCACGGCGTCCGCGAGAGGCCGCTCAAGGAGGTCCGTCACCTCTACGGAGCCGACCGGGAAGCCCGCGGTCAGGCTCGCCCTGGCCCGGCCACCGCGCGACTCGTGGAAGCGGACGACCACGTCACCGCTGCCGTCGTCGGCGAGCTTGACCGCCGTGACGACCACGGCGTCGTTGTCGACCGTCACCAGCGGGGACACCTCGGCGCCGCCCGTGATCCGCCGCTCGGGAAGGTTGATCCGGTAGCCCTCCCGCACCGCGTCGCCGATCCCTGCCCCCGGAACCAGCGCGTGCCGGAAGCGGTGGACGCCCTGGTCCGTCTCGGGGTCGGGGAAGCGCGGGGCACGCAGGAGCGAGGCGCGCACCGTCGTGGTCGTACCGGCGTCCGACGCACGCACCGTACGCGTCACGTCATGGCCGTACGTCGAGTCGTTGACGAGGGCGACACCCCACCCCGGCTCCTCCATGTGCACGAAGCGGTGGTTGCACGCCTCGAACTTGGCGGCCTCCCAGCTCGTGTTGGTGTGCGTGGCCCGGTAGAAGTGGCCGAACTGCGTCTCCGACGCGTACCGCTCCGCGTGGATGTCCAGCGGGAACGCAAGCTTCAGGAACTTCTCCGTCTCGTGCCAGTCGACCTCCGTGTCGATGTCCAGGCGCATGGAGCCGGGCGTCAGGGAGAGCACCTGCGTGAGCCGCGATGCGCCGAAGGTCCGCACGACGCGGACCGACGCGCCGTCCTCGCCCGCCTCGATCGCGTCCGCCTCCGTGAGATCGGTGACCGTGTTGCGGTAGAACTCGTCGACGTCCCACGCGTCCCACATGTTCGGGAAGTCGGCGTGGATCTGCGGCAGGTTCGCCGCCTGGCCGGGTGCGACGGTCTCCCGGTCGGCCACGATGTCGTACGCCGAGACGATCAGGCCGCGTGCGTCGATCTCCACCCGCAGCAGGCCGTTGTCGAGGACGTAACCGCCGTCGGCGCGCGAGGCGATCGCCGTCTGGCCGTCGATGGCGGCGGGGCGGGCGCCGCCCGCGGGAACGCCGTCGCGGGTGTGCGGGGTGGAGTTGAAGACGAGGGTGCCCGTGCTGGTGCCCTCACCCGCCAGTGCATGCTGGGCCGCTTCGATGATGCCGTTCAGCTCGTCGGCGACCGCCGCGTACGTCGCACGTGCCTCCCTGTGCACCCAGGCGATGGACGAGCCGGGCAGGATGTCGTGGAACTGGTGGAGCAGGACCGTCTTCCAGATGCGGTCCAACTCCTCGTAGGGGTAGGCGAATTCCGGGACCCGGACCGCCGCCGTGGCCGCCCACAGCTCCGCCTCCCGGAGCAGGTGCTCGCTGCGGCGGTTGCCCTGCTTGGTGCCCGCCTGGCTGGTGAGCGTGGCGCGGTGGAGCTCCAGGTACAGCTCGCCCACCCAGACGGGGGCGTTCGGGTACTCCGCCTCGGCCTTCTCGAAGAAGGCGGCGGGAGTCTCCCACTCGACGGTCGCCGAACCCTCCAGGTCACGCAGGCGTCCCGCCTTCGCGATCATCTCGCGGGTGGTGCCACCGCCTCCGTCGCCCCAGCCGGTCGGGGCGAGGGAGTGCCGGGCGACTCCCTTGTCCTTGAAGTTCTTCGCCGCGTGGGCGATCTCGCTGCCCTTCATCGAGCAGTTGTAGGTGTCGACGGGCGGGAAGTGCGTGAAGATCCGGGTGCCGTCGATGCCTTCCCAGTTGAAGGTGTGGTGCGGGAAGCGGTTGGTCTGCGACCAGGAGATCTTCTGCGTGAGCAGCCACTTGGAGCCCGCCGCCTTGATGATCTGCGGCAGACCGGCGGCGAAGCCGAAGGTGTCGGGCAGCCACGCCTCGTCGTTCTCGATGCCGAACTCGTCCAGGAAGAACCGCTTGCCGTGAACGAACTGGCGGGCCATCGCCTCCGAACCCGGCATGTTCGTGTCCGACTCGACCCACATGCCGCCCGCGGGCACGAACCGCCCGTCGGCGACCGCCTTCTTGACCTTCGCCCACACCTCGGGCCTGTGCTCCTTGACCCACGCCCACTGCTGCGCCTGCGACATCGCGAAGACGAAGTCCGGCTCGTCCTCGATGAGCGCGGTCATGTTCGACGTCGTACGCGCGACCTTGCGTACCGTCTCGCGCAGCGGCCACAGCCACGCGGAGTCGATGTGCGCGTGGCCGATGGCGCTGATGCGGTGGGCCGAGGGTTCGGCGGGGGTGGCCAGGACGCCTTCGAGCTCGGCGCGGGCCGCGGGCGCCGAGCCGTTCACGTCCTGGAGGTCCACGGCGTCCAGGGCGCGGCCGATGGCACGTACGACGGCGTAGCGGCGCCCGGAGTCCTCGGGAAGCTCCTGCATGAGCTCGCCGAGCACTTCGAGGTCGATGACCAGCTGCCACACGGTCTCGTCGAAGACGGCGAGGTCCATGCGGGCGAGCTTGTACTGGGGCTCGCTGCCCGCCGTCTCCTTGTCGCCGAGCTGCGTGGGCAGGAAGGGGTGGTAGTCGAGGATGACGGGGTTGGACGCGGCCTCGATGTGCAGCTTGACGTCTTCGCCGCCGGTTGCCGGGGCGGCGATCCGCACCCACTGGTTGCGGGGGTTGAGGCCCTTCACCGGGGTGCCGTCGGGGCGGTAGACCAGGCCTTCGCACTGGAAGCCGGGCATGTTCTCGTCGAAGCCTAGGTCGAGGATGGCCTCGACCGTCTTCCCCGCCCATTCCGTGGGCACGGTGCCGGTCACCCGGAACCAGCTGGTGGACCAGGGGGCGCCCCAGGCGGCGCCGGCCTCGGTCGGCTCGGGGGTGGCGGCGAGGCCTTCTTCTACCGGCACGGGCTCGCCCGGGGCGATCCATACGGCGACGTCCAGGGGGACGGACTCGGGGTAGACGGCGGGGCGGATGCGCTCGTCAAGGACGCGCTTGAGGCGGGCTTCTACGAGGGTGCGGTCGTCGTGCATGGTGCTCTCCGTTTGTGTGTTGGGTGCGGGTGGGGTGGGCGGTTTCCTTTTCCCCAACCCCGCCCCTTCCCGAAAACCGTGCCTGCGCCCCGGACCTGCCTGGGGCTCCACCCCAGACCCCGCCCCTCAAACGCCGGAGGGGCTGAATCTTTCAGCCGTCCGGCGCTTGAGGACGCCCCGGCGCAGCCGCCCGCGGCGGAGCCGCGAATGTCACAGCCAGGAAGGGGCGGGGTTGGGGAATGGTCTTGTGCCTAGCTCGCCTCCCCCGGCCGCACGACCTCCGTAATGCCCCGCGCGGCCAAGTGCGCCGAGTCACCGGCCCTACTCGCCAACACGGTGGTGGGCCGGACCCCATCCGCCACAAGCCGGGCGAACGTCTCGAACACCGCGCCCCCGGGCGCACACGCGGACCGCCCCGCAGGATCGTCGTCGACCACCAGAGCAGTCCCCCGCACCGCAGGCGCGTACTCCCGCCCCCGCCACTCCTTGGCGATCCGGGCCAACGCCTCGCCCCCGGGCTTGACCCGGCCGTCATTGGTGAACAGACCCAGGCTGTATTCGAGCTCAGGGAAGTCCGCGAGCGAACGCGACACGTCGTGCGAGCACCACCACGTCACCCCCCACACGTCCGCGCAGTCGAGCGCCGCCTCCACCGTCGCCTCGGTGAAGGACGCCGCGTGCTCGGCGGGGATGAGGGGAGCGGGCGCGCCGACCTCCTGGAGCCAGACGGGGCGGTGCGGATCGTCCGCCCAGGCCTTGGACAGCTCGATCATGTACGCCGCGTGGTGCGCGGTGGCGACCCCGTCACGCCCGTGCCGCTGGGCCGTGCCGTTGAACACCCAGGAGTGCACGGCGGTCGCCCCGCCGAGCCGCGCGGCCTGGGCCGGGGTGAAGGGCTGGTCGTCCTGGTACCAGGCGGCGTCGTACTCGGCGTGCAGATGCAGCTTGCCGGGCGCACCCTCCTCACACGCGGCGAGGACCCGCCGCAGCCACTCACCCGCCTGCTCCTGCGTGATGCGGTCCGGATCGGGGTGCGGTCCCGCCGAGAACTGGTTGACCTCATTGCCGATGGTCATGCCGATGAAGTTCGGCCGGTCGGCAAGGGCGGCGGCGAGCGTACGCAAGTACGTGACCTCCCCCTCCACCACGTCAGGGTCGGTGAAGATGTTCCGCCGGTGCCACGTCTGCGTCCACGCGGGCAGGAAGTCGAAGCTCGACAGGTGCCCCTGCAGTCCGTCGACGTTGACGTCGAGCCCGCGCTCGGCCGCCGCGTCCGCGAGGGCGACGAGCTGCTCCACGGCACGGGGCCTGATCAGGGTGCGGTTGGGCTGGAAGTACGGCCAGATCGGGAAGACCCGGATGTGGTCGAGCCCGAGCCCGGCGATCGCGTCGAGATCGGCGCGCACGGCGTCGATGTCGAAGTCGAGCCAGTGGTGGAACCAGCCCTGGCTCGGCGTGTAGTTCGCACCGAAGCGCGGCGCGGCGGGTGAAGGCGGCACAGGTTGTGCGTCGGCGGAAGACACACGAGTGGTGCTAGGCATGCGAGTCCTGGTTCTCGGGGGTGCGGGGGGCTTGGTGCGGGGCCCGTGTCACGGAGTACGGCGACTGTGCTCAGCCCTTGACCGCCCCCTCGCCCACCCCGCGGAAGAAGTACCGCTGGAGGCAGGCGAAGAGCACGATCAGCGGGAGCACGGCGATGACCGTGCCCGCGGCGACGAGCCGTTCGTCGTTGGCGAAGGTGCCGTGCAGATAGTTCAGGCCGATGGTCAGGGTGAACCTGTCCGGGTCGCTCAGCACGATCAGCGGCCACAGGAAGTCGTCCCACGCGCCCATGAAGGCGAAGATCGCGACCACGGCGAGGGTTCCCTTGACCGCGGGCAGGGCGATCCGCAGGAACCGCTGCCATACGTTCGCGCCGTCGACGTACGCCGCTTCCTCGATCTCGTACGGCAGGTTCAGGAAGGCGTTGCGCATCAGCAGGACGTTGAGCGCGGAGACGCATCCGGGCAGCAGCACACCGATGAGGGTGTTGTTCAGGCCCAGTTCCCGCATGGTGGTGAACTGGGCGATGATGATGCCCTCCACGGGCACCAGCATGGCGAGGATGAAGACGACCGTGGCGGCCTTGCGGCCCCGGTAGCGCAGGCGCGCGAGGGCGTAGCCGGCGAGGGTGGCGCCCACGCAGTTGGTCACCACGTTGGCGGCGGCCACCTTCAGGGAGTTGAGCGCGTAGTCCCAGACGGGGATGGTGTCGGCGACCCGCTCGTAGTTGTGGAGGGTCGGGTTGCTCGGAAGGAACTTGGGCGGGGAGCTGAAGATGTTCTCGTGGGGCCCCTTCAGGGATGTGGACAGCTGCCACAGGAAGGGGCCGATCATCAACGCCAGTACGGCGAGCAGGAGTCCGTAGCGCAGGATGATCTCCCACACGGGCATCCGGCGGCCGTTCTCGTCGGTGATCCGCCCGCGCTTGCGGGCGCCGCCCTTTTTGACCTTCCCCGCCGTCTTCTTCTCCGCCTGCTCGGTCTTCGGTGTGTCCGTCGCGATGCTCACGCGTCCTCCTTCCGGTCCGCGCGCAGCACGAGCAGCATCAGCGCGACGGTGACGATGAAGACGACGACCGAGATGGCCGACGCGTACCCGACGCGGCCGGTCAGGCCCGTGCCGACGCGCTGCACCAGCATCACGAGCGTGGTGTCCTCGCCCGCAGGACCGCCGTTGGGTCCTGCCATCAGATAGACCTCGGAGAACACCTTGAAGGCGGCGACCGAGGACAGCGCGGCGACCAGGACCATCGTGGAGCGCACGGCGGGCACGGTGACGGTGAAGAAGCGGCGTACGGAGCCCGCGCCGTCCACCGAAGCCGCCTCGTGCAGCTCGCGCGGCACGTTGGCGAGAGCGGCCAGATAAATGATCATGTAGTAGCCGAGGCCCTTCCAGACCGTGACCGTCATGGCGCTCAGCAGAAGCAGCCACTGGTCGCTGAGGAAGCCGACCGAGCCGACGCCCACCGCCTCCAGGAGCGCGTTGACCAGACCCCGTTCATCCAGCATCCACACCCAGATCAGACCCACCACGACGATGGACGCGACCACCGGCGTGTAGAAGGCGGACCGGAAGAAGGTGATGCCGGGTATGTGCTTCTGGACGAGCATCGCGAGCAGCAGCGGCAGCAGGACGAGCGCGGGGACCACCCCGACGACGTAGAGCGCCGAGTTGCGCAGGCCGATCCAGAACATGTCGTCGTGCAGCAGCTCCCGGAAGTTGTCCAGGCCGACGTACTCCCCCGGTATCAGGGTCCGCTTGTCGGTGAAGGAGTTGATGAGCGTGCTGACGAACGGATAGAGGATGAAGATGCCGACGATCAGCAGTCCGGGCGCGGCGAACAACCAGGGGCTCGAGGGCAGTTGACGCCTGATGCGGCGCCGTGGACCGCCGCCGGCGGCGGCACGGGGAACGGTGGCGGCTGCACGGGAAGCCGTGGCGGCGCTGGAGCTTTTCATGGTGGTGGTCCCGTGTCGTCTTCTCAGCTCTGCTTCAGCAGCCGGTCGCAGTTCTTGACAGCGTTGTCAAGCGCTTCCTTGGGGCTCTCCTTGCCCTGCAGGGCCTTGCCCACGCTGTTGCGCAGCTCGATCTTCATCTGCTCGCTGAACAGCACGGGCGTGTAATTCACCGCGGTCTTGATGGACTTGGCGGCGGCGATACGCACGCGTGTGTCGTCCGTCCCGTCGTCCTTGGTGAAGTACGGGTCGTCGAGCGAGCCCTCCGTGCTGGGGAAGATCGCGACCTTCTTGGCGAAGGACATCTGGCGCTGGGCGTCCGTCACGTAGTGGGCGAAGGCCACGGCCGCGGGAGTCTGCTTGGTGCGGGAGTTGACCATCACCCCCATCACGTACATGTTGTCCTTGCCCGTGTTGGTGATCTGCGGGGTGATCCCGATGTTCTTGTAGAGGGAGGGCGCCTCCTTCTTGAACTTGCCGAGGTCCAGGGCGCTTCCGGGGTTCATGGCGACGGCCTCGGTGAGGAACTTCTTGCCCGTCGACTCGGGGGTCGCGTTGAGCGCCTGGCCGTCAAGCGCCTTCGCGTCGTACAACTTCTTGTACTTCTTGAGGAGTTCGACGCCCTTGGCGCTGTTGAAGGTGAACTTGGTCCCGTCCTTGTCCATCAGCGGCACGCCGTAGCGGCCGAAGTCCTCGATGGTGGGGATGTTGGCGAGCGTGGCGGTCTTGCCCTTGCTCTTCTTCGACAGCTGCATGGCGTCGTCGAAGAGGTCGTCGAACGTCGTCGGGGGCTTGTCGGCATCAAGACCCGCACCCTCGAAGAGCCGCTTGTTGTAGAAGAGCGGCCCGGTGTTCAGGTACCAGGGGAAGGCGTACGTCCCCTCTGTACCCGGTATCTGGTGGCTCTTCCACGCCCCCGGCAGGTACTCCTTCTCGTACTTGCCCGCGGCCTTGTCGAGGTCGAGCGCGAGTCCGGCCTTGGCGAGCGGGGCCACCAGGTCGGGCGAGACGTTGACGACGTCGGGGAGGGTACCGGCCGCCGCGTCGGCGCTGATCTTGTCGGCGTAGCCCTCGCCGGGCTGGTCGACCCAGTGCACCTTCGTGCCCGGGTACTTCTTCTCGAAGCCCTTGACGACGCCCTCGAAGTACGGTTTGAAGTTCGCCTTCAGGTTCCAGGTCTGGAAGGTGATCTCGCCCTCGATCTTGCCGGACGCGTCCGTCGAGCCGCCGCTGTCACCTCCTCCGCCGCAGGCGCTCAACGGCAGGAGCACGGCGAGGGCGGCGGCAGCGGCGGCTGCCCTTCTGGTGATGCGGGGGTGATGGGAGATACGCACGGTGAAACGGCTCCTTTGCTCGGCCCAGCGTGAGGCAGACCTTGCATGGAACTACGGTAAAAAGTCAATGGATTCGTTGAACATTCCTAGCCATCCTCATCAACTCCGCAGGTCAGAGCAGCTTGTTCGACTTCTTGCGGGGATCGACTAATGCGCTTTAGAGTGTGCTGGCTCAAGCGCATTAGTCCGCACGCCACAGGACGCGGTACAGGACGCGACACAGGAAAGGGGCATCACCGGTGCAAGGCAAGCGGTCCCCGGCACGCCGGCCGACCATGAAGGACATCGCGCGCCGTGCCGGAGTCTCCGAGAGCGCCGTGTCCTTCGCGCTCAACGACCGGCCAGGAGTCTCCGACATCACCCGTGACCGGGTCCGCAGGGTCGCCGAGCAACTGGGCTGGCACCCGAGTACCGCGGCGCGCGCGCTGTCCGGTGAGGGCTCGGCGACGGTGGGCCTCGTGGTGGCGAGGCCCGCAGGGACGCTGGGCGTCGACTCGTTCTTCCTGCAGCTGATCTCGGGCATCCAGGAGGTCCTGGCGGAGCGTCAGCTCGGCCTGCTCTTCCAGGTGGCGGAGGACGTGAGCGCCGAGTGCGCGGTCTACCAGCGGTGGTGGGCCGAGCACCGGGTGGACGGCGTCCTGGTCGTGGACCCACGCACGGACGACCCCCGCCCCGCGCTCCTCGACGAGCTCGGGCTGCCCGCCGTGGTCACGGGCGGTGTACCGGACCCGGACGTGCACCACCCCGGACTCTCCACCGTCTGGGCGGACGACGCGGGCGCGATGGCGTCGATCGTGGACCACTTGCACGCCCTCGGGCACCGCCGCATCGTGCACATCGCGGGTCTGCCGGGACTCGCCCACACGGAGCGCCGGATCCGCACGCTGCGGGCCGAGGCGCAGCGGCGCGGCCTGTCCGAGGTCCGCTCGGTGACCACGGACTACTCGGACGCGGAGGGAGCGGCGGTGACGCGGCGCGTGCTCTCGGCCGCGTCACCGCCGACGGCTCTCGTGTACGACAACGACGTCATGGCCGTCGCCGGGATCGCCGCGGCGGCCTCGCTCGGGTTCGCCGTACCGGGGGACGTGTCGGTGATCGCCTGGGAGGACTCGGCGCTGTGCCGGATGGTGCACCCCTGGCTGACGGCGCTGTCGCGCGACACGATGTCCTTCGGCCGGACGGCCGCCCGCGAGCTCCTGTCCCTCCTGGACGACGGCCCCGCGGCCACGGTCCAGGTACCGCTGCCCACACTCATCGAGCGGGAGAGCACGGGCCCTGTGACCGCGGGCTGAGCTGTCCCGCCCGGTCCGACGGCAGGCCCGTCGTACCCCGCCGTTACGGTGCCGGTATGGCGGACATCTACGAACTCTCGATCGCGCTGGACCTGGGTGACGATCTCTCGGAGGAGGAGATCGCCGAGCTCCGGTGGCATCTTGACCAGGACGAGTTCCATGGCCCGGCCTGGAAGGTGGGCGGAGCTCTCACCTCCGTGCTGCTCCCGCGCGAGGGTGGCTGGGCGCTGACGGCCCGGCGGGAGATCCACCCGGACGACTTCGATCGCGTCGGCGAACTGCTCACGTGGCTTGCGACCAAGGCCGAGGGACACCATGCGCGGTTCGACGGCTCCGTCCGCGTCGGCTGGACCAGGTTCTACGAGGAGGACAAGACCAGTTCACTCGTGGTGCGCGACGGCGTAGTCGAGTGGCCCTCGTGAGCGAGGGCAAGACAAGACGGACGCGGGCCACGCTCGTGGACGAGCGCGGCCCGCGAGGGAGACTTCTAGACCCGCGACCGGTACAGGCCGAACTCCGCGAGCCGTACCGCCCCGCGCGACCCCGTCACCCGAATCCGCCACTCCCGCGCCCGCACAGGGGCGGCCAGCGCGAGGACCCGGCTCGCCCCCACCGTGTCCACCTCCGTCACCCGGGACCACCCGGCCCCGGCGGACACCCGCGCCTCGATCACCGCGTGCTCCAGCTGCTGACCGTGCCGGATCTCCTCCCCGAGCCGAATCCGGTCGACCTCGCGCGCCTTGCCCAGGTCGACCGTGAGAGTCCCCCGGGAGGCCGCCGGGCACGCCCACGCCGTGTCCGGGTCGCCGTCGACCGCGTACGACGCACGGCGGCCGTCGCCGCGCACCCGCGCGCCCCGCGCGAGGTCCTGCGGCAGTTCGCGCCCGATCCGCTCGCGGAACTCCCGCAGCCGCGCCACGTCCGCCTCGGGGAGCAGCCCCCTCTTGTCCGGCGGGATGTTCAGGAGCAGCACGGAGTTCCGGCCCACCGACCGGAACCAGATGTCCGTCAACTGCTCGACCGACTTGGGCTGTTCGTCCTCGTGGTAGAACCACCCCGGTCTGATGGAGACGTCGCACTCCGCCGGCCACCACTGCACGTACTGGGCGAGGGACCGCGCATCGGCAAGCGCCTCCCGGCTCCCCTGGTCGGGCGCGTCGTACTTCAGGGCGTAGTCGATGCTCCCGTTCCCCGAGTCCTTGACGGGGACGACGCTCCACTCGTTCTCGCGCGCGAGCCCGCCCTCGTTGCCGATCCACCGGACGTCGGGGCCGCGCACGGCGACCGTCGCGTCCGGGGCCAGGGCGCGGATGACCGCGTACCAGCTGTCCCAGTCGTACGTCTCGACCTTCTCCGGCGGGATGCGCCCCTGTGCCCCGTCGAACCACACCTCGTCGATGGGCCCGTACTCGGTGAGCACCTCGTAGAGCTGGTTGAGCATGTGTGCGCCGTAGTCGGTCGCGTCCAGGGTGAACGACCGCTCGGCGGCTTCGCCCGTCCGGTCGTCACCGTCCACCGGCGTGGGAATGGTGCGCCGTGAGCGGGCGCTGCCGTTGGCGTAGACGCCGTGCAGGTACTGGTTCTCGTCGGCGGGCGAGATGTAGACGCCCACCTTGATGCCGTACCGGCGCAGCGAGTCGGCGAACGAGCGCAGTACGTCACCCTCTCCGCCCCGCCAACTGCTGCTGATGACGCTGTGCTTGGTATAGCGCGAGGGATAGAGCACGAAGCCGTCGTGGTGCTTGACGGTGAGGATGGCGAGCTTGAAGCCGCCGTCGCGCAGGGCCCGCGCCCACTGGTCGGTGTCGAGTCCTGACGGCTGGAAGACGTCGGGGGCCTCGTCGCCCGTGCCCCATTCGAGGCCGGTGAAGGTGTTGACGCCGAAGTGCAGGAACGCGGTCTGCTCAAGGCGCTGCCAGGCGATCTGCCGTTCTGTGGGACGGACTTGGGATGCCTTGGCGACGACTTCGTCCGGGGAGTCCTTGGGGCTGATCGGGATGCGGTAGGGCGGTTCCGGAGCGGCCTTGGCGGCGGTGCCCACGGAGCCGGGTGCCGCAAGGGCGAGGGAACTGCTCGACGCGGCGACCGCCGTGGTGACGGCGGCGGTCACGAAGAGACGTCTGCTGACAGTCATGGGGGTGCGGGTCTCCCTGTCGGGTCTCTGGCAGTGGGATCAGCGAGTGGGAGCGGTCGTGGTGGGAGCGGTCAAGGTCCAGGTGGCCGGGTTCCGTTGATCCGCCGGGTACTGCTGGAGCCGCCCGTCATCAGCGACGTACACGGACATGCGTGTGATCGCGTTCGTCAGCCGGTAGCCGTCCGACGCCTTCACCAGCTGCCACCGCTGCAAGGTGTTCGCCGCGCTGCACGTCTCCTCAGTGACCGAACTGCCGGGCTCCAGTGGAACGTTGAGCGTGAGCTTTCCGCTGCGGGTCTCCAGGCAGGTGCCGTCCACCGCGGACTTCAGCGTCACGTAACCGTCGGCGGTGCGCTTGATCTCGTAGGCGGCGGGCTCCGCCTGCCCCTTGGTGTCGCGCAGGGTGTACGTGCCGTCCGCCACCGGTGTCTTCGTCAGGTCCTGCCAACCCGGCGCGTGACCCACCGACTTGGCGCGTGCGGTGAAGTCGGCGTACGTCGGGTCCGGGTGCGCGGATCCCCAGGTGACCTGGGCGACGTGGCTGAGCGGCATCGCCATGGACGCCGCGACCTCGTTCTCGGTCTCGCCCCGGCCGTTGTCGGGCCACAGGCTGATCTTCGCGCCGGTGATGCCGTCCCGCGATGCCAGCTTCTCGCCCTCGAAGCTGCGCGGGTCCCACGCCTTGTCGTACAGCGCCTTGGTGTCGGTGTGGAAGCCGCCGCGGACGAGGTAGAGGGAGTACGCGGCGTTCTGCAACGGGTAGCCCTGGGCGATGAGTCGGCTCGGCTTCGTCTTCACGTCGAGCCAATGCTCCACGCTCGTCCCCGCCGCGACCGGCACCGTGTTCGCGCCGGTCAGGCCGTCGTTCCAGATGCGCAGCTGCTTGCCCTTGCCCGCCACGTAGGCGTGCACCCGGTTCACGAAGTCGACGAAGGCGTCCTGCGGGGTCGCGTTCTCGCCGTACTTCTTCTTCGCATATTCAAGGATGTGGGGGTACTTGGCGAAGTCGGAGCCGAGCATGTACTCGTCGGCGCCCATGTGCCAGGACTTCGCGGGGAACACCTCGGCGTACTCGTCGATGAGGCTCGTGTAGTACGCGAATGCCTCGTCCTTGGTGACGTCGAGGCGCGACGGCTGCGGCTTGCCGTCGGAGTCGGTGAGCTGGAGGTCGGTGCGCTTCTCCAGCCAAGGGTCCATGTGGCCCGGGGAGTTGATCTCCGGGATGATCGTGACGTGGTACTTCTCGCCGAGAGCGACGAGGCGGCGGATCTCGCTCTTGGAGTAGTAGCCCCAGCTGTTGGCCTCGGGGTGCTTCTCGCTCTTCACCTTGAGTTCGAGGAGCAGCTGGTTCTGCTTGTTGTACGCCATGCCGCGTACGAGGTTCTCCAGCCAGGGCGTCGAGATGTGGATGTAGCAGGCGCAGACGCCCACTCCGCGCTCTTTGTACTGGGGCACGTCGACCGTGCGTCCGGCCGGGACGCGGTCGCTCTGCGCGAGGAGCTGGAGGAGTGTGCGGGTGCCGTAGAAGGCTCCGGCGCCGGTCGCGCCGGTGATCTCCAGGCGCTTGCCCGCGCGGAGTTCGTACCCTTCGGCGCCGAGCGGCTTCCGTGCGGGAGCGACGTCGATCACGATGTCGCCGTCGCGCGGGGCGCCCGTCGTGACCGGCACCCGGCTCTCGCCCGCGGCGCGCAGATCGTCGGCGAGCGTGCGGGCGACTTCCCGCGCCGCCTGCCCGTGCGCGACGAGGCGGGTGGCAGGACCGTAGGCGTAACTCCCCTTCCCCGGCGTCCAGTCGGTGAGGGCAGGGACGGTGCGGGGCGGGTCCGCGGCGGACTGCGGGGTCCCGGCGGCCTGGGCCACCGGGACCGGTGCCGCGAGGAGCAACAGGGCCACCGCGACGGCTCTGAGTCTGCGGAGCCGCGCTCGGGACGCGAACATCATGCGCATGTCAGTCATGACATCCGATGATTCAAGTGCCCCATCAGGGTGTCAATGCATTGCCCGCAGCGGGGACTTGGACATTTACGCTACCCCGCATCGATCCATCGGATGAATTATGGGCCCGGTCAGCCCCCGTCCGCCCCGTCAGCCCGGCCAAGTACCCGTCAACCGGCGCGTGGCGACGGCGCCCCCGCGGTCGACGGTCGCCTTGACCACGGCGAAGATCGCGCCCTGCAGGGTCGCCGCCAGCAGGATCTCTCCCCAGCCGCGGTCCTCATCGGTGGCATCGGGAGCGTCGTCATCGTGTCCGACCACCTTCCACGCCTGTTTGAAGAGCCCGCCCGCTGCCATACCGGCGAGCGCGCCGAGCGCGAGGCCGACCGGCTTGTACGCGATCTTCGATGCCTTCACACCGCGCTCCCCTGCTTCCGCCTGCGCCGCACCAGTACGTACGTGACGAAGAGCGTCGCGCCACTGGCCGCGAGAAAGGCGGTGCGGTGGTTGCGGACCTGCTCCGGCGCCTTGTCCTGCCACACCTCGGTGGCCTGTCCTGCCGCGGCCTTCACCTGGCCGGTGGCCGTGGCCGCCTTGTCCTTGACCTGGTCGGGCACCTTGTCCTGCAGCACGTGGGCGGCCTCGGTGGCCTTCGCGACCGCCTGCCCGCTCAGCTCCGCCGCCTTGGTGGCCGTCTGGCCCTTGATCGCGACCGCCTTGTCCTGCGCGCGGGCCTTGACGTCCGCCTTGGCCGCAAGCGCCTCGACCGTCTCTCCCAGATCGTGCCGGGTCTGCTCGACCTTCGCGCGCAGTTCCCCGGCGCTGCCGGTGTGCTTGTCGTGGGACTTGGTCATCGCTGTGCACTCTCCTTGATCTCTGCGACATCGGCCTTCACGCCGCCGATGGCCTGCTCCGGGAGCGGCGGGGCGGCCCTGCCGACCTCCTTCTTGCCGGTCAGTGCCAGTACCGCGGCGATCAGACCGAGGACGGCGGTGACGACAAGACCCGCGGCCCACACCGGAAGCGGCACGGCGAGCGCCGCGATCGCGGTCGCGACGAGGGCCTGCAGGGTGAGGAAGCCGACGAGACCGGCTCCCCCGAACAGCCCGCTGCCCTTGCCGTAGCGCCTGGTCTTCTCCTTCATCTCCGCCTGGGCCAGCCGCATCTCGCCGCGCACCAGCTCCGTCAGCTGCTGTGACGCGCGCTGCACGAGATCGCCCACCGGCTCGCTGCCGGGGGTGCTGCGTCCGCCGCCGTCACGGCCGGTGGTGTACGGGCCTGCCTGGGCCATCGTCATCAACCTCCTGTCTGTTCCGCGGCCGAGTACCCCGATCTCCGCGATCGGCACATCATCGGAGGCCGCGATCGTGTCGGGCGGCGTCCGGCGGTGTCACTCCTCCATGCGCCGCCGGTCCTGCTCGTCCCACGCGCGGGTGTCACGGGGCGGTACGTAGGGCTCCTCCTCGGGAGGAAGACCACCGGCGATGGCACGCTGGCGGGACAGCTCCGCGTCGAACTCCAGGCCGAGCAGGATCGCGATGTTGCCGAGCCACAGCCACACGAGAAAAATGATCACTCCGGCCAGCGCGCCGTACGTCTTGTTGTAGGAACTGAAGTTCCCCACGTAGAAGGCGAATCCGGCCGAGGCGACCAGCCAGACCAGCAGGGCGATCACGCTGCCGGGGCTGACCCACCTGAACCCGCGCCCCTTCACGTTCGGCGTCGCCCAGAAGAGCAGGGCGATCATGAAGGTCACCAGGACGACGAGGACCGGCCACTTCGCGATCGACCAGGCGGTCAGCGCCGCGTCACCGATCCCCAGGGCCGAACCCACGGTGTGGGCGAGACCGCCGGTGAACACCACGATGAGCGCGCTGATGACGGCCAGCGTCAGGAGCACCACCGTCACCCCCACCCGGACAGGAAGCACCTTCCACACGGGCCGCCCCTCCGGTATGTCGTACACGGCGTTGGCCGTGCGGATGAACGCCCCCACGTACCCGGAGGACGCCCACACCGCGAGGACGATGCCGACCACCGCCATGAGGGATCCGAAACCGCCCTGGCCCCGCAACTGCTGCACGGCGTCACTGATGATGTCCCTCGCCGAACCAGGAGCGAGCTTCTCCAAGGTCTCCAGGAGCCAGTCGATGGCCGACTCCCCCACGACACCGAGCAGGGAGACGAGGACCAGGAGCATCGGAAAGAGCGAAAGCACCCCGTAGTAGGTCAGCGCCGCCGCCCTGTCGGCCAGCTCATCGTCCTTGAACTCCCGGACCACGCCGGTGACGACCGCCCGCCAGGACCGCTTCGGCAACTGCGTCGGTTCGGCCGGCGCGCGGTCCGCGCTGTACTCGGCATCCGATGACCGGTTGTCCGATGGCCCGTTGTCCGATGTCCCGTTCATACTCCACGGAGTAACCCGCTTCGGCCCGGCCATGCACGGTTCGGGCCGCCGCCGTGAGGCCGCACACGCCGCGTGCCCCCTGCCGACTCCGGCAGGGGGCACGCGGCGAAGCGGAGGGATCAGTCGATACCGGGGAGGATGTGCGGCTCCGCGAGGTCGTCCTCGTAGCCGGCAAGGCGGATCGGGGCCGCTTTGGCCCACGAGTCCAGGTTGCTGAGCTTGCGTGGCCTGCCGGCCCGCTCGCCGCCGCGTTCCGCCGGTCGCTTTTCCTGCTTCGTCAAATCTGGTGTCACCGCGCACTCCTCTGTGTCGCGTAACGGAAGGACAAGAGCTGTTCGGTCGCGGTGGCGCCGTTGGTCGGGCGGGATCGCGGCCACGGTTGCAAGCCTGTCCCGGGGCGGCTGAGGGGTGCTTGTGGATCCCCTGGAAGCCGTCCGTTCGCCTCAGATTAACCAAATGAGCGCGCTCGCGCTCTATGGGTTCGGCCGAAGGAGTGGATTTCAGACAGTTGGTGACGGTGCGGGGGTGGCCGACGGGCCGGAAACTCCCCAACGGGTCGACCCCATGGGCCTTTCCGTATCCCCATGGGACCGTACGGGGATGACTTCTGCGCAGGCACGGGAGGGCGCGGTGGCTCTGGTGACCGGAGCATCGCGAGGGATCGGGCTCGCCGTCGCACGTGCTCTCGCTCAGTCCGGACATCGCCTTGTCATCACCGCCCGCGCACCCGACGCCCTTCAGGCAGCGGTGGCCGAACTGCGTGCGGACGGCGCTCAGGCCGTCGGATGCGCAGGCGGCGTGGCTGATTCCGCTCAGGCGCAGGCGTGCGTGGCCCTCGCGATGCGCGAGTACGGACGGCTCGACGTGCTGGTGAACAACGCCGCGACGAACGCCCCCTACGGCGCGCTGATGGACGTCGACCTCACCCGGTGGCGCGCGGCCTTCGCCGTGAACGTCGAGGCCGCGCTGCGCCTGACGCAGCTCGCCTGGCGGGCCTGGATGGGCGAGCACGGCGGCACGGTGGTGAACATCTGCACCGAGGGCGCGTCCCATGTGGGGCCCAACGTGGGCGCGTACGGCACCAGTAAGGCGGCGCTCCTGCACCTGACCGCCCAGCTGGCGGGCGAACTGGCGCCCTTGGTACGGGTCAACTCCGTGTCCCCCGGACTCATCCGCACCGAGATGGCCCGCTTCGTGTGGGACGGCGCCGAGAAAGAGCTCGCCGAGAGCCTGCCGCTCGGCCGCATCGGTGAGCCGGAGGACGTGGCGCGGGCCGTGGCTTGGCTGGTCTCGGATGCGGCCGAATGGGTGACGGGCGCGGATCTGCTGGTGGACGGCGGTACGCGGGTGCGGGCCGCCGCCGCCGACAAGGCATCCTCGTACGCCGTGCACGAGCGGCTGCGCGCCACGACCGGCGAGGCCTGACATGCCGTACAAGACGTACGTTCAAGTACGGATGGGCGTTTAAGTACGGGCGGGCGTTTAAGTACAGGCGGGCGACCGCCCCTCCCCTACCACTTGCCGGGCGCGTAGTCCTTGAGGAAGACACCGAACAGGTCCTCGCCCGCCTCGCCCCGCACGACCGGGTCGTAGACCCGTGCCGCGCCGTCGATCAGGTCGAGCGGGGCGTGGAAGCCCTCGTCGGCCAGGCGCAGCTTGTCGTAGTGCGGGCGCTCGTCGGTGATCCAGCCGGTGTCGATCGAGGTCATGAGGATGCCGTCGCTCTGGAACATCTCCTGGGCGCTGGTCCGCGTCACCATGTTCATCGCGGCCTTGGCGGCGTTCGTGTTCGGGTGACCCGCGCCCTTGTAACCGCGGCCGAAGACGCCCTCCATCGCGGAGACGTTGACGACGTAGGAGCGGCCGCTCGACGCCTTGCCCGCGGCGTCGGCCATCGCCGGACGCAGCGCGCTGATCAGGATGAACGGCGAGGTGTAGTTGCACAGCTGGGTCTCGAGGAGCTCCACGGGGGAGATCTGCTCAATGGTCTGCACCCAGGTGTTGCTGTCGACGACGTCAGGGACCAGGCCGCCCGCGTCGATGGCGGTGCCGTCGAGGTGCCGGGCGATGCTGGCGTTGCCCGCGACGAGGGCGAGGTCGGCGACCTGCTGCGCCTCCAGGCCGCTGGTGCCCAGGGGCAGCGCGGCCAGGCCGTCGACCGCGCCGGAATTGAAGGCGCCGATGACGGAGTGGGCGGGCAGCTCCCCGGCGGGCAGCGGCGCGCCCTCGCCGTCGACCAGGGCGGCGTACGCGGAGGGCAGGCGGCGCACGGTCTGCGTCGCGTTGTTGATCAGGATGTCGAGCGGTCCCGCCGCTGCGACCCGCTCGGCGAGCGCGACGGACTGGGCCGGGTCGCGCAGGTCGATGCCGACGACCTCCAGGCGGTGCAGCCAGTCCGCCGAGTCGTCCATCGCCTTGAAGCGGCGGATGGCGTCCTTGGGGAAGCGCGTCGTGATGGTGGTGTGAGCGCCGTCACGAAGGAGGCGAAGGGCGATGTACATGCCGATCTTGGCGCGGCCGCCGGTGAGCAGCGCGCGCTTGCCGGTGAGGTCGGTGCGGGCGTCGCGCTTGGACCGGTTCAGGCGGGCGCAGTCCTGACACAGCTGGTGGTAGAAGTAGTCGACTTCCACGAACCGGGTCTTGCAGGTGTAGCAGGAGCGCGGGCGCTGGAGTATCCCCGCGATCCGGCCCTCCTCGGTCTGCGAGGACGGCAGCAGACCCTCGGTCTCGTCGTCGATCCGCTCGGCGGAGCCGGTGGCGGTGGCCTCGGTGACGGCCTTGTCGTGCGCGGTCTTGGCGGCCCGGCGGTCCTGGCGGCGGCGCTGCTTCACGGTCCGGTAGATCCCGGCAGTGGCGCGGCGCACCGCGATCGCGTCGGGGTGGTCGACGTCCAGCTCGTCGAGCTCGTCGAGCACGCTGAGGCAGACGGCGAGCCGGTCGGGGTCGATGCCGGGGCCGAATTCGACGGCCTCTTCCGCCGAACCGGCAGCCTCCAGGCTGTCCTCTGTCACCGTCATCGCCGCTGTCCTCGCGTCACTCATGCCGCGGCTCGTCTGGGGGACCGCGGAAGCTCCAAAGAAGAGAACTTTACGTAGCGAGGGACCCCTCTACCAAACTCGGACGCTCTACGCACGCCTCGACGAGCCCCGCGAGCTCCTCACGGACGCTGTGCGCGAGGACATCCAGGTCGGGCACGGCCACCGCGTCCGCGACCAGACCGAAGTGCACCCGGCCCCGGTACGTCGACACCGCGACGGCGAGTGCCTGCCCCTGGGCGAGCGGCGCGAAGGGGTACACGGCGGCGAGCGGGCAGCCGCCGAGTTTCAGGCCGAGGCTGGGCAGCGGGACGCTGGTGACCAGGATGTCGAAGAGCAGCCTGGCGGCCTGCGCGACGACGGGACCGCCGATGCGGTGGCCGAGCGGCGGCACATGATCGGCGAGCAGGGCGACCGCGCCCGCGCCCCGGTTCGGGCCCGCGTCCTTGTTGCGGTCCATGGCCGCCCGCACCGCCCGCAGCCGCGAGACCGGGTCCGGGTCGCCGACGGGCAGCCGGACCAGATACCCGGAGAGCCGGTTGCCCGGCGGCTGCGCGCCGCGCGGCCTGCGCCGGGAGACCGGGACCAGGGCGCGCGGCTCCACGCCCTCGCTGCCGTCGCCCCGCTCGTCGAGCCAGCGCCGCAGGGCTCCGGCGACCACGGCGATCAGTACGTCGTTGACGGTGCCGCCCACGGTCTTGCGCACGCGGTGCACGTCGTCCAGGTCGAGCAGCACCCCCGCGGTGCGCCGCGTGCCGGTGGCCTGTGACGTGAGGGCGGCCGACGACCGTGCGCCCAGGGTCGCGCGGGCGACGGCCGAGCCGATGTCCAGGGCCTGCCCCACATCGGCGACGGTGTCGCGGACCAGACCGGGGAGTTTGCGCGGGTCGGGCAGCCAGGACCAGCGGGAGGCCTCGGGCTCCACGGGCGCCGGACGCGGGGCGGGCAGCTCCACGGGGTCCATGATCGCCGCGGCGAGCATCAGAGCGCGAAGGCCGTCCGCGAGGGCGTGGTGGAACTTGAAGAGGACGGCGAAGGAGGTGCCGTCACGGCCCGGCAGGACGTGCGCCTCCCACGGCGGCCTTTCGCGCTCCAGGGGGCACTGCATGAGCACGCCGGCCGCGTCGTGGAAGTCCCGCACCGGCTCGGCGAGACGGACGTGGTGCAGCGGGTCGAAGGCGGGCGCGGGCGTCCGGACGGCCGCTCCGACCGGCAGCAGGATCGAACGGATCCGCAGTCGCAGTCCGGGCACGGCCGCCGCACGTGAGGCGAGGAGCTGCGCGGCGTGCTCGGCCGCACCCGGCGAGTCCGCGTCGAAGACACCGAGTGCCCCCAGATGCATGGGGTGTTCCGCGGACTCGAGGTTCCAGAAGGCGAGGTCGAGAGGTGCGAGCAGGTCGGAGGGCTCAGCGGTCGGAGTATTCAACGGACTGCTCTCGCGTCGAGGACGATGCGGGGGATGACTGACGTGAAGGAGCAGTCAAGCGCCGTTGCGCGACTACGGTCAAGTACGATCAAGCTACGCACAGTTAACAACAGGTTAAGGCCCGCCTCTCTGGGAGAGGCGGGCCTGGTGGTGCGCAAGTGGCGTATGCCTTAAGTCACTTCAGCAGCCACTTCAGTCGTCACGTCAGCCGTCACTTCAGAGCGGGCGGGGCCGCGCTCGTCGACGTACCCCACTTGGAGGGCTTGTCGCCCACCGTGAAGGAGAGCTCGCGGGTGTCGCGGATGTCCTCGGTCGTCAGGTACGTCTTGCCGTAGTCGGCGCCGTCCGCGCGCGCCGACTGGATGTACCGGGCGGTGTCCGATGTGCCCTGCGCCTTCACCGTGAGGCGCCCCTTCGGGTAGTAGCGGCGGTCGAGAGTCAGATCGACGCGCTCGAAGACGGGCGTCGACAGGCCCCACGTGTCCGTGCCGGGCTGGACCGGGAAGACGCCGATCGAGGACAGCACGTTCCATGCGGACATGGTGCCGAGGTCGTCGTTCCCGGTCATGCCGGTCGGGGTGTCCGTGAAGAGCGTGAGCGCGGCGTGCACCACGTCGGTGGTCTTCCACGGCTGGCCCGTCGACAGGTACGTGTACGGGGCGATGAGGTCGGGCTCGTTCTGCGGGTTGTACTTGTCCGCGTTGTAGTAGTCGTAAGGACCGTTGACCCACACCTCGCGCGCGGTCTTGGCCGGGTCCTTCAGGAGCTCCTCGTAGGCGAAGAAGGAGTCGAGGCGGTCGTTGGTGGCCTGCTTGCCGCCGATGAGGTCGACCATGCCGGGCAGGTCCTGCGGGACGAGCCACTGATACTGCCAGGACGTGCCCTCGTGGAAGCCCTCGCTCTTGGCCGGGTCGGCGGGTCCGGTGAAGGCCCCCTCCGCGTCCCGCGCACGGAAGAACCCGGTCGAGGCATCGAAGATCTTCCGGTAGTTCTGCGCACGGTCCGTGTACCGCTTGGCGTCGGCCTTATGCCCGAGCTCTCCGGCCATCTGGCCGAGCATCGCGTCCGAGAGGGCGTACTCCAGGGTGGCGGAAGCGCCGTGGTCGTAGTCGGAGTCACCGGGCTTGGCGTGCGGGCGGCCCTTGATGTACGGCGCGAAACCGTCGCTCAGGTACTCCTTGTTCGCCTCGCGGCCCACGGGCGCCGAGTCGGTGGGCGGGACGCCGTCCGCGTTCTTCTTCAGCGCGCGGTACGCCTCCTCCTCGTGCCCCTTGAGCAGACCCTGCTGATAGGCGTTGGTGAGGAACGGCGTGACCGGGTCGCCCGTCATGATGTTCGTCTCGACCGTGCCGTAGCCCCACTTGGGCAGCCAGCCGCTCTCCTCGTCGATCTTCAGGACGGAGAGCGCCATGTCACGGGACTCGTGCGGTGCGAGCAGGGAGAGAAGCTGCGCCTGGGTGCGGTACGTGTCCCACAGCGACCAGTTCTGGTAGTACGTGAAGCCCTTGGCCCGGTGGGTTTTCTGATCCCATCCCGTGTACCGGCCGTCGACGTCGCTGCCGATGTTCGGCGCGAGGAAGGAACGGTAGAGGGACGAGTAGAAGGTGCGGCGCACGGTCTCGCTGCCGCCCTGCGCCTTCACGTCGTCGAGCCGGTCCTCCCACGCGCGCTGGGCCGCCTTCTCCACACGGTCGTACGAACGCCCGCCCTCCGTCCGGAGGTTGAGCGCGGCGCCCTTGGCGTCGACGTACGAGAGCGCGGTGGTCGCCTCGACGGTGCGGTCCTTGGAGGTGTCGAACCGGACGTACGCGCCGTTGCGCTCCTCGCCCGCCGACGACTTCTTGGAGCCCGCGGTGACGGTGTCGCCCTTCCAGGTGCCCGACGTGGTGAAGGGCCGGTCGAAGCGGGTGATCGTGTAGACCGTGTACGGCTTGGTGTCCTGGCAGAAGCCGCTGCCGGTGATCGCCGTGCGGACCGTGCGGCTGTCGAGGATCTCGACCTTGGTGCTGCCCGTCTTGTGCAGCGACTGGCCCGCGTTGAGAAGGACGTTGGCCTTGTCGGTGGCGGGGAAGGTGTAGCGCTGCACGCCGGTGCGCTCGGTGGCGGTCAGTTCGGCGTCGATGCCGGACTTGAGACCCACCTTGTACGCACCGGGGCTCGCCTTCTCGTCGTCGTGACTGAACTCCGCCGCGTACTTGGCGTAGTCCGTCTCCTTGACGTCACCCGTGGTGGGAAGCACCGGCAGATCGCCGCCCAACCCGCAGCCCACGCCCGAGAGATGGACGGTCGAGAAGCCGCGGATATGAGTGTCGGAGTGGTCGTAACCGGTGTTGTGCCCGGTATCGGGCGAGAACTGGACCATGCCGAAGGGCACAGCCGCGCCGGGGTAGGTGTTCCCCTCGTTCTCGGTCCCGATGAACGGGTTGACCAGATCGGTCAGTTGACCGTCCCGCGCCGGGGCTGCCTGCGCCGCCGGTATGGCGAGTGCGCCACCGAGGAGCGCGGCCGCAGCCACCGCCACACCCGTACCGCGTAGCCGTCGAGTCCATCTCATGGGTGGGAACGCCTCCTTGGACAACGTTGTCAAAGCGCGGAACGCGATCATTCTTCGGTGGTCGCGTCGCATGCGTCAAGGGGTGGGAGAGAGGGAGAGGAGGCGGCTACGGCTCTCAGGCGGTGTGCAGCCAGATCCGCAGCGGTCCGACCGGGGTGAACCCCTGGCTGACTGCCGCGTCGAGGCTCTCGCCGCTCTCGTATCCGACCACGGGCAGGTCGGGCCAGAGCCTGGCGACCTCCGTCAGGCAACCGGCCCAGGCCGCCTCCTCCGCGCCCGGCATGTCGCCCACCGCGAACAGGTTGGAGATGCCGACCACCGAATGACTACGGCTCGCGACGGCGCCCGCGACGATCGTGCCGTCGACGGAGGTTCCGGCCAGGAACGTCGTGTCCCCCGCGAGCAACTCGGGCCGGAACAGACCGTCACCTTGCTCGCCGTCGTTCCACGCGGTCTCCCAGGCGGGCAGCGAATCGGCGCTCTTGAGCGGCTCCCAGCCGACGACGGGCGTGACGCCGGGCGGGCCCACGGGAGCCGCACCCGCAGGGCGGTGGATCCACTGCGCGTCGAAGAGCACCTCGAAGCCCCTCGGCTCCAGATCGAGGCAGGCGAAGCTGTCCTTGACCGAACAGCCCGGTGACGCCGTGTCGATCCGCGCCACCAGTTCGGCCGCCGAAGCCTCGGGGGTGAGGGAGACGGCGTCCGGATACAGCGGCGGTGTCCGTCGCGCGCTGCTCCACACCTTGGCCCCGAACTCCCCCGACACGCCGTGCGCGCGACAGACCGCGTCGCACCACTCGGCGTTGTTGCGGGCCGCGGCCCCTGCCCACTCGTTCTCGATGATCACAGGCTGATCGTGTCAATCGAAGGGGCCCACGTCCACGGAATAAGCATCCGCGGAAGTCCACGGACAAGCGCTCCGGACCGCCGACCGGTCCGGAGCGCCACGTACCCGGGTCAGGAACCCGAGCACCCCGCCGGGTCCGGCCGCGACGCGTCGCTGATCAAGGCTTCATGTGCTGCCTTGAGCCGCTTCACGTCGGGCTTGACGACCCTGCGGTCGTAGGTGAGCAGACCGTTCAACTCGCCCTCCACATCCGAGATCTGGGTGTAGACGGCGCCGTTGCCTCCCTTGCAGGCGAGCTTGTGCACCTCGTCGAGCTTGGTGAGGTAGTCGTCCGTGTACGTCGCCGGGTCCACGTCGACGTAGCTCTGCTGCACGGACCAGGCGTGGCCGGGCACCGCGAGTCCGAGACCGCCGTACTCGCCGTTGATCTGCGCCCTCACGCCGTCGGGCTTGGGCGGCAGGGCCGGGCTCGGGTAGCCGTGCTCGTCCATGAGGTCGCCGGTGCCGCCGTCGCGCCCGAGGTTGAGGCCCGACATGCCGTTGACCAGGCGGGTCGGGTCCCAGGCCTTGGCCTGGGTGGCGATGCGGCCCTCGTCGTACTGGCCCCAGCCCTCGTTGAAGGTGACCCACATGACGATCGAC
The DNA here is from genome assembly GCF_053606205.1 of Streptomyces sp. NPDC055239. NCBI lineage: Bacteria > Bacillati > Actinomycetota > Actinomycetes > Kitasatosporales > Streptomycetaceae > Streptomyces > Streptomyces sp. NPDC055239. Next base: position 48,734 of record NZ_JBSGRD010000019.1, on the reverse strand, counting down.
GGGTGGTTCGTGTGCTCGTCGATCATCTGCTTCATCTCGGACTCGTACTGGGCGCGGGCCGCCGTGCTCGGGTTACGGCCCGCATCCATCGAAGGCATGTCCTGCCACACCATCAGGCCCAGCTTGTCCGCCCAGTAGAACCAGCGGTCCGGCTCCACCTTGATGTGCTTGCGGACGGAGTTGAAGCCCATCTCCTTGTGCATCTTGAGGTCGTACGCCAGAGCCTCATCGGTCGGCGCCGTGTGCAGCCCGTCCGGCCAGAAGCCCTGGTCGAGCGTGGCCATCAGGAACTGGGGCTTGCCGTTGAGCATCGTGCGCGGGGTGCCGTTGACCTTCTCCACGGAGATGGAGCGCATCCCGAAGTAGCTCTTGACCTGGTCGCGGCCGACGGTCACCTTCAGGTCGTAGAGGAAGGGGTCGTCGGGCGACCAGAGGTGCGGCTTGGCGATCTTCAGCTTGAGCGGTGTGCCCGTGCGTCCGCTCTCCTCCGCGACCTTCTTCTTTCCCGCGTACGCGACTGCCTTGACCGGCACTCCGTTGCGCACGCCCTTCGGCTCGACGGTGACCTGCTTGGTGGCCACGTCGGGCGTGATCTTGAGAGAGTCGGCGTGGTCCGCCGCGACCGGCTCCATCCACACCGTCTGCCAGATGCCGGACGACGGGGTGTACCAGATGCCGCTGGGGTCCAGGCGCTGCTTGCCGACGGGCGGGTTCTCGCCGTCCTTGCCATCGGTCGGGTCGTAGACGCCGACGATCAGTTCCTGGGTCTTGCCCGGCTTCAGGGCGTCCGTGATGTCGACGCTGAACTTGTCGTAGCCGCCCTTGTGCTCGGTGACCTTCTTGCCGTTGACGAACACCTCGGACTGCCAGTCGACCGCGCCGAAGTTGAGCTTGAGGCGCTTGCCGTCACCGACCTTCCAGCCCTGCGGGACGGTGAAGGTCCTGCGGTACCACATGCGGTCCTCGTGCCGTTCCACACCGGAGAGCTGGGACTCCACCGGGTAGGGGACGAGGATCTTCTCGGCGAGCTTCTTGCCGACCGGGGGCTTCTCGCCTGCCTTGGCCGACGCGAACTGCCAGGAGCCGTTGAGGTTGCGCCAGGCGTCACGGGTCAGCTGGGGGCGCGGGTACTCGGGCAGCGCGTTGTCCGGGCTCACATCGTCTGCGAACTTGGTGCGCAGCTGGTGCTCGGAGTGGTTGGGGCCGCTGCTCCAGAACTGGGCGACAGCCTTGCCGTCTGCGCCGTTCAGGCCGCCCTTGCCGTCGTAGCGCAGGTCGGCGGTGCCCTTCGCGTTGCCCTTCTTGTTGCCGACCACGGGCTCCTTGAGGGCCACGAGGAGGGCGCGCGGGTCCTTGGGGTCGGCCTTGACCGCGCCGATGGGCCACTTGGCTCCGCCGATGACCGCCTCGATGTGGTCCGCGAGGCCGTTCGGGGGCGCCGCGAGCTTCTGGGCGAAGTCGAGCTTGAGCGTGCGGCCGTCCTTGAGGACCGTGGCGGCCGTGGCGCCGTCGTAGTCGAAGCCGTCGGGGAGGCGGAAGGCGGACTGCGGGATCGCCACCTTGCTGCCGCCGGGCTCGGTCCAGCGCAGGTGGAGGTTGGAGCCGCCGTAGTGCTCGAAGTACTCGACCTTGATGTCGTAGGCCTTTCCGGCCTCCAACTCGACCGGCTTCGCGGTCTGTTCCTTGTCCCAGTCGTCGACCCAGTGGTCGATGGTCAGCTTGCCGTCGACCCAGAGCCGGAAGCCGTTGTCGCCGATCATGGAGAAGGTGTGGGCACCGGTCTTCTCCGGGACGACCTTGCCGGTCCAGCGGACGGTGGCGTCGTCGGCCTTGCCGGTGGCGAAGGCCAGGCGCGGGTCAAGGTTGTCGAAGTCGATCCGCTGGTCGAAACCGGTGGCCTTGAGCTCGTGGAAGTCGAAGGCGCCGGGGGCTGACTGGGTGTAGTACTCGCCCTTCAGGCCGTGTACTTCGGGGGGTTCGTCCGCTGCTGTCGCGGCCGGTACGGCTGTGAGTCCGGCGAAGGCGAGGGCAACGGTGAGCAGCAGTATCAGTCGCTGCCTGACTCGTCTGTGTCGGGTGGGGCGCACGGATCCTCCATTGCTTGAAGCGGTGCTTGAAGGCTGTGGAAGGGGGTGGCGGCTCGCCGCCGCAGTCTGTACAACGAATCTGTACAACGTTGGAAGGAACGGCAGTTGGAATGACAGCACGCCCTCCGGCGCGCTGTCCAGGGCCATGACAAACACCCCGGGACAGGGGTGCATCTCGACGCAGGGAGCTGCACGTGCGGGTTAGCCTCAAAGACGTCGCAGAGCGCGCGGGCGTCTCCATCAAGACCGTCTCGAACGTGGTGAACAAATATCAGCACGTCACCCCGGCGATGCGGGCGCGTGTACAGGAGGCGATCGACGAGCTCGGCTACCGCCCCAACTTGACGGCACGTCACCTGCGAAAAGGCCGTACGGGAATCATCGCGCTCGCCGTTCCCGAGCTGGGAAACCCCTACTTCGCCGAGTTGGCGGGCGCGGTCATCGACGCAGCGGCCGAGCACGATTTCACGGTCCTGCTCGACCACACCCGTGGCGAACGCGAGCAGGAGGTCCTGGTCAGCCAGGGGTTTCGCGCCCGGGTGATCGACGGCCTGATCCTGAGCCCCCTTGAGCTGGAGTCGGACGACCTCCTCGGCCGCGAGGACGACGTTCCGCTCGTGCTGCTCGGCGAGCGCCAGTACGCCCTGCCGTACGACCACATCGCGATCGACAACGTGGCGGCGGCGCACACGGCGGTACGTCATCTCATCAGCCGGGGCCGCACCCGCATCGCCTATCTCGGCGCACGGACGGACTCCGCGAACCAGCCGGCGAACCTGCGACTCCAGGGCTGGCGGGAAGAGTTGACGCAGGCGGGCCTTGCCGCGCCGGAAAGCCTGGTGGGACCGGTAGGCGGCTGGAACCGCTGGGACGGTGCGAAGGCGATGGCGCGGATGCTGGACGCGGGGGTGCGGCCCGACGCGGTGTTCGCGTACAACGACCTGGTGGCGATCGGGGCCATGCGCGTACTCCACGAACGCGGTCTGCGCGTGCCGTGGGATGTGGCGGTGGTCGGCTTCGACGACATCGCGGAGGGGCAGTTCGGAGCGGTCACGCTGACCACGGTCTCGCCGGACAAGCAGGCCATCGCCCGCCTTGCGGTGGCCTCGCTGCTGCGGAGCCTGGAGGGCGGCGCGGAGCCCGAAGGGCGCGAACTGGCCGCTGAATTCCGCCTGGTGGAGCGCGAAAGCACACTGGGCCGACGCTGAGTCACCAGGGGGCTCCCCTTGCGCGGAGGGTTTACAGCGTCCTTTCAACGATGTAAAAAGCTCCCCGTACCGCCGAGTTGACCGTAGTTGCCGATCCTCCCGTGAGCGCTCTCCGCGCCGGGGCCGTGCCGTTTTGGGGACTCCATGAAGCCGACCACACGCCTTAGCCGCATCTCAGCCAGGACTCTCCTTGCCGCCGGTCTCGCCGCGAGCCTCGCGCTCGCCACCGGATGCGCCAAGTCCGAGGACGACGACAAGGGATCCACCGCGCAGGACAAGGGCGATTCGGGCCAGGTCGTCTCGGAACCGAGCGCGGGCAGCGGCGAGACCTGCGCGATAGACGCCTACGGCGGCAAGAAGCTCGACCTCAAGTCCGCCACCGTCGGCTTCTCCCAGTCGGAGAAGGAGGCCAACCCCTTCCGCATCGCGGAGACGGCGTCCATCAAGGCCGAGGCGAAGAAGCGCGGCGTCAAGCTGCTCACCGCCAACGCCCAGTCGCAGTTCTCCAAGCAGATCAGCGACGTCCAGGACCTCATCGCCAAGGGCGCCGACCTCCTGGTCATCGCACCCCTGAACTCCGACGGCTGGGAGCCGGTGCTCCGCGCGGCCTCCGCCAAGCACATCCCGATCGTCACCGTCGACCGCAAGATCAACGCCGAGGCCTGCAAGGACTACGTGAGCTTCATCGGCTCCGACTTCGTCGAGCAGGGCAAGCGCGCGGCCGACCAGATGATCAAGTCGACGGGCGGCAAGGGCGAGGTCGCGATCCTGCTCGGCGCGGCGGGCAACAACGTCACCACCGAGCGCACCAAGGGCTTCCAGGACCGCATCAAGGAGAAGGCCCCCGATCTGAAGGTCGTCTTCAAGCAGACGGGCGAGTTCGCCCGCGAGAAGGGCCAGCAGGTCACCGAGCAGCTCATCCAGTCCAAGCCGGACATCAACGGCATCTACGCCGAGAACGACGAGATGGGCCTCGGCGCCGTCAACGCCCTCAAGGGCGCGGGCAAGAAGGCCGGCGACGTGAAGATCGTGACGGTCGACGGCACGCGCAACGCCGTGCAGGGCATCGTCGACGGCTGGATCGACGGCGTCATCGAGTCGAACCCGCGCTTCGGTCCGCTCGCCTTCCAGACCCTGGACACCTTCACCAAGGGCACGAAGGTCTCGCAGGACATCGTCATCAAGGACAGCGCGTACACGAAGGACAACGCCAAGGCGGACCTCGGCAAGGCGTTCTGAGATGTCCGACGTCCTCGCGGTCACCCACCTCAGCAAGACGTTCCCGGGCGTACGCGCCCTGGACGGGGTCGACTTCACCGCGCGCGCCGGTGAGGTGCACGCCCTGATAGGCGAGAACGGCGCGGGCAAGTCCACGCTGATCAAAGTCCTGACGGGCGTGTACGCACCGGACGCGGGCGAGCTGACGTACAAGGACAAACAAGTCTCCTTCGCCACCCCTCTCGACGCTCAGCACGCGGGCATCTCCACGATCTACCAGGAGGTCAACCTCGTCCCCCTGATGAGCGTGGCCCGCAATCTCTTCCTCGGCCGCGAGCCACGCGGCCGGCTCGGCCTCATCGACTTCCGCCGCATGCACCGCGAGGCGGACGAGGCCCTGCAGCGGCTCGGCGTACGCGTGGACGTGCGCCGCCCGCTGCGCGAACTCGGCGTGGGCGCACAGCAGATGGTGGCCCTGGCCCGAGCGGTCTCGGTCGACGCGCAAGTCGTCATCATGGACGAGCCGACGTCGTCACTCGAACCCCGCGAGGTCCAGACCCTGTTCGGCGTGATCCGCATGCTGCGGGACCGCGGGATCGCGGTGATCTACGTCAGTCACCGCCTGGAGGAGCTCTACGAGGTGTGCGACGCGGTCACCGTCCTGCGCGACGGCAAACTGGTGCACACAGGACCGATCGCGGAACTAGACCGCCTCCGCCTCGTATCCCTGATGCTGGGCCGAGAGGTCGGGGAGGTCCAAGAGGAGGGCGTCACCAAGTTCTCAGGAGACCACGACCCAGAGACCCAACCCATCCTCCAGGCATCCAACCTGACGATGCGCCACCACTTGCACGGAGTCTCCGTCGAGATCCGCCCCGGCGAGGTGGTGGGCCTCGGCGGTCTGCTCGGATCGGGCCGCAGCGAGACGGCGAAGGCAATCGCGGGCGCGCTCCCGACCGACTCGGGCAACGTACTGATAGCCGGAACCCCGGTCCGCACCGGCTCACCCCCGGCGGCCATCCGCGCCGGTATCAGCCTCCTCCCCGAGGACCGCAAGGCCGAGGGAATCGTCCCCGGCCTCTCGGTCCGCGAGAACATCGCACTCGCCGCGCTCCCGGGTCTCTCGCGCTTCGGCCTGGTGAACGAGACAGCGATCGACAAAATCGTCGACACCTTCATGAAGCGCCTGCGCATCAAGGCCTCGGGCCCCCACCAGAAGGTCGGCGAACTGTCGGGCGGAAACCAGCAAAAGGTCCTCCTGGCCCGCTGGCTGGCGATGAACCCCAAGGTCCTCCTCCTCGACGAGCCCACCCGAGGCATAGACATCGGCGCGAAGGCGGAAGTCCAAAAACTGATCGACGAGCTGGCAAACGACGGCCTCGCAGTCCTCCTCATCTCCTCCGACATGGAGGAACTGATCGAGGGCTCGGACCGGGTAGTGGTCCTCAAGGACGGCACGGTGATAGAGGAACTCACCGGTTCCCAGGTCACAGAAGACGCCCTCATGCGAGCGATAGCAGCCACCGGGAGCCCCGGTGACTAGCCCCCACCGCACCCGAGGCCGCCGTTCCGACCGGAGGGGACGTGCCGGTATTTCCGCCCGGAGCACGGTTCGCATCGCTCCGGAACCGAAGCAGAAGAGCGCCCACAAGCGGATGGCGAGGACGGACATACCGGCGCGGCCCCGCCCCCACAGACAGCCAACGGCGCACCCGCACCCGGGCTCGCACCCGCCCACCCCGGAGTTCCCATGACTGACCTAGCCCTGGGAGGCAAAGCCCCCGCCGACCGCGAGCGCGTCCTCCGATACCTCCAGAACTACGGCGTCTACCTAGGCGTAGCCGTCCTCCTGATCCTCAACATCGCCCTCACGCCGCACTTCCTCTCCGCCGAGAACTTCCGCACCCAGGCGGTCCAGGTAGCCCCGGTCCTCATCGTCGCGCTCGGCATGGCCCTGGCCATCGGCAGCGAGGGCGTGGACCTCTCCGTCGGCTCCGTCATGGCGCTCTCCACGTCCCTCCTCTCCCTCTACCTGGGCTACGGGACATGGATCGCCCTCATCGTCGCGATCATCGGCGGCGCGGCCATCGGCCTCGCCAGCGGCTCCCTCATCGCGTTCATCGGCGTCCAACCCATCGTCGCCACCCTCGCGCTGATGGTCGCGGGCCGAGGCCTCGCCCTCGTCCTACTGCCCCAGCTCAAGGACGTACGCGACCCGACCATGGCGTCGCTCGGCTCGGGCGACGTCCTCGGCATCCCCTACCTCGTCCTGATCGCCGCGGCCCTCGCACTCATCGTGGCCTTCGTCGTCCGACGCACCACGTTCGGACGCCAGCTGCTCGCCATCGGCGACAGCCGCCCGGCGGCCCGCCTCGCGGGCCTCCCCGTACGACGCGTCCTGATCCTCGTGTACGTCTGCTCCGGAGCCCTCGCCGCCATCGCGGGCGTCCTGGCGACGGCCCGCCTCACCGCCAGCGATCCCACCTCGCTCGGCAACCTCATGGAACTGTCCGCGATCACGGCTGTCGTGGTCGGCGGCACACCGCTCAGCGGCGGGCGCGTACGGATCGGCGGCACCGTCGCGGGCGCCGTACTGATCCAGTTGCTCACCGCCACGCTCATCAAGCACGATCTGCCGCCCTCCTGGACACAGATCGCCCAGGCCGTAGTGATCATTCTCGCCGTCTACGCGGCACGGGAGAGGGGCAAGCGGTGACCGGCACCGTCCTATCCGAGGCCAAGCCCATGAAGAAGCCGGAGGACGAGGAGACCGGCGCGAGCCGCTCCGACCGCCTCAGCGCACTCGCCCAGCAGCACGGCGCCCTGGTCACCCTGGTGGTCGCCGTCATCGCGGCATCGCTCAGCTTCGACACGTTCCTGACCGGCGACAACCTGGAGAACATGGCGGTATCTTCCGCCTTCCTCGCGGTCGTCGCCCTCGGCATGACGTTCGTGATCGTCACGGGTGGCATCGACCTCTCGGTCGGCTCGCTCTTCGCGCTCGGCGGCGTACTCGCGGCCTGGGGCTCGCAGTACGGGACGGCGGTCGCGCTGCTCCTGCCCCTGGCCGTCTGCGGACTCATCGGCCTCGTCAACGGCCTCCTGATCGCCCGCTCCCGCCTGGCCCCCTTCATCGTGACGCTTGCCGCGATGCTGGGCGCACGCGGCATCCTCCTGTCCATCACCGACGAGGGCTCCAAGACCTACCTGGTCGACAAGGACTCGTTCTTCGCGACCCTCGGCCAGGGGAAGATCCTGGGCATCGGAGCCCCGGTCTGGATCACGCTCGCCCTCTTCGTCGTGGGTGCCGTGGTCCTGCGCCGCAGCCGTTTCGGCCAGTACGTGTACGCGGTCGGCGGCAACGAGGACGCGGCGGCCCTCATGGGCGCCCCGGTGGCCCGCACCAAGGTCACCGTGTACATGCTCTCCGGCCTCTGTGCGGGCCTCGCGGGCGCGCTCAACGCGGCCTGGCTCGTCTCGGGCGTCACCATCCTCGGATCGGGCATGGAGCTTGAGGCGATCTCCGCGGTCGTCATCGGAGGCACGCTGCTGACCGGCGGGTTCGGGTTCATCAGCGGATCACTCGTCGGCGTACTGCTCCTGAAGGTCATCCAGAACGTCATCAACCAGATCGGCTCGCTCGACTCCGCCTACCAACAGGTCGTCAGCGGCGCCTTCCTGGCATTGGTCGTGATCGCGCAGACGTGGCTCGGCCGCAGACGCAGGGTCCTCTAGGGGCTACAGAGGTACGACCTGAAGCTACAAAGGGACGACCTGTCCCTTGCCCAGCGCGATCACACCCCCCTTCGACACCGTGTAGAGCTCTTCGTCCCGCTCAGGGTTGACCCCGATCGTCGCCCCGGGCGGGACGTCCACGTTCTTGTCGAGTACGGCCCCCCGCACCACCGCTCCCCTGCCCACGCGGACGTTGTCGTGCAGCACAGAGCCCTGCACGACCGCACCGTCCTCGATCGTCACACCCGGCGAGAGCACGGAGCGCGTGACCTGCCCCCGGATGACACACCCCGGGCTGACGATGGACTCGCTCGCGATACCGGCCGCGCAGAACTTGGCGGGCGGTAAGCCCCCCGGGTGGGTGTAGATGGGCCAGCGCCGGTTATCCAGGTTGAAGACCGGCTGGTCGGAGATCAGGTCCATGTGCGCTTCGTAGTACGCGTCGAGCGTGCCGACGTCACGCCAGTAGCCGTGATCGCGCGCGGTCTCGCCCGGCACGTGATTGTCGTCGAAGTCGTACACCTGGGCCAGGCCGCGCTCGGTGAGCATGGGCAGGATCGAACCGCCCATGTCGTGCTTGGAGTTGTCGTCCTCGGCGTCCTGCTGGATCGCGTCGACGAGGGTCTTCGTCGTGAAGACGTAGTTGCCCATGGAGGCGAACACCTCGTGCGGCGATCCGGGCAGTCCCGGCGGGTCGGTGGGCTTCTCCAGGAAGCCCTCGACGCGTGTGCCGTCCCGGGCGGGCGTGATGATCCCGAAGGACGAAGCCTCCGAACGCGGCACGCGGATCCCCGCGACCGTCACCCCCGCGCCGCTCTCGAAGTGCTGGTTGAGCATCTGCCGGGGATCCATGCGGTAGACGTGGTCGGCGCCGAACACCGCGATGTAGTCGGGCTGTTCGTCGTGGACGAGGTTGAGCGACTGCAGGATGGCGTCCGCGCTGCCCAAGTACCAGCGCGGGCCCAGGCGTTGCTGTGCCGGGACCGGGGTGACGTAGTTGCCGAGGAGGCTGGACATCCGCCAGGTGGTGGTGACGTGCCGGTCGAGGGAGTGCGACTTGTACTGGGTCAGTACGCAGATCCGCAGGATGTCGCCGTTGACGAGATTGGAGAGCACGAAGTCGACGAGGCGGTACGTGCCGCCGAACGTGACCGCTGGTTTGGCCCGGTCGGCCGTGAGGGGCTGCAGGCGCTTCCCCTCACCGCCCGCCAGGACGATTCCGAGCACCGAAGGTCCACCGCGCATCGCGCCGCCCCCTTAACTGGGATCACTTGGACTCGAGTAACTCCTCGTACACGTCGGTCGTGCGTCGCGCGACCGCGTCCCAGCCGAACTCCCTGACCGCGCGGTCCCGTCCGGCGGCGCCCATCCGGGACGCGGCGCCCGGATCGGCGACCAGTTCGTTCAGGGCCTGCGCGAGCCGCGCCTCGAAGGCCGTCGGCTCCTTCTCCTCGTACGGGACGAGGAGCCCTGTGCTCTTGTCGGCGACGACCTCGGGGATGCCACCGACGTTCGACGCCACGACCGGGGTGCCGCAGGCCATCGCCTCCAGGTTGACGATGCCGAGCGGTTCGTAGATGGAGGGGCAGACGAAGACCCGCGCGTGAGTGAGAAGTTGGACGATCTGCTGACGGGGCAGCATCTCCGGGATCCAGTGGACTCCCCCGCGGGCCAGGCTCAGCTCCTCGAAGAGAACGCGGAACTCGGCGTCGATCTGCGGGGTGTCGGGAGCTCCGGCGCAGAGCACGAGCTGGGCGGCCGGGTCCAACTCCTTGGCCGCGCGCAGCAGATGGGGGACACCCTTCTGCCGGGTGATGCGTCCGACGAACAGGACGTAGGGCCGCTCGGGGTCGATCCCCAGGTGCTCAAGCACGTCCGTGCCGGGGTCGGGGCGGTACAGGCCGGTGTCGATGCCGTTGTGGACGACGTGCACTTTCGCCGGGTCGATGGCGGGGTAGCAGCCGAGGATGTCTTCCCGCATGCCGCGCGATACGGCGATCACGGCGTCGGCGGCCTCGACGGCGGTGCGCTCGGCCCAGCTGGAGAGGGCGTACCCACCGCCCAGCTGCTCGGCCTTCCAGGGGCGCAGGGGCTCCAGGGAGTGCGAGGTCATGACGTGCGGGATGCCGTGCAGGAGCTTGCCGAAGTGGCCCGCGAGGTTGGCGTACCAGGTGTGGGAGTGGACGAGGTCGCAGCCCGCCAGAGCGGCCGCCATGGACAGGTCCACGGAGAAGGTCCGCAGCGCGTCGTTGGCGCCGTCCAGGGCGCTCCAGGCCTGGTGGCGTACGAGTCCTTCGGCGGCCCCCTGATCTCCCCAGCAGTGCACGTCGACGTCGACGAGGGACCCCAACTCCCTTGCGAGGAACTCGACATGGACTCCGGCTCCGCCATAGACGTCCGGCGGATACTCCCGGGTGAGCAGTCCTACTCGCACGCAGAACCTCCCGTCCGTCCACCCCAGCAGTCGGTCGCCCGCCCCCACATGGTCACCCAGAAGCGCCCGGCGGGGAAGAGCCCCGCACCGACCTCTGGCAGGACGCTACGGAAGGAACTTCTCGGCGTGTTCGGTCAAGGCAGAATCTCGACGTATCCGTCGGTTCCGTGCACACGGATCCGCTGCCCGTCCCGGATGAGACGAGTGGCCTGGTCCACGCCCACGACGGCCGGCAAGCCGTACTCCCTGGCGATCACCGCGCCATGGGTCATCAGGCCGCCCACCTCCGTCACCAGGCCCGCGATGCCGACGAACAGCGTCGACCAGCTGGGGTCCGTGAAGGTCGTGACCAGGATGTCGCCCGCTTCGAGGTCCGCCTCCGCCATGTCGAGGACGACGCGGGCCCGGCCCTCGATGGTCCCGGCGGAGACCGGGAGGCCGACCAGGGCCCCGGCCGGCACGTCGTCGCGCCGGTACGCCCCGGTGACGGCCTCGCCGTCCGATGTGAGGACCCGGGGCGGCGTGAGCGCCTGGTACGAACGGAACGCGTCCTTGCGCTCCTGGATGAGCCGGTCATCCGCCTGGTGCGAGCGCGCGATGTCGTGCAGCTCCTGGAACGTGAGGTAGAAGACGTCCTCCTTCTCAGGAAGCACGTCGGCCTGCACGAGGCGTTCGGCCTCCGCCAACAGGGCCTGCTTGTAGACGAAGTAGCGGCTGACGATGCCGTACTTCGGGTACTCGCGGTAGCCGATGAAGGTGCGGACCCGGTCGATCATCCGCTTGGTCTCTTCGGCTTTCGCCTCACCGTCCGGCAGCTCCCGCAAGCGCGACAGCACGTCCTGTTCCTTCTTCCGCGCCTTCTGCCTGCCTTCCTCGAAGCGCCGTTCGGCGGCACCCGGCTCGAAGTTCCGCACGTTGTCGAGGATCGCGGGTACGAGCGTGGTGGGGCGCTCGCTCCAACGCGGCCTCGTGATGTCGATCTCGCCCGCGCAGCGCATGCCGTACTGATCGAGGTAGGCCTCGACGGCATCGCGCGCCTCGGTCCCGCCCTCGACCTTCGCCAGCTCGTCCAGGAAGGTCGTGTCATCTACGTGATCGACGCCCCGCAGGAACGCCACCACCTCCGGCTGCGGGCGGATCACGTCCGCGACGTCGAGCAGCGCGAGGCCCATCTCCGACGTGATGTTGCCGGGGGCGGACAGAGTGAGCGTGTCAGCCGCGTTCTTCTCGCCGAGCCACTCCCGCAGCTTGTCGTTGAGCCACCACGTGGCCTCCATCCCCGCCATGATCGCCTGCATGTTCAGCGGGTCACTGAGGACTTGCTTGTGCTCGTCGAAGGCCTCGAGGAGGAAGTCGAACAGCGCCGGTCCGCTCTTCGTCCGGATCTCGCGCTCCAGGGCGGCGATGGACGTCCGGCTGCGCTCGATCAGCTCGGGGACGACGGCCGGATCGGTCTCGACCGGTGCGGAAGCGGCGCGGACCGGCGGCCCGCCGGGGCCCGCGTCCGGGAGCGAGGGAACGAAGTCGTCACGGTCGAGGATCGTCTCCAGGGCATCCCTGATCAGCGGATCGGATCTCCCCACCATGTCCAGGAAGCCGGTGCGGCTCGCGGGCGAGGCCAGGCGCTGGATGGCGTCGACGAACAGCCTCCCGCCCGCCTCGAGCATCGGCGCCATGGCCGTCAGCTGCCACATGGAGATCCCGAGGGGCTTCATGGGGTCGGTCATCATCTGCTGATGACCGACGGACAGGTAGACGTGGTTGTCCTGGTCGCCGATCTCGGGGACGGGGAACAGCGTCGTGATCGGCCTGCTCTGAACGATCTGGAAGTCGTCGTCGACCAGGCACCATTCGATGTCCTGCGGGCGGCCGAAGTGCGCTTCGATCCGCCGTCCGAGACGCACGAGCCGTACGACCTGCTCATCCGTCAGCGCCGGCTGCTCCTGCCGCTGTGAGTCGATCGCCACTTCCTGCGTGCCGCCGGTCGGCAGGGCGTGCACGGCACGCTGTTTGGCGGCGATCGTCTTGGCGACGACTTCGCCGTGCCGCACCTTGAAGACGTCCGGGTTCACCAGGCCGGAGACCAGCGCCTCGCCGAGGCCGAAACCGGCGTCCACGGTGGCGACCTTCCGGTTGCCCGTGACGGGGTCGGCCGTGAAGAGGATGCCGGATGCCTGCGGGAAGGCCATCTGCTGCACGACGACGGCCATGTGGACCGTACGGTGGTCGATGCCGTTCCTCTCGCGGTAGGTCACGGCCCGCTCGGTGAACAGCGAGGCCCAGCACCGGCTGACGTGCTCGAGGACAGCCGTCGGCCCCACGATGTTCAGGTAGGTGTCCTGCTGGCCCGCGAAGGAGGCCGTAGGAAGGTCCTCCGCCGTCGCGCTGGACCGGACGGCGTAGGCGGCCTGCTCGCCGGTCCTGGCCAGCGCGCGGGTGATCGACGCCGCGATGTCGCCCGGAACGGCGACCGTCTCGATGGTCCGGCGAATCCGCGCGCTGAGCGTGCGGACCGCCTCCCGGTCGTCCCGGTCCAGGCGTGACAGCTGATCGAGCTGATCGCCGATCGAAGGATCTTCCGCCATGATCCGCCGGAAGGCGTCCGTCGTCACGCAGAAGCCGGTCGGTACACGGATGCCTTCGATCCGCGAAAGGCCACCCAGGTGCGCGCCCTTGCCGCCGACGACCGCGACCTGTGTCTCGTCAGCTTCTTGGAGATCCCACACGTACTGCTCGATCATCGCGATGCCTCCGGGCAACAGGTAGTGACCTAGGTCGAGGATTTTGCGCCACCCCCCGGGCCTTGCCGCAAGCCCCCTGGTGCGCTATACGTTGAGAAGGGTAAGGAGAGAGATCTTCTTGCCCTTTTTTCAGCCTGTCGGTCCGGTGACTTCCTGGGTCCCGAGGACGGCGAGCAGGTCGAGGAGACCGGCGCTGTCGGTGCCGACCGCGGGCGTGAACCAGAGCAGCCGCTGCCGTCCGTCCTCGCTGAACAGGTTGAGGCAGTTGACCTCGATCAGGCCCAGTGTGGGGTGGTTGAGGCGTTTGCGGTCGTCGCGCCGGAACGCCACGTCGTGGTCGGCCCACAGGGCGGCGAATTCGGGTGAGGCGCCAAGCAGCGAGCTGATCATCGAGCCTGCTTCGGTGTCTTTGGCATCGCGTCTGGCGGCAGCCGCCCGCAGGTCGGCGACGAAGGCCCGGGACTGGCCCGCATGGTCGGCCTCGGGATACAGCTGCCGGGCGGCGGGGTCGGTGAACCACCGGTGGACGAAGCTGGCCCGAGCTCCCCTGAGGCCTGAGTGGTCACCGAGCAGCGCCACCGCCAGCGGATTCTGTACCAGCGTGACGTGCAGGTCGGTGATGACCTGTGCGGGTGTCGACGTCAGACGGGCGAGCAGGTCGAGCATGCCGGGGTGGACGTGCGAGGCCGGTCCGCCGTGCGCGGGCACCGGGCGGTCCGCCAGGTGGTAGAGGTAGTCCCGCTCGTCGGCGGTCAGGCGCAGCGCCCTCGCAAGGGCGGCGATCATCTGCTCGGAGGGCTGGGATCCCGCGCCGCGTTCGAGTTCGTTGTAGTAGTCCACCGACGCGCCGGCGAGCTGGGCGACCTCATCGCGGCGCAGCCCGGGCACCCGGCGTCGGGGCCCCTGGACGAATCCGACATCGGCCGGGCGGATGCGTGCGCGCCGCGAACGCAGGAAAGCCCCCAGCTCGGTGTATTTCGCAGAACTCATGCCTGCCATTCTGCGTCCGGCCTGGTCACCGACACAGGGGATGACATCCCCTGGTTCCGCCGTCCGGTGCCGCGCATCGTGGAGGACATGACTACGAACCAACCCACCACCGCTCCCACCACCACTCCCCCTCCGGCGGCCGAGCGGGTCGCCGTCGTCACCGGCGGATCACGCGGCATCGGCCGGGCGGTCTCCCTCGAGCTCGCCAGGGACGGCCTGGCCGTCGTGGTGAACTACGCCCGCGACACCGCTGCCGCCGAGGAGACGGTGGCGGCGATCACCGCCACCGGCGGGCGGGCCATCTCGGTGCGGGCGGACGTGGCGGACGAGCACGCGGTCGCCGCGTTGTTCGATCGGGCGGAGCAGGAGTTCGGCGGCGTGGACGTCGTGGTGAACTGCGCAGGGCGGCTCGCTCTGTCGACCGTCGCCGACCTCGACCTGGCGGTGCTCGACTCCATGCACCGCACCAACATCCGCGGCACCTTCGTCGTCGCCCAGCAGGCCGCACGGCGACTGCGCGCCGGCGGCTCGTTCGTGGGGTTCTCGACCTCCGTGGTCGGCACGCGGTTCCCCGCCTACGGCGCCTACGCGTCGAGCAAGGCAGCCGTCGAGTCGCTCACGCTGATCCTCGCCCGCGAGCTGCGCGGGCGGGACATCACCGTCAACACCGTCGCCCCCGGCCCCACGGCCACGGACCTGTTCCTCGAGGGCAAGACTCCCGAGCAGATCGACCAGCTCGCCAAGACCCCGCCCCTGGAGCGCCTCGGCACCCCGGAGGACATCGCCCGGGTGGTCGCCTTCCTCACCAGCGCGGCAGGGCACTGGGTCAACGGCCAGGTCCTGCGGGCCAACGGGGGCATGGTGTGACGCCGGAGCCACCGTTCTGGTCACAGGCCTGGCGTACGGCGACGGGGAGCTCGCTCGAAGCAGCAGTCGCCGCACAGACCGCCGTTGGGGCATCGGTAGTAGAGGCAGCAGCTGCGCCGCCGGAACGCTGTGCCGCTGAGGGTTCCGGTGCCGCGCAGGTCGGGGTGGTCGAAGAGTTCGGCTGCCAGCGCCCTGGCGCGCTCCCCCACTTCGGTACGTCCCGTGCGCCGCGCCCAGGTGTCCAGCTCTCTGGCCGCGCCCGCGAGCGCCGAGCCCGCATTGCCCCACAGCAGCGGTGCGGAGATCCGGTACCGCGTGCGCAGGGCATCGGCCAGGGGCGCCAGATGGCCGAGCTGTACGACGTCCCGGATGCTCGCGGCGTCTCCGGGCCGAGTCGTCACGTCCGTCAGCCACAGGTCGTCGGGGCTGCTGCCGTCCGCGTCCCAGTGCAGCAACGCCGGTTCCAGGTAAGGCACTTCGCCGTGCAGCGCGGCCGATCCGAGCGCCACGGACCACAGCCGCGCCGCGAGCCCGAGGTGCGCCACGGAGACCCCGATCCGCAGATCGGGCGCGCCGAGGCGGTCGGCGACCTTGTCGACGCGGAACGCGAGGGGCCCCTCGTCCCCCGCGTACACCCGTGCCAGGGACGTCACCTGAGCGCCGCCCGGCGGCGCCCCTGTACGCAGGGCGAAGAATCCGCCGACGGACGCGACTTCTGTCAGGTCGAGAGAGGCTTTCACGACAGCAGAGCCTAGGCGTCCCGGCGGAACAGGGCCGTCCACAGGAAGGGCTCGCCGAAGTACGCGGAGTCGGCCGGTTCGTCACGCATGCGGCGCAGTTCGACTTCCGTGAGGTCACAGAAGATCCAGCGCAGGGACTCCGGCGTGTAGGCGAGGCCGCCCTGGAGCGCGGACGCGCGGTAGAAGTCCGCGTCGGGCAGCTCGGAGCCGGAGCCGTCGTCTCCGGCGGCGAAGCTGGTGAGGGCGAGGTGGCCGCCGGGGGCGAGGACGCGGTCGAGCAGCGAGAGGTAGCTGACACGGCGGTGGGGCGGCAGGTGGTGGAAGCAGCCCGAGTCGTGGATCAGGTCGTAGGGACCGCTCAGCTCGGCTTCCGCGAGGGCGAAGGCGTCGCCGCGGTGGAAATGGATGTCCGCCCCGGCCTCGCGGGCCCGCTCCTCGGCCCAGGAGACGGCCGCCGGGGAGAGGTCGACGGCATCCACCCGGAATCCCAGGGAGGCCAGATACAGCGCGTTACGGCCAGGACCGCAGCCCAGATCGAGGGCCCGGCCCGGGGTGAGCAGGCCCCGGTCGACGTACGAGGCGAGGTTCTCGTCCGGTTTCGCCACGAAGAACGGGACCGGCCGCTCGCGATCGGTGTAGAAACCGTCCCACCAGCTTGCCGCGTCAGCGGTCCAGCGGTCGGCTTCTGGCGCGAACAGGCCGTCCATGAGCTTCAGTACGTCGTCGACAGTGCGTATGTTCCGGTTCATCCGGACCCCTTTCCACGAGGGTCAAGAATACGGCCGGGCATCACAAAAGCCCAGGTCAGACGGAATGAACGTAAGTCCGCAGGAGGGTGCTCAAGGGGCTGGGAGCGGCGTAGAAGGGCGGGTGCCCGCGAGAGGTGCGCGGGCGCGCCCGCACCGCGTCCAGTGGCCTGGATGGGGGTGCTCTGAAGGGCCCTCACGCAAGAATTTTCGAGATTCTGGATGATCCAACGAACCATTGCGTAACCCACCCGGGGGAGGACATCTCCCGGGCAGTACTCCATCGGCAGTAGGACCCAATGCCTGCTGAGGTACGACGACGTGGAGCGAAATCCGCGAGATCGTAGGGGGTATGGAAGCCGACCGTTCGCCGCACCGGACGCCCCGGGCCCACCAGGGGGCGCACCACAAGCCGTGGAGCACCTCATGAGTGCCCTCACGCTCGCCGTGCTGCTCTCCCTCGTCTCCGCCGTGGCGTACGCGGGCGGGGCCATTCTCCAGGAGCGCGTCGCCGTGAGCACGCCGGAGCGGCGGTACGCCCCGCTGCGCCGCGGCGCGTGGTGGGTCGCCATCGGGCTGAACGGACTCGGTGCGCTGCTTCACGTGGTGGCGCTCGCGTACGGGCCGCTGAGCCTCGTGCAGCCGCTCGGTGCCCTGACCATCGTGTTCGCCCTGCCGATGGCCGCTCTCTTCGTCCGCCGCAAGGCGGGGGCCACCGCCTGGCGCGGCGCGATCATGGCGACCGTGGGTCTCGCCGGGCTGCTCTCGCTGACGCAGTCGGCCGACGCGCAGTCCCTGGACAGCGCCGAGCGGCTCATGGTG
Organism: Streptomyces sp. NPDC055239; assembly: GCF_053606205.1. Classification (NCBI taxonomy): domain Bacteria; kingdom Bacillati; phylum Actinomycetota; class Actinomycetes; order Kitasatosporales; family Streptomycetaceae; genus Streptomyces; species Streptomyces sp. NPDC055239. The sequence continues at coordinate 31,146 of NZ_JBSGRD010000019.1, read as the reverse complement.
GGCCTGATGACGGCGGGTGCCGTGGTGGCGCTCATCCTCGTGGCGCACGCGGTGCACCGGCATCCGGTGGTGCGCAGCGTGCTGCTCGCCTGCGCGGCGGGTGTCGCCTTCGGTATCGCCTCGGTGTTCACCAAGACGGTGGCGGTGGACCTGGATGCGGGCGTAGCCCTGGCGCAGCAGATCCCCAGCCTCGCCGTGATCGCCGTCCTGGCCGCGGCCGGTGTGCTGATCTCGCAGGCCTCGTACCGGGGCGCGGGCCTGGCGGCGCCGCTGTCGACGGTGACGGTCGTGAATCCGGTCGTGGCGGCCGCGGTGGGCCTCACGCTCTTCGGCGAATCGTTCCGCTACGGCACGGCGGGTACAGCCGTCGCCCTGGGCTTCGGCGTCGTCGCAGCCGGCGGTCTGATCCTGCTGACCACGGAGCGGATCGGCGCGGCGCAGGGTGCTCCGGCACCGACGGTCCCGGTCGCCAAGGGCGGTCCGGCGGCGACGGACGCCGTGCCCGTCGAACCGCACGCCGACGAACTGCACACCGACGAACCGCGTGCCGACGAACTGCGTGCGGTGCCGTCCCAGCTCGCGACCGGGTCGCACCGACGGGCGCCGTTGCGCCACGGTCGCGAGCACATCGGCTCCTGAGCCGGGCAGCCGGGTCGGCCCGCACGTCACGAAGCCCCTGGGGGATCCCCCAGGGGCTTCGGTCTTTCAGGAGCTCTCAGAGCCGGACGCCCTTGGCCCGCAGATAGGCGAGCGGGTCGACGTCGGAGCCGAATCCGGGTCCGGTCCGCACCTCGAAGTGCAGATGCGGGCCCGTGCTGTTGCCGGTGGACCCCGAGCGCGCGATGCGCTGCCCCGCGCCCACCTTCTGCCCGGCCTTCACGGTGAGCGCCGAGAGATGGCCGTACTGGGAGTACTTGCCGTCGGCGTGCCGGATCACCACTTCGTAGCCGTACGAACCGCCCCAGCCGGCCGAGACCACCGTGCCCGCGCCGACGGCCTTCACCGAGGTTCCGGTGGCCACGGGGAAGTCGACTCCCGTGTGGTAGCCCTTGGACCAGGATCCGCCCGCCGCGCGGTACGGGGTGCTCGGCGAGGCCGCCACGGGGGCGGAGAAGCCCTGCGAGGCCTGGGCGGGCTTGGCCTTGTTGGGCTCGGCCTTCGCCTTCTTCGGTTCGGCCTTCGGCTTCGGCTCGGCCTTCTGCTTCGGCTCCGTCCGCGGCTTGGGCGCGGCTTTCTGCTGGTCGGCCTTCTTCTGCGAGGCCTGCAGCGCGAGCCGCTGGCCCGGCGTGATCAGGTCGGGGTCACCGCCGATGGCCTTGCGGTTGGACTCGTACAACTGCCGCCAGCCGCCGCTGACCCGGCGCTCGTCGGCGATCCCGGAGAGGGTGTCGCCGCGGACGACGGTGTACATCTGGCCGCGGCCCGCGGTGGACTGCGGGGTCACTTCGGGCTTGACGTCCTTGGCCTTGCGCTGAGGGGCCTTGTGCTGGGGAGCCTTGCGCTGCGGAGCCTTGGGCTCCGCCTTGTGGCCGCCCATCGGCTGGACGTCGGGCGTTTCGCCGCCCCGCGTCAGGCCCGCCCGCTCCGAGCAGACCGGCCAGGCCCTGGGGCCCTGTGCCTTGAGGACCTTCTCGGCGACGGCTATCTGCTGGTCCTTGGTGGCGCGGTCGGCGCGCGGGGCGTAGGCGGTGCCGCCGTACGCGGCCCAGGTGGACTGGGTGAACTGGAGGCCGCCGTAGAAGCCGTTCCCGGTGTTGATGCTCCAGTTGTTGGTGGACTCGCAGGCCGCGACCTTGTTCCAGGTGTCGACGTCGGCCCCGTGCGCCGTGCCCGTTGCTATCAGCGGGAGCGCCATCCCCGCGCCGCCCGCCGTGACGGTCAACGACGCACGGTTGATCCGGTTCGGCTGATACCGGCGGTGCCGACCGCGTACGGCCATGGGAGCCCCCTCAGTCACACACATCACAGTCACGTCAGACACACGACAAGGCGGCAAGTTAGCCCGTCCGACCCAACCATGACAAGGGCGCGCGACCAAGAGGGCCCGCGCCGGTCAGCCCTTCAAGTGCTCCGGGAGCCAACGGAGTTGGACACTCTGCTGGTAGGGGCCGCCTCCCTCATGATCGTTGAAGGAGTACACCTCCATCGAACGCTCCGACCCGGCATAGGAGTTGTGGGCCGCGAACACGGTGGACGGCGGGCACGTCAGGTCCTCGAGAGCCGCCGAGAAGAGGGCGGGCGCCGTGCCGCGCGCGGCGAAGGACACGCCGTCGAAGTACGAGAGCGTACGGAAGACGCGCTCCTCGACGCCGCGCTTCGCCTTCATGTAGAGCGCGATCTCGCGGTACGGCGGCCGGTCGGTGAGGGTCGTCGCACGCGGGAAGTCGCACAGGAACGGCACGTCGGGCGCGATCGCCGCCAGGTCGGGGACAAGCCCCCCGACGGCGAGCGTGATCCCGCCGCCCTGGCTGCCGCCGACCGCGGCGACGCGCGAGGAGTCCACCAGCGGATGCGAACGGGCCGCCTCGACGGCCCGGACGCCGTCGGTGAAGACACGCCGGTAGTAGTACTCGTGGGGGTCCTCGATGCCGCGCGTCATGTAGCCGGGGTAGGCGGGTCCGCTGCCGACCGGGTCGGGGGTGTCGCCCGCCGAGCCGCCGCTGCCCTGGCCCCGGGTGTCCATCACGAAGTGCGCGAAGCCCGCCGCCGACCACAGCAGACGCTCGTGCGGGAGACCACGGCCGCCGCCGTATCCGATGTACTCGACGACGGCGGGCAGCGGCTCGGTCGTCCCTGCGGGCAGTATCAGCCAACCTTTGACGGGGTGACCGCCGAACCCAGCGAACGTCACGTCGAACACGTCGACCGTGCTCAGGTGCGTCTCGACGGGAACGAAGCGCGCGTCCAGGCCGTGCTCTCGTGCCGCCGAAAGGGTCTTCTCCCAGAAGGCGTCGAAATCCTCGGGCTCGTTCACATCAGGCCGGTAGCGGCGCAGTTCGTCGAGCGGCATGTCGAAATGGGGCACGGGCGGCTCCTCCGTCGGACACAGTGTCGGAATGTCACGCTACGCCGCGGGGCAATACTGGCGAACACCACCGGCACTTCCACTACCAGGAGCCACGGCATGAGCAGCACGTCAGCCCAGATCGGTGTCACGGGCCTCGCGGTCATGGGGCGCAATCTGGCACGGAACTTCGCACGCAACGGCTACACCGTCGCCGTCCACAACCGCACGGCGGCCAAGACCAAGGCGCTGGTCGAGGAGTTCGGCCACGAGGGCGAGTTCATCTCCACCGGGACCGCCGAGGAGTTCGTCGCGGCCCTCGAGCGCCCGCGCCGCCTCGTCATCATGGTGAAGGCGGGCGAGCCCACGGACGCCGTCATCAAGGAGTTCGCCCCGCTCCTGGAGCCGGGCGACATGATCGTCGACGGCGGCAACGCGCATTTCGCGGACACCCGGCGCCGCGAGCGTGAACTGCGCGAGCAGGAAATCCACTTCGTCGGCACGGGCGTATCGGGCGGCGAGGAGGGCGCGCTGCTCGGCCCGAGCATCATGCCGGGCGGCTCCCCCGAGTCGTACGCCTCGCTCGGTCCGATGCTGGAGAAGATCTCGGCGAAGGCCGAGGACGGCGCCCCGTGCGTCACCCACGTCGGTCCGGACGGCGCGGGGCACTTCGTGAAGATGGTGCACAACGGCATCGAGTACGCGGACATGCAGCTGATCGCCGAGGCGTATCAGCTGCTTCGCGAGGTGGCGGGCTACTCCCCCGCGCAGATCGCGGACATCTTCCGCACCTGGAACACCGGCCGCCTTGACTCGTATCTGATCGAGATCACGGCGGAGGTCCTCAAGCACGTGGACGCCGCGACGGGCAAGCCGTTCGTGGACGTCGTCCAGGACCAGGCCGAGCAGAAGGGCACCGGCCGCTGGACCGTGCAGATCGCCCTCGACCTGGGTGTCCCGGTGTCGGGCATCGCGGAGGCGGTGTTCGCCCGCTCCCTCTCCGGCCACTCCGAACTGCGCGCGGCGTCAGCGGACTTGGCGGGCCCGACGGCACGTCCGCTGAACGAGTCCGAGGCCGCGGCGTTCGCCGACCAGGTCGAGCAGGCGCTGTACGCCTCGAAGATCGTGTCGTACACGCAGGGCTTCCACGAGGTCGCCGCGGGCAGCGAGGAGTACGGCTGGGACATCGACCTGGGCGCGGTCGCCGCCATCTGGCGCGGCGGCTGCATCATCCGCGCCGCCTTCCTCGACCGCATCCGCGCCGCGTACGACACGCGCGCGGACCTGCCGAGCCTGCTCTCGGACAAGACGTTCGCGCAGGAGATCGGCGCGGCCCAGGACGACTGGCGCGCCGTCCTGGTCGCGGCCACCCAGCAGGGTGTGCCCACGCCGGGCTTCTCGGCGGCCCTCGCGTACTACGACGCGCTGCGCGCCGACCGTCTTCCGGCCGCGCTCACGCAGGGGCAGCGGGACTACTTCGGGGCGCACACCTATCGGCGCACGGACCGCGAGGGTTCGTTCCACACCCTGTGGGGCGGGGACCGCTCGGAGGTCCAGGCCTAGGGCCTGTCCTGGGACTCCCGCCCGCCGTCAGACCGGCTTCGGCTCGGTCTCGGGCTCCGGTCCCGGGGGCGGGAGCGGGGTGGGCGGCGGACCCGGCGTGGGACGCGGCACCGGCCCGGGGCCCGGTCCGGGCGTGGGGCGCTCGGGGTCGGGCACCGGGTTCGGTCCGCCCGGGTCGGGGATCGGGCTCGGCGGCACGGGGTCGGGGTACGGGACGGTCATGTCTCCTCCATCGAGTCGGAGATCGGTCGTGTCCACTCTCTCCCGCCTCGCGTGCCCACGCCTGCCGAGTTAACGCGTCCCCGTGCCGTGCGACCTCAGTCCTGTCTCAGCCCTGGGTACGGCGGAGCCGCACGACGGGAATGTCGCGATCCGTCTTGGCCTGGTAGTCCGCGTAGGGGGCGAACAGTTCTACGAGGCCCGGCCAGACCCTGGCCTTGTCCTCGGCCGACAGAGTCTCAGCGCGGGCGGAGAACCGCTCCTCGGTGCCCACGCGGAGCCGTACGTCGGGCTCATCGACGAGGTTGCGGTACCACAGGGGGTGCTCGTCGGCTCCGCCGTTCGAGGCCACGATGAGGTAGTCGTCGCCGTCGCGGCCGTATATCAGGACGGTGCGGCGCAACTGCCCCGTGCGCCGTCCGCGGTAGTCGAGAAGCAGGCAGGTGACACCCTGCACCCTGGCGCCCTTCGTGCCGCCGGACTCCTCGTACAGACGGGCCTGGTCGGCCACCCAGCCGGTGGGACTGATCACGGCTTCTTCGCCCTGCTGCGCCATGTCCGCTCCTGTGAAGTCGAAGGGGAGTGCGGGAGGTGAGATGTCGTTCACCTCCCGCGATGAGCCTACGACTTGGCGTTCGCGACGCACCGGAGAACGGCCGCGCGCAGTCCGGGGCGCGGGCTGGAGATGACGGGCACGGGGAGCGAGGTGCGATCCGCCGCTTCCGCCATGGACGCCTGGGCGAGGACGACGGAGTCGACGCCGTCCAGGGCGTCGACGGCGTCCGCGATCAGGCGTGCGTGGCCTTCCCGGTCACCGGCTTCGAACCGCTCCCAGGCGCCGTCCACCAGGACCGTCGTGACGTCGACGGGCCGCCCCGCGCGGGCCGCCTCGTCCTCGACGAGGGCGCGGGTCGGGTCCAGGGTGCTCTCCAGGGTGGCGACGACGGCCACGGCCCGCCCCGCGGCCACGGCCGCGGCAGCCATGGGCCGGTCGACCCGCACGAGGGGCACTCCGACGACGGCGGCGCGGGCCTCGGTGACGGCGCCGATCGTCGAGCAGGTGCAGAGCACGACACTCGCCCCTTCGGCGACGGTCCGTACGAGCAGCTCCTGGATGTCGTCGGCCACCGCGTCAGGACCTTCGACGCGGGCCCGCGCGAGCAGGTCCTCGTGGACGAGGTGTCGCAGGACGAACCCGGGATGGTCCTGGTCCCGCAGCCCCTCGAAGACGGGGACGTGCACGGGCGATGTGTGCAGCAGGGCGAGTGTCATCGGCTCTCCTGGAGTTCGTGAACGGAACGCGGACCACGTGCCGTGTCGTGCCGCGTTTCCTCCTCTGTCAGCCGAAGCCGTCGGAATCGACGCGGAGTTTCTGTGCGATGCGGGCGAGGGCCTTCTGGTCGGTCGTGTTGAGCGAGTCGAGGACGATGCGGCGTACGGCGCGCAGGTGCGTGGGCGCTGCCAGGTGCACGATGCCGAAGCCGGCGTCGGTGAGTTCGGCGAGGGTGTAACGACCGTCGTCCGGGTCGGGGGTCCGTACGACCCAGCCGCGCTGTTCGCAGCGTTTGACGACGTTGGACAGGCGGGGTAGCGACCCGCTGGCGAGGAAGGCGAGTTCCCCCATCCGGAGCTTGCGTCGTGGGGCCTCGGAGAGGTGGCTGAGCACGAGGTACTCGAACAGGGTGAGGCCGTGTTCCTGCCGCAGCGGCGACTCCAGCTTCGCGGGCAGCAGCAGGACAAGGGAGATCAGCCCCGTCCATGCCGCCTTCTCCTGCTCGTCGAGCCATCGCAGCTCCTCGTCGTCCTCGTGTTCACCCGCGCCACTCATGGGCCCTCCCGTGCTGCTCATGGATCTTCCCGCCTGCCGACGAAGTCCGTCATCACTTTACGTATGAAGTCAATGCTTGCTAGTATCACTTTACGCGTGAACTCATACACGAGGAACGCGCCCCTATCCGTGGACAGGAAGAGGAAGCATCATGGGCACCGTCACCTTCGGCATCACTCCTGGCTTCGGCGAGAAGCTGCACGAGGCCTTCGGCTACAGCGGGGCCGTCCGCGTCGGCGACCGGGTCGAGATCTCCGGCCAGGCCGGGGTGGATGACGACCTGGCCATCCCCGACTCGCTGGAAGACGAGATCGTCCAGGCTTTCGACAACGTGGAGCGCACGCTCGCCACGGTCGGCGCGACATGGAAGGACGTCATCCACGTCAACTCCTACCACAAGGTCACACCGGGAGATGACGCCATCGGCGACGACCACAACAGGGTCATGGCCGAGCAGTTCCGTCGTCGCCTCGACGGCCGCGCGCCGATCTGGACCGAGACCGGCGTCACGGTCCTCGGCCTCGCCGCCATGCGCGTGGAGATCCGCGTCACCGCCATCGTCGGCTCGGGGAACTGAACCGCGCCTCTTCGCGGCAGGCGGTCACGTCGAATCCGGGGCGACCGCCTGCCGAGCGCCCGTCCTGGACCGCTGCCGACGAGGGGCTCAACTCCCGCACCGTCGCGGGGATCCTGGACTCCGGTCCCGCCTCGCCGAGGTCGAGAAGCGGTCGGCCGACCACGACGACACATCGGGTGGGGGACAGTGGCCTGATCTCGGCCCGGTGCATCGCCCGGATTCCGGACGGCAACTGCCCTTCGCTGACCTGTGAGTTCATTCGCGGGTCACCTCTCGGCCATATTTTGCACAGCCTTAACTCACTAGCTCTTCAGCAACTACTGCAAAGCGAAAGAAAAATAAGTTCTAGGGGCAACCAAGTGGCCGGAAGGTGGTGCACATCGCGGCCCAAGAAGGCGCACCCTGTGGTGAGTTCACTCAGGTCCGTACCAGGCAGCGTGTTTTGGGTGCGGCGTTCGTCGAGGGGAGTCCATGCAATGGTGCGCGGCAGGGCGAAGGCCGAACGTCTCGCGATGGAGGCGTCCGAACGGCTGCTGTCGGCCGGTCGACTGCTGTCGCGGGCGCCTACGACGCCGGACGGACGGGCGGTCATCCGCCACGATCAGACGGTCAACGACGCCCCGTACCGGGCGCGTTGGGCGCACGACAAGGTGGTGCGCTCCACACACGGGGTGAACTGCACCGGCTCGTGCTCGTGGCAGGTGTACGTGAAGGACGGACTGATCACCTGGGAGACCCAGGCGACGGACTATCCGTCGGCGGGGGCCGACCGGCCCGATTACGAGCCACGCGGCTGTCCGCGTGGGGCGTCATTCTCTTGGTACACATATTCGCCCACACGCGTGCGCTATCCCCAAGCCCGCGGAGTACTCGTCGATATGTTTCGTTCCGCAAAGCAGAAGCATGGCGGGGATCCGGTGGCGGCCTGGGCGGAGATTACGTCGGACCCCGAGATGCGCCGCCGTTATCAGTCCGCCCGAGGCAAGGGCGGACTGGTCAGGGTGGGGTGGGACGAGGCAATGGAAATTGCCGCGGCGGCCCATGTCCACACCCTCCAGGAGCACGGTCCTGACCGGATCGCGGGGTTCTCCCCGATTCCGGCGATGTCGATGGCCTCGCACGCGGTCGGCGCGCGGTTCATGTCGCTGATCGGCGCGCCGATGCTGTCGTTCTACGACTGGTACGCGGACCTGCCGATCGCCTCGCCGCAGGTCTTCGGCGACCAGACGGACGTACCGGAGTCCGGGGACTGGTGGGACGCCGCGTATCTGATGCTGTGGGGTTCGAACGTCCCTGTGACCCGGACGCCGGACGCGCACTGGATGGCGGAGGCCCGCTATCGGGGGCAGAAGGTCGTGGTCGTCTCCCCCGACTTCGCGGACGCCACGAAGTTCGCCGACGAGTGGCTGCACCCGCATCCGGGCACGGACGGCGCCCTCGCCATGGCCATGGGGCACGTCATCCTGCGTGAGTGCTTCGTCCAGCGGCGGGTGCCCTACTTCACCGACTACGTGAAGCAGTTCACCGATCTGCCGTTCCTCGTCGCTCTGGAGGAGAAGGAGACCGGCTCGTACACGCCCGGCGCCTTCGTGACGGCGCGGGACCTGGATCTCGCGAAGGGAGCCGGGGCGGCGGCACGGCGGTGGATGCCGGTCCTCTTCGATGCGAAGTCCCAAGCGGCGGCAGTGCCGGGCGGGACGCTCGGTGACCGGTGGGCCAAGGAGAGCGAGGGACGCTGGAATCTCGATCTCGGCGACCTGGAGCCGATGCTGACGCTCCGCGAGCACACCGGCTCGTCGCCGGCCTCGGTGGTGCTGCCGCGCTTCGACGAGGAGGGCGCGGTACTGCGCCGCGAGGTGCCCGCCGTGCGGGTGGGCGGGCGTCTGGTGACGACGGTCTTCGACCTGATGCTGGCGCAGTACGGGGTGGGGCGCACAGGGCTCGGCGGCGAGTGGCCCACCTCGTACGAGGACGCGTCGACGCCCTGCACTCCGGCCTGGCAGGAGGCGATCACGTCGGTGCCCGCAGGGGCGGTGGTGCGTGCGGCGCGTGAGTTCGCGCGTACCGCCGAGCAGACCAAGGGCCGCTGCATGATCGTGATGGGGGCGGGGACGAACCACTGGTTCCACTCCGACACGATCTACCGCTCGTTCCTCTCCCTGCTGCTGCTCACCGGCTGCCAGGGCGTCAACGGCGGCGGCTGGGCCCACTACGTGGGTCAGGAGAAGGTGCGTCCGTACGCGGGATGGCAGCAGTTGGCCACGGCATCGGACTGGGCACGCCCTTCGCGGCAGATGGCAGGCACGCCGTACTGGTATCTCCACACCGATCAGTGGCGCTACGAGAAGTTCGCCGCCGATGGCCTCGCCTCCCCGACCGCGCCGGGCGGTCTCGCCGGGCTGCACACCGCGGACCTGGTGGCCCGCTCGGCACGCCAGGGCTGGATGCCGTCCTACCCGACCTTCGACGCCAACCCCCTGGAACTGGGGCGACGCGCCCACGAGGCGGGCGGGGACGTGGGGCGCTGGGTGGCGGGCGAGCGCGACGCGGGGCGTCTGGAGTACGCCTGTGAGGACCCGGACGATCCCGCCAACTGGCCACGTGTGCTCACCGTCTGGCGCGCCAACCTGATCGGCTCATCGGCCAAGGGCAACGAGTACTTCCTGCGTCACCTGCTCGGCGCCGCCGACAACGCGAGTGCCCAGGAGGCCGCGCCCGGCGACCGGCCCAGGGAGGTGACCTGGCGGGACGAGGCGCCGCGCGGCAAGCTCGACCTGCTGCTCAGCCTCGACTTCCGGATGACGTCCACGACGCTCCTCTCCGACCTCGTGCTGCCCGCCGCCACCTGGTACGAGAAGCACGACCTGTCCAGCACGGACATGCACCCCTTCGTGCACGCCTTCTCACCGGCCATCGACCCGCCGTGGCAGGCGCGTACCGACTTCGAGATCTTCCACGGCCTCGCGGCCGCCGTGAGCCGCCTGGCGAAGGGACGTCTGGAGAGCGCACACGACCTGGTGGCCACGCCGCTGCTGCACGACACCCCCGGGGAGGCGCCGCCGGAGGGACCCACCCTTCCGCAGTTCACGCTGGTGGAGCGGGACTACACCGCCATCGCCGACAAGCTCGCCGCGTACGGCCCGGTGCCCGACGAACTGGGTGTGACGGTCAAGGGAGTCACCGTGCAGCCCGACGCGGAGCGCCAGTGGCTGGCCACCCGGTGCGGCACAGCTGCCCGGGGTGCCGCGCTGGGGCGTCCGCTGCTCGACACGGACGTCAAGCTGTGCGAGGCGATCCTCGCCCTGTCCGGGACCACCAACGGCCGGATCGCCGCGCAGGGATTCCACCGGCTCGCCGAGCGCTGCGGTCCCGAATCCGGCCTGGACGAGCTCGCCGCGCATGTCGCCGCACGCCGCGTGGAGTTCTCCGACACCCAGGCCCGTCCTGTCCAGGTCGGCGCGAGCTTCGAGTGGTCCGGCAAGGAGGGCCACGACCGGCGCTACTCCCCGTTCACGATCAATACCGAGCACCGCAAGCCCTGGCACACGCTCACCGGCCGCCAGCACTTCTATCTCGACCACGAGTGGATCGCCGAGTACGGCGAGCAACTTCCCGTCTACCGGCCGCCTTTGAACCTCGCAGCCCTCGGTGAGCAGCCCTCCCCCGCCGAAGGCCCTGACCGGTCGGTGACCGTGCGCTACCTCACCCCGCACTCCAAGTGGTCCATCCACTCCGAGTACCAGGAGAACCTGCTGATGCAGACACTGGCGAGGGGCGGCCCCGTCATCTGGATCAGCGTCCAGGACGCCGAGGCGATCGGCGTCGCGGACAACGACTGGATCGAGGCGGTCAACGCCAACGGCGTCGTGGTCGCCCGCGCGGTCGTGTCCCATCGCATGCCGCCCGGCACGGTCTTCATGTACCACGTGCAGGAACGCCTGGTGAACGTGCCGAAGTCGGAGGCCACCGGGCGGCGCGGCGGGGTCCACAACGCCCTCACCAAGCTCCTGATCAAACCCACCCATCTCATCGGCGGGCACGCCCAGTTGTCGTTCGCCCCCAACTACTACGGCCCCACCGGCAATCAACGCGACGCGGTCACCGTCATCCGCCGTCGCTCCCAGGAGGTTCAGTACTGATGCGTGTGATGGCACAAGTGGCCATGGTCATGAACCTCGACAAGTGCATCGGCTGCCACACCTGCTCGGTCACCTGCAAGCAGACCTGGACCAACCGGACCGGCACCGAGTACGTCTGGTTCAACAACGTCGAGACCCGTCCAGGACAGGGCTACCCCCGGGGCTACGAGGACCAGGACAAGTGGCAGGGCGGCTGGAAGCTCAAGCACGGCCGCCTCGTCCCGCGCAGCGGAGGCCGCGCCCGCCGTCTGGCCCGCCTCTTCTCCAACCCCGAACTGCCCACCCTGGACGACTACTACCAGCCCTGGACGTACGACTACGACAACCTGCTCTCCGCCCCGCTCGGCGACGACGTCCCCACCGCCCCGCCCCGGTCCCTGATCGACGGCCGTCCCACGCAGGTCACTTGGGGGCCCAACTGGGACGACGACCTGGGTGGCGGCCCCGAACACCTCGCGGACGACCCGGTGTTGCGCAAGATGAACGAGAAGGTGCGCCTGGAGTACGAGCAGGCTTTCATGTTCTACCTGCCGCGGATCTGCGAACACTGTCTCAACCCGTCGTGCGTCGCCGTCTGCCCGTCGGGCGCGATGTACAAGCGGATCGAGGACGGCATCGTCCTGGTCGATCAGGACCGCTGCCGGGGCTGGCGGATGTGCGTCAGCGGCTGCCCGTACAAGAAGGTCTACTTCAACCACTCCACCGGCAAGGCCGAGAAGTGCACCTTCTGCTATCCGCGCATCGAGGCGGGCGAGCCGACCGTCTGCTCCGAGACCTGCGTCGGCCGTCTGCGCTACCTCGGTGTCATGCTCTACGACGCCGACCGGATCGGCGAAGCCGCAGCGGTGGAGAACGAACACGATCTGTATCAGAGCCAGTTGGACTGTTTCCTCGATCCCGGCGACCCCGAGGTCGCGGCGGCCGCAGAGGCGTCCGGTATCCCGCACGACTGGATCACCGCGGCCCGCCGCTCCCCGGTGTACGACCTCATCAGCCGCTACCAGGTCGCCCTGCCGCTGCATCCGGAGTACCGCACCATGCCCATGGTCTGGTACATCCCGCCGCTCTCCCCTGTCGTCGAGACGCTCACCGCCACCGGGCACGACGGCGAGGACCCGGCCAAGCTGTTCGCCGCCATCGACTCGATGCGCATCCCGCTCGCCTACCTCGCCGAGCTGTTCACCGCCGGCGACCCCGCACCGGTCGAGGCTGCCCTGTGCCGACTTGCCGCCATGCGCGCCTATATGCGGCGCGTCAACCTCGGCGAGGAGAAGGACCCCGCCATCGCCGGCGCCGTCGGCATGGAGTCGCAGGAGATCGAGGCCATGTTCCGGCTCCTGGCCCTCGCCAAGTACGACGAGCGCTACGTCATCCCCACCAGCTACACCACCCCCACACCCGGCGACGACCCCGGCGGATGCAGCCTGGACGGCGCGGGCGGGCCCGGCATGTACGACGCGGACGCCTTCCACGCCCCGCTGATCACGGACACGCCGCCGCAGGCCGAGCACGCGGGAACCTCCCTGCGCGACCGGGTCAACCTCCTCAACTGGAACGGACGCGGCCGCCCCGACGGCCTCTTCCCGAACGGCAAGGAGCGCAAGGCGTGAGCGATACCGCCCCACTGATCCACCAGGCGGCCTCCCTGCTGCTGCTCCACCCCGACGAGGACTGGCCCGGCCGTCTCTCCCTGGTCTCCGGAGAGCTGACGGGCCGACCCGGCGACGAGGCCGCTCTGCTGCGGGCGTTCTGCACCGCCGTAGCGAACACCCCGGTGCTCGACCTGTCCGCCCGCTACATCACCACCTTCGACCGCAGCCGCCGCCGTACCCTCCACCTCACGTACTACACCGACGGCGACACGCGCCGCCGCGGCGAGTCCCTGCTGCACTGGCGGCGGCTCTACGTCAGTCACGGCTGGCAGCCGCCGGCCGACGAACTCCCCGATTTCCTGCCGCTGGCCCTGGAGTTCGCCGCCCGCTGTCCCAAGGCGGGGAGGGACGCTCTCCAGGATCACCGCGCCGCACTCGAACTCCTCCGTCTGGCCCTGCGCGACCACAAGAGCCCCTACGCCGACGTCCTCGAAGCCGTCTGCCGCACGCTGCCCGGCGCCTCGCCCGCGGACAGGGCCGCCGCCCTGCAACTCGCCCGCTCGGGACCGCCCACCGAAACCGTCGGCCTCCTGCCCTTCCCGCAGCTCGCCCCGCACCTACAGGAGGCACCTCGGTGAACCACCTGCATCTCGCGCTGTGGGGCGTCCTGCCCTACCTCACCGCCACCCTCATGATCGTCGGCACCGCGTGGCGCTATCACTACGACCGGTTCGGCTTCACCACCCGCTCGAGCCAGCTCCACGAGAACCGCCTCCTGAGCATCGGCGGACCGCTCTTCCACTACGGCCTGCTCTTCGTGGTCGCCGGTCACGTCATCGGCCTGCTCATCCCGGAATCGCTCACCGACCGCGCCCACGTTCCGGAGTGGCTCTACCACGCCAACGCCCTCCTCGTCGGCGGCACCGCGGGCCTGGCCACCCTCTCCGGCCTCGCGATCCTCCTGTGGCGCCGCCTGCGCGTCCCCGCCGTCCGCGTCGCGACCAGCCGCAGCGACCGTGCCGTCTACCCCGTACTCACCGCCGTCCTGCTCGCCGGGCTCACCGCGACGGCCACCACCCTCCAAGCCCACCCCTACGACTACCGCCAGGGCGTCTCCCTCTGGTTCCGCTCCCTGTTCACCCTGGCCCCGGACGTTCCCGCCATGGCCCACGCCCCGCTCGTCTACCAAGTGCACGCGCTGCTCGCCATGACCCTGTTCGCCCTGTGGCCCTTCAGCCGACTCGTCCATGCCTTCACCGCGCCCGTCGGCTATCTCCTGCGGCCCTACGTCGTCTACCGGTCCCGCGGGGCACGGGCCGCCACGGTCACCCGCCGAGACCTCAACCGGCCCAGCGCCCCGTCAGGAAGGTGAGGGTGACGACCGTCGTGAGCGGGGCGCCCAGGCACAGGCAGATCGTGGTGAACCGCGGGCGGCGCAGGCTCCAGTCGGCCAGGACGATCCAGAGCGGCCACCACACGAGGGTGGCGCGGGGAATGGACATGTACCAGTACGAGGTGCCCAGGGCCCAGAGGTTGAGGGCGAGGTAGAGGGCTTCGGGCCAGCGGCGGCGCCGGATCAGCAGGGCGAGGAGCAGCAGGCCTACGGCCATGGCGAGGAGTTCGGCCTGGAACATTCCGGCGTATCCGGTGGTCTGGACGTGGGAGAAGGCGACGTCCCAGGTGCGGGACCACGCCTCCCACGGGGTGTGGAACACGCGGTGCCAGCCGCGTTCCTGTGCGTGCTGCCAGGCCATCCAGTCACCGGTGTGCGCGTGCAGGTACGCGCTGTAGAGGGCGGCCGGGAGCGCGGGCAGAGCCAGCCACGGCAGTGAGCGCCAGCGCCGGTGGGTGCGGGAGGTCAGCACGAAGTGCAGGGCGATGGCCGCGGCCAGGAAGAGCCCGGTGACCCGGACGGTGCTCGCCAGGGCCGCCAAGGTGGCGGCGAGTGCCCAGTCATGCCGCTGGGCAGCGAGCCAGGCGGGCAGCGCGAGGGCGAGGAAGAGGGCCTCGGTGTAGCCGACGGCCAGGAACACGGCACACGGTGAGAGCAGCAGGAACAGGGTGGTGCGTCGGCCGGCGGACGGGTGCGCCAAGTGGAGACGGGCGATCCGGGCAAGGGCGAGGACGGCTACGGCCCCGGCGACGAAGGAGAGCAGCAGCCCGGCCACGGTCCAGTGCGGCACCACGAGATGGACGGCGCGCAACAGGAGCGGAAAGCCGGGGAAGAAGGCCTCCCGGTTGTCCCAGTCGCTGAGTCCGGGCCCGGCGCCGCCGGGGAAGTAGCCGTCCCGCGCGATGTGCACGTAGTGGGCCCAGTCCCAGCGCTCGAAGGGAGCGAGGACGCTGTCGGGGTGCCGGGTGTCCGGCTTGGCGGGGTAGAGCCAGCGGGCGCAGTAGGCGGTGATCCAGACGGCCACGCGCGTCAGCAGGTACAGCCACAGCACTTCGCGGTCGGCGGGCGAGAGGCGCAGGGTGGCACGGTCGGCGGGCAGGGGTGGCCGGGGCTGCTCCGGCGGCTTGCTGTCGGGGTGTACGGGGACTGCCGGGCGCTCGGAGGGCCGCGTGACCGAAGAGGATATGAAAGGTGACATAAGGGACCCTTCCGGGTGAGTGCGGGCATGCGGCATCGGCCGGTGGGACCCGCCGGGTCACGGGGTGTCGGTACAGAGGGTGTAGAGGGGTGTGAGGAGTGGTCCGTCGGTCGCAGCGTGCGGCGCTCGGCGACTCAGCGCGCGGGCGGGCCCGAGCTCGCGCTGTTGGACGGCGGAGGGCTCGATTCCATTGACGACATGGAGGTGGGCGGCGGGGCGGTGTCCCCCGGGGACGGCGCGGGCCGGGACGGCGCGTTCGCCGGGGGCACCGGCGCCGGATCACCCGGCAGCAGCGTGGCCGCCGCCGCTCCACCGCCTCCCAGGACCAGGCACGCGGCAAGCGCGAACGCGGCGCGCCGACGGCGCTGCGACCTCCTGCCGCGCTCGGCGATCCGCGCGAACGGCGGCGGCCCCGTCTGGGCCTGGCCGCGGTCGGCGGCCTGATGGAACAGCGAGCGCAACGGATCGTGCGGCTCAGGCATCGAAAGCCTCCTCCTCGACGCGCGCGTCCTTGAGGCGGTGGGCGAGTGCGGCTCGCCCACGGAACAGATGTGTCTTGACCGTGCCGCTGGACAGGCCCGTCTCACCGGCGATCTGATCGACGCTCAGATCGCACAGGTAGTGCAGGGTCATCGTGCGGCGCTGCTGGGCGGGCAGGGTGCGCAGCGCGTCGACGAGCACCACCGCCTCCGGGCCGGGGCCCTCGGTGTCCGGCGGTGCGCCGCTGCGCTGCCAGGCATCCGCCGTACGCCGCCCGAAACGCCAGCGGCTCACCGCGAGACGCCAGGCGGTGGTGCGGATCCACGCTTCGGGCTGTCCGTCACGTTCGAGCCGGCGCCGATGCCGCCAGCCCCGCACGAACGCCTCCTGCACGACGTCCTGCGCCTCGTGCAGGTCGCCGAGCATGACGTACAGCTGCCCCGTGAGACGCGTGACCGTCTGCGCATAGAACTTTTCGAACTCCTCGACGGTCAACGGCACTCCTGGATCTCTTTCGCTTCAGTAGGCATACGCCTGCCGGGGCCGATCCGGTTTACATCGACGCAGAGAAAGTGGAGTGACCGTCGTCACGTGCGGCGACACCCACGGAACAGCACTCGCGGAGCAGTACCCGTAGAACAATGTCTTTGGACATACCTATGTGAGGAGAGGTACTCTCCCGTCATGCCCGATCCCAGCGCGTCCGCCCAGGACCTCGACCGTGTGGCCTGTGCGCTCGCGGCGAGCCTGCCCGCGCTGAACCGGGCCCTCGACCGGCATGTGGGCCGGGACTTCGCGCGTCCCAAGCCCCCGGAGGCCCAGCTCGCACTGCTGCGTCTCGTGGCGCAGGAGGAAGGCGCCACCGTCCGCGAGGCCGCCGACGCGCTGCTGATGCGGCCGAACAACGTCAGCGCCCTGGTCTCCCAGCTCACCGAACAGGGCTTGCTGGAACGCCGACAGGACGCGGACGACAAGCGGATCGCGCATCTGTATCTGACCTCCCGCGCCCGGCGTGAGCTGGCCGAGGTCCGGCGCCTCGAGGGTGAACACCTCGCGCGCGCCCTGCAGTTCCTCACCCAGGGCGAGCGCGACGCTCTCGGCTCGGCCGTCGGCGCCCTTGCCTCGCTGACGGGGCAGCTGCACGCCGCGCTCCTCCCGCCCGAGTAGACCCGCTCTCCTCCACGGGGACGATTTCACGGGGACGACTCCGGCCGCGCGCACGGCACCGCCCGCTCTCGACTGAGCCGGGGGCGGTGCCTCTCTCACGTTTCCCGTAACACTCTGCACAGACAAGGCCCCTCCATGCCCTCCACCACCGTGGATCGCTCTCCCCTGCCCGCTCACGCACCACAGGCAACCGGCCGACGCGCCAACCCCTGGCTGACGCTGATCGCCGTCGCGTTCGGCCTCTTCATGGTTCAGCTCGACGCTTCCGTCGTCGCCATCGCCAACCCGGAGATCGGCCGCGCCCTCCAGGCGTCCACCGCGGACCTCCAGTGGGTCACCAACTCCTACCTGCTCGCCCTGGCCGCCTCCCTCATCCTGGGCGGCAAGCTCGGCGACCGCTTCGGGCGCCGCACGTTCTACATCGTCGGCGTCGTCGGGTTCACGCTCGCCTCGGTGGCCATCGGCCTGTCGGGCTCGGTCGACGGCGTCATCGCCTTCCGGGCGGTGCAGGGATTCTTCGGCGGCCTGCTCATGCCCAACACCCTGGGCCTGCTGCGCACCGCCTTCCCGCCACGGAAGTTCGGCATGGCCGTGGGCATCTGGGCCATGGTGTCGGCGGTGTCGACCGCGCTCGGCCCGATCGTCGGCGGGCTGCTCCTGGAGAACGTCTCCTGGGAGTCCGTCTTCTACATCAACGCCCCCATCGGCCTGATCGCCCTGCTGGTCAGCGCCGCCGTACTCCCACAGAGCAAGAGCGACGGCGAGAGCGCCACGGAGTCTCAGCGCTTCGACGTCCTCGGGGTCGTCCTGCTGGCCGTCGCGCTGCTGTGCGTGGTCTTCGGCGTCGTCAAGGGAGAGACCTGGGGCTGGGCCTCTGCGGGCACTCTGGGTTCCGTCGGCGTCGGCGTACTGCTCCTTGTCGCCTTCGGCCGGTACGAGACGCGCGTGCGGCATCCGCTGCTGCCGATGCGGCTCTTCCGCAGCCGGGCGCTGACCACCGGCGCCGTCATCACCGCCCTGAACTTCTTCGTCATGCTCGGCGTGATCTTCTTCGTGATGCTGTACCTGCAGAATGTGCGCGGCTTCTCCCCGGTCGAGGCCGGTGTGCGCACCCTGCCGCTCAGCCTCGCCTCCCTGGTGGCATCGCCGCTTGGCGCGGCGCTCACCGCACGCTTCGGACCGCGCCTCACGATGCCGCTCGGCATGCTCCTCCAGGCCGCTGCCGCGTTCGGCATGCTCACCTGGGACACCGAATCGTCGTACGCCACGATGTGGCCGCCCTTCGTCGCGCTCGGCCTGGGTGTCGGCATGGTCCTTGCCGCGTCCTCCGATGCCATCGTCGGTCAGGCTCCCGTCCAGGACGCGGGTGTGGCCGGTGGGTTGCAGGCCACCGCTCTGCAGATCGGCGGCGCGCTCGGCACCTCCGTCCTCATCTCCCTCATCAGCAGCCGGGTCGGTTCGACGCTGACCGGCGAGCTGACCGGCGCGGGGGTCCCCGAGCCTCTTGCGGTCAGGCTCCATGAGGCCGAGGACGCGGTGGCGATGGGCGCGGCCCCGGTCTCGCCCGACATGTCGGCGGAGGTGAGGGCGGCGGTCGTGGACGGCAGCGGCCAGGCATTCATGAACGGTGTGCACACGGCCGTGACCGTGACCGGGGTGCTCTGCCTGCTCGGCGCCGTCGGTGCGGCGGCGGGTCTGCAGCGGGCGTCCGCCGCGCGGCACTAGGCGGCACTAGGAAGCGCATACAGAACGCGCCGGACCGGCTGGAGTTCCCCAGCCGGTCCGGCGCGTTCCGCGAGCTCTACACCGCGACCTGCACCGCCTTGCCCTTGTCCGCGAACTGCGTGCGGTAGAGCTCCGCGTACCGGCCGTCCACCGCGAGCAGTTCCTCGTGCGTCCCGCGCTCCACGATCCGCCCGGCCTCGACCACGAGGATCTGATCGGCGGAGCGCACCGTCGAGAGCCGGTGCGCGATGACGATCGCGGTGCGGCCCTCAAGGGCTTCGGCGAGGGCTTCCTGCACCGCCGCCTCGGAGGTGTTGTCGAGGTGCGCCGTGGCCTCGTCGAGGATGACCACCCGCTGCCGGGCGAGCAGCAGCCTGGCGATGGTCATCCGCTGGCGCTCACCGCCGGAGAGGCGGTAGCCGCGCTCGCCGACCACCGTGTCAAGACCGTCCGGCAGGGAGCGTACGAGGTCTTCGAGACGGGCCCTGCGCAGGGCGTCCCACAGGTCGTCCTCGGTGGCTGCGGGGCGGGCGAGCAGCAGGTTGGCGCGGATCGACTCGTGGAAGAGGTGGCCGTCCTGGGTGACCATGCCGAGGGTCTGGCGCATGGACGCCGCCGAGAGATCACGGACGTCGACTCCGCCGATGCGTACGGTCCCGCCGTCCGTGTCGTACAGGCGGGGAAGCAGTTGGGCGATCGTCGACTTGCCCGCACCGGACGATCCGACGAGCGCCACGGTCTGGCCCGGTTCGGCGCGGAAGGAGAGGCCGTGCAGGACTTCTTCGCCACCTCGGGTGTCGAGGGACGCGACCTCTTCGAGGGAGGCGAGGGAGACCTTTTCCGCGGACGGGTAGCCGAAGCGGACGTCGTCGAACTCCACCGCCACCGGGCCCGAGGGGACTTCACGTGCGTCGGGCTTCTCGTCGATCAGCGGCTTCAGGTCGAGGACTTCGAAGACCCGCTCGAAGCTGACGAGCGCGCTCATGACCTCGACCCGCGCTCCTGCCAGGGAGGTGAGCGGTGCGTAGAGGCGGGTCAGGAGCAGGGCGAGGGACACGATGGCGCCCGCTTCCAGGGTGCCGTCCAGGGCGAAGTAGCCGCCGAGGCCGTAGACGAGGGCCAGGGCGAGGGCCGAGACCAGCGTGAGCGCGGCGATGAACACGGACTGCGCCATGGCCGTACGGACACCGATGTCCCGCACCCGGCCGGCCCGCGCGGCGAACTCCTCCGACTCGGCGCCCGGACGGCCGAAGAGCTTGATGAGCGTGGCGCCGGGTGCGGAGAAGCGTTCGGTCATGCGCGTGCCCATGGCCGCGTTGTGGTGTGCGGCCTCACGCTGGAGCTTCGCCATCCGGGAGCCCATGCGGCGCGCGGGCACGATGAAGAGGGGGAGCAGGACCAGGGCGAGGAGCGTGATCTGCCAGGAGAGCCTCAGCATCACGGCCAGGGTCAGGAGCAGCGTGACCACGTTGCCGACGACTCCGGAGAGCGTGTTGCTGAACGCGCGCTGGGCGCCGATCACGTCGTTGTTGAGGCGGCTGACGAGCGCGCCGGTGCGGGTACGGGTGAAGAAGGCGACGGGCATGCGCTGTACGTGGTCGAAGACGGCGGTGCGCAGGTCGAGGATCAGCCCCTCCCCCAGGTTCGCCGAGAGCCAGCGGGCGAGCAGTCCGAAGCCCGCCTCGGCGACGGCGATGGCGGCGATGAGCAGGGCGTAACGGACGACGAGCGAGGATTCGCCGTCCGAGACGATCGTGTCCACGACACTGCCCGCGAGGACGGGCGTCGCCACGGCGAGCAGCGCGGTGACGATGCTCAGGAGGACGAAGTAGACGATGCGGCGTTTGTGCGGGCGGGCGAAGGTCCCGATGCGGCGCAAGGTGGCGCGGGCGAAGGGGCGGCTGTCCTGCTCGGCGTGCATGACGCTCTGCAGCTGGGACCAGGCTGTCGTTTCCATGCTCATGAGAAGAACGTAGAACCTCAAGCTTCCTTGAGGTCAAGTGTGGAGAGCCAGGCGCCTACGGGACGTCGAAACAAGAGCCCCGCGCGTCCCTGCCGCATCCCTTGACCCGCATGTACCAGGAACGTACTTTCGCTTCAACTCTTGTGGCCGTCACAGAGGTTGTCGACTTCCTGATGCGAGAAGGCGAACACATGCGAGAGCTACGAAGGCGTACTCTGCTGTCCGCGATCGGCGGCACCGCTGTCGCAGGGGGCGGGTTCACCGCTGCGGGCACCGGGGTCGCCCAGGCCGCGCCGCAGCGACCGAGCCCCCTCAGCCCCCTCGATCCGAAGATCAAGAAGCTGCTCGACCGTATGACTGTCGAAGAGAAGCTGGGGCAGTTGCAGCAGCTCCCGTGGGCCGTCAGCACCGGCCCCGGCGGCAGCGAGACGAAGGACGTCGAGGACGCGGCGCGCGCCGGGCGGCTCGGTTCGGTCCTGAACATCTTCGGTGCCAAGAGCAGCAACGCCCTGCAGCGCATCGCCGTGGAGGAGTCCCGGCTCGGCATTCCGCTGCTCTTCGGACTCGATGTCATCCATGGCCTGTGGACGACGTTCCCGATCCCCCTCGCCCAGGCGTCGAGTTTCGACCCGGAGGTCACCAGACGGGACGCCGAGGTCTCGGCGAAGGAGTCCCGCTCGAACGGCGTGCACTGGACGTTCTCGCCGATGATGGATGTCACGCACGAGCCGCGCTGGGGCCGGATCGCCGAGGGCTGCGGCGAGGACCCGTACCTCACGACGGCGTTCGCCGTGGCCAAGGTGGAGGGTTACCAGGGCGAGAAGGACGACAAGAGCGGGAAGGGGTCGGGGCTCGACGCCAAGGACCGCATCGCCGCCTGCGCCAAGCACTTCGTCGCGTACGGCGGGGCCGAGGGCGGCCGGGACTACAACACGGTCGACGTGTCGGAGTCCCGCCTGCGCAACCACTATCTGCCGCCGTTCAAGGCCGCGTTGGACGCGGGCGTGGCCACGGTGATGGCCTCCTTCAACACCATCAGCGGCGTCCCGGCCCACGGCAACTCCCACACGCTCACCGACGTCCTGTACAAGGAGTGGGGCTTCGACGGCTTCGTCGTCAGCGACTGGAACGGCGTCGACGAGCTCATCGCGCACGGCTTCGCCGAGGACGGCGCCGACGCGGCACGGCTGGCGCTGAACGCGGGCGTCGACATGGAGATGGCGAGCACGCACCTCGCCGAGCAGGGCAAGAAGCTGCTGAGCAGCGGCAGGATCAGCAAGAAGCGCCTCGATGAAGCGGTCACGCGGATTCTGCGCCTGAAGTACGCGCTCGGGCTCTTCGAGAATCCGTACGCCGATGAGGACGACGCCATCGACAAGCCGTCCGCCGATGCCCGCAAGGCCGCCCGTGAGACCGCCGCCCGCTCGATGGTGCTCCTGAAGAACGACGGCAAGGCGCTTCCGCTCAAGAAGTCGGCCGGTTCGATCGCGGTCGTCGGCCCGTTCGGCGACTCCGACGACCTCCTCGGCACATGGACGTTCCCCGGCGCGGCGAAGAACTTCCCCTCGGGAAAGGTCCTCGCCGCGGTGAAGGCCGCGGCTCCGGGGGCGAAGGTGACGTACGCGAAAGGCGTCGACCCGGAGGGCACGGACACCGGCGGCATCCCGGCGGCGGTCGCCGCGGCCAAGAAGGCGGACGTCACCGTCGTCGTGGTCGGTGAACCCCCGGCGATGAGCGGCGAGGCGGCGGCGCGCAGCGACATCAGTCTGCCGGGCGGGCAGGAGGAGCTGATCGAGGCGATCGCCAAGACGGGCAAGCCGTTCGTCGTGGTCCTGGTCAACGGGCGCCCGCTGACCGTCGGCGACTGGCTGAAGTCGGCGCCCGCCGTCCTCGAGGCCTGGCACCCCGGTCTCGAAGCGGGCAACGCGATCGCCGACGTGCTGTTCGGCAAGGTCAATCCGGGCGGCAAGCTGCCCGTCTCGTTCCCGCGCACGGTCGGCCAGATCCCCTGCCACTACAACCACGAGTCGACGGGCCGCCCCTACAACGCGGACAACAAGTACACGTCCAAGTACCTCGACCTGCCCCCGGACCCGCAGTTCGCCTTCGGCCACGGGCTCTCGTACACGGACTTCGAGATCGGTCAGCCGAAGCTCAGCCGCGACCGCGTATCGGCGGGGGCGCTGCGCAAGGGCGACACCCTTGAGGTCTCGGTCACCGTCCGCAACACGGGTGACCGCGCGGGCGACGAGGTCGTCCAGTTGTACGTCCACGACATCGCGGCGAGCATCACGCAGCCGGTACGCAGGCTGCGCGGGTTCCGCCGGGTGACGCTGGAGCCCGGCAAGTCGAGAACGGTCCGCTTCCAGCTCGGCGCCGATGACTTCGGGTTCTGGACGAACGCGGAGAGCGGCGAGTTCCGTGTCGAGGAGGGGGCCGTGGACGTCTACGTCGGCAACAGCTCCGAGGCCAAGGCGAAGAAGAGGCTGACCATCACGTAGCAGTTGTGGAGGGGGTGGGAAGGCCGGGTCCCTGTGGGCCCGGCCCTCGCGTGTCAGCTGCGCATCAGACGCCCTCAGCCGAGTTCGAGCGTCGTCACGCCGAAGACACGTTCCTCGGCCAGCTCCCGCACGGGGCCCGTGTACATACGGGCGGTCGCGAACGTCGGCTTCATGCCGCGCGTCTCGGCAAGGGCCACGGCCTGCGGCTGGGTCTCGGGAACGTCGATGAGGACAGGCGCGCCGTCCGCCTCCGCTGTCAGCGCGTCGAAGAGCTCCTCGGCGTCGGCGCGCGTATCGGCGAACAAGGGCCCGATCCGCAGGGCGCCATGGGCCGGGCGGAGCACGCCGTATCCGGTGATGCGGCCGTCGACGATGCGGGCGAGCGCGCGGTGGCCGGGAGCGGTGAGCCAGGATTCCAGGAAGCGCGGGCGGTCGGCCGGATGGCTCGCGGCGTCGTACGCGGTGATCGCCCGCAGGCCCGCTGCCTCGACCGGCAGGATCTGTGCGGACCTTGCGGCGCCCGGGGGTACGGAGCCCATGTACCGGACGGTGCGGTGAGCCAGCTCGAAGCCCGAGCGGCGGTAGTTGGCCTGCTGTGCGACCACGCCGTCGAGGCCGACGGTGCGGGTTCCCGCGTGGGCGAGGGCCGTCCGCCAGGTGGCGAGGCCGTGTCCGTGGCCGCGCAGATCGGGGCGGACGAGGTAGAAGCCGAGGAAGGCGTACACCTCGTCGTAGTTCACGACCGAGATCGCGGAGACCGGCTCCCCCTCTATGCGGCCGATGAAGAATCCGTCCGGGTCCTGCGCGAAGAAGCACGGGCCGTCCCGCAGGCCCGGGTTCCAGCCCTCGTCCTGCGCCCATCCGCTGACGACCTGCCAGTCGTCGAGCGTCGCCCGCGAGATGGAGAGCCGCCCAGGGACCGAATCCGTCATCGCCACACCCTTCGTACGCCGGAGGGGCCGCCCTCGGAGAAGGGCCGCGCCCCGGTGCGCCCACGATCACCGGCCGCACCGGAACCATCCTTCCCGACTCAAGGTCCCGCTACCCGAGTCATAAGCGCTGCTTTCAGGCGCGCCCAGGTCCGGTATTGAGATGATTTGAGCCCGATATCTGCGGTGCGGGGACTTCCCGGCAGCGGCCCGGGAGGGTGGGCTGCGGGGTCCGGGACCGGCTGTCAGACCATTTCCGGCCCTTTCTCCATCACCTCTGAAAAGAGACCACTTGCGGCCATGGAACAACGCGAAGACGATCGGCGCCGAACGCCATCACGGCGGCCAGGAAAGACCGTTCTTCCAGGAGGCTCAAGTGAACGACCGGCTCGCACTCGGCCCGGATGCCGCACGGCAACTGGCGACGACCACCAAGACCACGCCGCAGATGCGCGGCATCACCCCGCGCTATCTGCTCCGCGCCCTGCCCTGGGTGGACGTCGAGTCGGGCACCTACCGGGTGAACCGCCGCCGGACGTTCGTGCTCGGGGACGACCGGATCACCACCTACGAGGAGAGCGGCTGTCACCGCGTCGTGCCGGGTGACTTACGCGAGGTCTCCTACCTGCGTGACGCCGACGACGCGCTGCTCACAGAGCTGGCCGGCGCCTTCACCGAGGTCACTTTCGAGGCCGGGCAGGTCCTCGCGCAGGAGGGCGACGCCGCCGACCGGCTGTGGGTGGTCGTGCGGGGCAAGGCCGAGAAGCGGGTGACCGGGCGGTACGGCGAGGACGCGCTGCTCGAAGTCATAGGCGACGGGCAGTTCTTCGACCTCGGCGCGTGGACCCGGACCGATGCGATGCCGTACCGCGTCAAGGCGCTCACCCCCGGTGTGGCGCTATGCGCGGACCGCAGCGCGCTCGCGGGGCTCGCCGACCGGGACGAGGCGTTGGGCGGTGCGATCACCGCGTACTGCGCCGGGGGCGCCATGACGCCCGGCGCCGAGGTGCCCGTGGACCTGAGCGCGGGGCATGTCGGGGAGCCTGACCTGCCGGGGACGTTCGTCGACTACGAGGACGCGCCGCGTGAGTACCACATGACGCTCGCCCAGACGGTGCTCCGCGTGCACACAAGGGTCGCCGACCTCTACAACGGGCCCATCGACCAGACCCGCGCACAGTCCAACCTCACCATCGCGGCCCTGCGGGAACGCCAGGAGTCCTCGCTCCTGAACCACCCCGAGCACGGCCTGTTCCACAACGTCTGCGCCGGTCAGCGGGTCCAGGCACGCACCGGTGCGCCCACCCCCGACGATCTGGACGAGCTCCTCACGCGGGTCTGGAAGCAGCCCGGCTTCTTCCTCGCCCACCCCAGAGCGATCGCCGCCTTCGGCCGTGAATGCACGCGGCGGGGCGTGCCCCCGGTGACGGACAACCGCTTCGGCAGCCCGCTCCTGACGTGGCGCGGCGTCCCGCTGCTCCCGTCGGACAAGGTGCCGTTCTCGGGCAGCATGGGCGCTGGAATGGGGACCACCGAGATCCTGCTGATGCGGACGGGCGAGGCCGAGCAGGGTGTGGTGGGCCTTCGTCCCGCCGGTGTCGCGGACGAGGTCGAACCGGGCCTGTCCATGCGGAACATGGGGGTCGACCAGAAGGGCATCACGTCGTACCTGATGACGGCGTACTTCAACACGGCGGTCCTGGTCGAGGACGCCATCGCCGTCCTGCAGAACGTCGAGGTGTCGAACTACCATGACTACTCCTGACGTCACGGCGCGCGGGCCCGGCGTTCCGGATACACCGGATACACCAGATACACCGGGTATGCCGGATGTGACAGCAGTGGTTGCCTCCCCCGGCATGAGCGCGCTCCCGCAGCTCCAACCACCCGGTTTCTCCCCGGAGTCGGCCCGCCGGGACATCCCGATCCTGCACCGCACCGTCAACGGCCACCCCCTCGTCTGGCTCGACAACGGCGCCACCACGCAGAAGCCGCGCCAGGTCATCGAGGCACTCGGCGCCTACTACGGCGCCGTGAACTCCAACATCCACCGGGGCGCGCACACCATGGCGCGCGAGGCGACCCAGATGTACGAGGCGGGGCGGTCCGCGGTCGCGGAGTTCCTCGGGGCCGGGTCGCCGGACGACATCGTCTTCGTACGCGGCACGACCGAGGCCGTCAACCTGGTCGCCCAGAGCTGGGGGCGGGCCAACCTCGGCCCCGGGGACGACATTCTGGTGGCCGTCCTCGAACACCACTCCGACATCGTCCCCTGGCAGCTGATCGCGAAGGAGACCCGGGCCAGGGTCGTCCCGATCCCCCTCACTCCCGAGGGGGCGATCGACCAGGACGCCTACGCCGATCTCCTCTCCTCCCGCACACAGCTCGTCGCCGTCAGCCACGCGTCGAACGTGCTCGGCACCGTGCCACCCGTGAAGGAGATGACCGCCCTCGCCCACCGCTACGGCGCCAAGGTCCTGGTGGACGGGGCGCAGGCCGTCGCGCACTTCCCGGTCGACGTACAGGATCTGGACGCCGACTTCTACGCCTTCTCGGGGCACAAGCTCTTCGCACCGACGGGCATCGGCGCGCTCTACGCGAAGCCGGAGATCCTTCAGTCCATGCGGCCGTGGCAGGGCGGCGGCAACATGATCGAGTCGGTCGGCTTCACACGGACCACGTTCGCGCCGGTCCCGCACCGCCTGGAAGCCGGCACGGGCCACATCGCGGGCGTGGTCGGCCTGCTCGCCGCGCTCAACTGGTTCACGTCCTTCGACCGGGACGCCGTCGCCGCGTACGAGAGCGCACTCATGACGTACGCGCAGCAGGCCCTGTCCACGGTGCCCGGTCTGGAGGTCCTCGGTTCGGCGCCCGAGCGGATCGCGGTCCTCACGTTCACGCTCGCGGGCCAGGACCCGGCAGGCGTCGCGGACTGGCTGGACCGCGACGGCATCGCCATCCGCGCGGGTCATCACTGCGCCCAGCCCGCGCTCGCCCACTACGGCCTGGAGTCGGCGGCCCGCGCGTCGCTCGCGCTCTACAACACGTCCGAGGAGGTGGATCAGCTGGTGACGTCTTTGCGGCGGCTCCAGGAAGCGCCGGAGGAAGCCAGGTAAGGAGGAGGTCGGGTAAGGGGACGGCGCCGGGGGCCCGGTTTCCCGTGGGTCATGGTCGGATAGGCGACGTACATCAACTGAGCTTCGGGAGGCCAGGATGTTCGTCCCGTTCGGGGCCCATGATTTTCTGGACCGCGCCACGACCGTGTACGGGGACCGGGTCGGCATCGTCGACGAGCCGGATCAGCCGGCCGAGCCCTGGCGGGGGCTCACCTACAGGCGCGTGGGTGAGCTGGCCCGGGCCCAGGCCGCCGGTCTCGACGCGCTCGGGGTGCCGCACGGCGCACGCGTCGCGGTGGTCTCGCCCAACAGCGCACGGCTGTTGACGTCGTTCTTCGGCGTCAGCGGCCACGGCCGGGTCCTCGTGCCGGTCAATTTCCGCCTCTCGGCCGAAGAGGTGAGCTACATCGTCGGCCAGTCGGGCGCGAGCGTCCTGCTGGTCGACCCCGAACTGGAGGACCGCCTCTCGGGGGTGGTCTGCAAGCACCGCTTCACGCTCGGGGCACAGGCCGACTCGGAGCTGTACCGGTTCGACACCGAGCCGGAGCCCTGGGAGCCCGACGAGAACGCCACCGCGACCATCAACTTCACCAGCGGAACGACCGCGCGCCCCAAGGGCGTACAGATCACCCACCGCAACATCTGGGTGAACGCCCTGACGTTCGCGCTGCACGCCGGGGTCACGGACCGGGACGTCTATCTGCACACTCTGCCGATGTTCCACGCGAACGGCTGGGGCATGCCGTTCGCCATGTCCGGCATGGGCGCGCGGCACATCGTGCTGCGCAAGGTGGACGGCGCGGAGATCCTGCGCCGCGTCGCCGAACACGGGGTCACGGTCATGTGCGCGGCGCCCGCGGTGGTCAACGCGGTGCTCGCCGCCGCACGTTCATGGGACGGGGAGATCCCGGGCCGGGACCGGGTGCGCATCATCGTCGCGGGAGCTCCGCCGCCCACCAAGACGGTCGAGCAGGTCGAGACCGAGCTGGGCTGGGAGTTCATCCAGATCTACGGACTCACCGAGACCTCTCCCCTGCTCACCATCAACCGCACCCGCGGCGAGTGGGACGAACTGACCTCGCAGCAGCGCGCGGAGAAACTGGTCCAGGCCGGTGCCCCCGCCCTGGGCGTGACGCTGCGTACGTCGGACGAGGGCGAGGTCCTCGCCCGCTCGAACGTGATCCTCGAGGGGTACTGGGAGCAGCCTCAGGAGAGCGCTCAGGCGCTGGAAGGCGGCTGGTTCCACACGGGGGACGGCGGTTCGATCGGCGCGGACGGCCATCTGACGATCAGTGACCGCAAGAAGGACGTCATCATCACCGGCGGTGAGAACGTGTCGTCGATCGAGGTGGAGGACGTGCTGTTCAGCCATGCCGCGGTCGCCGAGGTCGCGGTCATCGGGGTGCCGGACGAGAAGTGGGGCGAGACCATCAAGGCTCTGGTCGTCCTCGCCTCCGGCGCCCATGCCACGGAGGAGGAGCTCATCCGGCACTGCAAGGAGCACCTCGCCGGTTTCAAGGCGCCGACCTCGGTGGAGTTCCGCGACGAACTGGCCCGCACGGCCACCGGGAAACTCCAGAAGTACAAGCTGCGCGACCCCTACTGGGAGGGGCGCGAGCGGGGAGTCAACTGATCCGGAGCACTACCGGTTGATCCGTCCGAAGCGATACCGGAAGCACTACCAGTCGGCGCTCGTGTGCGTCTCGCAGAGCTCGAAGACGGCCTCCCCGGTCTCCGGATCGGACCCGGCCACGGGCCGCACGCGCGCGCCGACCCAGACGAGATGCGGCGAGGCGGCCACGACACGGCAGCGGAACACGAAGCCTTCGGGAAAGCGGACGAGAGACTCGTTGCGTGCGGTCCCCGTGTAGCGGTTGACCACGCTCGACTGTACGACGACGCCCTCGCCGTCGCTCTGTTCGGCCACCAGGTCGCTGGACGCGCACACCGGACACAGCATGCGCCGGAAGGACGCGGTGCCGCACCATCGGCAGCGGTGGTAGATCATGCCGGTTCGCTCGTGCTCTGTCGGCGCGACGCTCAATTCCTGCTGGGACACGTCTCGACCCCCTGCGTTCGGCTCGGATGCGCCGCCGTCGGCGTCGACGCATCCGCACCATATGGCACTGAGTGCCAGAAGGTAAAGGTACTGAGTGCTACTAACTCAGTCCTGGCGCTGCTTCAGTCCTGGCCCTCCTCAGTCCTGGCCGAGGGCCGACTCGACGCGCTGCACCACGCGCCACATGGGCGCGCGCTTGGAGACCACCATGACGACGACATCGTCATCGGCGTCGGCGTCGGCGTCGGCGGCGGCTTCCCCGCCGGTGGCGGCGCTCCCCCAGCCGTTCCGCACGAGCTCGAGCGCATGGTCCACCGCGGTCTCGGCGTCGCCGTCACCGCCCGAACGCAGCCAGGAGCGCAGGGCGTTGTTGTGCGCGGCGACCACGGCGGCGGCGACCACCTCGGCGCGCAGGGAGCCGTCCACGTCCTCGGCGTACCGGCGGCGGAGGTAGCCGGCCATGGTGCGTTCGTAACGGCGCACGACGGAGAGTTCGTACGTGCGGAGGCCTGGCACCTCCTGCGTGAGGCGGTAACGCTGGACGGAGAACTCCGGGTTCGTGGCGTACATGCGCAGCACGATCCGGGCCGCGTCGCACACGGCGTCCACCGGATCATGACCGTCGGCAGCATCGAGGAACGCCGTCATGTCGGCCAGGCAGCTCTCGTGGTCGGGGAAGACCGCGTCCTCTTTTGACGGGAAGTACCGGAAGAAGGAGCGCCGCCCGACCCCTGCCCGCGCCACGATGTCGTCCACCGTGGTCTGCTCGAAGCCCCGCTCCAGGAACAACTGGAACGCCGCCTTGGCGAGCACCTCCCGCATGGGGGCCTTCTTCGCTGGTCCGCGCGCCTCAGTCATGCGGGGAACGTAGCACCGCGAAGGCCTGTATGGCACTACGTACCTTTACAGGGGGTACTGAGTGCCATACGGTCGCCCTAACGAACAACACCAGGTAGGAGAGTCGGCGTGAGCTTGAGGATCGTTGTCACCGTGAAGTACGTGCCCGACGCCACCGGCGACCGGCACTTCGCCGATGACCTGACCGTCGACCGGGATGACGTCGATGGCCTGCTGTCGGAGCTGGACGAGTACGCGGTGGAGCAGGCGTTGCAGATCGCGGACGCGGCCGATGACGCGGAGATCACCGTGTTGACGGTGGGTCCCGAGGACGCCAAGGACGCGTTGCGCAAGGCGCTTTCGATGGGGGCGGACAAGGCCATCCATGTGGAGGACGAGGACCTGCACGGCAGCGACATCATCGGCACCTCGCTGGTGCTCGCGAAGGCGATCGAGAAGGCCGGCTACGACCTGGTGATCTCCGGGATGGCGTCCACGGACGGCACCGCGGGCGTGGTTCCGGCACTGCTCGCCGAGCGTCTGGGGGTCCCGCAGGTCACCCTGCTCTCCGAGGTCTCCGTCGAGGGCGGTGTGGTCAAGGGCCGCCGGGACGGGGACGCCGCCTCCGAGCAGTTGGAGGCCTCGCTGCCCGCGGTGGTGTCGGTCACCGACCAGTCGGGCGAGGCCCGCTACCCCTCCTTCAAGGGCATCATGGCCGCCAAGAAGAAGCCGGTGCAGGCCTGGGACCTCTCCGACCTGGACCTGGAGGCCGAGGAAGTGGGCCTGGAGGGTGCCTGGACGAAGGTCGAGTCGGCCACCGAGCGTCCCGCGCGGACCGCGGGCACGATCGTCAAGG
>NZ_JBSGRD010000018.1:131774-176970 GCF_053606205.1 Streptomyces sp. NPDC055239 | reverse complement strand
AACCTCATCGCCCCATACTTCGCAACACGAACCGCCCTACTCGCACGGCCGGGAGCAGCCCTCTTCGCGTTGTAGATATCCGTCAAACGCGTGATGGCGCTCTCTTGGGTCGCATACCCTGACTCTTGGGTTTGCCGCCCACCGCCCGCCCTATATCTAATCTTGTAATGATGAATACATTTGGACCACCGCTCCTGCGCATGCTCGCAATCCTTAAAGAAGGACCCCATCCCGCGGGCGAGGGTTCTTGTTGCCAAAGTGACAATACCTCTTAGTCGACTACCCCGGACCTCTGTGCCGTCGCGATCACCCCGCTCAATGGGCTGCCGCGTATCACCACATCACCCCCTACGCTGCCACATCCACGCCCTCACCTCAGACTCTTTGAATTGCAGCTTCGCATTCCTGCCAAGGCCAAATCGATAGGGCACCAGACCCAACCTCCGCCCACTCTTGTAAACCCAAGAGGTGGACATATTTATATACTCCGCCGTCTCTCTTACACTCATGAATCGCTCCACAGAGACTCCCGATACGTCGCCTTATAGCCGTCCGCGCCAGCGACTATCAGACAGATGAAGCAAAGCTCTCTCGCCCTCCAATCACGCAGCACGGACCGACCCCTACGGTGCCTGCGTCCGCCACTACTCCGCCGCCAAGCGCAGCCGAATGCGAACACCTCAATGGTCGCGACGATCGCCGGTTTGGCTAACCGGCGATCGTCGGCTATGTTGCGCGCCGCATCACGTACCCGACGTCTGCTCGGCCTTGCCGTCGGCGAGAGGGAGCGGGTACGAGCACAAACCTCCGGGGGGCGCTGTCCGACGCGACCGCTAGCAGCCCGTGTTCGTAAGCCGGTCGAGATTCGCCGAGGCGCGGCGCTCGGAAATCCCGAGGGCCGGGCCACGTGCCGGGTTGGGCACCTAGATACCGTGCAACGTACGCGAGGACGACACGAGCACCGCGGTACCCTCGCTGCAAGAGATCTTCACCGAAAAGGCTGGCCGCACAGACGCAGAGCCCGGTGGAAACCGCAAGGCAGTCACCCGCCGTTTGGCCAACCCAAGCATGCAGTCCACCGAGGACAAAAACCGCCGGTGAAGTAAAGCGGGCAGATCGTATTGCGTATTCATACAGGCGGGCCTCCCAAGTAGGGGCCACGTCAGCCGGGCAACCCGCGCGACGCGTCGTTCCGAGCCGTTTCGGGAACTAGGTGTTGCTGGCCATGAGGTTGGTGTCGCTGCTCGCTGGTGTTGACCTTCGAGTTGGTTGAAGCTCCATGATGACGTGGTGCCAAATGATGAGCTGATGCCGATCGGGGCCTTCGCCCAACGCAGTGGTTTGACCTCCAGCGCGTTGCGGTTCTATGGCGACTCCGGGCTGCTGCCCCCTGCTGAGGTCGACCCGGTCTTGGGCTACCGCTACTACAGCGCCGACCAGGTGGCGCGGGCGACCGCGCTGCGTCAGCTTCGCGAGCTCGCCATGCCCCTGGCTGCTGTCGAGGCGGTGCTCGGTTCCGGGGCTGACGAAGCATCCCGGCTACTCGATGAGCATGTCGCAAGGGTCGTTGGGGATGCAGCGGCCGTGCAGCAGAAGGCTGCTGTCATCAAGTCTGCGTTCGGCAACGTGCCAGGTCTTCTCATCGCGGTGATGAAGGGGCCTGTGCTGGCGGATGCGGTCGAGCAGGTACTGACCGCGACCGCGCATGACCCCGGGATGCCAGCACTCGCCGGCCTCCGCATCGAGGCACGTCAGGAGGCAGTCACCCTGACTGCGACGGACCGGTACCGGCTCTCCACTCGAACCCTGGTGCCAGCTGAACCACCGGGGCAGACGTGGGCCGGCACGGTCGACGGCGACGAGCTGCGGGCCTCGGTCGCCGGTAGCCGCCGCAGTCCGCTGGTGCGGCTGGAAGCGGTCTCGAACGGGATCTGGTTCCGCGTGGCCGACCGGGAGGACCGGCACTGTCGGTTGCTGCCAGAGGAGTTCCCCGACTATCGGCTGATGCTCGCGTCGCTGGGCGAGGTCACCACCCGCGCGACGGTCTCGAAGGATCTGCTCCTGCGAGCTCTGGAAGAACACCCCGGCGAGCGCATCGCTCTGCACTTTGCCGACCACGAAGTGAACGTCGTGTCAGTGGACGACGAGCACCCAAAGGTCCCACTTCCGGCTACCGCGACGGGCCTGTCCCTCCAGATCTGGTTCGAGCTGACCACGCTCTATCCCGCAGTGAGCACCGCGATCGGCCCTGACGTAATGCTCGACCTACGGGGACACGACCAGCCCGTCACGATCCGCTCCGCCGACCGCGGCGATCTCACCACCTTGGCCATGCCTGTCAAGCCCGACCACTCCGCCTGAGATAGATGAAGAGGAACAGCTCATGACCACCGCACCCGCCAGCCCCGACCCGACCATGGAAGCCATCGGACAGGCAGTCGCCGAGGGCCAAGCCGGTGACAGCGTGTCCGCCCGCCAGAAACTGCTGGACATATGGTCCACGATCGGTGTCACCGGCGACCCGTTGCACCGCTGCTCCCTCGCTCACTACCTGGCAGATCTCTACCAAGATCCCGCCCATGCCCTCGCCTGGGACATCCGCGCCCTAGACGCCGCTGACGCCGTGACCGAGCAGCGCGCCCAGGCACACGACGCCAGCCTCCACATCGCGGGCTTCTACCCCTCCCTGCACCTCAACCTCGCCGACAACTACCGCCGACTCGGCTCCTTCGAAGCCGCCACCGAGCACATCAACGCGGCCAAAACGCACGCCCCCATCCTTCCTCAGAATCCCTACGGTGACCTTCTTCGCGGCGCCATCCAGGAGGTCGCCGAGGCCATCGCCGGGCAGGACCGCACACGGCGAGCCTCTGCGCCCGGTTCTCCTGCGTGACGCACAGGAACGCGCCCCTGACCGTGGAGGGGCGACGCCGTCTCATCGAACGGTGTCGCACGAGGCCCATCGCCCACGTCGCAGCCGAGATGGGGATTTCCCGGGCGTGTGCATCAAAGTGGGTCAACCGATACCGGCGCCACGGCGACCTCGGGTTGGAGGACCGATCTTCCACACCGCACCACCAGCCCACTGCGACACCATCCACGGTCCTCGACCTCATAGAAGAACTGCGCCGCACCCACAAGTGGTCCGCAGCCAGAATCGCCTTCGAGCTGTCCCAGACCGGAACGCCGATCGGCCGGAGGACCGTGAACAGGCACCTGGCCGAGATCGGCCTCAACCGACGCCGATTCATCGACCCCGACGGTGAAGCCAACCGACAGCCACGGAGAATCCACGCCCGACGACCCGGCCATATGATTCACGTCGATGTGAAGAAAGTGGGCCGCATCCCCGACGGCGGAGGCTGGCGCGTGCACGGACGCGGCAGCGACCAGGCGAAAACCGTGGACCGGCGGAAGAAGAAAACCGAGCGCGGTGGCTACGTCTATCTACACTCGGCTGTCGACGGGTACAGCCGGCTCGCCTACAGCGAAGCACTGCCCGATGAGAAGGCCGCCACAGCGATTGCCTTCCTCCATCGTGCCCGGGCCTGGCTCGCAGCACATGGGATCACGCGCATCGAGCGGATCGTGACAGACAACGGCGCCTGCTACCGAGCCGAGAGCTTCTCCCGAGCCCTTCTCGGCGCCAGACACCAGCGCATCGCCCCCTACACTCCACGGCACAACGGCAAGGTCGAGCGATACAACCGCATCCTGGCCGAGGAGTTCCTCTACGCCCGGACGTGGACATCGGAAGCCCAACGCTCCCAACTCCTAGGACGCTGGATTGTCCACTACAACTACCACCGACCCCATACCGCGATCGGAAGCCAACCACCGGCAGCACGACTGCCAGACGGCGTCACCAACGTCCTGGCCTCCTACAACTAGGTCGCAGCCGAGCAGTAGCACCGTCTGACCTGATGTTTTTCATTTCTACCGTGGGCGAATGCCTCGTCTGCGTCTGCTCACTGGCCCGGTCCGCTGACTACACGATCCCCTTCCATCCCCACGGAGGCTCCCCGGCCCGGCCGCGCAGGCAGTCGATGCGGTACTGCGCCTCGCGCTGCCACTCCGGGCGTGTGGAGGCGTGCTGAGCGGCGTACGTCGCCATCCGCAACTCGCGTGCACCAGCCAAGAGTTCATACCCTTCCCACTCTGTGACGTCAGCGCCGTAGGTCTCGCAGAAGGCGGCATACTCCTCAGGAGACACTGCGCCGGTCGTGGTGAGCTTCACCGCGGTCGACACGAGGTCCCACTCCGGCGGGCCGAACGAGGCGCGCTCGAAGTCCATCAACAACGGGCCAGCCTTCGTGCGCGCCACGTTGCCGACCCATGCATCCCCGTGGACTACGCACTCCGGCAAGCCCTTCGGCCTGGATGCCCACCGACCCTTTAGTTCCTTGAGTCGGCCGTACAGCCATTGCCGGTCCCCCTCAGAAAGCGTGCTCGCTGCGTCGATACGCTCGACCAGTCGGACGAACGGATCCACTTCACCGAGCCGCAGGTCTGGTTTCGGCAGTGCGTGCAACTGCTTGAGGAGCGCAACGACGTCGGTGACGGTCCCGATCTGGTGTGGCGGCAGCTCCTCCCAGAAAGTCACCGGGTGCCCGGTGGCCGTTACCGGCTGTCGCAGGTCGAGGGCGCGTACGGAGGGCACACCCTGGGCTGTCAGCCAGCGGGCGACCTGAACCTCGCGGGCCGCGGCTGCGGACTGGCCAGGCCGGGCGATACGCACCACCACTCCCCCGGGAAGACGCCATATGGCGTTCTCGGCGAGCCGTATCGGCTCGGCGTCGGTCGCGTCGAGGCCGGCAGCGAGGCACGCCGCCTGAAGTACATCTCGGATAGGCGTGGTTGAAGCGGTCACGCATGCACCGTAGCCGCAATGCGCTCGCGCAGGTCGCCGGCCTCGGCGAGCTTCCGGTACCGGCCCGCGAACCGGGCGAGTTCCCGCAGGTCGTCCGCGGCCCGGCACGAGGTCAGCTTGCCGACGTCGTCCAGTGCTCGATGGCCGAGCACGACCGCGTGTCGCGGATCGTCGCCCTTGGCCATGATTAGAGAAGCGAGCTTCGTCTCGGAAATGGCACGCGAGCGGGCGAAGGCATTGCCGTGGCCCTTTACCGCGATCTCAAAGCGACGGGCCGCTTGCCCCGGGTCCTCATCCGTGTGGACAGCGAGATCGAACAGTGCGTGTGCGGTGTCGCCGTGGTGCTGGGCGTAGTCGTAGTACGCCATCCACGGCGGATCCTGTGCCACGTCGGACTGTTCGAACGCGGCATCGGCTTCTCCGACCGCGCGCAGGGTGTTGGCCACGTCGCGCATCTTGCCGAAGGCGCGGGCCCGGGCGGTATGCAACATGGCGCGCTCGGTGGCGGTAAGTCGGTCGGCACGCACCAGCCCCTTCTCTGCATGCGTGAGGCCCGTGTCCGGGTCGCCAACCCAAATCTCGTGCCTTGCCATGAACGAGTACGTCTTGGCGCGGAGATGCCACTCTCCGGCTTCTTCCGCGCATTCGGCGGCTAGCCGGAAGCTGACTCGGGCATCGTCGTGAGCGTACGCGTCGAATTGCGAAGCGCCGACGACGATCCCCAATCGGGCCACGGAAGCAAGGAGATCAGGGCGCAGCGGCTCGGGGCAGGGCACCGGCAGCAGGGAGGCGCCCCACATGATGGCGCCTCGGGCGAGTTCTCGTACCGCGCCGCCGCCTCCGTACTCGTTGTCCTGGCGGTGGATGACATCGGCCAGCGACTTCAACTGCCCGATTTCGCGCGGGCGGATCTGGGTCGGGATCTCCCGGGGGGCGGTCGGGGTGACGAGGCGGGCGAGGTCTATGGGTGCAATGGCGGCAAGGCCGCTCGTGGCGAGGAAGGCACGACGGTCCACAGGGGCAGGGCTCCCACTTGGAGATGTTGTACTACCTCTGCCCAGGATGCGGCCTTCACGGACCTGAACCGACGCCTCCACCCCACCGGGGGTTGCACTTTCCGTTTCGGGGTGGGGTTTTTCCGTTTGCCCGAACACCATCCCCCACGCCCTGGTGAGGACTTCGCTGGTCTCCAGTACCTCGTCCAGGCGCTCAGCCAAGTCCTTTGAGCAGGCGGCAGTCCCCTTCTCGATCTTCTCAATAAGAGAGCCGCTGACCTGCACCTTCGCACCTAACTCGGCGTGCGTGAGGGGGGCTCGCTTCTTACGCCAGGTCCGCAGTTCGTGGCCGAACCAGTCGCGCGGAGACGCATCCGGAGTCAACTGCTTCTCGGGTCTTGGCATGGGCTGTCCCTCGCTCGCGAAACGGAAGGTCGAGGTTTCCGAATCAGGATCTGCACACGTTCCTGTCGGCCTGACTCAATGGTTGCTGACGGCCGCCACCCCAGTACACACCGCATCTGGCGCCGGTTGGAGAGATTTCGTCGAACGAGGGACTCCCCGTGAAGTCAGACCTGATGGGCAATCAACAACCTGTCGTGGACGGCGCAAGCGCAGCGATCCGGACGCGCTCCGGAACGTGCGAAGTCGACGTCGTTCTGACAGCCGCGGCCGTCTCGGGCGTGCGTGACCTCGTCAGTGCGTGCCTACGTCTGTGGGGTCTGGCCGAACTTGAGTCGCGGGTCACTCTCACTGCGTCCGAGCTGTTAACGAACGCCTTCCAGCATGCCCGCAAGGAGGGTGAGTCCTCGGTCCACGTAAAGGCCGTCCTCACCCGTACTCCTGACGGCGTCTTCCTGTGTGTAAGTGACCCGCATCCCCGGCTTCCGGCCCCCGTCTGCGCGAGCGACAGCAACGAAGGCGGTCGCGGTCTAGTGCTGATCAAGGAGCTCAGCGACGGATACGGCTGCTCGTCCACTGCGTACGGCAAGGACGTTTGGGTCACGCTCCTGTGCTCCGCGTAGCTCTAACTTCCGTGCCTCGTGCGAGATCTGAAAGGACCAGCACCATGTGCCGGCACTTCCCGCCGTGTCCCACGGCCGACGCCTCCGACCGGGAGGCCGCGCGGACTATCGCGCACCACCCGGAGCAAGGCCGGAGCTTGCTGTGCAACAAGGTTCTGTTCTTCGACACCGGTGAACTGCCACGCAGCGGAACGATCATCCCGCCGTCTCGTCCCTTCCTGGCGCAGGCGTGCGCTGATGGGCGGGGCTGTACCTCTCCGCCGCCGGTGTCGGATCGGATGCCCCGTCACGGTGCCGCTTTCCCCTGCACCGCCCACCTGGGAGGACCCGGATGAGCCCAGCACCAGGCGTCGCACCAATCGCAGCCAAACTCAATTGGCCTGATGTAAGAGGAGTTGCGTCATGTGGCTGTCGCTGTCTTCCGGTCGAGACGCCCGTCAGCGCGTTGCCCCTAGAAGGCAAAGCGGTATCGGCGCCGGGCCTGGCTCGGAGCGGGATCGGTCTGCAGCCGCAGCAGAGACGGTGGCGCTCGTACTGGACGAGGAGTCGCCGCTGCCGGAGAGCGCGGCCGACGTGGAGGAGCTCGCACAGCGCCTTGGCGATCACATCAGTCAACTCGAAGGCTTGGTGCCGCCAGGAGCGTCCGCGCTGCGCGACGCGCAGCAGCTCTCTTCGGCGGGGGTCCCCGACGGCTACGTGCCCAGCAGGGTGCATCTGGTCAAGCTGGCCGAGGCAACCCAGGAACTCATCGCTGCCGTGCAAGCCCACGGCGTTACACCCGCGATGCCGACGCGCGGACGGCGTTGGTGGAAGCCGCGAATCAACGTGCTCCGCGGCTCCGTCTTCGCTGTTGCCTTCGCCTGCCTGATCCTGGCCGCGTCCGTGCCCCGGGCATGACATGACCGCCACCGGGGCAGTTCTGATCGCTCTGCTTCTCGGCCCCATGGCGTGGCTGGTTCTCCGCGGTGATCGAGCAACCGATCCCGCCGCTCGGCAGGGCAGGGACTCCCCACAGGGGTGCGATCGGGGTTCCTGCGCCCCGTTCGCCATCACGCAGACCGCAGAAGACCGACAACGGCCGCACACCACTGCACGCTTACCGCCCTCCCCCACCGACGAGGATTCCCATGTCTGACAGCGCGCTCCCGACACGGCCGGCCGCCTCCGGCCACCGCAGAAGGCGGCCCCCACGGATCGACGCCTTCACGCTGCGCTGTGTCCGCCGTGCCGTAGCACTGCCCCTGTTGCTGCTTGCGGCGTTGGCAGGTGCTGTTGTCTTCGTCTGGTCGATGTCCGCGGTGGCTCCCGGTTGGACCGGGGTCATACTGGCGTGCGGGCTGATCGGCATCGCGCTGGTGGCAGCCCGTGGGGCACGCACGGCCGCCGAGGCCGTGCAGACAGCCGCGGAGGAAGCCCGGACAACGGAGCTGACAGCGGTCACAGGGGGCGCGGCGGCCATCGAGAAGTCTCTGCAGTGGTCGGCGGACGAGCTCTGCCGAGGCGCACGACCGCCACTGCCCGACGGGCAGGCGCCACCGTCGGCCAGCGCGAGCGCAGAGATCGAAACGGTTCTGGCTGCACTCCACGTGCAGGCCGTCGCGTCGCTGATACGCGTGCACGACGAGTCCCAGTCCGTCGTTCTCCTGGAAGTGCTGCGCCGCCTGGCCATGCGAGAGCACGCCTTGGTCGGCAAGGCGCTGGGGGCATTGAGTCAGCTGGAGATGCTGACCGACGACCCGGAACTGCTGTCGCAGATCTTCGAGATCGATCACCTCGTGACGCGGATGCGCCGTCAGGTCGAGAGCACAGCGGTGCTGGGCGGACAGTCCCTACGTAACGTGCGCCGGCCGGTGCCCGTCACGACCGCGCTGCGCGGTGCAATTTCCGAGGTGGTGCAGTATCCGCGTGTGGTGGTCGCGGCCGGTTCCGTGGGTGCTGAGCTGGGTCTTCCGGGACATGTGGGTCCGGACCTGACTCACCTGTTGGCCGAGCTGATCGAGAACGCCTGCGAGTGCTCCGATCCGGCGACACGGGTGACTGTGCGAGCGCAGCGGGTCTCGAACGGGCTAGCGGTCGAAGTCGAGGACCGAGCCATCGCCATGCATCCGCAGGCGCGCGCGCAAATGAACCGTCTACTCAAGGCCCCTGACGACGTCGACGTCAGCGGCCAGGTGCGAGCGGGACAACTGGGCCTGCTGGTCGCCGCGAAGATCGCCCAGTCGCATGGGCTGTCCGTTCTCCTGCAGGAGAACGTGACGGGAGGCACCACTGCCCTGGTCGTCATTCCGGCGCGGCTCCTTGTAGCGATTCCTCCCGTTGGCGACACGAGCGCCGACCGCCGGGAAAGGCGTCCCTCCGCGCAGTCGGCGCGGCAGGTGGCTGTGGCGCCAGCCGCCCCACAGGCAGGCCAGGTCACTCGCCCGACCGCCGTGGGCGCCCCGGGAGCCGGAGAACCGGAGCACCCTGCGGATGCGCCCGCCCTTCCCCGGCGTACGCGTCAGGTCGGTTCGTCCCCTCCCCCACGTGAGCGGGAGCAAGCTCCTGCGACCGCGGCGACACCAGGGATCGCAGCCGCCTTCCGTAACGGCATCCAGGCCAGCGGGGCCGTCGGTTCGCCCCCCGATTCGGGAGAGCAGCCCAGCCCGTGAAGCTCGCCCCCCACTTCCCCCGCGTTCCCGGTGGCCCGGATGCATCCGCTGGCCCTTCCCCCTTCTGGAGCGATTCCTATGAGCACCCCTGAGATGAACGACATGACCGGTGCCGCGCCCGCGTCCGAGACGACAGCGAGCGTTCAGCGAAAGGACATGGCCTGGCTGCTGCGGCAGTTCGCGGCCGACGTTCCGGGCGTCACCCACGCCATCCTGCTGTCACGGGACGGGCTGCGGCTGCTGGACAGCGACGTCGACAAGGACTGGGCGGACGAACTCTCGGCATCCTTCAGCGGAGTGGCCTCCCTCGCGTCGGGCACGACCGGCCCCAGCCACCAGAAGCGACCAGCCAGGCAGGTCGTCATCGAGCGGGACGACTGCCTGTTCTTCGTCCAGAGCGCCGGTCGCAGCGCGGCCTTCGAAGGCCATCCCGGCAACGAACGCGGTGTGGTAGACACGGTCCTCGGCGTCATCGCCACCACGGACGCCGACGCCGGCCTGGTGGGATTCGAGACGGGGCGCCTCGTCCAGAAATTCGCCCCCTACATGCAGATCCCCGTCCGCGTCGGCACCGGCGATGAAGCCCGGTGAGCACACACGGCGGCGCGAGCGAGGACGCGGCGTTCGTGCGGACCTACACGCTGACGCGCGGGCGCACCCGACCGCGGCACCTGCTCGGCCTGGAGACCGTGCTGGACGCCGGACTCGGACGGCCAGGCCCAGGCCAGGCCGAGGAATGCGAAGAGATCCTCGCCCTGTGCCGCGAGCACCGGCGTTCGGTGACCGAGCTGGCGGGACGGCTCGGCCGTCCCGCCACCACCGTCAAGATCCTCGTCTCAGACCTTCTGGACGCCGACGCCCTGATCGTCCCCGTCACCGCCGCCTATGCCGAATCCGACACGGACGCGGAAGCACGTCCCTCCCCGCAACTGCTGGCGGCCCTCTCTGCGGGCCTGAAAAGGAAGTGGCCCGATGCCATCGCCTACTCCCAGGCCGGATGACCCGCCGGTAGTGCTGCGGACTCCGTCGCACCCGCATACCGGCGCACCGACCGTGCTGAAGATCGTGATCGCCGGTGGCTTCGGTGCCGGCAAGACCACCGCCGTGGGCGCGGTCAGCGAGATCACGCCGCTGAGCACGGAGGAGTACCTGACGGAGGCGAGCACGGAGGTGGACAGTCTGGCGGGCGTCGAGGCCAAGCAGACCACCACGGTCGCCTTCGACTTCGGCCGCCTCAGCCTGCCCGACGCGCCCGTGCCGCTGGAACTGTTCTTGTTCGGCACGCCCGGCCAGGACCGGTTCGTCGATCTCTGGTACGACCTCTCCCGCGGAGCGGTCGGTGCGGTCGTCCTGGTCGACACCCGCCGTCTGGACAGCAGCTTCACCCCTGTCAGCTTCTTCGAGGACATCGGTCTGCCCTTCGTCGTCGCTGTAAACCAGTTCGACGGAGCCCACCGCTATCACCCCGAGCAGGTCCGCACTGCCCTGCAACTCCCCGTCGGTGTACCGGTGGTCGTCTGCGATGCCCGCGATCCGAATCACGTCGCCAGCGTCCTGTTGGCCCTTGTCGGACACGCCGTGAAGAGCGCACCGGCAGATTCTTATCGCCCCACGTCTCCCACCACTCTCCAGGACGCCTGATGTCATATCCGCCCAACGACTCCTACCTCGTCCCGCAGGCCGCCTCGCCCACGCTGTCCTTGCCGCGACGCGGCCAGCAAGACACCGTCCACGGGTCGTCCGTCCCGGTCGGCGCCGTCGTCACCGGCTCCCCGGCCCCGGAGGCGATCGAACTGGCACAGCGTTATGAGCTGCTTGAACGCCTGGGCGTGCCCACCACTGCGAGCCAGGAATTCGACGCCCTCGCCACCGATATGGCCGACAAGGCCGGATTCCTGTACGGGTTCGTCAATCTCTTCCTGGAAGAGCAGACCTTCGTCGGACTGCACCAGCCGCCCGCGGACAGCGGGTACGTCATCATCGGCCGCGCCATGAGCCGCGACCACGGCTGGTGCCCGGACGTCATGGCCCGCAAGAAGGCCCTCCCGCTGCACGACGTACACGCCAGCCCGCGCTTCAGCGGCAACCACGTGATCGACGCGGTCGGGATCCGTTCCTACTTCGGCGCACCGCTCATCCATGAGAGCGGCATCTTGCTGGGCACGGTGGGCGTCATCGACCCCGAGAGGCGGCCCCTGAGCCAGGCCCGACGGATCAGAGACATCACCATCAGCGCCGGCGCCCAGACCATGGACATGATCACCCGCATGCCCGTCCGCTAAGCGCGTTCCGCCACCACGCCCGGAAGCCGCAGGCGAATCCCCGGCCGCTCCACCGTGTGACCTTCACCCAGGGAGAGGGAGACGACCATGCCCACCACATCCGCCACGCCGCCGCCGGCGCTGCGTCCCTACCTCGGCACTACCGACGCGGACTTGGCCCGGCACGAACTGCTGTGGGACGAGGCGGACGTCTTCGCGGCCGAGCACGTCGCGCCGCGCGCCGCACGGATGGAGGCAGCTCCGGGCAGGGTGGAGCGCAAGATCGCTGATCTGATGGCCGCCAAGCGGTGGTTCGCCGTCACCGTTCCGTCCGCCTTCGGCGGCCTGGGCGCCAGCCATGTGGCCAAGACGATCCTCGTTCACCGCATCGGGTACGTCTCACCGGCTGTCGCGGCCATCCTGCAGGCCACCCTGATCCCCGTCGGTGCCTTGTTGCACTTCGCCACGTCCGAGCAGAAGAGCCGCTGGCTGCCGAGGGTGGCGGACGGTTCGCTGCTCTTGTCGATCGCCGTGACCGAACCACGGGCCGGCGGGCACTTCGGCGGCATCGAAACCACCGCCGAGCGGACCGGCGATCAATGGGTGATCAACGGCAGCAAGGCCCATATCGGCAACAGCCATCTCGCGGGTGCCCACCTCGTCCTCGCCCGGACCTCCGAGCCCGGCGTGCGGACCTCCCAGGCACTGACCGCGTTCCTGGTCGAATCCGACCGCCCCGGGCTCTCCGTCTCCGACCACCG
This sequence comes from Streptomyces sp. NPDC055239, assembly GCF_053606205.1. Lineage (NCBI taxonomy): Bacteria > Bacillati > Actinomycetota > Actinomycetes > Kitasatosporales > Streptomycetaceae > Streptomyces > Streptomyces sp. NPDC055239. Next base: position 164,410 of record NZ_JBSGRD010000018.1, on the reverse strand, counting down.
TCCCGGCCTGGGCCTGCACGGCTTCTCCGCCGGCCGCCTCGACCTCGACCACGTCCGCGTCCCCGCAGGCAACGTGGTCGGAGAGATCGGGCAAGGGCTGAGCGTGGCCCAGAGCAGCAGCATCCTCTACGGCCGGCCCAACCTGGCAGCGGTCAGCCTCGGCATCCACGAAGCGGTTGTGGCCACCACGACGGCACGCCTCAAAACACGCCCCCGCTACCGGGGCGTCCTGTCTGATCTGCCGGTCCTGCGGGACCGCATCGGTGATATGGAGGCCCGCCTGCGCGCCGCACGCATCCTGGCCTACCAGTCCGTGCACCTCCTCGACCAGGGCCTGTCCTGCGACACCGACCTGATCAACGCGAAGTACCTGGGCCACCGGTGGGCCTTGAAATCAGCCCAGGACGCCATGGAGCTGCATGGCGCCCAGGCACTGGACCGCGACTACGTCATTCAGCGCCTGTGGCGCGACATCCAGCACACCTACCCACCCGCCGGAACCGGCGAAGTCCAGCGCCTATGCCTCGCCGACGCCGCCCTCGACGATGACCAAATCCAGTGGTCCGAACGCCTCGCCGCCAAGACCAGCTGGGCACGCCCCGACCCCACCGCCGCATGAGCTGCCGCGCACGGTCCGCATCACAGGCCCCTGCCGCGAGCGGTGCTCAGCGGCTCGGCTGATTGCCAACTTCACCTTCAACGTGAAAGCCCGACATGACCACCACTACTCAGACCACGTCCCTCCCACCAGCCCAGCAGCGCGTCGCCCAGCACCTTGTGGACGGGCTCACTCCCCGCAACATCGCCGCCGGGACAGGGGTGACGATCGGCACGGTTCGCCAGTACATCGGCAACATCCGAACGACCCTGAACTGCCCACCCCGGTGCACGATGCCGGTCCTCATGCATTGCCTGTGCACCGGCAAAGAGGTCGAGCTTCCCCCGACGAATAGGCCAGTACCAGAGCTCATCCCGGAACAGAAGAGGCTGCTGCGGGCAGTCGCCGAGCACAGCAGACCCCGCGACATCGCGCTGGCCGCCGAGATCGCCCCCGCCGACCTCCGATCCGCAATCAACAAGCTGCTGGCCAAGACAGGGACGACCGACACCACCCAGCTCGTCGTCCTTGCACATACATGGGGCCTGTTGGGCGCCGGGCCGACCAGCACAGTGCACAGCGGGGCGAGCCAGTGAGCACAACATCCCCTTCCGCATCCGCCGGACCAGACCCCGCTCCCCTGCTCCAGCGCACTGCAGCGATACCGGCGACATACGAGGTGCGCTCGATGCACACGGACGCCGAACGAGCCAAAGCCGTCGCATTCGTCCAGGGCTGGCAGCGCTGGCTCAGCCTGCACGGTCTGCCTGCGCCCGCCCAAGCCGCTGTCCCAGCCCTCTTTCGTGCCCCAGCGGCGGAGCCGGCCGGGCTGTTCGAGGACGGGCTTCTACTCGCCTGCATGCTCCTGGAACGCGAGCCCGCCCTGAGCTGGGGCGATGGCCCGTGCCTCTTCCTCGGGCACGTCCACACCCTGCCCCATAGCTCCGACGACGCGCTCCGGCTGATCAGCCTTTGGGCCTCGGACTTCGCCGCCCGCCTCGACCTGCCGCACGTCCGGGCCGAGGCCCACGCCCGCCCCCGACTCGACACCGATCCCCCCGCCCCCGTCCTGAACCACCTCACCGACATGGGGTGGAACCTGCCCGACCCAGGAACCGAACAGAACTGGCAGCGAGTTGTCCGCCTCGAAATCGCAGCCGTGCACCGGCCCGAGCTGGACGCGCTCGTCGGCTACAGCGTCCGCGAGCCGCACCCTGCCAAGGACGGACGCCGGAGTGCCGCGTGACGGGCCAGCGCCCACGCTCGGCAGTCCGACTCGCCGGGCCGAGCTGCGATTCAGCCGCGCCGTCTCCCACCGATACAGCCGCCCACCCACGAGGTCTGCCATGTGCCCGCACTCCCCACCCTGTCCCACCGCCGACAACTCTGACCGCGACGCTGCGCAGGTGTCAGCGCTTCACCCCGAGCAAGGGTGGAGCCTGCTGTGCAACGGCGTCCTGCGCTTCGAGGACAAGGGAAAGCTACTCCCGGACGGCAGCAATATCGCCCCGCACCGCGGGCTGCACCTGTTGCAGGCGACGTCGACATGAATGAGCTACAGGCGATGAAGGTGCTCGCCAAGACGCCACGGCTGACCCGCCATCGATCATCAGGCAGCCATCTCATCTCGGATTCGGTCCAGCGCCTGTTCGGCTTCGCCCCGGACGTCCGGCAGCCGGCGCCCGGCGGTACGGATGACCCGCTGAAGTTGATGCGGCAGACGTTGACGAGCAGATTCCTGGATCGCAATACCAAGGGATTGCGCTGCTCCAACGTGATCACCGGCCAGCAGCTGAACGTGGCCCACCGTCACTGCTTCAATCACACGCCACTGCGGAGCGGCCGTAGTTGCGGGCAGCGGGCTGGCCTCGACGAGGCGTATGGCGATGTCCGGTCGGCCGGTGGCAATGAGGCCGCGCAAGCGGATCTCATACAAGGCGAACGGGTTGAACAGCGAAGTGTGCTCGGCCTGGTCCAAGAGTGTGTCGGTCTCGCGCATCACGGAATCGAACAGAGCGGTGTCGCCCAACTCACCGGCGGCACGTGCCAGCAGAGGGAGTACGGCCGCGCGAGCGGCGCTGCTATGAGCGAGTGCTTCTGCACGGTGGAGCCGCTCGACGGCCGCGCCGCGCAGGTTGGCCTTTCGCAACTCATTGCCGTGCATACGCAGGGCGTACGAGGCGAAGGCGACGTCGTCGAAGTGCCGGGCGATGTCGAGACCTTTAGCGGTCCATCGGGCTGCGATGTGCAGACGTTCCTCGGGCAGGACGTTCCCAAGTGCCACGCCAAGACCGACGCGTGCTTGGGCGAGCAGGCGCAGGGCTTCTCGCTCGGTGTGGCCGTCAGCCGCGCGAGCTTCGAGGCGGGCCACCAGGGGCCACAGCTCGGCGACGGCTTCGGAGGCGTGTCCGGACTGGCGGGCTATCTCGGCAAGCCGGACGGCGCTCTCGCCGAACTGCAGCATTGCGCGGTGATCCGTGTCTGCCGGGTCTGTGACTCCCAGGATGTGCGGAGGGATCTGCAGACGTTCGGCGACACGGCGCCGCGATTCCAAGTCGTCCAAACGCCGCTTGCCCAGCTCGAACAGAGAAACGTAGGTCTTGTCATACCCGATCAGCTAGCCGAGTTGAGTCTGGTTGAGTCCGTGAATGGCTCGGTAGAAGCGCAGGATGACGCCCAGGTCGCGACTGTCCAATGCCGCCTCGGCTTGAGGAGTGGCCCACCTCCACAACGCGTGCCGAGAAGTCGGCCTCAGATGCCCTGCCGCGTTTCCATCCCCGCTGGCCATGGCCGGTTACGGCTCCTTGCGGTCGCCCGCGGCGAGGGCGAGCTGCGCGTACTGGGTAGCGATGGATCGCTTGTACCCGTCCGGCATCACCAGGCCGGGCACTTCGGCCTCAGTAAAGAGGCCGACCTCTTTGTGCTCGTGGCTCACTACCGGTTGGCGTTCTGGTGTCAGGACGGCGCAGCCGTACGTAACGATCAGCACGCGGCGGCCTGGAATGGGTTCATACACCCAGGTGTCCAGGAGGCGCTCGGCGGTAACCTTCCAGCCGGTTTCTTCGTGGACCTCCCGCTCCAATGCGGCCTCGCAGCTGAGGTCAGGAGCCTGCTGGGTCGAGGTGTTTCCGATCTCCAGCCGTCCGCCCGGCAGTTCCCACTCCTGCCGTTCATTCTTCAGCAGCAGCACACGGCCACGTGTGTCAACGGCAACGCCTTTGACCGAGACCGGCCAGAGCGGCGGGGAGTAGGGCATCCCGCTCCTCGAAGTACAGGGGACAGGCCAGCTATCCGGAACGTAGCACGCAGCGCGCAACAACGGTGCGGTATAGCCGCTTTGCCGTGGTCGACAATCTGTCGCTTTACCGAGCCTCCCGCCCTTCCTGACAGTGGATACACCGACCCGCCACAAAGGAGCCCTGCGATGCGCCGTTCCTCAGCTGACCCGTTCGCGCGCCATCTCGTGGACGTCGCATCTCCCGACGCGCAGGACAAGATCGCCGGCCAACTCCGTGAGCGGGGACTTGTGACCGTTACGGGCCTTGCCTCGCGTACAGCGGTGCTGTCCTTCGCTTCGCGGATCATGGAGATTATCCCTCACCGGGATAGCGAATCCGATGGACTGACCACCATCCGCAACACGGACCAGCTAGCCGCGCGGCCCGGATTCGCAGGCTTCGGCTCGGGCGAGTTGGCGCCCCACACCGAACGCTCCGGAATTCCCGTACCGCCTCGCCTGATGCTCCTGGTCTGCAGGCAGAAGGCAACGGCGGGAGGGGAGTCCCTGCTCGCCGATGGGCGCGAGGTGCACACCGAGATCTTCCAACACTCCTACGAGGCTGGAGTAGCGCTCTCCACGCCCCGCACGGCGTACTTCGGCGCCGGCGACGGACACCTTGCCGAGATCTTCACAAATCACCCTGAAGGTGACGTATCCATCCGTCTACGGCTGGACCGACTAGCCCAGTTCAACCCGACCGTGCAGCCCTACGTGTCTCGACTCCGCTCCGTCATCTGCCGACACCAGCTCCGCCTTCCGCTGACGGCAGGCCAGGGATACCTCTTGGACAACCGGCGATGGCTACATGCGCGAACCGCCTTCACAGGCGACCGAGTGTGCTGGCGCGCTCTGGGCGAGCCCCACTTCAGCGTTCCGCACGGCTTCACCCCCAAGGCCCAGCCGATCCGACTCCGGCGAGCCACGGCCTCGACAACCCCCTAGTCCGCCGGCGAGCCCCACCTTCAGCACCACCGCGCCGAACTTTCGCAAGCCTCAGCGGAGTAGCCGCATGAGCATTCGTGCCGTTTCTTCCTCGCATGAGAACCGGAGCCCCCGTGCGCGGAGAACCCGAAACCACACCCGGTGGAGGAGGCGGCGCCGTGGCCCCGCGCCCGGCGGCGCTCCTTGCGGAGCATGCGGCCTGCCCTCAACTGTCCGCTTCCCGGCGGCCTCCCTATCCCCACTCGATGCATCAGTGCAGTCGGAAGGAAGCCTTATGCGCTATACGGTCACAAAGAAGATCGGCCCGATCAGCGTGATGCACGCCATCGTCGGCCTGCCGGACGGCCATCCGTGCCGCAATATGCACGGGCACAACCTGTACGTGGAACTCGCCATCGGTGCTGACCAGCTGGTGCGCCCCGGTTTCGTTGTCGACTTCAATGACCTCGAACCAGTCGAGAGCTACCTCAAGTCCTGGTCCCGTCTGGACTCCCTCGCCGTGCTCTTTCCCTCTGGCCGGGACGCCACCGTCGAGCACCTGGCCGAACACGTGGCGGACTGGTACACCGAGCAGATCCAGCCCAAGACGAGCGGGCATCTGCTGTCCGTGACCGTCCACGAGAACGACACCTGCTCCGCCACCTTCACGGTGCCGTCGGCGCTGGAGGCGACTCGATGAGCGCGGTCGCGGCGAAGATTCTCCAACAGGCGGCATCAGCCGGGGAGCTGGCCGTCAACGAGATGTTCGCGTCCCTGCAGGGGGAAGGGCCCTCGGCCGGACAGTGCGCCGTGTTCGTCCGCCTCGGCGGCTGCAACCTCGACTGCGGCGTCGGTCAGGGCGCGCGGTGGTCGTGCGACACCCCGCACACCTGGAAGTGGGACGAACCCGGCATAGACCCGGCCATGGAACTGAACGCCACTTCCATCGACAAGGTCGTCTCGGAAGTGGCCCGTCACCAGGCCCCCCGGGTGGTCATCACCGGTGGCGAGCCACTGCTCCAGCAGCGCGCACTGATACCTCTGGTCACCCAGCTGTGTGCGGCGGGCTACCTGGTCGAGTTTGAGACCAACGGAACGATCGCGCCGACGCCCGAACTGAGCGAGATCACCGCCCAGTTCAATGTCTCGCCCAAGCTCAGCGGTTCGGGCGTGCGGCACAGCAAGCGCCTCTCTTCGAGCGCCCTCACCGGCTTCAAGGCGTCCGGCAAGGCAATCTTCAAGTTCGTCATCACCGACCCGGCGCTGGATCTGCCGGAGGTCGAGGAGGTCGTCGGAGCCCACGGGCTCGACCCGGTGTGGCTGTTGCCTGAAGGTACTGACAAGGACACCATCCTCGGTGGCATGCGCGCCCTTGCCGATCTCGCCATTCCCCGTGGCTGGGCGGTCAGCCCGCGCCTGCACATCCTGATGTGGGGAGACGAGCGTGGCCGCTGATCTCCAGCTCGGTGCCGTCCTGTCCTGGCCGGACCTCGACCGCTACACCGGGCAGCTCGCCGAGCGCATCGCCGCGGAGGGGGCGCCGCAGACCATCGTCGGCATCATGCGCGGCGGCATGATCCCCGCGATCCAGCTTGCCCACCGGCTCACGGTGCGCGATGTGCGGACCGTGGAGGTCACGCACACCGCCAGCGACGCGATCAACGCGGCGAAGACCGGCGCGCCCGCCTATCGCAACCCTGCCTCGCTCGGCGACCTTGCCGGGCACGACGTGCTCCTGGTCGACGACATCGCCGGGAGCGGGGCGACCTTGGAGCACACCCGCCGCATGATCACCGGGCTCGCTCCGGGGCGACTGAGGACAGCCGTGGTGAGCGTGAACCTCGCGAACTGGCAGACCGCGTCCACCCCGGACACCGTCATCGACTACATCGCGCTAAACTGCGAAGGATGGGTGATCTTCCCGTGGGAGACCCACTGACCACGCCGGCCGCCAAGACGCGGCCCGAGCAGTACACGACCCGGCCGGGCACCCCGATGATCGGGCCGTACAGCATCAACCAGATGGACGACTTCTACACCGCGCTGTTCAACGGGTACGCGAAGCCGTCGGGAATCATGAACTTCCTGCAGCACCAGTACATCGCGGAGCGCTGTACTCCGGGCGCTCACGTGGTCGATGTGTGCTGTGGTCGTGGCCTGCAGTTGCCGATGCTCTACAAGACCGCCCCGTCCATCGCCTCCTACACGGGGCTGGACATCGCCGGGGACAACATCACCCAGGCTCAGGCCATGACCGGGCGGCTCAACGAGCACTACCAGGGCAGCCCCTTCAAGATCAGCTGGGTGGAGGCGGACGCGTCCGCGCCCTGGCCGCAGAGCGTCCCCAAGGCCGATGTCATGATCAACACGAGTGCGTTCGAGCATCTGCCCCGCGAGCGCGGAGTGTTGTGTCTCCGGCAGATGGCTGAGGGGCTGGCCGACGGCGGGCGGCTGTATCTGTCCACGCCCGAATCGCCCGGCCCGGCGCCCCGCCCCTTGCAGTACCGCGTGCATGTGTACGAGTGGAACCGTGAGGAGCTTGAGCCGGAACTCAACGCGGCGGGGCTCGAAGTCGTCGACGCCATCGGTCTGCTGCCCACCGAGCCCGAGCGGGTGGCGGCTGCCCTGGCCGGGCGCTTCGGCCAGGGCGCGGCCGAGCTTTTCGAGCGCCTGACTGGCGTCGTCCCGCAAGCCTTCCTCGATCCGCTCGCCGCGGCCGCGGTCCCGGAGGCCGCACAGGAGATCCTCTACGTGTGCCGGAGGCGGTCATGACGTTCTGGGTCAGCCTGGAGGGCCCCAACGGCGTTGGCAAGAGCCACCTGGCCCGGCGGCTGGCAAGGCGCCTGGGGCCGGACTGCGCACTGGCCGAAGAGCTCAGCGACCTGCACGGCGATGACCTGGCCCCGACGCTGGTCGATGTGCTCGCCGCCGGCAAGGATCCCTTTCTGCGCGGCGATGCCCCGCTGGCCCGCACCCTGATGCTGATGGCACTCAAGACCCGGGTTTGGGAGCAGTTCAGCATCACCGGCCCGCATCCGCCGGTGGTCCTGGAGGATCGGGGTGTGGACACCGTGGCGGCCTACCAGGCGGCGATCATCGCCGGGACCGGTGCCCCGGATGCCGCACTGCACCGCGAGATGGACCGCATCTATGCCGCCGCCACCGCCATGCGCCCGCTGCCGGACCTCACGTTGCTGCTCGTGGACGACCCGGCCGAATGTGCGCAGCGTTACGCGCTGCGCACCGGGGACCCGCTGTACCCGGCGGACAGGGCCCTGTCGGACTGCGCGATGCGCCTGTACCGGTACCGGGCCATGAAGGAGCCCGGCCGGATCAAGGTCATCAACCGGTGGGGGCTCAATGAGGCGGACTCGCTCGATCTGATGGAGAAGACCATCAGCGATGCCCTTTTCGCGCAGCGGGAGGTGAGCGGATGCTCCGCGACGTAGACCTTCTGTGGGCCCTGCGCAGTCCGTGCAATCTGGGCTGCACCTACTGCTATTTCGGGACCATCGAAGAACACCGCGAGCAGCCCGTGGTGCAGGCCGGGCAGCTCTCTCACCTGTCGCGCAACGACGTGTCCCTGGCAGACATCGTCCGCTTCACCGCCACCCTCGCCGACTCTCCGGTGCGCCGCGTGTTCCTTGCCGGCGGCGAGCCTCTCCTGTGGCCGCCGGTCCTCGAGATCGTCGAAGCGATCAAGAACAGTGGCATCGAGGTCGTGCTGTGCACCAACGGCATCCCCCTGGCCCGCGACGACATCGCCCGCAGGATCGTTGAGCTCGGCGTGGACGCCGTGTCGGTGTCTCTGGACGGCGACAGCGCTGGTATCAATGACCGCTACCGCCCTGCTCGCAACGGCAAGGATGGCTTCGATGACGTGCTTGCCGGTGTGCGGAACCTGAGCGAGTGGCGCGCCAAGGGTAGCGGAACACGGCCCCGCATCGGGCTGTACGCGGTGATCGGACGGCACAACATCGCCTCGATCAACACCGTGCCGAGCCTGGCCGGCGACCTCGGACTGGACTACTTCGTCCCTCAGCCCCTTCACCTCGATGCCGAGCACCCCCTGTATGAGGAGTTGAGCCTGCGGGAGCAGGACATCGAAGCGGTCGGCGCCGAGCTGGACCGGCTGTGGCGCAATCGGCCCGTGGGCTTGCCGGACACCACCTATCCCGGCCAGTTCCTCACCGCCATCACGCCTGGCTCCCGCCGCCACGTAGTGAGCTGCTTCGGCGGGACACGGCTGCATTTCATCGAACCGGACGGGTCCGTATGGGACTGCCCCTCCGGCCTCAAGATCGCCGCCACCCCCGTGGAGCGGCGCCGCTCCATCAAGGACCACAGTGCAGCTGCCCTCTTCGACCACGACGGCAGCTGCGCCGATTGCGTCCTCTTCTCGGCCGACTGCCTGCCCATGTGGCCGTTGACCGGCTTCTCCACCCTTCTCGCCGGGAGGCGTCCATGACTCGCGCCACCGTTGTGCCGGCCCCAACAGGAGGGGTACGTCCCATGGCCGACCTGTTCACCACCGAGCGCGCCCGCGCCTACGAACACGACCTCGCCCAGGCGCTCGGGGTGGCGCACGCCATCAGCGTCAGTTCCGGCACCGCGGCCTTGCACGTGGCGCTCCTGGCCGCGGGCATCGGGGGCGGGGATGAGGTCCTGGTCCCGGCCCTCACCGTGCCGATGTCGATCGCCGCAGTGCACCACGCCGGAGCCGCTCCCGTCTTCGTGGACTGTGATGCCGACGGCGTCGGCCTGGACCTGGACGATGCCGCCACCAAGCTCAGCCCGCGCACCCGCGCCGTCCTGCCCGTCCACCTGTGGGGCCGCGCCCCTGACCCCGGCGCCCTGCGTGCCTTCGCTGCCGAGCACCGCCTGCTGGTGATCGAAGATGCCTGCCAGGCGCTCGGCACTCACGTCGGCGGTCAACTCGCAGGTACCCACGGCGACATCGGCTGCTTCTCGACCAAGGACGGCAAGCTCATCTGGTCCGGGGAAGGCGGCTTCCTCGTAACCAACGATGACGCCTTGGCAGGCGAGGCACGCGCCCTGGCCAACCACTACCTCACCCCTCCCGACGGCTCGGCACCCCTCACCCGCATCGGCTTCAACTACCGCCTCGCCGAGCCACTCGCCGCCTACGCTCACACCAACCTCAGCTGCTTCAAGGAGCTCCTCGCGCACCGGCGCGCCCAGGCCAGTCTCCTTACCCGCTTGCTGGAAGACGTCGATCAGCTCGCCCCTCGGCACACCCCCGCGGGGTGGAATGGCTACAGCGCCCTGTTCGAGCTCCGCATCGACGAGCCGCGCGCGTTCTCCACGCTGCTCGCTTCCCGCGGCGTGCCCAACAGCGTCGGGACCTTCCACCTCACGGCCGCTGACCAGCGCCCAGCCCTGGTTACCCGCCCTGCGCCACCCTGCCGTCGCGCCGCCCAAACCATCGACCACACCCTCGCCGTCGTTCTGCACAACGCACTGACCGACGACCGCCTGCGCACGCAGGCCGCCACCATCGCCAAGGAGGCACGGGCGTGGACACCGTGACCCACCTCGCCCACGACGCGGACTACCTGAAAACCACCTTCCACGTCATCGACTTCGAGGGCACCACTCCCACCGGATACTCGCCCGAGCCGATCGAAGTCGCCGTCATCGGCCTGCACCACACACCGCAGGACGGCCCCCAACCCTCCGGATTCCGCTGGGAGTCCCTGATGCGCCCGCCCGCCCACGCCCCCGTCACCCCCGCGGACACCATGCAAATGGGCATCAGCGCCCAGGACATCGAGAACAGCACACCGGCCGCCGAGGTCCTGGCCCACCTGGACGCCGACCTCCCCGAAGCACCTGCCGTGCTCGTCGCCCACAGCGCCTCCGTCGAGGCGGGCTTCCTCTACCGCTACCGCACGCACTGTCCCCGCATGGCGATGCTGCCCGTCCTGGACACCATCCGCATGGCCAAACTTGCGCACCCCGACCTGCCCGCGTACAACCTCGACGCGTTGATCGGCCGCTTCTCCCTGCCCTACCCCTCCAAGCGGCACCGGGCCATGGCCGACGTCGAAGTCACCACGCTGCTCTTCCAGCGCCTGCTGACCGACCTTGCGCAAACGCGCACCGTCACCACCCTCGCCGATCTGATCAAGCGGTGTGCCAAGCCGCCCAAGGCCGCCGAGCCCGAACAGCTCACCTTTGGCTGAGACGCGAAGGGACCTCCACCGTGCATGAGCCCAGCCCCCACACCGGACTGCTCGTCAGCGTCGAAGGGATCAACGGAGTCGGCAAGGACTACCTCCTAGAGAGGTTCCGCCCCCAACTGGCCGCACCCAGCCATACGATCGCCGAGTTCTCTGCACGAATGCGCACCGACGGCACGCCCGGCCTGTCCGAACAGATCCTCAAAGCGATGCATCAGGCCAGCCAAGGCGACCACTTCCTTCGCGGCGGCACGCCCCGCAGCGAGACCCTGCTGCTCTTCGCCGTGAAAACCCACGACTACGAGCACAGCCGCCCCCGCCTTGCCGCCGGCGACATCGTCCTCGAAGGCCGCAGCCTGCACTCCACCGCCGTCTACCAGGCGCTGATCCTCCAGCAGGACCGCCCCCTGGAAACCGCTCGCCGCCTGCTCGACCTGGGAGCACAATGGCGCCCGCTCCCTGATCTCACCGTCTTCGTCACCGACGACGTGGACACCGCGTTGGAACGCGCACAGCAACGCGACCACAAGCAATTCACCGCCGAAGAGCGGCTCCTGCACCACCAGGCCGACGAGCTGTTCCGGGCCCTGGCCGCCACCAGTGACCGCAGCCGCATCCTTGACCGGCGGGCCACGCCCCCCGACACCGCAGCCGCTCGCATCGCCGAATGGATCAACGAGGCACTGCGCGCCGCGCGCGCCGCCGATGTGCCCGAGCAACGGACCGTTTCACCCGCCAGCGGTGAGGTCAGCCCGTGAGCGCCACAAGTTCGGCGATCCGGCCGAAGAGCTCCTTGCCGATCACCTTCGTGTCCTCCGGGGCGTACAGCTCACCGAGGTCCGCCTCAGACACCCATTTGAAGGGGTGTACCGCCACGGCCACCGGCTCCAGCGGCGCGTCGACGACCGCGACATACAGATGGTCGATGTGTACATGTTCTTCGGGGTGGTGGTTGTCCCGGTTCGCCTTGATGGCGACCGTCCACCACGGCGCAGTGACCGCCGGATGCGGATATCCATCCGGCAGTTCCAACACCGGTGCGGGCAGCAGCCGCCCCTCGAACCCGGACTCTTCGACCAGTTCCCGAACCGCCGCCTGCGCCGGGGTCTCATCTGTCTCGACGTGCCCGCCCGGGACCATCCACCACGCCAGCCGAGGATGCTCGATCATGCCGATGCGCCACTCACCGTCGACCACGGCGAAGGGGAACACGGAAGCAGTGGCGTGCTTGATGGTCATATGCCAGTCCCAGTCTTACCCGCAGGAAGCAGCCGCGGACGCGGCCGGATCGCCCGACTCTCCCACAGCGCCTTGGCCCACAAGCGTCGATTCGGCCACCCTTTGCCGTCCTGTCACTCGTGCGCGTGAGAGTGCCCTCCCGTCGCAACTCGACGGCATCCAGGGCCTCATCCTTGACTGGGACGGCACCCTCGCTGACACCCACCAGGCCCGCTACCGCGCCCTGGCCCAAGCTCTATCCCCCTACCACGTCGCGCTTCCTGAGACCTGGTATCGCCAGCACGCCGGCCTCCCGATCCTCGACCTGATCGCGCGGCTGCCCAAGCCCGTGCCCGCGTCGCGGGTTCGTGCCGCCAGCAGCCAACTGCTGCTTCACCACCTCCAGTCCGGCCGTCTGCGGCCCATCCCCGTCACCCTCGCTCTCCTACAGCAGGCTCATACCGCCGGGCTCCCCTGCGCCATTGCCTCCAGCGCCTCGCGCCCCTTGGTGGCTGCCGGACTGAGCTCCCTTGGCCTGCTCGACACCTTCCAGGCCGTAGTGACCGCCGACGACGTCGCCCAGGGAAAGCCTGCACCCGACGTGTTCCTGGAAGCCGCCCACCGCATCGGCGTACCAGCGCTTCGCTGTCTCGCGGTCGACGATGCGCCCGACGGGATCGCGGCGGCTCGCGCGGCTCGAATGAATGTCCTCACCCTCAGCACAGATCAAACGGCTCTGATCCGCCCCGCAAAGGAGGTGATCACACCGTGACCGCCGCGATCACCCATCAGCGCTGCCGCACCCACCGCGCTGCCTTCCCCACCTTCCTCGGACAACGCCTGGCCACCGCTGATGCCAGCCGCTTGCGCCTGCACCTCGACTGCTGCACCAAATGCTGGGCGGCGTGGAACAAGTTCCGGTGGCGCCAAGCGCATGGCTCCCCCCTCCTGCGTGAGCTGGGCGAGTTCCTCGCAGATGACTTCATCGCCTTCCACGATTCCTCGCGTGGCCTGGCTGCCGCCTGGGACAGGGCCCAGCCGACCACTCCGGCCGCACGCGCGGAGTTCTTCCGTTCCAGCACGGACTACCTCTACAACTCGACCATTTGGACCGCGAGCGGCAACCGCCCGCCCTACCTCCGCCAGGCTCTTCCTGTCCTCGAACGACTCGGCGTACGCACCCTCATCGACTACGGCTGCGGCATCGGCCAGGACACCCTCCAGCTGTGCACCCTCGGGTATGCCGTGACCCCGTGCGACTACCACTCGCCCTCGACTCGATTCCTCCAATGGCGCGCCGCGCGCGGCAACCGATCCGTTCAGGTCGTCGAGCCCACTCAACTCGACGACACGCCCGACGCTGACGCTCTATGGATCATCGACACTCTCGATCATCTGGCTCGCCCCCACCAGGAGCTGGCCAAGCCTCTGTCAGCCGTCGCCGCCGTCATCACCGAGAACATCAGCATCCACAAAGCGCACGGCACACAGGGGTTCCACAACCGCCGAACAACGGAAGAGCTGATCGGCTTCTTCGCCGCCCACGGCTTCAGGCCCGAAGTCCCGAGCCATCTCACCTCACACCTGACTGTGTGGCTCCGCTCTCCTCCCGATGCGGGGCAATGCGGCCATTTCAGCCAGGAGTGATGGTCCGGCGAGGTGCAGATGGTCCCTGAACGGCAAGCGCGGCCAAATGCGGCCTTGGAGCTACCGAAACCGGCACTGGGCCTTGATGACGAGCCGGCCCGCCGCACGGTACTGCTCACCGAGCTCAAAACCCGGCAGCCAACCGCCCCATCAATATGGGCGGTCTACCAGCCATGGAACCGTTGAAAGGAATCGAGACAATGCCCCCTTCAACCGGCCCCACCAAGACCTGGGCGGAACTCCATCAGGAGGGCATGGGACCAACCCAGGAAGCCTTCCTCGACCTGGTCCGGCGGACCAAGAACTCTCCATCATCCGCGGCGCCTCCCTCGCGCAGCTGACCACCGAGCGCGTCTGCGACGGGAACGACGGCAACGGCCTGTACGAGTTCGTCGTCCACGGCTACGGCCCCCCACGGCCAGTTGGCCGCGATGGAGATGACCGAGCAGGTCCAGCACTGGCAGCGCAACTACCGCGCCGCCCTCTGCCCGCACATCACCATCCGCCCCCTGGGCCCCAACAGCCCCACGCCCCCGACCGGTGCCCCGCACACGTTCGGCAAGAAGCACGCCGTCGTCACGATCGACTGGCCGACGACTCCCGGAACCGCAGCTCTGCTCACCGACGACGCCGGCCGCTACCTGCTCCACCTGCGCTCGGCGAACAAGCCGATCTGGCGCCCCGGCCAATGGGCCCTGCTCGGCGGCAACACCGAGAAGGGCGAGAGCTGCGACGAAGCCATCACCCGGGAACTCGACGAGGAAATCGGCCTCGCCATTGCGGACCTGACCGCCTTCGTCACTCTGGATGCCAGCGGAGCCTTCAAGGACCGCGTGCGCGTCTACCACGGCACGCTGAACACCCCCGCGCACGAGATCGAACTCCGCGAAGGCATCCAACTGCGCTGGACCAGCATCGACGAGATCGACGAGATGACCATGGACCCCGGCACCGCCGCGGTCCTGCACGCCCACCACAACCACACGCACCAGCCCGAGAGGCGTAAGGACGCGACGCTTCCCGTGCTGGAAGTCCGCGAACCGCGCGATCACCGCAGCCGCAGCATTATCGGCGCCCACCTCGTCCTCATCCGCGATGGCGCCGTCCTGCTGGGCAAACGCCACCCGGACAGTGCCTTCGCCCCCTCGACCTGGCACCTTCCCGCCGGCCACCGCGAAGACCTGGAATCCGCCGTCACCTGCATGGTCCGGGAAACCGAAGAAGAGACCGGACTCCGCATCCCGGAGACCGACCTCTCGCTCGTCCACGTCCTGGACCTGCTCGACCCCGGAAGCACGATCCCGCGCATCGGGCTGTTCTTCGCGCCCGCCCGCGGGGACGGAGAACCCGTCGTACGCGAACCCGAATGCTGCACCGAGTGGTGCTGGTGGCCGCTGGACGCCCTGCCCGAACCCATCGTCGAGTACACGCGCAACGCCTTGCAGGCCATCTCCCACGGCACCTTGTACGCCCCCATGGGCTGGTCCTGACGGGAGCTGCACCCCACCGATCGGCTCGGCCGGATCGCAGCAATTGCGCTGCGCTGCCCTCGCCAGAACCGCTATCGCCTGATCTGCAGCACGCCCGTCGAGGAGGCACTATGCCCGTCGAAGACGTCAACACCGAAGCCTGGACGATCTACGGCCAGCGTCAGCTCGCGCGCGCCTACACCCCGCCCGTCCCCGACCAAATGTGCTGGGCATCCTGGAAGGACGTCGGACCGGGCGTTGAAGTCCTCGGCGATATCGCGGGACGCCGTGTCCTGGACATCGGCTCCGGGGCCGGCCACCACGCCGTGCATCTCGTGCAGGCCCACGGCGCTCGCGTCACCGGAATCGAGCTATCCGCGACCCAGCACGAACGCGCCGTCTCCACGCACGCGCACGTCCCTGGAGTGGAGTTCGTACTTGGAGATGTGGCCGAGTACCTCGCCGGGGCCGAGCCGTTCGACGCCGCGTACGCGATTGGCACACTGGGGTTCATCGACCCGCGCCGTGTGCTGCCGGCGCTGCGCGAGGGGCTGCGTGCCGGAGCGCCGCTGATCCTTCACCCGTGCACACCGACCTGCACGGCCGCGGCCCCTCCACCGAGGTGGCACCGCGCGAGCAGATGATCCTGCTGCGCGATGACCCGCCGTTGCCGACCCAGATGTGGGTTCTGGCGCCGCAGCTGTGGGAGGACCTGCTCACCGAGTACGGCTTCCGCGTCGAGGCCATCGACCTGCTGCATCATCCCAACGAGAGCGCCCAGGTCATCCAGCAGCTCATCCGGGCGCGCCGCCTGCCCGCCCGGCCGGCACGGGCCTCCAGCCGCCCCGCAGCACCAGACCGCCTCTGGCGCACGCGGCCGTCGGTGTCGGAGCCATCCTCCTCAGCGGGCAAGGGGTCCTGCTGGGCCACCATCGGCGCGGCACCTTCGAACTCCCGGGCGGAACTGTCAAGGCCGAGGAGTCCTTCGAAGCCGCAGTCGTCCGTGAACTGGGTGAGGAGACGGTCTGATCGCCCGCCCATCAGACGTCACGCTCCTGGGCACGCTCATCGACCGGGTGGAAGGTGTAGGGAGCCGTTCTACTCCAGCAATTGGGCCCGTATCTCAGCAGTAGATGAGCAGTCGACGGTCTACCGGTAGTTCGTTAAGTCCGGCGGTAGAGGTCGATGCCGTGTCCGGTGGTGACCGCGTCGATCAGTGCCCGGAGCTCGGAGGGCGGGTCCTTGTCGGTCCAGGCTCGCCACCATTGGTTGAGGGTGATGGCGGGAGTCAGCCAGGATCGGATGGTGCGTAAGGCCCCGGGCCAGCAGGGCTGTTGGTGCTGGTGGGGCGTGGGCGGGCCCCCTCTCTGGCCCGTCGCCGGGGCATGGGTCCGGAGCGGTGGCGTCCACGGGTCCGGGCGGGGCGAACCACTGGTGCCAGCAGAAGGAGAAGGTGCAGTTGACCAGGGTCTGGTGGCGGCGGATGGCGCGGTCGGTGCGGACCTGGAAGTCGGCCCAGCCCAGTTCGTCCTTGATCTGCTTGTAGCTCTGTTCGATCCATGGCCGCAGGCCATAAAGGCGGACGATCTCGGTGAGGTCGGCCGGCGGGTGCGGGCCGGAGGCGGCGTTGGGGTGGGGGAGGTTGGTGGTCAGGTACCAGGTGGCCTTCTCCGGCAGGGTGGCCGGATCGGTGGTGGCCACGACCAGGCGGCAGGGTGAGTGGGGGCCATAGCCGCCGAGGCGGGCATCGGCGGCCCACCAGGTCTTGCTATGGCCGTCGCGGAAGTGACGCTCAACTGGGGTCCAGTCGCCGGGGTGCCTGGCATTGCGCCAGGTCAGGGTGCGGGCCGCGTCGACGGGGGTGTGCGGTTGGTTGGCTCGTGCCCAGGTGCCGCGGTGCGGTTTGAGCGCGACCACGTAGGCCAGCTCGGCCTCGCGCAGGGCGAGGTACCAGTCGTCGCTGACGGAGTAGCCGCAGTCGGCGACCACCGCCCGGCAGCCGAAGCCTGCCTCCTTCCCGCGGACCGCGAGAGCGGCACCGATCTGTGGTTTCGTGCGGAAGGCCGGGTCGGAGCGGGCGCGGGTGAAGTGATGGGCAGGCGTGTACGGCTGTGCGTGCAGCGGGTAGTAGACACGGCCGTCGGTCCACACCGTGGTCACCGTGACGATGCCGTTGTCCGTCTTGCCCAAACGGCCCAGCCACTGCCGGCCCACGTTGGCGGTCGCCGTGCCGTCCTTGCGGTCCCCGGAGTCGTCGATCACAATGACCCCGCCCTCGTGCGGAGCCGTCGCCGGCTCCTCGCGCAGCAGCTCGAGCCGCCGGTCGTTGACCGGATCGGCCTCCCAGGGGGACTCGGACAGGAAGAACTGCAGCCGCTGCACCCCCGGTATCCCCGCACCCGCCACCGGCTCGGCCCCGGCCAGGCACGTGATCGTCTTGTTCCGCTGACGCGGCGCCAACAGCCCCGTCAGATACTCGCGAAACCCCCGCCGCTGGGCCAGACTGAAGAAGAGGTCGTCGAACCGGGCCGCGTACTCCTCCAACGGCCCCGGCGCAGGCGGACACGGACGGCGAGCAGTCATCTTCGGCTCCCAGCAGGGCAGTTGACTCCTCCTACCGGCCTACGACCAGCCTCCACCGCCGTCAACCCACACGACCACCGGATTTAACGAACTACCGGTAATTGAGCAGATGGCATGGTGAAGTTGACGCCCTCCGAGCTGACCCTTTTCCACGGCCTCCCCCTGGGAATCACTCGTGCTGGATCAGGAACGCCTCATAGATGTCCATGATCAAGTCCGAGGGATCTTCGCCTCGATCCCTCATATCCAGCATTTCACCGAGGTCGGCTTTGGTGATGAATAGGATCACCTTTTCGTCATCACTGAAGATCGAGTTTCGGCGAATATGCGCCGACTTACTCGGCTCAACATTCGTGCAAAGTAAGGCAAGTCGACCCCAGGCCCGGCGCAGATAATTGGCGGTCTGATCGACTTCTTCCCGCCCAATCCCTGTCTTGTCGTAGTTCTTGAACTCCACTGCGATCATCCGAGCCTCAAGGTCCTGTCGGAAGATCCCCCAGTTGCTCGACGGGTCGAGGTGTCGGTTCGGAAAGACGGCGTCCCGGCGCTCCACATTGGAGTAGGTGTGCGCCTGGGGGGGTAGGCGGCCTGAGCGGCGGGACGAAAAGGTAGCTGAGTACATCGAGCGCGATCTCCTCAAATCTCTTCCACCCGGACGCCCCAGCCGGGCACGAGTCAAGGTCTGCACGCAATTGTGCAACTGTCAGTGCGGCTTGGGTGGCCATCCCCCTCACCGGCCTCGTTCGTAGTACGAGCGCCCGTACTTGCGCACCAGGTCAGGATGTTTGAGTAGCAGGTACTTGACCTGAGCGCCGTCCAAGACGCGGATCTCGGGGGACTCCGGGAGTGAGGCAAGGTCCGTAAGTGCGCGCTTGGCCACTGAGGTGAGCTGACCATTCGTCACAATCATGACGGCTCGGCCACCTCCTGCCCTGGCGACCTTCTGCGCAATTTCATGCACGGCCGCCACCGACACGCGTGAATGCCGATACGCCTTGACCTCCACGACGTACTTGATCGGCGGCATCTTGTCGGTTCCGGGGGTCTTCGCTACGAAGTCGTATCCACGGTCTCCCGCTCCGCTGAAGGCGATGACGTCGAAGCCCTCACTACGGAGAAGATCCTCTACCAAATTCTTGAAATTCGCCGGCCGGAGGTCCAGGAGGTCAAGCGCCCTCCCTCTTTCGATTCTCCGTGTGAGTTCACCGATCGACGCCTCTCCGTGCGTCATAGTCACCCCGGCTCGCCCCCTCAGCGGTTGGGGCACTGGCCCTGACCCAAGAATCACTGGGATGACATCGACACCACGCTGATCCATGCTGCTGTCAAGACTGCGCAGTTGCTCATCATTCGGAGGCATGTTCGGAGAGACCAGAAGGAGTAGCGAGTCAGCGCCTTTGAGACCCAAAAGGAGCCCCGCCTGCCTGCTCTCTCCTAGAGCCGTCGCTTGCTCTCCCCGCCCTACGTATTGCTCCATTCTCCGCACAGTGAAGCCGTGTCGGGCCAGACCGGAAACGATCTCCTTGGCCCAAGGCCGATCGGGCGTCAAGTGCCACATCAACACGGCGTGTGAGCCGCTCTCGTGTGCCACGGCCTCCTCCATTCCCGGTTCGTGCCGACGCTCACTCCGCTTCGAGTGGCGCCGCTTGGTGGGCCCTTCACTGTAGAACTCCACACGGTGGCCAGAGCGATGGATCGTCATCAGGCGGTCGGTAGCCGCAGCGACGTCATGCTGGTGGCGGCCGGCTGTGCTGCAGGGAAAGCCCGGCAAGACTGGCTACGGAGCTGCGGGCAGAGCCATTTCAGCGAGCCCCAACGCTGACCACCGGAGACGGAATCCGGGAGCCTGGAGCCGCGGCACCGTCAGTCTGAGCCGCTACTCAAGTGCTGGCGCCGCAGGGCAGCGTCACCCCGTACAAGGGAAACTACGCCCTCGTCAGCTTGCGAGTTGGGTTCACGGCGTGAACGTATTTTTCGACCAACCCGCTCACCTCACGGGTCGTTGCCGCGAGAGCGGTGTGCCCCCTGTTTGCGGCGCGGTCTCCTGGCTACGGTGCGTTCATGCTGGAAGCTCTAGTTGCCGCGGCCGCAGGAGTCCTCGGCGCCGGAATCGGCGCGTGGGCCGCGCTGCGGGCCCGTAAGCCGACCGAGGCGAAGGTCGAGTTCGTCGACGTCGCTGTCGTTCCCATCGAGGACCTTGGGGAGATCTTCGAGGTCGCGGAAGGTGATGTGGTCTCGGAGCTGAGGGAGCGTGCCCAACGGATGCTTGGAGCTTATGCCCGACGGCCACGCGGCGACTGGACCGGCTGGGGAGGGGCGCATACGGAAGAGGAGTATTTCCCCATCGCTCTCGACGTCAAGGTGCGAAATAGCGGCGGCCAGACAGCCTACCTCCATGAGTTCGGTATTCATGTAAGAGATCCGTTGCGGGTCTCCGGCGATGTCCCGCGCGCGTGTGTGCCTTTGGGGATGGCCTGATGGACGAACTCGACCGCATTCAGTCTGCGCTGCAGCTCGTCACGAGTAGTTACGGAGTGCGCAACGATCTGTGCAGGGATTACAGTTCGTCGGCCGCTATCAAGCGGCGGATTTCCCAAGAGCTGCCGCCCGATCCTGTCGACCGCTTCGTCGTGGTCCTCCGTCATCCCGATCCCCAACAGGTGGCCTTCTTCCGGATGGAGGCCGAGGTCGCGTACAACGCGGACAAGACCGTCCGTGCAGAGCGACCACTTAGATCACCGCTGCTGACGCATCCCATCTTCAGTTCGACGGAGGACGAGCTGGAGCACCTGAGAAGCGAGCTTCAGAAGCGCAGGCAGCCCGGACGCGGGTTACGTCTGGACGGGACGCGCATGGAGCCAGTGAAGGCGGTGCGCCGCTGGTTTGAGTCATACGAGGAGAAGTTGAAGGAAGTCGCCTCCATCTACGTTGAAACTGGAAGCGACTCGTGTGAGGAGTACGAAAGGCTTCTGGGTGCTCTTGCGGAACTACCCAGGATGCGACGCGACCTCGCAGTAGATGAGTGATCGCACCTATAAAAGCTGTTGCAGAAGGCTGTTTTCGGGATCGCCTCGAAGGTCGTCTCGATCGCCGAGGGACGTTTCGTCAACCTCGCGGGGGTGACCCCCGGACCGGCCGCCCTCGGCCTGTCCGCGCGCGCACCGGCAAACCGGCCGAGATCGTGGAACTGATCCTCGGAGAATTTAGCGACCACTTCGTGGCAGGCCAGCGCGGGCCGATCATCGCGCGACACCACCTCGGATATCAGCTGACGTTGGCCGGTATCGACCGCGCCGGACCTGACGGCGCGTGGCTGCTGCCCAAGGACCCCGACGCATCCGCCCGCGCGCTACGCGACGCAATCACTGCGTTCAGCGGCGCTACCGTCGCCGTGGTGATCGCAGACTCCGACGGACGCGCAGACCGGCGTGGCGCCACCATCATCAGCATCGGCGCTGCCGGGCATCGCGCCGCTGCGTGTCACCGAGCACACCGAGCCCGACGGGAAGACCAAACGGCAAGAGGAAACCCTCACCGACCTGGTGGCCGCAGCTGCGGGCCTGATCCCAGCGCGGACGCGGTGCCCTCGTCGCCGTGCTGCGGGGCGTCTCCTACGAACACAGCGACGAGGGAGTGGTCGCGATCCTCCACCACAGGCCGGCCCTGCTTGGTCCCTGTCGACCGTCGCGCCGTCGCCCGCACTGCACCACGACAACCTGCACGTGGGACGCAAGCTGCCGTTCTGAGGAACGTCTCTAGCCGCTCACGAATCCCGAACGTCGGCGGCAACGCTACCTGTTCAGGATTCGGTGTAGCGCGCGACGAACGCCCTCTCGGCTTCGGTGAGGCGTCGAGGTCGGCCGGAGTCGAGGTCGTACGCAGCGATCATGGTCGTGCCCTCGGCGTACAACAGGTTGGCATCTCGGATCTCATAGGCCAGTTCGAAGGAAACCGCCCGGCTCTGCGTCACCCGGACGTCCACGTCGACCGGCGCTTCGCGGTAGTGCAATGGGGCGCGGAAGTCGATGGCAGCACGGCTCACGACGAACGCGTTCTGAAGGCCAGCCTCGCCAGCCGCCAGAACCTCCCGGAACATGCGTGTGCGTGCCTCCTCCATGTATCGGAGATACATGGAGTTGTTGATGTGCCCGTAAGCGTCCGCGTCTGCCCAGCGCAACGGGCAAGGGTAGGTGTACTTGTGCACGAGAGGGTTCCTTCTGCTGGTGAGAGGCTGCGGCAGCGTGGTGGCCAGGCCAGCCGCAGCGAATCCGGCGCATCGCCCTTGCGGAGTCTGGCGGGGTTCCGTGGCGGTCCTGCCCTACGGGTTCGACCGATCACCATCGGCCGACGGCAGCTCCGTACGGATCTCGTGGAGAAGGCTCAACCATGCGTCCGCCTCGGTGAAGTAGCGGGCAATCGCCGTGGCAGCACCTTCTGGATCGGTCGGCAATGAAGCCCGGACCACGTCCCTCACCTCGGCTCGGATCTGGCCTTCAAGATCGTCCCAGGAAAGTCGCGCGAGCACCGTGAGAGGGGCGACCTCGGTGACTCCCCAGCGTTCGGGGGCCTCCTCGACTGCCCAGGTGACGCTGCGCTTTGAGGGCGAGAGAGCCAGTTGCGCGTCGGGGCCCATCCGGGAGCTGATCGCGGGCAGGGGGATGCCGTCCTCGCCCGCCCGAGCTGCAGCCTCCTCCGGACTGCTGACCAGGATGCGAGCCCGACGGAGGTCTTCGTCACGCAGTCGGTCGGCTTGGGCCATCCGCCCCTGCGCCCGGTCTATCTCCTGCGCAGAGTTGTGCGTCTCGTCGGCCCAGGCATCGCGGACGCCGCCGAGTGCGTCGTGCGTGGCGTCCGGTTCCACTGCGATGCCTGCCTCGACCCACGTCATGACGACGAAACGGCAGTCGGGCATGATCGCCGGGTAGGCGACGTGGCTGACGATCTCGATCGTCCGGTAGTCGAGCGTCGGCACGGAGGCGAGGAAGACGTGTCCGTCGCGGTGCTCGACCAGGTCGGCATCGGACTCCCAGATACGCCGGATATCGGGGTTCTTCTTGACGTCCTCGATCAGCTCCAGGAGGTCGGCGTCGTCGCCGTGGGTGGTCAGGGCGAAGCGCAGCATCCTGATGAAGACCATGGCGTGCTTGTGCCAGTCGTGGTACGTGGCACGGCCCTCGGCGGTGGTGAGAGCCCAGCGGATCAGATTGGCCCGCGGCTCCATCACCCATGGCCATAGCTCCGCCATGGCCTGGTTGTAGGCCAGGATGTTCCAGTTTCTGTCGCTCAGGTACGTGGGGCTGGGCATCTGTTTGTCGATGAGGAGCCGCAGTGCGGCGGCGACCTCGGGTTGCCCTTCCGCCGGCGCAGCCCGGAGGTAGGTGCCCACGTTGGAGAGCAAGAGTGCGTGGCGCTCGCCGGAGTCGAGGTTCAGCAGCTCGGCCAGCTCGTCACACTGCTTCTGAGAGAACCGTGGTGTCGCACCGTTTTCGATGTCGCGGTAGGTGCGCACACTGATGCCCAGAGCACGGGCTGCCTTGGCCTGGATGACGCGAGCGTCCTTCCGCCAGCGCTTGAGCATCGCGCCAAACCCCATGAAGTGGCCGGCGAGCTGACCTACAACTTCCTCGGAGGAAATCTCTGCTTCCGCATCACTGGTGCGGTCGGGATCCGGTTCCGCATCTCCGGTGCGGTCGGGATCCGGTTCCTTCGCGGCCATGAGATTCTCCCTCTTTGCTCGAACGGGGAGATGCCCGTTTCCGGGCATGAAAGAGGAGGTCAGCATGATCGCTGACCCCCCGCCTTGCCGTTTCCCCACTAAAGACGATACGCAACGTTTAGGCGATCTTGACCAGTTGTGGCGTGGACCACAAACCGCCCAGGCGATCTCGCTCCGTCCAGAACCTGCGCCCCGGATCGACGAAGGGCATTCATCACCGAATGGGACATCCCCACCTGCGATTCATGATCAATCTGCAAAAGCGGCAAATGTTTGCCGCTTTTCACTTTCCTTCGAATCGACCACCCCGGGCCGACCGCGAAGGATCTTCGAGTGGATCAACGAATCACCTCATTCCGCTTACGTGGCAAGCGACTTGAGGGTCCACGGCCGAACCGAAGGGCGCCTGCCACCCGAGTCACCTAAATGTACAAACTCGGGCAAAAGATAACCGTTGACTCGCTCTCGCTGGTTTGGCTTGAATCCCTCTGTCAGCAGGTTCAACAAACCGTTGCGGGGCGCGGTGAAGGTCATTGCGTATCCCGTGCAGCGTGGGGACTCGTGTGCCCCGGACTTGGTTCCACCCTGCTGACGGAGATGGTGGCGGAGTCTCGTCCCCGCCATAGCCGCAGGCGACCGCTTCGTGGCCTGCTCCCTGCGCCAACACGATCCGCTACGCATCACAGCACGACCCGCCTCACCCGCATCGGCCCCTTCGGGCGCAGCAGTGGGGCACGAGCAAGAGGAAGACCTATGTGGTGGCGAAACAGCGGCCCACTCGCCGAGTCGAGGTCGCCTCTCCTGAATGTGCCCCGCCAGCGGGTTGCCGCAGCCGTGGAACGGGGGCTCCGCCCCCACCGTGCTCCGCGCATCAGAGTCGGCGATCGTGATCTGCAGCGTCGCCTTCGGCACCAGCTGCGGGCCCTGGACGTCCAGCCGCCGCTGGATGTAACGGCGCTGTGCCGTGCGCTGTCCGCGAAGCGGGGGCGACACATCGAGCTGCGCCCCTACCCGATGCCTATGCCCGGACCGCTGGGTTTGTGGGTTGACACCCCAGCCGCTGACCTCATCGTCTATCAGCAGCACACCACGCGGCTGCACCAGGACCACATCATCCTGCACGAGGTCGGGCACATCCTGGCCAACGACGACGAAGGCATTCCGGAGGACCCCGACGATCCGGCAGAGGGATGGTGGGCCGGCATGCTCCCCGCCCTGAACGCCGCCAGCATCCGCCGGGTACGCAAGCGCTGCACATACGACTCCGATGAGGAATGCGAAGTGGAACTGAGCGCGACAATCATCCTGCAGTGGTCCTCCGTGCTGAACCGCACTACTCCCGCTGTCGCACAGGACCCCGCGGTACGGCGGGTCAATTCCGCACTAGGCGACACCCGAGGGTGGTTGTGATGGTGACCATGGCCTTTTTCGCCGCGCTCGCGGCGGCCATTGCCTGGAAGGTCCGCCAGGTAGTCCGGGATCCTCACAATGCCCCGCTGCGCTCGGTCACCCTTTGCCTGGTCTGTGCCGCGGCGTCGTACCCCCTGGCCATGCCGGGCGGTGCTTCCGGAGTCGACGCCGTCGCCGGACACGGCGCGGCCAAATTGCTGCAGAACGTGCTGCTGTTGGCGACCCTCTTCTTCCTGATGTGCTTTTACCTGCACTCCGCCGCCGACGAGGAGACCGGCCGAGGCCGCGCTCGCTGGGAGGCAGCGGGGCTGGTGCTGGTGGTCGCCGCGTTGGTGGCCATCGTCGCGAGCGGCCCTCACGAGGTCCTGGTCGGCAGCTTCTCCACCGCAGACATGACCATTCCCCAGGCAGCCAGCTTCTACCTGCTGGCGGGCGTGTACATGATGTACGCGCTCGGAGCCGCCTTCTGGTGGACCTGCCGCTACGCTCGGCTCTCCCCCCGGCCGCACTCCACCGGCCTGTGGACAACCGCCGTCGGACTGGCCTCCATGGCATGCGCCTGCGCGATCCGCGCTGTCTTCGTGGTCCTCCGGAGCATGGGCGGCACGGTTCCCTCGGGCCTGAACGCCGCGGTGGCCGCCCTGCTGGTGATGTCGATCATGTTGTTCGTCGTCGGCGTCAGTTACCCGATCGCACGGGCCCGGATAACGGCAGTACGGATCTGGCACCGGCACCGCCGTATCCACCATCGTCTGCAGCCCCTGTGGGAACTGCTGGCCGAGGCGTACCCAGCCAGCGTGCTGCAGCCGACTGC
Organism: Streptomyces sp. NPDC055239; assembly: GCF_053606205.1. Classification (NCBI taxonomy): domain Bacteria; kingdom Bacillati; phylum Actinomycetota; class Actinomycetes; order Kitasatosporales; family Streptomycetaceae; genus Streptomyces; species Streptomyces sp. NPDC055239. The sequence goes on along the minus strand of NZ_JBSGRD010000018.1, from coordinate 138,551 downwards.
GAAGTCCTGGCGGGAGACCTGGGACGGACGGAGTGTGCACCGTCGCTACCACCGACGCGTGGTGGAGTGCCGCGACGGCCTGGTGCAGGTCAGCCCGTACCTGCCGGCCCTGCCCGGCCAGAGCGCCCGTGACGCTGCCCTGGACAGCGCGCCGCCCGAGGCACTGGCCCAGAGCCTGCGCGACGCGCTTGCCGCCGGAGCACCCGGCACATCAGGCACAGTGGAACCAGTGGCTGCGGTTCCTCTGGCCCTGCCCTCGCAGCAGGGCCCGGATGCCGACGTCGAGCAGCTGGTGGCACTGGCGGATGCCTTGCGTCGCGCCACCCCTCGGAACATGTCGGCCATGACGGCCGCGAACCACGGTTAAGCACAAGGGAGTTACGCATGTTGATCTGCGCCGGACGAGTCCTGACCGGGGACCGTGGCCAGTACGTGACCGACGGAGCGGTCCTGATCAAAGACGGCCTGATCGCAGCCGTCGGCGGCCGGGAAGAGGTCGAGGCCCTCGCGCCGGCGGACGAGCCACGCCTCTACTACCCCGCCAGCACGCTGATGCCCGGACTGATCGACGCACACGTGCACCTTGCGTTCGACGGGGGCGCCGACCCAGTCGCCACTCTGGAGCAGCAGGAGGACGAGGCCCTGCTGGACGGGATGCGGGCTCGAGCCGAGCAGCTGGTGCGGATCGGTGTGACCACCGCCCGCGACCTGGGTGACCGCGGTCACTTCGCGGTGCGCCTGGGCCAGGAGATCGAGCAGGGCGACGTACCGGGGCCGCGCATCGTCTCCGCGGGTGTACCCCTCACTCCTCCCGGCGGGCACTGCTGGTTCCTGGGCGGCGAGGTCTCCGGCGAGCAGGAGATCCGCGAGCTGGTCCAGCGCAATGCCGAAGCCGGCGCTCAGGTCATCAAGGTCATGGAGACCGGCGGGGGCCTGACCAAGGGCGGCGCCAAGAGTCACGAGACCCAGTTCGCCCCCGCCGACCTCGCCGCGCTCGTCGATGCGGCCCGCGCCGCCGGACTGCCCGTCGCCGCGCACGCGCACGGTGTCGACGGAATCATGGCGGCCGTCGAGGCCGGCGTCGACACCATCGAGCACTGCACCTGGATGACCGAGGACGGCATCGAGGTTCACGACGACATCCTGGAAAAGATCGTCGCCAAGGGCATCCACGTGTGCCCGGCCGTAAGCCCGCACTGGAAGATGCTGCCACGCTTCTTCGGTCCGGAGCGGGCCGAGGCCATGTTCGACGCGGTGCGGCAGATGGCCGAGGCCGGCGTGCGTCTGATCGCGGGCACCGATGCGGGTGTGCAGCGGGCGGGCCACGACGGCCTGATCGCCGCGCTGGAGTTCTACGAGCACCTGGGCGTGTCCAACGACCGCATCCTGGAGATGGCCACCAGCGAGGCGGCGCTGGCACTGGGCTTGGCCGACCAGACGGGGCAGATCAAGGTCGGCTATAGCGCCGACATCCTCGTCGTGGACGGAGACCCGCTGACCGACCTCACCGCCCTGGAGGACGTCCGGGCCGTCTTCGCCCGCGGCGTCCGCAGCTACCGCCCCGGCCAGGTATAGACAGTCACACGCTGCGTTCGCACCGGAAGCGAGGACTACTGCTTGGGGCCGTCCGCCCCAGGCAGGTCTCGCTGCTGCAGCTCGGCGGCGGCCTTGTTGATGAAGGCCAGAAGGTCGGCGCTGAGCCCGTCCTCGCCCAGACCGCGCGCCGCCATCTTGCCGACATTTCCCGAGGCCAGGAGCTGCAGTCCCTCGACGACTTGGCGCGCTGTGGCCTCGTGGGGCTGGAAGTACATCGGCGATACACCGAACACGGCCGCCAGCCCGTCCCGGAGCACGGGAGAAGCCTCGGTCTCAGCGCCGGTCCTCAGCGCGCAGATGCTGGCCTCGGTAGCGATGGGGGCCCCGGCATGCTCGTTGACCTGGCGAGCTAGGTCCTCGTCCGAAGGCCGCACCTCCGGGCCCGCATAAGAGTGCGCAAGCAGATAGCTGATCTTCTCGGCCAACGACTTGGGGACCTCCGTGGCGGGTGGCGGAGCCTCCTGCCCGAATGATCGCTCCTGCGCCGCCAGCAACGCCTCCGCGCTCACCCCGTAGCCCCTGGCGAGCGGCTCGACGTACTGCTCAGTGAGCCGCCGGACGCCCTTCTCGGCGTTCGACACAGGGCCGGAGCTCTTCGTCCCGATCAGCTCCGGCACCTGCTTTAGGTAGATGCCCGCGTCGCAGCGCAGATCGGCAAGGTCCGGGAGCCCCAGGCGCGGAAATAGCTCGTCCAGGTCCCGGCCGACCGCAGCGGCGACTGTCGGCAGTTTCTCGGCGTCTGGGGGCCACTGTCCGGTCTCCCAGCTGCCGACCGACGATGGCGAGACGCCCAGCTCCTGGGCCACGTCGCCCTGCGTGCGATGCGCAGCGCGCCGCACGTCATAGAGGCGGCGACCGTCAAAGAGACGAGGCGGCATTCCACTCCCTGGTTGTTTTTACTGAAGAAATCACAGGCCATTGACCCGTTTCCTGATGCTGGGATAGTTTCAGCGTAGCGAACGAGGGGGGATCCGTACACCTCGTCGCCGACCTGAGCTCGTCCGGCCCCGGGAGCCCGCTCGTGCCGCCCTGACCCTTTCGCAAGCCGATACGCACAGCCAGTGCGAACAGACGACCGAGGCCCCGCATTCACACATCAGCCGCAGATGAATCCGGCGGACGATCGCGCGGTGACTGTCTGCGATCAGTACAGAGTTTAAGAACCAACTCTGGATCTTGACGCGGGTCCGTGCCTATGTTCGTCGTCGCCGGGCAGCCCGCCCGCAACGACGGACGGGAGGAGCCCGCGAGCACGGACCGGACCGAGAAGGTCCTATAAAGCAGCGACGGCGTCCGAGAGCGTAACTCCCGGACGCCGAACGCTAAGTGGCATACCCGCCCCGGCAAGGGCGGAGGTTGCCCACCATCACCACGCTGAGTCCTTCCGAGGGGCGCATCAGCGTGGCAACACTGCAACGGGGAGTATCGCATGTCTCCTGCCCTGCGCAAAAGGCCGATCTGCCTGGCCTGCGCGGCAGTCATCCCCGGCTCGGCGCATCAGCGCCCCGAGCCGGACCACACCATCCTGGCCCCGTCGAACCGCCGGCCCCGCCTCGTGAGCGGGGGCAGCCGATGAGCGTCGATGCCCGCGAATGGGTGTGGGAGCACAGCTCCAGCAGGGGCACCGCGCGCCTGGTCCTGCTGTCGATCGCCGACCGCGTCCCCGACGAGCAGTGCGTCGCCTGGGCCTCCATGGCCAGTCTGGTCAAGCGGACCAACGCATCGCTCACCGCCGTCCGCGCGGCTCTGCGGGCTCTCGCCGACGGTGACGAGCTGGAGCTGCTCGTCGACTACCAGGGCCCGCTTCGGACCATGGTCTACCGGCTGCCCCACGCCGCCGCCTTCCTGGCCAAGGCCGAGGCGGCCAGGGCGGAAGACCCGGAGGCCCGCGTCGAATCGTCCGATACGGAGGTGCCCGAGCTGCAGCCGGAGAAGCTCCAGCGGCACGGGATCTGGCCCAAGAAGGGTGTGGATTCCACACCCTCGCCACGGAGTCCGACCCGTGTGGATTCCGCACCCCCGCGACGGATTCCGCACCCCCGACGGTACGGAATCCGCACCCCCGACGGTACGGATTCAACACCCCAGAACCGTAGTGAACCGAAGGTGAACCGTAGGTACAGCAGTAGTGGGCTCATTCCGGCCGCCGAGTGGCAGGTCGACCCCGAGACCCACGCCTGGGCCCGCCAGCAGGGACACCTCGACCGGCTCGGTGAGGCGGGCCTGCAGGCGGCCGATGCGAAGTGGCGGGCCCACCGCGCCGACTTCAAGCCGCGAACGGCCGGGGCCTGGGCTGCCGACTGGCGCTCCTGGGTCGCCCGGGAGCACCCACCGGGCCGCCCGGCCCTTTACGCGCTGCCCGGCAAGGCCGCCTCCCAGCCCGGCGGCATGACGCGGGCCGAGGCGCACCAGGCCGCCCTCCTCGCCGCCCTCGAAGAGCCGACCGGAACGGAGGGCTGACCATGGACCGCCGCGAAATCGCCGCCCTGCTGGCCTACATCGGCCGCCTGGACCCCCGCACCATCCGCATCGAGGGGGAGGCCCGCGACCAGCTCGCCCAGTGGCACGAACTGCTCGGCGACGTGCCGATGGTCACCCCGCACGGCTGGGACGCCCGGATCGCCGCCCGCCAGCACATCCGCCTCTCGCCGTACCCGATTCAGCCCTCCGACGTCGGCCGGCCCTGGGAGAGCTACCGGCGCGACCGCATAGCCCGGCACTCCGATCCCACCCCGTCCGTCGACCCGGACGACCAGGCCGCCTGGACCGCCGAGCTGGTCGGCGCCCGGCACGCCGTCGCCGCCGGTGCCACGCAGCCCGCACAGGCGCGGGCCATCACCACCGGACGCGAAGGGATCGACCCGAAGCTGAAGGCCCGGCTGAAGCAGATCGGCTCCTGCATACCGCCCGCTGCCCGGGCTGCCCTGGCGCCCTACCGGCCAGCCCAGGCGGCGCGCGAGGCGGCCATCGCCCAGGGCCAGCCCGACGCCCTCGGCGTCCGCTGCGAGTGGTGCCTGGCCCCGCCCGGCGAGCCCTGCCGGCGTCGGCGGATCGGCCCCGACAACGGGGTTCGCGGAACCGCCCCGCGCGCCACTCCGCACCCCGGCCGCCTCGATCTTGCCGCCGCTCAGCAGGCCACGCAGGTCTCGCAGTCCGCGCTGGCCTGACCTACGCGCAAGGCCGGTGCATCCCGTCCGGTGCACCGCCACACCGCCGTCCCGCCCCTGGCTGCGGCCCACGCCCTCACGCCGCAGCCGGCACCCGACACCGCGTCCCTCCCCCGCCCTGTGACGGGCCGACGCGGCAGCACATCGGAGACCATCATGCGCCACATCACCACCCACGACGCGCCGGCCACCGGCCTGCGCGGTATCGGCGACACCAGCTGGCACACCCGCGCCGTGTGCCACGGCATGGAGGTCGAGGACGCCGACGCCGTCTTCTTCCCGCGGCCCCGGGACCACCAAGCCATCGCGGAGGCAAAGGAGCTGTGCGGCTTGTGCCCGGTGCGCCGCGACTGCCTCGACTTCGCCCTGCAGAACGTCCTCAAGGAGGGCGTCTGGGGCGGCCTCACCGAAGCCGAGCGGCGTCCCTGGCACGACGGTCTGCCCCAGCGCCTGGACTACCGGCGCGTGACGGCCTTCTTCCGAGGACGCGACGTGCACCTGACCGAGGCCGAGCGCCAGATCGTCATCGACCACGCCTACGTGCGCGGCTGGCGGCCCGACCGGCTCGCCGCCGCCCTGCAGATCAGCCACAAGCACGCCCGTGACCTGCTCCGGCAGGCGGCCAACAAGGTCTTCGACCGCGACCGCACCTACGGCGTGCCACGGCCCAAGAAGCGGCGGAAGAAGTCCACTCCGGCAGCGGGCAGCCCGGCGCCCGTCGCACCCGGCACTCGGCATCCCAAAGCCCGCCCGGCAGCGTCGACTCCAGCGTCCGCCACTCTCGGAAAGGCCGCATGACCCACCCCGTCCTGGCCCTCAGTGCCGCTCCGGACCTCTCTCTCCTCCTCGCCTTCGGCGTACCCGCCGCCTTCGTTCTGGTGCTGACTGCCTGGACAGTCCGGCGCCGGGCAACCCGCTCGCAGAAGCCTCTCGGCAGTCCGGCGGTGAAGGTCGCGGCCCTTGCCGCCCTCGGCTGCACCGCGTACAGCGCGGACACGAGCTGGCGCTTTGCGGCCGACTTCCTCGACATGGCCGGAACCGCCGAACGCGTCGGGATGTTCGCCGCGGCCGAACTCGCACTCTTCGCAACCGCGCTGATGGCACGCCAGAACCTGGCCACTCAAGGGGCTCCTGGTCTGCCGGGCACGCTGGTCTGGGTGATCACCGGAGTACAGGTGATCCCCGCCTACGCCGAGAGCGGTCCCATCGGCGGCACCGTCCGGGCCTTCGTCGGGCCGATCATGGCAGCGATGCTGTGGCACCTCGCCATGGGCATCGAACTGCGCCTGCGCACCCCGGCCGCCGCCTCCCACGGGCTGATCGCCGTACTGGGCCGGGAGGTACGCGAGCGGCTGCTGTCCCGCCTGGGCATCGCCGCCCGGGACCGCGACGCCGCACAGATCACCCGGGACCGGGCCACCACCCGCGCGGTCGCCTTGGCCGCCCGCCTCGCCGAGCGCACACCCGTGCAGCAGCAGAACTGGCGCGGCCGTCGGCTCACACGGCGCCTGTCGAAGGCGGTCGCCAGGGCCTCGGTCGGCACCGATCCACTCCAGCGCGCGCAGCTGCTCAACCAGCTCGCCGCCCGCCGGCACGCCCTCGCGCTCGCCACGGTCCCGCTGCCCTCACCCTGGTCCCCGGCACCCAGCACCACACCAACAACCACGGTCCCCGCGAAATCGCCGGTCCCCACAGCCGGTCCCGACGAGGCGGACGGGGACCGGGGACCGAGCACCGTACGGGGACCGGTCCCCGAAACCGCGGACTCGAAGGCGTCATCAAGCGCGGGGACCAAGGGCGAGGATGCGGGGACCGGTGTGGGGACCAAGACCCCTGAAACCGGCGAAGATTCGGGGACCGGTCCCGGCCAGCCGGAAGCCTGCACGGGGGACGCCGGAAGCGTGAGGACAGGCCTTCCGGTCCGCAAGGTCGCTGCTCAAGGCCCTGATTCAAGGCGGGGACCGAGCACCAGTGAGTCGGGGACCGACCCCAGCGGGGACCGGGGACCGAGCAC
>NZ_JBSGRD010000018.1:0-131678 GCF_053606205.1 Streptomyces sp. NPDC055239 | reverse complement strand
GCACCACCGACACGGGGACCGACCCCAGCGGGGACCGGGGACCGAGCACCACCGACACGGGGACCGACCCCAGCGGGGACCGGGGACCGAGCACCACCGACACGGGGACCGACCCCAGCGGGGACCGGGGACCGAGCACCACCGACACGGGGACCGACCCCAGCGGGGACCGGGGACACAAGGTCCCGCTCCGGCGGAAGACGGCCGCGAAGACCAGGACAAAGAACAAGGGGAAGCGCGGCCGGTCCCGCTCCCCGCAGGTGCAGCGACCGCCCCGCGAGCTGGACGACTCGGAGCGCCTGCTGATCCGCGAGGTGCGCCCCCACGTTCCCGCCCTGCTCGACCGGGACGGCAACGAAGCGATCACCCGGGTTCAGCTGCGGGAGATCATCCGCCGCGAGGACCTGGCGGGCTGCAGGAACGACCGAATCAGCCTCGTCCTGCAGGAACTGCGCAGCGACGAGACCACGACAACAAGGAGCACCGGATGAAGACCTGCCACCAGTTCGACACCGCGCGGGCGGAGTACGAGAGGGAGATCGGCTTCATGCTCGCCCACTCCAAGCGGCACGAGGGCAGGCCGGCGGCGAAGTCCAGCGCAAAGCAGGCTGTCGCGACGAAGCAGCGGATGGCCCGGGCACTCAGCAGCCACGTCGGGCGCTGCCCCGAGTGCGGCTGAACCGGCAAGACCCTACTCAACTCCCCCACCGCCCCAGTCCAGGAGGCCGCTGTGATCCCGCGTCCCACTCGCTCGTCGCCGCCCACCACCACCGAGGCCGGCGCCTGGGCGGACGTCCTGGTCCGCCAATCCCTCGTGCACGCCGCGGTCCATGCCCCGACCGGCCAGTGGCTCGTCCAGCACACCCCCGATGGGCCCGTTCGCGTCCTCACGGGACCGGCCGATGTCGTCGAACTTGCCGCCACCATCCAGCACCGCATCCGCTCCGCGAGGACCGACTCCCGATGACGAACCCGAGCACGTACGGCACCACCCCGGAACCTGATCCCGACTTCAACTCGGTCTCGGGGCGAGCAAGTTGGGGCGGAAGCGTAGCTTCCGCCAAACCCGCCCCCGAGGGGGCGGGAGAGGACCTGCACCGGGGGGCGCAGGTCCTTCGGGCTTCGACCGGGGGCGGATCGAAGCCGAGGCAGGAGGAGAAGCAGACCGCGTCTCGTGCCCGCCAGCGCCCGCGCCAGTCGCCCCAGAAGAAGCGCCTGCATCAGCCCAACACACGTTTCAACAACGATGAGTTCGCCCTGATCAAGTCCGCCGCCGCCCGGTGCAATCTGTCCGTCGCCGGGTTCCTCGCCCGCTCCGCGCTCGCCGCCGCCCGCGACGTCGACCGCACCAGCATCGAGATCGCCACCGAGCGCGATATCGTCTCCGCGTTGTTCGACTGCCGGCGGAAGCTCGGCTGGGCCGGAAGCAATCTCAACCAGCTAGTCAAGGCGGTCAACTCCGGTGCGGACGTTCCCCAGCTCGAAGCGGCCGTCGCCGCCGTTCGTCGTGCCGCCGACACCACGCACGAAGCCGCCACACGGCTGATCGAGCACCACGGCTCATGATCCCCAGCGTCAACCCGGCCGGATCGGACACCAGAGGTCTCCTCTACTACCTCTACGACACCGGCAAGCACGAGGACCACATCAACCCCCGCCTCGTCGCCTCCTTCGACGGCATGTCCCCCGACCCCGGCCGCGACCCGAACGGCCTCACGAGGCTCCAACGGCTCCTGGACCAGCCCGTGATGGCCCTGCCCAAGCACGCCCGCCCGGCCAAACACGTATGGCACACCTCCGTCCGCGCCGACCCCGGCGACCGGATCCTGTCCGACGAAGAATGGGACAACATCGCCCGCCGCATCGTCGCCGCCACGGGCATCGACCCGGGTGAGGGACATCCCGGCTGCCGCTGGGCCGCCGTACGCCATGCCGACGACCACATCCACATCGTCGCCACCCTGGTCACCGAGGACGGCCACCGACCCGACGACTTCCGCTCCGGCACCCGCGCCCAGGCCGAAGCCCGGCTCATCGAAAAGGAACTCGGCCTCCACCAGGTCGCCCCCGGCGACGGCACCGCAGCCCAGCGGCCTACCAGCGCGGAGCGCCACAAGGCCGAACGCCAGGGCCGCGAGCGCACCGCCCGCGAGGAACTACGCGAAACCGTACGACGCGCGGTGACCGGCGCGAAGTGTGACGAGGAGTTCTTCGACCGGCTCGCCAGCGCCGGCCTGCTGATCCGTAAGCGCGAAGCACCCTCGGGTGACCTGCTCGGATACAAGGTCGCCCTCCCGGACGACCTGAACAAGGACGGCCAGCCAGTGTTCTATCCGGGAGCTCGCCTGGCCCCTGACCTGTCACTCCCCCGCATCCGCGAGCGCTGGTCCGGCGACGCCCCGGACGCCCGGCCAACAGCCCAGCGGGAGGAGGCGCACCGCACGGGGCCAGGCGGTCCCGCCGCCGCGCGCCGCAGCACAACCTCGGCCGCGTGGCAGGCCGTGCTCGTCATCGAGCACGGCGAGGACGCGGTCGCCGCCGCCCACATCGCCGCGACCGGCGAGGTCCTGGACGCCCTCGCCAAAACCTCCGCTGCCCACACCCGCCGCGAACTACGGGATGCCGCAACGGCCTTCGAACGCGCCTCCCGCTCCCACGTACGCGCCGCACGCGGACATGACCGCGCGCAGCGGCAGGCTGCCCGCGACCTCGTCCACGGCGGCCCCGCTCTTGGCCGCGGTGAAGACGGAGCGAGCACCGCGATGGCTATCGACATGCTGTTCTTCCTCATCACCGCCATCGCGCGCTGGCATGCGGCGAAGGGCCACGCCCAGCAGGCCCAGGCCGCCGCGCGGGCCGCCGAGCACCTGCGCACCGCCTACCAGGCCGCCGCCACCCAACCTCTCGGCGTCCTCTACCAGCGCGGCCGGCGTTTGAGCCGGCCGGTGCTCCAGCGGCAGACGGTGCTGCTGCGCGAGGCGCTGCCGGAGCTGGCCGAGCAGATCCTCGCCGAACCCGGCTGGCACGCCCTGGCCGCGACCATCGCCGACGTCCAGGCCGCCGGCCACGATCCCGCCACCCTCCTGTCCGACGCGGCAGAGCGTCGTGAACTGGGCACTGCAGACTCGGTCAGCGACGTGCTGGTGTGGCGACTGCGGCGCCTGGCCGATCTGCCAGCCGACGCTAGTGGGATGCCGGAGAACAGCACGGCAAGGAGGCCGACTGCCGCGCGCCCGCCGGCCCGCACCGCCGCTTCAGGCCACCGTGTCGGTGAAGAGGCGCCGGGCAATGCACGATGACCCCCGCCGCGCGAGCGACTGCGCTTGTGCGTCAGAGGAACTCGTGGACGCCGCGCAATCTGGTACGCAACTTGCTCTGGGTTGCACGGCTGTCGAGGCGGACGTCAAGGGCGCCGGGCAGCGCGGTGACTGCCCGAAGGCCCTCCGGCAGACGGGAAGCCTCGAGCCCGTCGCGCTGGGCGATGAGAACACCCAGGCCGTGCCGACTCACGGCGTCGGGACCTGCAAGGTGGTGGATGCCGCGCGCGTCGGTAGACGCCAGCTCCACCAGGGCGGCGGCGAGGTCACCGACATGCACCGGGCAGCGGATGTCGTCGGTGAACAGGGATCCGCTTCGCCTCCCGGTCGCGAGGTCGTGGACGAGGCGGACATGCTCGGACTGGATGCCGCCGATGATCAGGGAGGTACGGGCGACGGCGGCATCCGGGGCCACAAGCCGGATGCCGGTCTCCGCCGCGGCCTTCGCTGCGCCGTAGGGGGTGACGGGATCGGGAAGGCAGGACTCGTCGTAGTGGACGCGGGCGCCGGAGAACACGGCGTCACTGCTGACGTGCACGAGGCGGCAGTTGTGCTTCGCCGTGGCCATCGCCAGGCGGACGGACCCTTCGGCCGTGACGGCCCAGTTGGCGCTGCCACTGCTCGCGTTGATGACCAGACAGGGGGCGAGCGAGGCGACGACCTCCTCGACACGGTCACCATCCCGCAGGTCCAGGCCATACCAAGTAGCCTCCGGGCTGTTGCCCGGCCTGGTCGCGAAGGTCGCGGCGGTGAGATGCCCGGCGCCAGATGCCTGGCGGACCAACTCGCGGCCCAGGAACCCGCTGCCGCCGACGATGAGGACAGTCATGGCACGCCACCGTAGACGGCCCTCGCAACTCTGGACGCGCCTCGCCCGGAGCTGGCCCGGCCTCGGGGAGCGAGGAAACCCCCTGTGACCTGCCCGAAGGCGACTGTGGACTTTGTGAATTGAAACCGCCGGGGGCGTAGGGCACGATCATGACGCGAGCAGGACGAGGAGAAGGAGGACGCCAGGGTGTTGCACCGAATACGCCGCCGGGCCAAGGAGCCCAGCGAGGCGCAGCTCAGGCTCGCCGAGCTGCATGCGCGGATGCAGGACCAGGTCCCGCCCGGCATCGGGGTGCCGCCGGCCGAGCCGGAGCACACCGAGCCGACAACCGCGCTGGTGGACGACTTCCTTCCGCCGGAGCTGCGGGTGCCCAGCCACGACCAGCTCGACGGCAGGATGATGCCGTGGAAACAGCCGCTGGCCCTCGACGGTGAAATGGCCGCCTGCGCCGAGTGCGGCGCATACCGGGACTGGCTCATCCTCTCCACCCGCGACCAGATCTGGCTGCGGTGCCGGGTCGGCCACCAGCAGCAGGAGACCCGCCTCGACACCGCCTGGTTCAACCGGAACTTCGGACCGGCCGACGCGACGCACGCCACGTTCGAGGACGGCCTGCGCCACCTCGGGCACTGACCCCCACTCCTACGACCCCACCGGGCCCGCGAGCCCGCACTGACCACCCGTCACCTAGCACCAAGGGGTCAGTTCCGTCATGCGCGTTCGCATCGCCACCACCGCCCTCGGCATCACCGCCGCCCTCCTCACCGTGCCCGCCTGCACCACCAACACCACCGGCACCAAGCCCGACACCACACCCTCCACCCGTGCCGGAAAGCCGGCCGACGCAGCCCAGCGGGCTACTCCGCTCACGTCGGCTGCGCTGGAAACACGCCTGCTCGACCAGAGCGACCTCGGCTCCGGCTACCTGCGCAAGCCGGAGCGCCCCGCCGCCCAGCACGACGACGTCACCGTCATCGGCTGCCCGGCCCTGAACAAGCTGGGCGGCGACGCAGCCACCGGCGGCACGCTCACCTTCCCCCGCAAGGCGAAGGCGGACTTCACCTACGGCGACAGCTCCTCGGAGATCTCAGAGGAGCTGTACAGCGACAGCGCGAACAAGCTGTCGGACGGCATCGGCCGGATTTTCGACGCCATGACGGGATGCCCCACGTATCAGGTCGTCGCGGGCGGCACTGCGATCGACATGGCCTCGCAGAAGCTGCCCGCGCCCCACGGCCTCGGTGACGAGCAGTGGAGCCAGCTCCTGACGTTCACCGCCGGAGGACGCAGCACCGTGGTCAAGCAGACCGCGATCCGCGACGGCAGCATGCTGCTGATCCTCTCCGGCTCCCCGGCCCTCGTCGACCGCCACCTCGACAAGGCCCTCGCCAAGACCACGGCAACGAGCTAGCCCCGCCGCCCACCAAGCTGCTGCCCCCGACCGCCATGGACCATGGGTCGGGGGCAGCAATGCGCTACAGGCCGACCCGCTGAGCGGCGCGAGCGGCTTGACCCGGCACCCAGGCTCGGACCTGGCCGGGCTGGACGTAGAGCACGTTCGGGTTGTGGCTGTGCGGTCCGTAGCCGCTGGAGGCATCGACGAGTAGGTACGCGCCAGCAGGAACGTGCCAGTTCCAAAACCAGGCGTCTTGTTGTCGACCGGTGTCGCACCAGGTCACGACGGCTTTCGAGCCACGGCGTCCGTGCTGGTAGACCCGCGTGACCTGGAGCAACTGCCCTCGCCCGGAACTCCGGTGCTGCTGGAATGCCTGCCACTGGGCCGCGAGGGCGGCCGTGCGCTTGCGACGGGAACGGACCACCAACGAGACCGTCAGGGCGCCAACGAGAGCGACGGCGACAAGGAAGCCGGGGCTGGGATGCATGGCCGCATCCTGCATGGTGCCGCCACAGGCTCGCAAACCCTCGAAGCCATCGGCGACCAGCCCTGTTGTGCACACCGGCGGCGGCCGGGACGCAAGAGGCCCGGCCCCCTCCAACGAGGAGGACGCCGGGCTGTGTGCGTCGGGAGTTGGGCGCGGGGTTAGATGGCTGGCGCGCGCAGGAGGCGCTCCCGGGTGGCCTCGGGCAGCACCCGGCGCAGGACCGGTGCGGTCGAGCTGAGGGAGGCGGCGAAGGCGGCCACGAGGTCGTGCGGGACGCTGGCCCCGAAGGAGGCCGCCCACAGGCAGGGGGCGCCGAGCGCGGGCTCGGCCCATGCCTGCCATCCGGACGGCCCCGCCTCGTCGGCCTCGGTGGTCAGGGCGCGCGGGTCGGCGTCCTGGATGAGGGGCGGCACCTCGCCGAGGCTGAGATGCGAGGTGAACGTCGGGTCCGTCGCTGCCGCGTGGGGCTGGTCGATGTCGCGGAGCCAGCCGTGGGCGGCGACGGCGTCGAGGACCAGCTCGGAGCCGGCGAGCGGCACGGCGAGCTGGTCGCGGGCGTCGAGCGCGACCAGGAAGTCGGCCACGGCCTCGCCGGGGACGTCGGGGGTGAAGTAGGCCGACCACGAGGCGAGCGGACTGCTCGCGTCCGGGCGGGCGGAGATCTGCCAGGCGATCGGCAGGTCTCCCAGGTGGAACGGCTCGTCCGCCAGCACCCACTGCGCCCACCGGAGGGTGTCGGGGCTGATGTGCAAAACCGTGCTGCGCAGGACCTGGCGGTCCTCCGGCGCCTCGTCCGGTTCCTGACGTCCGCGGATGATCGTCAGACTCGTCCAGCCCAGACCGCAGAGCGTGTCGGCGACGGCGTCGTACAGGCGCCCGTCGTCGCCGGCCAGATGTCGGGGACCGACCCAGAACGCGGGCTGGCCGCCGCGCGGAGTGGACGGGTCGAGCGGAAAGTCGGGGTACAGGGGCGCCTCCAAGGGCTCGGTGCGGGTCTAGTTGCCGCCGGCACGGCGGCGGGGTCGGCGCGAGGGTGCCTGGACGGGGCCCTGCCAGGTCAGAGCCACGGCGACCTCGGGCGGCAGATGGCCCAGCTGCGCGCTCTCGTCCCGCCCTTCGGCGAGGTAGACGACGGTCTGGCCGGTCTCGTCCACCGACTGCACCACCTGCGCCAGGCAGTGTGCCATCGGGAAGAAAGGGTTCATGGCCTGGCGGACCGGCGCACTCTGGTCGCAGCCGGACAGCAGGTCGATGAGATCGCCGACGGTCATCTCGGGGGACGTCACGAACAGCCTCCTGGGGTGGGGGAAACGGGGGAAACGCAGAGGGGTGGAACGGACGGGCCGCCGACAGCAGGCCAGCCCTCGGAGTGAGAGCTGCCGGTGACGCTCAGCACGGTCATACGCGACGTGAGGTCTCCAGCACGCGCGCCACGGCGGCGGCGACGACATCGGCCGGCGTCTCGGTGTCGAACGACAGCCGGTAGCCGGGCACCTTGGCCGTGCCCGTCACAGCGACCGTCCATCCCTCGCCGTCCGTGCCGGGGCGGCCGTTGGGGAACCAGCCGAGGTAGAAGCGGCCGTCCTTGGAGCTGACGTGGACATCCGCGCGGTCATCCACGATCAGATGGAAGTCATCCGCGGAGAACAGGTCTGTCACCAGCGCGGGCTGCCCGGCGCCGAGCTGCCATTCACGCAGCCGCAGAGCGTCGATGGTGGTGGAGAAACCATGAGCGGCGGGCGCTACGGCCACGGGCAATCACCTCTCTGACCTGGTGTTTCCTGCAAGGTCGTCTACGTTGACATGCCCTCGACCGCGTTGGCCAGTCATTCCGCGGTCTTTCCTGTCTGCCCCCGGCGAACTCGGCCGTTGCCCGCACTGTGGGTTCTCAGAACCGGCGCCATATTCTCAGCGCCGACTGCACAGCGAGGGCACATGTGGTGACTTACTGAGAATCGCTGTTCAGAGGACTCACTCTTTCGGGCGATGAAGATCGGTTCTTCCTACCCGATTCACCGGGGCTGGGATCATGGGAATTACAGGTACGGCCCGAGCTGAGGGTGCACCGTGGACGATCCCGCCGTAGTAGTCAGCGTTCGTTTCCCCGACGGCACGCTCGTGGAGGACCTGTCGTGGACAACAGTGTCCGTCGACGTGCTGCGGTCGGCGACTCCGTGGCGGACGTTTCGATGGCACAGAGGACAGAAGCACTACTCCGGAAGCTACTGGTCAGCGACCATGCGCGGGCACGTGATCTACGAGTCGCGGCTGGAACTGACGAGGCTCCTCTACGCCGACTTCGACCCGCTCGTACACGGCATCGTGGCCCAGCCGCTCCTCATGAAGACCATGGCAGGGGCCAAGGTCCGAAGCCACATCCCGGACTATCTGCTGATCACCGGCCAGGGGCCGGTGGTGGTGGACGTCAAGCCTCACCGGCAGTTGACCAGGCCAGAGGTGGCCATCGCCTTCGAATGGACCCGACGGGCGGTGGAAGCTCGGGGCTGGCGGTACGAAATCTGGAGCGAACCGCCAGAAGCTGAGCTGGAGAACATCCGATTCCTGGCCGGCTACCGGCGTGACTGGCTCTTTCGTCCTGAACTGCTCGACGAACTGTGCCTGGCCGACCTCGACGGATTGCCGTTGGATGCCGCGGTGCAGCAGCTGCCGCACTGGCCAAAGCCCTGTGTCCACGCTGCTGTCCACCACCTGTTGTGGGCTCATGACCTGCAAACGGACCTCAGCGAACCGCTGATCCCCTCGCGGCTGTTGCGGCGGGCAGCGTGAGTGGGGCCGGGGCCCGGGTGGGGGTCGGCACTCGCTTCCGCTACGACGGTGAAAGCGTCGAGGTAGTGGAGATGGCTGCGACGGCAGCGGGTAACGAGGTGGTGCTCAAGGACGGGCGTGGGCGGCTGCTGCGTTTGTCGTTGAAGGAACTCCTGTTCTCCGACCGGGCATCGCTCATCACCGATCAGCCCGGCCCCGCGGCTGACGATGACGAAGAGATCGCCTCAGTGGTGCTGGATCAGCTGCAGGCGAGCGAACGGGGCCATGTCCTGGAACGGGCCGGGCACGTCCGGGAGTTGCTGACCGGGTTCCGTTCAGGGAGCCCTGAGCTGGCAGGCGACGGGGAACCTCGTTGCGAGTACGCGCCGGGCGGGCCGATGGAACCCAAGTACACGGCCAAGGCGCAGGAAGTGGGGGTCCACGTGCGCACCGTCAAGCAGTGGGTGGCGGACTTCCGGCGGCATGGCGAGGCCGGACTGGCAGCGAAGAAGCAGCAGGCCAGAGGGCCTGCAGCAAGGGCTGATGAGCGATGGGTGGAAACCGCCCTGGAAGTGATGGCCGAGCACCTTGGCGAGTCGACGCCCACGCGCAGGATCGTGATCGAGCGCACCCGCGCACGCGTGATCGCCCGCCACGGTCCCGATGGTGTGCGCCTTCCGAGCCAGGCAACGGCTTACAGGATCCTGTCGGAGCTGGAGCGCAGCCATCCACTGTTCCGGCTGGCTGCAAAGCGGAACCGGGACATCGCCGACCGTCCGGAGGGCCCGTACGGGAAGCTGCGGCCGACGCGGCCGGGCGAGTACGTGCTGATGGACACCACCCGGCTCGATGTGTTCGCGTTCGACCCACTCACCCTGCGGTGGGTGCAGGCCGAGTTGACAGTGGCGATGGACTGGTACACCCGCTGCATCACTGGCCTGCGGGTGACACCGGTGTCCACGAAGGCGGTGGATGCGAGCGCGGTGCTGTTCCAGTGCTTCCGGCCGCGGTCTGCGGGGCGGGACTGGCCTCGCGGTGCGCTCTGGCCCGAGCACGGTATTCCGCGCACGGTCCTGGTCGACGTCGAGGGCGCGACGGGTGCAGGACTGGCCTCGCCGCCGGTGGTGCCCGAGACCCTGGTGGTCGATCACGGCAAGGTGTACGTCTCGGAGCACCTGACCAGCGTGTGCCGCCGGATGGGCATCTCCCTGCAGCCTGCCCGGCTGCGCACGGGCCGGGACAAGGGGCCGGTGGAGAGGTTCTTCCGCACCTTGCGGGAGGGGTTGCTGGAGGCGCTGCCCGGTTACAAGGGCCCGGACATCCACTCCCGCGGCGAGTGTCCCGAGGGCGACGCGTTCTTCTTCCTCGACGAGCTGGAGGCGATCCTTCGTGAGTGGACCGCGACGGTGTACCACTGCCGCCCGCATGCCGGACTGGTCGACCCGGGAGTGCCGGGACTGCGGATGTCACCGGCTCAGATGTTCGAGCACGGCATGGCGCGCGCCGGATACATCGAAGTGCCCCGGGACCCGCACCTCGCCTTCGAGTTCCTGGCCACGAAATGGCGCACGGTCCAGCACTACGGCATCGAGATCGACCGCCGCCGCTACAGCGGGCCCGGTCTTCCCGCCCCGGGCATCCGCAGCCCTTTTAGCGGGCCGGGGAAGAACAGGTGGCCGTTCCAGGTCGACCCGGACGACGTCACCCGGATCTACTTCCGTCATCCCGACACCCGCGCGTGGCACACCCTGGTCTGGGAGCACGCACCGTCGGCGCGGATGCCGCTGAGCGAGGACGCGCTGGCTTTCGCCCGGAGGCTGGCCGCGTCGAAGTACCACTACCCTGACGACCGGCTCGCCGTCGCCGACCTGCTGGAGCGGTGGAACCTGGGGCTGGGCACCACCCTCGCCGAACGGCGCATGGCCCTGCGCTTGTCCCGTGAACAGGCCGCGATCGAACTCCCGCCCACCGCCGGGCCGGCCCCCTGCTCTTTGCCGTCCGTACGCCGCGCCCTGGGCCACGACCAGGCACAACCGGTGACGAGGGAGGAGCCGGTCGAGGGCGGCGACGATGACGAGGCGGACGAATTCCTGGGCGGGGACGGCTTCTACGCCGATGCCCTGGAGGACGCATGAGCGTTCCCGCAGCCGGAGGGGGCCTGGAGAACCTTGCGCTGTCACGGAAGGAGGACTTCCAGACGTTCGTGGACGCGCCCCGCCGTCGACAACCGGACCTTCTCACCCGGGCTCAGCTGGCCGCGCTTTCCGGCGAGGGGCGCTCCGCGTACGACCGTGCCCGGCGGGAATGGCACGCGAACCTCGGCCCGCTGCGGACCCCGCAATTGGCCTCGTTGCACGAGGACTTGTGGGACATCGTCGACAGCAACGTGCAGGACGGCGACAAGGCCAAGGGCGCCGTGGCCGTGGACGCGTTCCCGGGCCTGGGGAAGACGACCGCGGTCCTGGCCTTCGCCCGCGAGTTCCACCGCAGGGAGATCGCCGAGCTGGGAGCCTTCACCGCGCAGGGGCACGAGCGGTGGCCGGTGTGCCGGGTGGGGCTCACCGGCAACACGGGCATGAAGGATCTCAACCGGGCCATGCTGGAGTTCTTCGGCCACCCCGGACGGCAGACCTCGACGGCCGCCCAGCTCGGCCTGCAGGCCCTGGACTGTGTCCTGTCCTGCGAGGTCAGGCTACTCATCCTGGACGACCTGCACTTCCTCAAGTGGCACAAGACCAGCGGCATCGAGGTCAGCAACCATCTGAAGTGGATCGCCAACGAGTTCCCCGTCACCCTCCTCAAGGTCGGTGTGGGCCTGACCGACAAGGGCCTGTTCAGCGAGGGCGAGACCGTCGGCGAGACGGTCCTGGCCCAGACCGGCCGACGCACCACCCGCCTGGACATGCCGCCCTTCACCATCGACACCGAACTGGGCCGCCGCCACTGGCGACAACTTCTCCTCGCCCTGGAGCAACGCATCGTCCTGACCGACACCCACCCGGGCATGCTCGCCGATGACCTGTCGGACTACCTCTTCGCCCGCAGCACCGGACACATCGGCTCGCTGATGACACTGATCAACCGCGGCTGCCAGCGCGCCCAGCGCACCGGCACCGAACGCCTCACCCAGGACCTCCTCGACCAAGTCAAGAACGACGCTGCCGCCGAACAAGCCCGCCAGGAACTCGCCTACGCCCTGCAGACGGGAAAGGCCACCAGCCGACCCCGCCGGACGAAGGTCGCCGGGTGACGGCCGTGCGGCGGACCCTGCCCCTGCGGTACCCGCCGCATCCCGGCGAGGCGCTGGACTCCTGGCAGGAGTTCCTCGCCCACCGCCTGAACTGCCCCTTCACCGACGTGCTCCGCGCCCTGGGTCTGCCGAACCGCGATCCGTCCCTGACCGACGCCTTCCTGCCGCGCTGGACCACTCTGGCCAGCCGCGACGAACTGGCCACCATCGCCCAGGTCACCGGGGTGTCCCCAGAGGTTCTCGCCGCGATGACGCTGCAGCCCTTCGACGGGCACGCGGTCGTGATCGTGCCGCAGCGGCGCCATGTGCACCGGCAGTTGCTGTGGGGGCGCTCCGGCTCCCGGTTCTGCCCCGCCTGCCTGGCCGAGAGCGGCGGACGCTGGCAGGTGACCTGGCGTCTGGGCTGGGCTTTCGCCTGCACCCGCCACCATGTCCTGCTCGCCGACCGCTGCCCCGCCTGCGGGCACATCCCCCGCTTGCGCTCCCACCCCCGCACAGAGACACCCCGCCCCGGACGGTGCGCGAGCCCACCCCTGGGCGCCGGACCGCGCCCCCGCCGCTGCCACCACCCCCTTTCCGAAACCCCGGTCACCGCGCTCGCACCCGGCAGCCTCCTTGAGGAGACCCAGCACCTGATCGACAGCCTCCTCACAGCCCCGGCCCGTACGGTGCGCTGGCCGCTCTATGGGCGGGCGGGGGTACCGCTGGGGGTGGTACTGCACGATGCGAAGTGCCTGGGAGCCCTGGTCCTCAACCGCGCAACGTCCAGTGATCTGCAAGCGCTGGCCCCGGCCGACGTTCTGGACCGCATGGAGCGATACCGCACCGACCCGCTGCCCGGCACGTCGCAGCGCACACCGGACACCCGGCGCGTGGACCAGCACAGCTACTTCGCCCCCGCCGACGCCGCAGCGACCGCCGTCGCGGTCACGGCAGCGGTCCGTATCCTGCAGGCCGAGAACATCCGCGCCGCAGGCAGGGCCGTGCAGTGGCTCACCGACCGGGTGGCTGCCACCGGCCGCCAGCTCCACCCCGCCAACCTCGCCGCACTCGGCGGCACCGTCTCCCCCGTGCTCGAAGCGGCCCTGCGCTGCAGCCGGGAAGCCCGGCTCATGCCGGTCGCCCGCCTGCGTCACCGCACCGTCATCCACTCCACCCGCCCACCGGCCAACCAGGACACCAGGGCCCGGATGCTGCCCACCGCCCTGTGGCCCGCCTGGGCCCTGCGCCTCTCCCCCCGCCATCCGGACGGCAAGCCGGTGGCACGACGCGCCGACGAACTCCTCGCCGTCGCCTGCCTGCTGGTGGGCAACACCACCCCCATCGCCGCCGCCACCCACCTGACCAGCACCACCGTCAGCAGCCACAACGTGTCCACCCTCCTGGCCGAGCTCACCCGACGCGCCGACTCCACCGACGCCCTGCAGGCGCTGATCCTGCTGGCCGACCACCTCGACACCCAGGGCGCCCCAATCGACTACGCCCGCCGCCGCGCCCTGTTCACCACCTGCGACCGCTTCCTCGATCCCCAAGTCTGGCAAGAACTACAGGGCCGACTCCGCTCCAACCTCATCCCCAGTGCCGCACACGCGCAACGCTGGATCTTCCAGGCCCTGACCGGCTCCCCCGCACACCTCGCCCACCCGGCCGTCGCACCCGCCACCGCCTCCCAACGCCAGCAGTACCAGCGCTTCCGCTGGCGGATCCTGCCCGCCGAAGCCGAACTGCTCCGCCACACCGCACGCGCCCTCCTCGACGAACACAACATCAACGAACCCCTCCAATGGACACCGTGCCTCCCCGCCCGTGCACTGCGCCACCTCGTGCTCCCCGGGCCGGACCCCGCATGCATCACTGCCGCCCAGCTCCACCGGGCAACGCCCGTCGGCGACTTCTCCGTCGCCCAGCTCGCCCACACGCTGAAGACCACCACCGCGCACGTCACCTACCTGCTTGCCGAGCACCCGGTGGACTGGAGCCCGCCGCGGTTTCGCCGAACCCAGCAAACCGCCCGCCGCATCAAGCAATGGCGTACCTGGTACGAGCAAGACCACCTGTCGCTCCAGGACATCGCCGACCGTGAAAGAACAACCCTCGCCACCGTGCGCCTGGCCCTGCTGAAGAACGACGTACAGCTCCGCCCCGCCGGGTTCTATCCGGGCCGCCCCAGGAGAAAGTGACAAGAACCGGGGTCGCACTGACAGAGCGGAGCGATGGTCCTCCATCTGACGCCGGCCCGGAATAGCCTGGCTACCGTGCGTCTCGCCTTCCTCAAGAACGATGTACCGATCCGCCCACCAGGAGGATTCCGGCGCCGACTGTGAACAGAGGATGGTGCACAGAAGACTCAGAATCGGCACGGCCGGCCCTGCTCAGTGTGTTTGCTGCACACCGCTCCCACCCGCATCAGCAAATGCGATCAACGCCGACGTGCCGGACCCTGTAGGGAAGGGGAGTCTTCCACCGGAAATGCGCCATGGCCATTCCATGCACAGGCAGCGCCCATGGGCGCTGCCTGTGCATGGAATGGGGCTTGCTGAGGATAGAGCCCCCGTCGGGCCACCTTCCGGGGGCTCCTGTTCTCGGCTCGCCCGATTCTCCGCTCATCGGGCCACGTCTCAGGGTGGGTGTCGCGATCACCTCGAAGGGAGTCGTTCGCGGCACTCGGCCTGGGTGCGAACCGTCCGTAGCGTCGATGAGGCAAGCAACCGGCATTCGAGGAGAGGATCAGCGATGTCCGACCTTCCAGCCCCCACCACGCCGTACCTGGAGCCCGAGGCCAAGGAGCTCGCCGACGCCACCGACCCGCACCCGCGGATCTACGAGGTGCCGCCCGAGGAGGGGCGCAAGATCCTCAGCGACCTGCAGAGCGGCGAAGGCGTCGAGCGACCGGACGTCGACGAGGAGTGGGTTGACGTCGACGCCGGCCAGTGGGGCACTGTCCGCACCCGCATCATCAAGCCCAAGGGCGCCACGGGCCCGCTGCCCGTGGTCTTCTACATCCACGGTGCCGGGTGGGTCTTCGGCGACGACAAGACGCACGACCGGCTCTTCCGCGAGCTCACCGTCGGGGCCGGTGCCGCCGGCGTCTTCCCGGTCTACGACTGGGCGCCCGAGAAGGGGTACCCCACGCAGGTCGAGCAGAATTACGCCGTCGGTCAGTGGCTGCGGGACAACGGCGCCGAGCATGGTCTCGACATCTCCCGCGTCGCGGTGGCCGGCGAGTCGGTCGGCGGATGCATGTCCGCGGTCTTCGCGCAGATGAACAAGGACCGCGGCGGGCTCGCGCTCAAGGCGCAGATCCTGCTCTACCCCGTGACCGGGCCGGACTTCGACACGCAGTCCTATCACCAGTTCGCGGAGCACTACTACCTCACCCGCGACGGGATGAAGTGGTTCTGGGACGCGTACACGACCGACGAGACCAAGCGCGAGGAGAAGTACGCCTCGCCGCTGCGGGCGACCCTTGAGGACCTTGAGGGGCTGCCGCCCGCCCTCGTCATCACGGCGGAGGCCGACGTCCTGCGGGACGGGGGCGAGCTGTACGCCAACAAGCTCCGTGAGGCCGGCGTCAAGGTGACGGCCGTCCGCATCAGCGGGACCGTCCACGACTTCATGCTGCTGGACAGTCTGCGGGACACCCCGGCCACCAACGTCGCGCGCCAGCTGTCCGTCGACGCGCTGCGAGAGGCGCTCCAGCAGCAGTGACCGCATCCATGAACATGGGCGGCAGACGCGACAGGGTCTGCCGCCCATCGCTGTGCCCACCACGGACTTTGAGAGGACATGATGAGCCCGACCGCGACAGGTCCGCACGTCGACGAGACCGGAGCGCGGGTCGTCGGCGAGGTCGGTCTGCTGGAGTACGCCGAGTGCCAGGTGTCGGCGATCCACGGCCTGAAGGACATCTTCCGTGTCGCCAGCGAGTTCGCCGTGGCGTCGGCCGACCCTCCGAGCGTGATCCGGGTCAGCACCTGGGCGGTGTCCGCCACCGACGACGGGCCGGTCATGGTGTGCACCTCGGACACTCATCCTGAGCTCGCGCACCGGCTCAGCCACGTCGTCATCCCGCCGAGCCTCGTCGTACCCGAGCTGATGGCATCGGCCGGCGAGTTCACCGATTGGCTCGTCGGCCTCCGGTCCGAGGGCACCACGCTCTGTGCCGTGTGCGCCGGCGTCTTCGTCCTCGCCGAGACGCACCTGCTCGGCTGCCGGGACGCCACGACCCACTGGGCGTTCGCCGAGGAGCTGGCGCGCCGATACCCGAAGGTTCGGGTGGACGCCTCACGCATGGTGATCGATGACGTCGACATCATGACGGCCGCGGGGATCCTGGCGTGGGTCGACCTGGGCCTCACCCTCGTGGACCGCATGCTCGGCCCCAGCGTCATGCTGCACACGGCACGCTTCGTCCTCGCCGACCCGCCGCGCCGGCGGCAGTCCCTCTACCGGGAGTTCACGCCCCGACTCCAGCACGGCGACACCGACATCCGTGAGGTGCAGGCCCGGCTGCACGCCTGCCTCCGCAAGCCCCACTCCGTCGAACACCTCGCACGGGCCGCGGCCATGCACCCGCGCACCTTCCAGCGGCGGTTCAAGGAGGCCACGGGCCTGACCGCGACGGAATACATCCAGGCGGCGCGCATCGCCAAGGCGCGCGAGCTGCTGGAGCTGACCAGCGAGCCGGTCGCCCAGATCTCCCGCAGCGTCGGCTACCTGGACGTGTCGAACTTCCGTCGGCTCTTCCAGCGTGCCACGGGCGTGACGCCGTCGGAGTACCGGCGCCGGTTCGGCATCGCGGCACGCGTCGATCGGCGGGAGTACTCGTCGGCGGGTCAGCCGGCGAGGATCCGCTCCACTCCCTCCCGATAGCTCGTGACCTGGAATTCGGGAAAACGGGCCGCGAATTTCGAGCTGTCGAAGATGTTGTCGTCGCGGTAGCGGACGAGCAGTTCGTACATCTCGTCGAGCGGCTTGACGAAGCGGCGCCCGAGGCCGAAGGCGAGCATCGGCAGCACCGTGTAGCTGAACTTGCGGCCGGTGACCTCGCCGGCGGTCTTGATGAGCTGGGCGTAGGACTGCCGGTCCGGGTCGATGGGCAGGTGCCACGTCTGGCCGTAGGCATCCGGCGTGTTGCCGAGCAGAGCGAGAGCGCGGCTCGCGTCGGGGGTCCAGATCAGGGACCGCTTGGCCTGGGCGTCGACCGGCACGAACGGCCGCTTGCCCGCCTTGATCCGGTCGAACACCAACGAGTTCGTGTAGCTCTTCGTCCGGCCGGGACCGTAGAACTCGGGCGCTCGGCCGATCAGGGCTTCAACCCGTCCGGCCCGCATGGCCTCAAGCAGCATGGTGGCGATCTGTCCGCGGACCCGTCCCTTGCGTCCGCCCGGCGCGAATGCTGTCGACTCGGTCTGAGGCGCCGGCGTTCCGGGATACATGTAGGTGTTGTCGAAGAAGACGAGCTTCGTGCCGTGTTCGGCGCAGGCGTCGATGACGTTGCGCATCATGACGGGGAACTGTCGCTCCCACAGCTGCGAGTCCAGGGGCAGGCCGACGGTGAGGTAGGCGATGTCGCTGCCCGCGACGGCGCGGCTGGTGGCCTCGGCGTCGGTGAGGTCTGCGGCCACGAGCTCGTCGGTGTCGTTCACCTTCGACGGCTTGCGGCTGACGAGGCGGATGTCCTTGGTGTGGTTGCGGTGGAGCTCGTTCACGAGCTCATCGGCGATCGGTCCGCCGGCGCCGAGGACGGTCTGCATGGGGTCTCCCTGGGGTGTGGATGGTGCGGGTGGTGGCCACAGCTCACCTGCGAGCAGCGTCGCACCGCCACGTGACGATGCGGTCGACCAACGTGGCCGGGGATGCGAACCCAGCCGATGTGGTCGTTGATCGAGCCTGGGGGGCACCTGGTTCCACCGGACGTCAGCTATGTTTACAGTGCTAACACAGCGTAGGAGGACGAAGTAAGCAATGTCAACATTGGAAAAGAGTGGCTACCATCACGGCGACCTGCGGGCGGCGCTGCTGTCGGCCGCGATGGAGATGCTGGAGAGCGGCGAGCCCTTCTCGCTGCGCGCCGTCGCACGCCGGGCCGGTGTGTCGCAGACCGCGCCGTATCGCCATTTCAAGGACCGCGACGCCCTGGAGTCCGCGCTCGCCGTCGAGGGCTTCCGGAACCTGCTGGCCGACCTGGGCGGCGGGCGCGATTTGCCCGCCGCACTCCCGGACCTGGCCGAGTTCGCCGTCACCTACGTCGACTTCGCGCTGCGGCGCCCGGCCCTGTTCCGCGTGATGTTCGGCAAGCCGTGCGACGACGCCGCCGACGAGCGGGTCAAGGCCGCGGACGCCCTGCACGAGCTGCTGGCCGACGCGCTCGACCGCGTCCTCCCCGACGCGGACGCCTCGGCCCTGGCCACGGCCGGCTGGGGGCTCGCCCACGGGCTGGCCTGCCTCTACCTCGACGGCAAGCTGCAGGCCGCGTCGAGCAAGGAGGTCGCCGACCGGGTGCGCAGCGCCTTCCTCGCCATCACGTCGGTCGGCCCCTGACGCGTGATGCTCGCCCGGCGCACACCTGGCGCCTTCCAGTGTTGACGGTGCTCACATGTCGTGCGATCCTCGGTGTTGACACCGCTTACATCGGAGGAGAGGGCTCATGGCATCGACCGGCAAGCTGACCGACCGGACCGTAGAGGTCGCTCTCGGAGGGCGTCTGATCACCGTCCCCGAAGGCGGCCTCTATGACCGGTTCCGCATGGACACCGACCTCGACGAGGTGGAGCGGGACCCGCGGGTCAGCAGTGTCGACTTCTTCCGCCGGATGCCCAAGAGCCGCGTGGACTCCCGCATCGGGCCCACGCTGACGCCGAACTTCTACTACCGCATCTCCACGACCCGGCTCACGATGCTCGCGCCGAGCAAGGCGATCCGGGCTCGTCTCCCTCAGGAGCTGGACCCGCTCGAATTTGCCCCGGGGCTCGGGATCGTCTCCGTGATGGCCTTCCGGTACGACGTGTGCGACATCGACTTCTACACCGAGGCCGCGGTAGGTATCGCCGTGAAGCCGGCGCGGCACGGTGGGCTGGGCCTGTTCGACCTGGTCGCCGGGCTCAAGAATGACTCCCTGCACTCCTATGTCCTCTCGCTCCCGGTCAACACCGAGATCGCGCAGGTGCGTGGCCACGACGGCTACGGGTTCCCCAAGTGGGTCACCGGGCTCGACGTCGACATCGACACCGCGCGCACCTCCGCCAGGGTCGCCAACGAGCGGGGCGGCCTTGACCTCGCTCTGTCGGCGCCCACCCCGAAGCAGACCGCGCGGCCCACCGGCGCACACGTCTCGACCCTGACCTCCTACACCACGATCGACGGCGCCTGGCACTCCACGACCAGCCAGATCAACATGCTCTCCTCGGGAACCACGCGGTTCCCCCGTGGCCTGGACCTGCGGCTCGGTGAGGGACGGATGAGCGACGACCTGCGCTCGCTGAAGCCGGTCCGGACGATCCAGCTGGACGTCACCACCGAGGGACAGCTGGCGCTGCACATGCCCGTGCCCACCTCCATCCAGGACCGGAGCTGAGGACGAGATGACCACCACGAACACCAGCCATCTCCAGGCCGGCCTCCCGACATCGCTGACGCCGGCCCGTCTCGCCCGCCTGGCCGCCCAGGTGGCCGCCGGTACTCGCGCCCAGCGGGTCACCACGACCTCCCCGTACACCGGCGCACCGCTCGCGGACCTGCCCATCTCCACCCCCGACGACGTCCAGGACGCCTTCGCCCGGGCACGCGCCGCGCAGGCCGGTTGGGCGGCCACCCCGGTGGCCGACCGCAAGCGCATCATGCTGCGCTTCCACGACCTCGTCCTCCAGCGGCAGGAGGAAGCCCTCGACCTGATGCAGGCCGAGAGCGGCAAGACCCGTCGCGACGCGTTCCTCGAGGTGAGCGACATCGCGATCACCGCCCGCTACTACGCGCGCAGCGCACGGCGGCTGCTCTCACCCAAGCGCCGCAAGGGCGCGATCCCGATGCTGACCCACACCACCGAGCTGCACCACCCCAAAGGCGTCGTCACCGTCATATCGCCCTGGAACTACCCGCTCAGCATGGCCGCCGGCGACGCCATCCCGGCCCTGATGGCGGGCAACGCCGTCGTCCAGAAGCCCGACACCCAGACCGCCCTGACCGCGCTGTGGGCACTGGCCCTGATGCGCGAGGCCGGCCTGCCACCCGACGTCTGGCAGATGGTGGTCGGCCGTGGCAGCTCCATCGGAGACGCGCTCATGGCCGGCGGGGACTACATGATGTTCACCGGCTCCACCGCCAGCGGGCGCCAGATCGCGCGCGACGCGGGTGAGCGGCTGATCGGCGCGTCCCTGGAGCTCGGCGGCAAGAACGCCATGGTCGTCCTCGCCGACGCCGACATCGAGAAGGCCGCCACCGGTGCGGTCGCCGCCTGCTTCCCCTCGGCCGGCCAGCTGTGCGTGTCCATCGAACGGCTCTACGTCGCCGATGAGATCCACGACGCGTTCGTCACCGCGTTCGCCGACCGTGCCCGGGCCATGCGCCTGGGTGCGGCCTACGACTTCTCGATGGACATGGGCTCGCTGACCACCCCCTCGCAGCTCGAGACCGTCAGCTCGCACGTCGACGACGCGGTATCGAAGGGCGCGACCGTACTGGCCGGAGGCAAAGCCCGGCCCGACCTCGGGCCCCTGTTCTACGAGCCGACGATCCTGACCGATGTGACCCCTGAGATGACGCTGTTCGACCACGAGACGTTCGGCCCCGTGGTGTCGGTCTACCGCTGCCGGTCGGCCGACGAGGCGGTGGCGATGGCCAACGCCACGCCGTATGGCCTCAACGCAAGCGTCTGGGGTTGCAACGGCACCGAGGCCCGCAAGATCGCGGCACGGCTGCACGCCGGCACCGTCAACGTCAACGAGGCGTTCGCCGCCGCCTGGGGAAGCATCGACGCACCCATGGGCGGCATGGGCGACTCGGGCCTCGGCCGCCGTCACGGCGCCGACGGGCTGATCAAGTACACCGAAGCCCAGACGGTCGCCCACCAGCGCCTCCAGGGCTTCACCCCGCCCAGCAGAGTCGAGCACGAGCAGTGGGCGCGGATCCTGACCCGGGCGTTCAAGACGCTGCGCGCCCTGGGCGTCCGCTGACCGACCACTGGCTCCCGCTACGACGGCCCGCCTCCACGCCATCCCGGTCCGCACGAGGGAAGATCAGCCATGACCAAGCGCGTACTCAACGTCGTCACCAACGTCGGCCACTACGACGACCCGTCCCACACCACCGGCCTGTGGCTCTCCGAGCTCACGCACGCCTGGCACATCTTCGAGGAGCACGGCTACGAGCAGACGCTCGTCAGCCCGGCCGGCGGCCCTGTGCCGCTCGAACCGCGTGCACTGAAATTCCCGAACTACGACAAGACCGCCAAGGCATGGCACGCCGACCCCGGAAAGATGGCCATGCTCGAGAACACGGCGAGCCCGGACCAGATCGACCCGTCCGCGTACGATGCGATCTTCTTCACCGGCGGTCACGCGGTGATGTACGACTTCCCCGACAGCGAGGGCCTGCAGCGCATCACCCGCGAGATCTACGAGCACGGCGGCATCGTCTCCTCGGTCTGCCACGGCTACTGCGGCCTGCTCAACACCCGGCTCTCCGACAGCTCCTACCTCATCGCCGGCCGCAAGATGACGGGATTCGCCTGGACCGAGGAGGTCCTCGCCCGCGTCGACAAACTGGTCCCCTACAACGCCGAGGAGAAGGCCAAGCAGCGCGGCGCACTCTACGAGAAGGCGGCACTGCCGTTCGTCTCCTACGTAGTGACCGACGGCAACCTGGTCACCGGCCAGAACCCGGGCTCGGCCAAGGCCACAGCAAAGAAGGTCGTCGAGGCCATCGAGGGCAACGCGTCGAAGAAGCGAGGGTAAGTCGAGACCCAGCCCTCCGGTGACGGAAGGTTCCCGGACGGATGTTGCCGAAGGACGCGCTCCATATCGGCGACGACAGAACGGCCGGGCGGTCAACCACCCGTCCGCGACCGTCGGCCTCGCCGGACCGCCAGCGCTCCCCCGGCAGACCGGTACCGCCACCAACCTGCCGGGGGCCTGAGACGGCGCCCCTGCGAAGTCCTCCGACGCAACCACGGTCAGCAACGGATTACCTGACTCACGCACAGACTCAGCGCGGGCCCGGTCGGCCTGCGCCCAGCGCAACGAAGCGGACGAGGAAATGACGCGGTCGTGAGACAGGCCGTCGGTGGCCTCAACTTGAGACTGAGGAGGAGCTGCTGGTCAACGAGACACCCAATGCCGCGAGCTGGGAGACCCTACACGCACAGTTGCTCCACCGTCGGCCTGTGGCCTGGACCGGCTTACTCGGCCAGCAGGAAGCTCCATGCATGGGCTCGGAGCACGAGGCGCGGCCAGGCTCGGCGGCCGCGGCACCCTCGCCGGGACCGGCCTCGCGGACGGCCTGGCCCAACTTGAAGTCGCCACATGGATCGCTGATCACGCCTGGGTGGCCCGCGCCGCGGGCCACCCAGACCATCGAGCTCTAGTCGTCGAGAAACACCTCGAAGATCTTCCGGACAGCCTCCCGGGCGGTACCCTCGGCGGCTCCCCGCGCGATGGAGTTCTTCAGCCCCGCACCCTCACTGCGGGCAGTGCCGGGCGGCGGGGCCGCCGGAAGCTCGCCGACCGGCCTCTCAGCGCTCTGGCCGCCGTCGGGACTGACGGGAGACTGGGCAGAGGAACCGCCACCAAGAAGGAACTTGATCCTGTTGAGCAGGG
Organism: Streptomyces sp. NPDC055239; assembly: GCF_053606205.1. Taxonomy (NCBI): domain Bacteria; kingdom Bacillati; phylum Actinomycetota; class Actinomycetes; order Kitasatosporales; family Streptomycetaceae; genus Streptomyces; species Streptomyces sp. NPDC055239. The sequence goes on along the minus strand of NZ_JBSGRD010000018.1, from coordinate 108,822 downwards.
ACATGTGTCTTCCCTCGATACGAACAGAGGGGTGCCAGAAGGCGCGCTACTCGAAGCCCTCCCAACGGGCGCGCGTCACCCTTCCCGCACCCAGGGCACGGGAAGTGGATCTCAACTGAAGCAAACAGCAAGCTGATCGGGGCCAGGTCGTCGAAGACGACCTCCCGGACCAGGCAGCCATCGATCCGACCGTTCGCCGGTCACCAGTATGGTCAGCGCGGCGATGAGCCGGACGGAGAATACGCCCACGAGCCGCACCAACAGGGTCTGAACCCGGTGGTGTTCACGCTTCGAGGGTGAGTGCATGACCCCATCATGCCGCATCCTTGACACTCACCGGCCCCCGGCTGCGGACACATCGTGGATGGCACAGCGAAGGCATTCGGTTTGTGACGCCTGCGTGGAGAGGTGGTTCGCCGATTCGGGGTATACCCATACTGCCGCGGTGCACAGCGGCAGCTGGCCCCGCCGATCCCGTATCCCCGTGACGGCGGGGCCAGCCCCGTCTCACCCTTGTGCGTGGGGCTCCGGCCGCGACGCATCCCGGTACGTGTTCTTCAACGCCCGGCCCGCTGGGCACATCTCGGGTGGTTCCTCGCAGGCCGTGCACGACATCACGTGATCGAGGAACGTACGGTAGGCGCCCAGTGAATCGCCCTGTGGCGCTTGTTTATGGTCAGACATGCTGTATCCCCGGTCTATCCCGCAGCATCTGCCGCATGCTGACAAGTATTCAGTACACGCCAGCAGAAGACCGGCCAGAATCGTGCATCTGGCTTGAACACGCCCCTTCGGCTTCACCGTCTGCGGCTGACAATGATCCACTCCGTACGCCTGCGAAACGAACTGCGCGAAGGCACGCGCAATCACCATGCCGCGGGACAGGGATCCGTCGGCAACGTCCCTGGACCAAACGGCCCCGCAACTGCTCGGCAAGGCACCCCCGACCAGTACTGACAGCCCTCCCCGCGTGATGACTTCGACGTGCAGGCTCTGGCCAACCGCCTGGTGGCCGGCAACTCCTACGACGGCGCCCCCGCGAGGGCGGTCCCCACTTCGCCCATCTCCCAGGGCAGCTCGGCGACCAGCAGCCCGGTGACGCCTACGCCCGGGCCACCACGGCAGCCCGGTACGGCAACAAGCCCGCCGAGGTCCGCGCCCAGACCGGCATGTTCGACTGCCGTCTCATCCACCGCCGTCCGTCCAGTGTGATCAAGATCCGCGTGCGCTGTCTGGGCAAACGGGCCGCTTAGACAGACGACAGCACACCCCTGGCCATGGCTCCTGGCAACTGATGGTCGGCCCGGGGACGGCCGTCTCCGGCTTACGGAGCCTCCTCGTTCACTGCCGTGCACTCACCTTCACCGTGGCCCACACCCGCTTGCCCCAGGGCCGCAGACCCGGCCCCAGAAGGTCATAGCCCCACCCGTCGGCGAGCCCGTCGACCAGGAGCAGCCCGCGTCCGCCGAAGTCGTCCGGTCGCGGCGTGCGCATCTGCGGCAGCCGGCGGGGGGCGCGGTCGACCACCGCCACGTACACCGCCCCGTCGGCGCGGCGGTCGATGAGGATGCGGACCAGAGGGCCATACACGTGGCGCACGGCGTTGGCGACGAGTTCGGACAACAGCAGTACTGTCGTCTCCTCGTCGTCCTCCAAGTGCCAGGCGGCCAGCGCATCGCGCACCAGGCGCCGGGCCTCCTCCGCCGTCGCCGGTCCCCGAGAGCGGGTCAGGTTGTATCCGGGGTGTCCCATCCCGCAGGGCCACGCTGCGGTCGTACCGGTCATCCTCAGACCTCAAAGTTGGTTCCTGTCTCAATCAAGACGGTACCGAGGGCCTGACGTTCAGGTGCCCGCTTTGGCCCACACCCCCCTAAAGGGGCGGGCCGTTGGCGAGTCCGACCTCAACGAGCCCATCTGTTCGGCCCACAAGTTGGCCTGGGAGAGCACGCCGGGCGGGGACACCTCAGCGCGGACAGGACCGGGGCGGCACTGGTGTGAACACCAGTCGGGGCCTGCGGCAGGACCGTGAAGCCTGCACACCGCCCCGCCTTCACCAAGACCCAGGTCGAAGCCAGCTCACCAGCGTGCCCGTGCCGCTTCCGATCAACCTGGCCTTCGCCCTACTCTCAGATCAGGCGAATCGGGCCCCGGCCCGAGCCGCAGGCTCCCAGCCCCCGAGCCGTGACGCCCTGACGGACTGCTAAGGCTGGCTGGAGTCGCATCGCCGACAACGCGACTCCAGCCTCAGCCCTCCAGGCGCAACGGCCAGCGGAGCAATTCCCGCGGCCTCACACCGCCCGGAGGGCACCTTGCGCGAGGTCCGATCGAGGGGGAGCCTCGGTCCCTCGCGCCCCCGGCCGTCGCCGCACCCGCGCGGGGGCGGCCAGCCAATCTCAGGCTCCCACTAGATACACGGCCTGTCCGCAAGCCCGACATATTCCCCGGCGGAATCTCACGGGCACGGCAACAGGCAACCCGGCGTGAAGGAATGGCCGCAGGCGTCCGGGAGCCGGGCGAACAGAGGAGAGCTCGACGGCCGGCCGTGAGCCGGTGGATCGCCACGAGACCGGCCACCGTTCAGTGCGCGGCGCCCCCCGTCAGGAGCGACAGCCCGGGCTTCCGGGCCACGATCCGCAGGAACCTGGGCCCGCAGGCCCTCGCGAGCCAGCTGCTGGGCCGAAGGCGGGAAGCCAAGCAATGGCACTGGCAGTCGAGTTGCTGGCTCCACACGTGCGGGCGCCTCGCCGGCCGTTAACACACCTGACCAGCACCCTTGTTACCATCCGATCCTTCTGATTTGCTCCATAACCCCCACATGGGGTACATTAGTGCATACGTTCGATTCAGGGCGTTCTTCGTGCACCCTTGGCGCATGCCGACCGTTGTGCAACTCATGGCCTTGTCCAGCCCACTTCTGGCGCTGCAGACGGTGCTCGCCGCCGTTGCGCTGGCCCACCGCGCCCCGGAGGTGAGGGCGCGCCGAGCGGCTCGTGGCAATACTCCGCCGGAGCTGGTGGCCCCTCGCCGGTGTGCTGGATGAACACCGAGCCAGCTGACCGCTCCCCCACGCACCCACACAAAGGGCCCCGGAATGAGGTGGATTCCGGGGCCCTTCAACTGTGTTGCGGGAGAGGGTCAGTTCTCGTCGGCGGAGTCGTCCGTACGGCGACGGCGGGCTGCGAAGAGGGTACTGCCGCCGGCGGCGATGAGGAGGCCGGCGCCGCCGATCAGCCACGGGGCGGCGTCGGCGCCGGTGCGCGCGAGCGAGCCGGCGGGAGCGGGCGCCGCGGTGCTCGGCGCGGTCTCGTCGTCGGTGGTCGGGGTACCCGAGGCGGACGGGGCTGAGACGTCCTCGTCCTTGCCGGGCTTGCTCGGAGAGGGCTTGCCGGTCGGCTTGTGGCTCGGCGTGTCGGTGGGCCTGGCGGTCGGCTTGTGCGTGGGCGGCGCGGTCGTGGCGGTCTTGGAGTTGGTGACGGTCACGGTCACCGGGGCGCCGGGGCCCGCGCTGAACGTCTTGGACGGCTTGTAGAGGTCGTAGCCGGCAGGGGCCTTGATCTCCTTGACCCAGAACTGCGCCTTCCGGCTCGATACCGGCAGTTCGCCAGAGGCCGTGCCCTTCGAGCCGGTGGTCAGGGTGAACAGCGTCGAGGTGCCGGTGCCGATGTTCACGGTCGCGCCGGGCAGGAGTTTGCCGGTCTTGCGCTCCTTGGCCCGCAGGAGGACCTTGGCGGCCTTGAAGGGGTCGGTGATCGTGAGCCGGGTGGTCGCGCCCGGGGTGACGATGACGTCCTGGTCGGCGACGACCTGGTGGAGCGGGCTGCCGGAAGCTGTCTGCTTGAGCCGGTAGACGCCCGGCTTAAGGTCGGGGAAGGCCAGCTTGCCCTGTGCGTCGGTCTTGCCGCGTCCGGCTTCCGTGCCCGCGGAGTCAAGCAGCAGGAAGGCGGCGCCGGGAAGTACGTCTCCGGCCGTGTCCTTTGCGGTGATCTCGACGCTGCCCGCGTCCGGGGCCGGCGTCTCGGCGGGGGCGGCAGGGGCCGAGGGGGTCGGTTCGGAGGGCTGGGCGCTCGCGGTCGGCGCCCAGGTGAGGGCGCCGGTCACCACACCGGCGATGGCGATGGAACGGACGAGACGTGCGTGCACGAGGAAGAGGACTCCTTGATCAGTAAGGGAAAGGTCAGCGGGTGCGGGCACCGTTGCGTGTGCTCGGCGGGACGGCCGCACTGAGTGGGGGGCGCGTGGCTGTGCGGCCGGGCGCGGACGCGGTCCAGGCGCCGGGGAACCAGACGGCGGTGTACTGCTCGATGGCGTCGCGCAGCCCGGTGGTGACGGCTCCGTCCCAGGGGGGCCGTCCAGGGCGGTGGTATTTGTCGAAGGTGCCGTACTGCTTGGTGTTCGGCCGGGTGTTGGCCGCTTCGTCGCGGCGGTGGAAGGTGGCGTGGTCCAGGAAGCTGAGCGCCACCGCGTCGATCTCGCCGCGTTCCGGGTGGACGATCGCCGCGCGCAGACCGCCGTAGGTGTCCGCGTGGATGGTGCGGGTGAAGTCGATGCGCAGTCGCAGCGGTGCGCCGGGGACGGGGGCGGCGAAGTAGGTGTTGCCGACGACGGTGTGGTCGGGGAAGGGGAGGCACAGTTCGGCGAAGAACTCGGGGGCCTGCAGGGACAAGAAGGGGTCTCCGGTCGGGGTCGAGCCAGTGTTATCGGCGTGGGCCGTGCTGGGCCGGGCGGCTGGTGGTGCTCCAGCGGGGGACACTGCTCGTGCTCAGTGCGGGCGGGCGCCGTCGAGCCGCAGTGGCCCGTCGGACGTCCAGCGGAGTGGGCGCGGACCGCTCCGGCGGCTGGACGGGGATGAGTTGGGCCAGCCGCGCGAGCTGGGGGTTCAGTCCGGCCCGGTAACGGGCCACCGGCGTGGGGTCACCGAAGGCGGCGGCGGTGGCGGCGATCAGGTACTTGGGGGTGCGCGCGGTGAAAGTCGCTTCCGCGCGGGTGCCCCAGCCCTCGGGCCCGGCCCACAGCCGTACGGCTTCAGCCTCCCGATCGGTGCCCACCACATCGATCGAGGCTCCGGCCAGCCCGTCGGGGGCAACGACCTCGATGATGCCCCTGTTCAGCGGGCGGCGCTCCCATCCGGCATCGAGGAGCGGCTGCACCGCGGTGGCCCAGGAGGAGGTGTCCGCCAGGAAGCTGTCGGACTCCTCGCTCCATTCGCGGGCCAGGGCACTGGTCAGCCCGCGGGCGATCTCCGGGGGCATGTTCTGGTTGAACGCAGCGGTCCAGCGGGTGCGGGAGGTGGCGTCCTGCGCCGCGCTGATCCTGCAGATGTCGTAGTCGTCGCCTGCCCAGCCAATGCGGATCCGGTGGTCGGGCGAGGTGACGACACTCTGGAAGGGCCCGTCGTCGAGATGGTGGTGGGGCCAGTGGCGAACCGGCTCGAAGATCGGATCGCCACTCCAGCCGAGGCCGGCGAGATAGCGGGGGAAGACATAGACGTCGCCGTCGATGGTGGCGGGGCCGGGCTCGGGGTTCATCGGTCCGCCTGCGTGGTCACGGTGATCTCGTCGGCGGCAGTGTCGAGGCGTTCGGTGACCTCGGCGCTGGTGCGGCCGGTGACGATACAGAAGCCGGCCCGGGCTGTGTACAGGTCGCCGTCGGGCGGCAGCACGAGCCGGTCGCCGATCTCGCGGATCCACTGCACCTGCCGCAACCAGGGGGTGTGGGCGGCGAATGGCTGGTTGATGTGCCGGGCGGTGAGGGTGCCGGAGGCGTCCGGGTAGAGCATGCGGATGCCCGCGGCCCCGCTGCGGGTGGGCGTGAGGTCCGGTGTTCGGCCGCAGGCGAGGTCGGCGGCGGCCTTGGGCAGGTCGATGCCGGTGGAAAGGCGGACGAGGTGGCCGATCATGTCGCCGGCGAGGCGTGCGTTGACCTCGATCAGCCGGGGACGGCCGTCCACGAGGCGCAGCTCGACGTGCTGCACGCCGTCGGTGATCCCCAGCGCCTTGACCGCGGCGGCGGCGGCCGGGGCGACCTGGGCCAGAAGCGGGTCGGCAGCATCAACGGTGTGGCCGATCTGGTCGAAATACGGTGCGGGGCCCAGCTGCTTGCGGTTCACGGCGACCGCGGTGGTCACCCCGCGATGGGTGACGCACTCGATGGAGACTTCCGGCCCGTCGAGGTACTCCTCGACCAGGACACCGGTGTCCTCGCGGCTGCGGCTCGCACCGGCCGAGGCGAACGTGAAGGCAGCAGGCAGCTCTTCGGGACCATCGACGCGGATCACGCCGATGGCACCGGCGAACGCGGCAGGCTTGAGGACGGCCGGATAGCCGACCGTCGTCGCCGCCAGGCGAACCTCCGACAGAGTCCGCGCTGAAATCGAGGCGGCCGAGGGCACCCCATGGCGGGCAAACAGGGTGCGGGCGACGGCCTTGTTGCGGCAGGCCCGCATCACCTCGACGGAAGGCCAGGGCAGATCGAGGGCGCGAGCGAGGCGCGCGGTGGGGACGAGGAGGTACTCGTCCCAGGTGACGACGCCGTCGAGGTCATGGCGTTCGGCCAGGGCCCGGCCGCCGGCGAGCAGCGCCGCGGGGTCGGTCAGGTCGACGACGGCGTGGTCGACGATGAACGGCCGCTCCCACGAGGGCTCGGCGGCGGTGAGCAGGACGACGTCGTAGGCGGCGGCCACCTGCTCCAGGCAGTAGCCGCGAAGAGTCTCATCGCCGGCGGAAACAACGAGTGCGAGGGGACGAGCGGACAAGAAGGGGTCTCCGTATCGGTGGACGGCAAGACGAGAGACTGGGGCGTGTCATGCGGCGCGGCGGCGGCGCAGCTCGAAGACACCGGCCCAGTGAGGGTGGTCGTCGATCAGGCGGCGGGCGTAGAGGGCGGTGTAGTTGTTGTTCAACCCGGTTACGCCGTTGGAGAGTTGGCGGCGCAGGTCCACGAAGAGGTCCTTCAAGCTGACGCGGGTAGCGCCGGCGGCCAGGCGGCGGACGGCCAGGCGTTCCAGAGCGCGGTAGACGTGCGGGTTGTGCGCGTCGAAGGCGCGGAACTGCTCGGTGATGCTGCGGCCGGTCGCGCGGTGCGATCCAAGGACGGCAGTGGGCATGAGAGGTTCTCCAGGCTGGGGCGCGGCAGGGTCAGGTGCGCAGGGCGGGATCGGTGCGCAGGCGGGCGAAGGCGCAGAGCAGGCCGAGGGTCTGCAGGACGGCGCAGGCGGTGATGACGTGGCCCAGTGCGTCGGGTGGTGTGAGCGCGGTGAGGAAGCCCGCGAGGGGGAAGGGCAGTAGGAGGATGAGGATGGTCGCCGACAGAGTGCTGCCGAACTTCTCCGGCGGGATCAGGCGGGAGCGCACGGTGCGAAGCACCACGGCCAGGCCGCCGTCCGCGGCCATGAGGACGGCGACCAGGACCAGATAGGACAGATAGTCGGGGGCCTGGGCGGCGGCGAGGCAGGCGAGCGAGGCGAGGGCGGCGCAGGCGGCGCCGACCGGCCACAGGCCCAGGCGGTCGAGCGCGAACCGGCAGATGGTGACGGCCAGGAGGGTGGCCGCCGCGGCGGCGGACCAGACCAGGCCGACGGCGGTGGTGGACTGCCCAAAGTGCTGGACGACGATCACCGGGCCTGCCGCCTGAAGGAAGCCGGTGGCCAGGTTGGACAGGGTCAGCCCGGTCACGAGCCAGCCCAGCGCGGGAAGCGAGCGGATGATGCGCCACCCGGTGAGGAATCCGGCGCTGGAAGACCCCTTCGGCGCGCGGGCCGGGGCGACAGGCGAGGGCGGCGTATGCAGGGCGAGTAGCGCGGCGAGCAGCGAGAACCCGGTGATCACCGCGAGCATCGGCGGCGGCCCGGCCAGCAGGAGCACCCCGGCGAGGGCAGGACCGGCCAGGGTTGCGGTCTGGTCGATGCCGAGCAGGACGGCCTGGACGCGGTGGGCCCGCCGTCCCGCCCGGCGGCCGGCGGCGCCGCCCGCCGTCTCGGCCGCGATGTAACTGAACTCGGTCAGCACACCGGTCGCCGCCGCGAGCACCATCACGCTCACCGTCGCCACGGTGCCCGACGGATAGAGGTAGAACAGGACCGCGCCGACGGCCAGTGCCAGTGCGCGTCCCAGCGAGGCGAGGTGGAAGACCACGGCCGCCCCGCGCCGGTCGACGGCCGAGCCGGCCCAGCCGAAGGCCGCCAGCCGCGGGATCCACTCCAGGGCGAACGCCGCGCCCGTCAGCGCGGCGGAGCCGGTGGTGGCCAGGACCAGCAGCGGGATGCCGTAGGTGGACATGGCGAACGCGAGGGCGTCCGCCGTGCGCGGCAGATAGATGCTGCGCAGCAGGCCGCCGGTGTGGCGTGCGTGCCGGGGTGTAACCGCTGCGCTCACGCGACCGGCTCGGACGCCCGGGCGACCTGGGGGTTGCCGGCCAGCCACGTGATCAGCAGAGCGCGGGCGCGGGACAGGTCCGCCTCGGCTCCGGCTCTAGTCAAGCTCACGGCGGACGGCTGCGAGGAGCCATCGGCACACTCGGTCGTGAGCGAGGGCGCCAGGAGGTCGAGGACGTGGCGGATGCGACGGCTGAACTCGCAGACCGGTGCCGGGGAGGCGTGGCGTCGGGCCCAGCGCGCCGCCGCGTCGTACAGGTCGGCCAGCTCCGAGCCCGACTCGGTGAGTTCCAGACCGGCGCCGGGTGCGGTCCGCACGAGAGCGTGGGTGCGGGCCGTTTCGGTGGCGCGGCGCAGTTGGTGCGAGGAGAGGTCGGGAAGGGTGGCGGCCAGCCGTCGCGGCGGGATCGCCCCGTTGTCGTCGATCTCGGTGACCAAGCGGATCAAAGAGCGCGAGGCCAGCAGCTCGATGGCGTTGTCGACTTCGGCAGGGGTGAACAGGGTGGTCATCGGCGCGGACCTCCCGCCGGGGCGGCCGTCTTCGGGCGGGCGGTGCTGGCGTGGGAGAAGAGATCGCGGTGGTGCCACGCCGGGGAGGTCTCCCCCGTCCGGGCCTGCGCGAGCGCCGCAGGGGCCGGCCGGCTCTGGCTGCTGACCCACGGCCTCGGTGCGGGCTTCGCCGGCGCATGCCCCCAGACCGGGTGCTGGGCCGCCTGGCTGAGGGGCTGTCCGGCGGACCACGCGGACAGGGCGCCGAGAACGGGGCCCAGGCCGGCACCCGCCACGGACAGCCGGTAGGGCTGGCCGGTGCCTTCGGTGTCGACCAGGCCGTCGGCCACGAGCTGCCGCAGCGGCGGGTAGATGTTGCTCCAGTCGCTGCTGGGCATGATGATCCGGGCCAGGGCCCGCCCGCTGACCTCGCCGCGGGACTTGAGCACCCACAGGATCGCGGCGGCGTGCCGCCGGGTGAGCAGGGTGAGGCTGTCCTCGATCTGCTCGATCGCAGGCAACGGGCCCTCCGCCGCCTCCAGATGCTTCTCGGCCCAGGTGACGATCACCGGCAGGACCGGCAGCAGGGCGGTGCCACGCGCGGTGTGGCGGTAGGTGACGTGCCGTGCGGATTGTTCGGTGCGCTCGACCAGGCCCGCGTCGCACAGCGCCTTGAGCTTGGGGTGGAGCTGGCCGTTCTGTAGCCAGGACACCTTGTCCGCCAGCTCGCTGTACCGCACGGGCGGGCCGGAGAGGGCCAGCAGGATCCGCACGCTCCAGCGAGGGGTGATCATGGCGAGGGCCTCGGTGACCCGGGCGATGTCGCCGTCGGTGTCGGGAGGCAGAGCGGTGATGGCCAAGGGAGGAACTCCTGGGTGAGTAAGGGAAATCGCCTGCGGGTCAGCGGCGGTGCGCCGCGCTCTGGGCCGCACGGGGCGGAGCCGGAACGGGCGGCGAGACAGTCGGGGACGGTGCGAGGGCGGGGGCCGGTGCGAGGCTCTGTAGAACTGCGGTGACCGACTTGGCCTGGACGTCGCGGACGGCGACTGCTGCGGCGATCCGGCGGGCGCCGTCGAGAAGGTGGGAGACCTCGTGCCGGCCGATCTGCCGCTCGGGATGCAGGAGCCGGGCGAGGTGGTCGCGGTGGACGTCGATGCTGCGCTCGGCCAGGGCGAGGTCGTCGTGCATGGCGAGCAGGGCGGCGAGCATGCCGGGCGGCTGGTCCTGGGCGTGGGCTGCGAGGTCGTCGAGCGGCGCGCCGTAAAGGTCCTCGATCCGTCCGGCTATCTCGGTGGACGAGGGGTGGGGCAAGCGGGGGCTTTCAGCGTCGGCGGGCCCGGGCCGCCCCGGCACGCTGAGGTGCCGAGGCGGCGGACGGGGGCAGGGGTGCGGTGGCCCGGAGTTGTGCCGTGCGGACGGGCCGGGCCCGCTGGTCGGGCGGAGGCATGGTGCGCAGCAGTTCACCCAGCGCCGCGCGGTAGCCGTCGCGGGCATCGAGCGCCGCCTCCAGCCACTGCGCGTCGAAGCGCAGCGCATCCGCCGACAGCTCGCCCATGTCGCGGTCCGGATCCATGGCCGCGTGCACGCGGTCGCGGACGCGGGCGACCTGTTCCTCGGTCACCGCGAGGAAGGAGCGCAGTTCCAGGGCGCGGGCGAGGGCGGGCGAGGCATCGGGCCCGGCGACCGCCTGGTACAGCTCGGGGACCGGGCTCCCGAAGACCTTCTGCAGGTCACCGTCCATGGTGCTGGCCGCGTCCCGGCTCATCGGGCGGGCCTTCCCGCACGCCACACTGGCGGCGGCGCGGGGGCAGCCGCGGGCCGGTGGGGCGCGCTGGTCTGCACCGCAGGTCCGGTGCGGGGGCGCAGGCGCGCCAGGCGTTCGGCGGCGAGGCCCTTCTTGCCCGGAGCGTCCGGGTCCAGGAGCCAGCGCACGACCATGGCCCGGCCGTCGCGGGTGGTAACGGCGGCGTCCACGCGGTGGGCCAGGCCGATCGTCGGGTCGTCGACCTCGCTGGGCTGGGTTTCCAGCGCGGCGAGGAGGTCGTCCTCCGCATGGTCGAGTACAGACTGCGACTGGACGAGCAGGCCGTGCCACTTGACGACCTCGGTGGCGTCAGGATTCGCGGTCGGCGCGGCGGTGACCGCGGCCTTCAACTGGTCCATACCCAAGGCGAAGCGCGCTTCGATCCGCTCGGTGAGCACGCCCACGACATCCTCAGCGTCATCGGATATGCCGTCGGACAAAGGGGAAACTCCTGTTCTGAAAGGGGCCGATGCCTGGGAAAATGAGGGGCCATACCCGGCGGTCCAGGCTGCTGCTGAGTTCTTGTCAGTCCAGGCACATCCGGACGTCGCGGTAGACGTACGTGGCGGACACCCAGCCCTTGACGCCGGTCGACTTGTCCTTGATGTAGAGCCACTTGCCGCTCTTCTTGGACACGCTGAACTTGTGGCTCTTGTAGAGCACGCCGACCGCGGTGGACTTGGAGCTGGCCTTGGACCGGATGGTGACGGCCTTGGCATGCACTGCGTACGGCAGATACGGCGACTGGTCGTAGCAGTCACTCGTGGGGAGAGCGGAAGCGGCGGTCGGTGCCGCACTGGCGGTGGTGGTAGCCAGCACCGGTAGCGCAAGTGCGCCGAGTATCGCCGCGGATATGGCAATTCGGGTGGAGCGCATGCGGAAGAAACCTCCGTAAAGGCAGAGGGATTGCGTGGAAGGTGCCGCGGGAGTTATCCCGGCGGCTGTATAAGAGTCCGGAGAATCGCCGGTTTGGCTAACCGGCGATCGTCGGCTATGTTTCGCCGCCCGCCCCGGCATTGAGGCTCACCGCATACGGCAGGGCGGGCGCGGCGCAGGAGCCTTCGGCAGGGCCGCCGGGCGGCTGGCTGCGGCGGTCGGGCGGACCGGCGGGAGCGGGCCCGCCGTACCGGCGATCCGCTCATCACACCACCGGAGGGCTTCTTCGACGGTGGCGAAGCCTCCCTCGCGCAGCGTGTGGGTCCATCCCTCGGTGTCGACTTCCTCGACCACGACACGAAACGGCGAGGGAGCCGCATCATTCATGGCACGCAGGGCGACGACGGTGACCCAGTCGCTCGGGTCGTCACTGGTGTAGGAGTGCCCGTACGCGTAGTGGTCTCCGTCCCCCATGAGCCGTCGCTCCAGCGCCCGTGTGGCCTCATCGGCCGGCGGGGGGCCCAGGTCCGGGTTGAGGTCGATGGCCTCGGGTGGACAGCCGCGATGGATGAGCCAGGACTGCGCCATCGATGCCAGGGGCAGCGGGGCGTGTTCGAAGCGGAACGTCCCCTCTGCCGGGTCTCGTTGCAGGTGGAGAGCGACAATCTGCGGCTCGCCGGGAATGCCGTAGGTGGCCGAGCCGTCGTGCAGGACGTAGAAGCTGGTCCCTCCGGACGGGCTGTGGTGCTCGGCCAGCGGGAGGAGCATGTCCTGGTTGAGTTCGATCGCGTGCAGGAAGGCGTGCTCGGTCTGATAGTCCGCGGGATCGAAGCCGTCGAGGCGCAGGTCGAGTTCGGGTGTGGGCAATGGTCTCCTCGTGGGCGCCAGGGTTCAGCGGCGGGGGCGCGCTGGGGTAGTGGGCCAGCTGCCGGGCTTGGTCAGCGCCGGTGCCGCGGCCGGCGGGTGTCTGCGGCTGCTGGCCAGGGCGGTGCGGCCCGCGTCGGTCAGGGTGACCGGCTGCCCGGCCATCTCGGAGTGGCCGGTATCCCGGGAAACCAGGCCGGCGGCTTCGAGCCGCTGCAGGTGGGTGTAGGCAACCCGGGTGCCGGAGGCGGTGGGTACGGACATCCGGCCGGTGAGCAGGTGCGCGTGTACTTTGGCGCCGCCCACGAGGGACAGCAGTGCCGCCTGATCGGCGGCGGACAGCTGCTGGTGTCCCTCCGCGGCATGGGCCGTGGCCTCGATCGGCTTCAGTGCGGTAAGGACCTGCCGTGTGGCGGTGTCGCGTATCTCGGCGGCTTCTTCGAGTTGGTCCACGGTGCGGTCGATGCGCGCCAGCAGGGCGCTGTCGACGGGGAATTCGCCGCTGGTCAGGCGGTGGAGGAGGGTGCGGTGGAAGAGCACCCCGGTCTCGGCCTTGGCCAGGTCGCGGTGGCGGTCGACGAGATGGGCATGCGGTTCGTCGAGGATGCCGCGGTCGTGGTAGGTCCACAGGGTGTCGACGTCCTGGCCGGTGGCGACTTCGATGCGGTGGTCGAGCTGGGATACCGGGCGCCGGGCGGCTGCCGGCGCGGAGTCAGGGGGCATAGGCGGTGGGCTCCGTGTGGTCAGCGGGTGTTGTGGTGCGCGGGGTTGGGTGCGAGGCGGGGAAGGCCCGGCAGCGCGGAGGGCGGCGGGCCCGGCCTCGGCGCGGGGCCGCGGGTCAGCAGCTGCGGAGGGCGGGAGCGTGCCGCGTGGGTGCGCGCGCTCACCGGCCGGCGCACCATCCCCAGGCGGCGTCCGACCTCGTCGTAGACGTCGTTGTTGGCGCGAGGCCGGACGGCGACGACGTGGATCTCCCGCTGGTGCGTGGACTGCTCGGGTGCCCGGCGGACGCCGTAGACGACACGCCAGTCCTTCCGGGAGTCGACGAACAGCTTGCGGTAGCCCTCCAGGTCACCGGTGAGCCGGAGCCCGAACCGCTCGGCGTTCACGACTTCCTGCAGGTGGGCGAGGGTGAGGTCGCGGATGTCGCCGGGTGCCTGGAGAAGGTCAGTCAGCGCCCGGGGATCAAAGCTCAGGCCGAAGGCCGGCTGCTGCCCACCGTTCACGCCGTGGGCTCAGCTGGCTCGGCGGGCTCCGCCGTGTCGGTCGTCGCCTTCTCCGGGCGCGCGGAGGGCGGCGGGCCGGGAAGGATGCGGTGTGCGGGACGCTCCGGGGAGGTCATGCAGGCCGACAGCGGACCGCCGGGCGCACGGATTGACGCGACGGCGTGGGTGAGAAAGTCCCGGTGCCACACGAACAGCCCGGACAGCCCGGCTTCGGGGTCCTTGTGCTGCTGGTAGGCCAGCCACAGGGCGTGCAGCCAGGCCACGACGTCGTCGTGCTCCTGCCACTGCAGGCACCAGGGCGCCGCGGTGGTGACCTCCGACCCGTACACCGGGAGGAAGAAGTCATCGACCCAGTCCGACAGGGCGTCGAGTTCGTCCTCGCGTTCCTCCCCGTCCAGTTCCAGGATCGGGCGGGGCTCCGGCGGGGCTGTGGCAGGCGGCCCGCCGAGCCCCGGCATGCCGAACGCGGCGAACGGCGGCGGGCCGACGGTGTCCGGTGCAGAGGCCAGACGGTCGAGCTGCTGCTCCTGCTGAGCCTGCCGGTCCATCAGCCGCCGGACAGTGGCCTCCACCCCCTCCAGTTGCGGATCGGGAATACGTACCGGTTCCAACTCCCCGTCGTCAGAGGGTTTTATGGATTCGGGCATGGAAACGTTGGGCCTCCTGCGAGACGCGGAATGAGAGAAAGACAGAAGCGGCGGCGCGCGGAGCGGCCAGCGAGTGACAAGCCCGCTCGGATTGCCGAATAGGGCGCCGGTCGCCTTGCCGGGAGGGGCGCTCGCGGCTCAGACGGTGAGAATCACGTCGTCTTGCGTGAGGGTCTCGCGGATTGTCTCGGTGAGCCGGTCGGCCGCGATGGAGGCGTAGTGCTCGGTCTTTTCGACGCCGATGAAGTCGCGGCCTTCCAGCAGGGCGGCGACGCCCGTGGAGCCGGAGCCGGCGCAGAAGTCGAGCACCGTGCCGTTCTCGGGGCTGATCTTGACCAGCTCCCGCATGACGGACACGGGCTTTTGCGTGATGTGCTGGCGCTGGGCGCCCGAGGGCTGGGAGGCCGAGTACAGGCCGGGCAGATAGACCGGGTTCCGGGAGCCGTCGATGGCCCCCTTCGAGGCCCAGACGATGAATTCGCAGTTCTGGGTGAACCGCCCCTTTTGGGGCCTGGCCTGCGGCTTGTGCCAGGCCAGCACACCGCGCCACAGCCATCCGGCCGCCTGGATCGCGTCCGTCGTGGTCGGGAGCTGGCGCCAGTCGGTGAAAAGCAGCGCGGTACCGCCGGTCTTCGTCAGGCGGTGGGATTCGGTCATGATCTGCGTCAGCCAGAACCCGTACGACCGCTGGTCCATGTTCTCGCCGGTGAAGTCAGCGAGTTCGTTCTTGGAGTCGGCGGAGGTGTACTTCTGCTTCGCGGAGCGGGTGGTGCGCTCCTTCGCAGTCCTGCCGCCCGAGTTGTACGGCGGATCGGTGATGACGGAGTCGACGCAGCCGTCCGGAAGGCCGGCGAGAACACTGAGAGCGTCGCCCTGGTGCAGGGAAAAAGGCAAAAGGAACCCCAATTCGGGTGCGGAAGCGCGGAGG
This sequence comes from Streptomyces sp. NPDC055239, assembly GCF_053606205.1. Lineage (NCBI taxonomy): Bacteria > Bacillati > Actinomycetota > Actinomycetes > Kitasatosporales > Streptomycetaceae > Streptomyces > Streptomyces sp. NPDC055239. The sequence continues at coordinate 93,620 of NZ_JBSGRD010000018.1, read as the reverse complement.
AACGAACCGCCTCGCACAGGAATCCCCGCGAGCCGAAAGTGGGCATAGAAATGCCCGGGCCGCAGACCGGGGAGGGCGAGGGGGAGTCCAAAAACTGTAGAGGCGAATGTGCCGACGGCCAAGAAGTGTCCGGCCGGGGTGCCGATTCCGAACCCTCACGCCGACTTTTTGGTCAACCGCCGATCCGCACCTACTGTTTTTGAACGCCCGGCGCACACCGCCGCTGGCTCCACCCCGCCACACCTCACGGAGGTACCCCCTTGCCTCGGCATACCTAGCGCACGGCCCGGCCACGCGAAGCGAGCGGCAACTCGCCCGCACCGGCCCGCCCTCAAATCGCCCACCCCGGCCGCCGCGCCCTTCCACCACGCCTGGCGCACGCGGCACGCCGGACACCGCATTCCGAAGGACACGTCCATGACGTCTCGATACCCGCCCCTGCCCGACATCGCTGACGTACGAGCGGTCCGCGCCGGTTGAAGGCGCTCGCCGCCGGTATCGGCGTCGTCGTCCTTTCTCCCCTGCTGCTCGCCGGTACGGCCATGATGATGGCCTCCTCCAGCGAAGCCTCCCAGTCCACCAGCGCGTTCAGCGGGCACCTGTGCGCCGTCGACACCGCCGACGTCGTCAAACAGGTGACGAAGATCCTCGATGGAGCGTCCGGCAAGGACGTGACGGTCGAGGGTCTCTCCCTGCCCGACGAGCAGGTCCCCAACGCCCAGACCATCGTCGCCACGGGCATCGGCCTGGACGTGCCCAAGCGCGGGCAGATCGTCGCCCTGGCCACCGCGATGCAGGAATCAACGCTGCGCAACCTGGGCTCAGGTGACCGCGATTCGCTGGGCCTGTTCCAGCAACGCCCGTCCCAGGGCTGGGGAAGCGCTCAGCAGATCCGCGACCCGGTCTACGCAAGCGAGAAGTTCTACAAGGCGCTGCTGAAGGTCAACGGCTGGCAGCAGATGACCGTCACCCAAGCCGCCCAGGCCGTGCAGGCATCGGGCCACCCCAACGCATACGCGAAGTGGGAGGGCCTGGCCACCGCACTGCAGAAGGCCATCGCCGCCACCTTCCCCAACGCCGACAAGGACAAGCCCTCCAAGGACGCGGACGAGGAGGCCGAGAGCGCCATGGCGGACTGTGCTCCGTCCAAGGACGGCTCCGGCTTCGGCCGCATCCCCGAGGGGAGCGTCCCCAAGGGATACAAGGTCCCCAAGGACGCCGGTCCCAAGGCCCGCAAGGCGCTGAACTGGGCGATGCGTCAGCTCGGTACCCAGTACCAGTGGGGCGGCAGCTGCGCCGACGCGCACGGGCCCGACCCGATGGGCCGCTGCGACTGCAGCTCCCTGATGCAGCAGGCATACGCCCACACCGGCGTCACCCTCACCCGCACCACCTACACCCAGGTCAGCGAGGGCAAGGCCGTCTCACGCAACAAGCTCCAGCCCGGCGACCTGATCTTCAGCCGCGGCACCGCGAGCCGCCCCGAACACGTCGGCATGTACATGGGCGAGGGACTGGTGATCGAGGCGCCGCGCACCTCCAAACCGGTCCGGATCACCCCGCTCAAGGACTGGACGGTCCTCGCCGCCCGCCGCGTCATCTGATCCCGGTCCGCCCGCAGGCTCGCGAGCCGCCGTCGCCAGGACCTCGCCGGCAAGCGCGCGTGGATGACCAAGGAGACCAACTCCCCACCCCTCTGCGTTGCTTCGCCCGACGAACCGCCCAGCGGGGCGGGGCGACGGCCCCCTCCCTCTCCCCCAACACCCCGGAGCATCCACATGCCAATCCACTCCCGCGTCCGACGTGCCCTCGCGGCCAGCTCGATCGGCCTCGCAGTTGCAGCCGGCGGCCTGGCGAGCGCCTCCACAGCTCAGGCGTACGACACCGGCCACACGACGATCTCGTGCAAGGCGGTCAAGGTCCGCAAGGCTCCTTCGAAGAAGTCCGCCGTCGTGGGCATCGCCTACCGGCACGACAAGGTCGCCTATAACCAGTTCGCGTACAAGCGCGCAGAGAAGACCTGGTACACCCGCGGCTCGGTGACCCGGAAGTCCGACGGCAAGAAGATCCGCGGATACATGATCTACGACTGCGCCAACCCGTACGAGTCGAACCCGGCGCCGAAGCCGCCGATTCCGAAGTAGCACGCCCCGGCCGCTCTCCCTGGCCCCGAGCCGAGATGGCGGCTTCGAAGTTGCGCCCCGGCCCGAGGCGTGGACTCTCCCCGCCTCTGCTCGGCGCAGGCCCGGGCGAGCAGCCGCCGCGGCCACTTCCGCGCCCCGAGCGCACCCCCCTCCGCTTCCCCCTTTTCCCGCCGGCCCTCGCCTGGCGCCCGCGCATGCAAGGAGCCCCGCCACCTCTATGTCCGTCCCTCTCGCAGACCGCCTCATCCAGCTCGCCTACGACCCAGGCATCTCCCCCAAGGGCGGTGGGCTGCCCGGCCTGAGCGTGCTGAGGAACGTCGTCAACTCGATCAACCTGTTCGGGATCGTCGCCGTCGTCGGTGCCCTCGCCGTCAGCCTCGTCGTCTGGGCCTGGGGTCACCACACCGGTGGCCATCAGGCCGAAGCCAACGGCAAGAAGGGCGCGACCGTCGCCGCCGGCGCCGCCCTCGGCCTCGGCGCCGCCAATGGCGCCGTCGCGTTCTTCTCGGCCCTCGGCTCGCAGGTCCACTGATGCCGAAACGATTCCCCTCCCTCTCGTTGTCCTCCTACGGCGCGGGCTGGCCGGCCAACCGACGCATCGCGCTCGTCGCCTGCGTCATAGCCGTCCTGCTGGCCACCGCCGCCGGTGTCGCCTGGCTATCCGGCGGCGGGGACAGCCACCAGGCCCCGCACACCTCCACGCCCGCTCCGGCTGACAGCCCGTCCTCCTCCGAGGCCGCCCCCAAGCCCGCAGCCGGATCCGGTTCGGTTCCCAGGCCCCCGCAGATCGCCGAGCCGGTCGCCTACGCCAAGGCCGCAGCCCAGATGCTGTGGTCCTACGACACCCGCGACACCAGCCGTGACCAGCAACTCGCGGGCATGCGCGCGTGGATGACCAAGGAGACCAAGTACGTCGACTGGGCATCGGTCTCCAGCCAGGTGCCCGACCCGCTGCTGTGGTCGCGCATGGCCGATCAGCACCAGCACGCCACCGCGTCCGTCACCGAGGGCCACTACCCCGGCGCGTTCAAGCAGGCCCTGGTCGAGGACCCTTCCGCGATCACCAAGGCATACATCTACGTCGTCACCGTCAACGGACGCCAGCAGATCGCCTGGAAGAAGGGCGGCGGCGGAGCCGAAGAGCGCGCCGTGACCCTGGCCGTGCAGTGCCGGCCCAGCCACGACTGCCGCCTGGCCGCCATCGCCCCCAGCGTCACGCAGTGACCCACGACCGAGACAAGAAAGGAGGGGTAACTCTCCGTGGGTTTCTGTGATTTCCCTCTGGCTGACAAGCTGTGCGCCGTCGGCGAGGCCGTCGACTTCGCGAGCGATCCCGGCAAGGCCATCGGCGACTGGATGGCCAAGAGCTCCGGTGAACTCGCCGCCGCCGCAGCCGACCTGGCCGCCAAGGCCGTCAACGCCACCACCAAGGTCGATCTGCGGGCCGGATGGTTCGTCGACAACTACGAGATGCTGCTGCCGATCGGCCTGATCATCCTGGTCGCCACGTTCTGCGCCCAGCTCGTCCGGGCCGCCGTTAAACGCGACGGACAGGCCCTGACCCAGGCAGTCACCGGCACCATGTCGGGCGTCCTGTTCGCCTTCTGCGCCATCTCCCTGACCACGGTCGCCATCGAAGTCGTCGACGCCCTCTCGGATGGGCTGTTCAAAGCCGCGAACCTGAACATCGAGACCGCGGTGCGCCGCATCGTCAAGGTCAACCAGATCCCCGGCCTCGCCGGACTGGGCTGGCTCGTCGCGGTCTTCGCCGGCCTCGGCGCCGCGCTAGGGGCCTTCCTCTACTGGTGCGTGATGATGGTCCGCAAGGTCGGCATCCTCGTCATGGTCACCCTGGCCATCTTCGCCGGAGCCGGCGGTGGCTGGGAGGTCGCACGCCGCTGGCGCAAGGGCTGGATCGAAGCCACCGCCACCCTGGTCGTCTCCAAGCTCCTGATGACCGTGATCTTCGTCCTGGGCATCGCCGCCATGGGCAAGACCGAGGCCAAGGACGGCATCGCCGCGCTGGCCGACGTCATGTCCGGCATCGTGATCATGGTTCTGGTGCTGCTCTGCCCCTACGCGGTGTTCAAGTTCGTGCACTGGGCGGCCGAGGGCACCGACGGCGAGTCCATCCACCGTGCCGGCGGTTCCGGAGCCCAGATGGCCAGGCAGCATGCCGAGAAAGCCACCCGCAAGGCCGCCTCGGCTGCGGCCACCGCCGCAACCGGTGGTGCCGCCGCCGGAGCAGGCGCCGCCCCGCAAGGCCCCGACGCCGGCGGCGGATTCCCCGGCGACGTCGCCGCCAACCCGACCGGCGGAGGCGAAGAAGACACGGAAAGCTCGCAGGCCGGCGGAACCGGTAGCCCGCCCAGCGGCGCTGCCGTCAAGTCCGGTCTGGAAAAGGCCGTCCAGCCCGCACCGACCAGCGTGTCCGACGACACCAGCGGCCAGGTGGGCGGCAGCCAGGGGCCGACCGGATCCGGCGCAAGCGCCGCCTCCGGCCAAGGCGGCGGATGGCAGACCGGCTCGCCGACCACGACCCCGCCGCCGCAGGGCGCACCTCCGTCCTCCGGCTCACAGAACGCCACGTCCGGCGGGTCGGCCTCACCGCCGCCGCCGACCGGCCTCTGATCCCCTGACCGACTCCCGGGGGCGGGGTGTACACGCTTCCTCCCGCCCCCGGGTTCCATCCGCGCCTCCAGGACCCGCCCCTTGACTGATCTCTCCGTCGCCCCGGTCACGGTGAAGTTCCCCCACCGGTCCCGCCGCGGCATCCTTCTCGGCCTCTCCCTGCCCCAACTCGTCCTCGTTTCCTGCACGCTGGCGCTGCTGCTGATGACGGTGGTCTCCACCGGCCTGCTGGGCGTCGTCGCGCTGGCGCCGCTGTGGGCCACGTCCGGTGCGCTCGTCGCGATCCGCCGGCACGGCCGCTCCCTGATCGACTGGGCGCCGATCGTCGCCCGCTATGCGCACCGCCGCCGGACCGGGCAGACCCTCTGGCTCGCCCGGCCCGTCACCCGGCCCCGCCAGGACGGCATCCTGCACCTGCCCGGCACCGCCGCCTCGCTGAAGGTCGTCACCCCCGGCGACTCCGCCAACGGCGCCGCTGCCGTGCACGATCCGCACCAGCAGACCCTGACCGCCATCGCCCGGGTCAGCAGCCGCGCCTTCGTCCTGCTCGATCCCGCCACGCAGAACCACCACGTCAGCAGCTGGGGACGGGCGCTGGCGGGCATCGCCCGCACCGGGCACATCGCCACCGTGCAGGTGCTGGAGCGCACCGTCCCCGACAGCGGTGACACCCTCACCCGCCACTGGGCCCAGCAGGGGCAGCCCCAGACTCCGGTCGCCGGACAGATCTATGCCGAGCTGGTCGCCTCGGCCGGGCCCGCCGCCGCCCCGCACGAGACTTACCTCGCCATCTCCCTCGACCTCAAAGCCGCCAAGCGCCTGATCAGCCAGGCCGGCGGAGGCTTGCCCGGGGCGTTCACGGTCATGGAGCAGACCACCGCGTCCATCGCCCAGTCCGCCCGTAACGCCGGACTGATGGTGACCGGGTGGCTGACCTCGCGGGAGATCGCCGCTGTCGTCCGCACCGCCTACGACCCCAAGGCGCTCGCTGCCCTGCAGCAGTGGTCCGAGACCGGTCGCGCCGAGGCCGATCCCGCAGCTGCCGGGCCCGTCGTCCAGGTGGAGGAGTACGACCGCCTGGCCACCGACTCCGCACGGCATGCCACCTACTGGGTGGAGAACTGGCCGCGCACCGAAATGGGCGCCGGGTTCCTGCATGGGCTCATGTTCACCGCCGGGGTGCGGCGCAGCCTCTCCCTCATCTACGCGCCGCAGGGGCTCGAGTCCGCGATGCGCGACGTCCAGCGCAAGAAGGCGGCGATCATCGCCGACGCCAACGAGCGGGCCCGCCGCGGACAGGTCGACAACGAAGAAGACTCCGTCGAGTACGCCGACGTCAAAACCCGCGAGCGCCAGCTGATTGCCGGGCACGCCGACGTGGCCCTGACCGGCCTGGTCACCGTCACCGCCGCGACCGACGCCCTGCTGGACGCCGCCTGCGCCCAGATCGAGACCCACGCCGTCAGCTCGGGCGTCGACCTGCGCAGGCTCAACTTCCAACAGTCCGACGCCTTCGCTCTCTCCGCGCTGCCCCTCGCCCGGACCGCCCTGTGAGCCGCTTGGCACCCGCAGCCGAACCGCATCTGAGCGACGAGATCCGCGCCCTGCTCGACGGCCTGCACACCCTGCAGCGCACGCACCAGGATCGGCTCGACGCGCAGCGGCCCACAGACGACGAGATGGACGCAGGACGCCTCGCCGAGTGGGAAGACGTCCTGCGCGACATCGCCGTCGAGGCCACCGACACCCTGAACACCACGATCACGCGCCTGGAACTCCTCGCCGCCCGGCCCGTGCGGCGGGCGTTCACCGTCGCCCTCACCGGGCCCGGCTACGACGAGGGCGCACGCGCATGGCTGTTCGTCGTCCACGCCACCGACCTCACCGACGCCCACCGCACCCTCCTGCAACTCCCCTCCTTCCGCTCATGGCTGGCCGAGAGCGCCACCAGCGATGGGATCCGCTCGCGCGTGGACCTCCTGGCCGGGGAGAGCCACCCGGGCACACGCGCCCCTGGCACGTACAGCGATCTGCGCGACGAACAGGCCCGCACCCTGGCCTTCGCCGAGCCCCCTCTCCCACCGGCACCTGCACCTACACCTGCGTCGGCACGCCCCGCGCGCTGACCGGCCACCCGCATGCCGCCTCACGAAAGCCCCCTCTTGCCCTCTCCCCCACGCGCTGACGAGGCGCACCCCTACCTGCGGGCCGCCTCCGCAGGACTGCGCCATCACACCCGCACTCTCGCGCCGGAGGGACCGGCAGCTCCGGCCGCCGCGAGCCGCGTCCACCTCGACCTCGTGCACGCGCACCTGACCGCACTGCACCGGCTGCTCGACCAGCTCGCCGAGACCACCCGGCCCCCGTATCCCGCCGCCGGCCGCCACCTGACAACGGCGCACGTCCGGCTGTTCCAGTCCGCCGCCGCCGTGCACGACGCCTTCCACCTCCTGCCCGCGGCGGACGAGACCCCCGCGGACTCCGTATGTCACCCGGAGCGGCTGCCCGAGGGGCCCCCTGTCCTGACCATCTGCCAGCGCCACCTCGCCGCCGGCCACGTCGTGCGCCGCAAGACCACCCCGAGCGACCTCAACACCCCGCTGCACGGCCACACCACGACCTGCAGCCGCTAGCCCGCCCCCATGTCGAAAGGCACCCAATTGCGCGCACTGAAGCGCTCCACCTCCACTGCCCTGGCCCTGGCCTGCGCCGTCGGCGCCGTCTCGCTCGCCGCCGCCAGCCCGGCCTCGGCCGCCAGTTATCGCTGCACCACCAGCAGCGCCTCTGTCGATGACCCCGCCTACAGCGGCCCGCTCAGCGACAACTACAACTTCACGGTGACCCAGTGCGCCAAGCGCGTCAGCGGCGTCATCTACACCTATGCGAAGGCGAGTTGGGATGGGCCGGTCTGGTTCGTCAATCAGAGCGATGTTCTGGACGGCGCGCGCTTCCATTTGCAGGTCAAGAAGTCGGTGCGCGGTCCGGACCCGGTGGTGAAGTACCAGAACTCCTATGGCATCGAGTACAAGCTGGAGCACGGAAACACCGCCGGCAACAGCTCGTTCACCACGCCCGTCCTCAAGTACAGCGCCAAGAGCGGGCGATACCTCGCGGACGGCAGCATCCAGCTCGACTGGAACAACGACGGCAAGAGCTACCGGACCGCCCTGTTCTCCGCGTCCCCCACGGTGTGAGCCGCCTCGTAATCATGCCCCGCTCCCGGAAGGCCGTCGCCTCATGAGCCACCGGCCCGCCCGGCGTGCCCGCCGCGCCAGCGCCAGTCCCCTGTTCACCCCGCACGGCACCGACCGCGCCTCCCGCAAGGCCGCCCGCCGCCAGCTCGCCGAGGCCACCGCCAAGGCCCGCGCGGACGCCCACGCCCATCAGGCCCAGGGCGCGCCCGCCGAGCTGGAGATGCCCGCCGCGCTCTACCCACCCAGCGGGCGTCCCGGGTTTGCCTCCGCGCGGAAGAACCGGCTGAAACTGCCCGCCCACCGCATGACCACCGCCGTCGCCGCCGGGGCATACCCCTTCCTGGCCGAAGGCGGACTCGGCGCCGAGGGCATCTACATCGGCCGCGACGTCCACGCCGAAGCGTCGTTCGTCTTCGATCCGTTCGCGCTGTACGGCAAGGTCGAGGGCTTCACCAACCCCAACTTGCTGCTCGCCGGGGTGATCGGCCAGGGCAAGAGCGCGCTGGCCAAGTCCTTCGCGCTGCGCTCGGTGGCCTTCGGCTACCGCGTTTACGTGCCCTGCGACCCCAAGGGCGAGTGGACACCGGTAGCCGAAGCCCTCGGCGGCCGTTCCGTCGCTCTGGGCCCCGGGCTGCCCGGACGGCTCAACCCCCTGGACGCCGCCCCGCGCCCGCAGAGCGTGGCGGAGGCTGACTGGGCCGGTGAGATCCGCAAGCGTCGCCTGCTGCTGCTCGGTTCGCTGGCCCGGACCGTGCTGGGCCGCAACTTGATGCCCACGGAGCACACCGCCCTGGACGTCGCCCTGGACTCTGTCGTCTCCCGCGCCGCCGCCACCGGTGCAACGCCGCTCCTGGGCGACATCGCCGCCACCCTCAACAACCCCGGCGCACTCGACGAAGCCGCGGCGATGTTGTCGGGCCAGCTCGGCGAGGCCGCCCGCGATCTGGCGCACGCGATGCGCCGCCTGGTCCACGGTGACCTGGCCGGCATGTTCGACGCCCCCTCCACCGTCGCCTTCGACCCCACCGCGCCGATGCTCACCATCGACCTGTCCCGGCTCGGCGGAGCCGGCGACGACACCGCCCTGGTCCTGGCGATGACCTGCGCGAGTGCCTGGATGGAGTCCGCCCTCTCCGACCCCTCCGGAGGCCGGCGCTGGATCGTGTATGACGAGGCATGGCGTCTGATGCGGCACGTCGGCCTGCTCCAGCGCATGCAGGCCCAGTGGAAGCTCTCCCGTGGCCTGGGCATCGCCAACCTCATGGTGATCCACCGGCTCAGCGATCTACTGACCGCGGGCGACGCCGGATCACAGGGCCGCGCCCTGGCCGAGGGGCTCCTCGCCGACTGCTCCACCCGCATCATCTACCGCCAGGAGACCGACCAGCTCCACGCTGCGGCCTCGCTGCTCGGTCTGACCTCGGTTGAAATGGACGCCATCGCGCACCTCAACCGCGGCCGGGGGCTGTGGAAGGTGGCCGGACGATCATTCATCGTCCAGCATCTGCTCCACCCTCACGAATTGGCCCTCTTCGACACGGACGCCCGAATGCATTGAAAAGCCCAGTGGGTTCCGCCCAACTGACGGCTTTTCGATCTCGGTGCAAGCAGGGAGGTGCAGCGGTGCGTCTACGTGGGGTCGCGGGTTTCCCGAATGGGATCCAATCCGTGGGTCTTGCAGGTGCGGGCAAGTCGCTCCCTGAGCTGCCTGCTCTCACCACGGAGTCGATGGCTCTCTGCGATCACCTCACGACCTGACCGCTGCTGTTCGCGGACGTCCTCGGTCGTGACGTTGGCCGGCCCGGGCGGGGTATGCGGTCCTGCATCGGTCGCCATATAGAGGCGTCTACCCGACATCACAGTTCCGACGCCGGTGTCCGACGCTCTGGCTAGTCTCGGCCGCTTCGGCATCTTGAGCGTTGTTGGGCAGCCCTCCCTCGGGATTGGCCTGATCGACGGTATCGCAGTGCGGCATCGATACCGATCCCGAAAAGGCCGCAGAGGCTGCCTCCGCGCCACACGCATTGGCCACAGGTTGCGAGCCACTCCGGCCGCCAGAGCGACTTCGTATTGATGCTGCCGACCGAAATGCACTGCCCGAGAGGGAACTTGAAACCTCGCACCCCCTATCGGGGCCCATCAGATTCGCCAGCCCACGACCCTACGGACAAACGCAGAGGGCCTCATGAATCCCGACATCCAGCGCGAATTGATTCCTCGCGATGACACCCTCCGCCTGATCGGCGCACTCAGCGACATGAAGGCCACCTTCATCGACGCCGCTGCACAGTGGCAGCTTCTGGACGACGCCGGTCACGTGCCTGCCTCGCCCGTGTACGCCGAACTGATCCGCCACGCCACAGACGCGCAGATCCTCGCCCACGGCGTCGGCCAGATGGCCGCCGAAGTCGCCAAGGCCGCATACAGCACGAATCGAGTCGGCAGCAGTGTCCTCGCCCATCTCGCGACGGCCGCCACGATGGCGAGCCACGCGGCACCGCACTTCGCCGATGCCGCGGAAGCCGCTCTGACCCTGCCCCGGTCTGCCGAACGGCAGTTCCTGGAGAACCGCATGGTCATCGACCACGCCTCGGCGCGCGCCTTCCTGCGGCGTACCTCGGAATCTCTCCGCGACGCGGCCAAGGAACTCGACGACCACCTCGGCTTCCAGCGCTTCGTCGCGAAGCTCACCCCTCAGGAAGCGCGGCCGGCGCCTCCGCCCTCAGGGCCCAGCGGGCGCCACCGCTAATCCGCCCTCAATCCCGAGCGGCAGCGGCTCAGCCCTCTGCCTGCTTCACCCACCCAGCCACTCGAACAGGAAGTCCACCATCGAATTCCATCCGACCATCCAGCTCTTCCCCTCACTCGACGAGGAAGATCTCAAAGCCCTCGCCGCCAACATCGAGGAACACGGGCTGCTCCACCCCGTCGTCCTGGATCGAGAGGGCAAGGTCATCGACGGACGCAGTCGGCTCCAGGCGTGCAAGATCGCGGGAATCGAAGCCTCCTTCACCACCTACGAAGGCGACGACCCCGACGGATACGTACTGTCCGTCAACGTCCACCGCCGCAATCTCACCAAGGGCCAGATAGCCATGATCACGGCGAAAGCCTGTTCACTGAGTGAACAGGCCGGGCGTTCACCCGGTGAACGCTCATCGCGTTCACTGAGTGAACGGCTGGGCATCTCCCTGGGAACGGTGGGAAAGGCAAACGTCGTGCTCCTGCACGCACCCGACCTCGTCGACCCGGTGATCAGTGGCGCCACCAGCCTCAACGAGGCATACACCGTTGCCCAGGAGAACAAGGCCAAGGCCAAGTCCGCCGAGGCCCAGCTCGCCCGCCTGCGCGAGGAGGACCCCGAGCTGGCCGACCGCGTCACCGAAGGCACCCTGACCCTGGCCGGAGCCTGGGCCGAGCGCACCGAACGTGTCGAGGAGGACAAGCGCCAACGGCGGGTCGCCACCCGGCTGCTGGACGAGATAGTCCCGCCGCTCGCCCAGGCCCGCGGCACCCGGACATTCAGCCGCTACGACCCCGCGTTCGCCAGCGGCACGCCCGTCACCCGCGAAGTCATCAAGCAGGCTATGACAGCGCTGGGTGAGATGGACCAGGTCTGGCAGGAGCGCAACCTGCCGTGACAGCCACCGATATCCGCCTCCAGCACATCGTCGAGCAGAGCGCCGTTGATTTGACCGACTCCGCCGGCCGCTTCCGCAAACGTCAGCTCACCGACGCGGTACGCGAGAAGCTCACCGGCGAAGACCTCGATCCGCACATCAAGGCAGCCGCTCTGGACAAGCTCGCCCAGAGCCTGGTCACCGGCTTCGGCGAGCACCGCAACCCCCGCCGCAGGCAAACCGGCAGCCTCTTCCACCCCCAGGACGTCATCAAGCTCGGCAACGGCATCTGGGTCTGGATGGACCGCGCCACCGACTCCGATCTCCTCGAATGGCGTCGGCTCTCCCGGCGCAACCGCGCACGCGTCGACGTGGCGGACAACGAAATCCAGGACTACACCGACGAGCGCCTGGACGCCTTCCGCCACCACACCGACGTCGTGTACCTCGGCAATCTGGAACGCGTCATCTTCGGCTGGACCGAAGGCGAGACCGGCGCCCCCGTCACGTGACATCCGCCATCGCCAACAGCTGTTCGCCTTCGCACCGCACCCGAAGCAATCCGTGGCCAGGCCATGGCGCACGCCGCTCGAACAGCACCATCACCTCAAGGAGTCCCCTGAACCGCCCCGCCCACCTCAGCGACGCCGACTGGGCCGAATACCAGCACTGCCAGGCCGAGCATGACAGCCTCGTGGCGCAGGTCGCCGACCGCGAAGCCCACATGGAGCACGACCTGATCGTCTCCTACGACGAGTACGAACTCGACTTCAGTCCGGTTCCGGAGCAGGAGGCCGACCCCGCTCGCCGGACCCCTCCGCCGCACCGCACGCCGGCCTCCCGCAGGAGGACCCGTGGCCGCTGACGGCACAAGCCCCCCAGAGGCCCGCCGCGCGGCCGTGCTCGCGCCGCTCCCCGACCACCGCAACGTGGACACCCACCAGTGGCAGGAGCTGTGGCGCCGCCACGCCCACCTCACCACACCGCTGCGCGAGCGCGGGCTCGTGTGCGACATCGAGTTCGGCCTCAGCACCTACATCGTGCGCGTGTCGCTCCCCGACGACAGTCACCTGATCATCAGCCCGCCGCAGGAGTCCACCGCCGACCGCCCTCCCGGAGAGCCGGAGGGCTGGATCGCGACCCGCGAACACCCCGACGACCAGAGCCTGTTCGAGATCGTCTACGACTCGGCTCCCTCCACCGACCCCGGCGCCCTCCGGCGGCCCGAAGCCCGCCACGGCGGCAGCACTCAACCTCTGATCGAGGCGATCGACCATCGCCTCGCCCAGCTCGGGCTGCTGCCACATCCCCTCTCGCCCGCCACCACCGCGCACTCGCACCCGGCTTCGCCAACGCCGCCAGCGGGCATGGCGCTTGACGGCTGTGATCTCGCAGAGGCCACCCCCGTGTACGTGTACGGCGATGCGATGCGCGCCCTGACCGACCGGCTCAACGGAGCCGAGTCCCACGCGGAGGCCGCTGGCCTGCTGCACCAGATCCTGGAGCCCGTCGACGGCCTGCTGGCGCAGCTCGGCGAGTTCTTCGAAGCGGCCGGGGAGAAGGCCAAGGAAGCCGAGGAGGACGACGGCTTCGACCTGTCCTACGACCTGGCCGAGGCCGCCGCCGAGGTCCGCAACCTCGGAGAGGTCCTGCACGTGGCCGAGGACCGGATGCGGGCCCTTTCCCCGCTCATGCCGACACCCCAGATCCCGTCCACTCCGGCCCCTGCGCCCTCCCTTCCGCCACGATCCCTCCCGGCGGCACCGCCGCGGCACACGCGCTGACGCCGGACCGCCACGATCCCTCCAGGAACACATGGCCTCACCCCGAACCGACCTGTCCGCCTTCGCTGCTGGCCTGGCCGCCCGTCTGCCCGGCGCGTGGACCAGCACCTACCAGCGCCACGCCGCGTACAGGGACCAGTTCCCCACCACCAACCAGGTCTGGGACACCGGCCAGGTAGGTCACATCGTCAGCCAGTACGTCCTGGCCCACGACGCCGTCCTCCACGGCCCCGAAGCCCAGCGTCTGTACGTCACCGACCGGCCCCTGTATCCCCACCAGTTCGTCGTCGCCCCGCTCCAACCCGACGGTGAAGGCATCAAGCCCCATCACCTCGACGCGGTCGAGGAACCACACGGCATCGCCGTCCCCAACAACCCCGCACGCGCCGCCGCCCACGTCACCCGCCGAGTACTGCCCCGCTACCAACAGGCCCTGCACGCGGTCCTCGACAGCGCGGCAGACCAGCCCCAGCCCCCGCACCGGCCCGCACCGCCGCAGGTGTCCCAGGTCCTCACCCTGACCCTGTACGAAGACGGCGCCCTCGGCGCGCCATACGAGAGCGTGCCGGTCGAGGCCCGCAGGACGCTGTACGCCCACGGCTTCCAGTACCACCCCCACCAGGCTGCGTTCCTCCTGCCCGCCGCCTACGGCGAGAGCGGACGCGCCCTGCGGGTACAGGCCGTGGCCCAGCAGCTCACCTCCCAGGGCATCGGCGTGAACCTCCGCCACTGCGCCCCTGCCCCCAGCCCCGGCCTCCCGCCGACGGCGCGGCAGACCTTCCGCGCACACCACCGCTGATCCAAGCCGTCCGCGCCTATCGGAGTTCCCCTGCTTTCCGACTTCGACGCCACGAGCCAGCTGCACCACCTGGCCGAGCGTATCCACCACGCGGCCGATGAAATGCCGCTCACCCACGCGACGCAGTTCCCCACGGACAACCTCGACGAACTGGACGACAGAGCCCACGAGATCGCCGGCCTGTTCATCCAGATCGCGACTGCCGCCGCGTCCGCAGACCGCGCGGCGGGCACCGGCCCCGGGCACAAGGGCGAATCCGCCCAGCGCAGGGCCACCGCGCTCGCGCACGTCCTTGGCCCGCTCGGATGGGCCCTGGCCGACCTCGGCGAGGCCATCGCCCACGCCGGAAGGCTGCACCAGGTGGCCCGCCTTCCCCGCTCTGCGGATCGCGCCACGACACAACCGTCCCTGCACTCGGCCCTGGACGGCCGACTCGACAGCGCCCGCCATCACCTCAACGAGGCAGGCCGTCAACTCCATGCCGACGCAGACCGGCTGACCGCACCACGCACCCCCGGAAGCGTCCAAGCCCCCTCTGCCCGACCCATCCCCCCACGACCCGCCGCTTCCACAACTTCCCCCCGCACACGCTGAACTGATCCCCTGCCTGAAGAGCTCTGGAGCCCCAATCCGTATCCCCCGCCACGCCCTGCCGCTGATCGGTTCCACCGTCGCCCTCACCCTGGCCCTGACCAGCTGCACCACCGGCAGCGACAACCCCGACAACGACAGCAAGAGGACGCCCGACGCCAGCGCCCCGGCGAAGCCGGCGCCTGCCCTCAGCGCCGCCCAGGCCCGCGACGTCATCACCCACTATTCGAAGATCAACAACAAGGCGAACGCCGACCGCAACCGGCGCCTGCTCGACACGGTCGAGGACGGGCCGCTGTACGCGATGTCCGTCTCGGACTACACCGAGACCGAGGGCCTGCCCAAGGCCGACCGCAAGCCGTACAAGCCGTGGTCCTACGACACCAAGAGCGCCCAGCTCTACATCCCGCGCTTCGCCCCCGGCCAGGACCGCTGGTTCGCCGCCGCACTCTCCGGCCAGAGGGGCAAGGCCCCCTCCCGTCTCGCGGTCTTCACTGAGCAGCCCACGGGCAAGCGGTGGGAGATGGTGTCCGTCGTCGACCTTGCAGGCAAGACTCTGCCCAAGGTCGCCCTCGACCGGGCCGGGTACGCCACCGCGGTAGCGGCCGACGGCAACCGGGATCTCGCGGCCGGCGTCGGCGCCCTGCGCAGCGCGGTCCTGGACAACTTCGCCACCGGTGGCACGAACACGGGCACGAAGGTCTTCGCGCCGACCAAGGCGAGGAAGCAGCAGATCAAGGTCCACGACGAGACGACCAAGAAGTACGGCGACAAGGGCACCACCGTCTTCGACGAGGCCACCAACCGCCACAAGGACGCCTACGCGCTCAAGACCAGCGACGGCGGTGCCCTGATGCTCTTCGCCCACACCCACACCCAGACCGACGCCGTTGCCCACTCCGGTCTGCAGATCAACCCGGGCAAGGATGACAACGCCTGGCTGCACGGCACCCCGCGCACCTTGATCCGGTACACGTTCGTGTGCAGCGACGCCGCCACCGTCCCCGCGACGGCCGACCCCTCCCGGCTCATCGGCTATACCTGCGCCCGCACCGACGCCTCCGGCCCGCCGGCCGCCGCCACCTGGTCGGACCGCGCGTAGCCGCCCCGCCCAACGCCAACACCATCCGCTTCACGCGCCGTTAGTCATCCCTCCCGCTCCCTGGAGTCTTCCGCTGTCCCCGCACACCACGCCCCTGATCACTGTCATCATCGCCAGCCGCCTGCGCGAGGACCGGCTCGGCTACCTCAGCGAGATGCACGCCAGCCTCACCCGGCAGACCGTGCCTTGGGAGGCTGTTATCGCGCTGGACGGGGTCTCGCCCGACCGGCTGCCCGCCACGCTCGCGCAGGACCCGCGCGTGCGCACCCTCGCCCTGCCCCGGGTCGGTGCCGCCTGCGCCCGGAACCTGGCCCTCGCGCAGGTGCGGACCCCGTACTGCAACTGGGCAGACGATGACGACGAGTTCACCGACGATGCCATGTCTGTGCGGCTGAACGCCCTGGAAGCCGCCGGGGTGGGCTGGTGTGCCGGATGGAGCGAGGACCTCTATCCCGACCGGTCCACCCGGCTCTGGCGGTGTCCCGCTCCGCCCGGCCGGCACGAGGCCGGTGACGTGTGGACGTACTGGAAGTCCCCGGCCGACACCATCCCGATCGGACCGACCACGATCCTCGCCCGCACCGACCTCGTCCGCGCCGCCCCGATGGGCGGTCTCGTCCAGGGCGAGGACTATTGCACGGCTGTTGGCATCTCGAGTCTGGCTCCCGGAATCCTGCTGCCCACCCCGGTGTACCGGTACAGGAAGCACCCGGGCCAGCTCACCGCCCAGCCGGGATACGACCAGCTTGAGGCAGCGGCCCGCGAGCACGCCTGGCAGTACGGCCGCAGCCTGCGCTCCGCCCTCCGCAGCCGGCAGCCGACGCCCGCACTCCGCACCCGACCGCCGGAGCCTGCCGCAGACCCGTCGGCTCGCGCGCACCACTGACCCTCCTCAGGACCACCGACATGACCAACCCGCCCCCCGCGGAAATCATCCTTTCGACCAGCCGCACCCACGGCCTCGTCGCCATCGCGTCCGGCGAGAACTTCCTCCAAGCCCGCGACGCCCTGCAGGAAGCCGGGTTCAACCGCCTGCCCGACGGCGCCTTCGCCGCCCCGCTAAGGGCGGCGCCAACCGCCCGCGAGACCGCCAGCGCCCTGGTGCACCGCGCCCACCAGCACGGCGCGACCATCACCACCAGCCCCCGCACCTACCTCGGCGACACCGGCCAGGCCATCGCCGCCCGATTGCCCGGCACCTGGAGCGCGAAGCTGGAGATCTACCCCCGCCAGCACTGGCAGGAGGACCTCACCGGCTCCCTGTGGGACAGCGGCGACCTCCTCCAGGCCATGCTCCATGACCGCGTCCCGTACGCGGTCATGCTCAACAACCACGCCGGCACCGAGCTGCTGCTGATCGAACACCCCGGGCACGCCAGCGGCTATCTCGTGGGCGCCTTCGCCACCCAGGAGTACGACGACAACTGGGACGAGCCGAACGCGCCGCGCAGCATCGCGCTGCCCGCCGCAGCAGACCTCGCCGCCCGCGCCGTCGCCCACACCTTCCTGCCCAACTACCGCCGGGCCCTGCACCACCGGCGCCTCGACACCGTCATGACCGCCCTGAACCGGATCCGCCCGGAGCACGAAACACTGCAGGCGATCAAGGAATCCGGCCGGTCCAGCGACGGGATGCCGCTCGCCCACTCGCGTCTGCGGCCGGAGACGGAGCGTGCGTTCGCCGACCACGCCTGGCTCTCCTTCCGCGACGTCCTCCAGCACGCGCCGCTCCTGCTCAGCCGGTGCCGGCCCACCGCAAGCCCCTGGCCGCAGGACGCTGCCGCACTCGCCCGACTGCGCGAGGCACTCGCCAACAGCCAAGACGCCTGGGCGGAGTTCAATGACCTGCGCGCGCAGCTGTACTCCATCCCCGCAACCCTGCCGGCCCAAGAGTGGAGCCAGGTCCGCAGCGAGCTCGGCGCCGCCGTCCTGCCGGCCATCGAGACCTGGCTCGCCGACGGCGAGACGTTCGAGCGCCAGGCCCGCGCCGCCACCCCCGGCGGACACGTGGCGCTGTCCGCGCCCAGTCCGCGACTGCTCACCGCCCGGCCCCGCCCGCCCCGGCCGGCGCACGTGCACCTGTGATGCCGTAGAGATAAGGATTCTTCTCTGTCTGACCAATTCCGCTTCGGCACCCACCCCGACCTCGGCTTCGTCGCCGCCGCCTCACCCGAGTTGCCCGCACATCTGGCCGAGTGGTTGCTGACCAGCGAGCAGTTCGAACCCGTCCCCGCCACGCCGGGGCTGTACCGGCTCCGCCAGCCCGAGCGCGACGGACAGCGTCGCGCCCGCCAGGCCGTATCGGACCTGCGCCGTCTGGGACACGCTGTGCACGCCGACTTCTCCGTCGACCCCGCCCTCGCGCCCAGCCCGCCGCGTCCGGCTCGACCGAACAGCCCTATGGAGCGCCGCAGCCGCCTCGCCCAGGCCGCCGGCCGCACCACGCAGTCCGGTACGCCGCCCACCACCTCACCGCCCTCCGCCCGGCCGCTCCCGCCGCCCCAGCCCACCTTCGCACCGACCGTCCACCTGACGGCCTCGGGCGGGCGGACCCGATGACACCCTCCGGAACCCCGGCATCCGATGGCCCTTTGCCGGTGACACCCGAACTTGCCAACAGTGCACGCGACTTCCGGCTGCGGATGGCGGTCATCGACCGCCAGACCGAGGTCGCGCTCGACCTATCGCGCGACCGCTACGGCCGCACCCTCCATCCCGACGCCGCTGCCGCCGCACGGACCCACCGCGATCAGGCGGCGGTGCAGGCATACACCACGCACCTGGCCCCGCACGCCGACGCCCTGCTCGGCGCCGCGCACCATGCGCTCGATGAGCTGCCGCCTGCACGGCATCTGGACGGGTGGCACAAGGTACTGGACGGCCTGGCCGCCTCCGCCGCCGAGATCCGCCGGGCCCTCGATCGGCCAGCCACGCCCGGCTCCCCCGCCGAGCGCGCGCAGCACGCGGCCCTGTGGCCGCACCTGGCTGCCTGGGCGGATCACGGCTTCATCGCCAGCAACCTCACCGACCAGCACGACGGCCAACGCCACAAGGCGCCGCTGTCGGAGGAGGAACAGCGGAGGTGGACCGAGAAGGCCCAGGCCGCGCAGCGGCGCGGCGAGCTGGAGCCGGCCGAGTCGTGGTACGCCGCCGACGGCCAGCCCATCACCCTCGCCCACCTGGTCGAAGACGACGACGCAACGCTGGTCGCCCTGCGCGGCGACCCGGACGCCCCGGGATGGCAGGTGATCGGACACTACGCCCACGAATACGAGGCCGGACAGGCCCTACCCGCCCCGGTCCCGCCCGGTGTACTGCGTGCCGATGCCTCCCGGTTCCACCGGCCCGAACTGGCCCCCGAGATCTCGCTGCAAGAACTCACCCAGGACGTTATCGAAGCTCAGCAAGCCGGTGACGCGTCCAACGCGCTCCTCAGTGCCACCCAACGCGGCTACGGCGCAGGCCCGATGGTCCGCCTCCAGGAACTCCTGGAAACCAGCGGCCAGTTCGCAAGCGCCCTGGAGACCGTGCAGGGCCGCCAGATCGCCGCCCGCCTCTCAGCGCTGGGCCGGCAGATCGACTTCCTCACCCGCGAAGTCGAAGCGGCGGCCGAGGACCTCGGCGCGACCGTCGCCGTCCTGCCCCCGCACCGCACCCCCGTCCTGCACATCCGCCCGCGCCCCGCCGTGGACACCACACCACCCACGCCACCACCCCGCGCCACCGCCCCCGCCCGGCGCCGCTAGGCCCCTTCCCCGAGAGAAAACACCCGTTGTCCCTGACCGCACCCCCGGCTCCGGCACCGCGCATCACTTATCGCGCGGTGCTGGGCAGCCCGTACGTCGCCCGCCTCCTCGGCGGCACCCTTACCGGCAGGCTCCCCGAGGCCATGGCGCCCGTCGCCATATTGCTCTGGGCCACCGCGAGCGGCTGCAGCATCGCCTTCGGCGGGCTGCTCAGCGCCCTGTACGGGTTGTCGGCCGCGCTGGCCCAGCCGGTCAAGGGCCGCCTCATGGACCGCCACGGCCAGAGCAAGGTGCACCTTCCGGCTGCCCTGATCAACTCGGCCCTCCTGGTGGTCTTGCCCCTGGCAGGCCCCTACGGCGGAGCGGGGCTTGCCACGGTCCTCGTCGTCGCCGGCGGTCTGACCACGCCTGCTCTGGAGGCCGGGCTGCGGGCGCTGTGGCCCAGCGTGCTGCCCGAGCCGAGGCTGCGGCACGCCGCGCTCGCCCTGGACACCGGCACACAGGGACTGCTGTACATCGTCGGCCCTCTGCTCGTGACCGCGCTCGCCTCCGCGTACACCCCCGCCGTCGCGCTCGCCGTCACCGCTGCCCTCGGCCTGGCCGGCACTGCCACGGTCGCCCTCGCGCCGCCATCGCGACGCTGGCGCGCCGAACAGCTTCAACGCCAGGACGCCGCCCAGACACAGCAGTTGGCGTCCCCCGCCGTGCTACTGCTGTTCGCCGCGCTCACCGGGATCGGGTTCGCGATCGGCGCCCTCAACGTGTGGTCGATCGCCATGGCCGAGCACCACCACCGGGACATGCTCGCGGGCATCATCCCCGCCGCGTTCTCCACCGGCAGCTTCCTGGGCGGCCTCGTCTACGGACGCCGCACCTGGCCGGGCACCACCACCCGGCAGCTGATCGTCGCCACAGGCGCCTTCCTCGCCGGGTGGCTGCCGCTCCTGGCCCTTCCGGGCCCGCATGCGGCCATCGCCGCCGTTGCTGTGCCCGGTGCGTTTCTGACCGTCGTGGTCGCCTGCGCCTACGTCACCACCGACGCCCTGACTCCCACAGACCGCACCAGCGAGGCGTACGCGTGGCTGATCCTGGCAATCGGCGCCGGACAGTCCGCCGGTACCGCCCTGGCCGGGCGCCTGGCCGAACAGCCCCTGGCCAGCGCGGCGCTGCCCGCCGCAGGCGCGGCCTTCGCTCTCACCGTCCTGCTCGCCGCGCGCCGACGTGTCGGCCCCACCGCACAGCGGCAGCGCGGCCGACACCGCCGCCCCCTCCGCACTCTGCACTCGACGCCCTGATCCGGGCGCAACCCCGTTGCTGCCCCACCCGTTTGAGGAGATCCGTTCATGGCCGTTGTCGGTACACCCGGCTACCAGGACGTGCGGAAAGGCGAGTCAGGCAGCTGCGGGGCGGTGAGGCCCGTCCTGGAACATGTCGGCAGTCATGGCCCATCGTTCGTGGTCCAGCCACGCACCGTTGATGTGCTGCAAGCTCCGGGCCCGCCCCGCCTTCGCCCAACACTCCACCACTTTCCCGCCACCACCGATAGGAGGTCCGTCTTGCCCGAAGTACCAGCAGAGCCGTTCATGCCGATCCGGCACTCCATCACCGGCGAGATCACCACCACCGGCTACAACGCCGCCGCCCGACGGATCCTGCTCCAGGACGGCTTCGAAGAGACGCCCGTCTGCACCTGCCGAGCGACGGAGCCCGGTACGGAGCAGACACACGGGCCTGCTCGGCAGCCAGCGCGGTGCTCGTCGCCGGCCACCCCCTGCCCCTGGACCGAGCCCTCGTCCGCCCGGTGAGCGCCGACGACAGGCCCCGGTTGGCCCGGTCGCCGATGTCAGCACAGTCCGTGATCCGCTCCGAGAGCGGCCAGCCTCACCAGCGCATCGCCAACCCCGCCCGCACCCGCACCTGTTGAAGGACCCTCGTTTTGACCACACCCGGACCGCCTACCAGTCCAACTCGCACCAAGGGCGGCGAACTACGGGCCAAGGTCGCCCGGCTGCTGGCCGACCGGCCGGCGGACACGCTCACCATCGGCGACATGGCCCGGCAGCTGGGCCACTCTCACGGCGCCGTCCGCAACGCAGCCCACACCCTGGTGCGACGCGGCGAGGCCGACCAAAGCGGAAGCGGGCAACCGGAGTTCCGCGCGAACGCGAAAACCGCCGCAGCCGCGCAGACCGCTGTGATCAGCCCACCAGGCACCCACGCCCCCCGCGCCCAGCCGACCACGGCCCGCACGACCATCACCGCTGCCACCGCGCCGAAGCAGACCGGGCCGATCCGCCGCGCGGGGGGCCAGCTCTACCACCCCCGAGAGCTGGCCGATCTGCCCGACGTCGAGGCGCTGAATCGCTTGCGCGACGCCGACGTGCCGGTGCTGCTCTACGGCCCTCCCGGCACCGGCAAGACGTCGCTGGTGGAGGCGGCGTTCCCGGACCTGCTCACCGTCGCCGGCGATGGCGACACCACGGTCGGCGACTTGATCGGCGAGTACACGCAGGCTGACAGCGGTGGTTACGTCTTCCAGTACGGTCCGCTGGTCACCGCGATGACCGAGGGCCGCGCCCTGCTCATCGACGATGCCACCCTGATCTCACCGAAGGTCCTGGCGGCGCTGTATCCCGCGATGGACGGGCGCCGGCAGATCCAGGTCAAGGCCCACAAGGGCGAGACCATCAAGGCCGAGCCGGGCTTCTACGTGGTGGCGGGCCACAATCCCGGCGTCCACGGGGCGGTGTTGACGGAGGCGCTGTCGTCCCGGTTCAGCGTGCAGATCCAGATCGGCACGGACTACGACCTCGCCCTGGCCTTGAGGATCGACGCCCGGGTGGTCCGGGTCGCCCGACACCTCGCCCACCAGGTCGAACTCGGCGAGCTCGGCTGGGCCCCACAACTGCGAGAGCTGCTCAGCTACCAGAAGACCGAGGCCGTCCTTGGCACCAAAGCCGCGCTCGCGAACCTCGTCGGCATCGCTCCTGCGGAGGATCGCGACATCGTCGCCGACGCCGTCACCAAGGCTGTCGGCGTAAAGAAGATCGCCCCCCTCACCCTCGGCAAACAGCTCCCCGCCTCGACCGCCCGGCAGCCCCCGAGCACCGGCTCCGCACACCGGAGCCGCCCGCGATGAGCGCCCATCACCACGTCCAGCCGCCCGCCCTCCAGGAGGACGCCGACCTCGCGCGCTGGGACGACGACGGCGCCCCGCCCGCGCAACCCCGCACCTCCCCGGCCGCGTGGCTACGCGTAGGAGCCGAACTCGGCGACCGGCTCGTCGCCCTCTCCGGCCGCCAAGACCTTCTCGTCACCTGCCGCCCCGGCACGCGCAGCGGCGCACCGGCCGCGTACTTCCCCACCCTGGGCGAGGTCGAGTTCGACGCCCGCCTGTTCGCCCCACTTCAGCCCCACGAGATCCATCCGCGGATCGTCGGTGACGAGGAGCGCTATCCCGCCGCCTGGGGCGTTTTCGTCCACGAGGCCGCCCACGCAGCCCACTCCGTCTGGACCCAGCCTGCCGGAGCCAACTCCCGCGTCGTCGAGGCCGCGCTCCTGCTGGAGGAGAGCCGTGTCGAAGGCGCCCACCTGACCACCCGGCCCACCGACCGCACGTACCTGCGCACCAGCGCCCGCACCCTGGTCATGCCCGACATCGCCCACCCCACCCTCCAGGGAATCGAGCACGCCGCCGGTGTGGCGGCCCTGATCCTCGGCCGCCGTGACGTCGGCATCCTGGACGCCGGCGAGACCCGGGCCGTCTCCGATCTGTGCGAAAAGGTGCTGGGCGCGCCCCTGTTGGCCACCCTCACCCGCATCTGGACCGCAGCCCACCAGTGCGCCGACCACGATGCCGCGACCATGCTCGCGCGCGGTCAAGAGTGGTGCGAAGCTCTGGACGCCGCGGCCCCCGCCCTGCCTGTGCCGGAGGGCCTCGCTGATCTGCTGTCCGGCGCCGTGGGGGTCGTCATGGACAGCACGGCCGCCACCGACGCCGCCGACCTCGCGGCACAAGCTGCAGCAGCCAACGCCATGGCCGCGAAGTCCACGGCGCAGACTCAGGACCGTGCCCAGCGGGCCGGCCAACGGCGCAAGGCCGCCGCCACCGCCAAGTCGGTCTTCAACACCCGTGGCACCACCGTCAACCCCGACGGCACACCGGCGCCCCAAAGCAACCCGGTCACCGGCAGCCGCAGGCCCACCGCCGCGGAGCAGAAGGCCACCGCCCGCCTGAGCCGCGCCCTACGGGCCGCCGCCTACCGCGAGCGGACCGAGGAGCGCACCACTAGCCCCACTCCGCCCGGCCGCCTCAACATGCGCGCGGCCCTCGCCCGCGACGCTCAGCGCGCTGCCGGGTCGGTCCCCACCGCGGAACCGTTCACCCACACCCGCCGCCGCAACTCCCCCACCCCACCGCTGCGCGTGGGGATCGCCGTCGACGTCTCCGGCTCCATGCGTGCCGCCTGCGCCCCCGTCGCGTCCGCCGCCTGGATCGTGGCCCGCGCAGCAGCCCTGACCGACCCCGACTCCCTCACCGCCACCATCGCCTACGACAGCCACCTGACCGCACTGACCCGACCCACCCACCGAGCACCCGAGCGCGTGACCACGTTCGCTGCCAACGGCGGCCACCACAACCTCGGCAACGCCATCGACGCACTCGACCATGGCCTCGAACTCAGCCGCCCCGGCGCCGGCCGCCTCCTCGTGATCGTCACCGACGCCCACTACGGCAACGACGAAACCGCTCTCGCCGTCACCCGCGTCAAGCAGCTCACGACCGCTGGCTGCGCCGTACTCCAGCTCACCCTCACCGCGCAGTCCCAGCACCTGCCGGGGACCACCTTGCTGCACCTGCCCCGGCCCTCCAGCGCTCCCGCCGCCATCGCCACGGCGGCCACAGACGCCATCCGCAGGACCCGCTGAGACGACGCAGAAGGCGGAAGCGTCCCCGAGAACACCGCCCAGCACCCCGGACCACCGCCGTCCGCCGCATGAATCGTGCATCTGCTGCACGACCCTCCGCAACGACGCAGGCCACCACTCCAACCGCCAACGAAAGGCACTCGGTTTGAAGCCCCAGACCAGCAGCCCGACCTCGAACGCAACGCCCATCAAACGGACCTCTCCAGGGGCCCCTACACAGTGGACCGTGGACCACAGCTGCTCCCACCAGGTGGTTCATGACCTGTCCAACCGTCCTGCCGACAAGCGGGCCGGATTCGCCCGCTGGCTCGCGGCCAAGGACTGCACCGACTGCTGGAAGGCGGCGCGCGATGCCGACACCGGCTCCAAGGAGGAGTGGCTTGCCGCGAAGCGCGCCGCCGAGCAGGAGGCGGCCGTCGCCTGGGCGAAGCAGTTCGACATGCCGCAACTGGAAGGCCCGGAGCGGGCCCTGGACTGGGGCGAGCGCTCCCGCCACCAGCTGATGACCGCCGCGCACACCGCGCTGATCGTGGAGGGCAGTTGGGACGAGGCCGACTGGGCGGAGCTGGAGGAAAAGGCCCGCTCCATCACCCGCACCGGCTGGTGGATCGACCAGCGCGACGCCGACGGCACCGACCTGGTCGAACTCCTCGACGCAGCAACCGAAACGGACCGCGGGACGGAGAACCCCTTCCGCTGAGCGCGAGGGAACATAGCCGGGAAACGCCGGTTAGCCTAACCGGCGTTCCTCCGGACTATTGATGCTCCCACCCCGCCAGCCATCGCGCGGAAGGAACACATGTCCCAGACCCCACCCACCTCGGCGTTCGCACCCACGCCCGACCCGCTCACCCCCGACCGGGACATCACCCACGCCCACTTCCAGGCCGGTGACACCGTCGTCGTCCTCAAGGGGGTGGCCGGCGGTGAACTGTGGGGCGATGCAATGCGTCTCGTGGCCCCGTCCTGGCACACCCCCACCGATGAGGATGGCTGGCGGCTGCGGGATGCCACCGGCGGCGCCCAGTCCTATGTCACCGCCCACCCCCGCTACCTCGTGCACCTCTCGCGCCGCTGCCCGGACTGCCTGATCTACCTGCGGGCCATGGAGGACACCCTCCTTGCGCGGTTCGCCGACCGCGACGAACTGATCGACTGCGGCTGGTACACCACCACCGCGCTGGGCCAACTCGTGCACATCGCCGACATCCGGAGCGGCCGATGACTCTCCCCACGCACCACACCGGCCGCACCGCCGCGCTGCACCGGGCCGGGGCCCGAGCCGCCGCGAACCCGGCCGATTCTTCCTGGCCACTGCGCCTGGCCGAAGACCTCCGCGACATGCGAGCCGACTGGAAGGACTCCTCCGAAGTCTGCGCGGATGCTGCCTGGGCGGCACGGTCGGCCGGCCACAGCGTCCTGGCCCTGCTCTCCCCGGAAGATGTCACCGCACCAGACCATGATCCGATCACCGCCCGCACCCTGGCGCATCTGTACCTGAGCGCCCTGCGGTTCGACTTCCGCTGCCCCACCCTCCAACGCCTCGTCGAACAGCTGACGAAGACCGCACGTCAGCCGTTGGACTGCTACACCCGCGCCCTGTACGCCTTCGCGCTGCTGGGCCAGTCCCGGCCCGAGGGGCTGACGGTCATGGACGAGGTCCTCGCGGAAGCAGAGGAGCACACCAAGACCCTGCACGTCCTGCTGCACGGGCTGTGGCTCGGCCAGGACCTGGACCGGGGCGCAGAGCGTCTCCTGGCCCTCAGCTCCCGACCGGCCCTGGACACCGGTGGCGACCCGATCGCCCTCTTCCGGGTGGCTGGTGCCCTGCGCCGGCTGGGCCGCTACGACGAAGGGCTGGACACCATCGACAGGGCCATCGAGTATCTCCCGCCGGGGGACACCTCGGTTCACGCCGACCTGGTCCGCGAACGCTCCCTGCTCTGCGCAACCCGCGACCTCCACCAGCTCTGGTCGCCTGACGACGCCTCGGGAAGCAGGCCCTCATGATCCCCCGCCTGAACGTGCGGGCCCACACGCCGCACGACCCGCTCGCCGAGGCACTGGGGCGGCCGGTCTCGGAAAACGAGGGCTTGACGGAGCACACGGTCGTCGCACACTGGCCCGGCCTGGATGACTACACCCTGGACGACGAGCAGAAGATCTGGACCTCGGTCCAGTGGGCCGAGCACCTCGAAGATCCCTACCTGGAGCACCCGTTCGCCGCCAGCCCGGACGACGACCGGCGGGCGATCCTCCACCTGGATGTCCGGCTGCACCCGGAGGACCGGCAGCTGACCGGGCCGGAGTGGGCCGAAGTCGCCCACCGGCTCGCGCGGGCCGCCGGGATCGAGGTTCCCGGCAAGGAGCACGGCTGCCGGTGGATCGCCGTCCAGGCCCAGCCCCGGCGCCTCGACCTGATCGCCAACCTGATCCACCTCGACGGCGCCTGGCACGCCCTGCCCGCCGACATCCTGCGGCGCCTGTCCGACGTAGCGCGCCGCATCGAGCAGGACCTCCGCCTGTTCCGCGTACTTGCTGGGCCCCCATTGCGGCCCGCCGTTCCTGCGGCGCCCACGGCCTCGGGCCAGCTCGCGAGTGTCCTCACGCAGCTGGCCGACGAGCAGGCCGGTCCGCTGGCCGCGGTCCGCGGGCTCGTCGAACACTCTGCGCACCGGCTCGCCCGCCAGTCCGGCGCCGCCGGCACCGACGCCGCTCACCGGCTGGAGCTGATCGCCCGGCGCCTCCACGCCATCCAACAAGACCTGGACAGCACCGCAGCCCACCTGAAGCAGCCCCGCATCGCCCCTGCACCACCCACCACGCGGCGCACCAACCCCCGATCACCGTAGGAGAAACGTCTCTCTTGCCCCTGTCCGACCGCTTCCTGGACATCCGCCGGGACCCGCACTCCGACGAAATCCTGGCCCGCAGCGGGGACTCCGAGGCTCACAGCGTTCTGCAGCGCGCGGGATTCATCGCCGTCGTCCGCGTCCACGAGACCTACCACCGCGCCCCCACCGGCCTCACCCAGGACGACGAGTCACATCTCGCGACCAACGCTGTCGCCCGCCTCCGGGTCGCCGGGTATCACGTCGACTGCGACGAGGACTTCGACACCGATGCCCGTCCGGTCAGTTACCTGCCGCTGGGCTCCTCCGTCGCCCACCTCGCCGAGCGGATCCGCGAGGCGACCACCACCGACGAGGCGGCCGACGCACTGATCGAGCTGACCGCCGCCCACGACGGCATCCTCGCCGCGCTGACCGAAGTCCTCACCGTCACCGCCGACTTCCACGACGGTCTCGACCAAGCGGCCGACCCGCACATCGCCCAGCGGCTGCGCTACCTCGCCGACGAGTATCTGCGCATCATCCGCACCGACCTCGCCGACACCCGCAACCAGCTCGCCGACCGGCACGCTGTGCACCCCGGCCGCAGCACGTGCAGCGCAGAGGTCCCCGCCGCCGAACGCGAGCGCTCCGCCGTGTGCGCTTGCCCGCCCCCGCCCCGCACGCTCCCGGCCCCGCCGCCTCCGGTGGCCGCCGGCCTGCGCCGCTGACCCCTCAACTCGCCCAAGGACACCATGCACGACCACGACACCCCCTCCGAGCGCCTCGCCTCGTATGCCGACGTCCTCGCCGGTGAACTCCCCGGCACCTGGACCAGCTCCCACCTCCCGGCAGATGCCAAGGACGACCTCGCCGAACTCACCGACCACATCTGGGACTTGGACCTGGTTGCCGCCGCGCTCGCCGAGCACCCGCTGCAGCAGGCCGCCGTCCTGAGCCGCCCCGACGGCGCGC
Source organism: Streptomyces sp. NPDC055239 (assembly GCF_053606205.1). NCBI lineage: Bacteria > Bacillati > Actinomycetota > Actinomycetes > Kitasatosporales > Streptomycetaceae > Streptomyces > Streptomyces sp. NPDC055239. Next base: position 65,274 of record NZ_JBSGRD010000018.1, on the reverse strand, counting down.
AGCTCGTCGTCCTGGACCGGCATGACGAACGCGAGGGATTCCTCGTCGCCGCCGTCGCCCCGCGCGCCCTGCCCGATGAGGCGTATCGCGCCGTCGCCGAGCCCAACGGCATCGCCCTGGCGGACGACCCGTTCCTGGGCGCCGAGCAAGTCGCCGGTGACCTACTCGCCCGCTACGACAGCGCGCTCGCCCAGGTCCGGCACAACGCCCTGGACGGCCTCCAGCCCTCCCAGCCGGACCGGATCGTGCTGACCTGGCAGCACGACGGCAGCGTCGCCACCGCCCCCGTCGACGACCGCGCCGATTCAATCCTCATCGCCCACGGCTTCCTCCAGGACCCGCTGAGCGGCATCTACCGCCTGAGCGGCGACGACACCCAGGCACAGGCCCGCGCCCTGCGCGAGCTCGGCCCGCAGCTGGAAGCGATCGGCATCGGCACCGGCCTCCAGCACCCCGCAGGCCGGACCGCACCCACCTCCGCTCCGGCGTCCATGCCGCCGGTACCGGCTGGCAGCCATACCCCAGCCACCCGGTCTCGGTGAAGCGGTCGCTACCGCCCAGACCAGAGATCCTGACCGCCGTCGCGGCCCCAGTCCAGCGCTGCGGCCTCTCACCAGCGAGGCGCCGTCCGGGCCTGGATCGCCGCCGCGGCCTCCAAGGAGGCACCCAACCCTCGCTAGCCCCGCCGCCGTTGACCCCGGAGAGAAACACATGGCGAACCTGGCCGACGAGAACGGCACGGATGTCGAGATCTACGTCAAGGCCCTGACGACCACCCTCCACGCCGACACCCCCACCGGCGCCCCCGCCAAGCTGCACGACCTGCTGGAGCAGCTCGGCCTGGAATGCCACGAACTTCCCACGGGCGGGCCGCTGTACATCTGGCACACCGTGCCCGAACACCTCGGTGCCCAGGAGCAGAAGCGCTTGGCCACTCGCGCCTTCCCCGCTCTGCTGCTGGCCGGTTACGAGGTCAACTGCTCGCCCGAGGTCTTCGACGACGCCGCCTACCGGCAGGCCGTGCACGACATCCGCACCCCCGCGGCCCGCCCTGCCGCACCGCATGCGGCGCCGGCCAACTTCCCCTCCCGCCCCGCACCGGCCCGCCGCACCCCATAAGTCCCGTCCGGCTGGCCCCGGCACCCCGCCGGGGCCAGCCGCCCGATCCCCGGAGAAAGCCGTAGCAGCCCGCACACCCCCACCGATCAGCAACCGGCTCACGCCCCGGCTCGCGACCGCCTTGTTCCGCCGCTACCTGCGCGCCTGCACCCCGACCGGCCCCGACCGCACCTCTCCGCTGGCCGGCGCCCGCCCCGAGGCCGTCCGCACCGAGACCCAGCGCATCGGCCATCGCCACCACTACTGACCGCCCCGACCTGGAGGAGCATGACTCACCCCACTGCGTATCCGGTGCGGCTGGCCGATGAGATAGCCCGCCAGCTCGGCCAGCTCGCCGACCACCTCTCGCAGCTTCCCCCGCCCCAGGCCGCGCAGGTCATCGCCCGCGTAGTGGACCCGGACAGCGGAGTCCTCGGCGGCGTCACCCACCTCGTCGCCACCGGCAGCATGTTCGCCAAGGACCAGGCCGAGCGGGGCGCTCTGCCCGCGGAAGTGTGGCTTGCTCTGGGCCGCGCCTCGAACGAACTGCACGACATCACCCTCGACCTGGACGACCACCAAGACACCCTCAAGCGCGTCGGCACCCAGCCCGCCACCACCGCGGCGAGACCGACGGCTCCCGCACCGCTCGTCGTGAGGCGGCGCCGGTGAAGAACAAGCAGTGGCAGGGCTGGGGGGCCGGCGAGCAGGCCGAGCAGCACTACCTCGTCCAGCCTCGTGCCCTGGCCGGCGGCGGCGACGTCCGGCACGTCTCGGAATTCCTGCGCGCCTCGGGCTGGCGGGACAAATCCAAGACGGGCGGCCCTCTACTCATGGAGAGCCCGGACCGCACGGTCCGGGTCGCCTACGACCCCTTCGTCCTGCCCGGCGGATGGACCATCCACGGCCACGGTCCCGACGGCGAGTGGACGGCCCGCCTGGGCCGGCAGACGCCGGTGGAGATCGTCGCCGGTCTGACCGATGCCCTCCACCGTCCCCGCTCCGCCCACGCCCCCAACGTCTGGGCGCCCCTGCAGGAGCAGGACTGGCACACGCGCTTGGAGAACGGCGACTACACGGCGACCAGCCCCGACGGCACCACCTGGATGCAGTACCGCCGGGACGCCGACGGCTCGGCGATGTGGTGGACCGGAGCAAAGGACAAGCAGGGCAACGGCTGGACGGCCGACTTCACGCCGAACACGCCGATGCACCTGGTGCAAGCCTTCACCACCGAACTCGCCCACCCCGACCCTCTGATGCGCCCGCGCGGACGCGTCCCGCACAGCACGCAGATTCGCACCTGGTCGGTCTCGGTCAAGCCCTCCCAGCTCGGTGCGTGGCAGCAGGCCCGGATCGCCGCCGCCCGCGCCGCCACCTGGGCCCGCAACAGCGCCCGCAGCACCCGGCCGCGTACCACCGCCCGCCCCTACACCCCGGCCGGCAGCGCGCGCACCCGCCGCTGACCCCGTCACCCCGATCCAAGGAGCCCGATGCCCGCACTCACCCCGGACACCATCCACACCCTGACCGAAACACTGGCGGACCTCACCGACTACCTGCGCGAGAACCCCGACCCCGCGAAGGCCCTCGCCCTGGTCGAGCCTCTGCTGGACGAATACACGGGCCTGCCCGTCCAGCTCGCCGACACCCTGCGCGCCCTCGCCCGCGCCGTGCAGGAGCACCCCGACACACCCCGCGGTGCGGCCACCGACCTCCTGGTCGACGAACTGCGTACCGCCGCCGGGGGACAGGCCGACCAGCACACCCTGCACTACGTCCTGGACGACCTGCGCGACCTGTACGCCAGCGGCGTCCCGAGCGAGCCGGGGTGCTGCTGGTGCCGGTGAGCGACGGGCAGCTCGCCGCCTTCGCCGACCAGCACGCCTGGCAGATCCCGTTCGACACCAGCCCCCGCCACCTCGCCGGGCCTGGAGACGCCCGCCACGTCACCCACGGCCTGGCCGCCGCCGGCTGGAAGGCCGTCTCCGATCCGCTGAGTGCCGAGATCGTGCTGCGCAGCCCCGACCTTCGCCACCGGCTCCAGTTCGACCCGCAGTCCGCCACCTCCGCGTGGTGGCGGCTGCGGGCCGAGCCCACCAACCAGGATCCGGGATGGTACGCCGAGTTCGGCGAACGCGTGCCCGCCGAGACCTCACCGGCTTCACCGACGCCCTCATCGCCGCGCCGCCACAGGAACTGGACCCGTGGGAGCCGGTCACCTCGGCGGGCTGGCACCGCGCCCCCAACGGCACAGCGCGCTCGCCAGATTCCATGTGTCATATCGAACTGCGCCCGCTGAGCGAATTCCGCGACCAGCCGTCCTGGCACGTCGAGACCCGCGAACCCGGCCACGGAGAGTTCCCCGGCCCGCGCATCTGGCACGCCTACTTCGACGAGCACACCCCCACCCACCTGATCGCCTCGTTCCTCAACGCGCTGGCCGACCCCAGCCCGCTCCAGCGCGGCATGTACGACCGCACCGGCCATTACAACGCCGTGCAGGAGCCCAGCCCGCTGCGCCCCCAGCAGGTGGTCGACGCCCACACCGCGCGCCTCAAGGCGCTCTTGGCGCAGGCCCGCGCCTCCCGCGGCAGCAGACGAAACCCGCGGCGCCCCCGGCGAACGCCAGCACCGTGCCGTCCGCCGCCCGCCGCTGAACCGACAGGACCCCACCTCATCTCCACCGACCACCACGCGCACCGCGACTTCCTGCGCCACCTCGACCACTACGTGCGGGACAGCAAGACGATCCTCGACGCCTGGGACGCCTACTCCGAGGAGCACACCGACCTCGACGGCTGGCCTCACGACGACCACGCCTACGGCCTGCGCGCCAGCCAGCGCGACGCCGACACCGCCGAAGCCTTCGAGCCGCTCCGCCACGGCGCCCGCCACCGGCTGGCCACCGCCGAGACACAGCTGGCCCAGCTGCCGGACAACACGGTGCAAGGCCGCTGGGTCTACCAGTTGGGCGTCCTGCGCGACGCCCTGGACCGACTCGACGAACTGCACGAGCAGTGGCTGGAAACCCGAGACACCCTCCCCGACACCGCCAAGCCCGGCACCACCGACTTCGACGACGCCCTCGCCGAGCATCACGCCGAATCATGGAGCTACCTCGACGCCTGGGCCACCCACGGCACAACGCTCCGGGAAATCAACACCGCCGCCCGCAAAGCCCGTTCCCCGCTGGCCCCCGCACCGGCCCGCACACCCGCCCGGCGCACCGTGGCACGCAAGTGACCATGCCCCCGACTTTCGAGACCGTCGAGGTCGACTTCATCACCCCGCGCCACCTCGCCGGCGGCGGTAACCCCGCCTGGATCACCATCCCCCTCCACCGCGCCTGCGGCTGGAGCCACGGCAACGACCCCCTGATGCCCCGCGTGATCCTCTCCAGCCCCGGCCAGAAGGCGCTCCTGCGCCTGGAGCCCGACCCCGACGGACCGTGGTGGACCCTCCAGCACGCACCAGGGCCCGGCCGGCCCCCCTGGTCCGCGAGCTTCGGCGCCCGCACCCCGGTCGAACTCATCGCGGCTGTCACCGATGCCCTCACCGACCCAGCCCCGCCGGGGGACACGCCCTTCGATCCATATGAGCCGCTTCGGCAGAGCGGCTGGACGCCCGCCTCCACGGACAACGGCCTTGAGTCGCCCGGCGGCATCGCGTACGTCCAGCGGCCGGGCAACGCGGAAGAACCGGGAGCCTGGTTCGTCACCTCCACGCTCGGTCCGAACCGGCCGGTGTGGCAGGCCCGCTTCGGCACACACACGCCCTCGCACCTGATCACCGCGTTCACCACCGCCCTCGCCGATCCGGCCGCCGTGCCACGGGCCAACGGCCTGCGCAGCCTCCCGACCTACAACCCCAAGCTCATCACCGTTACGCGCCGCGAAGTGCCCACCGTGCAGGTCGCCTCCGCCCTGGAAGAGCGCGTCCGCTCCCTCACCGTCCGCGGTACCAGCCCGCCCGCAGTCCCAAACACCCTGCGCAGGCCGCCGTTCACCAACGGCCGCAGCCGCTGACCCCCTTTGTCCCCGCCCGGAAGTGCGTAGCCCTTTGCCACCCTCCTCCAACAGCTCCACCGACGGGTACGACCTCGTCCTGCGCCTCCTGTTCGGCGCGCTCGCGATCGTCGTCCCGCTGTCCCACCTCGCCTGGCTGTCCGGCAACATCACCGCCTACCTCACCGGCGCCGCCCGGGCGCCGTACCAGCCGACCAACGCCCTGCTCCACCCCCAGCAGGTCTGGCCCCACGCAAGCGAAACATCCCTGCTCATCGGTACCCGCATCGTTCCCGTTCTCCTGTTCCTGGCCCTCGGAGCTGCCGCGGGCGTCCTGTGGGCCCGGCACAAGAACCGCAGCGGCGGACGGAAGAAGAAGATCACCGACATGGCCAAGGCGCGGGATATCGAGCCGCTGATGGCCAAGGCGATCACCACCAAGGCCCGTTCCCTGCGCCCGAGCCTGAAGGACGCCAAGCGCATCGAGGCGAAGGACACCGGCATCCTGCTCGGCAACCTCCAAGGCAGCCGCCACGAGGTACGGATGGGCTTCGAGGACGTCGCCGTCGCGATCATGGCCCCCCGATCCGGCAAAACCACCTCACTGGCCATCCCCTCCATGCTCAGCGCGCCCGGACCGGTCCTGCTGACCTCGAACAAGGCCGCCGGCGACGCCTTCACCACCGCCTACGAGGCCCGCGCGCAGGCAGGAGCGGTGTGGACCATGGACCCGCAACAGATCGCCCACGCCACCCGCGAGATGTGGTGGAACCCCCTCGCCACCGCGAAAACCCTCGACGGGGCCGGCCGGTTGGCGGGCCACTTCCTGGCCGCGAGCGTCGACGCGAGCGCGCAGGGCGACTTCTGGTCCAAGGCCGGCAGCAACATCCTGTCCCAGCTCCTGCTGGCCGCCGCCCTCGACGAGCGGCCGATCACCGACATCATGGCCTGGCTCGCCTTCCCCGCCGACCGCACCCCGCTCGACATCCTCCGTGACCATGGATTCGCCGCCGTCGCCGCCCAGCTCAAGGGAACCGTCGAGGGGCCGCCGGAGACCAGGGACGGCATCTTCGAAACCGCCCGCCAGTACGCCGCCGCCCTGCTCAACTCCGAGATCGCGGCCTGGGTGACCCCCCAGAAGGACGTCCCCGAGTTCCGCCCCGCACAGTTCGTCACCTCCACCGACACGCTGTTCCTGCTGAGCAAGGACGGCGGCGGCGGAGCCTCCGCACTGATCGCGGCCTGCGCGGACTCGGTGATGCGCGCCGCGACCGCCCAGGCCGAACGCGCCGGCGGCAGGCTCGACCCGCCGATGCTGGCGATCCTCGACGAGGCCGCCAACGTCTGCAAAATCAGCGACCTGCCGGACCTGTACTCCCACCTCGGCAGCCGCGGCATCATCCCGATCACCATCCTCCAGTCCTACCGGCAGGGGCAGAAGGTCTGGGGCGACGCCGGCATGGACGCCATGTGGTCCGCCTCCACCGTCAAGGTCATCGGAGCCGGTATCGACGACCCGGACTTCGCCGACAAGCTGTCCCGCCTGATCGGCGACCATGATGTGGAGACCACCTCCACCTCGCACTCCGAGTCCGGCAAGTCGACCTCCGTCTCGATGCGGCAGGAGCGGATCCTGCCCGCCGACGCCATCCGCGCCCTGCCCAAGGGCACCGCACTCTGCTTCGCCACCGGCATGCGCGCCGCCATGCTCGACCTGCGCCCGTGGTACCTCGAACCCGGCGCCAAGGACCTGTCCACGGCATCCGCCCGCGCCTCGCAAGCGATCACCGCCCGCGCCGTGGCGAAGCACGCACCGAGCCAGTCCGACTTCGGGAAGGCCGTGTGAGCGAGGCCCGGCTGCACCTGGTGCCGGTCCGCTCCCGGGAGGCGAAGGACTTCGTGCGCACCTGGCACCGTCACCACCCGCCGCCCGCAGGACAGATCTTCGCCGTCGGAGCCGCCGACGAGACCGGCGTCTTGCACGCCGTGGCCATCGTCGGCCGGCCCGTCGCCCGTCACCTCGACGACGGCGCCACCCTCGAAGTCACCCGTACCGCCAGCGACGGCACCCGCAACGCCAACTCCCCGCTGTACGGCGCATCGTGGCGGGCGACGAAAGCCCTCGGATACCGGCGCTTGATCACCTTCACCCAGGAGGGCGAGAACGGCGCCTCCCTGCGCGGCGCGGGCTGGCGCCTGATCGCCAGCCGCCCGCCCCGGGCCGGATGGCACACCCCCTCCCGCCCCCGGGCCGGCCACGGCAACGACCACGTCGCCCGCTTCCTGTGGCAAGCCCCCTGACGCACCGGCCTGGAGACGACCTGCACACCTACGAGCCCACCGACCTCGACGACGCCGGCCTGTCCCTGGCCGCCGCCCGCACACCACTGAAGTCGCAACGGCCGCCCCCGCCGCTGCGAGCGCACCGGCCCCGGCCGCCCGGCGGCGAGCATGACGACACCTGCCTCCCTGTCACCCCATCTTCCTGGACCACACTCCTTGCCGATGATTCACGAAGTCCCCGACGACTGGCCCTCCGATGGCCGTTGCTGCCTCGAATGCGGCAACAGCGAGCCCGACGTCTACTTGCGGGCGATCACCCAACCCGGCACGAAACAGCAGGCGCTGGCCTGCACCCGACACCTCAACGACGTGTCCGCACTCCTCGAAGAGCGCGCCTCCCTGCCCACGCCACCCGAGGCATCACGGGCCTCTAGTCCTGGGCAGCAGGTCGCACGGGCGCCCGTGCGACCTCACCGGCGGTGACCTTGGACAGAATCCTGGCGTCCGGTGAGACGACCCTCTTCGACGTTCCGACACCCGTGGAACAGCTCCTTGCCCTCGCCGGTGCGTATTCCCGGCACAACGATGCGATTGACGTGGTCGTGAGCGCCAGAGCCACATCAGGCCCCGGGGATCACGCCGACTCTGCGGCCAGCCTGGCCACTGACACGCTCAACGTCCTCAAGGCCATCGTCGACCAGCGCCTCCACGCCAGCGAGGAGCTGGCACAGGCGCAGATCCGCCTGCGCCAACTGGCCTTCCTGAGCGGCGCATCCGCCGAGCACGGCCCGCCCATGGCACGAGAGCTGACAGCGCTGGCCACCGACACCGTGATGTACAGCGCCCACGTCGTCGCCCAGCAGATGCTGCGCCGCCACCCCGAAGCCCAGACGGCGCCCGATAGCCGCCTCACTGTCATCCAGCACGCGGCACTGGAGCAAATCGCCTGCGGCCACGTCGTGGCCAGCTCTTCGCTGGGCCGGGAGTACAACCGCTCCCGCGAACCCAAAGTGCTGATGAGCACCCTGCGCAGCCTGGAAGCCAAGCATCTGGCCGAACGCCTTCCCCACACCGCGCTTCCCGCCTATCACAGCGGGCCGCTCCAGGACCGCGTGTACCTCACCCCCGCCGGCATCACCGCGCTCGCCGCCGCACTCACCCAACCAGCGCGCCGGCCAGACACCAGCCCCAGCACTCGGCACGTCGCGCTGTCCCCCGCAGTCCCGGCTGCCGCCCGACGCCTCTGACCTGTTCTCCACCTTCGGGAGCCCTCTATCGCCACCGCCCCACCCGGCCTGCTTGAAGGAGTCGGCCAACTGCGGCAACTCGCCGCCGACTTCGAAGCACTGCAGGCACGCGTCCGGGACGCCGCCTACACCCCCGGCACCGACGCGCTGCACCGCATCAGTCCCCTCCTGCTGACGGCACAGGCCCTCACCACCACCGCCGTGCTGCGTCTGAAGGCCCTCGACAGCAGTCCCTACACCACCATCGCGGGCAGCCGGGCGAGCCTGGAGCTGATGGCCTCGGTCGTTTCCTCCTCCGCTCTCGCGGGCACCGACCTCGCCCACGTACTGCTGGCCAACCCCTACGAAGGCCAGCACTTCGCCGGCTATCCCGCCGACAGCGAGGCGATCCGCAGGGCCCGGCACGCCGAGGCCATCCCGCAGATGCGCGGCCACCTCGACGACGCCGCCCACCAACTCGACCTGTGCGCGACCGCCTGCCACTACCTCGCCGCCGGAATCAGCGAGGACTACGCCAACGCGCCCGCGCCCACCGCGTCGAGCGCGCAGAAGGCCACCGTGTCGACCGCTCCCGCCCACCGGCCCCAGGCCGAGACGGCACGCGGGGCGCGCCGGTGAGCCGCGCGTACGCGCCGACGGACCGGGTCATGGTCTCCCCGCGCTACATGGCCGGGGCCGGCGACCGGATCGCCGACGTCATCGGTCCCCTCATCCACCTTTTCGGATGGAAGCACGAGCACGACGCCGACAGCGGTCACATCAGCATCGGCAGCCCCGACGGCAGCATCTTCGTCGGCTTCACCCCACTGCACCCGCTCGGCCGCTGGTGCAGGGTCGCTCACCACGAGCCGTACTGGGAGGCGGTGTTCAGCCGACAGGCGCCCCTGGAAGCGGTGGCCGCGGTCACACAGGCCCTGTCCCAGCTGCTGGGCGATACCCGGCACGCCGAACGCATCCCCGTCACCGACCGGCCCTTGGACGAGCTTGCCGAACTCAACGACTGGTCCAGTGAGCACGGATCGTTCATCTCACCCGACCTGTACTGCCGCCTGCAGTACGCGCCCGACGCCGAGATCGCCTGGCAGGTCGCACACCTCTACTTCGACAACGCGCCGCTGGCCACTTTCACCCAGGAGACCCCCCAGCGCCTCGTCGGCAACTTCTTCGCCCACCTGGCTGCGCCGACGGCGGTCGAGCGCGTCTTCGCCGACGTCCCGCTGAGCACCCGCTACGAGCACAGCGGTCTCATCACTCCGGTCCGCGGGGCTGCGATCAACCCTCATGTCGACCATGCCCTCGCTCAGCTCACCCGCTCAAACCGGCGACGCTGAGCGCTCCTTACCTTCGGAGACTCCCCTGCCCGCACAGCCCCTCTCAATCGACTCGTTAGTGCCCCTTGCCCCTCTCGGCCGCGCTCCCCGCCGTTCACGCCGGTGGGCACGAGCCCACTGGCACCCCTCCTGACCCGCCAAAGACCTTGGACCACCGTGCCTCTTCTGGACATCCCCGATGTGTTCATCGGGTCCACGGACGACGGACACACCTTCGTCGTCCTCAACCGCCGCATCCGCGACGCCGACCGGCTGCTGACCGAGGCCGGGTTCCACCCCATGCAACACCTGGGCCGCAGGCTGTACCTGCTGCCACCGGGCACCGCGCAGGACGCACAGGAGCGCGCCGGCATCGCGATGTACGGACTGCTGGCCCACACCCACGACCTCATCGACCTTTCCTGGACGACCCGCGGAATCCCGACCAGCCCGCAGGCGGCCCAGACCTGCACTTCCAGTTCGGCGACGGCACCGTTGCCGTGACCGCGGCGACCGCCACCGCCCGGTCCGTACTGGAGCAGAACGGCTTCGTCCCCACGACAGACGGTTCGTCCTACCGCCCGCGCGACGGGCTGGACGAGCGCGGGCTGCTCGGGGTTGTCACGGCTGCCGAGGCGCACGGATACGCCCACGGTCTCAGCGTCCGCGTCCGCCTCGGCATCCCCACGCCGGCCGACATCCCCGGTGCTGCCCGCCCCTCCTCAGCTCCCGCCGCCACCCCGCAGAGCGCCGCCCCTTCGGCCCGCCGCCGCGCTCGCTGACCACTCCTGCAGACGTCACCACCAACCCCGATGGGAGACACCACGTCCTCCTACGCCCCGACCGTGCATGACCTCGCCCAAGCTCTCGCCGATCAGATCCGCCCCGGTGCCGCTCCCCGGGACGTGACCGTCAGCTTCGGCGCCCGCCGGCAAGCAGCGGCCCAGTACGACTACCGCTCGCGAGGTGGGCCCGTGACGGCCTACGCCCAGGCCCTGCACGCCGCTCTCTACGGCCTGCCCACCCACGACGAGCCGCTGCCCGCCGCCCTGGACGCGCTCTTGCAGGCCACCCACACCGCGACTGCCCCGGAGCAGCAGACCGCAGTCCTGCGGCAGGTCGCCGAGCAGCTGCGCAACGCCGCCGAGATCCTGCACCGCTACCAATACCGGGTCCAGTGGGACCGATTTCCCCAGGGTGTCGCCGAACAGCTCGCCAACGCCCACGAACAGGCCCAGCAGATCGCCCAGACCCTCGACCGCGTGGCTCCCGCCTTCAGCAACCGGCCCGGCCTGCGCGTCACTCACGGCCGGAGCGCCGCCGCACCCCCGGCCGCCCCGGCTTCATCCGCCGCACGCCACCGCTGACCTGCGGCGACAGCCCAACCGCCGAAAGGCCCCCTCCTGGCCACCGCCGACACCCTCCACAGCCTCCTTACCCACCCCCGTTGCGCGCTGGGCGTGTTCGTTACCGCCGGCCTGCACCCGTCCCACGTCGAGCGCCGTCATCTCGACCAGATCGCGCAGGCAGGCGCCTCCCTGTTCGAGGTGGGGCTCGCCCACCACACCGCTGGCCTCGACGGACCGGTCATCCAGGCCGCTTACCACCGCGCCTTGCGACGCGGGAACACCCTCGACCGCACCCTCCGCACGGTCGAGCACGCCGCCGGCCTGCGGCCGACCGTCGTCATGACCTACTGGGAACCCGTCAGCCAACATCCCGAACGCCTGGCCCGCCTGTTCGCCGACGCCGGTGCCGCCGGCGTGATGGTCGTCGATCTGCCCGAGCACCAGGCAGGCCGCTGGCAGGCCGCAGCGAAGGACGCAAACCTTCGCACCCCGCGCCTGGTCCCCCGCCACCGCGCGGACACCGACCTCGCCCATGTGACCGCCGGGGCGTCGGGATGGCTCTACGCGCCCGCGAGCACGGCGCCCACCGGCTACCGCGGCCCGCTCGACATCCCGGCGCTCGCCGACTTCACCGGGCGCCTGCGCGCCGCGAGCCCGCTGCCCGTGGTCTCGGGCGTGGGGATCTCCACCCCCGCCCTCGCAGCCCGCGTCGCACCGCTGGTGGACGCCGTCGTCATCGGCACCCCCCTCGTCCGCGCCCTGGCTACCGATCCCGCGCAAGCCCCCGCGCTGACTGCCGCGTTCGCCCATGCCCTGACACCGCACGCCACCCCGGAGACCCGTGTCTGACCGCTTCACGCCGGCCCAGATCCTCGACCGGATCACAGCTGACGCCCTCGCCCTGCACCGGGCTCTGCGCACCCCCGCTCCCGACCACGCAACCGCGCTGGCCGCGCGGATCACCGATGCTCAGGAACTCGCCGGCACCGCCCTGCGGCTGTTCGTCGACCTCGCCGCGCACACACCGCAGCCCTCGTCCGCGGATCTTCTCCTCCTCGAACGAGTCGCGCAGATCGCCAAGGCCGCCCAGGACGCGGGCGCCGAACTGACCGCGGCCCTCGCCCGCGCCGTGGAGAACCGGCGCCGCCAAGCCGATGCCGCGCCGGGACGGGCCGTCCTCATCGGCCCGTCACCCCAGCAGTTCATCGCGTCGGCCACCGACCTCCTCGACCACGTCCCCGCCCTCTATCGCGCCACACGCCGCGACCCGCTGGCCCCGCCCGGCCCGCTCACCCGCCCATCGCACTGAGGGCGCCCCCATTCCCCCACTCCCAGGACAGAACATTTCAGAGCAGCCTCAGTTCCGCGCCCTTTCCCTGGGTGCGGGAGTTCAATCCAGCACCCTCCTCGCCCTGTCGGCCGAGGGAATTCTCCCCAGGGTCGACTACGCGATTTTCGCCGACACAGGCTGGGAACCCGAAGCGGTTTACACCCACCTTGACCGCATAGATAAGGAGATAGCCGAGCCCGCCGGAATTCCGGTACTGCGAGTGTCGTCCGGGAACATCCGCAGTGACGCCCTGAACCCGGATCACCGGTTCGCATCCATGCCGCTTCACATCCTCAACCAGGATGGGCGACCTGGGATGACTCGAAGGCAGTGCACCGGCGAATACAAGGTGAAGCCGATAAAGCAGAAGGTGCGCGAACTGCTCGGATACCCCTACCCTTCACGTATCCCCAAGGGGGTATTTGTCGAGCAGTGGGTGGGAATCTCCACCGATGAATTCCACCGCGCCAAAGACGCCGACGTCAAGTACATGCGCAACAGGCATCCCCTCCTGGACCTCAACTGGAGCAGAGACGACTGTATCCGCTACCTGACGTCACTCGGGCTTGCCGATACACCCAAATCGAGTTGCTTGGGCTGCCCGTTCCACGGAAATGCGCAGTGGCGGCATATCAGGGATACCTCTCCGTCCGAGTGGGCGGACGTCGTCGCATTCGACGCGGCCATCCGGCAGGGCAATGCCCGCGCCAACGCGACGGGCAACCGACTGCTCGGCGAGGCATTCCTGCACCGCTCCCGCGTCCCCCTGAGCCAGGCCCCCATCGACCACGTCACCGCCGCCGAACGAGCCGCCCTGCGCATCGGCACGGACGAGGCCGACGCGCTGGAGAACGGCGTCGCAGACGGCTGCTCGCCCTGGGCGTGCCGCGGAGACACCGACGCGCTGACGCAGGACGACTTCGGGCTGGCCACGTGATACTCGACCTCTTCGCGGGGCCGGGCGGCTGGAGCAGAGCCCTGCACGTCCTCGGCGTACGCGACATCGGCCTGGAATGGGACAGGTGGGCGTGCAAAACCCGTGCCACGGCTGGCCAGTTGACCATCCGCACCGACGTGGCCATGTATCCGACCTGGCCCTTCATCGGCCGCACCCGCGGCGTGATCGCTTCGCCTCCGTGTCAGGCGTGGAGCAAGGCCGGCAAGCGCCTCGGCCTGCTCGACCAGCCGCTGGTGCACGCGGCGGTCGAGGACCTGGCCGCCGGCCGTGACACCCGCGAACGCCTCCTCGCCGCCTGCCGCGACGAGCGCTCCCTGCTCGCAGCCGAGCCCATGCGCTACCTCCACGCCCTGAACGCGGTCGGCGAGCCCGACTGGGTCGCCATGGAAGAAGTGCCGGACGTGCTGCCACTGTGGAAGCAGTACGCGGCCATCCTCCGGTCCTGGGGCTTCTCCGTCTGGTACGGCATCCTCAACGCCGCCGACTTCGGCGTCCCGCAGACGCGACGGCGGGCGATACTCCTCGCCTCCCGGGTCCGTACGGCGCAGCCCCCCACGCCGACGCACGCTCAAATCGCCGAGCCCGAATCGCTGTTCGGGCCGGGCCGCGCCCGCTGGGTCAGCATGGCCCAGGCCCTGGGATGGGGCGCGACCGACCGCCCCGTCCCCACCGTCTGCGCAGGCGGCGGACCGGGCGGCGGACCCGAACCCTTCCCCTCAGGCTCCCGCAAGACGCTGTCGGATGCCCGGGAGCGGGGCACCTGGATGCCCCGGGCGGACGGTGTAGTCCGCCACCGCGACGGCGCCGGGGCGCAACCCTGGTCCTGGTCCCTGCGCAGCAACAACCAGGCCAACGCCACCATCCGCCCGCTGTCGGAACCGGCAGGCACGCTCTTCTTCGGACACCGCGCGAACGAGTGCACCTGGGTCGCCGACCCGGCCTCGGCGCCCACGCCATCCACAGACTCACCGTCCGTGCCGGAGCCGATCCGGATCACCGCCCGCGAGGCGGGCATCCTGCAGACGTTCCCCGCCGACTATCCCTGGGCCGGCAACAAGGGCCAGGTCTTCGGCCAGATCGGCAACGCCGTGCCCCCACTGCTGGCCGGCCACCTCCTCGCCCCGCACCTCGGCGTCGCCCTCGACCCCGACGACTTCACCCTCGCCGCCTGATGCCCCTCGCCCCCGTACCCGACGAAGACGGCCTCGACGCGATTGCACCGCCGCAGCCGGTGTTCCACGTCGAGCAGGCCCTCCTCGGGGCCCTCCTCCTCGATCCGCACCGGCTCGGCGACGTGACCGGCATCGCTGCCAACTCGTTCTCCACCGCCGAGCACGCCGCCCTATACGCCGCGATCAGCACCCTGCCGCCGCCCGACCCCGCCGAGCACGCGAAGAACACCAACTGGCTCGACCAGGTGCTTGCCACGGGACGTGAGCAGGCGCGCGGACTGACCGCCACCTACCTGCACACCCTGATCCAAGTCTGCCCCTGGCCACAGCACGCACCGGCCTACGCGCGGATGGTTGAGGCCGAGCACGCCCGCCGCCGCTTGCTAAGGGCCGCCGAACATCTCGTCCAGACCGTCCACGACGACTCCCTCCCCCACCCCGTCCCGACGGTGCTCGCCGAGGCCGAAGCCCTCGGCGCCCTCGTGGACGACATCGCGAGCCGCTTCCCCCCACGTGCCGGAATGCTGCCCCGCACCGCGGCCCCACCACCGCCCGTCGCACCCGACCGCAGGGCCGCGGTCGAGGAGGAGCAGTGGCTGCTCGCGACCGCCACCGCCCACCCGGCCGACATCGACTCGCTTCGGTGGCTGCTCCCCGACGACCTGACCCTGCCGCTGCATGCCGGTCTGTGGCAGTGCCTGACCGCACTCGCCCGACGAGGCGAGCCCATCGACCCCGTCACCGTCCTGTGGGAGGCCCAACAGCGCGGCCTGCTGGACGAGGGAAGCGAACCCGGTGACGTGCTCTGCCTGCTGGCTGAACCGACCGGCTCCCTGGAGTACTGGGGCGAGCGCACCCTGCAGCGCTCCCTCCTGGCCACCGCCGATCAGGCTGGCCGGCGCATCGAGGCATACGCCGCCGACCCGGCCAACACCCCCTTCCAACTCGTCGTCGGCGCCCGCCGCTCCCTCGCCGACATCGCCGCCGTCCGCACCCGCTGGCAGCACGCCACCAAACCGGCCCCCACTCAACCTCAGCGCCCCGCACCCCCCGCCCGCGCCGGCCCGCCGACCACCACGGCCGCGCACACCTCCCGTGCCACGCGAGCAACCCGATAACAACCCGCGTACGCCGGTGGCCGGACCCGAAGGCCCGGCCACCGGCAGAAGAGACGACACCCTCACATGACTCCTGACATCGACGCCCACGTCCACCTCGACACCCACCCCACGCATCCCAGCGCCGTGCAGGCCGTCCTGACCGGCAGCCAGGCCCACGTCGCTCTCATGGCTCTGGAGGCTGCCAACTGGAGCATCGCCGCCACCAACGTCCTGATCCTGGCCCGAATCGATCATGAGGAGCCCCACTGGGCCGAGGACGCCGCCAAACACCTGCTCACCGAGGGCATCGCCGTCGAGATCACCCCTCGGCTCCGGGAGGCCATGGACGAGGAATGGACCTGGGCCAACTACCCGATGCCCTGGTGCACCCGCAGCGAGATCCGCGAGGTCTCCAACCAAGCGCAGAAGATCCACGACGACATCCGCCACGGCCAGCTCCTCATCCACGCCCACGCCCGCGACGGCCACACCACCGTCGCGGTCGGCACCTACCTCAACCCCGGCGGCAAGTCCGTCTACCTGCACGGCGAGGACCACCTGCGCCAGGTCGCCGACACCTTCGACTCACCCGCCCAAGCCCTGCTCGCCTTCGAAAAGGTCCACGCGGCCGAGATGCGCCCCGGCCCGGCGCCCCTGACCGACACCGAACACGCCGCCATCGAAGCCCGCTCCGTCTTCGACGTGACCGCGGCCAAGTCCGAACCCTCCCGCCCGGAGCCGGAGACCGTCCCGGTCTACCTGGCCGATGCCGGCGACCACGACGCCCTCCTGGACACCTTCCTCGACGCGCACGGCGAGTTCGAGAAGTGGCGCACCTGGTCCGACGAAACGACCCACGCCATCCACGAGTCCCAGACCCTGCGCATCGAGCGCATCCACGACACCCCCGCCCACGAGACCGCATGGACCGTGGCCGCCTACGAGACCCCCGCCTCCGACCGCATGTGGGTCCTCACCGCGACCGGCGCCACCCCCGCCCCGGTTCTGAAGGAGCTGCTGAACCACCTCGCCGACGGCGACGGCTGGGACACCACCATCGGCGCCCCCGTGAACGAGAAGATGGTCACCGCGGCCACACAGCCGCTCTCCGACGCCGGATGGAAGCACACCGTGGACGGCCGCTGGATCCGCTGGACCTCCCCCGCCGGGGACGCAGGCGTCCGCTTCGACGCCTTCACCGCCCAGCACCACCCGGGCCAGAACCTGGCCACCTGGACCATCTGGGCCGGCCCCGACCCGGACCGTCCCACCTGGACCCTCACCGCCTCCCCGCACACCCCGAGTTCGCTGCTGGCCGACCTCTCCGAGACCCTCGCCCACGACACGGGCCTGCGCCGCCCCCAGACCGCCGGCACCGGACACACGCCGAGCCTCCTCACCAGCCCGGCGGCCATCCCAACGGTCACGGCCAACGCGACTGCCAGCCGCTCACGCTGAACCTAGGCACTTAAGAGCGAGGGAACATAGCGCGGGATCGCCGGTTAGCCAAACCGGCGATCCCGCGCATCATTGATAGTCCACCGCCACGTCCCACCCGCACGTCGAAAGGCAACACCCCACGACCACAGAGCAGCCACGGCCAAAAGACGGCAGGCGTTCACACCGCCGCGTAGCTCGCCCGGAACAGATCCTGCGCCCGCGCCACGTCCCTCGGCCTGCGAAGCTGCACCTCCAGATCACCCGTCCCGTGGTGCCCGAGACCCGACACGTCCCGGGTGAAACCCGGTACCAGGTCGACGTTCCTCGGGTCGACCCTCAGGTAGACCAGCAGCTTGCTGCGCTGCGGCGGACACAGGCACGCGAAGTTCCGCAGCCGCCGATACGCCCGATACTGCTTGCGCTCCACACGGTTCACACCGTCCCCGAGCCCGAGCAGGGCCTCGTCAACCGCGCATGCCAACTCCGCCATCGCCGCGCCCTGGACATCAGCCGCCGCCCCGCCAGCCGCGTTACTGCGTGCCCGCCGTGCTACCTGTATGCCGCCGCTGACGGAAGCCACGGTCTCCAGGCCGAGCAGGTCGCTGCCGAAGAGCCGGTAGCGGACCAGGTCGATCGAGCGCCGGTGCTCGCGCACGGCGTGTACGTCGTAGCGGGTGAAGTCGCCGGCAATGCAGATCAGACGCGGGCCGCTCCACAGGACCTGGGACACGGCCGTCGCCCCCAGCCGGTCGCGGACCAAGTGCTCGAACTCACGGCGGTGGTCCATCAGCCACGAGAGGTAGAACAAACCCTGGTTGATGACGCCGGCATCCGTGCCGCGCTTGTACTCGACGATGACCGGCGACCCGTTCTCGTCCAACCCGAGCGAGTCGATCCGACCACCGTGTACCGGCCCGGTGCTGTACTCGCTCGCCAGGGACCGGACGCCCAGCAACGTCTCCATGTGTGCCTCGACAAGGCTCTGCACATCCGCCTCGACATCAGCGAGACGCGGCGTGACCTCGGTCACGCCGCTTTTTGTATTGAACAGCTTCAGGCCCGACACCTTCCCCTCCTCGGCTCAGAGATCGTCAACGCCGAGTGGGCTCAGGTTTGTTTCCGCGAACGGCTTTGGGGCCGTGAAGAAGGTGTACACATGGGCCGCTCTACCGTGCTCACTTGCCCTTCCCCAAGGGTGCCGCCACAGGACCCTCCGGGGCCTCGCCGGTATCCAGCACCAATCCAGCACGGGAAAAACAAAGGGCCCAACTCCGGGGACTCGGACCCTTCTTGAACTGCATGCTTGCCAGATCAGCGACGTGGTGCTATGTCACCCGCTACACGTTGAAGCGGAACTCCATCACCACGACCGAAACGGCCCCACCCCACGAGAAAGCGACTACGGTCCCGGCGCCACGCCCGAATCATCTGAGAGCTGGGCAACATAGCCCAGGAACGCCGGTTAGCCAAACCGGCCTTCCTGCGCACCATGGGTACCTCGACGTCGCTTCGAGCAGTCAACCTGCTTTCTCGTCGACAGAGAGCCCTCGCGTCCATACAGATCGCCCCGTTCGCCGCGTCAGAAACGCGTAACCACCCCAGGAGTCACCGCGTGAGCCCAATGATCACCGATGCGCATGCCGGGAATGCCGCATACAGCCCCATGCACATCCGTGCCACCTGGGGTGGCACCAGCAGCGTGGCAGATGCCTCCAAAGCCTTCGGGTTCTCCCGTGCGAAAGGCTACGACCTCGTCCGTCAGGGACAGTTCCCGTGCCGCGTGCTCCAGATCGGCCGTGGAACGCGCGTAGTTACTGCCTCCCTACTCCGCGTGCTCGAAAGCGGAGAGCCTGAGTACAACCGGGCCGACGCCTGACGCTCCCCCGCCCTCACTTGAAGAAGCCCCAGCCCGAGCACGGCGAACCTCCGTCCAGCGCTGACTGGCCACCATCAGCCGGCCCGGTGGATCCCCGGTTTCGTTAGACCCTGTTGCCCGATTCGGTGGTGTGTTCCGCTCAGCCAGCCGGACCGTCATTGTGGTGGTAGATGCGGGGAGGTCAGGAGGTCGAGGTGTCCATGTGAACGTGCCCCGTCCCCGCCGCGCCCGAGGCCACCGCGCGGGTGGCCCGCATGGCGTTCCGCAAGGGCTGCCTAGCTATGCGGCTTCGCGATGAAGTCGGCGTGCTCTTCGAGGACTAGCAGTTCGTCGAGGCATTCCCCAGCCGTGGTGGCCCCGGCCTGTCTCCCGGCATGCTGGCCTTGGTTTCGGTGCTGCAGTATGCCGAGAACCTGACCGGCTGGCTGGCTGGCTGGCTGGCTGGCTGCCGAGCAGGTCAAAGGCCGGATCGACTGGAAGTACGCCCTGTCGCTGGAGCTGGAAGACCCCGGCTTCGACTTCTCACCACTGAGACCGTCAGGCTCTACGACGGCAAGGCGACCCGGCTCGAAGACACGAGGCGGCTGCGGAAATGCTGGTCCTCACCATGCAGCCCGCAGGCAGCCGTCGGCACCGCAGCCCTCGCAGGCGCCGTAAACAGCTGGGGCAGTTGATTCTCTATAGCCATTTGCGCCTTTGGCCACAGCTGGTGGGTCAACAGCGGAGCGAGGACGATGCTGCAGGAGGCCCTTCATACAGGGCGAGGGTGAGTCCCATGAGCGATATCGGCGAGGACGAGTCGGGCCGCTGGTTGAGCGGCGAGCAGCAGACCACCAACTTGCGGACATACGTGGCTGCTGCCGCACGGCACAGCGGCGCCACGGTTACTGACCGACTGCATGTGCAGATGACTCGTGATATCGCGGCAGGGTTTGCCGCGCGGGGCACACGCGGCGGTACGACGAAGGCACAGGTGTGGGGGTGGATCACTCAGGACGGCCCCCCGGCCTACGGGCTTGAGGAGTTCGAGGCTCGGTGGGTGGTCTTCGAAAGCGAGGGCCTCATCCGCCCCTACCGGTCCAAGAAGCACCAACAGCGTCATTCCTTCCATCCTTTGGGCACGGTCTTCTTGATGGTCTGCGACCGGCTAGAGAGCCGGGGCGGGATCGATGAGCTGATCATTCTCCTGGATCGCACCCAGGCTCTGCTCGACGAGGAACACCCAGACCGGGACTCGGTCGCGCACAACATCATCTTCTGCCAGTGGGCATTCGCGACCTTTGCGGTACAGCTGGAGGCGCTGGTCCTCGACGGCAGCGTGAGGGAACTGATTGATGACCACCAGCAGTACAACCACCAGGACTTGGAGCGCAGAGTCCAGCGACTGAACCGGGAGGTAACACGGCTCTTCCCGAAAGACTTCGACCTGGGTCACAAAGCGGTGGCCATGCTGGAGTCGCAGCAGCGATACACGCACTGGGTCGAGCAGGCGCTGCTGCGTGTACTCGACCATGCTGGGCGATCACTGGACTTTGACGTCCTGTCCGCTGAGAGCTACCTGACGGCAGCGAAGAAGGCTCCGCTTGAACGGCTGGCTGAAGCCGCGGGCGTGCTGGTGGTCGATGCGCCACAAGTATGGCTGGACGCCGGTGCCGTGATCGATACGTTGGACGAGTTCGCACCGCGCCACCGGGTGCGCTACCGCCCGCCAATGCCCATGGGGACACCGGAGCGCGACCCTTTCGGTGCAGCGGCGGCTCGTACGCAACGCGAGCGCACGCGGCGTACGCGGGCGGCGGAGCGTCTACTTCTGGAGCGGGACAAGGCCGAGGTGACGGAGGAGCTGCGTCGCTCGCGTTGGCCGCGGGCCGCCCGCATGCTGGCAGACCTGATCATGCTGGATGCCGATCCCCACGCTCCGTTCCGGGTGCAGATCGGTGACCAGCTACTCATCGACCGCGAAGCGTGGGTGACGTATCTCCACCCGGTCACCGTGTATCGGACCGCCCCTCCTGCGGTGCTCGAAGCACAGGACCTCCCGGTGGGAGGGCACCGTGATGAAGAGTCCTGACGCCGCCCTGATCCTCGCTGCAGCGCGCGCCGGTGGCATCGTTGACCCCGCGGGGCTCCCGCCCCAACTGTTGGCCCTGGCCGACCGGACGGCCCGCAAAGCAGGGCGACGGCTGGTGGAGTGCGACGGCCCCTGGCCAACCCCAGTCCACGCTGCCGGGCGGCCGGGGGAGTTGGGCCGCGCCTTGGTTCTGGGCTGGGCAGATGCTCCCGTGCCCGAAGAGCTGGGTTTCCATCCGATCGCCCGGCTCACCGCCACCCAGACCATCACCTTCGCGCTATGTCTCGCACGGGCCTGGCCCGACCTGCACCTGCCCCCCTATCCGGGCGGCCCGTTCACCCGTGCCGAGATAGCTGATTCCGCCGGTGACATCGGCATGGACCGGAAGTGGGTCAAGGGCGCCCTCGACGGTGAACTGCGGTTCCTGCTGCTCATCGTGAGTGACGGGCCACGCCTGCGACTGGGCCCGGCAGTGGCCGCACTGCCCGCCACCTTCACCGAGACCATGCGCCGCTTCCACGACCAGCTGCCGGGCGTCGGATTCGGCGCGGAGATCCGGGAGGACGACGATGAATGAGATACCGCTCTCCGATCTCGACGAGGCACATGTGTGCTCCGCCATCGCGGCGGTAGAGACCGCGGACGGGCTGGTCCCCGGCGAGCCGTTTCCCGCCTTGCGGGCCGATGCGCTGCGGGCGGTTGTGGCCCGCAGGCTGGCCGGGCTCGGGCGCGTACTGCTGATCCGCCAGGCGTACGGCCGAACCGGATACACAAGCGGCTACGAAGACAGCGTGGCTGGCCGCTTGGCCGCGGAAGGGATCGGTGTCCTGCCGCCCGTCGACCGCGCGGTTCTGATCATGGTGCTGCTGCGCACCGTCGCGGCCCCCAGGGCAAGAGGCGAGCATCGCTCCGCCTCCTGGCTCGCCGACGGCCCCGGCACCAGCGCCGACGAGCTGTACACCAACCCGTACGTCAACTACGAGCAGCTGCGGCCGGCGATACGCCGCCTCAAAGCACACCGGCTGCTGCGAGAAGGCTTCCACCGCAGTCTGCTCCCGGGGCCGGCGCTGCTGCGGCTGACCGATAGACAGTCCGCTCGGCTGTGGGAGGACCTGGTCCTGGTCGCCGATCCCGACTCGATGTACTCGCGGGCAATCCGCCGACGCCGCCAGGAACAGACACCACCTGCCCAGGTCCGCCCCCGAGGGGAGATTGAGCCATGACACGCCCGTTCCCGTCGGCTACGGAACAACCCCCGGACGATGTTCCCGTCAGCCTGGGCATCATCGGCGACCGGCAACTGCTGTGCGTCCAGACCTTTGACATCGCCCGGCATACGTCTGCTGCGGTGGGGCTCATTCCCGGATGCTTCGCCGCCGTGTCCGGCAAGGGACCCGACGATTCGAACGAGTCGGGAAAGACGAGTTGGCTGGCAGCAGTCGCGCTGCTGTTGGGCGATCCGGAATGGCGGATGCACAGCAGCGGGCCAGCCGCCGTTGCCGACCTGCTCTTCGAACCGCGGACCGCAGGCATCGGAGCACAGGGGTACGCCCCTGCGACCACCGGCTACGTCGCTGGACTCTTCGCGGACCCGGACGATGTCCCGGCCACGGCCCACACCGTATGGGTGAAGCTCTCCGCCACACCTACCTATGTCGAGGTAAGGCACACCCCTGGGGTCCATCTCGCCACCGCCCAGGACGACATCGAACGCCATGACGAAGCCGTCGGGCTGTACCGGAGCCTCCCGTCCACGTCTGCGCTGGGCGCCACCCAGTACGCCACCGCTCTGTACGGACCTGTCCCTCGCTGCCTGGCCTTCTTGACCTCCCGGGGGAAGCGCCGTGGAGGGCCATCCCTCCTCAAGCTCGACACCGGCTTGTTCACCCCGGCCGGGATCGGCGCCGCTCTGATCGAACTCACCGGCCGTGGCACCCTCCTGGACACGGACGCGTCCCTGAGCCGCGATCTGAGCCAGGCGGAAGGCGACCTTGAGACCACACGCCACGATGACATCGAGAGCCACACTGACGAGGAGCGGGTCCTTCGCACCCTGAGTCAGCGAAACACTGCCCGTGAGGAGCTCACCCACGCGCAAGTGCTCTGGGCCCTGCACTACGCCCGCGGACTGCTCGATGCCCTGGAGCGCACCGATCACCTGCAATCCGAATCGAACGAGCATGCCGATGCCCTCGCAGATGCCAGGCGCGACCGGCAGGAAGCGATAGCAGCGGAACAAGCTGTGGAGGATCCCGCACAGCTTGTGCAACTGCTCCAAGAGGCTAGCGAGGCCAAGCAGGAAGCCGAGCGACAACTCGGCAAGGTGCGCGCTGATGCCGGTGCTGAACGCCACCGGCTCGGATCTTTGAGTCAGTTACTGCGGAAGGCACAGGAGACCGCAGCCGGGGTACGCGGCAACCTGGAAGACGCCCGTCGCGAGGCGCTTGCCGCCTGCCAGCAGGTCATCGCCGCAGAGGCCCGCCTCACCAACGCGGACCACATTCAACAGACAGCCCAGCACGACCTCGCAGACGCAGAAGAGGGCCGCTACGGCGCCGCCGGCAAGACCATCAACACCTTGCACGACGCTGGTCTCACAGCCGTCGGCCTGCTGGATGGCCTCGATCTGCCTGCCGAGACGCGCCACGACTGGGAGGCTCGGCTGACCCTGTACCGCGACGCCGTATGCATTGCCCGGACAGACATCCCCGCTGCCCGTACGGCCCTGGCCGGCCAACCCGGCGCGGTGCTCCTGGCCGTACCGGAGATGACAGGACCGGAACACGCGTCGGTCCGCAGGTTCCTGGACACTCTCGCCACGCGCCTGCACCTGGAGCACACGCCTGACATGGCCGTCGATGACGCCCTTGGCCTGTACGTACTGGGTGGGTTCACCGAGCCGATCACCGGCCGCATCGCTCTCCTCGCCCGCCTGCGGGCCGCCGTGGAGTTCGCTGAACAGGCCCTGTCCCTCGCTCGTCAGCAGCGCGACGAAGCAGTTGCTGCCCAGGAGCACAGTGAAGACCTCGTCCGGCGCCTCGAAGCCAGCATCCGTGCCGCCGAGCTGCGCTCGCGCCGACAGGAGATCGAACGCGAACTCGCGGTTCTGCAACAGCGCGTGGCGGAGTGCGAGCTCTCGCTGCGCGATGCGGACACCGCTTGGAGGGACGCCGGTATCGCGCAGGCCACCATCGAGTACCAGCGCGGCCAGGCCAAGAACGCGGTCGAGCAGGCCAAGGCTAGCGAAGAACGCGCGGCCAAAGAGCATGAAGACGTCCAGAAGCAGATCGATGAACTCGACATCAGCTACTGGCAAGAACACGGTCGCGACCGTGACACCGCGCTGCGGGCGCTCCACTGGACCACCGCATCACCCGATCACGGGCCAGAGGCCGAACGGCGAACCGAGAGCAGACTGCGCCAGCACGCCGGCCACCACCTTGAACGCGCGCTCGATGCTGTCGGTGTCGACACCGAAACCGGTGCAGGCGCCCCCACCGCCGAACTCGAAGACACCGTCCGGCTCCGTGACAATCCGGCCGACGACACCGGAAGCCGGCGCTTCGCCGACGCCACGGCTTTCGAGGCCCCTGCTCAGGCCCTGCAGGACTGGCTGGACCGCTTTGCCGACTCGGACGCGTCCGCGGCCGACCGGATCCGGCAGGAACGCGCCGACCGTGCCGACCGCATCGCCTTCGGCGAACAGACCACAGCGGCGCTCCGCGAGAGCCTGCGCACCATGCAGGGCGGCATTGCCCTGCGTCTCGACCAAGCCCTGCAGGACATCGAAGACGCGCTGGCTGAACTCAACAGGAAGGCTGGCCTGTACGGCGTCGAGCTACGCCGCACCCTCATCCCGCCGCCCAGCCTTCAGGACATGTGGCGCTGCGAGGTGACACCGTACTGGCGGCGGACCCCGAACGGCCATCTGCTGCCCTATGACAACATCACCAACTCGGCCCAAGAGAAGCTCTTCTCGATCCACCTGGTGCTGGCAGCGCTTCTCGCCTCACCGCACCCGCGCGGTCGACTGCTCATTCTGGACGAGCTTGGCGACTCCCTGGGCTCTCACCATCGCCAAGAGGTCCTCAGCGCGCTTGCACGCAGCGCGCACGAGCACGGCATCACCGTCCTGGGCACCTGCCAGGAATCCCTCTTCGACGACGCGGCCGAGCACTGCGGAGAGCTTCTGTACTTCTCCTATCCCAGCCACACTGACGCCCTCAACGCCCCCACCCGGATGTTCGGCTATGACCGCAACGGCGACCGCGTGGAACTGACCATGGAGATCTTGCTCGCCGGGCGGAGCTGGTGGTGACCATGCAGCCGCCCCGCCCGGAAGTCCGCTCTTCCAACACCCCACCCGGTCTGGTCTGCCGCGCCGTCGTCCCCACCCGTCGCCAAGACGATGGCACCCACCGCGCCATCACGGCTTCCACGACTGGCCTGCCACGCTATTCAGAGGTCGATCTTGAAGCCGGTGCACCGGTGATGGCACTGGACGCTTCAGTCCTTGACGTCCTGGTAAAAGGCGGAGACCGCCGCTTCGTCCTCGAAGGAACTCACCGCTCCTGGTCCGCGATACAGGGCCGGTACGGCGAGCGCGCGTGGCCCTTGGCCCTCGAACTGGCCCGTGCTGGGGCCATCGTCATACGCTGCCGGATCACGCGCGACATGGCCCTCGGCCGCCCCCTGCGCTGGTACCGCACCCAGGCCGCAGCACACGCAGCAGAAGGGGAGACCACCGCTAGGAGCGCGCGCCGAACCCGGTTGCGTGCTCAGTCTCAACACGCGCTGGAAGCCTTGGCGGCCCACGGAGGCCCCCCTGGACCAGCCGAATCTGATTCCGTTCGGGGGCTGACGGACCATGACTTCGAAAGCGTGCTCCTCGCCTTACGCCATGAACTGGACCGCCCCACCCCGGCTCCGAAGCGCACCCGCATCCTCATCGCAGTCGCCCAGGACCTCTGTGACGGCATCGTGCACCCCAATGCCCGCGCCTTCTCGCAAGTCCACACCGGCCACACCAAGACCTGGGACGACGCTCGTTCCGTTCTGGAGGCCAGTGGCGTCACCCGGGCAGTAGTCATCGCGCTGGGGCTGCGCCGCGACAGCCGCATCGGAGCCGGCGGGGCCATCACCTGTCGAGCAGCCCACGCTCTCCTCAGCCTCGACTTGCTGCGGGGCCCCGTCCTCTTCCGCGCCGAGCAGTCCGACCTGTCCTTCTCCCTCACCGGGGCCCGCCTGGTCATCGTCGAGAACCTGCAGGCCGCCGAGACCCTCTGCGACACCCTCGTCAGCAGCACAGCAACCAGGGACATTGGGATCGTCTACTGCGCCGGCATGCCCAGCACCGCGGTCATCGGACAGATCTCGACCCTCGCCGACCAAGCAACAAAGATCATCATCGCCCCCGACGCGGACCTCGGCGGCGTCCGGATCGCCACCGCCATCCACCAGAGCATCGCCTCCAGAGCCCAAGCTCGGAGCGTGCTGTGCGACGCAGCAGCCACCCACCATGTGCGGCAACGCCCGTGGGCCCCAGACAGCCCTGTCTGGGAAGGGCTCGCTGCCGCCCTGTCCGGGCCGGCGGCAGCGCTCGCTCAGGGCTGCCTCGATCGTGGCTACCCCGTCGAGCAAGAGGCTCCCATCGTCGAAAGCGTCCTGTGCCACCTCTGAAACCAGCCCGGAAGAGATACCTCATGCGCGACATCGACCACGACTACAGCGACCTCACCTTGACGATCACCCTCACTGGACGGGCGGCACACGATCTGCGCCGGCGCCGCGACATCACTGGGATGACCGGCGAAGCCGTTGCTGAAGAGGCAGTCTCCGACGGAGTGCGACACAGCACCTACAACGCCCTCTACCGCAACCGTGTCGAGCACATCACCACTCTTGATGGCTGGGCCAAGAAGCTGGCCGACATCGCTCTGGCGCTTGGGGCCATGCCCCGCATCGACGCGGCTGCCATCGTGGCCGGTGCCGAGGACCAATTCGGGGCCAACCTTCTCGATAACGTACACGCGGTCAACTTCCAACGCCTAAAGGACATGTGGTCCGGCGTCACCATCGGATGGGGCGAGCGGGAAAACGGTTCCATCGGCCCGCTTGAACCCGCCAAACTCCCCGTCGAGATCACCCCCGATCAGCACGACGCCCTGGAGCGGATCGGACACCCAGGCACCATCAGCCAAGGTGCGGCAAGGGCTCTCTCACTCGGGATCCCTCAACTCGACCCGACCCCAGGTAAGGTCTTCGATTCACGACGCCAGCGTCGCATGACCGCCGTTGTCACTCGGGGCGACATCGGCGTCTTCCACGCCCTCTGCGTAGAAACTGAGACCTGGGGCGAAGGCGAAACCGAACACGAAGCCTTCGCCACCCTCCACGAACGCACTACTGAACACGTCAACCGGCAACCTGAAGTGCTCGACCGGTGGCCCCTCATCGACCCATTCGAACTCAGCATCAAGGGCCGCCCCGTACGCCTGGCTGCAGTGCTAGACAAAACCGAGACTGGCCAATGGACCGGCAGAGAACCACTGACCCGGATCGCAACGGGGCCACACCCCACCCGTCACGCCGCAATCCAGGCGCTTCAACAGGAAGTCAAAGCCCACGCCGAACTTGAGGGACTCCCTGCCGAGATCAACATACTCCCGCTCGATATCGCTTGCCCCCAGGAATGGCTGGAGAAGCAAGAAGCGGAGCGCCTGAAGTCCCTGAGCCCCGAGATTCAGCAGGCTGCTTATCGCAGGTTCTACAGGGAATCGGAACAGTGACGTTGGAAGCGGTCTGCTGATGTCGCCTCGTCTGCATCCTTTCTCGGCAACACACCAGGGAAGAACATCCGCGCCAAGGGGCGGCACCGTATCAGCGGATCCTCGGTTACCGAAACCGGGGATGCCGCCGCATCCTCTGAACACGACGACGGCCTGCACAACCCCAACGGGATCGTTCAGGCCGCCGTCACGCAGGCCCCGGAATTAACCAACAACGTCCGGATACTCCGCGGGGGCTTCTGCTTGTCACGTGTGTCACGCATCTGTCACAGCCCCTATGAGCGGGGTCCTGACTTTAGCTGTTTGACCAGGTGGAAGACCTACCGGGCCGATTCACGGCTCCCCACTTCCTGGGCTACTTCAGTAGATCGCGCTATCCCGCCGCAGCGACCGGGAGCTCGCCGGTGCCAAACACTGAGCCTTTTCCATCCTCAGCTTGAGCAGGTCAGGTGAAGAGTGAGGACGGCTTGAACGACCCTGGTGATGCGTGTGGTCGAGCATCGGAGCCTGCACAGGAGGCGCCAGGTCTTGAGGCTGGCGATGGCCGGTTCGACCAGGGCTCGGATCTTGGCCTGTGACCGGTTCATGGCCTGCTGGCCGCCGGAGAGGCTCTCCCAGCGGTCTCGGCAGGGGACGCGGGCAGCCGGACCGGCGCCCTGGTAGCCCTTGTCTGCCCAGCAGTTGAGGTCCGCTGCGGTGAGTACGTCGAGAATGCCGTGCTCACGTGCGGCGCGGATGTCATGAACGGCCCCAGGCAAGGCGGGTGAGGCCCAGAGCAGGCGTCCGGCCGGGTCGGCGACGACTTGGACGTTCATACCGTGCTTCTTGTGTTTGCCCGAGTAGAAGGGCCGGTCGGCGGCAATGCGGTCGATGGTCAGGAGCGTGCCGTCGAGCAGGACGAATGCCTTCCTCTATGCGTCACGCACGGCTTGTTCGAGGGTGGGTGCCAGGGCGGCCAGTAGGTCGATGGCTTCGGTGATGTACCGGTACGCCGTGGCCGTGCCGATGCCGAACCCGGCGGCGAGCTGGGCATAGGGGTGCCCGTTACGCGGGTGAGCAAGGGTGAGCAGGGCTTGTCGGCCGGCGCTGAGCCGGCGCCATCGGCTCCCGATCGCACGGCGACGGTCGCGTATGCGGGAGGTGAGGTAGAAGGTACGAGGTGGACAGGTCAAGTCCAGACGGGTAGACAAGCACGCGAAGCCTCTGGTTGAAACGGGTGATCTTGGTCTTGAACCCCTCTACCAGGGGCTTCACTTATCTGCCACGTCAACTGCCGGACCAGCACGACAGGTTAGAAAGAGCTCACTGATCGGGCTTCCCCAGGTACGGCTGCAAGGCCCGCCTGGCCTCGGACGAGAGCCGGTCCGGGTCAATGGTGCCCACGGCGACGGCGAGCGCCTCCCCGCCCATCTGCGGGAAGGACGCCACCAGCAGTCGCTCTTCGTCGAAGAGCGGCTCGATCACCTGGAACACGGCTGCGGCACTGATCGAGATGTCGGGGCTCGCCAGCAAGAGCTCGACGAACCGGAAACACCGCTCCAGGACGTCGTCGTCCGCGCCGTCCGCCGTCATGGAACAGAGCCTCGGGATGAGGAACCCGTCGGTGAAGATCTCCTTGAGGAAGTCGTAGAGATCTAGGTCACCCGCAGCCTGCGCCTGTTCCTTGAGCTCCGGCACCATCTGACCGAGCAGGCTCGGAATGGCGTACCGAGAATTCACTTCCATTTCGCTTTTACTCCCTTTTCATTGATGAGATCGGGCAAGACGTCAGGGCCCGCCTCCCGATGGAAGCAGGCCCCGACGCAATCATCCGCTCCAGGTCGGCCGAACTGTCAGGCGACCTGAAGTGCAGGCGGATCCAGGAGGTGATGGACGCCCAGCGGGTCGACGCCGTCCTTCAGTGCCTCCTCGAGACTCGGGTGATCTTGGTCTTGAACCCGTCTCCCAGAGCTTCACTTATCTGTCACATCAACTGCCGGACCAGCACGGCAGGTTGAAAAGAGCTCACTGTCCCCATCACAGAGAGCACCGCAGTCACATGGGCATCCCAGCTCGTGTCCACTCCCAACACCACCTCCCCCGCAGTGCGACGACGGTTCTGCGGAGCAGTCGACGTATCGGACATGGCCGAACTGGAACCGGACATGCCCGGTCCGATAGTGCGTCGCGTTGCCGGCACCGGGCCGGGTCAGGCGGTCAGAATCGTGAGGGCGCCACAACCATCGGCAGGCCCCTATCGGGGCACACCCCGCCGGCCCGGCACCGACAACGCACCCTCCCCGACCAACGGCCGACAATGTGACACCGGGACACTTTGGTCAGCAACACCGTGGGCCAGACCCGGGCCTGGGACGGCACCTGCCCATCCTCCCGCCCGCCACCGCACCCCCACCCAGAAATACTGAGCATGCTCAGTCCCAACTCGTGGGACATCCCGTATCTGACTCCAACCGATCACGATGCGGCGCAAAGACGGACAACTCGGTTCAGGTTGCTTCACAACCGGCCTCCTGTTCGTCTGCAGCCACAACGCCGGACGCTCGCAGATGGCCGCCGCGCTCCTGGCTCACCGCGCCGGAGACCGGGTCACGGTGTCCTCCGCAGGTACGACCCCGTCCGGTGAGGTGGAGCGGGGCGTCGCCCGGGCCCTGGTCGAAGCGGGCGTCGACCTCGCCGACGCCCACCCAGAGCCGCTGACCGACGAGGTCGTCCAGGCCGCCGACATCGTCATCACGATGGGCTGCGGCGACGCCTGCCCGATCTTCCCCGGCAAGAAGTACGTCGACTGGGCAATGGAAGACCCGGCTGACCAGGGCGTCGAAGTCATCCGTCCCATCCGCGACGAGTGCAAGACCCGCGTCGAAGCCCTCATCGCCGAGATCGACGCCCAGCAGAAGGCGTGAGCACGATGACTGAGGGGGACGTCATACGCGAGGTCATCGTCATCGGCTCCGGCCCCGCCGGATACACCGCCGCCCTCTACACCGCCCGCGCCAACCTGAAGCCCCTGCTCTTCGGCAGCTCAATCTTCGTGGGCGGCTCACTGACCACGACCCCCTAGGTCGAGCACTTCCCCGGCTCCCCCGAGGGCGTCGACGGCCCGGTCCTCATGGAGAACATGCGGGCCCAGGCCAAGCGCTTCGGCGCCGAGATGGTCGACGACGACGTCGAAGTGGCCCGGCAGCCAGCGAGGGCACGGGCCCATGTCTGTGTCCGGCAGACGTGCCGTTCAGTGGCCCTGTAGTGCAATATCGTCTGCCCGGCAGCGACGCTATCCCAGCGCCCACCGCGGGAATGAGCCCCTGAACGCCGCGAGCAGTGAGGAGTCATCGTGACCGAATACGGGCCTGACGCGGACGGTGGGCCGACCACTCGTAGTCCCGAGAGCGGGGGTGGCCGGAGGGCAATGACGTTGGCGGAGGCGCTGGCGGCGGCGGAGACCGCTGCGCCCGTGGAGTCACTCGACGTGGTCGCGCGCATGCTCAAGGAGCGTCTCGGGGCCGCGTCGGTGTCGTTTCTCATCACCGATTTCACCGGCGGCTCGGTCGTACGGCTGGGGGTGGCGGGCAGCGTTGAGACTGGTGAGCCCGCCCGCCGCATCAGGCTGCGGGGCTCCCTGTACGACGACGTGATCCGCACCCAGCGGCCGTATGCGGAGGCCAAAGCCGGGGGCGCGCTGGTACGGGTCGTCGCCCCGGTGACCAACCGCGGGGACGCCATCGGGCTCCTCGAACTGTTCCTGCCCTCGG
The DNA here is from genome assembly GCF_053606205.1 of Streptomyces sp. NPDC055239. Classification (NCBI taxonomy): domain Bacteria; kingdom Bacillati; phylum Actinomycetota; class Actinomycetes; order Kitasatosporales; family Streptomycetaceae; genus Streptomyces; species Streptomyces sp. NPDC055239. The sequence goes on along the minus strand of NZ_JBSGRD010000018.1, from coordinate 33,496 downwards.
CGCCGGACGCGGAGGTGATGCGGGAGATCGGTGAGACCGCGCACGCGCTGGCGTACATCGTCATTGCGAACCGGTCCTACACCGACGTATACCAGTGGGGACGGCGCACCACCCCACTGAGCCTGGCCGCGGAGATCCATCACCAGCTGCTCCCCGCGTCGCTGGCGTGCGAGGCGGCGCAATTCTCGGTTGCCGGCGCGCTGGAGCCCGCCGACCACGTCGGAGGTGACACCTTCGACTATGTCGTCGACCGGGACACCATGCAGCTTTCCGTCACCGACGCCATGGGGCACGACGTCGGCGCCGCGCTGCTGGCCACCCTCCTGGTCGGCGCCCTGCGCCGGGCGCGGCGGGCCGGTGCCGGCCTCGCCGAACAGGCCCGCCAGGCTGACCAGGCCGTGCGCGAGCACGGCGGCCAGAGCTATGTCACCGGTCAGCTGCTGCGTATCAGCCTGGTCGACGGCAGGAGCGAGTTCATCAACGCAGGGCACCCCTGGCCGCTGCGCATGCGGGACGGGCAGGTGCAGGAGATCACTCCGGAGGTCGACATGCCGTTCGGCTTCCAGATCCCCCACACCTACCGGGTCCAGACACTGGACCTACGCCCTGGTGACAGGCTGGTGATGCTCACCGACGGCATGCTGGAGCGCAACGCCGACAGCCTCGATCTGTCGGACCTGATCGTGCGCACCCGCGCATTGCATCCCCGCGAGGCCGCCCGCACGCTGATCGCGGCAATCGTCGACGTCAACGACGGCCACCTGCAGGACGACGCGACCGTCATGTGCCTGGACTGGCACGGCATCGGCCACTCCCGGCGGGACGCCGACACCGGCGCCGACATCGCCGACGCCTCTGCCCCGTCGCGAACGGAAAGGTCCACTCCTGGGCGGTGACTTGACGAGTGCTTCGATACTCCGCCAGGCGGTGTCGTCAAGAGTCACGCCCACATCAGGAGTGCTGCGAGGGTGACAGCTGCCAGGAGCGGTTGAAGATCCGTTCCATGCGGCCAACGCACCCGCCGACACCGATTACGCCTAGGGCCTGTCTCCTCGATCAGCGTCATACGGCCGCACCGGCTTGAGTTGCCGCTGGCTGCGTTCCGGGTTACTTTCGATACGCAACCGTAGCGTAGCGAAAGTGGGAGTCGGAGTGGCAAGCGCACCGAATAGCCCGCGGGCCCACGGCACGGACGGACCGTCCGCGATGGGGCGGCCACGTGACACCAGTCGCGGGCTGGCCATCCTGGAGGCGACGCTGTCGCTGCTCACCGAGGTGGGTTACGAGCAGCTGTCCATGGAGGCGGTCGCAGCACGCTCCGGGTCGGCCAAGACCACGATCTACCGCCGCTACCGCGACAAGGCCGCGCTCGTCGCCGCCGCCGTCGAGCACCGCGCGCAGGCCACGCCGCCCGAGCTTGCCGCAGACGATCTCCGGGAGAACCTGCTCGGCCTCGTCTCCTGGTTGGCCCGGCAGATCGCCGAGCAGGAGATCGGCCTGCTCGGGGCCCTGTTCGCCGGGATGCGGAGCGATGCGCGGCTTGCGGAGGAGATGCGACGCATCCTGCGCCGCGACGAGGCCGCGATGACCGACGAGCCGCTGCAAAGGGCGATCCGGCACGGAGAACAGCTGGCCCCCAGGGCCGCCGAGCTCTTCGCTGAGATCGCTCCGGCCGTGATCGTGCACCGCATCGTGATCGCGGGCGAGCCGTGCGACGAACCGTTCGTCGCCCACCTCGTCGATGACGTCCTCCTGCCGCTCCTGCGCACCCACTGACCCCCCGCCCGCCGCACGCGTCGAACGCGCGCTGCGGGAACGAAAGGAACCCCGCATGATCGTCATCACCGGTGCGACCGGCGCGCTCAACGGCGCCACCGTCGAACACCTCCTCAAGCGCCTGCCCGCCGAGCAGATCGGCGTCAGCGTCCGCGACACCGCCAAGGCGCAGCACTTCGCCGACCGCGGAGTACGCGTGCGCCAGGGCTCCTACCAGGACCCGGCCGCGCTGCGGCACTCCTTCGAGGGCGCCGAGCAGGTCCTACTCGTCTCCTCCAACGACCCGCACGCCGACGCCGTCGCCCTGCACCGCGTCGGCATCGACGCCGCCGTAGCCGCAGGAGCCCACCGCATCCTCTACACCAGTCACCAGGGGGCCGGAGCGGACAGTCCCTTCCACCCGGCCCGCGACCACGCCGCCACCGAGCAGCTCCTCGCCGATTCGGGCGTCGCCTGGACCGCGCTGCGCAACGGTTTCTACGCCCACAGCCTGGGCTGGCTGCTGGGCCCCTGGCAGCAGAGCGGCACCATCACCGCCCCGGCCGACGGCCCCGTCTCCTGGACCGACCGCGCCGACGCCGCCGAGGCCGCAGCGGTCATCCTGGCCGGGGACCGGGCGTACGACGGCGCGGTCACCCTCACCGCCCGCCAGGCCGTGACGTTCGACGACGTCGCCTCCCTGGCCTCGAAGATCACCGGTCGCGAGGTCGAGCGCGTCACGCCGCCCGATGAGGAGTGGATCGCGGCCAAGGTCGCCGCCGGCACCCCGGAGGCAATGGCGCGGATGTCACTCACCACCTTCAAGGCCGCCCGTGAAGGCCGCTTCGCCGGAGTCGACCCGCTGCTCGCCGAACTCCTCGGCCGCGAACCCCGGACCGTCACCGACCAGCTCGCAGCGGACATCGACAATGCCTGAACGAAGGAGCTGACGGCGTGCTCAGCAGGGGGGGGATCTCACCGATGACGAATGGGCAGTGCTGAAGCCGCTGCTCCCGACGAGCAACGGCCGCTGCGGCCGGTGGAGGGATCACCGGCAGGTGATCAACGGGATCATCCACCGGCTGGGCACCGGCTGCCAATGGCGTCAGCTGCCCGCCCGCTACGGCCCGTGGCAGACCATCCACAAGCGCCACATGCTGTGGTCCGCCGACGGCACCTGGGAACGACTGCTCCAGCACGCCCAGGCCGTCGCCGACGCCGGAGGCGGCATCGACTGGAACATCAACATCGACTCCACCTCCATCCGCGCCCACCAGCACGCTGCCGGAGCCCCGACCAAGCCGCCGGCACGAACCTCAAAAAGGGGCACGCACAGACCGACGTACTGCACGAAGCACTCGGGCGTTCGCGCGGCGGGTTCACTACCAAGATCCACCTGAGTGCAGACGGCAAGTGCCGGCCGCTCTCACTGCTCATCACGCCCGGACAGCGGGCGGACTGCACCCAATTCGAGGCCGTCATGGACAAGATCCGTGTTCCCCGCCTCGACCCGGGCCGGCCCCGGAGACTGCCGGACAGTGTCAGCGCCGACAGGGCCTACAGCAACAGCCTGATCCGCACCTATCTCCGACGCCGCGGCATCCGGCACACCATCCCGGAGAAGTCCGATACCAAGTCCGCCCGATTACGGCGGGGTTCGCGCGGCGGTCGACCACCCGGCTTCGATCCAATCCGGTACAAGGCCCGGAACACCGTCGAGCGAGCGATCAACAAGATCAAACAGTTCAGAGGTGTTGCCACTCGCTACGACAAGCGCGGATACATCTACCTCGGCACGGTCACCGCCGCCGCCCTCCTCATCTGGCTACGCTCATGATCGAGGAGACAGGCCCTAACTGAGCGTTTGGTGTTGTTTCATAGCGATACAGTGCGGTTTAGTGGCCTAGCCGCATTGGGGCAGGTGGGGGCAGTGAGCGAGCAGGCAGTAGTTGCGGCGACAGAGGACTGTTTCGTCCCGGCAGCTCCTGTCTCCTCCCAACTCGGCCCGGCCCGCGCCCCTTTACCCGCTGGCCAGACCGCTCGCCGCGCGGTACATCCAAAACATGACCCCGCACACCGGGTATCCCAGCGACCTGTCCGATGAGCGCTGGGAGCTGATCGAACCCGTACTCGCCGCCTGGCGGGCCCGGCGCCGCCGCGACGCCCTGGACATCGGCCGACCACCCGAACACGACCTGCGGCAGATCATGAACGCCATCCTGTACGTGGACCGCACCGGGATCCCCTGGCGCTACCTGCCGCACGATTTCGCCCCCTGGGCCACGACGTACGGCTACTTCGCCAAGTGGCAACAGGACGGCGTGTTCGAGGAGCTCACCGGCCTGCTGCGTCGCCTAGTCCGGGAGGCCGAGGGCCGCGGGCCCGAGCCGTCCGCCTGCGTGCTGGACTCCCAGACCATCAAGACCTCCGCCAACGTGCACCGAGCCGACCAGGGCACCGACGCCGGGAAACGGATCATCGGCCGCAAGCGTCACCTCGGCTGCGACACCCTCGGCCTGCTGCTGACCGTGCTGGTCACCGCCGCCAGCGTGTCCGACACCGCGGCCGGCGTGACCCTGCTGTCCCGCATCGCCGCCGCCCACCCGCGGGTGACCAAGGCCTGGGTGGACGCCGGCTACCGCACCACCGCCATCGACCACGGCGCCCGCCTCGGTATCGACGTCCACCCCGTCCAACGCCCGCCGGGCGCGCGCGGGTTCACCATCATTCCGCGCCGCTGGACCATCGAACGCAGCATCGGCTGGCTCATGCACCACCGCAGACTCACCCGCGACTACGAGAGGCACCCGAGCCGCTCCGAAGCCATGATCCACCTCGCGATGATCGACCTCATGGCCCGCCGCCTCACCGACGAAACCACCCCCAACTGGCGCGGCACCTGAACCCGGTACCAAACACACCTCACAGGGCGAAACACTCACTAAGCCGGGAAGCCGCGCGTCTCCGCCTTCTCATTCAGCCTGTGGTCGCCGGGTTCACTGATCCGGTGGTGCGGCGGTGTTCGGCGTTGATGCGCTGGGCTTCTTCGAGTTGGTCTTCGAGGATGACGATGCGGCAGGCGGCCTCGATGGGGGTGCCCTGGTCGACGAGTTCCCGGGCGCGGGCGGCGATGCGCAACTGGTAGCGGGAGTAGCGGCGGTGTCCGCCCTCCGAGCGCAGCGGAGTGATCAGGCGGGCCTCGCCGATGGCGCGCAGAAAGCCCTGGGTGGTGCCGAGCATCTCGGCGGCCCGGCCCATCGTGTAGGCGGGGTAATCGTCGTCGTCGAGACGGCCGAACGAGTCGCCTGCTGTCATCTGCACCTCTCTGTAAAACGCGTGGAGGGGCCCGGGTGCTGTGTGGCACCCGGGCCCCGAAGGAACTGCTACACCATCTGCCGGCCCTGATACTGCACCGGCCTTCTGTTTCCGCCGACCCGACCTGAAAGTCGCCGGGATTGCGGGGATCGCGGTTGCTTGACCGGAGACCACCTCACTATCGATGTCCTGCGGTACCCGGGCTCAAGATTTCCGCCCGGGCGATCCTGATGGCGCCTGGTCCCTCCGTTCTTCCCTCTTGGATCACTTGCTCACTTACGGGAACTGCGTACTGCTGGTCCTGCGAACTGCTTTGCCGTGCTGGTGACCTGAGTTAGCGCCACGCTTCGACAGCCAGCCCCGTCGCCTCTCCTGCATCCGCTCTGGCTTAGAACCCCACTACCGAACCTCCCGGTGCGCGCGCCCGCAGCCGACGCCTTCACCAAGGTGCTGCTCACTTGACTTCACTGCTGGATACCGCGAACTGCACTTGCTCACCCTGCGGTACTGCTCACGCGGCGGCCCCTGATCACTGCGGGCCACCCGGTCCGGCCGTCAGTCCCGTCGCCGTCCTGCAACAACCCTGGCTTCGGAACTCCACCACCGCACCGCCTTGCGCACTGCACCTACGTGTACTTCTGCCCGGCAGTTCGTCTCTGCCGGGCCTTGCTCGATCTCGGCTACGAGAGAAACCATAACCACACCGCCACCCAATGTCTACTCTGACCAACAGAGATTTTCGCGTGTTCGACAGTGAGGCATTCAACCTCGAACGACAGCGGTCGGACGGGTACAAGTCCGTGTCCGACGCATCCCGAAGCGGCACACACCGACGTCGCCGTCTTCCTGACGTGTCGAGGGATGTCCGGGCCAGACGGAGGGCACGCTCTACGGACCCGGCGCACTATGAGGGCTCCTCATAGGCGTCCTTGTCGGGCAGTACCGCCCCCGCGACGGGCGAGGATGACCAACCCACCGGTGACTCGATGGCTGCTCCGGTAGTCAGCTCCAGCCGCCCCTGGCCGCCGCCGCAGGCACAGGCGCAGGCCGAGCCGGTCAGTAAGCAGCCAGGGAAATAGCGGTGTAGTGCGCCGCGAAAGCTGCCACGGTCAGCGCGTGGAAGACCTCGTGGAAGCCGAACCAGCGGGGTGAGGGGTCGGGCCGCTGGAGGGCGTAGACCACCGCGCCCGCGCTGTAGAGGAGACCGCCGGCCACGATCAGGACGAGTACGGCCACTCCGCCGGTGTGCAGGAAGTCGGGCAGGTAGCGCACCGGTGCCCATCCGAGGATCAGGTAGCACGGGGTGTACAGCCAGCGCGGGGCTGCGACCCACAGGACCCGGAAGGCGATGCCGGCCAATGCGCCCGCCCATACGATCCACAGCAGCACGGGCCGCTGGTCCGGCGGGAGAAGGAGCACGGCCAGGGGGGTGCAGGTGCCGGCGATGATCAGGAAGATGTTGGCATGGTCGAGGCGCCGCAGAAGAGCCTCGCCTAGGGGGCCCCAGGTGCCGCGGTGATAGATGGCGCTCGTTGCGAACAGCAGCAAGGCGGTGACCGAGTACACGGTGCAGGCCAGGACCGCCTGTGGGGTGCGGGCCAGGCAGGTGAGTACGACGCCTGCGATCAGCGCGGCGGGGACCATTCCGGCGTGGAGCCAGCCACGCAGCTTCGGCTTGATTGGTTCGGCCAGGTCGGCCGCCCGCTCCACCAGAGCAGCAACCGGGTGAGCCTCATCGCCCGAATCGTCACCTTGTGATGTGCAAGGCAGTCCGTCGTCACGGCGTTCTCGACGTGCTGAGGCGAGGTGACCGCACTCGACTTCAGCGGCGTCGCGGGACACAGCTTCCCGCCCTCCCCCGGACTCCTGGGCGTCAGTGGCAACCATGCGGTCATGCTAAGAGATCTCACCCGGACAGGATCATGGGAGGCCGGTCCCCAGCCTCTGACGCACGTCGCCGGTCAGGGGCTGCTCCGCCACCGTGTGAACCACATCCCCGCTGACACTGCGGCCAATTGGGCCTTCCGAAGCCGAGTAGATCGGCCGGTCATGGGAACGATCAGGGCTTCCGAACGGGTTCTCGGCCCGTCTACGCGCAAGGATCGCCGATGCTTCCTGAGGTCCGCCTCCACCTATCCGCCCCCCTCGCACTCCAGCTGGAACACCAGCTGGGCCTGGCTTCGCGTCTCGAAGCCAGCCATCTTGATGTGGAGGGCGTCGCCAGCGTCGCAGTCGTCGCAGCAGCCCACTCCGATGGCTACGCGGCCACCGGTCATCTCCTCGGGCTGCTGGCCGCGCTGCCTTCCCCCACGAAGGAAGGAGAGCCCTTCTGGTCGGACCTGTGGAGGTCTTCGGGCACCGCATACCTGCTACCCGTCAACATCAAGGCGCTGGTGCTGCGTTCCCTGGCGGGGGAAGGAACCGCCCTGGCCCGACAGATCCTCTCGGCCGTCGACGAGATGACCCCTCCCCAGCGCGTCGCGGCCGGCGAGGTGATCGGTCAGGCCCTCGCCGAGTCCGACCATCTTCCCGACCTCAAGACACAGGTCATCGGAGAACTGTGGCTCAGAGATCTCGAACTCACCGCCTGGCGCGTCCTGCATGCGGACCGCAGGTCAGACGATTTTGCTGGACGGAAAGCCTTCCTCGACGCCTGGACCAGCGTCTGATCGTCTGTTCCCTCCACGCTGTACGACAGCCGCACAGGGCGTGGGGCGCCCGCGACCGGGACGACGTGCGGCAGCCCCGGCCTCGTATCCCGGCATATCGGTCTCGGTGTCCCTGCCGCTTCCGAGCAGCGTCCTGAGGCCGCCGACAAGCTGCGCGCCGGCAACCGGACCGTGGCCTCCCGCCCGGCCGATCGGCAAAATCGTACGTCGCCGACCAAGGCCGTCCCCCAGGCCCGCCTCAACGGATCAGGGCCGCGCAGCCATTGCTGCGCGGCCCTGATCCTGCTTACCAGGAGTCCTGTCGACGCCCGGCGTGGCAACGGGTCCCATGGTCCGGCTGAAAAGACGGCCCGCACGGGGCTACGGCAGTCACCGGACGTGGCGGGCACGAGCCCTCGGGCCCCTCGGGTAAGGCCGAGAGGTCAGGCCGGGTTGATGTTCTCGGCCTGCGGGCCCTTCTGGCCCTGGGTGACGTCGAACGTCACGGCCTGGCCCTCCTGGAGCTCACGAAAGCCGGAGGAGTTGATCGCGGAGTAGTGCGCGAAGACATCCGGGCCACCACCGTCCTGAGCGATGAAGCCGAAACCCTTCTCCGCGTTGAACCACTTCACAGTCCCCGTAGCCATAGTCATGCCTTCCAGTCGATGAATGCCTTCCACTCCATGTGGAAGGCAGAGGTGATCGCCCTGGTTCCTGCGGCACAACACAGCAAAATGCCCACGCCAAAGAGCGTGGGCAAAGGGGAATTCCGAACCACGACAGCTGACGCAGACGCTACACGCCCGCACTCCACGTCACCATAGAAATGATCACTCCGCACACCGGGATCGTGCCTGCCGGCGCCGGCGGATGCTCACCTCAGGCCGCAGCCGGTGTGCCGGCGTTGATGCGCTGGGCTTCTTCGAGTTGGTCTTCGAGGATGACGATGCGGCAGGCGGCCTCGATGGGGGTGCCCTGGTCGACGAGTTCCCTGGCGCGGGCGGCGATGCGCAGTTGGTAGCGGGAGTAGCGCCGGTGTCCGCCCTCGGAGCGCAGCGGGGTGATCAGGCGGGCTTCGCCGATGGCGCGCAGGAAGCCCTGGGTGGTGCCGAGCATCTCGGCGGCCCGGCCCATGGTGTAGGCGGGGTAATCGTCGTCATCGAGACGGCCGAACGAAGCGTCTGCTGTCATTGCACCTCTCTATGGAACGCGTGGAGGGGCCCGGGTGCTGTGTGGCACCCGGGCCCCGAAGGAACTGCTACACCATCTGCCGACCCTATTACCGCGTCGGCCTTCTGTTTCCGCTGACCCGACCGAGATGAAGTCGGGACTGCTGGGATCGCGGTTGCTTGACCGGAGACCACCTCACTACCGATGTCCTGCGGTACCCGGGCTCAAGACGTCCGCCCGGGCGATCCTGATGGCGCTCGGCTCCTCCGTTCTTTCCCTCTTGACCAACTACTTGCCGACCTGCTGGTGACCTGAGTAAGCGTCACTCTCCGGCAGCCGGCCCCGTCGCCACTCCTGCATCCGCTCTGGCTTAGAACCCCACTACCGAACCTCCCGGTGCGCGCGCCCGCAGCCGACGCCTTCACCAAGGTGCTGCTCATTTGACTTCACTGCTGGATACCGCGAACTGCACTTGCTCACCCTGCGGTACTGCTCACGCGGCGGCCCCTGATCACTGCGGGCCACCCGGTCCGGTCGTCAGCCCCGTCGCCGTCCTGCAACAACCCTGGCTTCGGAACTCCACCACCGCACCGTCCTGCGTACTCCACTTACGGGTACTGCTGCCCGGCAGTTCATCTCTGCCAGGCTCTGCTCGATCTCGGCTACGAGAGAAACCATAGCCACACCAACACCCAATGTCTACTCCAGCGGGCATAGATTTCTGTGCGCTCGAATAAGAGGTAACCCACCCTGACTGGTCCATGGATGGTCGACGCAGCGCCGGCGCTCAGGTCCGGTCCGCGAGTGGCCCACGGGCCGCGCAGCCGTCCAGCTTCCTGTGAGGCCGGGACGGTGCCGCAATGCGCAGACTGGAGCTCTGGCAGCTGCCTCAGTACCTCGACGAGGTTCTGCTTCACCGGGCCCGCGGTGACTCTCGAGCCCTCGCCCGCCTGCCTGTTCCCACCCGACCGGTAGCGTCTCCGCGGGTTCGGCCCCACTCGAGCAGGCCGTGGGCCAGCACCGTGACGCGGGCCTGGCACGGGCGCACGGCAGCGTGCCGCCAGCCGCCATGCGTCGGTTGTGGCCGCCTTTTCTCCGGCAAGCACTGTGGCTCGGCGTGCTTGCGGGTGGAGGGGCAGGGCACAGGGATCGGATCGGCAGAGGCCGGGCACGGACGATCAGAGACCGGGGTGACCCTGATGAACATGATGGCCGTCAATGCCACAACCGACCGTTCTGCGACGGCGGTTGCCGACGCACGCGATACGACGCGGGTCTTCCTCGAATGCCTGCGCCAGCCGACTCTGGCCCCTGACGCGGCGGACACCGTGGTCTTGGTCGTGTCTGAACTAGTCACCAACGCCCTGCGTCACGGCGGAGGGCGCTGCACGTGGGACCTGGCAGCGCACCCTGACACCATCGAGGTGGCCGTCCACGACCCCAGTCGGCATGCGCCGCGCATGCGCGCCCCTGACCTGAACGGCGACACCGGGGGCTTCGGCTGGCCCATGGTCAACCGCCTCGCCCGCTCCACCGCGATTACCCGCCTGGCCTCCGGCGGCAAGACTGTGAGCGCCCGTCTTCCCCGGTAGCTCCCCAGCACCGCCGCTCAAGCAGCCGGTCGGCCGACACATACAATCTTGCGCATGTCGAAGCCTGACGAGTTGCTCGTTGACGTCGCAGCCCTGGTGGAATCCGGGCAGAGTAACCAGATGTCCCTGACGGTGGTCACCGGTGGTGCTGTCATCACCGGCCGTCTTGCTCCCGAAGCAGTGTGGAGGCAGAGAGTGTCGGAGGTGCTGACGGATTCGGAGCGCTTGGCAGAGTTCTCCACCGTCTTCAATGTCCCCGCGAAGAACGACGGGCCGCCTACGTATCTGCACTTCCATGTCGCCCGGATCCTGCAGGGCACCGTGGGGATCCCCGAGACGGGCGGGATGTACCGCGTGGCGATCGAAGACATCAGCACCTGGACCGTGGGCGACTTCAGCTACTCCGACCACTGAGCAGCCACTCAGCAAGAACCCGCCGCATGCAGTGTGGGCCCGACCGGCTCGCGCCGGTCGGGCCCACACTGCCGTCCAGGTACAGGCTCGTACCTGTTTCCTCCGTCAGACGGAAACGGGGGTGCCGAGCATCGCGGAAGCCTGCTGGACCGAGCTGAGGATGCGTACAGGTGCGGCCGTGGGGAGGGTGCGACAGGTGAAGCCGAGCTGAGCCATGGCCCGAAGGACTTCGGCGGCGCTGAAGTCACGCCGGTCCTGGCGTGTGATGACCTGGCCGACTTGCTTGACGGGGTAGTGGCGGCGACCGATGATCACCGATTCGCCGCTGCCTCGTTCAGGCTTGATGCCCTTCATCGATTCCAGCACGCCGCTCTTGGTGAGGTCGAAGGGGAAGCGGGCGATGACACAACGCATGTGGCCTCACAGAGAGAAGGAGCGAACGGTCCGACCTGGATGAGGCGGCTCAGTGCGAGAGGGCAAGAACGCGCAGGGCGCCCTCTTGCCCGTCGACCACCGGCAGGGCCCCGACCCGGCGGGAGCGCATCGCGTGCTCGGCGTCGGAGGCAGCGATCACGGGTGAGATGGGCGTCCCGTGATCGCCGATGATGTCCCGGAGACGGACGCGGTCCGTGTAGGCGGAGCCGTCGCGGACGGCGGTGAGTTCGCTCCGGGTGACCAGGCCGGTGCGCTGGCCGTCCTGGTCGCAGACGACCAGCCGGCCCGTGCGGGCGGCAGTCATGACGGAGAGCGCCACCTCGACACTCATGTCGTCACAGACCTGCGGTCCAGCCGCGTCCCTGGCCTCAACCACCGCGTCGTGCACGGGGTTGGCACTCGCCGGGCGGGGCTGCATCTGAACCAGCGTCAAAAGGTGCCTCCTGCAGAGATGGGTCAGCTTCCTGATCACGAAAGTTCTAGGCCGCCACATCGATGACGGGCCGGCGTACGGGTGCGCGCCGGGCTGCCGAAGCAGGGCGGCGTCGGCCTCGGGACGAGGAGGCGCTGCGCTTGGGGCGTTCGGCCACCGGTGCGGTGATGACGACCGGGATTCCCGACGGGGTCTGGGCGCCGGTGATCCGGTTCAAAGCCTCCTCGCCCGAGCGGACTTGCGTGGTCTGCGGCCGGATTCCGGCATCCGTCATCAGGCGGACCATGCCGCGGCGCTGGTTCGGTGTGACGAGGGTGACGACACTGCCGGACTCGCCGGCGCGGGCCGTACGGCCACCGCGGTGGAGGTAGTCCTTGTGGTCGGTGGGCGGGTCGACGTTCACAACCAGGTCGAGATCGTCGACGTGGATGCCGCGCGCCGCGACGTTGGTCGCCACCAGCACGCTGACGTGCCCCGTCTTGAACTGCGCCAGCGTGCGGGTGCGCTGGGGCTGCGACTTGCCGCCGTGCAGCGCGGCGGCCCGTACTCCGCTGTTGAGCAGGTCCTGGGTCAGCCGGTCGACGGCGTGCTTGGTGTCCAGGAACATGATCACGCGGCCGTCGCGGGCGGCGATCTCGGTCGTGGCTGCGTGCTTGTCGGCGCCATGGACGTGCAGGACGTGGTGCTCCATCGTCGTGACCGCACCGGCCGACGGGTCAACCGAATGCACCACGGGGTCGGTCAGGTAGCGGCGCACCAGCAGGTCGACGTTGCGGTCCAAGGTGGCGGAGAACAGCATCCGCTGCCCCTCCGGACGCACCTGGTCAAGGAGCGCGGTGACCTGCGGCATGAAGCCCATGTCGGCCATCTGGTCGGCCTCGTCCAGCACCGTGATCCCCACTTGGTTCAGCCAGCAGTCGCCACGGTCAATGAGGTCCTTGAGCCGGCCCGGGGTCGCGACGACGACCTCTGCTCCTCCTCGCAGCGCGCCGGCCTGCTTGCCGATCGACATCCCACCCACCACCGTGGCCATCCGCAGCTTGACGGAGCGGGCATACGGGGTGAGCGCGTCGGTCACCTGCTGCGCCAGCTCACGCGTCGGTACGAGGATCAGCCCCAGCGGCTGGCGGGGCTCAGCACGCCGTCCAGCGGTACGGGCGAGCAGGGCGAGGCCGAAGGCAAGGGTCTTGCCGGAACCAGTGCGCCCGCGCCCCAAGACGTCACGGCCCGCCAGAGAGTTCGGCAGCGTCGCGCCCTGGATCGGGAACGGTGCGCTCACGCCCTGCCTACCGAGTTCAGCCAGCAGCTGCTCGGGCATGTCCAGATCGGCGAAGCCCTCAACAGCGGGCAGCGCGGGGGTGATTGTCCTGGGGAGCGCGAACTCACCCTGCACTGCGGCGGGCCGACGGCCGTAACCGCCGGAACGGGCCGGGCTGCCGGAACGGCGCGGTGCATGTGAGCCGAAGCGGCTGCACACCCTTCCCGGCATCGGCAGTGCCGTTACGGGTGCGGTCAGAACGGTCGCTCGTGCGTGTGCGGTTCATGCGGAACCTTCCTCGATGTGGCACATATCAAGGAATTCCCGCAGCAATGAGCGGCGTGGAGAATTACAAGTATGGACCGATGACAAAAGAAAGCACATCTGGCCGGCGGAAACCCGCGTGGGCGCATGTGCTGAAACGGTGACAAGGTGAAAACGCAAAATCCGGGCGCCGACTCCGGCGTTGCTCTTCAGGATGCGCCTGCACCGCTGAAGGAGAACCCGCGTGTGGCGAGACCCCGGGGATTCCCCCGCGCAGCCCCTCCGGCAAAACCTCTACAGGAAATGCGTGTAGCTGGGGCCCGCACCCCCGAGGGATGCGGGCCCCAGCTACACAGTCCGCGTCAGCGTCAGGCCGGAACGATGTTCTCGGCCGTCGGGCCCTTCTGGCCCTGCGCGATGTCGAAGGTAACCTTCTGACCTTCGAGCAGCTCACGGAAGCCCTGGGCGGCGATGTTCGAGTAGTGGGCGAACACGTCAGCGCCGCCACCGTCCTGCTCGATGAAGCCGAAGCCTTTTTCCGAGTTGAACCACTTCACGGTACCAGCAGCCATGTCATATCTCCTTTGGGGCAGTACATCGGAATCCACACTGTGCGGACGCCGTGTTGCCGCGATGATTACCCCGCCCGGAAAATGACCGGAAATACAAAAGTGCTCCCACCCGACAGAATCCGAGTGGGGGCACTTGAAGCTTTGGGAACCACAACTGCAACTAAGATCGACAGTAGCATGCCGGAACGGCCTGCGCGCGTTGCCTGATTCCACTCCACTCACCGCGGCATAAACTCTCACCGCGTGTTCCATCAAACCCTGCTCTCTCGGGCACAGATATTGATTCACCCGGAGTGCAATGTTTCAGGAAAAGTCACCAACGGCAGCGTTCCGATGCGGCCCTCGCACCCCTGCAGGGCATGCCACGTGCGCTCAGCGCCCATCGCCGAGGGACGGCGATCTGACGTCGTCAAGGGTGCTGTCGAGTGCTGCGGCCTCGCCTCAGGCAGGGTGCGGGGCCAGTACTCGAACAGGAGCCGGAGCAGGGCGCCTTCGGGGCCGTCGGTGATGCCGTGGGCGATGCAGGCGCGCAGGCGGTCACGGGCGTCCAGGGCTGCACTGTTCGGCGGCCTGTTCCCTGCCATGGCTGAAGCGCTCCCTGGCCTGCTGGTATGTCTGGTGGGCCAGGGTGTCGAGATCCCCGGAGTGCAGGACAGCGACCGGAATGAGGCCGGTTCCTCGGCGATGCCCTGCAGGCGCAGGCCCTGCATCTCGCGGGTCGCCCCTGAACGAGAGCGGTGGCTCGCGGCCCAGGAAGAGTGCTGGCGGCTGGCCGCCGCACTGGCGACCCACCCGTAGTTGCCCGCGACCCACAACCCATTCAGTGCCCGTAGGGCTGTCTTCGCCGCCGCACGTGCAGCTCAGGCCGTGGACTCTGCCAACGCGACGTATCAGCCCTAAAAGAGTTCGCCTTGTCCAGGCTTCTCGGCGTAGGGGAACACCCGGGTTTTCTTGGTGACACGACGTGGCTCTGTGGCGACGACCTTGCGGTCCCGCATCTTCTCGATGAGCGAGATGACCTGCGCGGGGCGGTAGACCGTCTCGAGCAGCGTGTACTGCTGAAGGTCTTCGACCAGCTGCCCACCGGGACTGCCGGCGATGACCTCCAAGAGCATGCGGCACAGTGGATCCGTGTTGGGCTCAAACTCCAGCTCCAGGGCCTGTTGTTGCACGTCCCTGGGATCCCGGTACTGGACGCCGTATGCGGGGTCGACACTCCACATGGCGTCCTTCATCTTCTCGACGCCCAGCGCGTGACGGGTTCCGTAGAGGAGGTAGAGCGGGTGCCCGCCTTCATCCACCATCTCGAAGTACAGGGTGTGGGGGAATCCGGCGCGTTTGATCGACTCGCGGTAGCGATCACGCAGATATGCGAACTTGCGTACCGCGGGTTGCGTGAACACGCCATGCCAGTCGGTGCCGCCGAACGCGGCATCGCCTGCGGCCCGGTGGCCGTCGTTGCTCTCAGCGAAACGGGTGAGGAAGTTCGGGACGAAGGTCAGCATCACCTCGGTCCGCTGGAACTGGGCCAGCTGCTGCAGCAGGGAGAAGGGAATGTCCGGGCCGCCGTAGCTGTCCAGCAACACGAAGAGCGGCTTACCCAGGTGCCCGCCTGATCGAAGTCTGTCGAGGAGTGTGGGGTGGCAGGTTCCGGTGTGGAGCTCAGTCTGCATGCGGGCGCTGATCTCATCTGGGGTGTGCTCGCGCGCGAGCACCAGCTGACGCTGCAGTTTCTCCACCCGGCGGGCGTCCTCTTCAACGAGGACCATTCGGGCCCTCTTGGGGCGTTGTTGCAGGGCCTCCGCGAAGACCCGGTGGGCGACGACGGGCGACCCCGGTTCGCCACCTACATAGACGCCGGGGCCGGCAAAGCCCTCCGCGTAGGTGACGCTGTCGTGGTGGGTCAGCAGAATGCGCGCCCATGGCTGCAGGTACTTCTCCAGCAGGTCATGCTTAGCTGCCGTATGCGGGTCTCGTGGCCAGACGACAGCTCTCGGTACAGCCATGTTCCCTCCCCCTTGCGGAAACCGCTCCCCGAGGCTGAGGATCACACAGCGTTTTCAACCAGCGCCAGACCCCGTATGGCCATTGGTTGGGTCCTTTCGCTCACGCAAGCGAGGACTGAAGCCCGACAGGCATCTCCGACCAGGTTTCCCCGGCAAGCTCTCGCCCGCCGGCCTTCGGCGTACGGCCGCCCCACTGCTTGAAGAAGAACGGCACCTCTGCGTCGCAGCAGATGTCGCGGATCTCCGTAACCCATTCCTCTTTCAGCGGCCGATGGTTCGGGCCGGATTCCCCGCCGGCAATCACCCAGCCGATCCCCTGCAGGTCGAGGTCAGAGAGCGGTCCCAGGAGCGGCTCGCAGGAGAGGAACCGTACGGCGGCGGGGACTTGACGGAGATCGTCGATGCGGTCGAGCTGATCCTCCGATTCGACGGATACACCCATCCAGAGATTGGGCGGCCACTCGAGACGCTCAGCAAGGCGACGCAGGCGCCTGGCGCGCTTCGTGAGCAGTTGGTACGTGTGCTGCGGTGTCTCCGCGATGACCTGAAATACCTGTTCCACAAAGGCCACAGGAACCTTGGCGTGGAAGAGGTCGCTCATCGAGTTCACGAAGACCATGCGGGGCGCCTTCCAGCGGAAGGGAACCTCAAGGGCGCTTGGATGCAGCGTGAGACCAAAGCCAGGGCCGGAGGTCCGCGGGTCGCCGTCGTTCTGATACTTGGCCGTCCCCATCGCCTTGAGGCGCCTGGCGAGGACTAAGGCGTAGCAGTTGTCGCACCCTGGCGTGACTCGATCGCAGCCGGTCGTGGGGTTCCAGGTAGCCTCGGTCCACTCGATCGCGCTTCGATCGCTCATCGCTGCCTCTCCTGCCGTGAGCCTCGAAGCACCTTGCGTACCAGGACGCTTCCGGTGCGCTGCCTAACGAGCGGCGCACCGAACTGGCACGCGATCCGCCCATCATCCACTTCGAACACACGTTCCGAGAAGAGGGTGCACTTCATATTCACGAGTAGGGCCAGAAATTGCCCTGCAGTCGGAGGAAGCGCAGGCGCAGCCACGAGGTGGGGCCGGTCTCGCCCGCGAGGCCATCGGTGAGGCACTGCCACAACCGATGGCTCCCGGCGGTTGCGGCGCGGTCGCGCTGCGTCCCGTCACGGCCAGACCTGGGGCGTGGCGCCAGAGCGTCGCTAGCTCGGTGGGGCCCCGGCGCCGCCGCCTGTCTGGCCTTCACGTTCGCCTCGCCAAGTCGCCTCGATCTCCCGTCGAGTGGCACGTACCTCAATGGGCGTCATGTTGTCGGGACGTCGCTGCATGTCGATGGTGGTGACCTCCGCGACGAATTCGACATGGTTCATCAAGGTGGTGGAGAGCTGGGCGCGGCACACCCTGGCTTCCTGCACGTAGTACTGCGCGAGCTGATACTCCTCATCACGTTCATCGGGCGACATGCCTTCTGCGTGCGCCCGAGTCACCGCCCGCTCCACGGCCTCGGTGGCAGCATCGAAGGCGTCCAGAACCCAACGTGAGTGGCGGGTGCGTGCTGCCAGGTCGAGCGGCCCCGGCGGCGGATCATCCAGGTAGGTATGGATGCTGCTTACGGCTGCGGGGATGTAGAGGCCGTCGGTGAGGGCCTCGTACAGGGCGGTGCGTGCCTCCTCCCGGAGCCGTTCGGCCGTCTCCTGGAAGCGCTGCGGGTCCGGATCCGTGGCTTTCAACGTCCGACGCAGGAGATCGTCCCAAGCTGCGATCGTTCTTCGCACCAACACGACGCGGGCGACTTGTCTTCGCGCCAGGTCCGACCGTTGAGCAGCCGCGTCCCTGGCCTGGGCGCTCGCTTGCTCCGCCTACGCCTCTCGGTGGCCGCGCTTTTGTAGGTGCAAGGGCCCCCAGTAGGCCGCAGCCCCTGTGACGAGGGCCCCTCCGAGCGCCCCCATGAGCCCATAAATCGCCTCTGACACGTCGCCTCCGTGCGGTCAGTCCACTCGGCTTTCATCCGATATCCACAAGCACACACGTTCCCGAGCCCCTCGCTTTACCGTGCTGCTCTCGTAAATCACAAGGGGGGCGTCATGCACAGAGTGGACCTTGCACGCGAGGCCGACGTGGCGCTGTGGTCGCTGCCGGATGACGAGCACGAGGAAATGCTGGCACTCATCGACGAGGTGGCCGATGCGCGCGAATACGACACCGGACCGATGGCAGCAGCCGACGCGGTGCTCCGTGGGCGGTGCTGGTTCGTTTACCTGGCGATCGGCGGTGCTCGACGTCGGCCAAATTGGCTGACCTAACACCTTCCTCCACATTGTCGAGATCGGATCGCGAAGGCGCTGCGCCGCAATGATGCCGTCTCTCTCAACAGCCTCCTCGCCTGACCCCGTTGCTCGCTGGGCGTGTTCGTTCCCGCCGCACTGCACCCGCCGCACGCCGAACACCGTCATCTCGACCAGGTCGCACGGGCAGGCGCCTGCCAGTTCGCTGACCATCGGCATGCGAGAGCGGGGCAGCATAGGGCGGGATCACCGGTTAGCCAAACCCGCGATCCCGCGCATCAGTGCGCGATCGACACACTTCCGAGCCGACCGCCGAGGCGGGAGGTCTCCCTACCGAACGCGACGCCGACACCAGCGGCCTCTTCCTCCTCCCCGCCTCCCCCTGCCCGCGGATGCCTCCTCGCCCACGAGCGTGGCCGATGCACACCCGCACCGGGCCCGTGATCAGCCAGTTTCAGTCAAGGCCGCATGCGCGGCGGCGAGGATCTCCTCGGAGAGCGGGGAACCCTTGGTGGCCCGGGACAGGACCAGCGCACCGAACAGGGTGCACAGGCGGACGATGCCGTCCTGGTCGTCACCGGCCAGGAAATCGGCGAAGTCGACCACCCCCTCGGCGTAGACGTGGCGGGCCTCTCGCGCCCCGCCCTCGCGCGCGATGTCGGTGGCGAGCGCGGCGACCGGGCAGCCGTCCGCCGGGTCGTCGCGGTGCTCGACGGAGAGGTAGGTGTCGATCAGCGCCTGCTGGGCGGCGGCGCGCTGCCCGTCATGTCGCTCGAGCCCGGCACTGTGGCGTTGAGCGAGTTCGGCGAAGGCGTGGGCGGTGGCCTCGTCGACGAGCGCCTCTTTGGAGGTGAACTGCTTGTAGAAGGCGCCGTGGGTCAGACCGGCCGCCTTCATCAGGTCGGCGACGCTGACCTGCGTGCCCTGCTCCCGGAACAGCCGGGAGGCGGTGTCCACCACCCGCCTGCGGTTTTCCTCCGCCTGTGCCTGCGATACGCGGCCCATGACCACCTCTCATTTGGATGTCGACTGGCATCTATCGTAGACCCGTGTTTAGATTGGGTGCATAATCTAATTACCGCGGGTGGCCGTCGGCGCCCGCCACGACCAGGAGCGAACATGGAACTGAAGAACGCGGTCGCAGTCGTCACCGGCGCCAATCGGGGCCTCGGGCGGCACCTGGCCTCCCAGCTCGCCGAGCGCGGCGCGAAGGTCTACGCGGCGGCCCGCCGCCCCGAGACGGTTGACGTGCCGGGCGTCATCCCGCTGCGACTGGACGTCACGGACGAGGCGTCGATACGAGAGGCCGCGCGCGTGGCGGCCGACGCGACGCTGCTGATCAACAACGCGGGCATCTCCACCGGCGCGACGCTGATGGGAGGCGACGTGGATGAGGTGCGCCGGGAGATGGAGACCAACTTCTTGGGCCCACTCGCCACGACACGCGCGTTCGCCCCGGTGATCGAGGGCAACGGCGGCGGCGCCGTGCTCAACGTCCTGTCGGCCCTGTCCTGGTTCCACCCGGCAGGACTCGGCTCCTACGCCGCGTCCAAGGCCGCCGCCTGGGCGCTGAGCGACGCGACCCGTGAGGAGCTGGCACCGCGCGGGATCACCGTCTCGGCGCTGCACGTCGGCTACATGGACACCGACATGGCCGTCGGCGTGCCCGCCGATCAGAAGGTCGCCGCCGCCGACGTCGCGGCCCGGGCCCTCGACGGCATCGAGACCGGCCTGCCCGAGATCCTCGCCGACGAGACCAGCCGGTACGTCAAGCAGAGCCTGTCCGCGGCACCCCAGCCGACCGCGGGCTGACGCTCACCCCTCCACCCCGGCGCGACCACCCTCACACCCCTCAGGCAAGGACATCTCATGCGCTACACGGCCTTCGGCCACCGGACCGGACTGCGCGTCTCCGAGTACGCGCTCGGCACCGCGAATTTCGGCACCGGCTGGGGCTCGGGCGCCGAGCCCGACGAGGCCCGGCGGATCTTCGACCGGTTCGCCGAGGCCGGCGGCACCTTTGTCGACAGCGCGGACGGCTACCAGTTCGGCGAGTCGGAGGAACTGACCGGAAAGCTGATCTCCGCCGACCGCGACCACTTCGTCCTGGCCACGAAGTTCGCCCTCGGCACCGCCCCGCAGCCGGACATCTCCAAGACCGGCAACAGCCGCAAGAACATGGTCGCCTCGGTCGAGGCCAGCCTGAAGCGCCTGGGGACCGACTACATCGACCTGTTGTGGGTGCACTTCCCCGACGAGCTCACTCCGATCGAGGAACTCCTGCGCGGGCTCGACGACCTGGTGAGCACGGGCAAGATCCACCACGCCGCGCTGTCCAACTTCCCCGCCTGGCGCGTCTCGCGCGCGGTAACCCTCGCGGACCTGAAGAACTGGGCCCCGATCGTGGGCATCCAGCACGAGTACAGCCTCGTCGAGCGCACCGCCGACCGTGAGCTGCTGCCGATGGCCGAGAGCCTCGGGCTCGGCGCCGCCCTGTGGTCCCCGCTCGGCGGCGGACTGCTCACCGGCAAGTACCGCCGCTCCGTCGAGGGACGCCTGAGCGACCTGGGCATGGTCATCCACACCGAGAGCACCGGCCAGAAGACCGCCGTCGTCGACACCGTCCTGGCGATCGCCGAGGAGACCGGCGTGACGCCCGCCCAGGTGGCGGTGACGTGGGTGCGCGAGCGTGCCGCCCGATCCGTGGCCACACTCGTCCCGATCATCGGCCCGCGCAATCTCTCCCAGCTCGACAGCTACCTCGGCGCCCTCGACGTCCAGCTGACCGATGAGCAGTACACCCGCCTGGCCGAGGTCAGCGCGGTGCCGCTCGGCGTGCCCCACGAGGGGATCTCCGCTTCCCTGGACCGCCTCCAGGGGGGCGCCGCCGACCGCGTCACCGCCCCGGTCGTGCCGGTGGCCTGACGGGTGAACACGGCTGAGGACGAGGTGCGCCCGCGCCGCAGCCAGTAGGGCAACACAAACTGTCTCGTACTGGGAGAAGCCCGGGCGAGCGGAGACCTCGACCTTTCACGGACGGGACACGGAACGGAGACGACGATGAAGGCTTTCATGGTCGAGAAGTACGGCGACCAGGCCGGGATGCGCGCCGCCGAAGCACCCGCCCCCCAGGTAGGTGCCGACGACATCCTTGTCAAGATCCACGCGGCGGGCGTCAACCCGCTGGACCTCAGGATCCGCAACGGAGACTTCAAGGCGTTCATGCCCTACCGTCTCCCGCTCATTCTGGGCAACGACCTGGCGGGAACGGTCGTCCGGGTCGGCCCGTCCGTCACCCGCTTCGCGGTGGGCGACGAGGTGTACGCCCGGCCCGACAAGGACCGTATCGGTACCTTCGCCGAACTCATCGCCGTCCACCAGGACGACCTGGCGCCCAAACCGGCCACCCTCACCATGGCCGAGGCCGCTTCCCTCCCCGTGGTCGCCCTCACCGCATGGCAGGCACTGGTCGAGCGGGCCCGCGTGCGGCCGGGCCAGAAGGCCCTCGTTCACGCGGGCGCCGGCGGCCTCGGCTCCATCGCCGTCCAGCTGGCCAAGGCGCTGGGCGCGCACGTGGCCACCACCGTGAGCACCGCCAAGGTCGACCTGGCCAAGGACCTCGGCGCCGACGAAGTCATCGACTACCGCACCCAGGACTTCGAAGAGGTCCTCGACGGCTACGACATCGTCCTCGACAGCCTCGGCGGCGAGAACCTCGCCAAGTCCCTGCGCATCCTCAAGCCCGGCGGCACGGCCATCTCCGTCGCGGGTCCGCCCGACCCGGCCTTCGCCCGCGAACTCGGCGCCAACCCGGTCCTCCGCCTGGCCATGACCGCGCTCAGCTTCAAGACCCGTCGCCAGGCCAAGCGCCTCGGAGTGACGTACTCCTTCCTGTTCATGAAGGCCAGCGGCGACCAATTGCGCGACCTCACCCCCCTCATCGACACCGGGAAGATCTGCCCCGTCGTCGACCGCGTCTTCCCGTTCGAAGAGACCCTCCAGGCCATGGAGTACGTCGAGAAGAGCCGCGCGAAGGCCGGCAAAGTCGTCGTCGCGATGACGTAAGGGCGAAAACGAGTCCCAGGCGCCGGTCACCTACGACAGCGACAAGACCTCGCACACCCCACTCCCCCGCCACACCACCTCAGGACCCGGCCATGAGCACACCGTCCAGTTCACCCGCCCCGATGTCGTACAAGAACACGCCGAACCGCTCCGTGTCCGTGCGTGGCGTGACCTTCGCCTATCGGCGGCTCGGTCCGGACGACGGCGTACCCCTGATCCTCCTCAACCACCTGTCCGCGGTGCTGGACAACTGGGATCCCCGCTTCGTCGACGGACTCGCCGCCCGGCGGCCGGTGATCACCTTCGACAACCGCGGCGTCGGCGCGTCCGGCGGCTCAACGCCCGACACCATCGAGGCGATGGCCCGCGACACCGTGCTGTTCATCCGGGCCCTCGGGTACGACCGGGTCGACCTGCTCGGTCTGTCGATGGGCGGCTTCATCGCCCAGGTCATCGCGGCAGAGGAACTCGATCTCGTACGCAAGCTCATCCTCGCGGGCACGGGACCCGCCGGAGGCCCCGGCATCGACAAGGTCACAAGCCTCACCATCAAGGACACCATCAAGGCCGTCCTGACCCGCAAGGACCCGAAGCAGTACCTCTTCTTCACCGACACCGCGGGTGGCCGCCGGGCGGCCCACGCCTTCCTGGACCGGCTGAAGGAGCGCACGGACGACCGCGACAAAGCCATTTCACTCTCGTCGTTCCGCGCCCAACTGAAGGCCATCCACCACTGGGGACTCCAGGCACCAGCCGACCTGTCGCGCATCCACCAACCGGTCCTGGTGGCCAACGGTGAGAGCGACCGGATGATCCCGAGCGTCAACACAGTCGACCTGGCAGCCCGGCTGCCCCAGGGCGAACTCGAACCCCTCTACCCCGACGCCGGACACGGCGGGATCTTCCAGCACCACGACAGATTCGTCCCGCGGGCGCTCGAATTCCTGGAACCGTAGCTGGCCGCCGGACAGGTCCATGGCCCCTGCCCCGCACTCAGCGAGACCGGCACCAGGAAATCCGTCCTCGCACATCGCCACCATGCACAGCGACCTCGGCCGGCTGTCCATGCGCTGCTTCGCCCACACCCTCGGCCCGGACAGCAGCAAACTCATTCGTGGGGATGACGGACGTCTCCGGGGTAGCTCCCTGAACCGGTGGGCCGACGGTCGGCATGGTGATCACCGAGGCGTTCCACCAGCATGTGCTGAAGGTTTCGGCATCGCCCCGGACAGCGGCCGTCGAGGCGGACGGCGAGATCTGTGACGGCGACTGGGTAGCTGAACTCACCGACGACGCCCTGGACGGCTGGCCCAAGGGCATGCGGCTGATCGTCAGGAGGGAACGACCGCACTCCGCGGCCCAGTAGCGGCTCACGGATGCGGACGGCATACGGCTGACCTGTTTCGCCATCAACATCTCAGGCCGGCCGATCGCCGCGCTCGGGCTACGTCACCATCCGCGGGCCCGGCCCGAGGATCGCATCCGGGCTGCCCGGGCCACCGGCCTGGACCAGGCAGCCCATACCGGATCTGGCTGGAGATCGTGCAGTTCGCTCTCGACCTGCCGGCCTGAATGCCGATGCTTGCCCTGACCGGCCAGGCTCTGGGAGCCCCGCCGACGGAGGCTCCGCTCGTTCACCACGGCTGGACAGCTCGTCACCACCGGCCGTCGGTGAATCCTCCGCCCGGCACTGGCCCTGAACCGGTCGCGTCACCACAGCCCTCGACCGGCTCACCCACCTGCCCGCCCCGGGCTGACCAGCCAATTCCCCGCCGCCTGGACAACACCTCACCACCCGGACCAGTGGAACCCGGCGCCGCCCCGAGGCGACAATCGGATCTTCGGCATGCGCACCCTCGACCCACGGCACGAAAACGGTCCACCGACTCCGTCGGCGGACCGTCATGGAACGTCGAGGCCGATGCACTGCTCGACGGGTTGAGTAGGTGTTTCTTCCCGGCCTCCTTCCGTGGGCAGCCACCGCCAGCCATGGGGGGAAAGAGGCTGACAACGCCGACCACCGCGGAGTCCGCGCCCCCGCCGAGCACACTTTTGCCGCGATGAAGAACTCAAGGTTTTCCGCGACTGCCGACAACGGGGCGACGGTCTCCATCACGCCGTCCGGGCCGTCACCGCATGTACAACCTTGCCCTGGCAACGTGATCAGGGCCACCAGAGATACGGCCCTGCCTCGCCTGAACGCAGCCTTCTGCGACGGGTTTTGGGCGGATGGGTCGGCGACAGCCTGGTGCCCCGGCCGAGACCGTGCCACTCGACTTCGATCAGTGCCGGCCCCTGGCGAAGCCAGGCTCGCCCCAGGCGACATGCCAATCACCCTAAAGCAGACATATGTAACTAATCTTATAAAGTTCGGCTTCGGTGCATGTCATCTCAGGGAGCCCGTTCATGAGGCATCAAGGCAACCGCTCATCCCGGCCGCCCCGGTGGGGCTATATGTCCAGGGTCGGGTTCATCGCCCTGGCACTCGTGCTGGGGAGCTCGTCCGCTGCGGTGGGTGCCGCCGCGGAGATCCCCGCCCCCTCCGCCGCGAGCTCCGTCGTCACAGTGAAGACCGGCGGCGATCGCGACGGTGACGCCACTGTGGCACCGCTCGCGGGCGTGCGGCTGGCCCTTTACGCCAGCGAGAGCGCCGCCACGCCCGTTAGCGGCGGGTGGGGGCGCTGCACCTCCGATGCCGACGGGGACTGCAGCTTCACGGTGCCGGACACCGCGAGCGGCGGAGCCAACACGGGACAGCGGTTCTGGGTGCGGCAGGTCGACGGGGGTGTGCCGTCCGGGTGGTTCATGAACCCGAGCCTGCGCACCGGCTCGGGCAGTGGCTCGGGGTCGGTGGAATCGAGGTACCAGTTCCAAACGCCTGCGCTGGCGGGTGGTCAGACGTACTCCTCGTCCAGCGACTTCATGAAGAGCACGGCCTGGTCGTCGAGCCCGTACGTCGCTTCCGGCGGCGTCTGGCAGCAGTCGCGTACGAATCCGGAACTGCCACAGTCCTGCGGTCTGGACGTGGCCGTGGTGCTGGACCTGTCGGCGTCGGTCGGCAGCGCACTGCCCCAGCTCAAGCAGGCGACCGACCAGCTGACGGACACGCTGACCGGCACACCCTCACGACTCGCCCTCTTCTCCTTCGACCGCAACTCACCGAGCACCGGCACCACCAACCACCCGAGCCCGATGCCGGTGTCCACAAAGGCGGGCGCGAACGCCTTCAAGGACCTGTACGCGAACTGGACGCTCGGCTCGGGCACCAACTGGGACCAGGGACTGAACGCGGTCGCCCAGGCGGACCCGGTCTACGACATGGTCGTCGTGCTCACCGACGGCAACCCCACCCGCTGGAGCAAGCCCGCCACCGGTGACGGCTCCAACACCCACTTCGCCGACGTCGAGGGCGGCGTCTTCGCCGCCAACGCGGTCAAGGCGAAGGGCTCGCGCGTCGTCGCGGTCGGGGTCGGCAAGGGCGTCGAGGGAGTCTCCGGGCTGAACCTGAAAGCGATCTCGGGCGAGACGGCGTTCGACGAGGCCAACCCGAACCCGGCGACCGCCGACTACTACCAGACCACCGACTTCTCCGCGGCCGGACAGGCCCTGCGGAACATGGCGCTCACCCGCTGCGAGGGCACCTTGTCCGTCATCAAGCAGATCGTGCCCGCGACCACGGCGGGCGAGGACGTGACGGGAGCCGAACCAGCCGGCAAGGGCTGGCAGTTCGACGCGTCCACCACCGAGGTCGGGGTCGGCGGGCTGCCGGACACCCAGACCACCACGGACGACAACACCGGCGGCGTCGTGTTCAAGCCGACGTTCCCGGCCACTGTCCCCGACGCGGACGTCACGGTCGCCGAGTCCCAAAAGCCGAACCATTCCCTGGTCACACAGGCCGGGAAGAACGCGGTGTGCACCAATCTCGACGACGGCTCGGCGGTGAAAGTCACCAACACCGGGACAAGCAAGGCTCCCGGCTTCACCGTGGACGTCCCGCGCCTGTCGGCCATCAGCTGCGTCATCTACAACCGGCCCGCGCAGAGCGCGGACCTGACCGTCCACAAGAAGTGGACGGTGGACGGCACGACCTACGATCACGCCGACCGCCCCGACGGCCTCGACGCAAACCTGACGCTCACCGGCCCCGCCGGTGCGGCTGCCTCCGACCAGGACTGGGGCGCCACGCGGGAGGGCTACACCGTCGGCGACACGGCGACGATCGCCGAAACCCCGACGCTGCCCGCCTCCTGCGAGCTCGACGACAGCCGTCTGGTCTCCGCCAACGGCGCCACGGTCGACGAATCCCTGCCCTACGACGCCGAACTCAGCGCGGAACACAACACGTTCACCGTGGAGAACCAGATCACCTGCAACGCCCGCCTGACCCTGGTGAAGGACGTGGTGAACAAACACCAGGGCACCGCCTCCTCCTCCGACTGGACCCTCGCCGCAAACGGCCCGGACGACCTGTCCGGCGTCACGGGCACCTCTGAGGTGACAGACGTGGACATCGAAGCGGGCACGTACACGCTGTCCGAGTCGAAGGGACCAGAAGGCTACGACGCCGGCGCATGGACATGCCGGGCATCCAGTGGCGCCCTGCCGGCAAGCGACGGGAAGGTGACTGTTCCGGCCGGAGCAGCGGTGACCTGCACCGTCACGAACACCGACCGCCCCAGCACAACCCCCACCCCGACACCCACGCCCACGCCCACGCCCAGCGAGCCGGTTCCCAGTGAGCCCGCACCGACCAAGCCGACGTCACCGCCGGACCCCAACGAACTGGCCGAGACCGGAAGCACCACCGGACTGTGGCTGGGCCTTGCCGCAGCCCTGCTGGTGGCCACGGGAACCCTGTTCACCACCTGGCGGCTGCGCAGACGGTGACGGCAGAGGCATCCCTGGCGCGCTGCCCCGGTTGTGTTTAGACGTTGTCCTATGTGGTGAGGCGGAGTAGTACCTCAGCATGGGCCAGGCAGGCGACGTGGAGTTGGATTGTTCCGGATGGTTTGTGGGAGATCGTGAAGCCGCTGCTCCCGCCGTCGAGAGCGCGCCCGCAAGGTGGAGGGACGCCGGATACGCCTGATGAGACGTTGTTCGCCGCGATCATCTATGTGCTGGTCAGCGGATATGCCTGGCGGCAGCTGCCGCCCTGCTCTGGGATCTCGAAGTCGGCTGCCCATCGGCGGTTCCTGATCTAGTCCAGAGCCGGTTTCTGGGGCCGGCCGCACGAAGCCGTGCTCCAGCCCTGTCGGACGCGAGAGGACTGTCCCTGGTCGTCGGGATCTCCGCGGCGAACGTCCACGACAGCGAAGGACTGAAGCCGATGGTGGCGGGACTCCAAACGCAACACGATCCCCACCGAGGCCGCTACTCCAAGCCCCATAGCCTCCACGCAGATAAGGTCTACGACGTCCCCTACCTGCGGCGATGACTCTACAGACTCAGCCCCCGCTACGAACGCCAACCCCCCAACTACCTGGCCTTCCTCGGCCTGGCAGCCGCCCTGTGCTGCGGCAAGCGACGACTCCGCCTCACCACAGAGGACAACCTCCAAGCCCGACAAGTCGATTGCCCCGCGCTATCTGATCCAGAACGACCACCCCACGCTCCGTCAGAAGCAGCGTCGAACGAGCGTGACCGACAGCGACATCCGCGCATCGTCGCAGACCAGTCGAGGCCGCATCGCCGGGATCAACAAACGCGCGGGCCGCAACCGTGAATCGTATTTTCGAGCAGGACACCCCAACGTCTACTCATCCGCGCCACCCCCGCATTGGCGCTCCCGGAACGACTCGCCGCACACGGGTGGGACCACATCAGAATCCTGCAACTCGTCGACGTCTACTGGCGGGGCGGTGGGATCCCAAAGACGAGCGGGATGTACCGCTGTGCACTTGAACCTCTCGTCACGTGGTGAGGGTCCGACCGGCACCTGCCGGTCGGACCCTCCCTGTTGCTTTGGTGGCGGCTCCCCCTGCCCGCTGGTCAGACGGCGGCAGTGGTACCGAGCATCGCGGAAGCCTGTTGGAGCGGGCTGAGGACGCGCTTGGGCGCGGCGGTGCGGGGAGCGCCGGGGCAGGTGAAGCCGAGTCTGCCCATGGCCCGGAGGATTTCTCCGGCGCTGAAATCGCGACGGTCCTGGCGTGTGATGACCTGTCCGACCTGCTTGACGGGGTAGGTGCGGCGGCCGATGATCACGGACTCGCCGATGACCGGTTCGGGCTTGATGCCCTTCATGGACTCCAGGACGCCGCTCTTGGTGAGGTCGAACGGGAAGCGGGCGATGACACAGCGCATGATGCCTCACGGAGAGAAGACGGGGATGGCTCTGCGTTGGTGAGGCGGTTCAGCGGGCAAGGGCGAGGACGCCCAGAGCGCTGCCCTGCTCGTCGACGACCGGCAGCGCACCGAGCCGGTGGCCGTGCATTGCGTCCTGGGCTTCGGCGACTGTGGTCACGGGTGAGGTGAACGGGCCGCGGTTGTCGAGCATGTCGCGCAACTGGACCCGGTCGGTGTATGCGGAGTCGTCACGGAGGGCGATCAGCTGGGCCTGGGTGACAAGGCCGGTGCACAGGCCGTCGTTGTCGCAGACGAGCAGGTGCTCGGTATGAGCGCTGGCCATGACGGAGAGAGCCACTTCGATGGTCATGTCGTCGCAGACCTGCGGTCCGCCCGTATCCATGGTGTCCGCCACCGTCCTGAGCACGGGAGTGGCACTCGCCGGGCGGGGTTGCATCTGAACCAGCGTCAAAATGTGTCTCCTGCAGAGATGGGACAGTTTCCTGATCAAGGGTTCTAGGCCGCCGCGTCGAGGGATGACTGCCGCACCATGGCGCGCCGGGCAGCCGAGGCGGGGCTGCGTCGACCGCGGGAAGCCGAGCTGCGCTTGGGCCGCTCGGCCACCGGCGCGGTGATCGTCACGGGCATGCCGGAGGGAGCCTGTGCGCCGGTGATGCGGCTCAACTCCTCGTCTCCGGAGCGCACCTGGGCGGTCTGCGGGGTGATGCCCGCGGCGGCCATCAGGCGGGTCATGTCGCGGCGCTGGTTGGGTGTGACCAGGGTGACGACGCTGCCGGACTCTCCCGCGCGTGCCGTACGGCCGCCGCGGTGGAGGTAGTCCTTGTGGTCCGTGGGCGGGTCGACGTTCACGACCAGGTCGAGGTTGTCGACGTGGATCCCGCGTGCGGCCACGTTGGTCGCCACGAGCACCTTCACATGGCCGGTCTTGAAGTGGGACAGGGTCCGGGTGCGCTGCGGCTGGGACTTCCCGCCGTGCAGGGCCGCGGCGCGGACGCCGCTGCTCAGGAGGTGCTCGGTGAGCCGGTCGACGGCGTGCTTGGTGTCCAGGAACATGATCACCCGGCCGTCGCGGGCCGCGATCTCGGTCGTCGTGCGGTGCTTGTCCGCGCCGTGCACGTGCAGCACGTGGTGCTCCATCGTGGTGACCGCGCCCGCCGACGGGTCGACGGAGTGGACCACCGGGTCGGAGAGGTAGCGGCGCACCAGCAGGTCGACGTTGCGGTCGAGCGTGGCCGAGAACAGCATCCGCTGGCCCTCGGGGCGCACCTGGTCGAGCAGCGCGGTGACCTGGGGCATGAAGCCCATGTCGGCCATCTGGTCGGCCTCGTCCAGGACGGTGATGCCGACCTGGTTCAGCTTGCAGTCGCCGCGGTCGATGAGGTCCTTGAGCCGGCCGGGCGTCGCGACGACGACCTCGGCTCCACCGCGCAGGGCACTGACCTGCCGGCCGATCGACATGCCGCCGACGACGGTGGCCAGGCGCAGCTTCACCGAGCGGGCGTAGGGCGTCAGTGCGTCGGTCACCTGCTGCGCCAGCTCACGCGTCGGCACAAGGATCAGAGCCAGCGGCTGGCCGGGTTCGGCGCGCTGTCCGGCGGTGCGGGCCAGCAGAGCCAGGCCGAAAGCGAGGGTCTTGCCCGAGCCGGTACGGCCACGGCCGAGTACGTCGCGGCCCGCGAGGGTGTTGGGCAGCGTCGCCCCCTGGATCGGGAACGGAACGCGCATGCCGTGCGCAGTGAGCGAGGCCAGCAGCCGCTCGGGCATGTCGAGATCGGCGAACGCCTCGACAGCGGGCAGCGCGGGAGTGATCGTCTTCGGCAGGGCGAACTCGCCCTGGGCTACTGCGTGCCGGCGACCGTGGCCTCCCGGGCGGCTCGGGCCTCCGGAACGGCGCGGGGCGGGGGCGCCGAAGCGGCTGCCCCGGTGCGAACCGGCGTCGGAGCCAGAAGCAGGCGCGCCAATACGGCTGCGTGCGCGGGAAGAACGGTCGTTCGTACGTGAGGGGTTCATTCAGAACCTTCCTTGACACGGCACGCATCAAGGAATTCTCGCAGCACGAAAAACAGCGCAGGGAATCACAAGAACGGGCCGAACGAAATGCGAAAGCAGATCCAGCCTGCAATGGATGCGGTGCATGCAAGTGCAGGCGATGAAATGTGACGTCATACGGACGTGAAATACCGGACATCTACGGGTGCAGCTTCAAAGAGGCCAGCATCCCCGGAGGGACCTGCGGGCGCCAGTGTCCCACGAGGTAAGCCCCGGGGAATGTCCGTAGCTGGGGCCCGCACCCCGAGGGATGCGGGCCCCAGCTACAAAGTGCGCGTCAGCGTCAGGCGGGAACGATGTTCTCGGCCGTCGGGCCCTTCTGGCCCTGGGCGATGTCGAAGTTCACCTTCTGGCCTTCCTCGAGCTCACGGAAGCCCTGGGCGGCGATGTTCGAGAAGTGGGCGAACACGTCAGCGCCGCCACCGTCCTGCTCGATGAAGCCGAAGCCCTTGGCCGCGTTGAACCACTTCACAGTGCCAGACGCCATGTCATATCTCCTTGTGGGGCAGTACGCCGGGACCCGCAATCTACGGATACCGGGTCGCCGAGATGATGCCCCACCCGGAAAACTACCGGAAATACAAAACACTTCCTGCGGCTAAAAACAGCGACAAAAGCGTTGAAGTTTTTGGGAACCACTACTGCAACTAAGACCGACAGTAGCATGCGGTAGCGGCCCGCGTACGGTCGATAATTCCACTCCCTTCATCGCGGCAAACACACTGCCAGCGCGGCGCATTGAACTCTCATCCCGCGGTCACAGATATTGGGCCACCCAGAATGCAACGTAGCGTGTGACGCGGCCGCTATCGCCGACCATGGCCTTCACGATCAGTACGGCCACAGGGGATCGCGGCGTTGTTCATCTGCCCCGTGCGCATCGGCGCCATGCAGGCATGGGCGATGACCGGCCACCGGCGCACGGCGTGACCACTCAGGCGGGCCCGGTCCTACGCCTCCGGTCTCAGCCGTATTAGCCCGCTGCCGTCGGGTTCGCTGATCCAGCAGCTCGGCGGTATTCGGCGTTGATGCACTGAGCCTCTTCGAGCTGGTCTTCGAGGATGACGATGCGGCAGGCGGCCTCGATGGGGGTGCCCTGGTCGACGAGTTCCCTGGCGCGGGCGGCGATGCGCAGTTGGTAGCGGGAGTAGCGCCGGTGTCCGCCCTCGGAGCGCAGCGGGGTGATCAGGCGGGCTTCGCCGATGGCGCGCAGGAAGCCCTGGGTGGTGCCGAGCATCTCGGCGGCCCGGCCCATGGTGTAGGCGGGGTAATCGTCGTCATCGAGACGGCCGAACGAAGCGTCTGCTGTCATTGCACCTCTCTATGGAACGCGTGGAGGGGCCCGGGTGCTGTGTGGCACCCGGGCCCCGAAGGAACTGCTACA
Organism: Streptomyces sp. NPDC055239; assembly: GCF_053606205.1. Lineage (NCBI taxonomy): Bacteria > Bacillati > Actinomycetota > Actinomycetes > Kitasatosporales > Streptomycetaceae > Streptomyces > Streptomyces sp. NPDC055239. The sequence goes on along the minus strand of NZ_JBSGRD010000018.1, from coordinate 1,559 downwards.
CCATCTGCCGACCCTATTACCGCGTCGGCCTTCTGTTTCCGCTGACCCGACCGAGATGCTGTCGGGACTGCTGGGATCGCGGTTGCTTGACCGGAGACCACCTCACTATCGATGTCCTGCGGTACCCGGGCTCAAGACGTCCGCCCGGGCGATCCTGATGGCGCTCGGCTCCTCCGTTCTTTCCCTCTTGATCAACCACTTCTCGAACAGAAACTGCGCACTGCTAGTACTACTGGTGATGCGAACTGCTGGTGACCTGAGTAAGCGTCACTCTCCGGCAGCCAGCCCCGTCGCCACTCCCGCATCCGCTCTGGCTTAGAACCCCACTGCCGAACCTCCCGGTGCGCGCGCCCGCAGTCGACGCCTTCACCGAGGTGCTGCTCACTTTCACTGCTGGGTACCGCGAACTGCACTTACCGAACTGCGGTCCTGCTCACGGCGGCCCCTGATCACGGCGGGCCACCCGGTCCGGTCGCCAGCCCCGTCACCGTCCTGCACAACCCTGGCTTCGGTACTCCACCACCGGACCGTCCTGCATTTACTGCTGCCCGGCAGTTCGTTTCTGCCAGGCCTTGCTGTCTCTCTGGGCTACGAGAGAAACCATAGCCACACCACCACCCAATGTCTACTCCAGCCACCATAGATTTCCGCGTGTTCGACAGTGAGGTAATCGACCTCGAACAGCGATGGGAGGCGGGCGCGAGGTCGTCATAGCTGGATTAGGGGCCGCAGACCCGGGCAAGCGCACCGGACAGGCACGACCCGGCAATGACGATCCAGAGACGAAGGTGACCCTCATGGGCACGATGAGCATCGACGTCGCAGGCATCCGCTCCGCAACATCCATCGCCGGCGCACGCGGCAGCGCCCGGGAATTCCTCGACAGGCTCCAACGACCGGCGGTCGTGGCCGATGCTGCCGACACAGTGATCCTGGCGGTCTCAGAACTCGTCACCAACGCCCTGCGCCATGGCGGCGGCACCTGCACCCTGGAGCTGACCGCACACCCAGAGAGCATCGAGGTGGCCGTGCACGACCGCAGCCCGCAAGTGCCGCGCATGCGAACCCCGGACCTGAACGACGGCACCGGAGGATTCGGCTGGTCCATGGTCAACCGCCTCGCCCGCGCCACCGCAGTGACCCCGCGACCGCCCGGCGGCAAGACCGTGAGCGCCCTCTTCGCCCGGTAGTGCCAGACCACCGACGCCGACCAGTGTGCTGGGCAGCCTCCCCAAGAGGCCCTAACAGAAGCTGTGATCGTGTGGCTGTCGGCTTAGTCGATCGTTGTTGTCGTGGGTAGGAGGGATTCGCGGCCGTGGATCGTCTCGGACGAACTGTGGTCGCTCATCGTGCCGTTGCTGCCCCAGCCGGGTCCGAAGCTGGTGGAGGACAGACCGCGGGTCCAGGACCGGCAGGCTTTGTGCGGGATCTTGTTCGTGCTGCATACCGGCATTCAGCGGGAGCACCTGCCCCAGGAGCTGGGCTTCGGCTCGGGGATGACATGCAGGCGGCGCCTTGCCGCGTGGAACGAGGTCGGCGTGTGGGACGAACTGCACCTG